>NC_020812.1:1229305-2458610 GCF_000348745.1 Micavibrio aeruginosavorus EPB | reverse complement strand
CAATTGGTTAAAAAGATCTTAACAGGGTGGCAAGCCGGTGTGATTGAGAGGGGTCAGCGGGGGCAAAATGGGGTCGGAATCTTTCCCACAATGTTGAACCCCGATTCCCCCACAAACTTATCCCGCGAACATCCGGGGAACTTCGCGGGATAAAAACAAAAGCGGGGTGGCGGTGAAGATCAGGCTTCTTCCAGGGCAAGGGCGGGCCCGGCTCCGGCACTTTCAAAAATCAATTCGAACCCAATGGCCAGATCCTGGGCCACCACTTTTTTGTCGGCGCTGCGGGGCAGACTGATTTTATAGGCCTTGCAGGCATCGAATAAAATATCCTGCAACACATCGTCCGAAACGATAAATCCGGCCATTTGTTCCTTTTTGAACAATCCCGTGGCGGCGGCGCGGAACATCACGCCCTCGGTCTGTTTGCGGGCATTGAACAACGGGCGGAATCGGGCCTGAATGTCGTGGAAAGACCGGTGGAAGTCCCGCGTATGCATAACGTCGAGAATCCGCACATCCCGCGAATCCGGGATTTTCCCGATCAGGGGAATGGCAGCATCCAGCAAAGCGGGGGCAATTTCGTGGAGATAAAACAAAATCTCGCGGCGCTCATGAGGCATTGGCTGAAACTCTAATATATCGTTTTACACTAATATAAACGGTAAATAGGGCTGGCTTTGTCATAGACAAGGGGTCAGGGTCAGGATTCTTGCCAAAAGGCGCGGTTTTTCAAGTTTTTGCCCCCGGCGCCAGCTTGTCGGCCCGCGCAAACCTGTCTAGAATCCCGGCCATGTTTCGTGATGCGTTTCAAAAACTGGACCGGCTGGAAATCGAAAACCTGATGGGGGCGGTGAACCCGCTTCTGGACGGGGCACCGTTCAATCCCCGAACGGTTACGGTCCTGGCGGCGGAATTGTCGTTTTATCCCGGCTGGCGCCTGCTGGATCTGGCGGATCACGAGGTGGTCCCGGCCCGCCGCGTCCATGTTTTGTACAACCCGGAGGCCAGCCAGCCGCTGCGCATTCTGGACTGGACCAACGCCCCGATCTATGCGCTGAACCGCGCCGCACCCCTGACGCTGAAGGATGATCGCGCCGTCGTTGATTATGTGCGGTTTTTCTTTGCGTATGTGCGGGGACGTCACGGGCGTTTCATCATTGCTGAAAACGTTGATGACATTGCCTGGAAGGAAGACCCCCCGCAGGCCGCACGCAAGGCGATTGGCAATCTGCTGGAACCCGTCCGCATGACGGGGGAAGCCAAAGACGGGACCAAAACCCTGGTCGTCCGCATGATCTTTAAAGACAGCCTGTTCCGCTCAACGGTTTTGGTGTCCCCCGACGGGATGGTCAGCCTGACCGATGAGGAGCTGGTGGTCGAAGACATGCCCGTGGTGGATGACCTGCTCGGCCAATAAGCCAAATTTTGCAATTATTTGCCCGCGCCCCCTGTGTGAGGGCGGGCAAGTTCAGATATTAGGGAAAATTAGTCACCTAACCCTTTGTCTAAGAACGGAAAAATATTTTCAAAAAACTGTCCCCTTGGTTAGAACTCATTAACTTCGCCCCCGCATAATGGACCCATACCGCTACATGGGGAATGTGCGGATCAAAACGGGCGCAAAGCCCATTAAACAATGGTTTGGGTTCATGGGTACGAAGTCACAGAATGGCCGCGGCGGGGGCAACGGCACCACCATCGAAATTCTGCAACAGGATGATTGCCGCGTTGCCTATACATTGAACAACGCCCAACCGGTGCGTTGCTCGATCATTGGTGACCAGCCACTGTTCTATATGGATTTTGAAGGCGACATTGAAGACGAGCTGGAATTTGCCAGTGATGGCTATTCATCCATGGGCGCGACCTATGGCGCCGATCCGTTCAGCATTGATGAAATCGAACGCGGCGTTGCCGAAATGAAGGACCGTCTGATGGCGGCGGATGCGGCGTTGTCCGAACCGGGCCTGCCGCAATTGCGCATGGAAGAATTTATGGATGAGATGCGCGCTGCGCTCGATCCGGAACTGGAACCTGCGTCCTGCAGTGAATTTGATCTGCGGGCCTTGCGCGCCGCTTTGGAAAAAAGCCGTGTGGCGCATGCCTATCTGTTGCTGGGCGAACAATTTGGTCTGGGCCTGCATTTTTCGGAACAGGTCGACACCGCGCATTATGACCGCGACGCCAATGCGATTTTCCTGAATCCGCGCCGTGACCGCACGGATCAGATTTTGTTACTGTCCCGCGAATTGCGCCGCATGTGGCAACACCGCAACGGGGCGCTGTTGCATCCGCTGACCTTCCACCCGGATCAGGCCATTCTGGTCAACCGGGCCCAGATCGCTGATCTGGCCGCGTCCACCATCCGCGTGGCGTGGGAACTGCAACTGGCGGGCAACCGCGATCCGTGGGAGCGGCTGGAGGAATCCTCCATGGCCGATCTGGCCCGCGCCTTCGCCCGCGAAGCCTATCTGGATTTCCGCACCATCAATAATGGGTCGGCATCGGCGGCTGTGTTTGAAACATGGTTCCTGTCTGATCGCTGCCGGATTGAGGATCGCACGCTGATCCAGCAAATGCTGGCCGATTATCAGGGTTATGTCTTTGCCGGCGAAGATGCATCACGCACCATCACCACCGATCTGGTGCTGGCGCTGGGCACGATGCCTTTCGGCAAAAATTACCTGGTCTCTTTTGTCCCTACCATCCTGTCCGACGCCATTTTTACCGAGGTGCGGGACCGCTCGAATGCCAATTTCCTGTGGTTCATCAAGTTCGAACGCTCCTTCCGGGAAGCGGAACAGGAATTGCAAACGTCTGAAACCATCCAAACCGGTGCAAATTCTGCCGCCGGAATTACAAAAAATAAAATGGATGGCGACAAATATGAAAAGACGGCAGCAAACATTATCCGTTTGCCCGGGGCGGACCGCGCGTCCGGTTCCGGCAACAACATTCCGGCCAAACGCGCAAGCGGTGGATCTGGCGGAGCCGATATTGTTTACCTCCAGCCCGTCTCTGCAGAAGACGAGCGCGGGGCATGAGTATGAATTGATCGATCTGACGGGGGATGCCCCCCGTTGGGTTGATGCCGATGTGTGTGGATCTGATTCAATGAAGTCCGAGCGTTTAACGCGCAAAACCCATCTGAAACGCCTGCATGGCCGCGATCTCAACCGCGATGCCGCACACCCCCATGTTTATGACCTGACCCATTCCACCGGTGATGCCGTGACGCTGTTGTCCGGTCCGGGTGTGGCGCCATCCGTGCGGATGATGCCGTGCTTCTGGCCGCTCGCCGCCATTCTGGCCGAGGCCGATCAATGCGATATTGATGGCGTTCAGGAACGCCCCTTTGCCTTTCAAACCGACCGCGATGTTCTGACCTGGTGCGCGATGATGGCGGGGGAAAGCCCGCTGGTCCGCGCCCTGATGCTGGATGCCGAAGATCATGGCTGGTCCGTTGGCCTCGATCATCTGGGCCGCGAAGGTTATTACATTGATGTGGCTGAACGCCTGATCCTGATCGATCGTTTTGGCATGAATGTCGATGCGCTGGGTCGCTCGGCGTTCTTCCGCAATGCGTTGCTGACCACCTTTATCCGCGCCTTGCGCGATGTCTGGCACGAAAACCGTCTGGATGGATCGGAAGAAGATTTTGCGCCGGACCAATATCTGATGCTGGAACGCGTACGCGCCGCTGATTGCGATACCGTCACCATTCTGGCGGGTTGGGAATTGCGCGGGGCGGGTTTTGCCGAAATCTGGCGCCATATTCTGGGATCGGACGAGGGTGATATGGCCACCATTTTCACCCGTTTTCTGGAACGCGATCCGGGCGCCTTGTTCAACGGCGCGGTTCTCGCCTACACCTTCCGCCAATGGTATGCGGATACAGCCCGCGTGGATGCCAGCGACCATGAAACGCTGGAAGTTCTGGATGACGTGTTCCTGAATGATGACATTACCCCGTCCTTTGGCGCGGACAAGGTCACCCCGGCGGTGATCGAGGGTCTGGCCATCCTGCCCGATGGCACGGCGTATCTGTCCGGCCTGGGCGACGGCATCCTGAAAGACCCGTTCTTCGCGGGCCTCAGCGACCCGATCAACCAGACCCATTTGTTCCACATCATGTACGATATGGAAGTGGTCATGGTGAACAACGTCCCGTTCCGCGATGCCGACCTGGCCCGCCTGATCTTCCCCGAAGGCGACTTGGTCCGCCCGGCCACGCCGCGGGGGTAAAGGCCGAGGTGGAGCGCCACCACATTGTCATCCCGAACGCATGTGAGGGATCTCACCTTGGGTAGGGGGATCCCTCGTCGCTTCGCTCTGTCGGGATGACAAAGACGGGGGTGTTAAACCCCATGGTTTTTTTGCCTTTTTCCGCTACCATACCAGCATGAAACACCATCGCGCCGATGCGCCGTTTTATGTTCATCTGGTCTCCGACGCCACCGGCACGACGTTGCAGGGGTTGGCGCGGGCGTGCCTGTCCCAGTTTGAAGAGGTTGAGGCGGTGGAGCGGTTCTGGCCCATGGTGCGGACCGATAAACAGCTGGACCGCGTGATCGCGGAAATTGCCGAAAATCCGGGCCCGGTTTTGTTCACCATGGTGGACAAGCATTTGCGCAAACATCTGCAACGGGCGGTGCATGATCTGGGCCTGCCCTGCATGCCGGTGTTGGATCCGATTATTAAAGGGTTATCGTCCTATCTGGGGGTTGCGCCCAAGGGGGTTCCGGGTCTGCAACACGCGCTGGATGCGGCGTATTTCAAACGGATTGATGCGGTGGATTTTGCGTTGTCGTTTGATGACGGGCAAAATCTGGATGGGATCGAGGAAGCGGATGTCATCCTGGTCGGCGTGTCGCGCACATCGAAAACGCCCACGTGCATTTTTCTCGCCCGGCGCGGCATTCGCGCGGCCAATATTCCGTTTGTGCCGGATCTGCCGTTCCCTGAAAAAGTGCTGAAATTAAAGGATTCCACGCATGATGGGCCGTTGATTGTCGGCCTGACCGAAACGCCGGACCGTCTGGTCGCCTTGCGCCGCAACCGGTTGAGGGCGGAGGATATGAATCCGCATTACACCGAAAACACCTATCTGGATATTGATCGCGTCGAAGAAGAAATTCGCATCGCGCGCAAATTTTTCTCGACCCATGGCTGGCCGGTGATTGATGTCACGCGCCGTTCGGTTGAGGAAACATCGGCGGAAATTCAATTGTTGCTGCAACGAAAATTGGGGCTCAAAGATCAGCCGGAGTTGTTGTCATGACGCGCAAAACGGGCCTGATCGGCCATCCGGTATCGCATTCCTTGTCCCCGCTTATCCATACGCACTGGCTGCACAAGTACCGGATTGACGGGTCTTATACGGCGATTGATAGTGCGCCCGATGATTTGGCGGCCCGTGTTCGTGCGCTGGCGGATGAGGGATATGTCGGTTTTAATGTGACCCTGCCGCACAAGGAAGAAATATCATTCCTGTGCGATGATCTGGATGATACGGCGCAGGCCGTGGGTGCGGTGAATACGGTGACCATTGACGAAAATGGCCGGCTGTACGGGCATAACACCGATGTTGATGGGTTTATCAATCATCTGAAATCATCGGTGCCGGATTTTGATTTGTCCGGAAAACACGCGGTGGTGTTGGGTGCGGGCGGCGCGGCGCGTGCGGTTTTATATGCGTTATTGCGCGAAGATTTTGAATGGATCACGTTGATTAATCGCACGCGCGAACGCGCGGTGGCGGTGGCGAACGATCTGGATGATGATGGCCGCGTGTTGATTGTTGATTGGGAAAAACGCGGCGGTGCGCTGGCGGATACGGATTTGCTGGTCAATACAACGTCGCTGGGCATGACGGGACAGGCGCCACTGGATCTGGATGTGGGTGGGTTGTCACCCAATGCTGTGGTGTATGATATCGTTTATCGTCCATTGATGACGCCGTTGCTGCAACAGGCGAAGGTGCGTGGAAACACAATTGTGACAGGCCTTGGCATGCTGTTGCATCAGGCGCGCCCGGCGTTCGATGCGTGGTATGGGGTGATGCCGCATGTGGATGATGAATTGGAATCCATCGTAATGGAACGATTGGTGGAGTCATGATTGTTTTAGGTTTAACCGGATCGATCGGCATGGGGAAAAGCACGGCGGCGGCGATGTTCACGCGGCTGGGTGTGCCCGTGCATGACAGCGATGCATCCGTGCATCAATTGCTGGGTCCAAATGGTGCGGCGGTGGCGGCGGTTGAGGCCGCATTCCCCGGCGTTCTGGATCAAACCAACAATGCGATTGATCGCAAAAAACTGGGGGCGATCATCTTCCCCGATTCTGCAAAAAAGGCGATTTTAGAAGGGATTTTGCACCCGATGGTGCGTCAATCCCAAGCGGATTTCCTGCATAAAAATCGCGTGCTGGGCGTCAAAATCGCGGTGCTGGATATTCCGCTGCTGTATGAAACGGGTGCGGAATCCCGTGTTGATAAGGTGATTGTTGTGACCGCCCCACCGCATGTACAAAAACAACGCGTGCTGGCGCGGCCCAATATGACGATGGATAAATTCAACGCCATTCTGGCTGGACAAATGCCCGATGCGGATAAATGCAAACGGGCCGATTACGTCGTTCAGACGGGCCTTGGTCGCGTGCATACCATGCGGGCGTTAAAAACAATCATGCGTAACCTTCTGCAACAGGGACCATCCCCCCATGTCCACCATCCGTAACGTTACAATTTTCCGTCATTCCATGTCCGATGGCGCGGGCACCATTGCCGATGTGCTGGTTGATCGCGGTGCGGACATCACGTTGATCGATACGTTCGATCATGATTTTTCTGATCTTGACCCATTAAAGCCCGATTTATTGGTGGTTTTGGGCGGGGCGTGCGGTATTTACCAGCGCGATTTGTATCCGTTTTTAAACCATGAAATTGACGCCGTGCGCGCGCGCATTGAAGCGGGCCGCCCCACGCTGGGCATCTGCCTTGGCGCGCAAATGATTGCCGCGGCGTGTGGCGAAGATGTGTACAAGGGCCCGCGTGGCGAAGAATTCGGCTGGCATGATCTGATTTTGAGCGATGCGGGAAAAAATTCCGTCGCCCGTCATTTTGACCACACCGCCACGCGCGTCATGCAACGTCATGGCGATACGTTCAACCTGCCGAAACGCGCCACGCGCCTGGCCAGTACGGCGAAGTACGAAAACCAGATTTACGCAATCGACAATCACGTGCTGGCATTCCAGTGCCATGTCGAGGTGACGCCGCGCATCATGCACAGCTGGTCCGTCGGTCTGGCGCACCGCGCCGCCACGGGCGATCTGGACCTGAACGGCCTGCGGGCTGATACGGACCATTGGCTGCCGAAAATGCAGGCCCAGACGCGGTTGTGTTTGAATGAGTGGCTGGATAATATCTGATTTATCTATTTGAATTTAAACGAATAAAACTATTTATATTGACATAATATCTGTATTTGTGTAGGTTCCCCCCATTCGAAAAAAACGCATTCAGAAGGGGATCGCAAATGACAAAGATTACCAAAAAAGAACATTCAAAATCATCTGCGTTGGAAAATGTATTGGGTTATTCCGGGATCGCAGGGATTGTTGCGGCCCCCTTGCTCGCCATCACCAGCCTGCCTGCCTCTGCCGCATTGGCGGCCTTTACCGGCGCGGCGGCCATCTACAGTTTCGGAACGGCGCTGGATGTGCGTGAAAAAGACAATACGCTGGGTTTTGTGGCGGCCCTGAAGAAAAATGCGCTCTTAAAAACTTTTGCGGCGACCGCAACGGGTGCAGTGCTTTATCTGGCCATCGCTGGCCACGATGCCCCGCAAACCACAAAAACGGAAGCCGCGGCAAAGGCAGAGGCGACCACGCAATCAATCCGCGGTGGCGCGTCCCTTCCCGTACTAAAGGCGCAATAATCTCTTAGAGTTTTCTCCAATCCCCCCGGTCCGTATGGTCGGGGGGATTGGTTTTTGTCGCCCTTGCGCCGCCGCTTAAAACCTTTCATAGTTCCCCTATGCGTGAAATCGTACTGGATACCGAAACCACGGGCATGGACCCGTTGCAGGGCGACCGGCTGGTTGAAATTGGCTGTGTCGAGCTGATGAACCATGTGCCGACGGGGCGCACCTATCACCAATATATCAATCCCGAACGCTCCGTTCCGGCTGAGGCTGTGGCGGTGCATGGACTGGATGACAAGTTTTTAAAGGACAAGCCGGTCTTCGCCGAAATCTACACCGAATTTCTGGATTTCATCGGCGATGACGGCAAGCTGGTCATTCACAACGCGGAATTCGACGTCAAATTCCTGAATGCCGAATTGGCCAATGTGGGCTTCCCCGGCTATCGGCTGAAGGATGTTGTCGACACGTTGAAAATCGCGCGGGAAAAATTCCCCGGGTCCCCGGCCAGCCTGGATGCGCTGTGCCGTCGCTTTGGCGTCGACAATACGGGCCGCGAATTGCACGGCGCGTTGCTGGATGCGGAATTGTTGGCCGAGGTGTATCTGGAACTGTGCGGCGGGCGGCAACACGGCCTGGGCCTGGGTGCGGCCAGCGGTGCCCAGCAACAGGGGCGTGGTTCGGTTTTGGCGGGGATTGAGCCGATGCGGCGCAAGGCCCGCGAAAAACGCGATTTCCCCATCCCGGCGGATGAGGCCGAGGCCCATGAAAAACTGGTCGCGTCCCTGACGGACGCCATCTGGAAGCGGGCGGATTAAGGCCCCCGGAACTTGGGCTTTCCCCAAGTGGCCATCACGCAAAGTCTTTGAAATTACAGGTGAATTTTGGCCATCTTCTGGCCCCGGCGGAGAATCCTAACCCGCTGAATGCGCACGATTATTTCAAAAATCCGCGATTCCCATAACAATCAATTGACAGTCTTGGTTGAGCGGCCTACCAATTTCCCTCTTAAAAAATAAAAACAAAGAAAAAACAGGATTGGGAGTTGTTTCATCATGGCTACGCCACAGAAGAATCCGGACGCAAAGAAGAAGAAAAACACGGTCGCTTTGGCGGTTGCCTTTGTCGCGGTCGCCGGTATTGGGTACTGGGCGTATAGCGATCGTCAGCAAAGCGCGTATGAACGCGAATTCAAAGCGTTTGGCATGCCGTACACCGAATTTGTTGAGCGTGCGCGTCAGGGGCAAATTTATTCCCTGACGATGAAGGGCCAGCAAGTGCGTGGTGAAACCATCGACAACAAGATTTTTATCACCCACGTGCCGGAAAGCGCCGACAAGTTTATGGAGCGGATGATTGAAGGTGGTGTGAATGTGACCAGCCTTCCTCCCGATGAAGTCAAATCCAATGGCGGCGGTTTTGGCGGCGGCGGATTTATGATGATGCTGATGCTGTCGATCATTCCGGTCGGTTTGCTGATCGGTTTCATGTACTGGATGCAGAAAAAGCAGCAGAAGCAAATGGGCGGTGGCCAGGGCCCGGCCAACGGGTTTGGCAAATCCAAAGCCAAGATGATCAAGCCCGAAGAATGCAAGGTCCGTTTCACCGACGTGGCTGGTATTGATGAAGCCAAAACCGAATTGATGGAAATGGTCGATTTCCTGAAGAACCCGGAAAAATACAGACGTCTGGGCGGTAAAATTCCGCATGGCGCGTTGTTGGTCGGCCCGCCGGGCACGGGGAAAACCCTGATGGCTCAGGCGGTCGCGGGCGAAGCGGGCGTGCCGTTCTTCACCGTGTCTGGGTCCGAATTCGTGGAAATGTTCGTTGGTGTGGGCGCGTCCCGCGTGCGCGATCTGTTTGCCGAAGCGAAGAAAAACGCGCCCTGCATTGTGTTTATTGACGAAATTGACGCGCTGGGCCGCGCCCGTGGTAACGGCGCCGGCGGCGGGCACCAAGAATCCGAAAGCACACTGAACCAGCTTCTGGTCGAAATGAACGGGTTCGAGGACAATCAGGGTATTATCGTTCTGGGTGCGACCAACCGGGCGGAAATGCTGGATGCGGCGCTGAAGCGCCCGGGCCGTTTTGACCGCCAAGTGTATGTCGGTTTGCCGGACCTGTCGGGCCGGGTGCAGATTTTGAAAACCCATATGCGCAACGTGCCGCTGGATACCGATGTGGACCCGCGCGTTGTTGCACGCGGCGTGCCGGGTTTCTCCGGTGCCGATCTGGCCAACCTTGTGAACGAGGCGGCGTTGTGCGCCGCGCGTCGCAACGGCAAGCTGGTGACCGCCGCCGATTTCGAACAGGCCCGCGACCGCATCATTATGGGCGCGGAACGCAAGGGTCTGGTGATGTCGGACGAAGAAAAGAGCCTGACGGCCTATCACGAAGCGGGCCACGCTTTGTGCGCCTTGCATTCCCCGGGCGCGGACCCGATCCACAAGGCTACGATTATTCCGCGCGGCGGTGCCCTGGGTATGGTGATGCAGTTGCCGGATGGTGACCGTGTCTCCCTGAACCGCCAGCAAGCGCACGCCCGCTTGGCTGTGTGCTTCGGTGGCCGCGTGGCCGAGGAAATGGTCTTTGGTCATGAAAAAGTCACCAGCGGTGCGTCCGGCGATATTCAGGCCGCAACCGACATGGCCGAACGCATGGTACAGGATTGGGGTCTGTCCGAAAAAGCGGGCACGGTGCGCTATTCCGCGGGGCGCGGCGAACAGATGATGGGCGTTGTCGGACGGTCGAAAAACATGTCCGAAATCACCTCCCTGATGCTGGATCAGGAAATTCGCGAGTTGATCGACAGCGGCAAAGTGCGCGCGGAACAAATCCTGACCGATCATCGCGATCAGTTGGAAAACATCGCGCAGGCGTTGTTGAAATATGAAACGTTGAGCGGGTCTGAAATTGCCGCCGTGGCACAGGGAAAAACCCTGTCCCGTGATCCGATTGATCCGGCACCGGATGAAACGCCGAAGGCGGTCAATGTTAGCGATAACGAACCACCGCACCCGGCAAACAATAACGAAATGCGTCCGCAATAACGGACGTGCAAACAGGAATACAGGATCCGGGCCCCAAGCCCGGGTCTTTGGTTTTACGATAGAGAACAAAGGATTTTTTATTCATGTCGAATATGCTGAAAAATGTGGGCTTGGTGGCTGCTTTTGCTGTTGCGGTTCATTTGATTATGAAGACCGATGCCAGCGAACAAACCACCCGCCCGAGCGCGGAACACAAGCCCTATACGCAGTTTATCGACATGGCACTGCGCGGAGATTTCGAAGAGATTGAGTTGCGTGGTCAGGATGGCCGCGAAGTGCGGGCGCTGGACAGCAATGGCACATTGATCGTTTCGCGTATTCCCGTGAATGAAAACATCATGAATCGCCTCTATGGCGAACGCGTGGATGTGGTTGATTTATCCGCGCGGGACAAGCCGCAAGAAGCCGGGTTTATGTCCCGTCTGTTTTTGACCCTGTTGCCAGCCGCATTGCTGATCGGATTTATGATGTTCATGATGCGTGGTGGCATGAAGGGTCCGGGCGGCGGCGGTGGTGGCGGCGGATTGCTGGGCGGCAAATCCATGGTGAAGAAATTCAATGCCCGGGATTGCGATGTGCGTTTTGAAGACGTGGCCGGGATTGATGAGGCCAAGGCCGAATTGATGGAGATGGTCGATTTCCTGAAAAGCCCTGGAAAATATACGCGTTTGGGCGCAAAAATTCCGCGCGGCGCGCTGTTGGTTGGCCCGCCGGGCACCGGGAAAACCCTGATGGCCAAAGCTGTGGCGGGCGAAGCGGGTGTGCCGTTTCTGTCCCAATCCGGTTCGGAATTCGTGGAAATGTTTGTGGGGCGCGGGGCTGCGCGTGTGCGCGAGCTGTTTGAAGAAGCCAAAAAATCCGCGCCGTGCATTATCTTCATCGACGAAATTGATGCCGTGGGTCGCCAGCGTGGTGGCGGCGTCGGTGGCGGTAACGATGAACGCGAACAGACATTGAACCAGTTGCTGGTCGAAATGGACGGGTTTGACGGGACCGAAGGCATTATCATTCTGGCCGCAACCAACCGGGCCGATATTCTGGATGCGGCGTTGAAACGTCCGGGTCGTTTTGACCGCCAGGTGCATGTGGGCCTTCCTGATCTGTCGGGGCGCGTGCGTATTCTTCAAACCCATTTGCGGAATAAACCGATTGCGCCGGATGTGGATGTGAAGGTGATCGCGCGCGGCGTGCCGGGTTTCTCCGGGGCTGATCTGGCCAATTTGGCGAACGAAGCGGCGTTGTTTGCCGCCCGCCGTGGCGATAACGCCATCACCCAGGCCGATTTCGAAGGGGCCGCGGATCGCATCATGATGGGCGCGGAACGTAAAACCATGATCATGACCGAACAGGAAAAACGCCTGACCGCTTATCACGAAGCGGGCCATGCGTTGTGCGCCCTGCGCGCGCCGGGGGCGGACCCGATCCACAAGGCTACGATCATTCCGCGCGGTGGGGCCTTGGGTATGGTGATGCAATTGCCGGAAGGGGACCGTGTGTCCCTGACCCGTCAGCAGGCGCATGCCCGTCTGGCTGTATGCTATGGTGGCCGTGTTGCCGAAGAAATGGTTTTTGGCGCGGACAAGGTGACAACCGGTGCATCCGGCGACATCCAATCCGCCACAGCCATGGCCCGCGCGATGGTCGAGGAATGGGGCCTGTCCGACAAGGCTGGCGCGGTTTTGTACGCTTCCAGCCGCCAGGAACAGGCCATGGGGGCCACGGGGCGGTCACGGAGCATTTCGGAAGTGACATCGCTGATGCTGGATCAGGAAATTCGCGAATTGACCGATCTGGGCAAGGTGATGGCGGAACAAATCCTGACGGATTATCGTGGGGAATTGGAAAACATTGCCGAGGCGTTGTTGAAATATGAAACGCTCAGCGGGTCGGAAATCAAAATCGTGGCCCAGGGCGGAACCCTGACCCGCGATCCATCGCAACCGCCGCCGGATGAAACGCCAAAGGGCCCGGGCACGTTCGGGGCCACGCCCGCGAATGATACGGGCAACGATATGCGTCCGCCCAAGCCGCTGTAACAGAGAAACAAAAAGCCCGGATGTTGATCCGGGCTTTTTTATTCAAGGTTTATCGCGTTAAGCGCGGGCCATTTCATCGGCCTTTTGCTGCAGGTCCGGCGCAAAGCGCTGGATGTAGAGCTGCTGGAAATCAATCGGGCCGATCAGCAGCGGCGGGTACCCCGCCTGTTGGGTCAGGTCGCCCAGAATTTGCCGTGCGAACGGGAAGATCAGACGCGGCACTTCGATCAGCATCAGCGGGTGCATGGTTTCCTGCGCCACACCTTCGCCCGCAGATACGGCGGCGGCATATTCGATTTCGGCCACGAACAATGTTGTCTCGCCACGTTTGGACGCACAGCGCAGGCGCAAGGACACCTCAAACATTTGCGGGCTGCCCGGAACTTCGGGCAATCCGTTCAGTTCCATGTTGACGTTGACCTTGATTTCCGGCTTGTCCGCACTGGGGCGCAGGGACTGCGGCGCGTTCGGATTTTCGAACGATACATCCTTCACATATTGCGCATGGATGGTCAGCGGCATCGGGCGCACATCAAGCGGTGTGGATTGGGCGGTTGCGTCAGTCATCAAAAAATTCCTTACAAGTTTTTATTCTGTTGGGCGAGATTAAGAGGTCTGGGGCCCCCAATCAATAATGTAATCAACCGGACCGCTTGTTTTATGATCCGATTTTCTTGTTCTCATCGTCCGGGTCGGTGACGCTGATTTCTTCATATTCGACATCCAGGGCGGTGTAGCGTGCGGCGGTATCGTTCGCGCTGGATCCGCGGGTTGATCGGGGCCCCGGGAATCCATGCACCTGAACCCATCCGGCCAAGGATTGGCGCAAAAAGACCCGAATGGGCGGAATGAGCAGGGCAAAAGCGATGAAATCGGTGAAAAACCCCGGAATAATCAACAATATCCCGGCGATAAACAGGCAAAACCCGTCAAAAATCTGCTGAATCGGCACTTCGCCGCTTCTATTGGCCTCATTCAGGTTAAAAAAGGTCGATAAACCCTGTCTTTGCAGGATCAGCACCCCGGCCGTGGCGCTGGCCACACACAACAGCAATGTATTCAACACCCCGATCTCTCCACCGATTGCGGCGAAAAGGGCAATTTCAATCAGGGGGATAACAATAAAAAGGATCAGGAACACCATGGCGGCCCGGCGGTCTCTTTCTCGCGTTTGTCTTGCGTTTGGCGTGAATTACATTAGGTTTTACAGACCGGGGGACGGAAAAGCCAGCCCGATGGCCCCGCTCCTGTGTTAATATGGTTGCATCCCCTGCAAAACAAAGGATTCCATTTCCGTGACCGCTGATCTTCTTCTGTATGCTTTGATTGCCGCAGGCCTGGTGTTCTGGCTCCGCAACGTGTTGGGTACGCGCCATGGCGATGAACGCCAGCGCCCGAACCCGTTTGCCCGCACCGACAATGACACGGCGCGCCCGTCCACGGGTCCGGCGCAACGTCCGGCGTCGCCCCAGCCTGTAATCCATGATGGTCCCCTGCCGGGTATTCTGCCCGGGATTGATGAACCCCTGCCCGGCGTGGTTATTCCGGTGGGCAAGAATATGAGCGCGGCCAAAGGGGCCGAGGCGGGCTTGCAAGAGATCGCGAATGCCGACCATTCTTTCAACGCCACGCATTTCCTTGAGGGCGCACAGGATGCGTTCGTGATGATTGTTGAGGCCTTTGCCGCCAATGATCGCGGATTGCTGAAAAACCTGCTGGATCCGTCACTCTACTCCGCCTTTGATGGCGCGATCAGTGCGCGTGAAGCGCGGGGTGAAGTCGCGTTGACGGAAATTCATGCCATTCGCCGCATGGAAATCATTGATGCCCGGGTGCAGGATAAACGCGCATTGTTGACCGTGCGCTTCGTTGCCGACGAAACCGCCACGATCCAGAACAAAGACGGCGACTATATTTCCGGCAATCCGGACCGGGTGAAGGAAACAATCGATATCTGGACCTTTGCCAAACCGCTGAAATCCCGCGAACCGACCTGGTATCTGGTCGCCACGCGTGAGGAAGATGCGGACAAGAAAGGCATGCCGGAAACGGTGGCCTAAGGGCCGCATGGATAGGGCTTGACGGCCTGCAACAGCTTCTATGGAATGGGCGCATGATGAAAAACATGCGCCCCTTTTCTTTGGTTCTGGTTTTATCCTTTGCGCTGGCCGCGTGCGGCACCGGGCCGGAAGAACCGCCCCGTTTTGCCCCCGATGATGCCCCGCTGGTTTTGCGGGCGGCGGATGTTTCGGCTTTGCCGGGCTGGAATGATGATGACGTGGCGCAAGTGTTGCCTGCTTTGCAAAAATCCTGCGCACGGATTGCAAAGGCCGCGCCGGATAAAGCGTTCGGTGTTGATGCGCGTTTTGGCACCATGGCTGATTGGCAGGCCCCATGTCAGGCACTGGCGCAAACACCACCCGTTGATATGCGGGCCTTTATGGTGCAGTGGTTCAATGTGTATGCGGCCGTGGCCGCCACGGATCGTGGTGACCACGAAAACGGCCTGTTTACCGGGTATTACGAGGCCTCTTTGAACGGATCGCGGACGCGGCACGGCCCCTATCAAACGCCGTTGCGCGTGCGCCCCACCGATTTGGTGATGGTGGATCTGGGTCAATTCCGCGATAGCCTGAAGGGGCAGCGCATCGCGGGTCGCGTGGTGGACGGCAATTTGAAGCCGTTTGAAACCCGCGGTCAGATCGAAGCGCAGACACCGGCCTTGCAGGATGATGATGCAACGGTTCTGGCCTGGGTGGATAATCCGGTCGATGCGTTCTTCCTGCAAATTCAGGGCTCGGGCCGTGTCCAGATGGATGATGGGTCCGTGTTGCAGGTGGGCTACGCGGCGCAGAACGGGCATCCTTATACCGCCATTGGTCGCGAATTGATCAAGCGCGGCGCAATGACCAAGGACGAAGTGTCGATGCAATCCATCCGCGCCTGGCTGGAAGCCCATCCGGATCAGGCGGATGACTTGATGAACGTCAATGCGTCCTATGTGTATTTTCAGTTGATCGAAGGCGAAGGTCCGTTGGGCGGTGAAAACATTGCATTAACAGCGGGGCGCTCGCTCGCGATTGATCGCAGCAAAATTCCATATGGTGTGCCGTTATGGCTGGATGCGGGTGGGCCGGGGTCTGACGTTGTGTCGGATGCGGCGACCACAATCCCCCCGATCCGCCGCCTGATGATGGCGCAGGATACTGGCGGGGCCATTCGTGGCGCCGTGCGGGGCGATGTCTATTTCGGCTATGGCGATGCGGCAGAGCACAATGCCGGGCTGATGAAATCGGATGGTCGCTACTGGTTTTTCATTCCAAAATCGGTCACATTTGACCCGCAATAATTCAAAGAAGATTTTTACAGGAAGGCTCGTTTCATGTTGACGCTCTCTGATTACGACATCACGCCCGATCGTGGTTTTTTGGCCCCGTATGAAATGGACGAGGTCGCGCTGCCGTCTGATTTCAACGCGATCCTGATTTCCGGGAAACATTTATCCGACCTGATGCTGACGGGCCGCGTGCGCCATTTTTTGAATGCCTTGCCGGAAATCGACATGGCCGCGCATATCCATCATTTGAACGACGCGCAATTGCGCCGATTGATGGTGCATTATTCCTTCATCGTTCAGGCCTATGTCTGGGGCGAGAAAGAGGCCGCGCACACGTTGCCGCGCAATCTGGCAGTGCCGTACTGCATTCTGGCCGATAAAATCGGACAGTTTCCGTTGTTGCCCTATTCGTCCTATACGCTCGATAACTGGGCGAAACTGGACCCGCGCGGTGATGTTGCCCTCAACAACATCTACGTCATCCAGAATTTTTATGACGGGCTGGACGAAAACTGGTTCATCCTGGTCCATGTTGAAATTGAAGCGAAGGCCGGGGCTGCATTGGCCGCCATTCCGGCGTTGCTCGACGCACTGGCCGCGAAGGACAGCGCGAGTGTGACCACAGGCCTGCGCACCATTCTGGCCGCGTGGGAAAAAATCAATCCGGTGTTTGATCGCATGCCCGAGGGCTGTGATCCGTATATTTATTATCACCGCGTCCGCCCGTATATTCACGGGTGGAAGGGCAATCCAGCCTTGCCTGACGGCCTAATTTACGAAGGCGTTGATAAATATGCCGGCAAACCGCAACCCTTCCGGGGTCAGACAGGATCGCAAAGCTCGATCGTGCCGACCATGGATGCGTTGCTGGGGATCGCGCATGAAAATGATCCGTTGCGCGAATATCTGGATGAGCTGCACCAATACCGCCCGCCGCGTCACCGCAAATTTATCGAAGATGTGGCCCAACATTCAAACCTGCGTGATTTTGTTGCGGCATCGGGTTCGGCGGACCTGGTCGGGCTGTACAACGATATCGTGAACCATGTACAGGCGTTCCGCACCCGCCATCTGGAATATGCGGCCAGCTATATCAACAAACAGGCCCGTGATTCCGAAGGAAACCCGGTGGATATCGGTACGGGGGGCACGCCCTTTATGAAGTATCTGAAGAAACACCGCGATGAAAGCGGACAGCATTTATTGCCATTGCCACCGGCAAAATCGGCATAAGGCTGCAGACAATAAAAAATCCCCGGACATCTGTTCCGGGGATTTTTTATGCGTGAATTTTTTATTTGTATAAAAACTGTTTCAGCCGATGTTCAACATGGCGGCACCGTCGGTCATTGCTCATGCACAAGATCGGACCGGCCAACAATTCATAATGGGCCAGATCCGGGACCAAACGGCTGTTTTCCGCGACATCACTGATGGTGTTGGCGCATTCGATAAAGGCGCTTTTCATGGCTTCGGCCGGATAGGTGCCCTGCTCGGCGGCGGTTGAAGCGGCGCAATTGTTTTTGACCAGCTCGACGAAACTGGTCTGCCCTTCACGTTCCAGCGTTTCCATGTAGTTGGAGACCATGACGCGGCTGGATTCCGACAGGGTGCGCAGGCATCCGGCCGTCGTCCATAAATGCGCCTTGGTTGCGCAATCCACCGCCACCATCTTGGTGTAGTGCATGGCGGTGTCACTGATGGCCGTGCCGCTTTGCGGCTTCTGGATCGGCTGGGCCAGGGCGGATGATGCGCTGATCACCACACAGGTCAGAAGAAGGATCAGGGCGCGGATCTTACTCCTCATCATCATCGTCTTCTTCTTCTTCTTCGCTGTCATCAATGATGGCGTTCAGCAATTCCTGAACTTCATCCGGTTCCAGTGTTAGCGAAATATCGCTTTCCGGGTTGATGGTGATGGCGGCATCGTCAATGGCGGCCAGCAGGTCACGCATGACGAAGGATAGATAGGGAACTGGGTCCCCTTCCGTCGCTTCCTCCAGCAAGGCTTCGCTGGTGAAGACAGGGATAAAGGATGAATCATCATCCGCCTGCCAGACATGCAGTTCCAGTTCCGGTCCATCTTCGGTCTGTCCGGTGACGGCACCGGGCACAAAAACGGTGGCCCCAACCAGCGCATCATAAAAGGCCATGGTCGCGCTTTCATCCAGCGCGGCCAGCATCATCAATTCTTCCAGCGGCGGGGCGTTATCGTTTGCATTATCGGAATCGGGGGTGCTGCTCATAGCCGTGGCCTAAAATGTTGAAGGTGTACAAAAAGACCCGCCCGCAGGCCCCGGCAAAGCCGGCGCGTGTGGCGTGTCCGATATCTATCATATCATGCTGTGGGGCTGAGCCAAGCAGGACGGTTGAAAGACAGTGGAAAACGAACCGGAACCGACCGGATTTTCAAAGTCAGGGCGGTCAGCCCGATCATCAGCATACAGGCCCCCAGCCACCAGCCCTGCCACAACCCGTATCCGGTCAAGCTCACCGAACAGGTGGCCAGGAAAACCGCCAGAACCAGACGACGGTTGGCCCGGCCCAGCGCATCAATCCGGCGGAACAGGGCCGCCACGGCCGCTATGGTCAGGGCTGCGCCCAGCGCGCCAAATTCAATCCAGATCTGCAACACACCATTATGCGGGTGCATGATCGTGCTGGCCGGTTCATAGATTTTGGCGTTGTCAAAATCGGTGATGACGCGGCTGGCCTCAATCCCAAACCCGGTCAGGGGGTTTTGCAGGGCGTAACGGCTGACGAAATCCCAGATTTCCATCCGTTCCAGAGGGTTGGCGTGGCTGTCCAAAAACATGGGTTCCATGGGGGTCGCCAGATGACGGAACATCGCAATCGCCAGAAACGGGCCTGTCGCAATGCCGGTCAGGATGATCCATTTCAAAATCCGGCGTGGCCAGATGGACCTGGCGGGGAAAGCCGCCAGAACGGCAACACCGATGATAAAGGCCAGCAACGCGGTCTGGCTGTCGCTGGTGTTAATGGCGATAAAACCCAGAACCACGATGGCGGCGGCCATGCCCCAGCCCATCACGCCCGGCCACAGGCGCATGGCCATGACCATGGCCGGCAGGCTGCACAAGGTCAGGGTCATGCAGGCCCGGTTGGTTTCATAGGTGCCGATGATGACATCCGGGGCAATATTGTGGGTCAGGCGGTATAAAGGTTGTCCGGTATAATAATCGCCAATGATGATGCTCCATCCGGCCATCACCGCCAGCGGGATGATTTTCGCGATCCGGGTTAGCGTGTCCTGATCCGCGCCACGGCACAGCCCCAACAGGAAGGCCCCGGGGATCAAAACCATGGCGATTTTACCTGTGCGTTCTGCGGCTTCGGCCGGGTCCATCGCCCACAGCACACTGCATCCCGCCAATGCGACAATTACACCCGTGCACACCAACGCCGCCGGATAGAGTGGTGGCCATGTCCGGGTCCATCCCGTCCAGAGCAGCACAGGGATAACGCCCAGTATAAGCGGCATCGCAGACAGGGTGCGCGGCAACAAGGACGCGACCAGCAGAACCAGGGCCAATGCCCCCAGCAGGATCATCGTTTGGCGCGGGGACAAGGACGCCGCCGGGGCCGTCAGAAAGGATTTAAAAAATGGTGTCGTCATGGCCGGGTTTTTAGCATGCCCCGCCAGCCCAAGTCACGCAAAAGGCCGGGACTCCACGAAAAACGCATACAAAACAAAAGCGCGCCCGATGGTTCATCGCGACGCGCTTTTAAAATCAGTGTCTTACGGCGCCGTTACGGCAACAGCGCCCCCTGCACCGGGGTCGGGTTGGCTTCCATGCCCGGGACGATGGCGGTTTGCGGATCGCTCAGCGTATCGCCCGTGTTGGTCACAGGGGTGTCGACCATCGTTGTGGCTCCATCCGGGGCGTCACCACCGGCGGCTGGCGCAATCGCGTTCAGGGCGGCGGCTTCATCTTCGGCGGCGGCCAGCGCTGGGGTGCTGCTGGTCGGGTCGGTCAAGGCTTGCGGGCCAGAGGCGGTGAAATACCCGCCAAAGCCATCATCCGCAGCCAAAGCCGGGGCCGTTATCGCGCCGCAGGCGAGGATAAGGCTCAGCAGGCCGGTGCGGATTATACCGGTATGGATCATGGTGAAACTCCCTGTGTTTATTGTTATTGATCCGATTGGCCGGGGATGTGCCCCGGGCTTAACCTGAATTTTTACCAGGATTGGATCTTTTCTCCGGCGCGTTCAACATCACGCCCCATGCCATCAATCGTGTTCCCGCATGCCGAAAGCGACCCGGCGGCCAGAACAATCAAAACGGCCAACATCAAACCTGTGCGCATTTTTTAAAGCCCTTATCGAGAAGTGTGATTTTTAAAAACAGCATCCGAAAGGTAGCAAAGCCACAGCATCCGGGAAAGGCGGAAATACGTCCCGCCATCAGGTTATGAGAGGAATATAGCCCCAATCGGCCCCCAATCCACCCTCTTTCGTGCTTTGGGCGCAAGTCTCTGGAAATAAATGGTTTCTTCAGGTTTGGGCGGGGTGAAAGCGGTTGCAACGCGCCGTTGAGCGCTTATAATCAGGGACAGGACCAAGCCATGATGAAAAGCGACAAAGCCCTGCTGCTGGCGGGCGGTATGTTAATGAGCCTGACCCTCGCCCCGCTCCGCGCGGCGGCGCAGACGATTGACTGTAATTTGCCGCTGGTGTTTGGGACATTGTTGTCCTGTCCGGGGGCTGGGACCGTGACGGTCACCCCCTCCAACGGGCGCAGCACGACCGGGTGCGTGACCGCCATTCCGGGGGCGTTCAACCGCGGTATGTGCCTTGTACAAAGCGTGTCGTCCAGCGCGACCGGTGCCGACATGGTGCAAATCAGCGCCCCGGCCTCGGTGGTTCTGAATGGTCCCGGCGGGGCGACGATGCAGATTGACCAGTTCAATGTCGGAACCGATGCGGGTGGGGTGCAATATACCGTCACCGCACCGCCGGCGGGGCCGCCACGGCCCCGATCGGGGCTCGCCTGAATATCCAATCCGGTCAGGCGGCGGGCAACTATAGCGGCAGTTACACCATCAACGCCAATTACCAATAAGCTATTGATTTAAAACACATTCCGGCCCGCTTCGGGGCTGGGTGTACGATTATGGAAACATAAGCGATTGATAATAAAAGGCTTTTTGGGCTTTTACCTCCGCCAAAATTAAGAAATGGATCAGCCCGCCCTTGCATAATAGGGGCACGGTGGTGGGGCCCCCATGACCAGTATTTGAGAGAGCGACTCTGTCCGGGTCTTGATCTCAGATCGGGTGGCCCCGCCTCCCGTCTTCTCTCTTCCGCGTTGGCGTTTCTGTGTTGGCTCCCGTAACTGTTGAAACCCAAGGCTTTGGCGATGTCCACATTCACCATGCAAATCGTTGCCAGCGCGTCCTTCAGCGCCGATGCGCCGACGCTTGAAGTGTTGGTGGGTGGCATCGTGGTTGGATCGACCCAGATTACGTCCGGCGCAAACGGCGATTATTTTTTCACGCTCGATTTCGAAAACGATTATCCGTCCAGTTTGCAGTTCCGCTTTAACGACGCCTCGGGCGAAGGCGGGCGCAGCATTTCCATCGCATCCGTCCGCATCAATGGGACGTCCGTCGATACCGGCTATATCACGCTCCTGACCCTGTTGCAGACCCAGACATCGACATTGAACGCGGCGGCGGTGGATCATTTATTTGGCCGCACCACCCCGACGGAAGGCGATTTTTCCGGCACACCCAACAATGGCACGGGCGGCGATGACAGCATCGTCGGGTCCAACACCGACCCCGATATTATCAGCGCCGGCAACGGCCATGACCGCATTCGCGGACGCGATGCCGAAAACGCGATTTTTGGCGGCGCGGGGGATGATAAAATTTTCGCCGGTGCGGGCAATGATGTTGTGATGGGCGGCGCGGGGCTTGATTGGCTCTATGGCGAGGATGGGGATGATATTCTCTACGGCGATGATGGCGATGACATTGTCGTTGGTGGTCTGGGCAATGATGTGGCCAATGGCGGGATCGGGAACGACACGCTGAGCGGCGAAGCCGGGGCCGATATCCTGTTCGGCGATGATGGCGATGACATGCTGATCGGCGGGGCCGGGGATGACCATCTGTTCGGTGATGATGGGGCGGATACACTGTCCGGCGGGGCTGATAACGACACGCTGTATGGCGGTTTGGGCAATGATAAAATCTACGGCGATGCCGGGAATGACACACTCTATGGCGAAGCGGGCGATGATTTGCTCAATGGCGGCGGCGGCAATGATGTTCTGTACGGGAACAATGACAACGACACATTGATCGGCGGGGCCGGGAACGACACGCTGGATGGCGGCGCGGGCTATGATGTGATGAATGGTGGCGTGGGCACGGATACGCTGACCTACGCCAATGCGGCGGCGGGGATTACGGTGTCCTTGGCGTTGACCACAGCGCAAAATACCGGCGGGGCCGGAACGGATACGATTTCCAATTTTGAAAACCTGATCGGGTCGGATTATGCCGATGTGTTGACCGGAAACACGCTGGCCAACGTTATCAGTGGCGGTCTGGGCAATGATGTGATTGATGGCGGCCTGGGCGATGACACGCTGGATGGCGGCGCGGACACCAACACGGTCGTGTATCAAAGCGCAACATCCGGGGTCACGGTCAATCTGACCGCGGGCACGGCCACGGGCGGGGCGGGCACGGATACGCTGTCGAATTTCCTGCATTTAATCGGGTCGGATTATGCCGATACATTGACCGGCACGACGGGGAACAACATTATCTCCGGCGGGTTGGGCGGTGACACGATCCATGGTGGGGATGGGGCGGATACGCTTTACGCCGTCACGGCCCCGATCACCGTTTTTACAACCAATTTTAACAGCGGCACGGAAAGTTTTTCCTACGCCGACAATGTTTTTGGCGGCACGGGCGATGCCTATGTCAGCGGCAGCCGCAACACCGGTGACGGCGTCAATGGCAACGGATCGCTGGAAGTGTTTTTTGACGGCACCAACGCAACGGCCAGCGGCACCATGTCCGGCGGGCACAGCCGGTCCTTTACACTGACCGAAGATGTGCAGGACACGGTGCTGACCTTCCAGTACAAGGTGATCCGCTCTGGCACCTATGAAACGGACGAAGACAGCTTTGTCTATGTCGAAATTGACGGCGTGCGCTACGGCCTGAACGGCAACGACCATATTGTCCGCATGGAAAGCGATGGCAACGATCCCACTTACGACACCGGATGGCGTCAGGTCAGCATTGATCTGGGCACGTTGTATCAGGGCAATCACACCATCACGCTCGGCGGTCTGGTCGAGGGCAAAAACGCGGCGGATGAAGACACCACCATTCGGTTTGACAACGTCGCCATCGGCACCGATCCGGGCAGTGATAATGGCGTGTCGAATATTCTCAATGGCGGATCGGGCAACGATACGCTGTATGGCAGCGCCGGAACCGACACGTTGAATGGCGGGGACGGGGCGGACAGTTTGTATTCCGGATCAACGGCGAATGTGACATCGGCCTCCATTCTCGCGGCCTATCCGGGCATGGTTTACAACGCAACAACGGACAGTTTCTATCTGCACGTGACCAGCGCCCTGACATGGGAGGCCGCAAACTCCGCGGCCACGGCCTATCTGGTCAATGGCGTGGCCGGGCATCTGGCCCATTCCAATTCCGCGACGGAAAACGCCTATCTGGACAGCATTACAGGCACGGCCAATTTCTGGCTGGGTGGATCGGACGGCACGGTGAACGGCGAATGGCGCTGGGTCGGCGGGCCGGATGATGGCACACAATTCTGGCAGGGTCTGGCCAACGGGTCCGCGATTGGCGGGGCCTATACCAACTGGGGCTCCGGCGAACCCAATGATTATAACGGGTTCGAGGCGCACCTGGAATTTTACAATGGCGGCACATGGAACGACCAGTTGCCCAGCACCACGCGCGGCTATGTGATCGAATGGGAAGCGGACCAGATTTTAACATCCGGCAACCCGACCGTGTTGGCCGGGGGCGACGGGCTGGATCAACTCTATGGGTCCGACGGTGCGGATATCTTCCAGTTTGACTGGATCGGCGCGGCCAATGACGATGATGTCATCCATAATTTTGATTATACCGATGGTGACGGGCTGGATTTATCCGATCTGCTCTCCGCCTTCGATCCGGTGACCGAGGCGATTGCCGATTTCGTCGCGCTCAGCGATGGCACCAGTGATGATTTGTACCAACTCATCACACTGAATTATGACCCGCTCCTCTATTACCGCATGGGTGAAACCAGCGGTAGCACGATGGTCGATGCCATGGGCATCCTGAACGGCACCTATGACAACAACCCCGGGAAAAACAATACGGCGTTTAACGCCTCCATTGGTGACGGGTCCATCGATTTTAACGGCAGCAACGAACGCGGCCGCGTGGATGACAATGCGGTGTTTGACCTGACCGCCGGAACCTTTGTGGCGTGGGCCAAATCCGAAACCGGGTCGGGCACGCATTCGATTTTATCCAAACACGGGTCCGGCACCACGAACGGCCAATTCCATTTCGGCGCGAATTTGTCGAACGGGAATGTCACGGGTGAATTGCAAATCGGCGGCAATACCTACACCATCAATGTCGACCCCATCGCCATGGGCGCGGCGGATGATGTCGATCAAAATGATTGGAACTTCTACGCCTTCACCTTCGGTGCGGGCGGGGCGACATTGTATTTCAACGGCGTGGCGGTGTATTCCAACGCCAATTTCACATCCATCACGGGATCGGATTACCGCTTTATCGTCGGCGCGGAAAATTCGGGCGGCAACACGACCTACGCCGAATATTGGAACGGCGACATCGATGAAGTGGCCGTCTATGACTACAAAATGGGCAGCCAATCCATCAACCACATCTACCAGGCCGGCCTGAACGCCTTCGACGGCGCCGTCCCCGCCGGCGTGTATGTCTCCCCCACCGGGGCCTACACCGATTACACCCAGATCGCCACTCTTGCCGGAACGGTGAATGTGACGAATGCCATGGACCTGTTCGATAGTGGGCAGCTAGTGGTTTAAAATAAAGTAATTTTTATGAAAATTAATCAGAGCGTGATATTGAATAGCGAATTTCCCCATGCGTATAATTTTATGGATTTTCATTTTAGGGGATTCCACACAGAATCCTCCAGTGTTATGATTCTGCTAAATAATTTATGTTATAAAAATTATACATAATGATATTTTTCTACTTAGGGGATCTCGTACTATTATGTTTGCCGCGCTGCCGTATAGTTCCCAACCTTTGGAGGCGTTTGAGCTCTGTTTGTCGCTTCTGGGGCAACAGAAAGGGGGGTTCCCGGAATCTTTGGAGTCCTACCTTATGAATGTTATCAATCAAGCCAAGCTTCTCTCTGATGACCTTGCTAACATGGAGAGGGATACGAGCTATATTTTGCCTGAAGCGGTAACGCTTGCTCTTTATATGCAGAGCAAGGCAGATTTAGCCAAAGATATTAATTCAATAATTAACATTCAAAGCATTAATATGGATATTGCGAAAAGCGTTTTGGCGAAGCTAGGGCGGGATGCCACTTACTAAGATTAATCTTAAGCTTCTTGAGCAGAAGCTCTCCTCTTTAGGAGACACGCCGTATTTTAGTTCTGAACTTAAGCTATACACAAAGCAGCTTTCTAATGTAGCTAGGAAAGCTGACGCCATTACTGATCCTCAAGTGAGAAACAGGATGGTATTGCAATTGTGGTCGGCCATTAAGTACTTGGACGGCAGTACGACAAGACTGTTGCCATATGAAGTTGTCTTTTGCTTGGATGCTGCGCTCAAAGATTGGACGACGGATAATTATCTCATAACGACCGCAATTTTACATGAGATGAATTTTTATTTTCAGGGAATTAGTCCGAGTTTCTATACTGAAGCTGAGGGCTTCTGTGGGGAAACGTTTGAATACAAGCTAATTCAAGTCGCATTGCCAGACTTATATCGACACAGACCCTTGTATAATGTGGCTTTATATCACGAACTTGGGCACTTTATTGATACTCACAAGGCGATATCCGATTATCTTTTGCTCTTGAGCCCCAATGTTCAATTACCACGTTTGTCAGCAGGTGTAGATGAGAAGATAAGAAGAAACCATGTCATGGAATACTGGGCTGATATTTTTGCAGCGTCCTATTTGGGATATGGGATCCATAAATTTCTTGATCGATTTGCTCATAACGTTCCGGTATCTGCAACGCATCCGGCGACATCAGATAGGTTGGAATTAATAGAAGCGTTTCTGGATGGAAAAAGTATGCCAATTCTAGATGGTTTCCAGGCTGTTTTAAGTCAGCGTAATTTAGGAAAACTGGAAATCAGATTCGATTCATTGGATGTAAAAGAATACTTCGATAATGTAATGCCGTGTCCAATTTCTAATATAGGACAGCTACATGCACTCTTTGATTCAAGCTGGGATTATTTGGAGACGGCTCAACAACGGTTAGCAGAACCATGGTCGCTGATTCGTGAAGATCAAATTGAAAAAATGATCAATGACTTAAGCGAGAAGAGCATAAGGAATTTTATGATTAGTCAAAGGTGGGGAAATGGAACTCCTTGATAGATCAAAGTTGATAGATTCTTTGCATTCAAAAGATAAAAATAGTCTATTTGTAGATCCATTGTTAGACGAAGATGAGCAGGTTGGTGCGATCTCGATTGATTTTAGATTGGGTTATGATTTCCAAGTATCAATATTAACTAGAAAGCCCTCGGTTGATTTAGTTTCAACGGATCAAGATTGGCGTCCTGTCTCAACATATTTTCAGGAAACGCGTCGTGATATTGGAGAGAAATTTGTTCTATATCCACATCAGGTGGCAATTTCTACGACTCTTGAATATGTTGCTTTGCCCTCCGATACATATGCGGACATTTTATCTAGAAGTAGTTATACAAGATTAGGAATACACATTAGTACGATGATTCAACCGGGATACAAAGGCTGTATTCCGCTTGAGCTTGTTAATCACGGGAGCACGCCGATAGAGCTTGTGGTTGGTTGCCGTATTGCGCAGGCGCGTTTTTACAAGTTAACAGAGGCGCAGGAATATCTTAGATCAGGCTCTGTTAGGAAGTATCATGGAGAAGTCAGGCCTACTATTTCAAAAGCTGAATCGGATCCAGATCTAAAGAAGCTAATAATGCTCTCAAGAACATAGAGAAATTTAAGGGGGGAAATGGTGGACCCTATCGGGATCGAACCGACGACCTCTTGCATGCCATGCAAGCGCTCTCCCAGCTGAGCTAAGGGCCCTTCTTTTGAAAGACGAGCGGAAAATAGCCGCCTTCGTCGGTGGTTTCAAGCGCAAAATCCTTAAAACCATGAAAAAGACCCTGTTTGGCCCGGGGGTGGGCGGAAACAGGGTCTTTTCGCAGGGGGCCAGTCTTTGCGGCTGGCTTTTTGAGGGGTTCGCCAGAGGGTGTTGTCCGGGGTTCAAGCGGGGCCTCTGGTTTGGTCTGGCGGGGTTGCTCGCCTATTTATGCCCCTGCTTATCCGCCTGGTCCCACACCGCTTTTTTGCGGTAAATGGTCGAGGGCGAGATGTCCAGCAACGCGGCGGCCCGGGGAATATTGCCGCCGCAAACGTTGATGGCCTGTTCAATCGCCACACGTTCCGTGATGGCCAGAGGCTGGATAATCGGTGTGCCGCCCATGGCATCGGTATGGGCGGGGTCGTGACGGCCGCTGTTCAAATCCCCCAACGTCATGGGTGGGGTCAGCCCGTGGGGCGACAGGCCGTGTGAAGACAGGCCCGGCCCGCGTCCGCTCAGGGCCATATCATGGGCCTCGGCGCTGTGCAGGATGCGGTCGGACAGCATCGGGGCCTTGACCATCGGGCCGTCATGCATGACGACGACATTGCGGATGATGTTTTGCAACTGGCGGATATTCCCCGGCCATTCATAGTGGCGCAGGATATCGGCGGCCGCCGCGTCGAAGCCGTGGAAGGCCTTTTTCTCCTCCGCCGCGTAGCGCAGCAGCAGGGTTTGCGCGATGTCGATGACATCATCACCCCGCGCCCGCAACGGCGGCATCGAAATGGGTAAAACATGCAGGCGGTAAAACAGATCGGCGCGGAAGCGGCCCGACCGCACATCGTCCAGCGGATCGCGGTTGGTGGCACAGATAATGCGCACATCCACGCTTTCCAGACGGCTGCCGCCCACACGTTGGAACGTGCCATCCTGCAGGAAGCGGAGCAGTTTCGTCTGCATATTCGGGTCCATATCCCCGATTTCATCGAGGAATAATGTTCCGCCATCGGCCAGTTTCGCCGCACCCTCACGGTCGTTGATGGCGCCGGTGAAGGCCCCGCGCACGTGACCGAACAATTCACTTTCCAGCAAATCACGCGGAATGGCGGCGCAGTTCAAGGGCACGAACGGGCCCTTGGATCGCGGGGAATGACGGTGAATGGCCTCGGCGCACACTTCCTTGCCGGTGCCGGATTCCCCGGTGATAAAGACGGTGGCGCTGGACCGTGCGGCGTTTTGGATGTTGTCGTACAGGCGCATCATCACCGGCGATGTGCCGATAAAGCCGCCGAAATCGGTGCCCTGTAAAATGCGTTGCGTGTCATATCCATCGGCGCGGCGCGGCTGTTCGGGCGCATGGTGCGGTTCCGGTGGCGTTGCGTCGGGTTGAAGCCCGGCAATATTCCCCGGCATGGTTTCGGTTTCATTCATTCCACGATCTTGTGTCGGGTTATGGGGTGTCATCTGGCTTTCATCCTTTGGGGCTAGAGCGTCCTTTTTCGAGAGGTCGTTATCCAGTTCGTCGGCCACCGCGTGGGACAGACGATCCATGCTGATCGGTTTGGTCAATATTGATCGTGCGCCGCGGCGCATGGCTTCGTCGCGCACGGGGGCGAAATCGGTTCCGGTGATAATGATAACCGGCGGGTGTTCGGGCATGTCTTTGGTTTGTTGCATCACGTCCAACCCC
Source organism: Micavibrio aeruginosavorus EPB (assembly GCF_000348745.1). NCBI lineage: Bacteria > Pseudomonadati > Bdellovibrionota > Bdellovibrionia > Bdellovibrionales > Pseudobdellovibrionaceae > Micavibrio > Micavibrio aeruginosavorus. The sequence goes on along the minus strand of NC_020812.1, from coordinate 2,429,225 downwards.
GAACAATCCGGCAGGTCCAGATCCAGCAGCATTAGGTCGGCACCGTAGCGCTTTAAATCCTCAATGGCGTCGCGTCCGGTATAGGCGCACCGCACATCGTATCCTTGCGCTTTCAGAAATGTTTCATAGGTGCGGGCCAGTGATGCCGTATCGTCGACAAGAAGTATTCGCGTCTTGTGCGGTTCCATGTCGCCCCCCTTCGCTTCATGCATGGATTCAGAATATAGGCCCAAGCTTAAGGATTCATAAGATGATTACGGGGGTGTGATTGCATTAGAATATTCGAGTATAAAAAAACGCCCGGACAACCGGGCGTTTAGCTGTTTTGCACTGCACGCGTGCAAAAAATTTATTTCAGAAACTATCCTTCTGCGTCGAAGAATTCGTCTCTTTTCGCGTGACCTATTCCCGTTGGCCGAGCAGGCTCAGCAGGAATTGGAACAGCATGATGAAGTTCACATACAGGCTGAGCGCCCCCATAACGGCGGCCTTGCCATTGGCTTCGGACCCGTGGGCTTCGCTGTACATTTCCTTGATGTTCTGCGTGTCAAACGCGATCAGGCCGGTGTAAATCAAAACACCAACGCACGAAATCACGAAGTCCATCATCGCGCTTTGCAGGAACAGGTTCACCACAATCGCGATCAACAGGCCAATCACACCCATGACCAGCAGACCTTGCAGGCCGCTGAGGTCTTTCTTGGTCGTGTAACCAAAAATGGACGTACCGGCGAACATGCCCGCGGTGATGAAGAACACCTTGGCAATGCTGACGCCCGTATAGGCCAGGAAGATCACGCCCAGCGACAAACCAAACGCCGCCGAGAACATGTAGAACAGGCTGGTCAGTTGGGCCGCGCTTTTGGTCATCAAGGCGCGCTGGTTAAACCCAAAGAACATGAACACCAGCGGCAGGAACATCAAAACGTAAGCCAGTGGTGTCGTGTACAAAACTTTCGCAACGGGCTCGATGCTGGACACAACGTACGCGGTCACGCCCGTGACGGCCAGGCCCAGACCCATGGTGTTGTACACCTTCTGGAAATGGGCGCGCAGGCCAGCATCATAGGCAACTGCGCCAGTGGTGGTTTGCGTCGTAAAACGATCGGGTTGCATATCTTCTTCTCTCCATTCGATAGCGAAAGCGGTCATCATGACCGCCTTTGATAGTCATATAGCGTATTGTAAGCATTCGGGAAGAGGGTTCAACCGAAATCGGACGTCTATCTGACCCATGGATTCAATGGGTTATCCGATTTTTCGGTCCCGCTTGCACTGGGGATCGGTGTTCCGGTCATGGTGGACAGGGCGCGAATGCGATCCTCAATCGACGGGTGCGTGGCGAACAGTCCCATAAAGGCATGGTCGTTTTCAATGCACATCAACGCCACATCATCGGGCACGGCGGGAATATGGTCGCGCCCGGATATGCGTTGCAGGGCGCGCATCATCGCATCCGGATTGCGGGTCAGTTCAACCGCCCCCGCATCGGCCATATATTCCCGGCGCCGCGACAGCGCAAACCGGGTCAGCAGGCTGGCCCCGTATCCAATCGCCAAAATCAACAGGATCACCAGCGCAATAATGACGGTCCCGCCATTGTTGCGGTTATTGCCGCTGCGCGGCATGTACAGGCCATAGCGCACCGATGACCACACCAGTTGCATCGCAAATCCGATCATGCCTGTGAAGATAATGCACACCATCAGCAATCGCACATCATGGTTGATAATGTGCGTCAGCTCGTGCGCCAGAACGCCCTCAACCTCATCCGGTTGCAGTGTGTTGAGCAGGCCGCGTGTAACGGTCACGGTGTAATCACTGCGCTGCACGCCGCTGGCAAAGGCATTCAGGGCATCGGTTTCAATGATGTTGAGCTGCGGCATGGGCAAGCCGCGCGCGATGCACAGATTTTCCAGCAGGTTATAAAGCGCGGGTTCTTCGGTGCGGGTCACGGGTTTCGCGTGGGACAACATCCGCACCATGCGCGTGTTGAAAAACCACGCGATGATAAACCAGATCGCTACGGCGGTGCCGATCAAGGGCCAGTATTGCGCGATAAATCCGTTGGCGAAATGGGTGGCGATGGCCCCGTGCGGGGCGTGGGGTCCGGCGCTTTGCCCCATGAAATATCCGATGGCGGCGGCCGTGGCCCAAACAATCGCCCCCATCAGGAACGGGTACCCGACCAGCAGGATGATCGAGCGCAGATTATTGTTCCAGATATGGGTTTTTAAACCCGCCGCGGCGAAGGCCATGGGGTTGCGTGCCTTATCCGCCGAATTTCACTTCGGGCGGGGCGTTGCGAACGGCCTGTTGCTGCGCCGGGTCCAGTTCGAAGAATTCTTCATTGTGGAATCCGAACATGCCCGCCATCAGATTGGCGGGGAATTGTTGAATGGCGGTGTTGTATTCGTTGGTCGCGCTGTTGAAGAAACGGCGCGCGGCGGCGATCTTGTTTTCAATGTCGCTCAATTCCGCCTGCAAACGCTGGAAATTCTGATCGGCCTTCAATTGCGGATAATTTTCCGCCACGGCGAACAACCCCATCAACGCACTGCCCAACATGCCTTCGGCCTGAATGCGGTCGGTGCCGGCCCCGGATGTGCGGCCCACCTGCGCGCGGGCCTGGGTGACGTTTTCAAATACGCTTTGCTCGTGCGTGGCGTAGCCCTTGACCGTTTCAACCAGATTAGGGATCAGGTCGAACCGCTGTTTCAACTGCACATCAATGTCGGAAAACGCATTGTTCCGCGTCTGGCGCAGCGCGACCAGACGGTTGTAAATCATGATCAGACCCAGAACGATCACACCCAGAACAATCAGAATGATAAGGCCGGTATCCATCACGCATTCTCCGTTTTGTAAAATTTTTCAGCGGGGACAAGTGTATCAGGTCATTGTGCGGGGGCAAGCCGTGCCTTTACGCCGCCATAAATGATCTGTACTCTTTGGCTATGTCCCATTTTACAGGGTTTTGTGCGCCATGAAAAATTTTCTCCGTCTTTTACTGGTTCCTGCGTTGGTGTGTGTGATGGGCCTGTCGCCCGTATCGGCACAAACGGCGGAAAAAACACCCCCGATGCCCGAAGTTTTAAAAGAACTGGGCACGCGCGGCGCGCAAATCCGTTATCTGGGCCGGGACAAGGGGCTGGATGGCTGGGCCACGATCCTGCAGGGACAGGAACAATATTTCTACGTCACACCGGATGGTGAGGCGATCATCATGGGGCTGCTGTTCGATAAATCCGGCCACCCGGTGACGATTGATCAGGTGGCGAAATTGCAGGGCGGCGATGCCGCTTTGGATGCGCTGGCCACCCCGGCCACGCCCACCGTCGATCCGCTGCAGGCCATTCAGGAAGAATTGCGCGCCCAACAAAACCTGAGCCCGTCCCAGCGCCTGATGAAAGAGGTCGAAGCCTCGAACATGATCACGTTGGGCAAAAATGCCGATGCTCCGGTGATTTATGCGTTCATGGATCCGCAATGCCCGCATTGCCACGCGCTGATGAACGATCTGCGCAAGGATTTGCTGGCCACCGGACAAATCCAGATCAAGATGATCCCGGTTGGTTTGCGTGATGAGACGAAGGCCCAGGCCGCCTACCTTCTGGCCGCGCCGGATGCGGAAGACCGCTGGTACAAACATCTGGATGGCGATGACAAGGCCTTGCCGATTGATCCGGCGATTAACAAACAAGGGGTCGAACGGAATTTGCTGATCATGCAAAACTGGAAACTGGATGCCACGCCGATCCTGCTTTACCGCAGCAAGGCGGGCGAAATTAAGATGGTGCGTGGACGTCCGCGCGACCTGGCCGAAATAACCGCCGATTTGTTCTGATTTTCCTGTCTTTCAAGCAAACACCCCCGTTTTTCGGGGGTGTTTGTGCTTTTGGCGGCCAAAAAGGGTTGCCGTTTTTGCCCGGTCCCCCCTATAACAAAGACAGGGTTACGATTGGGTTCAAGGCAGGCTTAGGCCGCCATTATTGACATAATGAGATTATGAGTCAGCGCGCTGAATTTCAAATACAGGTTTTGGAACGTTTGGGCGTCCCGCTGATGACGGCGGTGGGGTCGGTGTCTGCCCGCATGGGCGTGGCCCCGGATATGCGCACCGATGCGACACGTCTGGCCGAATTGATCAGCCGTACGGTCCAGATGTCGGTCGTCCTGTCGGAATCCATGGATATTCGCGATGATCAGGGGCAGGCCGATGGCTTGCGTCTGGCCCTTGCCGGCCTGTCCGCACCGCTGGTGGCGGGGGCCTATGAAATGACGGGCCATGTTCCGGCGGAAGGCGACGTTGGCCGTTTGGCATCGACCCTTGGGGCTGTTCTGGCCTTTGCCGATAATTTTACCCCGGCGGCGGATGCCACCGCGCGCTTGAACGCGCTGGAGGCCGGGCCGTACACTGGCGGGCCGGATGAGCCGCAAATCCATATTCAAGCGCTGTTCGCCCTCGTCCCGGTGGTGCAGGCAATCGGGGTGTACTCCTTTGGCCGCCCGGAAAAGAAACTGGTGCAGGATGTGTCCGCGACGGTGCTGGACCGGGCCACGGCCATGTGTGGCCGGATGCTGGGGCCGAACGCCACGCTGGCTCAGAAGAAAAAGGCCGAATTGTCGATCGTACGGGCCCTGTGCCTGCTGTACGCGCAATGCCACGCCATGGAAACCAGCCGTTTGATGATGATGGACGAAGCGTCCCGCAACGCCATGATCCAGCAAAGCGGTGGCCCGGTTCCGATGGATGCCGTTTGGGCCGCGTTTGACCGCGGCGCAGAGATGCTGACCCTGACCGCGGACGCGGTTGCGGGATCGGGGGGCGGGTCATCCGCCGTCCGCCCGGCGGCTCCGTTGGTCCAGAAACAGGCCGTTCAGGCCCCTGTCGCGGCTGCGCCAGCAACGCCGCCCGCCAACCCCACAGGCAGTCCGATGGGCTTCTTCGCTGGCAAAAAAGCCGCCAGCGGCGAAGACACCACGGAATAAGGGGGCGCGATCATGAGTGCAATGTCCGGTATTCTGGCGGGATGCATCCTGATCGCGGCGCAAACCTATTCCATTCCCCCGGCGGTTTTGCTGGGGATTTATCAGGTCGAAGGCGGCCGGGTCGGGCAGGAAGTGGGCCCGAACGACAACGGCACCTATGATCTGGGCCCGATGCAGATCAATACGCTTTGGCTGGATGAACTCTCCGGCGTCTGGGGGGTCAGCCCCTCCACCGCCCGCAAATGGGTGCGTGATGACCCATGCACCAATGTTGGCGTGTCCGCCTGGATTTTGCGCCGCCATCTGAACGATACTGGCAATTTATCCAAGGCGATTGCTCATTATCATTCCCGCACCCCCGGAATTGGCGGGAAATATAAGAAAAAAGTGGTGTCTTCGATGGAACGCCACGGTCTTCTGCGCAAATAAACGGCTCTGCACCCCTCAGGGCCGGGTGAACTGTCCGGTTTTTCGAAAAAGCTGACTTGTTCCGCCGCGCGGGACAAGGTAACTTGTGGAAGTGTTCTGATTTGGGGGTGTTCGGCCATACCATGGCCTGCTGTCCCAATCGTCTCATTCCCCGGGTTTTTGGCATTCTCGGGTTTCGCATTTTTGAGGGTGTTTTGTGGTCATGATGCGTTTTCGCAAACAAGCTGTTTCGCTGACCCTGTGCGTGGCTGCGCTGGCGTTGTCCGCCTGTGCGCCGGGTCAGGCCGTGCAAAAAAATAACAATCCGCAACTGGTTGCGTCACCGGAGAAGGTGAATCTGATGCTGGCCGAAGCGGCTGATCGTGCATCGGGCGCGCTGGAAACGCTGGCCGCTGTCGAACAGGCGCGCAGCCCCGGTGTGGCCGTTGAACCGATTGCCGATGCGCCGGTTGAATTGAAACGCGCCATTACGGTGAACTGGGTTGGCCCGGTTGAGCCGATTGCCAAAACACTGGCGGATCGCGCCGGCTATGCCTTTATGTCTGTCGGCGAACAGCCGCCTGTGCCCGTTGTTGTTTCGATCAATGTTGAAAACCGTCCGGTGATTGATGTCCTGCGCTCGCTGGGCCTGCAACTGGGGCAGCGCGCCGATGTTCGCGTGGATGGTGTTCGCCGCATGGTGGAAATCCACTACGCGCCTGTGACGGGTGTCGGGGGATAACACGTGATCCGCACGCCATCATTTTTCCGTGTACTGACTTTGACGGCGCTGACCTGTGGCGCTGTTCTGTTCGCTGGCCCGGTGGCCCGCGCCGAACGCACACCGCCGCCGCCGATTGTGGAATTGCAAAATCCGGTTCGGACCGATACGGCGATCAGCGTTGGTGTGACCGAGGGGTTGCCGCTGGATATCCGCTTCGACGCGATGAAGGAAGCGGCGTTGTCTTATGGCGCGCGCGGCGGTCTGGCCTGGCGCACATGGGAAATCCGGAATGAACTGGAAAACACGTCCGATTATATGGACAAGGTGTTCGATTTCCGCCAGCTGCTGATCGCGGCCCCGTCGGGTCTGCTGATCGAACCGCCGATTGTTTCCGAACAGGAAAATGCTTTGCTGATCGAGGCGGGCGGTCAATCCGCCGCCGTGTCTGACCGGGTTTATTCCATCAGCGCAAACGCAAAGATCGTCGCGACCGCCCGTGTCTGGCGCAACTATCTGGAACGTGACTGGGGCAAGGTAACCCCGCCGCCAGATGTCTTGCTGCCGGAAACACCGGAAGAGCAAGAGCGCTGGGAAAACTGGGTCCAGATTGGCTGGGAACGCGGTGTTGAGCAGGCGGATGAAATTTTCCAGGCCGACCTGCAAGCGTTGTCGGCTGATTATCAAGGCATGGTGCGGTATCGCATGTTGCTGGCTCAGGATATGGTGTCGCAACCTTACGCGCTGCATGTTGATCGCGGCGTGACGGGTGGTGGCGATGTCATGCGTGTTGGCGACCGCGCGGTGCAAATCACCGGCAAGCCTGAACTCAAGCCGGGATCGGATACATGGCTGCCCGCAAGCCGATAAGTCTTGTAAAGGGCGCGGATAACGTTGCCCAGACATGGCCCGATGAACCCAACCGGTTCACGGACGAACATGTCGATCCGTTCCTGCTTTGGTCGGTGAAACGCAACGCATCCGATATTACGTTCCAGTCCGATAAACAGATTTATCACGAAATTGACGGCGTTCTGTATCCGGCGACTTATCGCGCGCTGGATGCGGGTGACATGGCCGTCATGCTGCAAAAAATTTACGGACCAGAAGCGCAGGCGCGCTTGGCCTCGGGGACCGACCTCGACCTGTCCTACGAACTGAAACCGGATCGTTATACGCGCATCCGTTTCCGTGTGAACATTACGCCGGTCCTGTCCAAGGGCCGCGACGCGGCGCAGATTACGATGCGGGTTCTGCCGAACGAACCGCCGACGATGCTCGATCTGAATATCGAGGAAGACATCGTGAAGAACTGGGCCCCGCGTCAGGGGGTTGTGATTATCACCGGCCCGACGGGTTCGGGGAAAACCACATTGCTGGCCGCGGGCAACCGCATGATGCTGGAACGTGCGCACGGGTGCGGCAAAATGCTGACGTATGAAGCGCCGATCGAATATGTCTATGACGCGATTAAAAGCCCGCGTTCGTTGGTCGCGCAGACGGAAATTCCGCGTCACTTGCCCGATTTCGCGCGCGGCGTCCGTAACGCCCTGCGCCGTAAACCGAACATCATTCTGGTGGGCGAAGCCCGCGACCGTGAAACCATTTCCGCCGCGATCGAAGCGGCGCAAACCGGCCACGCCGTGTACACCACGACCCACACGACGGGGGTGGCCTCGACCATCCAGCGTATGGTGGCCACGTTCGATGCCAATGAACGCTCCGAACGGGCTTACGCCTTGATGGAAACGTTGCGCATGATCGTGACCCAGGCGCTGGTGCCAAAGGTTGGCGGCGGCCGTCTCGGTGTGCGGGAATGGATGAAATTCCCGGACGAAGTGCGCGAAAAATTGCTGGATATGGATTTCACCGAATGGCCGGCCAACCTGCAACGGATGCTGCCGACCTATGGGCAGAGCATGGCGATTTCCGCCGGGAAAGCCTTTGATGCCGGATTGATTGAACGCCGCTGGTATCTGCTGCTGTCCTCCTCCACGGGCGCGGGCGGGTAAGTGCGCCCTGCTTCTGACCGTTAGCGGTTTGTTTAAACTCTGCTGATACGGTATTCTATGATTATTTACAGCCTCTTAGGCAGATGAAATGGCCCAAAGTACCGAAGATGCCCTGATTGAGAAGCGGAACTGGCACTGGCGCAACACCATGCGCCCGGTGCGGTTTTTCTCGCTCGATGCCCGGGCGGCTTTGCCGTTTTTTGCGCTTCTGGTCTATGCCCGGCCGATCACACTGGTCCTGACCATCATCATCACCGTCATTTTCTCGATGCTCGAACGTCGGGGCCTGACCTTCTCCTCCGCCATGCGGGCGTTGCGGGTCTGGATCGTGGGGCAGAACCGCCCGGCTTGGGTGTCGCTGCGCCGCCGCCGGATGCGGGATTTTGGCTGATTGCTGTTTGGGTCCGGCGTGACGGGGCGCAAACCCGGATTTTACGGGACTACCCAACCCTAAACCCCATTTCCACCTTGTCATTTTAACCCCTGACGACTAATTTCAGGGGGCTTTATTGCATTATGCGCGGGCCTTTTGTGGCCGCGCTGTTTGTGACCGACTGGCATATCTGACTGGCAACAATCGACAAGGTTTTTAAACCATGAACTCTCGCGCCCTTTTTTCGTCCCGCTTTTTACTGTTGGGGACGGTGTGTGTTCTGACCTCTTCCTTCGCTGTGCCGGCTCTGGCTGGGTTTGAATTTACGCCCCCGCCGGCGGCTTCGTCCGTCAGTGCGGATACCGATGGCGTGATGCCGCCCGTCAGCGCCGTCCCGGTCAGTGAAGTCGAAATCATCGACGTCACCATGACGGAAGTGTCGACGGATGATGGCGCGACCGGAACTGTGATGGATGACCTGCCGCCGCCCCCCCGCCCGATGCCGGCAATCGACGAACAGCCTGAACCAAAGCCGATGATGCGCCTGTCGCCCGCGACCGAGGCACCGCATGTTCACGCCGATGCGCACCCGGCCCCGCGCGCGCCCCAGATTGAAAAACCCCTGCACCAACCGACCCGGCATAAACCGGCGTTGATCGTCTCCAAGGGGACGGGCGCGCCCGCTCCGTCCGCGCCGGTACAGGCAAGCGCTCCTGTGTCTGCGCCGTCGCACCACGCCACGGCGGAGGGCTTTGGGCGCGACCTGCCGCTGGTGCTGGCTATGCGCCAGATTGTTCCGGCTGGGTATGGGTATGTTTTTGATCCGTCCGTGGATCAGGGCCAGCGCGTTGATTGGGATGGTGGCGCCGCATGGCCCACCGTGCTGGAGAATGCGGTTGCCGCATACGGTCTGTCCGTGCGCGTGATGGATGATGTCAAACGCGTTTGGGTTGGACCGAAAGAGGTTGCGGCACATGTGGCCGCGGCTCCTGTTGCAACTCCTGTTGAAGCCCCGGCTCTGCCGGTTCATGCGGCCCCTGTGTCCGCACCTGCCCATGAGCCCGTCCGCGAGGTTTATCTTCGCCGTGGTGAGAGTGTGGCCGAGCCTGTTGTGCGCGATGCCGCCCCGGCCCCGATGATGGAGACACCCGTATCGGACGATCCGGTGGCGGTTGAAGCCCCGACCCCGTTGATGGGGGTTGAGGATGTTGGGTTTATTGATCCGGTGGCCACGCCCCGCGCGCCCGGCGATGTTGTCATGGGTGATGATGTGATCCAGGATGATATGACCCAAGACGATATGATGATGTCGGATGCGTCACTGACGGCCCCGGCCCCGTTGGCGGCGGAGGAGGCTGTTCAAACCCGCTTTAATCCCGATGCGATCCAGACGTGGAAGGCCGCCCGTGGTGCATCTTTGCGCGATGTTTTGTTGCAATGGTCGCACGATGCGGGCGTTGAACTGGTCTGGAATTCCGCGCGCGATTTCAAATTGCCCGCGCCGATCACAATGAAAAGCAATTACGCAGAAGCGGTTTTGAGCGCGCTCAGCGCCTTTAATGATCAGGATGCCCGCCCGTTGGGCCGCTTGCATCCCAATCTGCCCCAGGGACCGTCGGTTCTGGTGGTGGATGTTCAGCCGATGTCCTAAGAGATCGAAAACCCAATCAAAAGGGCCCATCCGGGCCCTTTTTTATTAGATGAAATTCACCAGGCTCAACTGGCTGGCCATGGCTGTGACCTGATAGGTGGCGTTTAGCTGTGTGGCCAGAGCGGTGATTTTCACCGACACTTCCTCAATCGGCGCGTTTTCGATCCGTTCGATTGTGGCGGTCAGTGTGTTTTGGTCGATTTTGTGATCGGCCTTTGCTTCCTTGATCCGGACATCGGCCAGGCTTAATTTCGTGCCATATTCATCCATCTTGTCCAGCGCCCCGGTCAGTTGCGTGGCGATGTTGTTAAACACGGCGTAGAAATTTTCCTGCTGTTCTTCGTATGTCGCCCCCGGCGCGTCTTCCAAATCACCCAGATTGCGCAGGGCGGACACGGCGGTCAGGATATCCTTGAACCCTTGCTGGTTCGCCATCACGGTGTAATCAACCTCAACCGTCGTATCGGCGCGCACCATGACTTTCTTCGCATCGACCAGTGATCCGTTGATGCCCATCGTGGTTTCGGGAATGTTGGTGTAACGGCTGATATATTCCTCGGCAATATTCGTATTGGGTGGGTTGACGGTCAATGTGCCCGCCGCCCATTCCGCGTTCAGTGTGGCGAAATAGGTATCCAGCGTCCCGGCATCTGTGATCGGCTGGGATCCGGAATCCGATCCGGCGAACAGATAGGTGTTGCCATCCCGGGTGTTCATCAGATCAAGAATGAAATCATATGATTTATCGGCCAGATCACGCAGGGCGCCGAGTTCACTGATCTCGCCTTCCTGCACCTGATTGATGACGCCATCGGCGACGGCGGTGGCCTGCGCCTTGATCCCCTCAACAGCCTCCAGCATCATTTTGATGCGGGTCTGGGATTTGTCGATGTTGTCGATATAGGTTTGCAGTTCGTTGAAATCGGCACGGGCCCGTTTGGATACGATGGCATCACTGCCCAAACCGGACAGCAGTTGGGTTTTTTTGCCCGTGTTCAACTGTGTCTGCAGGTCGGAAAACTGCATCTGCATCAGTTTGATCTGCTGCGATTGCGCCATGGATCGTGCGTAGGTCGATATCGCGGTCATGGGTCTATCCTCTCAGTTTAGAAAGCGTTCAGCAATTGCTGGAACATTTCATCAATGGCGGTAATGGTTTTGGCGCTGGCGGCAAAGGCCGATTGCACCACAATCAAGTGCGACAATTCCTCATCCAGATTGACGCCGGATTCGTTCAGCAACTGCGTGTTTAACAAATCGCGCAGGCTGGCTTCATCCGCCTGTTTGGCGGTGGTGGCGTTCACCTCGGCCACCTGGTTGCTGATCATACGCTGGGAATATTCCTCCAGCGTCAGCGTCCCCGGCAAGCCGGAGCTGACCTGTAACCCGGCCCCCAACTGGGTTTCGCGGAAGGGGGCGTGGGCGACGCTGACCACCGGGCTGGCGCTGCCCAGCAATTCCAGGCTCGGCGTGTTGCCCCCTGCGCTGAGGATCGTTCCGTCAACGATGCGAATATCACCGCCGAACCCCGGGCCGGGGCGGAAGGACAAGAAGCCGGTGGCCGGGTCAATGCTGGCCTGAACACCGGGAATGTTGTTCAGCTTGGTCAGCAAATCGGTTTCCGTGTCACCCGGTGAAATGCTGACACGAACCGGATCATCCTGCCCCACCTGTACGGTGAAATACGGATCGACGGCTTGCGTCGTTCCGGCCTTCAAGCCCAGATATTCCAGCCCGTCTTCGCCCATATTTCCGACACCGATCCCGATGTCATGCTGGGCGTTGATCATCAATTGGCCGAATTGGTTCAAGGACGCGGTGACGGTGGTGTCCAATGGCGGAGCCAGTGTCGGGAACACGTCGTTGTTCAGGTAATCAACCAATGCCTGCGCCCCGCTGGTGGAGGGCGGCGTGGGATAGGCGGTGTCCACGGCGGTCAGGTCGATGGTGATATCGCCCGTGTCGTTGGCCCCGCCCTCATCAATACGAATGGTGAAATCATCCAGCAAAGGCGGTCCGCTGATGGGCAGGAATGGATGATCCGGCGCGGCGTTAAGCGGCACGCCCAGCGACAGATTGTGAATATTCACATCACCGCGCATTTGCGCCTGCGGGTTCAGGCCAAAGATGTTTTGTAATGTATCGGGAATGCCGGCGACGCGAATATCAACGTTCCCCTGCGCTTCCTGATACGCGATGTTGCCAAAGGCAAATTCGGCGACGCGGCGCAGGACTTCGTTCGATCCTTCCTGTACGGCGCTGCCCACCACGGTACCGGAGCGGATCAGGCTGTTGTCATTCAAAATGGCCGGGTTCACCTGCATAATCGCGGAAAATCCGACATATGGCACAGGGGTCAGCGGGCCGGGCGGGTTGGGGACCGGATCGGTGTTGGCCGGGATGTTGCCAAATTGATCGGTGAACAGGTTCAACCCCTGTTCCGACAGGCGCAGGGCGGTTTTGTGAGCCAGCTCGTCCAGCTGTGCCTGATACGCGGGCAAAGTTTCATCGCGCATGGCCAGCAACGCGCCGATTTTGCCGCCCGGATCGCGTTCGGTGATATCAAACGACACGCGGACTTCGTCCGGGTTGCCGCCGACATACAGACCCGCGGCACTGGCCGGGTAATAGGTCTGGGTCGTTTGCTGTGTCGGGTTGAAATACATCGGGTTGACCGTGTCGTCGGCCAATTGCAAACCTTCGTTGGTCTGGACGACCAGAACGCCGTCCCCGCGGGTGAAGAAGCTGATTTCGATCAGTCCCGATAATTCCTCAATCGCGGCGTCGCGTTGATCTTGCTGCTGGGCGACGGTGCGCCCCTGGGCCATGTTGCTTTTGATTTCCTTGTTCAGGCTGGCCACCTGGTTCAGCAACGTGTTGACCTGGCTGACCGCCTCGCTCAGTTCGCGCTGCGTGTCATTCCGCATCTGGGTCATCAGTTTGGAATAATCGTTGAATTTCTGGGCGGTGCTTTGGGCGGCGCTGACGGCGGCCTGCATGCCGACTTCGCTGTCGGGTTGGTTGGCCAGGGACAGGAACGCATCCTGCAGGGCGGTAATTTTTGCCGAGATGGATGTTTCCGCATCCGGCGCCCCGTGGAACTGCTGAATCTGGTTCATATAGGTGGCGGTGGTGTCCTGGAAGGTCACCGCGCTGACCTGGGTCCAATAATCCCGGGCCAGGTACATATCGACATTGCGGACCACGGCGTTGGCCTTGACGCCGACGGTCTGGCCCTCAATCGCAACGGTTTGTTGCGGAAGGATTTTTCGGGAATATCCCGGCGTTGATACGTTGGCGACGTTGTTCGATATGACGCTCAGCTGTTGCTGGGCGATCTTCAAACCGGACAGGGCCGAATCCAGACCTGAAATGCTCATTCTTTCGCTCCATTGCGACAAGATTGAAAGCGGGTCCCCGCTGGGCAGGTTTTGCCCGGCAGAGACGATATCTCAGGACAGTCTTTGCAAATGCGGTGCCACCGGGCCGCGGGGGGCGCGGCGGCAAAAAGAAAGGACTTTGAGGGTGTTATATGAAAATATCCGGCTTTACGGGGTCGCGGTCGCGCGCGGTCCGGTGCGGGGCAGTTTGCCCGTCAGGCGGTTTTCGACCTCTTCCTGATAGCGGCGCAGTTTCAGCTCCAGCAACAAAGCGACCAGCATTTCGCGGCGCAGGCTGGCTTCATATTTGTCGCGGTCGGCCATGATCTGCATCGCGCGCAGGGCCACGCCGATCCGGGCGACGTTGGTCGGTTTATCGTACAGGCCGACATAGAAAGACGGGCTCTGGTACAATTTCTGGGTCATGATTTCCATTTGGGCGTAATAGCTGGGATTGGCGCCGACGACGTTGTTGACGTCATCCGGGCTCATCCCCAGCATCTGGGCCATGTCGCGGATGTTGTCTGCCGACAATCCCGTGCCTGGGGCCTTCATCGCCGTGATGGTGGCATAGGAATGGGCGGCCACACTGCGCAGGGCGGTGACGGCGCGCGTATCCTGGAACAAGGTGATGGAATCACTGTTCAGCAACAATGTTTCCGGCGTGTAAGTGAACACGTCATGGGAATACAGGTTCCGGGCCAGCGCGATGACATCGGTTTCATCGTCGGTCAGCTGGTCATCGGTAAAATCGACGTTCAGGGTCCAGGCCTTGTCCACGGTGCGGCCGTAATTCACGTCCTTGTTCGTGCGGCCGGTGCCGTTGGAGGCACAAAAATCCTGAAAAGTGTTGTTGTTGTCGGCCTTTTCACAATAGACCGCGCGCACCTGGGCCAAACGGGCGGCCCGGTCGGCAAACGCACCCCACGACGATGCCATGTTGTTGTTGAGCAATTCGCGGCGGCGCATGCCCGCGCCCAAGGCGGCGGCGTTGGCGCGAATTTTTGACTGCGTTGCGCCCAGCGACCGTGTGGCGCTGCCGATCATGCATAATGTTTCGCTGGGTTGATAATCCTTGTGTGCCTGCGCGGTCAGTTCCTGAAACAGGCGTTGTGTTTCCTGTTGGTGCTTGGCGTCCATAAACATGCCGATGGCGGCCACCTGTTGCATCATGACGGCGGACAGTTGTTCCGTCATCATCATGAAGGCGCGGACCCAGTTATCGCGGATCAATTGAATGTCCGCCGTTGCGTGGGAGGCGGATGGCATGGCCGGGATCAACAGGGCCGTGACACAGGCGGACAGCACAAAACGCCGCAACGCATGGCGCGGCCCTTTATGCTGTGGCGTGTGTCCGTGTGTTGTCATTCTGCGGTCCCTTAGTTTTTCGGGCCACTGTCAACCATACGCGGCAGACGGTTTTGAACGTCTTCCTGCAATCTCATGACTTCCATTTCCAGCAGAACGGACAGGATGGCTTCACTGCGCAGGTTGCTCTTGAACGTGTCGCGATCCTGCATCAGGGCCAGAGCCTGCAACGCCACACCCTTACGGGCGACGTTGGTCGGCTTGTCATACAGCCCAACGAAAAATTCCGGGCGCTGGAAGATGGATTTGGTCAGCAATTCCATCTGGGCGTAATAGCTGGGGTTGGCCCCGATCAGCGATTGCGCATCCGCGGCGGACATGCCCAGTTCCTGCAGCATCGCGCTCATATACTGCGATGTGCCGGCGGCGTTGGACCCGGCGGTCTTCATCCCCAGAATGGTGTTGAAGGAATGTTCGGCCACGCTGCGTTTCGCGATGACGGACCGAACGTTCAGATATTCGTCCTGGTTTGCGGCCACTTCCAAAGTGCTCGGCGCAATGCGGGTGAAGACATCGTGCGAGAACAGGTTGGAAGCCAGCGCGATGACGTCTTCTTCGTCATCCGTCAATGTGTTGTCCGAGAAGTTGATGTTCAGGGTCTGCGGGAACGCCATGGTGCGGGCGTAATCCACATCTTTGTTTTTGGTTGCGTTGTTGCCGCCGGAAACGCAAATGCTGGCCAGGCCACCGTCGTTGTCATTCGGGTCGCAATAACGGCGACGGAATTGTTCCAGACGGCCCTCGCGGTCCTCTTTCGGCCCTTCGGATGCGTTGGAGTTGGCATTCCCCAACTGACGCTTCAGGGACCGTTCCGTCATCATCAACGCGGTCAGATCGGCGTTCCGGTCCGAAGCGCCCAGCGATTTCATGACAGAACCGAGGGAGCAGAGTTCTTCGCTCGGCTGGTAATCCTTGTGCGCCTGGGCGGACAATTCTTGGAACAGGCGCTGTGTTTCCTGCTGGTGCTTGGCATCCATGAACATGCCGATGGCAGAAACTTGCTGCATGCCGACGGCGGAGAGTTGCTCCGTCATCATCATCATGGCGGGCAGGATGTGTTCCTTGAAGAAGATGTCGATGATACAACCGTTGAAGAAATCGGTGACCATCCATTCGCGGGTATAGTTGACGTTTTCTTCGGTCGCGATAATCCCGACAGGGAATGTTTCAATGACACCAAAGCCATATTCAACGACACCAAAAACATAGGCCCCCATGCCCGGCGTGCCCGGTCCGCATGTTCCGCCGCCCAATTGGGCAAAGGCCGGTTTAACGGATGTGCCGCCGCTCAATGTGCCCGCGAACAACGCGACCAGCAGCGCAACAAGAAAGAGTTTGTTTTTCAGAACATGGATCATGGCCCGGTCACCCCCGCATTTCGTCCCGGTGTCTTCTTATAACTGGGGATAGTCTACCATATTCTTTTGGCTGTTGTACAAATCTGCGAGGGCCTAAATTGCAATATCTTTCGTTCGGCGATTTTTCGGCCGCCTTTCCTGCGCGCGGTAGGGAAATTTTAACCCTTGGTTATCAAGCTGTTTTGTTGGTACATTTGAGGGGACGTGCGTGCCGGGGGTCCCTCCGGTCTTTCAGCCCTTAGACAGTTTAGATATTTTTTCAGGTGGCAATCATGGCCCAAACACCCGATATGCAAGCACCCGGTGGATCTGCCGGGGGTGGCGATGCGCCTAATCCGCGCCGTATTCGCGCAACCGAACAACGCGGTGCCGCGCCTGTGAAAAAGGGCGGCAAGCCCGTGAAGGGCGCGATTGCCGAGGGCCACACCGTGCCCAGCGGGCTGGGGACCGTCATTGTCCGGAATGAATTTTATAAGGACGGGTACCGGTCCCTTTTGCGCCTGGCGCTGATCCAGGGGCTCGTGATTGTCGGGCTGATTGGGGCGATGTTCTTTGTTGTGCATACGCACCAGCCGGAAAACCGTTATTTCGCCACGACCGAAGATGGGCGTCTGGTGCCGATGGTGCCGCTGAACGCGCCGAACCTGTCGGCTCCGGCTTTGATGTCCTGGGTGGCGCAGGCCGCGACCGAGGTTATGACCTTTGGCTTCAGCGATTATCGCCGTCGCCTGCAGGAAGCGTCCCGCAACTTCACCCGCCGGGGCTGGGAAAGCTTTACCCAGGCCTTGCAACGCTCTCGTATCATCGAAAGTGTTGAGGAATATCAACAGGTTATCACAGCCGCGCCGAAGGGGGCACCCATTCTGGTGTCCGAAGGGCTGGTCAATGGCCGTTACCAGTGGCAGGTCCAGTTGCCGATGATCCTGACCTATCAGGCGGGGTCGAAAACCCGGTCGGATACATGGCTGGTCACGATGGTGATCGTGCGTGTGTCCCGTCTGGAAAGCGCCAACGGGGTCGGGATCGAACAATGGATTGCGCAACCGGGTTAATGGGCCGGATTTAAGGGGTAATAGGGTGGTGACAGTCGTATTGGCACGTTGTATCCTTGCCCGGCGATGGGTTGTGTCGCTGGGGTAATAGAGCCGGGGTCTAAAAAGAATATTCATGACATCGAAATTCAATCGATATTTCCAAGGTCTTCATGGCGCTGTGCGCCCCGTCGCACTCGGTGCGGTGTGCGTTTGTCTGGCGGGAACGGCGTTGTCGGTTCTCCCGGCTGTCGCGCAGGATGCGTTGCCACCCGGCCTGGCCGCGCAGATGGATGCCGAACCACCGGCGGATGACCTTGTTGCGCAAGATGACAGCGCCCTGCCCCCGGCCATGGATGCGATGGAACGCGCTCCGGGCCTGGCCTTGCCGGAGGATGCTGGTCTGGCCCCGGTTGAAGGTGGCATGGACATGGATCTGGCGGAAAAATCGCCCGAGGATATCGAAGCCGAAATCCGTGAAGATGCATTTGAAGCCGCTATTACCGGCCTTCTGCCGATGCGCCCGGAAGAAATTCGTGAATTGCTGAAGCGTTATGATCAAACGCTGGAAGCGGTGCAGACACCGTTGCAACCCTACCCGGAGCCGGAGGTGGTTGTACAAACCGTGGCGCTGGACCCGGGTGTTCGCCCGTCTGAGATCAAGGTGGCCGTTGGTCACGTAACCACGCTGAACTTCGTCGATGTGACGGGTGCGCCGTGGCCGATCGAAGATGTCAGCTGGGCCGGGGATTTTGAAATCCTGAAACCGGGTGAAGGGGGCTGGGTCCTGCGCGTCACGCCGATGCAGGAATTTGCCTATGGCAACCTGTCCGTCAAATTGCTGGAATTGAAAACGCCGATCACGTTCGTGATGAACACGCGTCGCGATACCGTTCATTACCGTATGGATGCCCGCATTCCCGAATATGGCCCGTATGCCAAACCGCCGATTATTGATGGCGGTATTACCATCGCCGCGGGCAACGCCGCGCAGGCCAGCATTCTGGACGGAATTATCCCGGACAGCGCCGAAAAACTGGTGGTCTCTGGCGTTGATGGCCGGACCACGGCCTATCGTTTCAAGGGCAATGTTTACGTGCGGACGCCTTTGACCATGCTGTCTCCGGGATGGAGCGGATCGGTCAGTTCGGCGGATGGCATGAATGTCTATACAATTGAAGATGCGCCGGTTTTGCTCTTGTCCGACAAGGGCCGCATGGTGCGCGCGCATCTGAGTGAAAAGGACGACAGCGATGAGCAATAACGAATTCGACAACGACCCGCTGGGTCAGGACGCCGGTTTCGAGGATTTCGACGGCGGCGAACAGTCGATGGGCGACATGCTCCGCAACAACCCGATGGTCAAGATCGGTGTTGTTCTGGGTGCGATTGCGACCATCGTTGGCGGTATTGTTCTGTTTGGCGGGGAAAAGCAAACGGGTGGTACATCCGTGATGCGTCCGGGGTCGGATTTGACCCAGGCACCCGGGGCCAACGATGTTTCGGATACTTATCGCGGGCAAATTGAAGATTTCAACCAGGCCCAGATTGATCAGGCGAAAAGCACGGGGCAAAGCGCCCTGCCCGTTCCGGTGGGCACCACGCGCGGCGTGATTCCGCTGGATGAAGCCAAGGTGTCCGAGGAAGATCCGCTGGAACGCTGGCGCCGCCTGCAGGCCGAGCGGATTGAGAAAGAAAAACAAGCCGCTCCGGAAGCGGGCCCACAGGCCCCGCCGGTTGATCCGAATGCTGAGGTGAAGCAACAGCTGGCTAAGGCGATGGCTGGTCAGATGGAATCCATTCTGGATTTCAAAACCATCAAGGGTGCTGAACAGGAATCGGTCAGTTCTCCGGACTGGATCGAGCAAAAACGCCAGGAGCAAAAGGACAAGGCCGAAGCGGAGCGTCAGGCCGCTGAAGGCGATGCAAAAGCCTCCGATGTTGTTATTTTGCTGCCGGCCGGGACGATTGAATATGCCCAGCTGATGACCGAAGCCAACACGGATGCGCCGGGCCCGGTTTTGGCCCAGATCGTGTCGGGTCCGTTGGCGGGCAGCCGTGCAATTGGTTCGTTTAAGGCGAGCAACGAATATATCACCCTGCAATTCAATACAGTTGTGGTGGACGGCGTTGCCTATGGCACCGACGCGATTGCGCTGGACCCGAAAACGGCCAATCCCGGTATGATCACCGAGATTGACAAGAAATATTTCACCCGCGTCATTCTGCCTGCCGCCGCGGCCTTTATCGAAGGTTTGGGTGGTGCGATTGCCGAAACCGGATCGACCACGCTGACCGTGGCAACGGGTGGGTCGTCGTCATCCTCGACAACCGAAGACCTGGACACCAAACAGGAATTCTTCAAAGCGGTTGAGGAAGCGGCGGAAAAAGTCGGTGAGATGCTGGATGAAGAAGCGGATAACGCCGAGCCGATGTTGCGCGTGGCCGCGGGCACGCCGATGGCGCTGTTGTTCGTCAAGCCGGTGCAACAAAGCACCAGCAAGCCAGAGCCGACGGTGGCGTCGCAAACGTCCAACCAGAATCCGTTTGGCAACCTGATCCCGGCCTTCATTCCGGTGCAAAATCAGGGTCAGCCGGGAACGGCGGCGCCTGCGACCGCGACGACCGAAACGGGCACGTCGTCGACAAACTGATATCCGGGTTTGGACGGGATCATTTGAACAAGATTTGAATGCGGTTTTATAAACCGCATTCAGTGTTATAGAAGCGGTGTAGAAAGTGAAAAAAAGATGAGCAATCACGATAACGACGATTTGGATTTCCCCGGAAATGATTTTCAGGGTGAAGATTTTCAAGATACCAGTTTCGATGACGCGGATACGTATGACGCCGATTATACAACAGGCGACGATCTGGCGGATGATGAATGGGACACGATGGACGAGGGCGCGGGTGACGACGGTCAACAGGCCCCGGCAAAAAAGAAATCGTCCCTGACGAATAAATTGATTATCGGGGCCGCTGTTGTGGTGGGCGCCGGTGTCATGGTGATGACCATGATGGGCGGTGCGCCACAAAATACGGCACAAGCCCCCCAGGCTGTGGCCCCATCTATGCCCGCGCCTGCGTCCCCGACGGATATGGCGGCGATGCCTGCGGATGCGTCATTGCCTGCGCCGCTTCCGGCGCCTGCACCGGCTCCTGCGCCTGCCGCAAATCTGCCGGCGGTTCCGGCTTATGGGGCTGATGCTGACTCGGCGGATGCGCAAATGCCGCGCGATCCGGATCAGGGGTTGCCAGCCCAAGGGATGTTCAACGACCCGCAAGCGCTTGATTCCACCTTACAGGATGCAGGGCAGGATTCTGGGCAAGAGTCTGAGCAAAAGTCTGGCGTTCTTGCGCCGGCCCCGTTGGCTGATGCGCGCCCGGTTGAGGTGAGCGATGCGCCGGCGATGCCTGATGCGCCGATGGCGGCCGCGCCTGTTCCGGCGCCGTCCGTTGCGATGCCGAAGGCCAATGACCTGTTGAAACCATCGGCAGTCGCCGATGCGCCTGTGGCCGATGCTGCCCCGGTGGTTGCGGAGTCGATGCCGGCTCCTGTGTCTGAACCCACCCCGGCCCCGGCGGCGCCGACTGCTGTGGTGGATGCACCATTGGCTGCACCGGCCGCGGACCAGGCCGCATCAGCATCCTCTGTCGATGCGGAAATGACGGCGCAAATGCTGGATCGCCTTGATCTGATCGCGGCCCGTCTGGATCAGTTGGAAGACGATTTGTCCGTGGTGCGCAAGGAAAGCGCCGCCGCAGCCACAGATGAAGTGGAAGAATTGCGTGCGGCTGTGAAGGCGCTGGAGAAAAAGCTGAGCACGCAGGCGCAGGCTCCGGCCAGAGCGACCGCGGACGCACCGATGGCCCGCACAACGACGCTGAAGGCCGAGCCGAAGTCCAAACCAGCCGTACGGCAGGCCCAGCCTGTTCAATGGGTTTTGAAAGGCGCGCAACCGGGCCGGGCCATGGTGTCACGCGCGGGTGAAAGCGAGATGCGCACGGTTGAGGTGGGCGATAGCCTGCCGGGCGTGGGACGGATTTCGTCGATCGCCTATGAAAACGGACGCTGGGTCGTGACGGGCAGTGAGGGCCGGATTTCCCAGTAAGACCGCCGTACTGAACAAAAGAAGAGGCCGTGAACGTCATTTATGTCGCGTTCACGGCCTTTTTATGATAGACATATCCACAGCGGGTCCGAAAAAAAGAGACCCCGTATAAACCATAAATTAACAGAATAACGGTAATGTAAGTCTGGAAGCTGAGGTTTCCGCAATTTAGATCAAATGCGATCTTGTTGTAGAAAACCAATAAAAAACAAGGGGTTGTGCTTCCCGCAGGTGAAAAATTGGGTGTGCATCATGACAAGGCTGAACGCGCTTAAACCGTTCCGATTTTTGTCCATCGCGCTGGTCGCGGTGATCTTGACCTTTGGTCTTGGGGCCAAGGATGCCCATGCGCTGGGCGGTATTCCAAACTTCTCCATTCCTGGCATCGGGTCCATCGGCGGCTCCGGCGCCAGCATCAATATTCCCGGTCTGGGCACCATCGGCATTGGCTGGGGTTCAGGTGGATTTACAATTTCATTTGGCCAAGGCGGCTGCGGTGGCAACACCATCGGCTCGGTGATGTGTAATGTTTGGGAGGCCACGGATTTGATCCCGGGGCTGCTCTCGGGGATTGCTTACTTGTTTGGTCTTTATTTGGGTGTGATCGCCATTTTGAAATTGCGCGACCACGTCGAAAACCCGAACCAGACACCTTTATCAGAATCCATGAAACGCTTTATTGCCGGGGGCGCGTTCTTTGCGCTGCCGATGGTCATGGAAGCGGCCTACAACACTGTGGCCCAGGATATTTTTGCGCCTACGGCGACAGGATTTAACGCGACGCAGACCGTTGGCGGTGGCTTGGATGCCATGGTTGCGGCCCTGGTTATGGATATTTCTGGCCCGATCCACTTGCTGTTTGGCGCCTTCTGCTATCTCGCAGGTATTGTTTTTATCCTGATCGGTATTTCCCGTTTGCTGAAAAGCGCACAGGAAGGCCCGCGCGGCCCGGCCGGTTTCGGTACGATGATGACCTTTATCGTCGGCGGCACGCTTCTGTCATTTGACGCAATCATGGGGGCGTTTACCGGATCGCTGTTCGCGACAGACACCATTACCACCTATGCCGAACTGAACTTTGACTCCGGCATGAGCGCGGACGAACTGAACCACATCCACACGGTTGTCAGTTCCGTTCTGGCCTTTATGATGATTATTGGCTGGATCAGCTTTATCCGCGGCTGGTTTATTATTCGTGATGTGGCCGAAGGGTCGCATCAGGCATCCCTGATGGCCGGTATGACCCACGTTCTGGGTGGGGCGCTGGCGGTCAATCTGGGCCCGGTCCTGAATGCTGTACAAGAGACTTTCGGGATTACAGGCTATGGTATACTATTCACCTAGAAGCAGTCGTAAAAAACGGTAAGAGGAGGACTAAACCATGATTACACTGAGCTCTAAAAAGACGATCCAACTGGCAGCATTGATGGCTGTGCTGGTGCTGGCGGGTGCCGGCGAGGCGCATGCAGGTGGTGCTGGTAGTAACTTCAGCGCGATTGCTGAAAATATTGTCGAATCTATCGCAAGTCTGCCTGGGTTGCTGTCTGGTATTGCTTATATGTTCGGTATTTTGCTCGGCGTTCTGGGCATTCTGAAGATTAAAGACCACGTTGAAAACCCGGGTCAGGTTGCCTTGAAAGACGGTGCAATTCGTCTGGCTGCTGGTGGTGGTCTGTTCGCTCTGCCGATC
This sequence comes from Micavibrio aeruginosavorus EPB, assembly GCF_000348745.1. Taxonomy (NCBI): domain Bacteria; kingdom Pseudomonadati; phylum Bdellovibrionota; class Bdellovibrionia; order Bdellovibrionales; family Pseudobdellovibrionaceae; genus Micavibrio; species Micavibrio aeruginosavorus. The sequence continues at coordinate 2,406,126 of NC_020812.1, read as the reverse complement.
GTCTATGATGCGATGCTGAACACGGTGGGTGCTGATGGTACCGCCACATCCGCGGCAACGCTGAACGCAATCACGATGGGCGTTAACTAATCTGTCTTGTTTCAATCAGGCCCGGCGGACAAAACCGTCCGGGCCTGATTTTCTTTTAAAAGGCTGATCGAAGTTGAGCAATCAGTTCAAATCCATCACATTGGGAATTATGCGCGCGAACGGGCCGCGTAGTTCTTCCAAAAACACCGACGCCTCGCCCGAGGTGAAGGCCCGCGTGCTTGAGCGTGATCAGCACACGTGCCAGTTCTGTGGCTTTCAATCCATGAAATATCAGGATGTGATTCCGGTGCCGGGGACGAATGTTGCCCCTGCGGATGCGCATCCGGATAAGCTGACGACGGCCTGTATTTTCTGTGCCCAATGCTTCGATCTGGAGCGCGTTTCGGATATGCGATCCGGTGTGTTGATCTGGCTGCCGGAAATTGATCAGGCGGCGTTGCATCATATGGCGCGGGCTATTTATGTGGCCCGCATTTCCCAGGGTGGCGTGGCCAATGCCGCGCGCCAGGCCTTGGATGTGATTATGCAGCGCCGTGAAGATGTTCGCTCGCGTCTGGGGACGGATGATCCCTATATTCTGGCGCAGGTGATGAAGGATTATCTGACGGAACGCCATTATCAGGGCCGTGCCTCCAAACTGGATGGTGTACGTCTGTTCCCGCTGGACCGTCGTATCATCAAGGAAGCGGATCTGGAGTTTAACCAGTTCCCGCAAATTCTGGCCTATTGGCGGTCGAAAGACGGGCCGTTTGCCGGGCGTTTGCCGGCGCAATGGCCCTCTTTGCTGGCCGACATACGCACCGCAGCATAACAAAGCAGAGTTCCGGAAAAGAAGACGGGGTGCGCGTTTGATCGCGCCCCTTTTTGCCCTACCTCTTGCCCCGCCCCTTGCTCCGCCATTGTCCGGGCCTTCGGATTTTTCTATTTCATACTTTTGTATTTCTGCGCTTTGGGCTGCGGCGTAAATCCAGTATAAATAATGATGTCCCATATTCGGGGCGGACCGGCCTTGCCCAACTCCCGGGCTTCACAACACATACGTTTGTATCAATGGCTTCATATTTACAAAAATTGCTGATGCCGTTTCAGGTGGCACTGCGCAAATCAGTTGAAAGTTTTATCCGTCTGGAAACAGCGGATGACGAACGCACGCTGGTGGCCGAAGATGGCTCTCTGGTTTCCGTGATCAAAGTGGATGGCAGTCGCCAGGTTATTGGTGACGAGGAATATAAATTCCTGGTCGATGCCGCGACGATTAAAATTGGCGCGCGATTTGACCGCGCCGGTCAGGCGTTACAAGTTTTCTTCGTCCGCGATCCCGATCGTGTTGTGCCCTACCTCAATCGCCAAATTCGTCCCAGCCGCCAAACGGCGGAAGCCAGCGATCTGGATTTGAACGATCTGTTCGATGAACGCGTGCGGCATATGTCACGCTATCTGTCGTATGAAGAATGCTATTTCGTTTTGTGGACGCGTCCAAGCGTGCTCAGCAAAACAGAGATGGAGCGCGCGGGCAAAGAGTCCAAGGAAAAAGTCTGGATCAATGCGGGCTATGGCCAAAACCCACTCGCGGCACTGGATGCGTTGCGCAACCGTCACAAAAGTTATGTGACCTCTATTTTATCCGCTTTGGATGAATTGGGGATCAAGAGCACGTTACTGGAAGTGCATGACGCCCTGCGCGCCGTGCGTGACAATTTGTATCCGGACAAGGCCAACGAAAAATGGCGGGCCAGCCTGCCGGGTGATCCGATTGCGCCGCGCGCGCCGCTCAGCAGTGCGGACATGTCCGATGTAATCTGGCCGCCACTGCGTCAGCAACTGGCGGTGGGTGATGCGCGCATCGTCAACGAATCCGTTGTGCAGATGGGTGACAGCCTGTGGGCCGGCGCGGATATGACGCTGGGCCCGATGGAAGCCAGCCCGTTCCCGATGTTGCTGAACCGTTTGTTTGATGCGGGTATCCCGTATCGCATTTCCTTCCTGATTGAGGGCGGTGGGGCTCAGGCGATGGCGTTCCGTGCATTCGCGGCGACCATTCTGGGTGTGACCAACGCGCTGAACAAACAGATTAAATACTCCCTCGAAGGTCTCGAGGCGATGTCGCGCAACGAACCGGTTGTGCGTTTGCGCGTCTCCTTCGCCACCTGGGCGCCGCGGGATCGGATGGATCTGGTCCAGGATCGGTTGTCGACCTTGGTGCAGGCTGTTGAATCCTGGGGCTATTGCCAGGTCAGTGAATTTTCCGGCGATCCGCTGGATTGTGTGATGTCCTCCGCCATGGGGATTCATTGCGCGGGCACGGCACCACCGGCTGTTGCGCCAATGCGCGAAGTCATGAAATTGCTGCCATGGCAGCGCCCGTCCAGCCCGTTTGAATTTGGCGCGATGCTGTTCCGTACGCCGGATGGTAAGGCTTGGCCGTATCAAACTGGTACAAACCTGACCACCACCTGGTTCGATTTGATCTTTGCTCAGCCGGGTGCAGGTAAATCGGTTCTGGTCAACACGCTGAACCTTGGCACCTGTTTGTCGCCGGGTCTGTCGAAACTGCCCTATGTGGCGGTCATCGATATTGGTCCGTCATCATCCGGTCTGATCTCGCTGGTGAAGGAAGCTCTGCCGCCCAACCGCGCGCACGAAGCGGCCTATTACCGTCTGCAAATGGCGCACCAATATGCGGTGAACCCGTTTGATACCCAGTTGGGCTGCCGCCAGCCGTTGATGGATGAACGCAGTTACCTGGTTGAATTGCTGACCCTGCTGTGTACGCCGCCGGGCCATGAAAAACCCTATGACGGGATTCAGCAATTGGCCGGTATGGTCGTGGATGAAATGTATCGCTGGCGTGACGATGTGGCGGCCAACGCCGAACCGCGCCCGTATCTGCCACGCCTGGACAACGAAGTTGACGATGCGATCCAGAAATACAACATCCACCTGCCCGCCGATCCGTATTGGTGGGATGTGGTCGATAAGATGTTCGATATTGGCCAGTATCACATTGCCGCGCTGGCGCAGCGCCACGCCGTTCCGACACTGTCGGATGCGATTACGGCATCGCGCCGTCCGCAAATCCGGTCTCTGCTGGAAGAAACATCGGTTGGATTCAGTTCGGAAACCGTGATCAACGCGTTTGAGCGGATGATTACCTCCGCCACACGCGAATATCCAATTTTGTCATCGGTGACACAGTTTGACATCAGCAACACGCGCGTTTGCTCGCTCGATTTGATGGATGTGTGCCCGCAGGGTGATGAAACGGCGGATCGCCAAACCTCCATCATGTACATGCTGGCGCGTCACGTGCTGGTGCGCAGCTGGTGGATGGGTATGGATTCCCTGCAATTCATTCCTGAAAAATACCGCCTGTACCACGAGCAAAAGCTCCAGGATCTGGCCGAAACACCGAAGCGTCTGTGCTATGACGAATTCCACCGGACATCCAGCTCGTCCGCCGTGCGTGGACAGGTGATCCGTGACGTGCGTGAAGGCCGTAAGCGCGGCGTGCAGATCGTTCTGGCGTCGCAATTGCTGGATGACTTTGATGACGACATGATCGACCTGGCCACCGGTGTGTGGGTTCTGGGGGCGGCCATTTCTGAAACCGCCGTTGATAACATCCGTGATCGTTTCGGTCTGTCGGATACGGCGAAGAATATTATCCGCTTTAAACTGACGGGTCCGCGCGCGGGCGGGGCTCCGGCTCTGTTCGTTCTGGGTACGAACGAAGGGCGTTATGAACAGCATTTGATCAACACGCTGGGTCCGGTTGAATTGTGGGCGTTGTCCACTTCGGCGGAAGATGTGGTGATCCGTAATCGTCTTTACACCCGTTTGGGTGCGGGTCGGGCGCGGCAGATGCTGGCGGCCAACTTCCCCGGTGGCAGTGCGCGCAGTGAAATCAAACGCCGCGTGATGATGCGTGCCGATAAAGGCGAAGCCAAATCCGCCCTGATGTCCGCCGTGATGGAGGAAATCGTCGAGGAGCTGGTCGCTGCCGGTAAGCAAAAACTGGATAAATCCGAAGTGAATACGTAATGGCACAATCCGGCGCGGGCATTGAAAAAAAACCGAAGACAAAAATCAGCGGCAAGAAAACGGCCGCTTATGCCGGCTTTGCATTCTTTGTCTTTATCATGTGGTTGGGGTTCCAGCCGTTAAAGGGGCCGCCGGCCTTTGGCCTGTGCCGTGTTTTTCTGGAACAACGCGTATCCTATCCGCATGAATTGAGCATCAATCAGGTGGAAATTCGGGAACCGCTGATCCGTTTGCACTATACCGAAGTCAACCCGTTCGGGAACCATACGCGTGGCATGCTGGATTGTGTATTTAGGCCTGATCCACAGGTGGGGCTGGCCCTGGCCGAAGCGCGGTTCAACGGGATGCCTGTGCCGGAGGTGGAGCTGAACCGGTTCAACCTGTCCATCCCGGCGATTCAAGCCAATCCGCCGTCCCTGGTCCTGCCCCTGCCGTTTTCGGACGGGTTGGAAGGGTTGAAGGATCCGAAGAAGTAACAACCCCCTAAAAATAAAGAAAAATCCGCCATTCTAAGGGTTTTTTAACACCTTTTCTGTATTTTGAAGGTGATAAAAAGGGGCGAAAAGGTCCCGTATTCCTAGGGGCGGATAACGATGAGTCAGGCCACATCCTTCGACGATATTTTTGCGCCGCGCGCGGTGTCTGCGGATTCACCGATGGATCGGCCGCTGGCGCAACGCATGGACGTTGCGCTGATGATCAATGAAAATCAAAAAGTCTGGATCGCGCATGACAGGCCGTTTGGCGATGTCATGATGTGGGCCGAATATGATGCCGATGCGGCGACGCTGGTGTTGATGTCACAATCGGGCCGCCTGCACGATCTGGGGATGCCCATTCACAAGCCCTTTCGCAAACATTTGCTGAAGGCGCGCGAAATTCACACTGTGTACATGAAGAATCGTCAGGTTGCCGATGTCGGCGTTTTACCGTTGATGGTTCGCGAAACCGGAATTTATCATTCCTGATAAGGGAAAAAGGATCAGGTTATGCGTCTCGATTCAGCGCAGGAATTTTACCTCAGTAATTTTGCACCCAAGACCTATGGTCTGATGCAAAAGGTTGACGCCGCCTGGGACCAGAATATGGACCGTGCGCCGGACTATCAACGCTTGTCCGATGCGTTTTCGGCCGGAGGCCGGCCTGGTGTGCAGGCGCTGGAAACAAATATGCAGAATCCGACATTCCGCATCCAGATTGAAAATCTGGCTACCAACCATCCGGGCCTTTTGGCGGATGCGGTGCCGGGGATGATGAAAGACCCTGCAACGATGGCGCAGAAAGTGGCGGAATTGAATTCCGCCGTGAATGCGCCCGCCGCCCCGAAAGTGGATGGCACAAAGCCGGACCAATCCGCCGTTGGTGCCGCCCCCGTTGGGGTGATGGCCAGTGCCGCAAATACAACAGGCGTTTTTCCGATGGCTGCCGCGTCACAGGATGATGGCGCATTGACCCGCATGATGGCCATGCCCGGGGCCGCGGAATTTATTGAGCGTGTTGAAAATAACGAACGCCTTTCGGCCGCGGTTACGGCGTTGGGTGGTGCAAACAATGGCTCGGGTCTGGAACAACTGGCCCAGCGGGCGGACTCTGATCCCCAGTTCTTTGTGAAACTGAACACAATGATTGATCAAAATCCCGACGCGGTTGGCGCGGTGGCGGATCAAATCGCCGCCAACCCGGGCAACGCCATGAATATTCTGGATCAGGCGATGCAGGGCCAAAATATGATGGCGCAGTTAAGCGAAGGCCTGGGTGGTTTTATGGACCAGTTTAAGGGCGGAAATTTTGATCTGTCTGGTCTGGCTGGCGGGATCATGAATTTGGTTATGGGCCTGATGAATGCCGTGATGGGCATGATGGGCGCATCGGGGCAAATGTTGTCGATGAACTCACCCGGCGGATCCGTCGCGGGTCAGGCCATGGCGGCGACGGGGTTTTCAGGGCAATTGGCGGTGGTTGATCCGAAAACGGGCGGTGTTGAACCTGCCGATCCACGCCGCATTCCGGGCGCCAGTGCCGAGGTGGATGCCGCCTTGCAACAGCAGCAACGCCAACCGCAACCCCAATCCCAACCGGGCGCACAGCCCGGCATGAACCCGATGCTGGGCTAGTGTCTAAATCTTCCGTTGCGCATCACGGATCAGGTCGGGCAACAACCCGGCCGCACCCATGGCTTGGTGCATAAAGAAATTTTTCACAGGCTTAATCCGCGATACCGCGCGCAATCCAATCTTGCGTGCCAGCGACAATGTGCGCGATCGGTTGGAAAATAATTTGTTCAGCGTGTCCGTTGTTCCCGCCATGGCCATGTTATCGGCGCGCCGTTGCCGTTGATAGGATTGCAGAAGATCGGCATGCCCAATGTCGTCCCCGGCCGCGTGCGCATCAACAATCAAATCGGCCAACACGGCAATATCGCGCAGGCCTAGATTTAAACCCTGTCCCGCAATCGGGTGAATGCCGTGGCCCGCATCGGCGACCAGCGCCATGCGATCGGCAATGTAATCATGCGCGTGGTTCAGGGTCAGGGGAAATGAAAACCGCTTGCCCATCTGTTGCACCGACCCATAACGATCCGGAAATCGTGCGGTCAATGCGGCGTCAAACACGTCCTGTGTGTAGGCCAGAATGTCATTCACATCCTTGCCATGCACGGTCCAGACGATGGAGGAGCGGTGCGTGCCGTCCGTATCATCCTGCATCGGCAGGATGGCGAAGGGACCTTCACTGCGGAAATGTTCGACGGCGATGTGGTTGTGCGGGGCCTCGTGACGGGCGGTGCACACAATTGCGGTTTGGTCATAGGCCCAGAACCGTTGTTCGATGCCCATCCATTCGCGTGTTTTCGATCCGCGCCCATCGGCACCAATCAATAAAGCGGCGCTCAGCGTGCGGCCGTCATCCAAAATGATGGAAATTGAATCGTCATCCCGTTCAAATGACAGCGCCCCCGCCGGAGCAATGTGGTCGACCGTCTTCAAGGCAGCCATGCGGTCAAACAAGGCGGAGCGGATCAAGCGGTTTTCAATGATCCATCCGAAACTTTCACCGCCCACTTCGTCCGCGGCGAAATGCAACAGGGTCGGGCTGTCCCCATCCAGAATTTCAATGTCGCGGATCGCGCATCCGTGCGGTTCCAATGCGTCCCACACGCCGGCCGCGCGCAGAATTTTTTGCGACCCCCACGAAATGGCGGTGGTGCGGCCATCAAACCCGGCATCCAATGTCGCCTTTGGGTTATCCCGATCGATACAGGCAACATGGATGCCATGCGTGCCAAGCAGGGCCGCCAGTGTCCCGCCCGCCAACCCGCCACCGATAATAATGACGTCGTGGGTGTTTGTGGTTGGGCCTTTCGCAGTGCGGCGTTGATTGCTGTGCATAATCGGGGGTGGCTCCTGTGTCCGGACCATGGGATTGATTTTGGCTCTCTGCTATGATCAAACCCATCTGGCGTAAACTGTGTACCCTTTGTAAAGGAAGTTGAGGATTTTGTCATGAAGATGGTGATGGCCGTAATCAAACCGTTCAAACTGGACGATGTGCGCGAGGCCCTGCTGGCTATGGGTGTTGAGGGCATGACCGTAACCGAAGTGCGTGGCTATGGCCGCCAACGCGGTGTGTCCGACAAGAGCGCGCCGGATGGCGGTAAATCCGAAACGGCCCCGACCCTGCTGTCCAAGGTTAAAATCGAAGTCGCCATTGCCGACGGCATGGAAGACAAGGTGATCAAGGCGATTTCCAAGGCCGCGAATACGGGCCGTATCGGCGACGGGAAAATTTTTGTCTATGACCTGTCCCACACCGTGCGCATCCGCACTGGGGAAAAAGACGAAGCCGCGTTATAATCAATCCGCAAACGGCGGTGGTGGGGCGCGATCGCCCGCCGCCGGCGTTTTTGCGATGATGCGGCCCGCAGACATTTCATAGGTCAGCCCCATCCGCATCTGGTGATCATTCCCGCCCAGATTATATCCATCATCGCGCAGCGAAGGCGTGCCCGTGAAGCGATAGGCACCATTAAACCAAAGCTGGTCGGTCAAACGATAATTCAATCCGCCTCCAACCTGCCATGCGGGGGTGACGATGCGGTCATCGGCGTCCAGCCCGTTGGTGTTGATTCCACCCTTCCATATTTCATGGTTGGCAATCCCGGCCCCGGCACTGACATAGGGTTTGGCCCGTGAATCAGGACCTAAATTAAAATCATAAGACAGTTGAACCAAACCGATTGTGGTTTGCACATCCCCGCCGCCCGATGATGCGGCGAACGATGCGCTGCGTGTTGTTTGTGCGCCGGTTACGGACCATGTGCCGACCTGCAGGCCGATGGACTCGGCAAAGGGGCGGTCATGGCCATGATCCTGTATGACATCGTCGGACAATCCCGCATAGGCGGGCGGGGTTTTATTCATCGGGTTGTCGATCCAGCGGTGAAAGCTGGTGACGGACGTGCTGAGGCCCTTGAACCCGGCAAAGGGGATTGCCCCGTCCGTCGCGGCGCGGGTGGGTGGCGCGGTGCCCAGCACTGCAACCATCGTCATGAATGTCAGGATTATCGCGGCGTGCTTGTTCATTGTTCTTTCGCGAATCGGTTCCATAAAATTTTAATGGAAAGCGAAGGGGCCTGCAATCGAATGGCACGCGAAGGGGCAAAACAAAACCCCCCACGTTATCGCGGGGGGTTCTTATTGATTATGGCATGTGCGCGTTATGCGACGGGTGCGTCCACACGGATCGGCAAATCGCCCGCGATCGGTTCGTCGTCCAGCATTTCAATCATGCCGGTCGGTTGAACCGCGAAGTTGGCGATAAACAGCGCGTTGGAATAAAACACCACGGCGTCGCACAGATAGAAGCCCTGTTCGTTGCGGCCCTCATACGTGGCCGGACGGATCGAACCTTCGATCACAGAGCGGGTCTGCGCGTCCATATTGCGCGGCATATCCGGGTCATCCATGGACTCGGCGATCAGGAACGGCCCTTCTTCGCCACGAACGAAGAAGCAGAAGAAGCGCAGATATTCGAGGATGTTTTCCTCGTTCAACTTGATCGGCGCCTTCGCGTTCACTTCATGGATCGGCGGTGATGTGCCGTTCAACCAGTACAGGTTCCCCTGTTCGGTCAGGTAATAGATAAAGAGTGACGGCGGCCAGGACGGATCCTTGACCCGGATCAGCACGACATTGTCATAGAAGGGCAGGGCGCGCCATGCGACCTGTGTGCTGGTGGCGGCCGTACGGTATTTCCCGGCGATCGGGTTGACCTGCTCCAGAAAGCCTTCGAGTTCGGCACCGGTCACGGCGTTCCAGTTATTATCATTGTACATGAGGTATTTGGCCTTTATGCAATTTTCCCCAACCTGAATGGCCGGGTGAAGATTTGAGGTTAAACCTGAAGCTATCATGCCAGACACGTGGCAAGGTGCAAGCCCCTGATTTTCAAAAAGAGCATAGGCCGGAAAGGGTTAAGAAAGTGTTTTTTCATAGCCATTTCAGTATTTTAATTATGGTTAATCCAAAAGGGGCCCGGCGGGGGCGTAACTTATCCACACAAGTCGTTGACAGCCATGGGTGGGGTCTGTATAACAACGCGTTCCCGGACGGAAATATTTACGGAATTCCGGGGATTTTGATGGAATTTTTGAACACCCAAGCCGGAGCGTCCGACGATGAAGCGCACCTACCAACCGAGCAAACTGATCCGCAAGCGTCGCCACGGCTTCCTGAGCCGCATGGCCACGAAAGCTGGCCGTTTGATTTTGAACAACCGACGCGCCAAGGGCCGCAAGCGCCTGAGCGCTTAATCTTCCCGTTTGTGGAAGGCCCGTGGCTGGAGGATCCTTTGAAAGGGATCGCCGCGACATGCTGGTTAAACGCGAAGACATGACTATGATCGGCCGCCTGAAAAGGCGGTCTGATTTTTTGCGCGTGGGCGCCGGTGGCCAGAAATGGGTCTCGCCCACCGTGATTATCCAGATTGCGGACACGCCTTTGGAATCTGGGGCTGACCCTTTGGCTTCTGGTCCGAATTACGGCCTGACCGTGACCAAAAAAACCGAAAAAACCGCCGTGGGCCGTAACCGGATCAAACGTCGCCTGCGCGCCGCCATGGCCAGTGCCCTGACCGGGGAACATGCCGACCTGAAACGCACCGATATTGTCGTGATTGGCCGTCTGGCCGCCGAAACGGCCCCGTTTGACCAGTTGGTGAAGGATATTCGCTGGTGTTTGCGCCGTTTGCGGGCAAAACAGGCGGAAAAACCCCAATGAAACGTGTGATGATCGCCCTGATTAAGGGATATCAGTGGGTTTTATCCCCTTTAAGCGGCCCGCAATGCCGGTTTCACCCCACCTGTTCCACCTATGCCGTGCAGGCGATTGAACGGTTTGGCCCGTTGAAGGGCGGATGGCTGGCGGCGCGGCGGATTGCGTCGTGCCACCCCTGGAGCCGCCGGCCCGCCATTGACCCGGTGCCCGACGTGAATATGGACCGCGATGTTTGATTGCGTCCCGGTGTTGGGCTATAACCGCCCCACTGTTGCATAACCACGCACCAGCGTAGATTTTCTCGACTGTGAAGGAGGCCACCCCCGGCGGGTGTGCGCGAAAGACCAAAATGGCAAAAAATTCCGGCCCGAACATGATGAACCCGAATGATCAAATGCACCCCGATGATCGCCGCAATCTGGTGATCTTCCTGATCATTTCATTGGCGATGTATTTCGCCTTTGATCATTTTGTGATGAAGCCGAAGGTCGAAGCGATGCGCGCGCAACAGGAAATCGCCCGCGCCGCCGCGGTTAATGGCGCGCCGAATGCGGTCGACGCGCTGGTTGAACGCCCGCGCGATGTTGTGATTGGCGAAAGCACGCGATTGAAAATCGACAACGGTCAGATTTTTGGCACGCTGCCGCTGGTGGGCAACCGCATCGACGATATTTCCCTGACCGATTATTTCAAAACGCTGGGCGGGTCCGACCATGTCGTGTTGATGAGCCCGGCGGGCACCCCGCACCCGAAATATGCCGAAGCCGGGTGGATCGCCGCAAATGACGGCGTGAAGGTTCCGGGCAAAGATACACGCTGGAGCGTCAAAGGCGGCGGCACGCCGACCCTGACCAAGGATAAGCCGGTAACATTGACATGGAACAATGGCGCGGGCCTGACCTTTGAACGTGAATACAGCATCGACGATCATTTCGTCATCACCCTGACCCAGCGTGTTGTGAACAACGGCGGCGCAACGGCCCGTTTGTATCCATACAGCCTGGTCGCGATGCAGGGCATGCCGGAAAACTTCACCGGCACATGGATCGCGCACGAAGGCCCGATCGGCCACATTGGCGGCGAATTGCACGAAGTAACGTACAAAGACCTCGGCAAGAAAAATGAAATGTCATACAACGCCCCGACGGGGTGGATCGGCATCACGGAAAAATACTGGCTGACCAGCCTGTTGCCGGTGCAGGGCGAAGCGATGAAATACAGCTTCAAATCCACACCAGCCGCCACGCCGAATGCGAAACCGCATTATCAGGTTGATATGATGGGCACCGAACGTGTGGTTGGCGCGGGCGAGAAGGTTGAATTTGTGTCGCATGTGTATGCCGGCGCGAAAAAGGTTCGTATCCTTGACCTGTACGAAGACCGCCTGGATGTACCGCACTTCGATCTGGCGGTGGATTTCGGCATGTATTATTTCATGACGAAACCGTTCTTCTATTTCCTGACCTGGCTGGGCCATGTGACGGGCAATTTTGGTGTGGCAATTTTGATTTTCACATTGCTGTTGCGTGCCGCCGTATTCCCGCTGGCCAACACGTCGTTCCGGTCCTTTGCCAAGCTGAAGCAATTGGCTCCGCAAATGACGGCTTTGCGTGAAGAATATGGTCACGACAAAGAAAAGCTCCAGAAAGAACTGGTGGCCCTGTATGGTCGTGAAAAGGTCAATCCGGCGGCCGGGTGCCTGCCGATCCTGATCCAGATTCCGATCTTCTTCGCCTTGTACAAGGTGTTGTCGGTCACCATCGAAATGCGTCATGCGCCGTTCTTTGGTTGGATTCAGGATTTGTCGATGCGCGATCCGACATCCCTGTTCAACCTGTTTGGTCTGTTGCCGTACAACGTGCCGGACTTCCTGATGATTGGTGTCTGGCCGTGCCTGATGCTGTTCTTCATGATCCTGCAGAAATCCATGAACCCGCCGCCGCAGGACCCGATCCAGGCGAAGATGCTGGCGTTCATGCCGTATTTCATGACCTACATCATGGCGGGCTTTGCGTCGGGTCTGGTGATCTACTGGACGTTCAGCAACGCGCTGTCGATCCTGCAGCAATATATCATCAACCGGTCCATGGGCATCGAAGTGAAGTTCTTCCAGCGCACGCCGGAAGAAAAGAAGATGGAAAAGATGGTTGCCGAAGGTCCGGTTGTGCACCCCGGTGCCGAGTTGTTGGAAGAACAGGTGGAAGATGCCCTGTTCGGTCATGATGATGAAGATGGGCCGAAGCCTGTCTCCCCGCGAAAGAAAAAGAAGAAATGAGCGATAAGAACCTGACGCCTGAACAGATTGCCACGATCCGGAAACTCTTTTCCGGACCGTGCGAATTTTTTGCGGGCGTGATGGATTTGAACGGCCTGCCACCCGAAGGGGCGCCGGAAATCGCCTTTGCCGGGCGGTCGAACGTGGGTAAATCATCGCTGATCAATGCGCTGACTGCGCGAAAGACACTGGCGCGCACATCCAATACACCGGGTCGGACGCAACAGCTGAACTTCTTCGATCTGGGCGGCGTGTTCTGGTTGGTGGACATGCCGGGCTATGGCTACGCCAAAGTGTCCAAGAAGATGCGTCAGGAATGGGATGATCTGATTTTCAGCTATCTGCGCGGGCGGCCATCGTTGCGCAGTGTGTTTGTATTGATCGATTCCCGCCACGGTTTGAAACAGGTTGATCTGGATTTGATCAAGATGCTGGATGCGGCGGGCGTGTCCGCGCGGATCGTGCTGACCAAAGTGGACAAGGCCGGTTTTCAGGAATTGAAAAAAACCACGGAACAGGTCGAAGCGGCGTTGAAAAAACACCCATCCGCTTTCCCCTTCGTTCTGCCGACCAGTTCGGACGAAGGCACGGGCATTCCTGATCTGCAGGTTGCCATTCTGGAATTGATCGGAGGTTAATCTTACTGATTGATCATCAGTGAGTAATACACATAGACCGCCGGGCTGCCGCCGTCACTGACGCACATTTGCAAATGGTTTTCGCATTCCGGGCAATCGGCGATTTCCAGCGTGGCGTTTGTGCCGCCGCCCCAGTGAACGCCTTCGACAAAATATTGCCGCGGATTGGATGTAACGGGGATGGTGGGATCGCCCAGCAGTTTTGTGTTAATCGCCGCGCAAATTTCCTGACGAATATTATAGGCAGCCAGCACCACTTCGTTTTTCGCCGGGTCGTTCGACCATTCGAAGTTATTGAACCGGCCCAGATACCATCCCGCCGCCGGCAGGCCCGTGCCTTCGCCCACGGCTTCGGGTGGAATTTGCGTCGGGTTTAACCCGCCGCCCGCCTGATGGTAGACTTTGTGTACGTTGTTGGCCAAAACCGGATCGTTAAAACCCGCATCGGTCGGCAGGGTAAAGACCAGTTCGTCCGCATCTGAACCCGTGGATTCCATCATGTCCAGCACCTGTTTGACGGTGAAGGGGTAATTCATGATCTGCCCGGTCAGGACGGCCACACGATCCGGGGCCAGCGTGTTGGATTCATCCGTATCCGTCTGGCGCGACAGGACGAAGGTCAAGGCCCCGAACAACGCCACCACGATCAGGACGTAAATCATGGCGTTACCGGATTGAAAATGGGTCGTTTTAAAAGTGTTTTGCATTGTATGAATAATCCTTACAGCTTATTATTCTAGTATACAAAAGGGATTGAGCGAAATGATTTCCAACATCGACATGATGGCGTTTCTGATTGGCGCGGGGGCTGGTGTCCTTGCGGGTGCGGCCATTGTCGCGCTGGTGATGATGAAACGCCTGTCCACGGTGGAGAAAGAAGCCGCCACATTACAGGCGCAAATTGATGCGGCGCAGGGCGCGAGCGTCAATATGGAGAATACATTCCGCGTACTGGCCGCCGAAGCTTTGAAGGATTCACAAACGCAATTCCTGACCCTGGCGCAGGAAAAATTGAAACAGGCGCAAAACGATACCGCGCATGATTTGGAAAAACGCCAACTGGCCATTTCCACTTTGGTTGACCCGATCAAGAAACAATTGGAAATGCTGGGCGGCGCGGTGGAACAGATCAAGGGCACGGACAATGCCCTGCGCAATGATCTGCAATCCCTGTCCCGCGAAACGGCGCGGCTGGTTGGCGCATTGCGTGATCCGGCGGCGCAGGGGCGTTGGGGTGAATATATTCTGGATGGTTTGCTGGAAAAATCCGGCCTGATCCGCGGCGTGCATTTTGAATCACAGGTGGCGGTGTCCACCAATGATGGCGGGCGGCAGCGCCCGGATGCGGTGATCCGCCTGCATGATGGTTTGCAAATCATCGTCGATGCCAAAGCGCCGATCAATGATATTGCCGACCAACTGGCTGGCAATGATGTTGATGATGATGCGATCATCCAAAATCTGGCCAAACGTGTGCGCGATCATATCGTTGCGTTGGGGCGCAAGGGGTATTGGGAAAATGTCGATGGCACCAATGCCGATTTCACGGTGTTGTTCCTGCCGTCCGAACATTTGTTTTCCATGGCCTTGCGCGCCGATCCGGGCATGGTCGATTTTGCCGCCGGGCGCAATGTAATCATCGCGTCCCCGACTTTGATGATGTCGTTGATCCGCGTCGTGTCCTTAAGCTGGCGGCAAGCCGACCTGGCCCAGAACGCGGCGGAGATTGCGACGCTGGGCGGTGATCTGTTTTCCCGCATCACGAAATTCGGTGAACATCTGGAGAAGGTGGGCAAGGGCCTGTCCGGCGCATTGGGCAGCTATAACGACGCCGTCGGTTCGCTGGAACGCATGGTGTTGCCCGCCGCGCGGAAATTAAAGGACAAACAGGTGCAAACCGGCGGGCGCGATCTGCCCGAATTGAAGGAAATCGAAGATCAACCGCGCCGTTTAACCGTGACCGCCAATTCTTGACCCGTCCGGTATCCGGCATACCTCTTTAGTGTAGTGAAAGTGACATAAAAAAATGACGATTCTGCCCATTGTGACTGTTCCCGATCCGGTTTTGAAACAACGCGCGACCGAAGTGGGAACGGTGGATGATGCCCTGCGCCGCCAGATGGATAACATGCTGGACACCATGTATGACGCACCGGGCATTGGACTGGCCGCGAACCAGATCGGGTTGTTGAACCGCGTTCTGGTCATGGATCTGTCCGAACGGGCCGACGAGGGCGAAGATGTGAAGCGCAACCCCATCTATATGGTGAACCCGGAGATTATTTTTAAATCCGAAGAGCCGAGCGAGATGGAAGAAGGGTGCCTGTCCATTCCGGGGCAATATGCATTGGTGCAACGCCCGGCCATCGTTCGGGTGAAATATCTGGATTATAACGGCCAGGGGCAGGAGATGGAGGCCTCGGGCCTGTTGTCGCATTGCGTACAACATGAAATCGACCATCTGGACGGCGTTTTGTTTATCGACCATCTGTCGAAATTGAAACGCGACATGATCATGAAAAAACTGGCCAAACTGCAAAAGGGCCAACAGGTTTTGTAAGATGAGCAATGGCGAAGGTTTAAAAGTGGTCTTTATGGGCACGCCGGATTTTTCCGTTCCGGCGCTGAAAGCCATTTTGAATTCGCATCACAGCGTCGTCGCCGTCTACAGCCAACCGCCGCGCCCAAAGGGCCGGGGCCAGCAGGTGCAACCATCCCCCGTGCATGCCGCGGCGCTGGATGCGGGGATTCCAGTTTACAATCCACTGTCCCTGAAAAAAGATGATGCCGCGCGGGCGCAGTTTAAGGCTTTGGGTGCAGATGTGGCGGTTGTGGCGGCCTATGGCCTGATCCTGCCGCGTGATGTTCTGGATGCGCCGAAATATGGCTGCATCAATATCCATGCGTCCTTGTTGCCGCGCTGGCGTGGGGCGTCACCCATTCAACGCTCCATCTGGGCGGGGGATGAATCGACCGGCATTTCCATCATGCAAATGTGCGAGGGGCTGGATACTGGCCCGGTCATCGCCATGCGCGACATGAAATTGAACGGCACCACGACTACGCCGCAATTGCACGATGCGTTGTCCGCCATGGGGGCGGATATGATTGTGCCGGTGCTGGATCGTCTGGCGATTGATGGGCGCATTGATATGACGCCACAGGATGATGCGCAATCCACCTATGCCCCGATGCTGAAAAAAGATGATGGGCGTGTGGATTGGGGTAAAACCGCCGCTGAAATTGATCAACAAATCCGGGCCCTGAACCCGTGGCCGGGCGTGTGGACATCCAATGGTGATGCCCGTCGCATTAAAATCGTCCATGCCCAGCTTGAAGATATGCGGTCGCATGAATCGGCGGGTACATTGATCGACCGTGATGGCCGTGTGGCCTGCGGTGATGGCCGCGTTCTGCGCCTGATGCAGGTGCACCCCGAAAATGGCAAGGTGATGGATTCATTCGCCGCGATCAATGGCGGGATTTTGAATGTTGGTGCGGTGTTGGGGTCTGCCTGATCCCCGGCTAAGCCGCGCGCGGTTTCAGGTTTTTTAAATCGGACAAATCGGCGATCTGAATCCCGGCCTTGCGCGCGGATTTTTCCAGCGTGGCCTGATCAAATCCCTGATATCGTTCAGCCAGCACCAGAAGCGTCCGCACAAAACTGGGGCCGTGGGCGCTCCATTGATTATCATTGATGGTCATGTCGATGGCGTGGGCCACTTCGTGCAAGACATGGCTCAACCCCCGGTCCCGCATACGGATGCGGTGTTTGTCCGGCACATAAAAACTGCTGGGATGTTTCAGTTTGGGGTTGATGTCAACCTTCACCGCCGGGGCGGCCATATTGAAATCATCCGCCACGCGCCAGATCATGTTTTCAATCGCTTCGTCATCCAATTGCGGCGTGCCGCGATCCAGAATGCGGGCTTCCCAGCCATAAACTGTGGCGCATTGAAAATCACGGGCAAAGGCGCTGTGCGGTCCGGGGCCGTGCGCATGGCTGCGCAACCGTGTGTAGCCTTTCAAGGCCACGGACGCGTGTTTGTATAATGAAAATTGCGTAATATTAACCCGTCCCGGTGGCACCCACGCCACGACGAACGGTGCGTCATAGGTTGTTCCATTGGCTGTTGTAACGGGCTTGTGCATGTGCCCCATCAACAGTTTCGCGCCGCTGATCGGGTGGGTGTATGAAAAAATTTCATCAATATGCGGCACATGCAAGCGGGGTGCGTTGAACGCCTTCTTCAATTGCCCTTTTTTCATGCTCATGGCCGCGGCCCATTCTTTGTCCGCACGACGGCCTTGGGTGTGGCCGTGTTATCGTTGGCCATTGCCTGTTCAACGATAGGAATTGACAGATCGCGAATGTGGCGAATCGATTTCAAGTCTCCGATAATATCGGCCTGCATGGCCGATGTAATCAGCAGCTGCAGGTCAACGCCCGCATAACGATGATAGAGCTCGATTGCGGTCCAGACAAAGCCAGGGCTGTGGTCTGCGAATTTTTCACCATCGCGGCGCTCGTGGTACAAGGCGTGGGCGAGTTCGTGTAACAGGCTGATGCTATCGCGATGACCAAAATGCACGCGGTTGTCGCATTCATCATATTCGGAATGATTTGTGTGTTCTTCCCACACCAGCTTCGGTCGCGGCATATCATTGTCATCGGCAACGCGGGCGATCATGGCGCGGGCGTCCTTGGCCGTGATAATCCGGCCATGAGGAACAATGACTCGATCTTCCCAATCGTAAACGGCTTGCTGCTGGCGATCGACGCTGAAAATATTATCGATGATGGCGTCTGTATCCACCATCTCGGCATCGAAATGAATATGGGCGCTGTCGGCATCAAGGAAATGACGCTTGTAATACAGCGTCTCATCCCCGCGGGCGTGCCATCCGGTGATGGTACCGGGCAAACGGCGCGCATTTTTCGCCGTGCCAATGACCAGATAGGCATCGGCATGGACGCAATAATGGCGGTCCAGAATGTGAAGATCTTTGACTTTCATACCTAAAACGCGATAGTTCCCTGTGTCACGCGCCCTCGTTTATGGTGGGGCGTCGTTGATGGGGTTTAGATTAGGCTGAAAGCGCCGGGCTATGCAACAACGCTGGAAATTAACCATTGAATATGACGGACGCCCCTTTTCCGGCTGGCAGCGGCAGGAAGAAGGCATCCCGTCCGTGCAGGCCGCCATCGAGGCCGCAATCCAGAACTTTTGCCAGCAAGCCATCACCATCCATGTTGCGGGCCGCACCGATGCTGGCGTTCATGCACGGGGGCAGGTGGCCCATTTTGATCTGGATTACGGAAACCGCGCGCTGACGGGATACGACCTGACCAAGGCGCTGAACGCCCATTTGCGGGACACGCCGGTTGTGATCCTGAACGCTGAAGCGGTGGCGGATGATTTCCACGCCCGGTTCTCGGCCACGAACAAATTGTATATTTTCCGCCTGCTCAATCGTCCGGCCCCGCCCGCGTTTGAACGAGGGCTGGTGTGGCATGTGCGGCGTCTGCTGGATGTGGATGCCATGCGCGCGGGCGCGGCGCATTTGCTGGGCCACCATGATTTTACAACATTCCGCGATACGGATTGTCAGGCAAAATCCCCGATGCGCACGCTCGACCGTCTGGATATCATCGCCAAACCCTGCGTCGCCGGGCCGGGGCAGGATATTGAATTCCATGTCGAGGGGCGATCCTTCCTGCACCATCAGGTGCGCAACATGGTCGGTACGCTGGCTATGGTTGGGGATGGCAAATGGACCCCCGATCAGGTGCGCACCGCGCTTGATGCACGCGACCGCCGCGCGGGCGGCCCCACGGCTCCGCCGGATGGGTTGTATCTGGTGCGGATTGATTACTGAGGGCTGGGGGCTGGGGGCTTAGCCCAGGAAGTATTTTTCCAGCACGCGGCCATAAATGGCGGTCAGTGTTTCCAGATCGGTGATGCGCACATGTTCATCCACCTGATGGATCGTTTCATTGATCAGGCCGCATTCCACCACCGGGCAATATTGGCTGACAAACCGGGCATCGGATGTGCCGCCCGCCGTGCTCATCACCGGGGTTTTTCCAGTGATATCGGTGACGGCCTGGCGCACCAAACCTGTCCATTCGCCGGGTGCAGTGATGAATACATGGGCCCCACGGCGGAATTCGATATCGTAATCGGGGCCAACGCGGTCGAGGATGGATCGGATTTTATTTTCCAGCGTTTCAAAATCCCATCGGTCGTTAAACCGCACATTGAACGTGGCGGTCGCACGGGCGGGGATAACGTTTTCGGCTTTGTTGCCAATATCAACATTGGTGACCTGCAAAGAGGATGCCGGAAAATGCGCACTGCCCGCATCCAAAACCGTATCGGATAAGGCAACCAGATAATGCGCCAGTTTCGGCACCGGGTTGTCGGCCAGATGTGGATAGGCCACGTGCCCCTGTTTCCCGCGCACGGTTAATGTACCGCTGAGCGACCCACGGCGGCCGATTTTAATTTCGTCGCCCATTTCTTTCGGGTTGGATGGTTCACCAACGATGCAGACATCAGGTGTGTGGCCATTCTTCGCCATCCAGTCCAGCACGCGGACGGTGCCGTTGACCGCCGGGCCTTCCTCGTCCCCGGTGATTAGCAAGCTGATCGAGCCCTTGTGATCCGGGTGATTGTGAACGAAAGCGGCCGTGGCGGCGATGAAGGCGGCAATGTTGCCCTTCATGTCCGCGGCCCCGCGGCCATAGAGTTTCCCATCGGCGACCGCGCCGCCAAACGGGCTGTGTGACCATGATTGTTCATCGCCCACGGGCACGACATCCGTGTGTCCGGCGAAACACAGATGCGGACCATCCGTGCCCCGGCGGGCAAACAAATTTTGCACATCACCAAAGGGCAGGTCGGTGCAGGTAAAGCCCAGGCCGCCCAGCGTACGGGCCAGCAACGCCTGCGCCCCTTCGTCCTTTGGCGTGATGCTGGGGCAACGGATCAGATCACGGGCAAGGGCGAGGGCGTCGGTCATTGGAAAATCCTTATGTTGAAAATCTATGTGCGCAATAATTCATTGATCGCGGTTTTTGATCGGGTGCGTTCATCAACCCGTTTCACAATCACCGCACAGGCCAACGCCGGGCCCGGTGTGCCATCGGACAAGGGCTTGCCGGGCAGTGTACCGGGAACAACGACGCTGTAGGCTGGGACGCGGCCCATGAAAATTTCACCGCTGTCACGGTCGATAATTTTGGTTGATGCGCCCAGGAACACGCCCATGGACAATACGGCCCCGGTTTCAACGCGCACACCCTCAGCCACTTCGCTGCGCGCGCCGATGAAAACGTTATCCTCGATAATGACGGGGTCGGCCTGTAATGGTTCCAATACCCCGCCAATGCCAACACCGCAAAAATGTGGCAGTTTTTGCCAATCTGCGCGCACGATCCAATGGTGGTCCATGTATCGACCATCGTGCCCTCATCCACAAACGCGCCAACATTGACGAAGCTGGGCATCAGGACGACATTTTTGGCGATATGGGCGGAATGGCGCACGATTGATCCTGGCACGGCGCGAAAACCCGCCGCGTGAAAATCATCGGCGTCCCAGTCGTGAAATTTGCTGGGCACCTTGTCCCACCAATGCGCGCCGCCCGGGCCGCCGGGAATGGATGCCATGGGGTTCAGGCGGAAGGACAGCAACACGGCCTTCTTCACCCATTGATGCACGACCCAATCGCCCGCAACGGGTTCGGCAACGCGCAGGTGGCCGTTATCCAGCAACTCCAGCGTTTCAACCACGGCATTGCGCACATCACCCGTCGTACCGGGGTTCAGGGTGTCGCGTGCGTCCCATCCCTGTTCGACAAGCGCTTTAATTTGTGTATGATTCGGATCGTGTGTCATACCGCCTATCAAACCTTCAGGACCAAGTGAATGCAAGGCGAAACTGCGCCTCCCGCCTGTCTCATCCGATGGAATGTGCTGTCGCTGGATCAATGGAATGAACGCTTCGCATCCGCGCGGCGGGCCAGTCTGTTGCAATCCTACGATTATGCCCGTGCGGCGTGCCCCGTGTTGGGGCTAAAGGCGCGCTGGGGTGTGATTGAGATCGATGGGGTTGAGGCCGGATTGGTGCAAATTCTGGAAACGGCCTTTCCGGGGAACCTCCTGCATGGTGTGCATCTGGACCGTGGGCCGGTGTGGTTGCCCGGTTTCGGCACGGCGGATCATGTTGCGGCCTTTTTTAATGCATTTCATCGCGCCATACCGCGTCGTCTGGGTCGCCGTCGCCGCTTTATTCCGGAAGTGCCTGATACACCCGAAATGCGTCAAGCGCTTGTCCGTGCGGGGTTGCGTGCGCGCGGATCATCTTATCAAACCGTCTGGCTGGATCTGGACCCCGATGATGATGCGCGGCGGGCG
Organism: Micavibrio aeruginosavorus EPB; assembly: GCF_000348745.1. Classification (NCBI taxonomy): domain Bacteria; kingdom Pseudomonadati; phylum Bdellovibrionota; class Bdellovibrionia; order Bdellovibrionales; family Pseudobdellovibrionaceae; genus Micavibrio; species Micavibrio aeruginosavorus. Next base: position 2,384,427 of record NC_020812.1, on the reverse strand, counting down.
CGTTTGCGTAAAAGCTGGCGCAACGAATTGACCAAGGCGCAAAAGAACACGGCCCTGCATATTGATTGGGCCACGACGCCCCGCACCATTGATGAAGCGATTGCCGGTTATCACGCCGACCGGACCTTGCGCGGTTATCCGGGGCCGTCGGTGAAGATGGTGCGCGCGCTGGCGCGCCAATTTTTTGCCACAAATAACCTTTTGGTGGGGGCGGTGCGGGCGCACAATGAAACCATTGCCATGGTTATGCTGTTGATTCACGGGGCTTCCGCCACATATCAGATTGGGTGGACGACGGATGTGGGCCGCGAATATCACGCGCACCACCTTCTTTTGTGGGATTCATCTGTTATACTGAAACAAAGGGGTATTCGGGATTTTGACCTTGGAGGGATTTCCGATGACAAAGACGGTCTGGCAATTTTCAAAACAGGTCTTGGCGGCACGATTATCCGCACCCCGGGATTTTATGATTAAGGGCGCTGTTCTGTCCGTTGTTGCGGGTGTTGTGCTGGCGGTGACGGGCGGCGTGAATGCGGCGGCCACGGCACAAAAGGCCGTGTTCAAACCCGGAACGCAACAACTGACATACGAAGTTTACGCGGGCGGTGTGAACGCCGTGGCCGCGACTCTGCATGTCTATGCCCCGGAAGACAGCGAATATAATTTATCGTTCAGCGCCGGGACCAAGGGTTTCCTGCGCGCGCTGGCCCCGTGGGATGGCACATTCGAAACACAGGGGTGGCAGATGAAGGACGGCGTTCGTCCGGAACTGCACCGGTCCTCCGCCATCTGGCGTGAGGAAGAGGAAGTGAAGGAATATAACTACAATAAAAACGGGGATTTCGTCGGTTATACCGTGCGCGACCCGGACAGCACGGTGGAGCGTGATTTGCCGCCTGCGGAACTGACTCAGGGAACGATTGATGTCCTGACCGCTACGCTGGATGTGATGCAGGATATTGCCGCCGGGCAATCCTGTGATTCATCATCGGAAGTCTTTGATGGCAAACGCCGCTTCGCCATGAAATTCCGTCTGGAGGGTGAAGAGCAACTGAACGCATCACGCTACAATGTGTATGGTGGCCCGTCGCAACGCTGTGTGGTCGAGGTGACTCCGGTGGCCGGGGAATGGCATAAAAAACCACGCGGCTGGATGTCGATCCAGGAACAGGGCCGCATGAAGGGCAAATTGCCGACCGTGTGGTTTGCAAAAGTTTCCCCCGACAAGCCGGCCGTTCCGGTGAAGGTGCGGGTGACATCGGAATATGGCACCATGTTTATGCATTTGGTGGGCTATACCGATGGGGCGACGACCCTGGCTCAATCGGACTAATTATTTGATATAAAAGGATAATATACTGATTCGCCCCGGTTTTGTTCGGGGCGAATGGTTTTTTCCGGTTTTTTGTTGGGGTTTTGGGGGGATTTGGTGAAATGCTTTGCAACATGATGTGACTTGTTTTGCGCCGCCACCGGGGCAATAAAGACTAAGGCCGCATTGTTTTTAAAGTGAATGAGTTTTCAAGCCCAATGACCCCATCTTCCGCTCAACCCGTTTCGAAACTTGCCTGTGTGATCCTGACCGCTGGTCAGGGCAAACGGATGAAATCCGCCAAGCCGAAGGTGCTGCACGAAATCGCCGGACGTCCGATGATCAACTGGCTGTTGCGTTCGGTCGAAGAATTGTCGCCGGATAAAATTATCGTGGTCACCGCGCCGGATGCGCCGGGTGTGGCCGATGCCGTTGCACCCCATGCCACCGCCATTCAAAAAGTACCGATGGGAACGGGTGATGCCGTGCGTGCTGCCATGCCCGCGCTCAAGGATTTTGATGGTGATATTCTGGTTCTGCTGGGGGATATGCCATTGCTGTCCACCGGGATGATGCAAGGTTTGATCGAGGCGCGCCGCCATGATGCGCACACGGGCATTGCCGTTTTGGGTGTTGAATATAAAAATCCACCCGCCTTTGGTCGCCTGGTCATGAATGCCGATGGCACGTTGAACAAAATTGTTGAAGACAAAGACGCAACCCCGGAACAACGCGCCATCAAATTGTGCAACACCGGCGCGTTCTGCATTGATGGAACGAAATTATCCGGTTGGCTGGACAAGCTGCAAACCAACAATGCGCAAGGCGAATATTACATTACCGACCTGCCCGAAATTGCCGCGCGCGAAGGGGTTAAAACCCGCGTCAGCATTTTATACAACGCGGATGAAGTCGCGGGCGTAAATTCCCGCGCCGATCTGGCCGTGGTTGAGGCGATTGCCCAGAAAAATTTGCGCCGGGCCGCGATGGATAACGGGGCCACGTTGATTGACCCGTCATCGGTCTTTTTCTGTCACGATACAAAAATTGGCCGTGATGTTGTCATCGGCCCGAATGTGGTTTTCGGCCCCGGCGTGACCGTTGGGGACAATGTCGTCATCGAAGCCTTCTGCCATATCGAAGGGGCCCGTATTGACGCGGGTTGCACCGTGGGCCCGTTTGCGCGTCTGCGTCCCGGCACGAAACTGGGGGCCAAGGTTAAGATCGGCAATTTCGTCGAAACCAAAAACGCCCATTTGCACGATGGGGCCAAGGCCAGCCATCTGGCCTATATCGGTGATGCCGATGTGGGGGCCGGGGTCAATTTCTCCTGCGGCGCGATCACGGCCAATTACGATGGCTTTGAAAAATTCAAAACGGTGATTGGTGATCATGCCATGGTCGGGTCCAACGTTACGTTGGTCGCCCCCGTCACGATTGGCAAAGGGGCCTATATTGCCGCCGGGGCGACGGTTACCAAGGATGTCGCCGATGATGCCCTGTTCGTCGAACGCGCCGAACCCCGCATGCTGGCGGGCTGGGCGGCAAAGTTCCGGGCGAAGAAGCAGAAGAAATAATTGACCTGACCCAAACGGCGTGCGCGCCGGATTCTTAACCTCCGAAAAGGAAAACAAAAAGATGTGCGGAATTATTGGTATTGTTGGCAAGGGTGATGTGGCCCAGCGTTTGGTGGATGGCTTGCGCCGTCTGGAATATCGCGGATACGACAGCGCCGGGATCGCCACGCTGGACAATGGCAAGATTGAACGCCTGCGTGCCGAGGGCAAGCTGATCAATCTGGATGAACGGTTGAAAAAAGCGCCGGTGCGTGGCCCGATTGGGATTGGTCACACACGCTGGGCGACCCATGGTGGTCCGACGGAGCGTAACGCTCACCCGCACGCCACCGAACGCGTGGCGGTGGTGCATAACGGCATCATCGAAAACTACGCCGCGTTAAAGGCGGAACTGGAACAACATCAATGCCGTTTCGAAACCGAAACGGATACCGAGGTTGTGGCCCATCTGGTCGACCATCATCTGAAACAGGGTATGGACCCGGTCAGTGCCGCCAATGCCGCGTTCGACCGTCTGGAAGGGGCCTATGCGCTGGCCGTTATTTTTGCCAATGAAAATAATTTGATGGTCGGTGTGCGTCAGGGCACGCCGCTGGCTGTTGGCTATGGCGATGGTGAAATGTATGTGGCCTCCGACTCTTACGCACTGGCCCCGCTGACCAAAAAAATCTGCTTCCTCGAAGATGGCGACCGCATTCGCGTCAATGCGGGCGGTGTCACCATTTACAACCGTGAGGGCAAAGAAATTTCCCGCCCGATCCGCATCACCGCGCAATCCGGTGAAACGACGGGCAAGGGTGAATATCGCCACTTCATGTTGAAGGAAATCTTTGAACAGCCGAGCGTGATTGGTGACACACTGAACTCCTTCATCAACCCGGCTACGCGTGAAATCACGCTGCCTGCCGATCTGGTTGATATGGTGGCCCATGCGTCGCGTCTGACGCTGGTGGCGTGTGGCACGGCGTTTTATGCCTGCCATGTGGCCAAATACTGGTTCGAACAAATTGCCCGCATTCCGGTTGAAATCGATGTGGCGTCCGAATTCCGCTATCGCGAAGCACCGATGCCGGAAGGTGGTGTGGCGTTGTTCGTGTCGCAATCGGGTGAAACGCTCGATACGCTGGAAGCCTTGCGTTACTGCAAACGCCAGGGCCAGAAAATCGTGTCCATCGTCAACACGATCGAAAGCACGATTGAACGCGAATCCGATATGGTGTTGCACACGCTGGCCGGTCCGGAAATCGGCGTGGCGTCGACAAAGGCGTTTACAACGCAATTAACCACACTGGCCTGCCTCGTTCTCGGCACCGCCGCGAAGAAAGGTGCGATTGACGCCAAAACCGTTGGTGCGATGTCCGATTCCCTGCGTCAATTGCCGTCTCTCGTGAACTCCGTGTTGCAGGATACGGCGCAGACGATTGAAAAATTGTCCCGTGAAATCGCCGAGGCGCGCGATGTTCTGTATCTCGGTCGTGGGGCCATGTATCCGATCGCACTGGAAGGTGCGCTGAAGCTGAAAGAAATTTCCTACATCCATGCCGAAGGCTATGCCGCTGGTGAAATGAAACACGGCCCCATCGCCCTGATTGATGACAAGGTCCCGGTGGTCGTGTTGGCCCCGCACGATAAATTGTTCGAAAAAACCGCATCAAACGTGCAGGAAACCATCGCCCGCGGTGGCCAGGTTCTGCTGTTCACCGACCGTGATGGCTTGACCCAATTGGGCCGCGGCTGCCGCTGGTCCGTGCGCATGCCAGTCTCCGACGCCTTCGTCGCCCCGATCCTGTACGTCATTCCGGTGCAATTGCTGGCCTATCATGTTGCGGTCGCCAAGGGCACCGATGTTGACCAGCCGCGCAATCTGGCGAAATCGGTCACAGTGGAATAACGAAAAAGCAATAATCCGGCCCGTTTCTTGAAACGGGCCGTTTGCTGTGGTACGCAATCATGACGTGATTGATGTAAATTTTTTAAAATGTGAAATCTTGATTGGGAGAAATATGAATTCTAAATCAAAAGCCCTTTGTTCCGTTGGTGTCATAACAACCTTGGCCTTGTTTTCATGGCCGGCGCAGGCGCAGGATAAATGGGAGCCCTATATTGATTTGGAAGGTAAAATCGGGAATGAGCGTGATGTAGGCGAAATCGATTTGTTCATGCCGCTTTCTCAAGATGACGATACTTTATTTTTCTCTGATCTCCGCCTGCGTACAGATAACAATTCCAGCAGCGAAGGCAATTTCGGCTTGGGGCTGCGCCAGATGCTGGATCATGGCTGGAATGTTGGGGCCTATGGCTATTTTGACCGCACCGCCGCCAAACATCCAATGATAATTATTTCGATCAGATTACATTGGGCGCAGAGCTGCTGGGCCAAGATTGGGATGTGCGTGTGAACGCCTATCAGCCCATCGGTGAAAAAAACAAATCTGTTGATGCGTTAAACACCGCGACCCTTACGGGGTCGAGCTTCACCGTCACCCAAGGTGAAGAAGTCGCAATGCAGGGGTTCGATGGCGAGGTTGGCTATCGCTTGCCCGTCTTTGATGTGGATTCGGGCACCAATTTGCGCGCCTATGCTGGTGGTTATCATTTCTCCTCCGATACAAATGGTGTTGACGATGTGCAAGGCCCTCGTCTGCGCCTTGATCTGACCTTTGATGAATTGCCATTTGCGTGGAAAGGGTCACGTTTCTCTGTCGGGGCGGAATGGCAAAAAGATGATCCGCGTGGATCCCAAGGATTTGTGTCCGCCCGTTTGCGTATCCCGTTCAGCGCGTTTACAGGGGATAAAAACCCATCGAAAACGCTCACCACCCAAGAACGCCGCATGATGGACCCGATCGTGCGCGATATTGATGTCGTCACCCAAGCCGGGGCCTATGGGCGCAGCGAAACGGCGACCGAAACCACCGATGGCCAAACCATCACAATTGTGAATAGCGCGGGCATAGCGGACACGGCGGCCCTGAACACGGCCCTGACCAATGCCGGGGCAAACACGGTCATTGTTACTGACCGTATTGATACAACCGCCCTTGTGATTGTACCCGCCGGGCAAACATTGATCGGCAGCGGTGCGGTCGGTGTGCGAACCCCATCGGGGATGAATGCGACGGCCAAAAAAAAAAAAAGTGCATTGGCGGCTACCGACACCAGTTTGTCTTATATGATGAATATTGGAAATAACACCCATATCAAAGGCATGAATCTGAGCAATTCCAATAGTGATGGCACAGGTACGTATGTCGTGAACGCACAGACTATGTCCGGTGTTGTCATCGAAAATTCTACGATTACCAGCTTTGGCGCGACCGGCGGCGGTGTGGGTGTTGATGTGCGCAATACGACGAATGCCATTGTGCGCAATAATACCATTACCGCGTCCTCCAATAACGCAGGGGCCGTTGGAATGCTGATCAATGGCGCATCCAATGCCACGATTGCCGATAACAACTTTTCTTTGTCAACGTCTGGGCCGAAAACCGTTATCTCTGGCAACGGCACGACCAGCATTCATGCCGGTTCAACGGGTAACACCACGGATGGTGGCATATGTAGTTTCACGGTTGCGCCAACGGGATCGATTGGATTTTCAACGATCACCTGCCCTTAGGGGCGTGTAAACAGGGATGAAGGTGGACTAACTGATGCTTTATGCCGTTATCAAGGCCGCGCTCTCTGGCATTTTGGTGGCGGCGGTGAAAAAAACGGCCCGCCGTTCGCCTGCCTTTGGGGCGTTGATTGCGTCTCTGCCGCTGGTCTCGGTGTTGGCCATGATCTGGTTGTGGCGGGATACGGGGGATGCCGAACGCATCGCCAGTCATGCCGAGGCCACGTTCTGGTATGTTTTGCCGTCCTTGCCGATGTTTCTGGTCTTCCCGGCCTTGCTGCGCCATGGCGTGCCGTTTTATGCGGGGCTGGCCGTGTCCTGTGTCATGACCATTATTCTTTATTTTGGCATGACGTTCCTGTTGAAACGGTTCGGTATTGTTCTTTAAGATGGGTCATCTTTGATCCGCACGAAGGCCCCCCATCATGCTCACGAAATTCTGGTTCTACATCCTGCCGCCCGTCCTGATCGTGGGGCAGTTTATTTCGGAACGTCTTTTGGATCACCCGACGCTGGAATTCATGTACAGCGAATTAGGGCTGTATGAGAATTTGCAGTTTCTGGTGCTGGTGGCCGCGGTGCTGGTGGCGCTGGCGACCTTTGTGCGGATGGACCGTCGCGCGGATCTGTTGATGACGGCTTGGGTCGCGATGGCCGCATTCTGCTGTGTTTATGTCGCGGGTGAGGAAATCAGCTGGGGTCAGCATTTTGTCGGCTGGGGCACGCCGGATTTCTGGACCCATCTGAATGACCAGAATGAAACCAACCTGCACAATACATCCGCCTGGCTGGACCAGAAGCCGCGCCTGATCCTGATGATCGGGGTGGCCGTGGGTGGGTTGATTATTCCATTGCTGCGTAAAATTCGTCCGGCGGTTTTGCCGGCGCGCTTCAATGCGTTTTATCCGTCATCGTCCCTGTGGGTTGTGGCGGCGCTGGCGGTTGGTGTGCATCTGCTGGACAAGGTTGTCGAAGGCATGGGCATCAATCTGTTTGAACGCACGAGTGAGATGCAGGAATTGTGCTTCTATTACTTTGTGCTGCTCTATCTGCTGGGTCTGTATCACCGTTTGCCGCGCGCAATTCGATAACACCTTCATTGAGAACGCAAATGCAAAACCCCGCCCTGTGGATAAGACCGGGCGCGGGATGGTGTGCGTGTCAGGGGAAGGGTAGAGTTATTGCACGGGATTGGTCGGGAAACCAGTCTTGAAATAAAAAATTCTTATGCCTATGACTGCCATCAGGTTTCACGTCTTTTTATAAATAAAACAAAAAGATGCGCAGGAGTAAAAGTGGCTTACAGAACCGAAATAACGCCGCTGCCCGGTACGGGTGAGGCCCATTCTATCTGTATTCCTGCGGCGCGGCTGAACTGGCCGGTTGCCGGGTGGACCCTCTTCGAATTTTTACAGAAACCCGAATCCGCCGCGACCCGGCGGGATTCCGCCGAATCCACCATTCTGGGGCTCGGATACTCCATTCATAACTGTCACGCCGTACATGGCAATGGTGCGCCCTGTGACGGGGCGGACACGGTTTTGCTGCGCATCGATTCGTGGCATTACGATTTAATGGGGCAGGTGACCGATCTTCCGGTTATGGAAATCGTGTTCGATGCGCGGCGGTTTTCCGTGCCTGCGCGGTCGGTTATCAGCCTGAAAATCATGGCGCGGCCGATTAAAATTACGGAAAAAATTTCTTCACGGGCGGTGAATGCCGCGCTATTCTTCCTGCACCAGATCCAGGCGGATCAGGTTCCTGATTTCGAACGGATTTTGGAACTGCACCGCCTGCACCCCGATTTACGCCGGACGTCGGATGATGTCCTGAATGATGGCCAATCGGGATCGGGTGGAAAACAAAACAATAAAAAGCTGACTGTGCCGTCGCGCCGCCCGACTTTGGGGCCGAAAGTGGCAACAGCATATGATCGCCCAAACCGCACACAGATGCTGGACCGGCGATTGCCTGACCGAACATTGGCGGGTGGATGTGTGATGGATACGGGGCAACCCGCATCCGATGAACGTATGCCAGAAAAAATAACAAGCATACACAGGGACAAGCGTTTCTTGGGGGAGTAATCGGGAACAATGACCAACACCACAAACACGCCGGATCAGGACAACATCCCCAACGCGAACAGCGGGGATGTGAAAAAGACTCCGAAGGCCGTGATGAGTTTGGGGCGGATCTTTGAACGCGCGGCGGATTTTGACCTGCGCTATTTCCCCATTGAAATCGGTGTTGATGCCCAGAAATATTACGAATCCCGCCCCTCCGGCTATGCCGGGGTGAAATTTTACGCGGAACAGGGCGCCATTCATGGTGTGCACGCCGATGTTCAACCGGCCACCGACGGGTCCATTGCCATTGCGATTGAACATTGGGTTCACCGCCCCAACGGCGACAATATCACCACCCCCTTTATGACGTTGAAGGCCGAACCGGCCAAGTATAAGGGCAAGGACGTGATGCGCATCACCGCATTGGTGGTGCAGGGTGAGGCGATCAATCTGCATGACCGCCGCGCCGTAACGGCGGCTGTGACCACCTGCCAACAGGTTTTGGAAACGCTGCGTCTGGAACAACGCATGCCGATGCTGGGCAATATTGCCAAGGATGCGGGGTTGAAGATCAAACCGCTGCCCAACACGTACAAGGACGGCAATGCCCGTCTGGCCTATGAAGAGGGGCGCAAGAACATCACCCGGTCTTTGCGCATTCCGCCGCAATATGTTCCGGCGGTGACGGGCTTTTTCCAACAGGGTTATGCCGCCCGTCCGGGCCAGCCGGTGTTGTTCCATGCCGCAACACGTGGCGCGGCCACGGGGGGCGACACGGATTCCGTCCGCTACAGCCTGCAGGCCGAAATGGTCCGCGGTGAAACGCCGGATCACACCAATGTTGAAATGACATTGGCGAAAAAAGATTTGGCCGCCAGCCATGATTATCAGGATCACAATCTGGTAAAACTGTCCTTCCGCCCGGTGCGGAGTGAGAAGGGCAAGGGTCTGGTGGAATTGTCCGCCGCGACGATCGGTGACCGCAAACAACGCGCCAGCGACCATAAAAACATGGTCCGCATCCTGCATTTCGCGCATGACGCGATGCTGGATGTACGCGATGGGATCGTGCCGGATTTGGGCGACATTATCGGTTACACCAACACACAAAAAGCGATCAGCGGCGTGCCCGCCTTGACGAAAGAAGAAGGTGCGCGCTTTACCACCCGTATTCTGGGCGGCAACCCGACCAACGAACATCTGCCGGGCCGCGAACGGGGCTTGGGTGCCAACTGCTTCGCCGATCATTACGAATATATTGATGATAAGGGCAAGCTGGTGACCGAATCGCTGGTGCGCGATGTCGGGATCATGGCACTGGACCGCGATAAAACCGGGTATGACGCGAAAATGGCGTTCGCGGGCGATTATTACCGCCACCGCAACAACCCAAAACACAAACCGAAATATCAGGCCGCTGCGACCTTTATCACGCACTGGCACTATGACCATAATGGCGGTGTGCCGCATATGTTGCTGGCCGGTTACGTGATGGATCATGTGATCTGTAACGCCGCGACCAAAATGCATATCGAAGATATTTGTAAAAAGCTCGATGTGCCCAAGGAATGGATGCCGAAAAAATGGACGGTGATCGATTCCCTGATTGATGCGAAGAAAGAGCTGCAGATCAGTAAGAACATCACCGCCGAATTCGGCTGGACCCCGCACTCCGCGCCCACCAACTGGGTGTTTGTGAAGACGCCGAAGGGGTCGTTGTTCCATTATTCCGACGCGAAATTTGATCAGACGGTGGAATCCAACCACGTGTTTGATGTTGAACGCATCACCGCGTTGAAGCCGACAATGGTGACCGTCGATTCCACGCGTGCCAGCTTTATCGGCCCGATCAAACGCGAAGACGACGTGAAAAAGGGCATGGTGAAATTTATCAACCAGTCGCCGGACAAGGCCCCTGTTACCCTGCATATCGGGACGAACGCGGCCCGCCTGGTGACCACCGCCGATGCCTATGGCGAAACCGATCGTGACACGATTGTGCTGGGTGCATCCTTGCGCTTTACCAAAAAAGTGCTGGAAAAAATCGGCCGTAAAAACGGCAAGACCCTGAAGGAACACGCACGTCAGGCTTTTGGTCGCCGCATTCTGAACTTCACGCCGACCGGCGTTGGTGTGAATGCGATTTTGAAGGGCGATATTCGTCACCATGGCTTGGTCGTGACCGGGACACACAACGAACAAATGTCCATTCTCAACCGTTTGATTGAGAACAAGGACCAGAAGAATCTCGGCTTCATTACACCGCAACGCTACAAATTTATTGTGTCGCAGACGGGGATTCCGGGTTCGGAAAAACACTACAACAAGGTAATCAAGTTTCTTGAGCGCCGCGGGTACGAATATGTGATCGAACACGCTTCCGGTCACGGTGGGCAAGAAGATGTCGAGCGTATGATGGATATGGCCGGGGCGCCCTATGGTCTGGCCACGCACGGCGATGTGCCGCAACGGGCACACAGCTCCGCCCTGATGGTCAAGCACGGCATGACCGCGATTAACCCCAGCGAACAAGACGTCATCCAGATTTCCGATGAAAAGGGTTGCGCCATCATTGGTCAGGAAAAATCAATGATGACCTACATCACCATCAAGCGTCCGAAGGACCAGCACTTTGGTGGTGGCGAAGATGTCGAATATCTGACCAAGATTGTGCCGCCGGAAATTAAAACCCCGATGGGCGACATGATCCGCGAAATCGCGGATGCGCGTGAAGAAAGCGGTGATGAAAAACATCGTTTGAAACTGCGCCGCGCCGCCCGGGACCAGCATGATGCCGTGTTGAACATCGACGGGGCGAATTTGAACCCGAAACAACGCCGCGTGCCGATGTCCCTGCCGGATTATTATATCCAGAACGGGTTTATGCGCGGCATTACATACGATACCGAAACGACCCAATTGGGCCGTTATGCCGCCATCCACCAATTCGCCGCGGTTCAGTACGATTTGTTGGGCGATGCCAACGAAAAATGGGCGAACTATTACCAGGTTTTACCGCGCACGATCCTGCCGGATCTGGACGCGTTGCTGACCACCAACGTCATGCCATCCGCTTTGTATGAAAAGCCGGCGGTGGATGCGAAGGGGGCGTTTAACAACCCGGGTGAATTAAACGGCGCCTTCCCGCCGCGCCTGTTCTATTTCAAGATCAAGGAATTTCTGGAACAGTCGAAAGAGGTTTCGTTCAAAGACGAAAAGGGCAACGAACATACGGCATCGCGCCTATATATCGACGCCGAGCAAAAGCCGGGAGACGCCAGCCGCAGTAAGGCTAAGGGCGATAACGGCGTGAATGTCTATGAACAAAAAACCATCAATTATGTTCTGGACCCGTCAAAGAAGAAAGAATTGAAATCCCCGCGCATGGTGCACATCAAAACCATGGTGGATGGGGCCAACATCTTCAACGCTGACAATATGTGGATGCAACAACTGGCTTTCGCCGCCGGGGATTTGAACTATTTCCCGATGAGCAGTGGCGGCATTCGCAGCAGTGATATTCGCAACAAGGCGCGCATGTTTGCCTATCTGCGCCCGGATAAATTCAAGGTCCGCCGCAAACCGGAAAACCCGGAATTCCCCGACTTCACGGTCGAAGGGCTGATGATTTCCAACAATCTGGTGTCCAAGAAGGACGGCGCGGCACACGAAGGACGCAACGACGTCATCATGGAACGCCGCCTGGACCAATTCATGCGGTCCATTGACCCGGAACTCTACACCCGCATGACCATGAACGCGAACAAGGCCGAGGTGAAAAAATACCTCGGCGGGACGCATAATGGCATGGTTTATCCGCGCCACCTGCTGACCTATGTCAACCGCACGGCGTACAAGGCGTGCGCGAATATCGGTGTTTATGTGGGTCGATCCACTGAACGCCGTTACGCGAACAAGGCGGTTTTGTTCAACGTGTCCGATTTCGACCCCAAAGAATTCATGCATATGGGGCCACAGGAAATCGCCGAGATTATGAGCGATCGGAACCACCGTTTGCACAAGGCGTTTGAAATTATTGATATCAATAAACAGCCACTGGTCACGTCCGTTGAGCGCGGCATTGCCATTGGTGCCAACCGTGGCGCGTCGCTGGAACAGATGAAGGCGAACAAGCACTTCATCGAACGCAACCCGGAAATGGCCGCGAACATGGTCCGCGCGATGGAAATGGCGCGTTACTTCCCCGATTTCGACCGCAAGCAAACATTGGAAGAACGGGTCTATGCCCCGGCCTTCATGGAAATGTCCGCGCATGACAAGGCGCTGGCGAAATTGTTCGTGCCCTGTGCCGAGGAATTTGCGAGCGCGAAAGAATCCGATCGCATCAACCGCGAACGGGCCCATGCGCTGGATCAATTCCATTCGGTTCAGGTGCGTGAACGTTATGTCGCTGTGCTGTACCGCGCGCAAATGGAACATGCGCAATTGTTTGGTAAATCGAAAAATTATCTGCACCCCGATGATCTGGCCCGTGAAAAGGCCAAGGAAAAGGCCCGTATTCATGGTCTGATTGATACGGATGCGGTGTCATTGGGTCGTCTGGAAATGCAAATCAAACGCGCCCATGAAACATGGGAAGAGCGTATGACGGGCAAGTCCAAGAAAGACCGCGCGGTGGCCGAGGCGATTTTGAAAGAAACGGAATCGCTGGTGCAGGATATCAAGACCAAGATCGCGAACAACGATCCGGATTGGGCGTTGTCGGCGGATGATTACCGCCTGTTGGGTCTGGATGATAACCGCCCCTATGGCACGTACCAGCGCCCGCTGGCGAAGTCGAAGGTCCGGGTGCCGAAGCCGCCGAAGCAGAATTTAGGATAAAGAAAAAGGCCCGGTCAAACGGGCCTTTTTTATCACTTCTGCATCAGCAACGACGTCCATTCCCCGCGCACCATGCGTGTCACGGGTTTCAGGTTGAGGGCGATATAGGCCGCCTCAACCTCATCCGCTTGTTCATTCAAAATCCCGGACAGGATGACAAATCCATCCTGTTCCATCGCCGCGACCAGATCGTTGGCCATGGCCAGCAACGGCGCGGGCAGGATGTTGGCAATCACGATTGTATAGGGGGCGTTGTTTTGCACCAACGGCAATCGGAACCCATCCCCGGCGCATGTGGTCATGCCCGTGGTGTTTGATTGTTCGTCCCATACTGGCACATGGTTGATTTCGCCGTGATGGTCGGTGACGCGCATACATTCGGGGTCGATGTCGCTGGCAATCACCGGGCGGTCAAACAACATCCACGCGGCAATGCCCAAAATGCCCGACCCGCATCCCATGTCCAGAATGCGGCCCGGCGTCATGCCGTCGGCTTTTAATTGTTCCAACAACAACAAACATCCCGCCGTCGTGCCGTGTTCGCCCGAACCAAAGGCGGTCGCGGCATCAATCTGCAATGCGCGGAAACCATCGGGCGCCGGGTCGGTGGAATGGCTGCCGTGAATGTAAAAACCGCCAACGGTAAAGGGCGGGAAGGCGCGATAAGATTGTTCCAGCCAATTGGTGTCCGGGTTGACAATCGCACAGTCCAAATCCGCCGGTGTCACGTTGATCATATCGGCCATATCAAACATGGCGGCGGCGTCATTCAAATGTGCGGCCAGCGCATCCGGCTCGGCAACACCCGCCAGCAACCATTGCATGGTCCATGCCGTGGCCCCCAGATCGGATTCCGATGCCGGGGTTTCGCGGACCAGTGATGATGAGATTTGATCGCCGCCAAAGGCTTCATCAGCAAAAAGGCTGGCCTGAACATCGCTCAGGCCAGCCGGAAGGCGTATTGTAACGGTATAAAGAGATGCGTCAGACACTTAGTCTTCGTCGTCCTCGTCTTCATCTTCGTCGTCGAAATCGTCATCATCCAGATCTTCGTCCAGATCATCGTCGATATCCAGATCGTCATCGATGTCGATATCTTCTTCGTCGGCATCAACGTCATCGGCGTCGGCTTCTTCCAGCTCCTCGACCTCGTCCAGGCTGACGGTATCGTCTTCCTGTTCGACTTCGTCTTCGTCTTCCAATTCTTCGGCGGCCTCATCCGCATCGGCGGCGGCGGCCGGGCTTACTTGACCTTCGTCATTGGCGATGGCGCGGCTGCGGCGGGCCTTCAGCTTCACTTCACCGGTAAATTCCGCCGCGCAATTCGGGCAGATGACCGGACGTTTGTTGAAATCATAAAAACGGGCGCTGCAGCTGTTGCAGATGCGTTTCATGCCCTTTTTGTCGGTTGCGGTGGCCACTGACTTTCGTCTCCTTCAATAAAAATCGGATCGGGGTTCGGGGTGGTTTTTTCGTAATTTCCCGTATTCCCCTGATAGGGATAGGTGATGCCCGGAATTGTCCCGGGAGTCAAACGGAATGTCAAAAAGAAAAGCGCCCCGCAAGGCAGATGAGCACGGGTTGTGTATGCGCCCCCCTCGAAACCCGTAGATTCACGCACTATATCCCTGTAATGTATGGGACGGACAAACCGACTCACCCCACCCGGTCCCGGGTCTTCGGGGTTATTTCCCATCTATCCGGAGGGTTACAACATGACAGAAACAGCCGTAATTTGTGGCTTTAAACGCAGCCCGATGCATTTGGCGACCAAGGGTGCCCTGGCCAAAGTGCGTCCTGACGACATCGCCGCCACCGTTATCACCGCCCTGGTGAAGGAAACGGGCGTGAAGCCGGAAGATATCGAAGATTTGATCATGGGCTGCGCCTTCCCCGAAGCCGAACAGGGCTTTAACCTGGCGCGTATCGTGGTCCAACTGGCCGGTCTGCCGGTGTCGGTGGGTGGTGTGACGATGAACCGTTTCTGTGGTTCGTCCATGACGGCGATCCACATGGCCGCCGGGGCGATTGCCATGGGCGCGGGCGATGTGTTCATCTGCGCCGGTGTTGAGTCCATGACCCGCATCCCGATGGGCGGCTTCAACCCGATGCCGAACCCGACTTTGGCGAAAACCTTCCCGCAGGCTTATATGAGCATGGGTGAAACCGCCGAAAACCTGGCCAGCAAGTACCAGATCACCCGTGGGGAACAGGACCAATTTGCCGCCAATTCGCAGGCGAAAGCCGCTGCGGCTGCGGCGTCGGGCAAGTTCGATGCGGAAATTGCGCCGATTGGCGATATTAAAACCGACGGCATTATCCGTCCCGAAACCACCGTTGATATTCTGTCCGGTCTGAAACCGGCCTTCCTGTCCGATGGTACGGTTACGGCGGGGACGTCATCACCGCTGACCGACGGGGCTGCGGCGGTGCTGGTCACCTCTGAATCCTATGCCCGCAAACATAATCTGCCGATCATGGCGCGGATCAAATCGATTGGCGTGTCCGGTTGTGCGGCGGAAATCATGGGCATTGGTCCGGTTCCGTCCTCGCAAAAGGCGCTGGCCCGCGCCGGTCTGTCGATCAAGGATATCGGCCTGTTTGAATTGAACGAAGCCTTCGCCGCGCAATCCTTGTCGGTGGTGAAGGAGCTGGGCATTGATCAATCCCGCCTGAACATTGATGGCGGCGCAATTGCGCTGGGTCACCCGCTGGGGGCTTCCGGTGCACGGATCACCGGCAAACTGGCCAGCCTGATGCAACGTGAAGGCATCAAAACCGGTCTGGCCACCATGTGTATCGGTGGCGGTCAGGGCACGGCCATCGTGTTGGAAGCGGCCTAGGGTTTTAAACCCTGCTCTATCCTTTTGCGCAGGCAAAATGCAAAAATTCAGGCCGGAGGGGCGACCCTCCGGCCTTGTTTTTGGCGGATTTCCTTACATTTCAGTGAAACCAGCGGCGTTAACGTTTACATCATGTTTACGCTCAGCGGTTACCATAATAGTGCGGCGGCGCACAATAGCTCCGTTTCCCCCCTGCGGGCGGGGGCGTGGCTTTCTGATAGAGGCGGGGTTTCTGCGTATGAGTTCTGTGGTCACATTGCTGACGACTTTGGGTTTGACGGACGCAACCGATTTCGACGCGGTCGAACGGGGCTTTATGGAACGGGTGCATGCTATCGTCGCCGTGGCCTCCGACAATTTTGATGAAGCCCAGGTGAAGGCTCAGGAGCAGGAACTGCGCACCTTGTTCCAGCAATTTTTCGATTACGCCATGCAATGGGCCGCCCATGATGTGAAAGCCCAGATGAAAATCCCGGGTCGTCCGAAAGACCACCCCGATGCCATCCGTTTAAAGGCCGAGGCCCGCAATGTCCTGCGCGGGTTGCAGACCAATATCACCAACTTTGCCGTCGCCTATATGCAGATCAACCGGTTTACGACGCTGGTGCGCGAAGGCATTCGTCAGGACAAGTCCAAGGCGCTTGATATTTCGGGGCGCAATATCAAATGGACCGCGGATGCCGGGGTGATGATGGCCCGGTATGACAAACGCAAAGCTGAATTGCTGGAATACAAGCTTCGTTTCGGGGCGGCGCGGGATTTGCTGGCCAGCATGGAACCCGACTGGATCACAATCACCAAATCGCTGGATGCATTGTACGGCCCTGTTGAGGCCGAGGCCTTGGAGCGATCGCTGCGCGCGTCTTTGCGTATCGGGGATATAAAACGTGCCCGCACCGTGGCCAAAGCCGCATTGGAGGGCAAGCTCCGCTTTGGTGTCGAACGGCCCGATGCCGTGCGTCAGGTGTTGGCGCAAACCCTGACCCGTCTGGTTGATTTTTATGATGAACATCAAAGCGATTTGCTGGATGAGGAGAAACGCCTGTTCCTGCGCGCCAGTGAATTGGGATTGGTGATGGAAGCGCAGGTGCAGGAAATCCGCAAGATCAATGGGTTTATTATGAAATATAGTTTGCCCTATATGGAATTTAAATTGGGCACGCTGGCGCATTTGCGCGACAAGATGATGGTGATTGGGTCGCTGGAAAATCTGATGACGCTTTATCGGAAAATGCTGTCCGGCCTGATCCGCCCGCTCAGCGATATGGGTATGGTGCGGGAATATGAATCGACTGTGATTAACCGAACCCGCTATCTGCAAAGTAACTTTTTTGGCGAAGTTCCGACCATTCTGGCCCAATCCGCCAAAGTGGTCGCGGAATTCCGCGTCCTGCAAAGCGATTATCATAAAAATGTCGCCCAGGCCGAAATCGAAGGCGTTGATCTGGGGGATGATGACGGGGCGGAGAATACATCCGCAACCGACAGGGCCAGGCCGGGGGCGGATGTTCAGGCGGCGCCATCGTCCATCGCCGCATCCTGATCGCTTTTTAACCGCCTGTTTTTGCGTGCTGTGACTGTACAAACCGCTTGGTACAGCCTATCTTATTTACGCCTTCTTCTTCCCGGCGCGGGGTCTTCTGCGTCGCTTTCACCATTCACCGTTTCATCACAAAACTGGCATACACCATGTTTGGCTTTTTCAAGAAACTCAATCCATCCAAAGGGACCAAAACCATGACCAATTCCTCCATTCAAAAAGTGGCTGTTATCGGATCGGGCGTCATGGGGTCGGGCATCGCGGCGCAAATTGCCAATGCGGGCATTCCGGTCGTGCTGTTGGATATCGTGCCGAAAGATGCGGCGGATCGCTCCATGCTGGCCAAGGGTGCCATCGACAAAATGATGAAGGCCGATCCGGCCCCGTTTATGTCGAAACGCAATGCGAAACTGATCACGCCGGGGAATATGGAGGATGACCTCGCGCTTCTGTCTGATTGCGATTGGATCGTCGAAGTCGTTCTGGAAGATTTGAAAATCAAACATGCGACGTATGAAAAATTACAGGCGCACCGCAAGCCGGGTTCCGTGATTTCGTCCAACACATCCACCATTCCGCTGCATTTGCTGGTGGAACCGTTCGGGGACGCGCTGGCGAAGGATTTCATGATTACGCACTTCTTCAACCCGCCGCGTTATATGCGTCTGCTGGAACTGGTGACGGGGCCGAAAACGCGCAAAGACGCGATCAAGCTGGTGCGCGATTTCTGTGATATCCAGTTGGGCAAGGGCGTTGTGGAATGTCACGACACGCCGGGCTTCATCGCCAACCGGATCGGGACGTTCTGGCTGCAAGCCTCCCTCAACCATGCCGTGGACCAGAAGGTCAGCGTGGAAGTGGCCGATGCCGTGTTGTCGAAACCGGTGGGTATTCCGAAAACGGGTGTGTTCGGCCTGATTGATCTGGTCGGGATTGATTTGATGCCGCATCTGGCGCAATCGCTGCTGTCCACCTTGCCGGAGGGTGATGAATATCGCCGCATCTCGCGCGATTTTGATTTTATCAAGGGCATGATCGCCGCCGGTTATACGGGGCGTAAGGGCAAGGGCGGGTTCTATCGCCTCGACACCACGGGCGGGAAGAAAGAGAAACAGGCGTTTGATATCACCGCGTCTTCGTTCAGCGAATCCGCATACCGCAAAGCCGACAAACCGCGTCTGGATTCCGTTGATGCGGGCAAGGCCGGGTTGCGGGCTGTTGTCACCACCGATGATGCGGGTGGCCGTTATGCGTGGGCGGTTCTGCGCGATACGCTGGCCTATGCCGCGTCACTGGTGCCCGATATTGCCGATTCCATTGCTGATGTCGATGAAGCCATGCGTCTTGGCTATAACTGGAAATTCGGTCCGTTTGAAATGATCGACGCGCTGGGCGCGCAATGGTTTGCCGATGCGTTAAAAGCCGAAGGCAAAGCCGTTCCGGCGTTGGTGCAGAAAGTGGGCGCTGGGTCGTTCTACCGCGTTGAAAACGGCAAAATGCAATATTTCGGCACCGACGGCGCCTATCACAATGTGGTCCGTGCCGATGGTGTCCTGCTGTTGCGTGATATCAAGCTGTATTCCAAACCGTTGTACAAATCATCGTCCGCCGCCCTGTGGGATGTGGGTGATGGCGTTTTGTGCGTTGAATTTACCGGCAAGATGAACGCGCTGGATAACGATGTGTTCGATGTCTACCACCACGCCATCAAAAAGATCGGCGATGGCAAGGGTGAGTGGAAGGCGCTTGTGATCTATAACGAAGGCACGCATTTCTCCGCCGGTGCCAACCTCGGTCTGGCGATTTTCGCGATGAATATCGGCCTGTGGCCGCAGATTGAGGAACTGATCTCCGGCGGGCAGAAGGCCTATATGGCCCTGAAATACGCACCGTTCCCGGTTGTCGCGGCCCCCAGCGGTATGGCGCTGGGCGGGGGTTGCGAAATCCTGCTGCATGCCGACCATGTCCAGGCGCATGCCGAAACCTATTGCGGTCTGGTCGAAGTGGGCGTTGGCCTGATCCCCGGTTGGGGTGGATGCAAGGAATTGATCCTGCGCTTCCAAGAGCGTGAACGCGAACAGTACAAGAAAGCCATTGGCGGTGGTGATCGCCTGTGGATGTCGCCGCAAAACACGCCGATGGGCGCGGTGCGCAAGGCATTCGAAGTGATTGGCACGGCGACCGTGGCCAAATCCGCAACCGAAGCGAAAGAGATCGGATATTTCCGTGACCGTGACGGCATCACCATGAACCGTGACCGCCTGCTGTTCGATGCGAAGAAAAAGGCGTTGGAGCTGGCGCAAAATTACGCCGCGCCGGTTCCGGTTGAATCCATCCGCCTGCCGGGCCCGACGGGTAAGGTCGCGCTGGATATGGCTGTTGCCGATTTCAAAAAATCGGGCAAGGCAACGCCGTATGATGTGGTTGTGTCCGATCACTTGGCGGCGGTGTTGTCCGGTGGGGACAAGGCCGATTGGACCACCCCGGTCAGCGAGCAGGATATCCTGAAACTGGAAATCTATGAATTCATGAAGCTGGTGAAGAACGAAGGCACCCAAGCCCGCGTTGAAAACATGCTGTCCACTGGTAAGCCGTTGCGGAACTAAGGATCGTACCCGGGAATGAAAAAAAACATCATTTTTTGGGGTTTGATTCTCGGGGCGGTGGCGCTGCTGGGCCTGATTCTGCTGAAAAGCTATGGGGCTCAGCTGGATTCCGAACGCATGAATCAGGGTGTGGACGCGTTGTTTATGGCGACGTCCGTGCCCGCCGATACGCCACCTGCGCAATGGCCGGATATTATCCGGCAATTCGTGGCGGCGCATGCGCAAATTGATCCGGAAAAACCCCTGAATGGTGACAGCGGGGCCTGGGTCGAAACGATCAGCGGCCTGTTGATGCACGCGCATAAGAAAAGCGATGTGCGTCCCGCAATCAACCCGGCCACGGCCGCGCAATTGATGGGGTTGATGTTGCAACGCGCCGGGGTCGAAGCCCGCATTGTCGAATTGTTCCGTTACGCCCCCGGGTTCCCGTCGGTTCCGATGGTGGAAACGAAAGAGGCGACCAGTGGGCAGTGGGCGTTGCATGACCCGGCGCGCG
Source organism: Micavibrio aeruginosavorus EPB (assembly GCF_000348745.1). Lineage (NCBI taxonomy): Bacteria > Pseudomonadati > Bdellovibrionota > Bdellovibrionia > Bdellovibrionales > Pseudobdellovibrionaceae > Micavibrio > Micavibrio aeruginosavorus. The sequence goes on along the minus strand of NC_020812.1, from coordinate 2,363,523 downwards.
ATGTGTATTGGGCCAATCCGCAAAAACGCGAACGGGCCGGGCTGGAAACCATTGTGCGCGATCGGGCGGAAAATTTCATGCCCTGTAACATGACGACATGTGATTGGGCGCTGGTGTCGCAAACGGGCATAACGCCCCAAGATATGGCGGCATATTTCGTTCTGGGTGTGGCGTATGATCCGGTTGATCCGGTGATGTTTGTAAATAATGAACAATTCTCCCTCACCGCGCCTGTAACGGGTGTGGATGGTGCGGCGGTTTCGTTCTGTCAGGCGCGCTCTCATCTCTGCGCCCTGCGCAAAGTGGATTATTGATACGCGATGATTTTTTTCAAAAAGGGCAAGAATAAAGGCAAGAAAGGCGGCGGTGATGTTCCACCAGCCCCCGGTGCGCCGCCGCAACGTTCGCCCGAAAGCATAAAATTGCGTGAACAGGCGATGGAAAATGCGCGCAAGGCCCGCGCGGAAATCGGCGAAGAAACATTGCAAAAAATCGCCGCCGCGTTAGAGGAAAAAAACCGGTCCGCCGGTAAAAAAGCCCGCGATGAAATTCGCCAGATGGACAAAGATCGCGTGGCGAAACATCTCAAAGACCTGCTGTCTGATCGGGATAAATGATCATGGATTTTGTGCGGTCTTTTCACACGCTGGACGAAAAAACAATCATGCCATGGCTGCGTGATGTGCGGATGCAGGCCTATGCCCCCGCATCGGGCTATCGCGTCGGGGCCGTTTTGATTGTGAAAACGGCAACCGGGTTTTTGGGTTTTGCCGGTGTGAATGTGGAATCGATTGAACACCGCCTCAGCATCCATGGTGAAGAGGGGGCGTTGTCCGCGCTGGTCACGACGTTGGGGCCGGATGTGGCCATTGAATCGGCGTGGGTGATTGGCGGTGTGGATGATCATGGCTCCGAAAGCGATATGGTCGCGCATTGCTGCGGCAATTGCCGCCAGCAATTGGCGGGCCTGGCACGAACGCCCGATATTCGGGTGCGCAATTGTGCCCTGTCGGGGCGTGTTGTTGATACCGCGTTGAATGACCTGCTGCCCGATTCGTTCAGCTTTGATAATTTTAATGCCGAATCTTCGGCCCTGCGGTCCCGCGCCATAGAAACGATTACACCGGATCAGGATGTAAATGATCTTGCCCGTCGTGCGGTGCGGAATGAACCGCACGATATTCCGGCCTTGCGGGCTTGGGCGGGGGAATTGAAATCCCTGAATTACGCCAGCCACACATCGCAAACGGTGATTTTGGCGTTGGATAACGGGACGTATGTTGCGGGCGTGAAAATTGAAAATGCCGTTTTCACGGGCCTCAGCGCGATGCAGGCGGCTTTGGCCATTGCCAATGTGTCGCAAAAACCCGGATGGTCCGTGACCGAGGCTTTTGTGTTTTCTGAACGCGGGGGTGATGCGGGGGCGTTGCGCGGTGATGAAATTATGCCGCTGTCGCTTTCGGCCCTGCAAATCCTCAATGAATTTTCAAAGTCGTCGATTATCCCGCTCACGCATCTGTGCGCGAATGGGGATGGGATGACGATGACTTTGGCTGACTGGGGGGCGGAAGCCCCGCGTATGCACCATGAAACACGCCGTATTCGCAACGGACTTTTATTGTCCGCGGCATGATTCGTTTTTAACCTGAGAAGGACCTTGTGAAATGCCTGTCTATACCGCACCGCTTGATAATATTCGCTTTGTTCTGAACGATGTTCTGGGGGTTGAAAAACTCTCCACCCTGCCGGGCTATGAAGAAGCCACACCCGACATGATCGACCAGATCATCGAAGGGGGCGCGGCGATTTGCCAGGACATTTTGTTCCCGTTGAACCAGTCGGGGGATAAAGAAGGTTGCACATTCGAAAACGGCGTTGTGCGCACACCGTCCGGCTTCAAGGATGCGTATCGCGCCTTTACCGAAGGGGGCTGGACCGCGCTGGCTGCTGATCCGACCTATGGCGGTATGGGCATGCCCGCGACCGTGAATTTCGTGCTGCAGGAAATGATCTGCTCCGCGAACATGTCGTTCGGCATGTATCCGGGCCTGTCCGAAGGGGCGTATAACGCCCTGCATTTACACGGTACGGATGAATTAAAAGATATTTATCTGCCGAAACTGGTCACGGGCGAATGGTCCGGCACAATGTGCCTGACCGAACCGCATTGCGGCACCGATCTGGGGCTGATTAAAACCAAGGCTGTGCCGAATGGTGATGGGTCCTTCGCCATTACGGGGACGAAAATTTTCATCTCCGCCGGTGAACATGATTTGACCAGCAATATCATCCACCTGGTGCTGGCGAAACTGCCGGACGCGCCGGAGGGGGTAAAGGGCATTTCCCTGTTCGTTGTGCCGAAATTCATGCCGAAAGACAACGGTGATGTCGGCGCGCGCAACGGTGTGGCGTGCGGGTCCATCGAACATAAAATGGGCATCAAGGGTTCGGCGACATGTGTCATGAACTTTGATGGCGCGACGGGCTGGCTGGTCGGTGAACCGCATAAAGGCATGCGCGCCATGTTCACCATGATGAACACCGCCCGTCTGGGCGTGGGGATGCAGGGACTGGGCATTGCGGAGGTCGCGTATCAAAACGCGCTGAACTATGCCAAGGAACGTCTGCAGATGCGTGCGCTCACTGGTCCTGCGGAACCGCAAAAACCGGCGGACCCGATTATCGTGCATCCGGATGTGCGCCGCATGTTGATGACCGGCAAGGCCGTGACCGAAGGGTGCCGCGCGCTGGCCTACTGGGCCGGGATGCATCTGGATATTGCTGAACGTCACCCGGACCCGGCGCAACGCCAGGCGGCCGATGATCTGGTCGCCCTGTTGACCCCGATCGTCAAGGCGTACCAAACCGACATGGGTTTTGAAATCGCCAACATGGCGGTGCAAGTTTATGGCGGCCATGGCTATATCTGGGAACATGGCGTGGAACAATATGTGCGCGATGCGCGCATCTCCCTGCTGTACGAAGGCACCAATGGCATTCAGGCCATGGACCTAGTCGGCCGGAAGATGAGCGCGAATTATGGCCGCTACCTGCGCCGTTTCTTCCACCCGGTGGGGCAGTTTATCGAAGAAAACCAGGCCGATCCGGCAATGCAGGATTTTGTGTTCCCGCTGGCCAAATCATTCGCCAAACTGCAACAGGCTACGGCCATGGTGGCGCAAAAGGGTCTGAAAAACCCGAACGAAGCAGGGGCCGCGGCATCGGATTACCTGCGCATGTTTGCGTTGGTTGCGCTGGCCTATATGTGGGCCCGTATGGCTAAGGCGGCCAATGAAAAACTGGCCGCGGGCGCAGGCGACAAGGCGGACTTCTATGAAAGCAAACTGAAAACCGCGCGGTTCTTCTATGACCGTATCCTGCCGGAAACGGATTTCCGCTTTAAACAGGCAATGGCCGGGGCGGACAGCGTGATGGCACTGGATGCGTCAGGCTTCTAAAACAGACATGAAAGCCCGGGATGATCTCCCGGGCTTTTTTGTGTCCTTTTTGTGCCTCTTGCGCTTTTTCTGGCGGTGTGGTGATGATACTCCCACACATTGACGGTCCGCACAGTACGGGTTGTCATTTTTGACATTGGGATTCTTATAATTGGGCGATGCCGTACCGGCTTTCCGATTGGACCATGATAAAATTGCGGCATTGAATGCCCGCATTGCCGATGATCTTTATGTGCAGGGATGGTCCGTCTGCACCGACTATGTTCCCGAAGATTTGCGCGCGGCCCTGCTGGCCGATTTGGCCGCCCAGGAAGAAGCCGGACGCTTGACGCTGGCCGCCGTCGGGCGTGACACGACGCAAACCGTGGAAACAACCATCCGCAATGATCGCACGCTCTGGCTTGCGGGCCGTGATGCGGCCCCGGCGGCCTATCTGGATTTGATGGGGCGTTTGCGGTTGGATCTGAACCGCCGGTTGATTCTGGGCCTGTTTGAATATGAAGCGCATTATGCCCGGTATGATGCGGGCGGGTTTTACCGCAAACATGTGGACGCCCTGCATGGTGAACGCAACCGTGTGGTTTCAACCGTGACGTATCTCACCCCGGACTGGGCCGAATCTGATGGCGGTCATCTGGTTTTATACGATGCCGTGGACCAGGACCGGGCCATCGCCCGGGTTTTGCCCGCGGCCGGCACATTGGCTGTGTTTTTAAGCGAGGAGATCCCGCACGAGGTCCTGCCCCCTGCGCGCCCGCGCAATTCTATTGCCGGATGGTTCCGGTGCAACCCGTCGGGCGAAGACCGGGTTGATCCGTTGCGGTAAAAGCGTATCTTATTGGGCATCTGTCATTTTTTAGCGAATGGATGCCTGCCATGAACCTCGACGAAGCCACCAACCAGATCAACCAGAAAATCGCCCAATCCCCCGGCCTGAACGCCCGTGTGAAATTCAATTTTGGCGATGACGGAATTGTGTTCGTGGATACAACGCAAAGCCCGCCGGTCGTGAATCACGATGATGCCGATGCGGACGTCACGCTGACCTGCGCCCTGTCCACGTTTGCGGGATTCCTGAATGGATCCCAAGACCCGAACATTGCCTTTATGATGGGTAAATTGAAAGTTGCCGGGTCGATGGGGCTGGCGCTGAAACTGAATGCGTTGCTTGAGGGATAAATTATGAATCTCTATATCCGCCTTTTGATCCTGATTATTCGCGGTATTTTTTTCAAACCGCGCGTCACGGATCTGATGGCTGTGCAATCTTTGCAATTCCGCGTGCTGCCCAATGATCTGGACAGCAACATGCACATGAACAATGGACGGTATTTGACCATCATGGATCTGGGACGGTTTGACCTGATCCTGCGTAACGGGTTGTTGCGCGCGATGATCAAGCGCAAGGCGATTCCTGTGCTGGCGTCCGTATCGACGCGCTATCGCATTTCACTGGCCCCGTTTGAACCTTATCGGTTGGAAACCCGTGTCATCTGCTGGGATCCGAAATGGGTGTATATGGAGCAGCGCTTTGTGATTACCAAAGGCAAAAAAGCCGGCGCCGTTGCCGCGATCGCGTTGGTCAAGGGCGGTTTTTATGATCAGGTGGCCAAGCGTACCGTGCCAACGGAAGAATTGCTGGGCATTATCGGCATGAAATTCAAAAGCCCACCAATGCCGGATCACGTTCGTGGCTGGGTTGAGGCGGAGGATGCCCTGCGCGGTGTAACCGCGGAATAAAAGAAGCATGCGGTGTGACTGCAGAATAAAAAAGCCCCGGGTTCGATCCGGGGCTTTTTATTTCGCTATCCTGTAGCAGGATTAGAATTTGTAGGTCATGCCCAGGGCCAGAATGCCGACGCTGCCTTCTGTATCGGCGGTCATGGTGCCGTTACCGCGGGCGACGTTGATTGTGCCGTCTTCCACGTCGATATAGGTGGCGGCCATATCCAGATCGATCTTGTCGTTCAGGCCATAGGTGGCACCCAACGATACCCAGGTCCGGTCACCATCCGGTGTACGACTGGTACGGAATTCGTCGGTGGTCGGGGTTTCGTCAAACTGCAAACCACCACGGACCGTCCACGCGTCGTTGACCATGTATTCGGCACCAACGGCAAACGCCCATGTGTTTTGGTAGTTCTGTTGAACGGTAGAAGCTACGGCGCCACTGTCGCGGACGGCTTGGATCTGGTCAAAGTTGCTCCAGCCGAACCAGGTGGCTTGACCTTGCAGGGTCAGACGATCGGTCACTTTGTGCGCGCCGCCCAGGGTCAGGTGATCCGGGGTGTTCAGTTTGGCCGACCCACCAGATGTTGCGGCGGCCACGGTTGCACCACTCAGCAATTTTACTTCGATGTCGCCATCGAGTTCATGGTGCACTTCGGATTTATAGCTCAGGCCGAAGGTGGTGGATTCCCACGGCTTGTACTGGATGCCCAGGCTGTAGCCATATCCGAAGTCGTCACCGGACAATTTGCTGTTGCCTTCGACACCAGCACCCAGAACCACGTTGTTCTGCAGGTTAGCCGAAGCGTGTTGAATATTCATGCCGCCGCCGATGGACCATTGATCGTTGATTTTATAGGCGATGGTCGGTTGGACGTCGATCACAGCCAATTCCGTTTTCGTTGAGTCGAAACGGCCAAACCATGTTGAGCCGTAATCGCTGGCCAGACCGAACGGTGCGGTAACGCCCAGGCCAAGCCACAGATTGTTGGTGGCCTGATAGGTGACGAAGCCGTTCGGCACCGGTGTTGCATCATACGGATTGCCAGAAGAACCACCCAACGGCAAACCCGCGGCCGTACCGGCCGTTGTGCCCGTGTCCTTTACTTTAGAATCGGGAATGATCACATGCACGCCGGCCTGGGCCTGCAGACCCGGCAATTGCGTCATGCCGGCCGGGTTGAAATACACCGTGCTGGCATCGTTCAATGTCGTGGTGGAGCCAGAGAAGGCAGAGCCCAATCCGCGTACCGATTGTTCCTGAATATAAAAGCCGGCGGCGTTGGCGGCGGATGCGCCAACAACCACAGTTGCGGCGGCCATCAAGCCGGTGCGGATCATCGAGAATTTGTTGCGTGACATGGTTTAGGACTCCCCTTGTTATACAATCATGGATATTGAAAACGGATATGTCAGGATAAGCGATTCGGCCGCATCTGCAAAACGGTGCGAAACGCGTCAAAGACACTTTTATTCTAATGATTTTTTGCACATGCAACAGGATAGATTATGCGGCATCGCATCAAGCTTTATGGCATGTGCCGATATGAAAATTGCGTGTGCTTTGCATCACTGTTTATGTGCGATAAACTGAGCGCGTCATGACATTCAATACGCCATCAAACGCATCCAAAAAACGCCATCGTATGCATCGCGCATTCCTGAAGATCGCGGTTTTGCTGATTTTCGGGCTCGCATTCTGTGCGGCGTTCGTTGTCTCGCTTGATGATACGATGCTCTCGACGATCAAGCATTCTTTATCGATGTGGTCGGTTTTGGTGCTGGTCGTTGCCATAAACATGGTGTCGGCTGCGGTGTTGCTGACGCTGTATATGGCGTGGTGCTGGGTGCGGTGTGATTTAAAAAATGAATCCGAATCAGGGGATGATTCGGATTCATAAAATCAATGGTGTTGCTGGCGCGTAAATTATTTCACGTTGGCGTTGATGGCATCGGCGATTTCGCGCGCTGTGCTGTCCGTTCCGAAAATGGCCTGCAACCCGCCATCCGGACCCTGCAGATAGATATAGGATGAATGATCCATGGTGTATTCGCTCATGGTTTCATCCTGAACCTTCTGCGCATAGACGCGCCATGCCCGGGCGGCGACGTTGATGTCGTCCTGGGTCCCGGTCAGACCGATCAGGCGCGGGTGAAATTGCGTGACATAGTTTTTCATCACATCGACGGTATCGCGTTCCGGATCAATGGTAATGAAGACGGGCATAATTTTTTCAGATTTTTCGGCATCCGCCATTTTCATTGCGGCGGTCATTTTTTGCAATTCTGTTGGGCAAATCGACGGACAGAACGTGAAGCCGAAATAAATCAGCGTCGGGTGCCCCGCCAGATTTTTTTCGCTGAAGGGCTGGCCGTTGTGATCCGTCAAAGTGAAGGGGCCGCCAATATCAGCCCCGGCGACGCCGCTGCTTTTCACCGCGCTTTGCGCCATCGGGCCAGGCGCGTTTTTAATCTGTATCCCGGCAATAACGCCACCGATCGCAATGGCAATGATGGACAAGACAACAAGACGGGCAAGGCGTTTTTTTAACATGGGGCGGCTCCTTTTTGTGCGAATTAAAAAGCACGCCCATCATTGAAATGCAAGCCGTCGTCCATAAAAGTGGCCCGGGAAGGGGGTTCCCGGGCCACGAACGCGAGCAACGCTAGAAACGCAGAAGGGTGAGCAGTCCGTCCTGTTATCGCATTACAGAACGTCCAGCATTTCCGCGACCAGCGGGTGGCGCACAATATCCACCTGCTGCAATCGGACAACGTTGATATTCGGTACGGATTCCAGACGGTGGGCGATGTCTTTCAAGCCGGATATACCATCCAGCAAATCGCTTTGGTCCGGGTCACCGGTGATCACCATGGTTGAATGCCACCCCAAACGGGACAGCAACATTTTCAACTGGGAATAGGTGCAGTTCTGCGCCTCGTCAATCACAACGAAGGCGTTGTTCAAGGTGCGTCCGCGCATGAACCCGACGGGGGCGATTTCGATGGTGCCGTCCTGAATCAACTGGCGTACGCGTTTGCCGCCCATGCGGTCACCCAACGCGTCATACAGCGGGCGTAAATACGGGGCCATTTTTTCGTGCATGTCACCCGGCAGGAACCCCAGCGATTCACCCGCTTCCATTGCGGGCCGTGACAGAACAATGCGTTCCACCGTTCCGGCCTCCAGCGCATCAACCGCGGCACAAATGGCCAGATAGGTTTTACCCGTTCCGGCGGGTCCGATGGCCAGGGTCAGATTTTTTTCCTGAATGGCCTTCATCAAAACATCCTGGCCAGCGGATCGGGGTTTCACGTTTTTGACGAATTTTTTGTCCCGCGCGCGGTCGATTTCTTCATCCAGCGGGTGCCAGTCCATATCGGCGGTCTGTTTTTTGTGTCCGTATCCTTCGTTGCTAATGGCCTGCAGGTGGGGTTTGCTGTTTTTGCGGGCTTTCTTGGACATGGTGAACTCCTTTCAGGGGTTCAGGTGGGGGGAACGAGAAAACGCAGAAGACATGCAAAATCAACCCCGGTGCGTATAACAGCGCGGAGGGTGATCGGGCATTGGGGGAAGAGGGGCGGTGAATGAGAGAAAGGACAGCGTGAAAAAAGGGCCGAAACCGTCTATGGCGAAGCGGATGCTTGCCGGGGGCAGGTCGGGAATGAAACCATTCAGAAGTCGGGGCATAGGCCTCCTTATCTGGGGGGTGATTCGGTCCTTAATATCTATGGTATCAGTGATTTAGCGCCCCCAAAACAGATTATTTATTTGACATAATTATAAAGTGTGTGGTACGGTCTTTTATCCTCGGGACAGAGGGCTTTTTACGGTCTTTATAATTAAGGTGTGCGTTATGGCGGGTGTCTTGAAAAAAGCGGGTTCGGTTCTGGGTTCAATTTTGCTCGGCGCGTCGGTCTATTCCTTCACGGATGTGATCCATGATGTTGCGGGACCGAAACTGGATCGCTTTTTGTTGCCGGATCATTTTTTCAACGAACAGAAAAAAGAAACACCGCAAGGCCGCGAAGCTTTGGGCCTGTTGGCCCTGGGTACAAAATTTTCCGTCGACGCGTTACAAAAACTGACACCCGAAGATGTGTGCCATGTGGCGAAGGCCAACGCGTTGATGAATGGCGATGCCCTGAATGATGAAGGCCGCCATGCCGATACGTTCAATGATTGCAGCAACAGCAAAATTGATTTTTACCGCAACGGTGCATTGATCTCCATGGGGGCATCGATGGGGCGCGATGGCGTGGCCCGTTTGAATGATGCGGATCTGTGCCATTTGACCAGCATTGCCGAAACGTTCGGCGAAACAACGGGCATCGCGAAATCGGCGGGTGCTGTGCCTGCGGCGTCTGATACGCTGTCGCTGTTGCAATCGAAATTCAAAAACTGCGCCGATGGTCGGACGTTGAGCGACGATGTGTTGAACCAGCATGTTCAAAACACCATCGTGTCCCAGCTTTATAATCGTGCGCCGTAAAAGGTGGCATGAAACAAAAAACCCCGGCGCAGATGCCGGGGTTTTTTGTTGGGTCGATTGCGCTTTTATGTCAGTGGCGCAAAAAATTTGTACATGCCCGCGGCAATCTTTTTGGCGATGCTGCGCTCAATGTTGATCAGACGTGCGGCTTCGCTCTTGTCGAAATAAAATCGCGACGGATCATTTACAAACACAATGGCCAGCGGGTCGCGCGATTGCGGCATGGCCGTCATCATTTTGTGCGCCAGATAGACGCGATCGTCCTTGTCCATCGTGTCGTGGCTGAAATCGTGGGCTTCGCTGCCCCCTGCCAATCCGGCATCAGGTGATGCAAACGCGATACGTTCGGGGCGCAGGCCCTTATGGTCGCTGTCGCGCGGAATGAAAACATGGGCTTCCAGCCCGTGATCCATCAGGTGATAAATGCGCCACTGCCCCATCTGGGCTTGTAATGTGGGTGTCACCACCTGGTTAAAATCGGTGTGTTTGTGCATGCCAGATCCTTTCCCCCCGCCATCATAGGGGGAATTTCTTACTTTTGTGTGAGGATCGATCAGGCTAAAAAATGGCCGAAAATCAGGGTGTTGCGGGCTGCTGTGCTTCCAGTTTTTCCAGCCGGGCGCGCAGCGCGTCATTTTCGGCCTTCAATTGCTGTACGGCCTTGACCAGGGGGACGACCACGGTGGCGTAGCTCATCGATTTGGCATCCTCGATGGTTTCTTTGGCGCCGTCCTCGGATGTGATTTCGGTATCCGGGCCGATTCCGACCAACTCGGGTAAGACCTGTTCAACCTCTTGCGCAATAAATCCCATTTCGGTTTGGTCTTCGGCCGCTCGGTCACGCCATTTGTAATGCACGGGGTTCAACTGCATGATGGCGTCCAACCCTTCATCGTCGCTTAATGGTACGATATCCTTTTTCAATCGCTCATCTGATGCGTTGTACCATGCGCGGTTACCGCCGCATCCGTTGGCGTTGGCGGCGGCTTCACAATAAATGCCGAATCCGGAACTGCTGCCTGATCGGCCATAAACACCGTAATTTTCACCCGTTGTTGCGGCCGCGTTGGCGGTCACAGCGCGGGACAAGGGGCTGGCGGTGGCGAATGATCCACCGGCGGTCACGCCAGTGGTGGCGGTGGCGTATGCGAAAATGCCCGTACCGCCCGTGCTGTCATTTTCAAAATATCCGGCATAGCTGGCACCGGTGGTGGCGGCGGCGTTGCCGTGAATGGCTTTACCCGTTGTGCTGGATACAACGCCATAGACGCCGGTGGTGGCGCCTGATGTGGCCGTGGCATTCCCCACAACGCCACGTCCTGTGGAGCTGTTGTTCACGCCGGCCACAGCATTGTGTGAACCCGTTGCGCCCGTGGCATAGCCGTATATGGCGGAAGAGTTGTTTGCGGTACTGGAATTTGATGCGTAGATGGCTTCCCCTGTGCCGGCTGTGTTGGTCGCCGATACATTGAGCACTTGGCCGCTGGTCACCGATGATGATGTCATGACCATCCCGTTACCCGTGGTCAGGCTGTTCCATTGCCATGTCTGGGTGTTGGCGGCGTTGTTGATGGTGTTGGTCGCGGTCGCGGCAGTCAGGCCGGAGAGGGCTCCGCCGCCTGCGCACGCGGCCCATGCGCCACCAGAATTTTTACATTCGATGGTTCCGGCATTGTCGCGAATGCCGTAACCGCCACTGCCACGCGTAGTTCCCCAGTTGAGGTACATGTTGGCGGCCAGGCCAATATCATCTTCGGAATACACGCCCCATCCACCACTGGCGTGTGTGTTGGCGAAATAACCGCCATACCCGGTGGAACTCGCGGATCGGCCATAGACGCCGTAATTTGCGCCCGTGGTGCCGTAGGCCAGGCCGTAAAGGCCGTACCCTGTCGTGCTAGCGTTCGCAAAATATCCGGCGTAATTTGCGCCGGTGCTGGCGCTGGTCTCCGCGAAAACACCGTATCCGGTTGTGCTCGCGCTCGAGAAATATCCGCCGATATTTGAACCTGTGGCCGCGGTGGCTGATCCCCGAACGCCAGTACCGCCTGAACTGGCTGTTGTGCCATAAACGCCGTAATTTGCTCCTGTTGCATTTTTGGCCAGTCCATAGACGCCGCGGCCTGTGCTGCTCTCGGTTTCGCCCTGAACGCCGTAGGCCGAGCCAGTGGTTGCTCCGGCATAGCCATAAACGCCCAATCCGCTGGTGCTGGGGGTTGATCCCAGAACGCCCGCGGTTGAACCGGATGTGGCGCTGGCGTAGCCACGGATGCCCACGCCACCGGTGCTGTCGCTATGACCATAAACGCCAAAATTGGCACCGGTGGTGGATGTAGCCAATCCATAGACGCCATAGCCTGTGGGGCTCGCGCTCGCGGCATAGACGCCATAATTCGTGCCCGTTGTGGCATTGGCCATGCCGACAAGAGCCTTGCCATCCGTACCCGCGGTAGAGGCGTAGATGGCACCGCTGGTGGCGGCAGCATTGCTCACGTCAACCCGGAACAACTCACCGGATGTTGCGGATGATGATACCAGACTCAATCCGTCGTCGGTCGTGATGCTATTCCACGACCAGGTTTGTGTGTTGGCTCCGTTGTTAATTGCGTTCGTCGCTGTAGCGGCGGTCAGGCTGGACAACGCGGGTGTGGCTCCGGCGCTTAATCCCGCCCATGTCGTACCGTTGCAATACTCCCATGTTGACGTTCCATTATAACGAATGCGGCCCAGTTTTGCGGTGGTGCAGGACCCGGTATCGTTGCCAATTTGAAACAGGGACGCACCCGCCGTGGTTTGTTCCAGGGCGTTTTGCCATGTGGTTCCATTGCAAATCAGGGTGCGGCGGGGCATTTGTTCCGGTCCGCCCGTGTTTTGGACTGCGCCATTGGTGGTGCAGGCATCGCCGGGCTGGGCCTCGGCGGCATGGACAGGTGTGGCGTAAAATGACAACACCAGAACAGAAACAGCACTCAGAACAAATAAACGAAACAAACTCAACTCCATGCGGTCCGTTCCCGATGCGGTCCGTAGGGATTACCCAAAAAGATGTTTGAAAGAGATGATATCCCTTTTGGGGAAAATCAAGGCGTTGGCCTCTGATCTTTGGGTTAGGGTCTGAATATCAAAAGTCTGTATTTTCTAATTTTTTCCGGCCGCTTCCAGCGCCTCGACCCGGCGCAGCAAATCCGCGTTCTGGCTGCGCAATTCATCGTTTTCGGTTTTCAATTGCTGCACGGCCTTCACCAGCGGAACAACGACGCCGGCATAGCTCATGGATTTTGGGTTTTCGATGGTTTCGCTGGAACCGTCTGCGGTGGTGATATCCGTATCCGGGCCCGTGCCAACCAGTTCGGGCAGGACCTGTTCCACTTCCTGGGCGATGAATCCCATTTCACTCTGATCGCTGGCTTGAACATCACGCCATTTGTAGTGCACGGGGTTCAGTTGCATGATGGCCTCTAACCCCTCGGCATCCTGCAAAGGCATAACGTCTTTTTTCAACCGTTCATCCGATGCGTTGTACCATGCGCGGTTTCCCCCGCACCCGTTGGCGTTGGTGGCGCTGAAGCAATAAATGCCATATCCGGCACCGCTTTGGGCGCGACCATATAGGCCGAATGTCGATCCGCTGCTGGCCGTGGAATAGGCATAGACGCCGGTGCCGTCGTTGCTGTCACTGCTGAAAAACCCACCATAGGTGGATCCGGTGCTGGCGGTGGCGGTACCGCTGACGCCCCGGCCTGCGGTGCTGTCGCTGACGCCGGAGAGACCGAATGTTGCCCCCGATGTTGCGGTGACGTGGCCCACGACACCGCGTCCATCGCTGCTACTGTTCACGCCATACACGGCGTAAGTGACACCCGATGTGGCGGTGGCATTGCCAAAAACACCGCGTCCACCCGTGCTGGCGGTGGTGCCATGGACGCCGTAGTTTAAACCTGTTGTGGCCAGAGCAGCGCCGGACACACCAATTCCTGTCGTGCTGGTCACGGCCCCACGAATACCGTAGGTGCTCCCCGATGTTGCCGTGTTTGCGGCATAGACCCCGTACCCACCGCTGCTGGCATTTAGGAAATATCCGCCGTAATTGATCCCCGATGTGGCTGTGGCCTGACCGGAAATGCCCGCGCCGCCGGTGCTGGCGCTTTCGCCGTATATGGCGGCGGTGATGCCGCTTGTGCCTGTGCTGATGGCGCGAATGGCGGTGGCGCCATCGGCTGTGGCGTTTGTCGTGACACCAATCGCGTTGCCTGTTGCCGCACTGTTGGTGACGGCCACGCCGAGCAGGCTGCCGCTGGTCAGGCTGTTGGATCCGATTTCCAGGCCGTTTTGCGTGGTAATCCCGTTCCAGCCCCAGCTTTGGGTATAGGTGGTGTTGTTGATGGTGTTGGTCGCCGTTGCGGATGTGATACCGGACAGGGCCGTTCCCCCCGCCATGTTGATCCAACTGGACCCGTTACAAAATTCCCACGTGGCGGACCCGTTATAACGAATGCGGCCCAATTTGGCCGCTGTGCATGATCCGGTATCGTTGCCAACCTGAAACAGGGACGCACCCGCCGTGGTTTGTTCCAGGGCGTTTTGCCATGTGGTGCCATTGCAAATCAGTGTGCGGCGGGGCATTTGTTCCGGCCCGCCCGTGTTTTGGACTGCGCCATTGGTGGTGCAGGCATCGCCGGGCTGGGTTTCCGCGGCATGGGCGGGTGCGGTGCTGAAACACACCGCCAGAACAGACAGGCTACTCAGAATAAATAAACGAAACACACTCAGACTCCATGCGGCCCTTTTTCGAAGCGGGTCGTAGGGGGAACTATACTTTAGACAGTTTCAGTGAAATGGGTTGCTTTATGCGGTTTTTCAAGGGCGGCAAGCCTGCCCTTAAGGATATTTCGGGCGTAAAAAAGCCCCCCGGCCCAGATGGGGCGGGGGGCTTTTTAATTTTTCAAGTTTTACGCGGCAGAGCTTTCGCCGTCGCTGCCGCCACCAATTTTCTTGCCGTAATTGCCGGAGAACACGGAATCGTCAAACACATCTTCCCAAGCCCCTTCGGTCGACGCGCGGGAATATTCCGTGGCGCGGTTTTCGAAGAAGTTGGCGTGTTCCGCCCCGTTCAGCATGATGTCCATCCACGGCAGCGGGTTTTTCTCGATCCCGAAGACCGGGTCGAGGTTCAGTTGCTGCAAACGGCGGTCGCCGATATAGCGGATGTAGTTTTTCACTTCCTGCGGGGTCAGGCCCTCAATCTCGCCGCCCTCGAACGCCAGGTCGATAAAGGCATCTTCAAACCCGACGATGGTTTTGCAGGATTCGGTGATTTCGGTTTTCAGTTCATCGTCCCAGATGTCTTTGTTTTCCGCGATGAACGCGTTGAACAATTTAATCATGGACAGGCAGTGCAGGGTTTCATCGCGCACCGACCATGTAACGATCTGGCCCATGCCCTTCATTTTGTTGAAGCGCGGGAAGTTCATCAGGATGGCGAAAGATGCGAACAATTGCAGCCCTTCGGTGAACGCACCGAACATGGCCATCGTTTTGGCGATATCGCGGCGCGATGCCATGGACGCGCCCTGCATGTAATCGAACTTATCCTTCATTTCCTTGTATTTCATGAAGGCGGAATATTCGATTTCCGGCATGCCGATGGTATCGAGCAAGTGGGAATAGGCGGCAATGTGAACCGTTTCGATGTTCGAAAACGCGGACAGCATCATCTGCACTTCAACCGGGCCGAACACCTGGCTGTAATGTTTCATGTAGCAGTTGTTCACTTCCACGTCGGATTGCGTGAAGAAACGGAAAATCTGGGTCAGCAGGGTTTTTTCCGCCGCCGTCAGTTTGTTTTTCCAGTCGCGCACGTCTTCGGCCAGCGGCACTTCCTCCGGGATCCAGTGAATGCGCTGCTGTGTCAGCCACGCTTCATAGCACCAGGGGTACAAAAACGGTTTGTACACATGGCGTTCCTGCAACAACGGGGATGCGGCATTGGTCACATCGTCAATGGGTGCGCGAGTGGCAGCGGTCTGGGCCATGAGGGTACTCCTTGGATCTGGCGGTTTTTATAGAAGAACGAAGATAGTTGTGACGTGATTGGCTGTGGAATCCGAGTCTTTTCACCCGCTCGTCCACAACATCACGAAAATCAATATATAGTGAATTTTTTGATTGATAAACACCATATATAGATATTTTTGACAAAGGCGGGGATAGAATCGGGGATAAGATGATCTGGCTTTTCATAGTGTCCGCCACCCTTTATGCTCTCTCCCATGCGTATCATTTTGATCAGACACGGCGAATCCCAGGGCAACGTGGATTGGAAGACATATTCCGCCATCGGTGACCCACAGGTGCCGCTCACCGATACAGGGTGGGCGCAGGCGCGTGATGCGGGTGCATTCCTGCGGGATTGGTTCAATGATCCTGCCCGTGGCAATCGGGCCGGGCGTTGGCCACAAATCTATGTCAGCCCGTTTCTGCGCACGCGCGAAACCCTGTCCGGTGTCTTGCACGGGCTGGGGGATGATCCTCTGGCCGGCACATGCAATATTCGCGAAGAGGCGCGGTTGGCCGAACAAAGTTTCGGGTTTCTGGCCTATGCGGATGCGCAGCAAGGGTTTTTAAAACGCGCCTTCGCCCGCGCGATCGTGAATGTGTCGCAACAGGTGTATAAACACAGCCCCTATCTATCCTTCCCGTTGTTCGGCGAATCCCCGATGATGGTGCAAAACCGCGTGTCCGATTTCATCGGCACGCTGTATCGCGACCACGATAAACGCGGCACCAATGATGTAATGATCGTGGCGCATGGCGGCGTAATCAAGGCATTTATGATGCGCTGGTTCCATTTGCCGTTATCGGGGTGGAGCGACCTGAAAACCCCGGGCAATTGCGATGTGTTCGTCATTGAAAAACGCGATCCCGAAAAAATTGCGGGCACGCCGGGCGCGGGGTGGTCGATCACCCGCATTTATGATGGTGAGGTGGGCGTGGCGGTAAACGATAATCCGCTGGCGCGGGTTCAATTGTTCGCAGAGTCGCGATTGCCCCAGTTTCCGGATCGGTTGAAGCGGTAGCGGATTTAGTCGACATCAACCCAGTTTGTCCCATCGCAATATTGATATAATCCAGACGCGCTCGTGAAGTTGAGAGCGCTGGGGGCTGCTGACGGGCTGCTGCATCCGGCCCCGCCTGTCCCGGGCATTGGGCCCATGGTGTACCATGTCGTGCCATCACAAAAGCGCCATACGTGGCTGGCGGCCTTGTACTCCAATTGGCCCTCGGTTGTGCAGGCTCCATCGGTAATCGGCAATGTGACGTTGAAAACATAGAACGTGTCTTCATAGGGAACGAAGCTGTAATTCCCCGCAGCCACGGTACCCCAGCCCCCTATAAACGCGCCCTGTTCATAGTTGCCTAAAATACGCGGATTGGCGGGAATGCTAACGTCCACCAGAGTTAAACCCGCATCGCTTGTAACGTGCAGAATGTCATTTGCATCCAGGAATAATCCGTTGTTGTAAACATTAATCCCGCTGGGGTTTATTTTAGACGCATCTTGAACTGATCCCACAACGGTGGGGGCTGTCGGGGTGGTGATGTCGAGGATCGTAATTCTGTCCGATGTCATGACGTAGGCCAATGTGCCGGATATGATAATTTTATAAACGTTGTTCAGGTACGTGGCATCCGTATATTGCGCCCCCAGACTCAGGGATGTTTTTGTTGTCGCATTCACGATCCACAGGCTGGTGGATCGGTCGGCGATGTAGGCATAATTTCCTGAAACGGCCACGCTTTCGGGGAAGTTCATAGAGCTGTTTGTGTATGATCCGCGGCTTACCGGTACGAGCGGATTTGTAACCTCTACAATACGCATACTGTCAGATGATGGGCGCAGGATGTAGGCGTAACTGCCATCAGAATAGACAACCTGTGGATCGGTACCGGGTGATATCGACGATACGACCGATGGCGCGCTCGGCGTCGAGATGTCGATGATCACCAGATCGTCCGTATCTGTATCAACGACATAGGCGTAATTGCCCGCAATGGATACTGAATACGCATTTGAAAAATCATCATCACCATACAGCGTGCCGACAATCGTTGGGTTGAGCGGATCTGAAATATCAATACTGGTGAGGCGATCTGTGTCATACGATAGAACAAACGCATATGAGCCGGACATCGCGATATCATTTATGGTTTTCAGGCGGGACGAATCGTTTAATACGGCTTCGTCTCTGTACGTTACCGGTCCTGTTAAAACTTCGTGAATGGCAATACCGTCTCTGGGTGAGTTGCGGTTGAACCCCGTCACCAGATAATTTCCAGTGAGGCTGGCGCTAGAAGTTCCGGATGTGTTGATGGGAAAGACGCCAATATACTTAATGTGTACAGGGTCTGTCTTGTCTGCTGCATCAAAAAACTGAAGGCTCCCCCATCCTGATGGAGATACAATCTGTTCCCCACCGTTCAATGGAATAGGGTCGTTGAAAAACTGGTTTGAATAGGTAACTTTTCCTTCAAATGTCGGGGCGGTCGGGTTGCTGATATTGGCAATCGAAATATAGCCGTTGCCATCATACGTATCCAGAAAAGCATAGTTGCCCGAGATATTGATCTTGATGGGCGATGGCATGTTGACGGCATCGCTCAATGTTCCAACGACGCTGGGGCTGGATTTGTTTGTCACATCAACGACGGTCAGCGCGTCTGCGGAAGATGCCGCAATATAGGCATAATTACCCGCAACCACGACATCCGTGGCGCAATTCAGGCTGGTTGCGTTGGTCACTGATCCGCTTAAGGATGGCGCCGCTTTGTTTGTGATGTTAACGATGGACAGCCGATCCCCGGAACAGGATGTCACATAAGCGTAATTGCCCGAAACAAAAACGCCGCTGGCACCAGTCAGGCCGGTCAGCTTGCCGCTATAGGTCGGTGACGCGGGTGTGGACACGTTATATATCAAGAGTGCGGCCGAACCGTCATCGGCGACATAAAAATAACCGGAATCATAATCGGCGCTGTTGGGGGTGGTCATGTTTGCGTTATCGCGCAATGTGCCGACATGGGTTGGGTTTGACTTGTTGCTGATATTATAGATGTCGATGCGGTCGTTTTCGACGTCATACGGTGTGCCTGTGTCGCTAACGGTGTAGAGATAATTGCCGTCTGCGGATGTATCCAGATCTTCAATTCCCGATGTTGTGCCCAGATGCCCGGCGGCGGCGTTGAAGGTGATGTTGGTTGGGGTTGCAATATTGTAAGATACCACTTCGCCGCGACTGTTGGTGGCAAAAATTGACGTGCCATATATAGCCAGACCAACGGGAATATAAGTGTCGTTGAGCTGGCTGTTTGAGACTGTTGGGGCGGCGGGGTTCGAAATATTGACGGCGGCAACACCGCCGGGGTTGTAACGCAGCGTGACATAAGCGTAAGAACCCGATATTTCAACTTCATATGCGCCATTCAGCCCGGCCACGCTACCCGCTAGAACAGGCGCTGTTTTTGTTGTCACGTTGATAACGTTGAGGCGGTCCGGTGTTTCGGCGGTTACGTACGCGTAATTTCCAACCACTTTCACATCGCGGGGGGTGTCCAGATTTGTGCTGTCCTGCAGACTTCCTACAACAGTCGGGCTGGCCTTGTTGGTGATGTCGACGATTGTTAAGCGATCCGTATTATATGCGGTGACATAGGCATAATTGCCAACGACATGAACACTGCTGGCGTCGGAAAGATTGGTCGCATCTAACAAGCTTCCGGTAACGCTGGGGGTGGCCGGTGTTGTGATATCAATAATTGTTAATCGGTCCCCCTCTGTGGCGACGTAGGCATAATTGCCTTCAACATCAATTTCATATCCAGCGGTCAGGTTGGTTGAATCGGACAATGTGGTCACGATTGAAGGGGATGATGGTGTGGAGATGTTAACAACCATCATTTGTGCGTTGCAAGATATAAATGCATGCGAATTTGTTGCGTTTAGATCAATCCCCCGGCACTGGCCATTCCCTAGCCACATATTGGTTACCACTGTCGGGGTGGCTGGTGACGAGATGTCATAGACGTATAATCGTCCTTCCAGGCCGTTCACAGGATAATCCACCGTGTATAGATAGTTTCCGTCACTGGATACAGCGGCGTTATACAGTGTTTCACTTGCGGGGTTTAGGACGGTCCCTGTTGCGTCCCAGTCTACATCCGCCTTTGAAGATGTGTCGAATGTGTAGACGTTGTTGGTATAATAAGATGTTGTCACCAGCTTGTTCCCGCTCATGTGACAATAATCCCCATCCCCATTGTCTCCAATCAGCGCCCTGCTCATGAATTGAGGGTTTGCCGGATCTGATACGTCAAAGGATGACACGCCCGGTATCGCGTTCGTCCCGTTTGTTTTTACAAATAATATGTTTCCGCTCATCCCGCAGATTTCACGCGGATCCTCAATATACTGTGATGCTGTACCGAATATAGATTCGTAGTATGTCAGAATTGAAGGGCTGGATTTATTGGTAATGTCGATAACGGTCAATGCTTCGCGGTTCGCTGGTATGGCGTAGGCGTAGTTTCCGGACACATAAACGGAATATACGCTATCAAGCTGTATTCCGGATGATACGCTACCTTGAACCGTCGGGCTGGATTTGTTGGTAACGTTAATAATGGTCACTTGGTCGTCAAAGTAGTTGGCGACATAGGCATAGTTCCCATCAACAAAAACGCCGCTGGCACCATCCAAGCTCGTTGAGCTTTGCAAGCTGGCCGACAGGGTTGGGGATGCGGGATTGCTGACGTTAAAGATGCTGAATCGATCGGCTGAAAGATTTGTTACATAGGCGTAGCCGCCCGTAACAAAAACCCTGCTTGCGTTTGCACCGCCAATGCTTGTCGAATCTTCAATCGATCCAACGATCGTCGGTGTGGCGGGTGTTGTCACATTGATAATGACCATCCTGTTATCGGCCAATGCGTACAGGTAATTTCCTGAAACATAGACATGCCGGACGCCAGCCAACAACGTTTCATCCACCAGATGGGTCACAATCGATGGTGATTCCAGGTTAGTGACGTTCAAAACCGTAATGGCACTGCCGCCCTCGTTACCAACAAAGGCGTAATTCCCCGAAACAGCAACCCCTGCCGGATTGGTCAGCTTCAGATCGGTTTCCTCCAGCGTTGCGGCCAATGTCGGCGTTCCGCCGCGCTTCATGTCAATCCATGATGTGCCGTCGCATGACAGGAAGGTTTTTGATGCGGATGAATAATCAATGTCCCCGGCGATGCCTGCGGGGCTTGTGCAATCGGCGTATGCCGGGCGTGGTGTTGCAATTGCAAATATACTTGTGATGGCCATTGCGGCCAGTGCAAGGGCCTTGCGTCTTTGTTTCATGCAATTACATCCTGTTCGCCATGGTAGAAAAATTTTTCTACTCTGCTTTTTCTAATTCTTTTGTTGCGGATTTCAGGGCTTCAATTTCGTTTTTCAGGGTTTCGATTTCTTTCTGCTGTTCCTTGATCGCTTCGACCAGCGGCGCGATCAGGCCGGTGTAATTCATCGACAATGTGCCATCCGCATCATCTGCCTGATGCACCAGATCGGGATAGATTTTTTGGACATCCTGTGCCGAAAAACCATACTCAATATCATGGGTATTACTGTCTTTCATGGTGAAGGATATGCCCTGAAGCTGGGTGATTTTTTCCAGTGCAGAGTCGAGCGGCTTCACATTGTCCTTCAGGCGAATGTCCGACATATCCCGTAGAACGCCGGTATACTCAATATCGCCAGCCGCATGCAGGGCCACGCCCGTAGATGTATTGGTGAAATACCCACCATATCCGGCGGCGCTGGCGGCCGTACCATAAACGCCATAGGTGGTTCCACTGTTGCCCATGGCGTTGCCGTAAACGCCTGTTCCCGTGGTGCTGGTTGCTTGGCCCAGCATGCCGATGCCGTTAATGCCTGTGCTCAGGCCATAAACGCCCCGGCTGCCTGTGGCGGCCGTGTTTGTAGCCTCGCCAAAGACACCAGCCCCTGATCCAAAAGTTGCTCCATACATGGCGTAACTGCTGCCTGAGCTGTTGTTGACCATTGCTCTGATCCCGTGTCCGCTGCTGCTGTTACCGTTGCCTTCTACATAAAGGGCGGGGCCCGTAGCACTGGTTCCGGACGATATTACAGAGAGAATTCTTCCCGATGTGACAGAAGACGATGAAAGAGCCAGTCCGGTGCCTGTTGTCAAACTGTTCCATTGCCAGGCCTGGGCGTAAGCGGCGTTATTGATCGTGTTGGCCGCCGTGGCCGCGGTCAGGCCGGACAGGGATCCACCGCCGCCTAATGCGCTCCAGCTTCCAGCCGTGGCGCAGGCCTCAAATGTGTCGGATGCGGCGATGTAGCGGATCGATCCTTCGCGGCTCGCGTCGCACGCTTCGCCGCCACTGCCGATTTTCAATGTACCGTCGATTTCCAGCTCTGTGTCTGCGACAAGATTGGTGGCGGGAATGGTTGAATCAATCACCATTTTACCGCCCAGCAAGCTCATCTGGTTGGCGGTGGCAAGATTCACTGCATTTTGGTTGCCCATGAAAATGCCGAGCGATTGATCGCCCGTAACCATGGGGTAAGTGCCTGGACTATTGGCAGATGTGATCAGGCCAATGGCCATGCTCGCTTCGCCGACTGTATCATTTGCGCTGCCAAGGGTGGGGTCTCCGGAATCAAACTGCCCATCCCCGGCGATCACATAGTGACCAAGAGCGATGGAATGCGATCCTGTGGCGACTGATTCCATACCCAGAGCGGCGGTCCCAACCCCTGCTGCGATGTTGCTCCCACCAATAGCGGCAGCGGCGTATCCGGATGCGACGCTGGCATCCCCTACGGCGAACGCATAGTTTTCTCCTGCATGTGTGCTGTTGCCCATTGCAATGCTACCGGCACCCATGGCGTGGACAAAGCTTCCAAGGGCGACACTCCCGTCTCCCTCGGCAGAAGACGTATCACCATAAGCAAGGCTCAAAGTACCCAGTGCGGATGCACCCCCACCTAAGGCGATACTGCCCCATCCGCTTGCCGTTGCTCCTTCGCCAAAGGCGAAGCTGTAATTTCCAATATTGCCGTTATCCCACTCTGTACCGTAGGCTGTGCCAATGCGTAGAGCCATGGTTTGTGTGTCCAGGAACATGCGTGTTCCGGCACCGCTTGCGGGAACGCTGGCGGTGCCCGTTTGTGTTCCGGTTAGCAGAATATCCCCGTCCGTCATAAATTTGAACGTGCTCGATGCTCCGAATGCGCCACCAGAATTAAACTGTATCTCCCGGTCTGCCCCTGCTGCAGATCCGCCGCCTCCGCCTGCGCACGCGGCCCATGCGCCACCAGAATTTTTACATTCGATGGTTCCGGCATTGTCGCGAATCCCGTAACCGGTACTGCCACGTGTTGCGCCCCAATTGAGGTACATGTTGGCGGCCAGGCCAATATCGTCTTCGGAGTAAACACCCCACCCGCCGCTGGCGTTCGTGTTGGCGAAATATCCACCATATCCAGCGGAGCTGGCGCTCGCGCCGTAAATACCGCGATTTGCACCAGACGTTCCCCAGGCGGCACCGTAAACACCGGTTCCCGCGCCAGAACTTGCCGTGGCCTGTCCAAGAACACCTGCAGTGCCGCTGCTTGTGCTGGAACTTGCGCCCCAGACCCCATAAGTTGCACCGCTTGAGGCATAAGCGCTGCCATAAACCCCAACACCGCTGGAACTGCCGTTTGTAAAATATCCGGCGTAGGTACCTCCACTGGTTCCTGTCGCTCTACCTTGGATGGCCGCAGCATTGGCTGTGGTGCTGTTTATTGTGCTCAAGAATGCATTACCGGACATGGCGGTATTTGATGCCGTGATCGACAGAACATTACCAGTGGTCACAGATGTTGAACTCAGGGCTAGGCCACTGCCCGTCGTGACTGTGTTCCATTGCCAGTTCTGGGTGAAGTTGGCGTTGTTGATTGTATTGGTTGCCGTCGCCGCGGTCAGGCTGGACAACGATCCGCCACCGCCCATCGCGCTCCAGCTTCCAGCCGTGGCGCAGACTTGGAATGTGTCGGATGCGGCGAGGTATTGGATCGATCCCTCACGATTGGCATCGCACGCTTCGCCGCCACTGCCAATTTTTAATGTGCCATCAATTTCCAGTTCCGTATCCGCGACCAGATTGGTGGCGGGAATGGTGGAATCAATCACCATTTTACCGCCGAACAGACCCATGGTGTTGGGTGTTGATAAATTGACGTTGCTCTGCGCGCCCATGAAAATGCCGAAGGAGCTGTCGCCGGTTGTGCGCGGCCATGCGTTTTGCGTGTTGACGAAGCCCAAGCCAAATGACACGGCATTTTCACCGGTGCCGGGGTTTGTGGCGCTGTACAGCGGGGCGCCGCTGTCCGCGCCGTCACCCGCCATGGTGGTGCGGCCAAAGGCCATGCTGTAATCCCCGGTGGCCAAAGTTTGCTCACCGACAGAGAAGCTGGCATATCCGGCCGCTCTGGTGTATCCGCCCATGGCTGTTGCACCATCACCCCCAGCGAAGGTGTAAATGCCTGTTGCCAGCGCGTTGTCGCCGCTGGCGATGACGCCTTCGCCCAGGCCGATACTGCCCCAAGCTGTTGCGGTGGGGTCCGCCCCCAGGGCGATGGTGCCGTTGGCCAGATCGATTTCGTTTGGCCCAACGACCAGAACGTCGCCGGCTGTGAAGGTAAAATCGGGGTCTGTGGCGAAACTGCCACCGGAATTAAACTGAATCTCCCGGTTCGCCCCCGCGGCGGATGCGCTGCCGCCGCCCAGTGCGGCCCACGTTGATCCGTTGCAATATTCCCATGTCGATGTGCCGTCATACCGCATCCGGCCCAGCTTGGCCGTGGTGCAGGATCCGGCGTCGTTGCCGATTTGCAGGAGGGACGCACCGGCGGTGCTTTGTTCCAATGCGCTTTGCCATGTGGTGCCGTTACAGATCAGCATGCGGCGGGGCATTTGTTCCGGGCCGCCGGTGGATCGCACGGCGCCGTTGGTGGTGCAGGCATCACCCGGCTGGGCTTCTTGCGCGTATGCGGATTGCGGCAGAATGAAAAGCGCGGCACTGGCCAGAGCAAGCAGCACGAAACGACGTTGCATCAATAAAATCCCCCCGGAATGATGCGTCATGGCGAAAAGCCATCACGTATGCGGGGGCACCGAAGTCGTGTTTGATGATCCGTTTGAAATCAGACTTAAATGGGCCGTGAAAGACAACAACAGAAAAAGCGGCCAGCCTTTTAAAAAATACGCGCGAACACTCCCGAAAAAAGAGAGGGCATCTCTGGCGTGCGTTCCTCACGAAACGGGACCAGTTACGACCGATGCCAGCCGCTGATTCAAACGGGGATTTTCGTGCCCCCCGGATCGCATGATTCTCATCATGCAAACCATATACTATGGTACGGGTCTGCCCGGTTCTTGTCAAAATTTACAGGGATTTCTGCGCTTTTTTTGTGTGGTGCGCAAAACGGCGCACATCAAACTTTGGAAAAAGTCGTCTTATTCTGCGGATTTTTCGGGTTTGGTTAATGGGCTGTTAACGCCCTCATTCAGTCCCCCTCATTCAATCCACGCCACGCGCAGCGCGTTGGTGGATCCCGGCGTGCCAAACGGCACTCCGGCGGTCAAGACCAGGCGCTGGCCTTTTTTCGCCAGCCCTTGAATCGTGGCCTGTTCCGTCGCGATCTTGACCGCGTCGGCGAATGATGTGATGTCCGGCGTGTAAACGGCATGCACGCCATAAGACAGCATCAAGCGGCGTGTGGTCTGTGCGGAATGCGACAGGCACAAAATCGGCATGGCCGGGCGCTGGCGCGCGGTGCGCAATGTGGTCGATCCGGATGATGTGTAATTGGTGATGCAGGCGGCGTTGATCGTCTGCGCCACCTGACATGCGGCAATGGTGATGGCGTCGGATGCATCGGTGTCGGCATCCGGATGATCGGCATCCATGATGCGGCGATACAGATCGTCGGCTTCGACGTGCTGGCAAATGCGGTCCATGATGGATACGGATTCAATCGGGTATTTCCCGGCGGCGGTTTCGGCGGACAACATCACGGCGTCGGTGCCGTCATACACGGCGGTGGCGACGTCGGATGCCTCGGCGCGGGTCGGGGCCGGGCTTTCAATCATGGATTCCAGCATCTGGGTTGCGACAATGATCGGCTTGCCGGACTGGCGCACCTGCCGCACGATTTTTTTCTGCAGGGCGGGGACTTCCTCCGGCGGAATTTCAACGCCCAGATCGCCGCGCGCCAACATGATACCATCGACCAGATCGAGGATACCGGCGAACAATTCAATGGCGGATGGCTTTTCAATTTTGGCCATCAACGCGGCGCGCCCGCCGATCAGTTTCTTGGCCTCGGCCACATCTTCCGGGCGCTGCACGAAACTTTGCGCGACCCAGTCCACACCCATGTCGAGGGCGGCGACCAGATCCTTGCGGTCTTTTTCCGTCAAGGCCGGAATCGGCAGGATCACGCCCGGCACGTTCACGCCCTTGTTGTTGGACAATTTCGTGCCTGCGACCACTTCCGCGATCAGGAAATCCGCACCCTTCTCAACAATCTTCATCCGCACCTTGCCGTCATCACACAGGATGAAGGCGCCGGGGCTCAGCGTGTTGATGATTTCCGGGTGCGGCAAATTGACGCGGGTGTCATTGCCCTCGGTCTTATCCAGATCGAGGCGCAGTCTTTGCCCGGCGGTCAGGGTGATGGACCCGTCCTTGAACCGGCCCACGCGCAATTTTGGCCCCTGCAAATCGGCGATGATGGCAATCGGGCGGGCCAGTTTGGTTTCCAGCCCGCGAATAATTTTCACGCGCGCGGCATGGTCGGCATGTTCGCCGTGGCTGAAATTCAACCGCACCACATCGACCCCGGCCAGAACCAGTTTCTCCAGCATCTCAATCGTGGCCGACGCGGGCCCCAATGTGGCGACGATCTTGGTCTGGCGTTTGCGGATCAGGGGGCAGATTTCAGCGCTGGTCATAATGGCGGCCTTACGGGGTTCGTGAGGGAATGGGATCACGCCCGCTTTATACCAAGTTTTGACCGAATTGGCTGAAAAATCTTACGGTTTGGGCTGGGGCGCGCGGAGGGGGCCCTGTACACCCAGCAAGGCGCAGGCCAGACGGTAAACGCTGTCGGCCGGTCGGTCGGTGTTGATCCGGCTCCACTCAATGTCGCCCAGATCAAAGCCCAGTTGCATGGTCACGATTTTGGAATCGGCATCCGATACATCGCCCACGCGGGCATCGACGCGGGTTTTCAGGGTGTCCGAGGCGGCATCCAGCCAGATGCCATGGAATCCCGCGCCACAGGCGGCCGCCCGGTCGGCGAAGCTGGCGCGCTCAACGGGTTTGGCAAAGCTCATATCGACAATCACGACCCGCCCGGCGCGCAAGGCGTCCTCCATCCGGCTGGCCAGCGTGTCGTAGGTCTTGGTGCTGAAATCCCGGCTATAGGCTTCGGGCGGCAATTTGGTCAGCGGGTCCACGCCCCACAATTCCTTGCGAATGGAATCGGACCGCAGCCAGACCGCGCCGGTGTCCGCCGCCAAACGTCCGGCCAGTGTCGATTTTCCCGATCCGGACAATCCGCCAATGGCGATCATGAATCCGTGCTGTGTCATGGGTGCGCGCTCCTCATCCATATCTATTCTATGGGTGTCGGCACCATACGCTTGTGGGGACGGGGTGGGCAAGAAATACGAATCGCCGCTTCTCTATCCCATTGAAAACATTTGTATTTTTACATGCGAATCGGGGGCGAATCAGGGGTGGATAGAGAGGGGTTCCGGCCCTATATCAATCATGGTTTCCTTGTGATGGATCAGGGACTTAATGGATTGTTCCCGGTGTCCTCGGGCCTGCGTCATCGCGGGCGGCGTCTTTTTCCGGAAGGTGGCCGGAGGGTCCGGTGGACACAAGATATGGTGTCGATATGGAATGCAGCCTTGCGATATTCGTGAAAGATGATTTCGTTTTTGGGGATAAAAAAACTCTGCATAAGACTCATTTTAGGGCTTGAACTCACACGGCCACGGGCGTTTTTAGCGTGTGTTTGCAGGGGGTCGTCCGGGGGACTAGGAATTTTGTCATCTTGGTGGCAACCACGACATGTAGTAGGCTGTATTTGTGATGACCGCAATGGATAGTGGTTTTATCCACACTATCCACAAGCCCCGACAGCCCGCCCCGCCGTGTCCACCCCCGCAGGTGGCCGAGGGAGAGTTTTTGAAATTTTACAGGAGTAGCATGCCATGTTTGACGTCGCCCAAGTGCCCCAAGGCAACCGTATCCAGATTGACCGTTCCCGGGACGCCAACCTGACCGATTTCGGCAAGGCCACGCTGGTAGACCGCTACCTCCTGCCCGAAGAATCCTTCCAGGACCTGTTTGCCCGCGTCGCCATGTATTACGGCGATGATTCCGCCCATGCCCAGCGGATTTATGATTATATTTCAAAGCTGTGGTTTATGCCGGCGACGCCGATCCTGTCCAATGGCGGGACCAGCCGCGGCCTGCCGATCTCCTGCTTCCTCAACGAATCCGGCGACAGCCTGGAAGACATTGTGGCGCTGTGGAACGAAAACGTCTGGCTGGCGGCCCGTGGTGGCGGCATTGGCTCGTACTGGGGCAACGTGCGTTCAATCGGTGAAAAGGTTGGCCGCAATGGCAAAACGTCCGGGATTGTGCCGTTCATTAAGGTGCAGGATTCTCTGACCCAGGCCATTTCCCAGGGCTCCTTGCGTCGTGGCTCCGCCGCGATCTATCTGCCCGTCTGGCACCCGGAAATCGAAGAATTCATTGAAATCCGCCGCCCGACCGGGGGTGACCCGAACCGCAAGGCGTTGAACATGCACAACGCCGTCGTCATCCCGAACAGCTTCATGCACGCGGTGGAGAAGGACGAGGAATGGGCCCTGAAATCCCCGAAAGATGGCCACGTTGTTGGCCGGGTGAAGGCGCGCGATCTGTGGATCCGTATCCTGACCGCCCGGATTGAAACGGGTGAACCCTATATCCTGTTTATCGACCATGTGAATGACCGCATCCCGGCACACCATAAAATGGCGGGCCTGAATGTGAAGATGTCGAACCTGTGTTCGGAAATCACGTTGCCGACGGGTAAAGATCCGCTGGGCAATGAACGCTCGGCCGTGTGCTGCCTGTCGTCGCTGAACCTGGAACTGTTCGAACAGTGGCAGGATCACCCGACCTTTATCGAAGACGTCATGCGTTTCCTCGACAACGTTCTGACCGACTTCATCAACAAGGCCCCGGATTCGATGAAGCGGGCGAAATATTCCGCCATGCGCGAACGCTCGGTTGGTCTGGGTGTGATGGGCTATCACTCCTTCCTGCAATCGAAAATGATCCCGATGGAATCGGTGATGGCCAAGGTCTGGAACCGTCGCATGTTCCAACACATTAAACGCCAAGCCGATGACGCGTCGGTGAAGCTGGCCCACGAACGTGGTGCATGTCCGGATGCCGCCGATTACGGCATTATGGAGCGTTTCTCGAACAAGATGGCGATTGCGCCGACGGCGTCCATTTCCATCATCACCGGCGGTGCATCCCCGGGGATCGAACCGAACGCGGCCAATGCGTACAACCACAAAACATTGTCCGGATCATTCGCGGTGAAAAACCCGTATCTGGAAAAATTGCTGGAAGAAAAAGGCCTGAATAACGACGATATCTGGTCGTCCATCTTCACCAACGAAGGATCGGTCCAGCATCTGGACTTCCTGAGCCAGGATGAAAAAGACGTGTTCAAAACCGCCTTCGAAATCGACCAGCGCTGGTTGATCGAACATGCGGCGGACCGCACGCCGTTTATCTGCCAGGCGCAATCCT
This sequence comes from Micavibrio aeruginosavorus EPB, assembly GCF_000348745.1. Classification (NCBI taxonomy): domain Bacteria; kingdom Pseudomonadati; phylum Bdellovibrionota; class Bdellovibrionia; order Bdellovibrionales; family Pseudobdellovibrionaceae; genus Micavibrio; species Micavibrio aeruginosavorus. The sequence goes on along the minus strand of NC_020812.1, from coordinate 2,333,894 downwards.
TGAACGTCTTCCTGCCGGGCAACGTGCACAAGCGCGACCTGCACCGCATTCACTGGGAAGCATGGGCAAAGGGCGTGAAGTCGCTGTATTACTGCCGTTCCAAATCGATCCAGCGCGCCGAATCCGCCGCCAGCTGGGCCCGCAGCAAAGAAGGCCAAAAGCCCGAAGGCAACCGCGAACCGGAACTGGGCGAAGACAAGAAATACGACGAATGTCTCGCCTGCCAGTAAGCTGGACGCGGAATGAAATAAAAGGGCCCCAAATCGGGGCCCTTTGTTTTTGCCTATCCGTTTGAAAATGAAACAGAAAAGACATTTATTGACATAAAAAACGGCTTTCGATAAAGATAGCCTTCCCCCAGATCAGACAAACCCAAGGAGCCGGGTGCCATGATGGATGCAATCCTTCCGCAGGATACGACGGAATTGCTACAGGATGCCCTGACGCAAAATATCGTCAATCTTGCGCGCGGCGATGCGGCGCTGGAACAAAAAATGCGCGAAGCGATCTGGTCCCATGGCTTGAATGTTGCGGTTGGCCGGGATGAATTGATGGCCCGCGCACAGAAAATGTTCGTGCCGGGTGGCGTGCTGGAACATTATCGTGGCTTTTCGAATGATGTGTATCAGGTGATCCAGACGACTGTGATGGCGATGAATGCATATGACGACGGCATGAACCGTTTCGCCAATCCCGGTCCGTTTACTGTGCGCAATCTGGTGGTGGCTTTTAATCGCTATGCGACCAGCCATGTGGCCGCCAGCGGCGAATATGCCATGCGTCAGGATTTTGAAGGCACGGTTTTTTATCTGCCCCCGGGCGTGGGTGATAATGACAAGGTGCGCGACCGGATGAAAGAAGGCCGTTCCGTCCACGTGTCGACGTTTGTCCTGCCAAAGACGATTGACCAATCCATCCATGCGAACGTGGCCATGGTGTTTGAATCTCTGCAACTGACCTTTGATTCCGTTGGTCGCCCGCTGGCGCAGGATTTGCGCCCGGCTTGCGCGATTGAAGGGACGAAAGAAACGACGTTGCGCCTCGATCATGTTTCGTTCGGTGGCAAAGTAAACCCGTGCGATTCCTGTTCATGTGAAATGAAAAAGGGCCCGTGGCCGCGGTGATCCGTTGTAATAAAGAAGACGACAAAAAACTGAAAAAAGAAGGTGTGTTATGAAACTGCAAAATATCTTTAAAAAAGCCGCGCGTTTGTTTGGAGCGGGTCCTCAATTTTATTGTTATGTCGATGGGTTCGATACGGCGATCAAGCGGATGGACAACAACACATTCGAATTGCGCATTCGTGCCAATGGCCAGAACCCGGATTATCCGGCGGCGGATCAGGACACAATCCTGCGGGTCGACCATGACACGGAATGCCGCCGTGGTTTCGTTGATGGTCGTTTGTTCGTGGAAAAAAATACGAAATACAAGGCGTTTGAACTGGTCGAGGCGTTTGATTCCGCGCGTGCCTATCACGGTGTTGTTTTGCGGGCAAAAATCACGACTTTCGGTGGGTACAGAACCGAAGAAAATGTCCGCCTGATCCCGCGTCAATCCACGATCACGCTGGCGCAAAAGCAAAACCATCCGGATGCAACAATCTAAACCAGGGAATGCGACCATGACTCTGAAAAAACTGTTTCGTGCGGCTGTGGCGCATCTGTTTGGCGGCCCTGTCGTGCGGCAGAAAATCGAAGGGTTTGATGTGTCGTTGGACCGACAGGATAACGGATGCTTTGTTTTCCGTGTCCGTGCCAATGGCCAGAACCCTGAATATCCGGCGCAGGATAATCCTGTGCTGATGACCTTTCGCCGCAAAGAAAACCCCGGTTCTGGGTCCACGAAGGACATGAAGGGGCCAGAAGTGGTCATCCACGATTCGGCCCGTTATGTCGGGTTTGAACTGGTCGAAGTGTTTAATGATGGCAAGTGTTTCATTGGTCGTTATACGCCAAGATATCATAGTGTTATCTTGCGTGCCGATATTGTCTATGCGGATGGACAAACGGGGGATGCGGCCATGGGGGCGTGGATCCGTCAATCCGATCGGAATAAGCCGGACTGGAAAAATTTGGGGCGCGGTCCCCTGATGGTGTAATCAGAAAAAGCCCCTGATGGTGTCATCAGAAAAAGAAAGAAGCCCGGATTTTTGGTCCGGGCTTTTTTAGTTGAACAGGGAACTTAAAACTTCAAAATCCTACTGGGCTGATGCCAGAACCGTGCCTTGCGGTTTGTTGTGCAACCACCATGCATCGCGGTTGATCGAAAAGATCGGGCGATAGCGGCTGGTCAGCGAATTCGCGGTGCGCACGCTCTTGTTCTGGTTGTCCAGGATCAATGCGCCGTCATCCGTATACACAACCAAAACGGCGTGCGGAATATTTTTTTGCAGATCATGCACAATGGCGATGCGCAGGCGGCTTTCCGGCACGCCCAACGCGCGCAGCATGGTGTATTTGGCAATCGCGTAATCTTCGCAATCACCGCCGCGGGCGAAAAATTCAACCGGGGTGGCCCAGTAATCGCTGTTGCCGTAATTATCCTTGTCTTCGATATAGCGAACAGCGTTTGCAATGCTATTCACGCGCGCGGCCATGGCGTCCAGCGGCAAACCCTGCAACGGCTCAATCTCGGCCTTGATGGTCTTGATGCTGGCCTTGGCCGATGCGCCGTTCATGGCGGTTTCGAATCGCACGAACATGTCCGTCCACTTGGTGAATGGTTTCAAATTCGTGGATTGTTTTTCATCCGCACCGAGCAGGTTCGGATAATAATTCACCGGTGTGAAGGCATTGTTGGCAACACTGGCCAATGTGACCTGTGCCGGCAGATCGCGCACGGATGCCGCGTTGGCCCGTTTGATGCCGAACATGGTGAAGCCCAGAGCAATGGCGAGAGACGCGGCCATCAGGCGCAGCGTCATTTGCTGGGCCAAAGCGCGGTATAAATCCTGACGGCGGATCATGCGTTCGCGGAGCAGAACGCGGCCCAGCGGTTCGGACGAACCAGAGGTCTTCTGCCGGGCCAGCGCGTAGCGCAGTTCCTGCGGCGTTAAGGCCCCGGTATAAACCAGCACTTCGCCCAGACGGTTGCGGTCGACGGATGCTTTGATCCGGTTCAGCACGCCGCCCTGGCTGTGTGATTTTAATGATGATCCGCCCGATTCAAAACCCACTCAAAAACCCCGAAAATTCCCCGAAAATTAATCCCAAACCCGTCTTTTGTTCCTACCATTAAAGCGGAGAAACGTTGACGAAACCTAAACAAACAGGCAAAAAGACAAGGACAGGCGCGAGCCGCCCATAAAATGCTGAAAAAACAGGGGCTTGCCCCATAGATCCTTTGGATATTATGACTCGCATTTCTTTGCAAAACGCAACTGTGGCCGTCATTGGCGATCTCATGCTCGACCGGTATGTCACCGGTGATGCGGCGCGTCTGTCGCCCGAGGCCCCGGTGCCGGTCTTGTCCAACACCACGACCCGGGCGGTTCTGGGCGGGGCGGGCAACGTGCTGGCCAATCTGCGTGGGCTGGGTGTGCGCGTGCATCTGGCTGGGGTTGTGGGTGACGACGCCGATGCGGCCGCGCTGCGCGCCATGATGGCCGATATCGGTGCCGATGATACTGGTTTGCTGGTGGCGACGGATCGTCCGACGATTGTGAAAACCCGGTTTATGGCGGGGAATCATCACCTGTTGCGGCTGGATGCCGAAGAAGCGCGGCCTGTGGGCGACGATGTCGCTGCGCGCCTGATTGCGCAGGTCGAGAAAGCGCTGAATGACGGCGCGCGCGCCCTGATCCTGTCTGACTATGGCAAGGGCACGCTGACGCCTGCGGTGATTGCGGGTGTCATTGACGCGGCCCAGGCCCGCAACGTTCCGGTTCTGGTCGACCCGAAAGGGCGGGATTATTCCATCTATCGCGGGGCCAGCATTGTGACGCCGAACCGCAAGGAACTGGCCGAAGCCACCAATAATTTGCCCAATGCCACCGATGGCGACATTGTCGTGGCTGCGCGGCATTTAATTCAAACCTCCGGCATTGATTGCGTCATCGCCACCCGGTCCCAGGACGGGATGAGCGTGGTGCGCGCCGATGGCACGCCGATGCATCTGCGGGCGCAGGCGCGCGCCGTGTTTGATGTGTCTGGTGCCGGCGACACGGTGATTGCCACCATCGCCGCCGGGCTGGCCGCGGGCCTGAATCTGGATGATGCCGCCCATCTGGCCAACCGGGCCGCGGGGATTGTCGTGGGGAAAGTGGGCACGGCCCCGATTTTGATCGAAGAGCTGGATGCCGATGACGCCATTGGCGACATGATCGCCCCGGTGTGTGATGATTGGGATGCCGCCGCAAACATCGTCGAAGGCTGGCGGGCGCAGGGTTTGAAAATCGGCTTCACCAACGGTGCTTTTGATATTCTGCACCCCGGTCATGTGACCTATCTGGCACAGGCGCGCTCGCGCTGTGACCGTCTGGTTGTGGCCCTGAACTGCGACGAATCCATCCGCCGGTATAAAAGCAAAGACCGCCCGATCAATGATGAACAATCCCGGGCGCAGGTTCTGGCGGCGCTGGGCGCGGTCGATCTGGTCGTCATCTTTGGCCGCACAGCCGAAGAGGATGACAAGGCCGAGCTGATTATCCGCCGCATCAATCCGGATGTGTTGGTCAAGGGTGCGGATTACGAAGGCAAGCATGTCGATGGTGCGGATTATGTTCAATCCCGCGGCGGCGTGGTCTGGCTGGCTCCAGTGGTCGCGGGCAAAAGCACGACCGCCATTGTGAAGAAATTGCAGGGGCAGGGCTAAGCAATTTCCCGCCCGCACAGGCTATATTTTCCCGGCAATCCCTGATAGCATGAACCGGTCTGGCGTTCTGCCATGCCGCCTTTCTTGATTCTCTCGCGGCCATCCACTTGTCTTGATAGGAATTTGACCATGCCTGCTTTGTCCCGTCTGGTGCGTGTTTTCACATTGGCTTCTGCTGTTGTTTTTGCGGGCGGGCTTGCGGCTTGCGCGGATACAACCATGCCAACGGGCTACACCTACCATAACGAAGTGTACAAGGCCCCGCCGGGCAAGGAAGCGTCCAAACCCGCACATGTGGTTGGTCAGGGCACGGCCCCGGCTGTTGTTGTGGACCAGGCTCCGGTGCAACAAACCGAAAGTCTGCCACCCGGCTTTACCAATGCGGATATTGATTCCCTGACCATCGTTGCCGAAGATTTGCTGACCAAACTGGTGCGTAATTTCGGCCGCCCGATGGAGCCGACGATGGTGATTACGAATCCGGCCCACACCAACCGTGATGCGGCCATGGAAATGGCGCTGCGCCGCGCGATGCAGAATCAGGGCATTCCGGTATCAAACTCTGTGGGCGAGGGGCCGTTCTCTCTGGGCTATGCCATTGCCGATCGCGCCCAGAATGGCGCTGGTTCCTATACGCTGGACGCGGAAATTTTCCTGATCGTCCAGGGACAGGAAATCACCCGTCAACATGGGTCGGTTGATGTATCCGCCGCCCCTGTTTACATGAACAATCCTCCGGTGCCGGTCGCGGACGTATCCAGCGATCCGGTTGTTGTTGATAGCGGTTTCTAAAACGCGGGAGCATGCGATGATGTCTGTTCGATTGCCATCGCTGGTTCTTGGGGCCTGTGCCTTGCTGGGCGTTGGCGGTGTGCTCAGTGCATGTGCCGTTGCGCTGGCGGTACAGGATGAATTGTTTGATACATCAAAAATCAATCTGACGGATTCGTCGTATGCGGCGGCGGATATGCTGGCGCAACAATCGCGCGCGCATGTGAATGCGGCCACACCGGTCCAGATTTTCCCGCTTTATGATGTTGCCGTTCCCGGCGAACTGACCCCCTTCGGTCAAACCGTGTCCAGCCAGCTGGGCGCACGGTTTGTGCAGTTGGGCTATAACGTTTACACGGGCGGTTTGCCGCCGGACAGCGTGCCGTCCACCATCATGGCCCCGCAAGTGGGCGTTGGTGCACCGAAACCGGTGATGAAGGGTGTGACCCCGTCAACGTCCAGCGGTATGGGCAAGCCGGGACTGGTGCAAATGTACGGGTCCTATGCCCGTGGCAAAGATTATTTGATGGTGTCCCTGCAGATGATCCAGGCGGAAACGGGCCGTGTGCTCTCAGCCTATGATTACACGCTGCCCGCCACACGCCAACTGCGTGAAATGAGCATGACCAAAGCGGAGCGCGATCAACTGGCGACCGGTATGGCCTATAGCGCCACCACGCCGCCGCCGGAAACAGCGTCCGGGAACCAGCCCGCGCATCAGGCCAAACCCATTTATCCTTCGGCCGCGACCACGCCGCCTTATGCGCCGCCCGCCCCTGTGACAGCGTCACAACCCACGCCGCTGGTGAAGTAATTTTCTACCGCGCCAGAATAACTTTGTAGAAATGTTGCGTATTCCCCGCCCCGGTGCAGGTCACACAGGCCTGGGGTGCCGGGGTGAAGGTGAAGCTGGACCCATCCATTGTGTTCGGCGCAACGGCAAAGACGCCGCTAAAGCGGACGCCCGATGAATCATAAACACAGGTGCCTGTGTCATTGGTCGCGGCCAACTGGCCCAGCGATTTATTCATCGCTGTGCAAAATTCCGGCGTGACGTTGGGTAAAACTGCGATCAAATCGGCGGCATCTGTGCCCATATCCGGGGCGGCGGTCGTGCCGTAAAACTGCCACGCGGTGCCGTCATTGATGCCGGCGGGCGGGTCCAGATAATCCGCGCCGCCCCCCTGCACGTGAAAGACTTCGGCGGATGGGGTGGTGCCGTATGTGCCGTAATCGCTGTGGGCGTCGGGGTGGGCGAAGCTGATGGCGGATTCTTCGCGGACATTCTGGTATGCGACTTCCGTGGCGCGGGCCAGCGCGCTGGCATTTTGCTGCACCTGGGACACTTTGATGACCATTTGTTCGGCGTCGATATTCGCGCTTTCCGATCCGCCCGACCGCAATGCGGCCGTGACCAGCCCGATCAGTGCAATGCCCAGCAGGATAAAGAAAATAACATTGCCGGATTCCGGCGAAGCGTTGCGTTTTTGCTGCATATCCTAATCCAGGAAAATATCATCCACCGGGTCCAGCCCAGGGGTCGTATTATATTTTTCAAAATCGGTTATCCCGACCAGGCGCAGGGCGCTTTCATCGGTGTAATGCTGGCCGGTTTCAAATCGGCCATTGCACCCCGTTAAAATAGCGTAGGCCGCCTCGGCGACAATCTCGGGCGTGCGCGACGCGGTGTAGGCATCGGCGAAAAACACGCGCACTGCATCGGTGGCGATCAATGTCTGGGGCCACAGCGTGTTGGCGTTGATATGCCAGTCTTTAAATTCCGCCGCAAACCCCATGGTCAACAGGCTCATCCCATATTTCGACAGGCTGTAGGCCGGGCAGCGCCCAATCCACTGGCTGCCCAGATTGAGCGGCGGGGACAGGGTCAAAATCTGCGCCGGGGATTGGGCTGTGCCGGATTTTTGCAGATAGGGCAGGGCCGCCTGCACCACGGCGAATGTGCCACGCGCGTTCACATCCATCATTAAATCGTATTTGCTCATCGGCGTGTTGGGCGTGGGGGCGGCGTGGATGGCACTGGCGTTATTCACCACCATGTCGATCCGGCCGAATGTGGCGGCGACCGTTTGGATGGCACCCGCCACCGCGTTTTCATCCCGAATATCCACGGCCAACGGCAAAGCTTGACCCCCGGCCTTTTCCACGGCCTCGGCTGTGGAATGGATGGTGCCCTTTAATGTCGGGTGGGGCGTGTCGGATTTGGCCAGAATGGCGATGTTGGCCCCGTCGCGCGCGGCGCGTTCGGCTATGGCGGCGCCAATGCCGCGGCTGGCCCCGGTGATGACGATCGTTTTATCTTTCAGCGACGTCATCGGCAGGATCCTTTACTCAGAATGCGCGGGGTGAAATGGTCATGCAATCGGTGAAATAGCGGCAGGCTTCGATGGCCTGATTGCGGGAAAAGCCCTTGATCCGGGCGCGGAAGACCGTGCTGCTGCCTGCGCTTAAGGGAACGATCACCGGCTGGGCCACTTGGGCCAGTTGTGGGGGCAACTTGCCCTGTGAATTGCTCAGAAGCTGGTCGGTTTTCATGCGGTTGGTGAACGCGCCGATCTGCACCGACCATGTTTGCTCGGCACCCGATGTGACAATCGGTGCGGTGGTGGTCATGGGTTGCGGTTGCAGGGCGGCCTGGGCCGCCGGGGTGCGAATGACCTGGGGCTGTACTGGTTGTTGTGTCGGTTGTTGTCCTGATGCGTGCGGCTCTGCGCGCGATACCGCGCCGGCATTGCGCAACGCATTGACGGCGACCATGCCGCTTTCAATCCGGGTGGATGCGGTGGGGTCGGAATCGCCCGCGCCCATCATTTCTTCAAAATGGGTTGCGGCCACGACGGTGGTGCCCGTGTCCGAGCCCGGCTTGCGGTTGGGAACCGGGGCCGGGGTGGTGGCGCGAACGTTGGTTTGGGCCATCATCACCTGACCCGATCCAATTTGTTTAAATCCGCGGTCCAGCAAATCGGCAACGTGGGCGTTGCGGCTGGCCGTGGTGCGGCCGCCAAAGACAACGGCGATCAGGCGGCGGTCATTGCGCACGGCCGTGGCGGCCAGATTGAAACCGGCCGGAACGGTGTAACCGGTTTTCATGCCGTCCATACCGGCATAGGTGCTCATCAACCGGTTATGGTTGTGATAATTCACGCCGTTATAACGGAAGTTCTTGGTGCTGAAGAACCGGAAATTCCGCGGCTGGTTATAGATGATATGGCGGGACAAAAAAATCGCCATATCCCGCACGGTCGATACCTGCGCCGGGTGGTGCAGGCCAGAGGCGTTGCGGAATGTTGTGTTGCGCATACCGATTTCGCGGGCCCGCCGCGTCATCATGCTGGCGAAATTGGATTCCGTTCCGCCCACGGCCTCGCCCAATGCGGCGGCCATGTCGTTGGCGGATTTGGTCACCAGCGCCAGAATGGCGTCTTCCACGCGGATGGTCGATCCGGCTTTCAAACCGATTTTGCTGGGCTGCATGCTGGCGGCGTGTTTGGAAATGCGGATGCGGGTGTTCAAATTCATTTCACCGCGGTCCATCGCCTCAAACACCATCAGCAGGGTCATCATTTTGACCAGTGACGCGGGGTACAGGCTTTTGTCGGCATAGCGTTCATGCAAAATCGCGCCCGTGTCGGCATCCATGACGATCGAGGCATAACGCGGGTTGTCTTGTGATTTCTTCTTGGCGGCGTGGGCCGGGGTCGCGCCCATCATCAGCCCGGCCATCAGGCCCAGCCCGAGGGCGGCGGAGAAAAATGTGCGAGCGTGCTGACGGAGAGTGGCCACGTCGTATCCCATTGTGGAAGAGATCCTGTATGCTTTTCGTTTCTTGTACGCGCCATGGTCCGGTGGTCTGGCCCCATGGCAGAGCCGGATCGCAACCACGGCGGGTCCGACTCATACCACCATGATAGGCGGGCAGACCCTTAAAGTCTATGAATCCGCACGAAAAAATGCATACAGCCTCAGGGATAGTCCGTCCGATGCAGGAGCGGTGAATCAGGGGTTCTTTTTTCATTTTGAGAAGCTTTGTGCAATGCACCATTTTTTCCCTTGACGACCCGGGGTGTGGGTGTTACCTTGGTATTGTGCAATGCATCATATTCTTTGATAAATTATAAGCAAAAGGATAGGGAGAGCCATCATGACCGCGAAAAAAGCAAAAGCACCCCAAAAAAAGGCCACCAAAGCCGCCACGGGTAACGTGCAGGCCCTGAAGGCCCCTGGTGAAACACAAGTTGAAACACAAGCGACTGAAGTTACGGAGAAAATCATGACAACGACCAAGGCCACCACAGCAAATTTTGAAAAACTGACCAAAGACGCCTCTGCGCTGGGTCAGGAACAGGTTGAAGCGTTGACCCAAGCCGGGTCCGTGTTCGCCAAAGGGTTTGAAGACATCCTGAAAACCTATGTGTCCATCTCTCAGGACGCGGCCGAGAAAAATGCCGCCGCGCTGAAAACCCTGATGGGCTGCAAAACGATCAACGATTTTTCTGCCGCGCAAACCAAACTGGCGCAGCAGCAATTCGAAGATTTCGTCGCCGCGTCGACCAAATTGTCCGAACTAGGCCTGAAGGTTACGACCGAAACGCTGGAACCGCTGAACGCGCAGGCCAGCAAGGCGATTAAAAAAGCTACGGACGCTCTGGCCGCGTAAATCCCGCGCCCCGTCCTGCCCGAGTCCCATTCCAAATGGTGACCTTCCCAACTGCTCGTTCCCTTGCGGGAACGAGCATTTTTATTTGAGGGGCATTTTTCTTTGCCACACGGTTGATCTTTCGGTGTTCGTGCGCAATTTTGTTTCAGGATGCGCGTCTGAAAAGGCGAAAAACAAACGGATTCGGGATTGTTTTGATGATTTTTAATTTTTCCTGATTCTGTTCATAATTCGTTATAATATTGGTGGCAGTTTCCGCGCCCCACAGAAAAAAGACTTTTGAGCGAGCGTGTGAGCAATGACCAGTTTTTGGATTGAAGACGATATGGATTTCTGGCTGATGGCCAATGATGATGCAAACGATCCCCGCCCCCATTTCGGGCCGCATTTTGATGCGTCTATTCAGGGGATTGGTCAGGGTATGGGCGATGATGGCGATGATCATGGCGACCATCATGATGGCGAGGGCGAAGAGCGCCGCCAAGCCGGCCTGTTGCTGAAACCCCGGCCCAAGACGAAAAAGCCGTCAATGTACAAGGTCTTGTTGTTGAACGACGATTACACGCCGATGGAATTTGTCGTCCATGTTCTGGAACGGTTTTTTGCCAAGAATCGTCAGGAAGCCACCGACATCATGTTGCACGTTCACCGCCGCGGCGTCGGCATCTGCGGCATCTTCACCTATGAAGTCGCCGAAACCAAAGTGGCCCAGGTGATGGATTTCGCCCGCGCCAGCGAACAACCCCTCCAATGTACGATGGAGAAGGAGTGAGGGCGAATATGAAAACGCCCTGATTTCATTCACCATTCTTCACCTTTTATCAATTCGAATCATTCCATACTCAAATGAACCTCCGGTCGTTAACTTTTGCCGGAAAATACTATATCAATACAGTGTCCAACCTTTTCCGCGTCCGGATGTCCTGCCATGCTTTCACGCAATCTTGAAAAAACGCTCCACCGCGCTCTGGCCCTGGCCAATGACCACGGCCATGAATATGCGACGCTGGAACATTTGCTGCTGGCCCTGACCGATGATCAGGACGCGATGGCGGTGCTGCGGTCCTGCGGCATTTCCCTGCCGGATCTGAAGGATCAACTGGCGCACTATCTGGACAATGAACTGACCTATCTGATCAACCGGAACGGCGAAGAATCCAAACCAACCACCGCGTTCCAGCGCGTGTTGCAGCGCGCGGCCATCCATGTGCAATCCTCGGGGCGCGAGGAAGTGACCGGGGCCAATGTTCTGGTCGCCATGTTCTCGGAACGTGAATCCAATGCGGTCCATTTCCTGCAGGAAATGGACATGACGCGCTTTGATGCGGTGAATTACATTTCCCACGGTATCGCCAAGGTGCCGGAGCAAAGCGAAATCCGCCCGCCCGAAGGCACCGAACCGGGTGAAGCCGGTGGCGAAGATAAAAATGCCAAACCGGGGCGCGATGCGCTGGAAACCTATTGCACCAATTTGAACAACAAGGCGCGGCGCGGCAAGATCGACCCGCTGATTGGCCGTCACGAGGAAGTGGACCGCACGGTGCAGATCCTGTGCCGTCGATCCAAAAACAACCCGCTTTATGTGGGTGATCCTGGTGTCGGCAAAACGGCCATTGCCGAAGGGCTGGCCAAACGCATCGTCGATGGCGAAGTGCCGGACGTTTTGAAAACCGCCGTGATCTATGCGCTGGATATGGGCGCGTTGCTGGCGGGCACGCGCTATCGCGGTGATTTTGAGGAGCGGTTAAAGGCCGTTCTGGGCGAAATTGAAAAGGTCGATAATGCCGTTCTGTTCATTGATGAAATCCACACCGTGATTGGCGCTGGGGCCACGTCGGGCGGGGCGATGGATGCGTCGAACCTGTTGAAACCGGCTTTGTCGAACGGGTCTTTGCGCTGCATCGGGTCCACGACATACAAGGAATACCGCAACCATTTTGAAAAGGACCGTGCGCTGGTCCGCCGGTTCCAGAAGATCGATGTGAAGGAACCAAGCATCGATGATGCGATTAAAATTCTCAAAGGGCTGAAACCCTATTACGAAGAACACCACAATGTGAAATACACCAACGACGCGATCAAGGCGGCGGTGGAACTCTCCGCTCGCTATATCGGCGACCGCAAATTGCCGGACAAGGCGATTGATATTATTGACGAAGTGGGTGCGGCCCAAATGCTGGTGCCGGCATCGAAACGCAAGAAAACCATCACCGTAAAGGATATCGAGGATGTAATCGCGGTCATCGCGCGCATCCCGGCCAAGGCGGTGAACAAGGATGATCGCACATTATTGAAGAACCTCGACCGCGATCTGAAAACCATGGTCTATGACCAGGATCAGGCGATTGCGGTGCTGTCCGATTCCATCAAAATGGCGCGCGCGGGTCTGCGCGATGCGGAAAAACCGATCGGGTCGTATTTGTTTAGCGGCCCCACCGGGGTTGGTAAAACCGAAGTGGCGCGGCAACTGGCGAAATCACTCGGCGTTGAATTAAAACGCTTCGACATGTCGGAATATATGGAGAAGCATTCGGTGTCCCGCCTGATCGGTACACCGCCCGGCTATGTCGGGTTTGAACAGGGCGGTTTGCTGACCGATGCGATTGACCAGCATCCGCATTGCGTCTTGTTGCTGGATGAAATCGAAAAGGCGCACCCGGATCTTTACAACATTTTGCTGCAGGTCATGGACTACGGCAAACTAACCGATAACAACGGTAAAACGGTCGATTTTCGCAATGTCATTTTGATCATGACGACCAATGCGGGCGCGGCCCAGATGGCGAAATCGCCCATCGGCTTTGGCCGCACGATGGAGGTAGATTCGGACAATGATGAAATCCGCCGCCTGTTCACGCCGGAATTTAGAAACCGTCTGGATGCCATCGTGCCGTTCCAGAATTTGAAACCGGAAACGGTTGCGCGCGTTGTCGATAAATTCGTCATTCAACTGGAAGCCCAATTGGCCGATCGCGATGTCACCATCGTGTTGTCGGACGAAGCCCGTGCCCATCTGGCCGAAATCGGCTATGACCCGGCCATGGGTGCGCGTCCGCTGGCCCGCGTCATTCAGGAAAAAATCAAACGCCCGCTGGCCGAAGAATTGCTGTTCGGCAAATTGACCAAGGGCGGCGTCGCCCATGTTGATTTCAAGGGCGGGGAGCTGGTCTTCGATTATGAAGAGGCCCGCAAATCCGGCGCCCGCGAAAAAATCGACCAGGATTAACCATTTGATGCCTTAAAACTGGAATGGCTTTAACCCCCGCCGGGCCCCCGGACGGGGGTTAAAAATGGCTGAAATCTGCCAGTGCAAGAAAAATTATTTCCATAAATCAAGAGAATCTTCTTGGCACCCCTATGTAAAATGTCTATAAATTTCAAACAGGTTTAAAAACAAGAAACTTCTTTTGAGTAGGGACAAGGGATCGCCATGGAACAATCTGAAAATCTGCGCCTTACCTTATTGCGCACCCAGGACATCGCCATCGCACGCGGCAATCAAATCATGATGCCGGAACATTTGCTGCTGGCGCTGCTGGACGATCCTGAATGCAAGGCGGTTTTCAGCGCGTTGAAAGTTGACGTCGCCAAGATCAAGGAAGAAGCCGAACATTTCATCATCGAACATTTCGATGTCAGCCCGCGCAATCTGCAGGATATCGACCTGGAGAAAAGCGGCGCGCTGGGTACGATTTTGAATCGCGTTTATTACGAAAGCACGACCAAAAGCCCGGGAACAATCGCCAACAGCAAATCGCTGTTGCTGGCCTTGATGCGCGAACGCGGTTCACATGCCGCCCATTTGCTGGAAAAACATGGTATTGGCAGCGCCGAAACGCTGGATAATTTCCTGACCCACGGAACGACGGTGAACCCGAAAGATGCCGCGGCCACGGATAATTATGGCCTGAGCAAGCGGCCTTCCGCTCAGCAAGGCGAGGGCGAAGAAGATGAACGCCCGCCGCTGGAACAATTTGCGGTCAACCTGAATACACTGGCGGCCTCGGGCAAGATTGACCCGGTTCTGGCGCGTCAGGCTGAAATCAACCAGACGATTGAGGTTCTGTCCCGTCGTAAGAAAAATAACCCCATTCTGGTGGGTGAGCCGGGCGTCGGCAAAACGGCTGTGGCCGAAGGGTTGGCGCTGGACATCGTCAATGGCAATGTGCCGGACAAATTGCTGGGCGCGACCGTGTTTTCGCTCGACCTGACGGCGCTGACGGCGGGATCGAAATATCGCGGTGATTTTGAAAAACGCCTGAAAGCCGTATTGACCCAGTTGGAAGTCACGCCGGGAGTGATCCTGTTCGTCGACGAAATCCACATGTTGATCGGTGCCGGCACCGGCAGCGACAGCCAGATGGACGCGGCCAATATCATGAAACCGTATCTGTCCAGCGGACGCGTGCGGTGCGTTGGTGCAACCACCTATTCCGAATACGCTAAATATTTCGAAAAAGACGCGGCGATGAGCCGTCGCTTCCAGAAAATTGACGTGGCCGAACCGACCCCGGCGCAGGCCATCGAAATTCTGAAAGGCCTGAAAAAACACTACGAAACCTTCCACGGTGTGACCTACACCGACGAAGCGATTGAAGCGGCTGTGAAATTGTCGGTGCGGTATATGGCCGACCGCCAATTGCCGGACAAGGCGATTGACCTTCTGGATGGTGCCGCGGCCCACCGCATTGTCGAACCGCGCGCAACAACCGTGATCGACAAGGACGAGATGGAAGACACCGTCGCCCGCATTAAACGCCTGCCGAAAAAGGAATTGTCGGGCGATGGGCTGGAAAAACTGCGCACGCTGGATTCCGATCTGCGTCAGGCCGTGTTCCAGCAGGATGCCGCGATTGATGCTCTGACCGATGCCGTATTGCTGGCCCAGGCCGGCCTGCGCGACCTCAACAAACCGAAGGGCAGTTATCTGTTCACCGGCCCGACGGGTGTGGGGAAAACCGAAATGGCGAAACAACTGGCGGCAACGCTGGGGACGCAACTGGTCCGTTTCGATATGTCCGAGTTTCAGGAAAAACATACTGTTGCACGTCTGGTCGGATCGCCTCCGGGCTATGTCGGCCATGATGAGGGCGGTGAGCTGACCAATGCCGTGACCAAGCACAATAATTGCGTGCTGTTGCTGGATGAAATTGAAAAAGCCCACCCGGACGTTCTGAAAGCCCTGTTGCAGGTGATGGATGATGGGCGTTTGACGGATTCCCACGGCAAAACCACGGATTTCCGCAACGTGATTTTGATCATGACCAGCAACTTGCGCGATGCTGAGGTTAAAAAAGTTGCGAGTATCGGTTTCCATACCGAATCCCGTGACGAGGTTACCCGCGAAGATGAAGTGGCAAAATTCCTGCCGCCGGAATTCCGCAACCGTATGGATGCGCAAATCCGCTTCGATTACCTGAAGCCGGAAACGATGGGTTCGATCGTTGATAAGTTCGTCAAAATTCTGGGCGGCCAACTGGCGGAACGGAATGTCAAAATCGACCTGAGCGCCGATGCCCGCGATTACCTGGCGACAAAGGGTTATGATCGCAACATGGGGGCCCGTCCGATGGGCCGTTTGATCCAGACCGAAATCAGCACGCCGTTGGCGCGTCAGGTTTTGTTCGGTGAACTGGCCAAGGGTGGTGCCGTTCTGGTCGACACGCAAGGCGAAGGGCAAGATAAGAAACTGCGCTTCCTGTTCAACGATGCGGCTGTGGCCAATGACAACAACCCGGGTGCGGCCAAACCGGAAAAGGCGCGTCGCCGCCATACGGCCCCTGTGCCGAAATAAACCCGTCGTCGCATGACAATAAAAAACCCCGCCGTTCGGTGGGGTTTTTTATAGGCTTATCGGGCGATTAAAACGCTGTAAAACACATAGGCGTCGTCGATCACACCGCCATTGCCCTTGAAACATCCGACACGTTTTCCGTCCAGCGTCGCGGTGTTGATGGATTCACCATCCGGATACGATCCTTTGAACGGAACGCTCAAATCAAATCCGGCGTCATCCTGTGGCGGTTCCGTTTTGTCATCGGTGATGCCCAGCTTGGCGTTCACCGCGATGCAGGCCTCGCGCCGCACAAAGGGCAGGACGGCCAGCAATTCATTGCATGGCCCCGTCGGGGAACAATCTGTACCAACACCGGCCACGCTGTTGGCCCCGGTAATGTGCCATTTCTTATAGGCCGGCTGGGCCGTGTAACTGGAATCGAGCAAATTGTAATTCGGGTTCTGGAATGTCGCGCCGCCGCCCAATTGGCTGAACACCAGATTGGCCGTGGGGCAGGCGGTTGAAAATTGATAACTGTTGTCACCCCATCCGGAATCATGGAAACACACATCGTTTTCCGTCAATCCGGTGATGGTCAATGTGGTGACCGCGCGGCGCAGCATGTTCGAATAATCGAACAATTCCGTGGCCCATAAATCGGCGCGTTCCTTGTTGATGGTCTGCGCGCTTTCGCGGCCCGACCGCGACACGGCAAAGCTCAGCGCGGCCAGAACGGCAATGGCGATAAAGATATAAATTAAAACACTGCCGCGCTCTGATTCGCGGCGGGGTGGGATAAACGGTTTCATAGGCATGATTCTACCAGCATCAAAAACACCATGTCCATGGCGTTGAAAAAAATGTACGATAATGGCCGGTTTTCGCGTTCGCGTTGCTCCCGCCTCTGTTTCTCAAATCCCACAATGACCACCCGTATTATAAGGGGAAAATCATATGTTTGGCGTCCATCGCAAGATTAAAGCCTGGGAACAGGCGGGGTTGATCTCCGCCGATCAGGCCGCATCCATCACCGATTTTGAACGCAACCGACAAAAGGGTCGGTTCGCGGGCGGGTTGATGGGGTTGTCGCTGTTCGCCATTCTGGTTGGGGTGTTGATGGTGATCGGGGCCAACTGGAACGACATTCCCGATGCGGCAAAACTTCTTGTGCATGCGATTTTGAATATCGGCGCGGTGGTTGCGGTGTGGCGTTTC
Organism: Micavibrio aeruginosavorus EPB; assembly: GCF_000348745.1. Taxonomy (NCBI): domain Bacteria; kingdom Pseudomonadati; phylum Bdellovibrionota; class Bdellovibrionia; order Bdellovibrionales; family Pseudobdellovibrionaceae; genus Micavibrio; species Micavibrio aeruginosavorus. The sequence goes on along the minus strand of NC_020812.1, from coordinate 2,316,642 downwards.
CATGCTCGCGGGATGGATGTCTGGCGCGAAGGTGCGGTGCTGGTCCTAGCGGGCCTGACCCTGACCTTCATGGCGCTGGTGGGGCAGATTTACCACCTCAATGGCGGCGCGGGCGGGTTGCTGGCCTTGTGGCTGATTGTGATTTCACCCTTTATGGTCATTTATGGCCGTACAATGTTGACCGCCATTCCCTGGGTGCTGGCGTTTTTGGGCGCTATCCCGGTGATTATGGATCAATATCTGGGCGATCTGCCCGATATCTGGATGTTGTTTTACAGTGTGGCGGTGGCGCTGTGGTTGCCGCTGGCCATGTGCGCCGATGGATTTACGCGCCTGTTCCGCACATTCCGTCCCGTCTGGGCGTTTGTTGTGATGCGGGCCGGGTTTATCCTGCTGACCTTCACGGGCACGATGGCGACAATGTTGTGGTATGTCGACCGGGCCAGGGAGCTGGGCACAATCGCCCGCGATTCCGGTATGGATTATGGCGCGGCCTATATGGTTGCGGTTGGGGTCCCGTTGATTGCGCTCGTGGGGCTGGCGGTGCATTACGCCCTGTATAATACCCGCGTGGATGATAAAGCGTTCTATCGTGCCACGGTCGGCTATTGCGCGTTGTGCGTGGTTTCGGTGTTGTTGCCGTTCCTGATCCCGTCGCCGGATTCCAGTTTTATGGCTGGCCTGACCTTCATCGCGTTCTGGATCGGGGCGGGGTTCTATGGGCATTTAACCGGGGCGATGCGTCTGGTGTCATTGGCGGTGACATTGATCGGTCTTCGTATTTACGTCATTTTCCTTGAGGCTTTTGCCGGGTTGATGACCACGGGTTTTGGTTTGATTATCGCCGGGGTGGCCATGTTGGGCATGATCTGGGGCCTGCGCCGGGCCAATCGTTACGTGCGGTCGTTGTCACATCATAATGGGGAACAATCATGATCGGTTTTTGCTCTGGCTGCGAAAAAATGTCTGAACCGATGCGAAAGATCATTTTGATCGTAGTGTTGCTCTTGCCGTTGCTGGTGCCCGGTTTATTGTGGGTCAAGGCGGCCACGGATCAAACGGCGGGCCCGATCTGGACCGTGAAAATCGCGGGCTATGATCCGCGGGATCTGTTACACGGGCGCTATATTCAGTTTCGCTATGACTGGATGGAGGCGGATGCGGAGGGTACTCCGGCCTGTTCCAACAATGATCCCAATTGCTGTTTGTGCCTGAATGGTGATCAAACCTATATGAACGTCACGCGTCTGCAATGCGACGCGCCGGGCGCGGATCGTGTGTGCCAAAGCCGTATTCCAACACCATCCGCAACGGGGGCGCAAAAATACTTCATTCCCGAAGAATTTGCCGCCGATCTGGATCGTCTGGTGGTGTCGGAACCGGATCGTTTTATGATGGAAATCGCGGTGCCCGGTGCGTTTGGGGCACCGGTGATACGCGGGCTGTCGCTGGATGGGATGCCCTTGCGCGATTATCTGCGACACAATCGCGGCCCCGACGGGTTACAGGAATAATTTTTTAAACGCTATATTCAGAACGCGCAATTCGAGGTAGAATCACCTTGCGTTGCGCGTTTTCTTTTTATCCTGCCTTTTTGTCACATCATTTCAAAAAAATCATAATGGCACGCGGTCTGCGTGCTCCTTCGTGGTTGTCTTGGGGGATTCGTCAATGGTTGCCATTTCGCATTCATCATCAACAGAAAATGTCGTTCCGCTGTCCAAGGCCGCGTCCGGGCGGTATCCGGCCGGGGGAACGGTCGATATTACATCGCATCTGGTCACGCTGGTTCTGGCTTTTGTCTGTATCGTTTTGGTGTGTATTGCACCGGTGATCATGCGCGGTTTTCTATCTTCCGTATCGGATCCGGGCCTGATTCTATATGGTTTCTGCACGGTGCTGGCGTTTCAGCTCTGGGGCGTGTTTCTGGCGCAAATCCGGTTTTTTGCGGCGGATTTTAAACATTGCGCGCGCGGGCTGTGTCTGGGCATGGTGGTGGTGCCGTTCCTGATCCCGATGGCCAGCTCCATTTTCGTGCAGGCCGGTTTGTTCCTGCTCTTCTGGGGTGCGGCGATTTGGTATGGCATGTTGCACAGTATTTTCAGCCGCGCCTGATTTTAAAATCCGATCATGAAAAAACGCCGCCCGGTTTATGGGGCGGCGTTTTTTCGTTGGGGTATTTGTCTTGCGATTTAAAACGCGCTCGGTTCCGGGCGGTTATCGCGGTGATGTTTGTTGGCCAGACGTTCGGCTTCGGCAATGCGGTTCAGGGTCTTGGCGCGTTTCGGGTCCATCGTCGATTTGATGTTCATGTCCGGGTACTCGATCTTGTCGATCAGGCCCATATCCTTGGCTTCTTCGGCGTACAGGTAATAATCCTGTTTCATCACGGCGTGATACAGGTGGGCCAGGGCGGTCATTTTCAACGTATCCGGCGTCCACGCGCCCCCTGATGCCGGGGCGGTTTTTTGCAGATCATTCATCTTGTCCGCGACCTTTTTATCAAAGGCCGGGCTTTTGGCCGCATCAAACGCATGGGCGGCATATATCCATGCCATACGGCGATAGGTGTGTTCGATTTCATTCTGGCTGATGCCCATTTCTGTGGCGTTGCCCTGCGATCCGCCGGATGGCTGGTGAATCATAATGCGGGCATTGGGCGCGGCGCGGCGTTCACCGGGTGCACCTGCGGCCAACAGCAGGGACCCCATGGATGCGGCGGTGCCGGTGACATAGGTCCGCACCGGGCATTCCAGTGATTGAATCGTGTCATAAATGGCCAGGCCCGCGCTGACCAACCCACCGGGGGAATTGATCAGAATGGTAATCGGCTCATCCGGGCTGGCGGCTTCCATCTTCATCAGATGAATGCGCACATTGATGGCCAGTTCCTGTGTAATCGGGCCTTCCAGAATCAGCACGCGTTCATGCGGCGCGGCGGATACCATCTGGTTGAAATAGTTTGATGTCGCGGGGGTGTTCGCGGTTTGTGGGGTTGACGTGGGGGTTGACGTGGGCGCGGCTGTCACCGGTGCGCCGGCGTTGTTATCGTTTCCGGCAACAGAATCGAAGGCGCTTTGCGCGCCCTTGCGGTCTTCTAACATGTACTTCTCCCTGTTTACGCCCCGGTTTTTATAAGATGGGTGCGTTATTGTTATAAAAAGGGTACCCGAGACTTTCTGTTTCAACAAGGCTTTTCAAATAAAGAAAAAAGACTACACTTTTTCCCGTCCAATTTTTTCAGGTGTTTGAATGAGCCGCGTTTCCAATAACCTCCAAGTGCTGATCGCCGAACAAAACGAAGATGACCGCGATCACCTTGCGGGCCTTCTGTACATGAACGGGTACGAGGTCATCACCGCCGCCGATGGCGGGGCCGCGGCCCGTATCGCCGATACGCGCAATATCGACATCGCTATTGTCGACCAAACGATGCAGCCGAAAACCGGTTTTGATTTCGCCCGTCATTGTCAGGTGAAGGGGCATACATTCGGCATCATCATGATCACCGATGAGCCCAGCACGGATCTGTTGCTGGAAATCAGCCGTTATGAAATCAAACAGGTGCTGCGCAAACCGGTGGAGCCCAATCGTCTGGTTGAAGTGGTGCGCCGCGTTTTGCGTTCGCACGGAAAAAATCCCGATGCCATCGGGGCGCACCGTGTGGAACGCGGCTATTCACCGGATCAATTGATGGCCCGCGCCATCGCGCTGGCGCACCAGAACGCGCGCTCTCGCCTGGGTGGGCCGTTCGGGGCCGTTGTGGCGGATGCCGATGGTCATATCATTGGCGAGGGCGTGAACAGTGTGACATCGCGTTGCGACCCCACGGCACATGCCGAGGTGCTGGCCATTCGCCGCGCCACGGAAAAACTGGGCCGGACGGAATTAAAGGGCTGCACTCTGTATTGCAGTTCCGAACCCACAATGCTGGGCCAGGCGCTGGTCATCCGGGCGGGAATTGAAAAAGTCTGCTACGCCCTGACCCACGCCGAAATCGCCGCCATGATGGGCGGGGATGACGAAGACCGGATCAAGGGCGAAGTTGCCAAACCCATGGCTCAACGCTCCGTCACCTATGAACAACTCCAACACGATCAGGCCCAAGACATGGTCCGGATGTGGCAGGGGTTATCGGGGAAGGTTGCAGATTAATGGGTAATTAAAACAACAAAAGAGCGGCCCACGAAGGAGCCGCTTTTTTGTTTAATCTGTTGTAAGGTCCATGGAGCGGGCGACGCGATTCGAACGCGCGACCCTAACCTTGGCAAGGTTATGCTCTACCCCTGAGCTACGCCCGCATTTCATGGCTTCAACAGACGCGGAATATACCCATGAATCCGGCGATTGCAAGAATAAAAAACACAGATTTTGTGTTTTGCTTTATTATTATGAAAATCAAATCCCGATCTGAACCAGCGGCACGTCATAGCCATACAGCTTCCGGCCCGGGGAATGGTCGACGATCATGACGTTGGGGCTGTTTTCGACCGTATTGGCGCACACATCCGACAATTCATAGTGCATCAGGTCGCCTTCGTGGTCGGCGTCGTAGACCAGCATCATCAGCCGTTGGTCCCGGTAATATTCAATCCGGCGGATTTCATGCGGGAAATGTGAATCGCACATGACGACCAATCCCCCATCCGGCAATTTACCCAGTTCAACATTCATGGATTACATCGCCCCCGGTGTATTATTTGAGGGGCCGCTATTGCCCAAAATCTGGGTCCAGCCTTGTTCCGCAGCCGGGGCATTGGCCGCCGGGCCATTGGTTTCAGGCGCTTTCGGCGCGGCCTGATCCAGGCCGTTTTCGCGGGCAAAATTGGCGATGACGCCAGCACCCTGCGTACCGGCCAGCGTCTGCAACGACTGAATGCCGGCCAGACGCGCCATCAATTCGGGGCCCTCATAACGGGATAAAGGTTCGCTCATATTGGTATCTCTCCATACTCACACCCCCTCTTTATACGCAAAAAGCCTTACCACCCGCTTTATTTTCCTTAAAATTTTATCTATTTCGGGCAAAGCGCTTGAAAAACAGCATTTTTGACTGATATGAAACCCCATGGACACAGCACATCATCTGCAACACCACGCCGATCTGCCCACCACGCCCGACGCTTTGTTCAAGCGGTTGGACGATTTGGACATCCTGTACACGACATGGCACCACCCGGCCTTCTTTACGGTGGAGGAAGGGCTGGAGTTTGAAAAAGACATTCCCGGCCTGCATTGCCGGAATTTGTTCGTGCGCGATAAACGCGAAACCATGTTTTTGGTCAGTGCCGCCAATGAAACCAGAATTGATTTGAAAAAACTGTCCGCGTTGCTGGCGTGCGGACGCCTGTCATTCGGATCGCCGGAACGGTTGTGGGCCAATTTGGGCGTACGCCCGGGGTCGGTGTGCCCGTATGCGATTATCAATGATACGGCGGGGGCCGTGACCATGGTGCTGGATGATACAATCATGCACGCCACCACGGTGAATTTTCATCCCATGGTCAACACCATGACCATTGGCGTTGCGCCCCAAGACCTTGTACGCTTCATCGAATCAACCGGGCATACGCCGCTGATCCTGGATCTCGGCCCCTGTGCCCCTGAAGGAGAATAAGACGATGTTGTTCGGCAGTTCAAAAGACGCACAAAAAAACGATGCGGCAACAGCGGCCGCGCCGGACGCCATCTTTGATGTCGGCACAGAGGATTTCGAAGCCAACGTCATGCGCGCGTCAATGGACACGCCGATCATCGTCGATTTCTGGGCCCCGTGGTGCGGCCCGTGCAAACAACTGGGCCCCGCATTGGAACAAGCCGTCACCGCCACCAAGGGCGTTGTGCGCATGGCCAAGGTGAATATCGACGAACACCCGGAACTGGCGCAGGCGATGCGCGTGCAATCCATTCCGACCGTCTTTGCGTTTTTCGGCGGCCAGCCGATCACCGGATTTACCGGCAACCGCCCGGCCAGCGATTTGAAAAAATTGATGGACCAATTGGTGCAACTGGCCCGCGAAAGCAAACCGGATGCGGTCAATATCCCCGAAACGCTGGACGCCGCCAATCAGGCATTGGCCGACAATAATCCGACGCAGGCCCAGGTTTTATATTCCACCGTATTGGAAGAAGACGAAAACAATGTGGCGGCGTTCATTGGGTTGGTCCGCGCCTTTATCGCCGATGGCGATGTTGATACCGCCGCCGGCATGATTGAAAACGCGCCCGAAACCATCGCCAAAAATTCACAATTTTCCGCCGCCATCACCGCCGTCGAATTGGCGCAGCAGGCCGCGCAGGCTGGGCCGGATAATGGCACTGGCGATCTGGCCAAAGCCATTGAACGCGAACCCGACAACCACGCCGCCCGGTTTGATTACGCCATGGCGTTGTTTGCCGCAGGAGAGCGTGAAGAAGCCATGAACCAATTGTTGGAAAGCATCCGTCGCGATCGCGCATGGGAAGATGAAAAAGCACGCAAGCAATTGCTGCAATTTTTCGATGCGATCGGCCCAGCGGACAAAGCCGTAGGCACCGCCCGCCGCCAATTGTCATCGATCCTGTTTTCGTGAGTGGCGCGCAGGCCCTGCCCCCGACCCTGCGCCCCGTACAAAAGCCTATAAAAAGCCCGGATTTCCGGCCTTTTCCCGCCGCGATGCACCATAAAATTATAATAAAATGTCGCCGCGCGGGCTTTTTCTTGCAACAAAAATGCCTATATGATTAACACTGTGCATGATTGACCGGGTGGAATACGTGCGTACTCTCGAATAACGGCTGTGGGGCTATGGGTTGTGACTTGCCACCAACATTGGACGATTTGCCCGCGGAAATTCCCGTATTTCCGCTGAGCGGCGTTTTGTTGCTTCCGCATGGCCAGTTGCCATTGAACATCTTTGAACCGCGTTATCTCAGCATGGTTGAAGATGCGCTGAAATCCCACCGCATCATCGGCATGATCCAACCGCGCGGCGCCGACAATGCCCACCCGGCTTTGTTCGAAACCGGATGCGCGGGGCGCATCGTGAATTTCAGCGAAACCAATGATGGCCGTTATCTGGTCACGCTGAAGGGTGTCGCCCGATTCCGCGTCAAAAACGAACTGGATCAGGGCCGCAACGGATATCGCCGCGTTCTGGCCGATTGGGCCGATTTTTCCAATGATCTGGAAACGGTGAGCTGCCTCAACCTCGACCGCCCGCGCTTGCGTGGCCTGCTGGAAAGCTATTTTGAACTGCACGGCCTGTCCTGCGATTGGAACGCGGTTGAAAGCGCGACGGATAACAAGCTGATCACCTGCCTGTCCATGATTTGCCCGTTGGATGCGGGCGAGAAACAGGCGTTGCTGGAAGCGTCCTGCTGCAAAACGCGGGCGGATTTGTTTATGACCATTCTTGATATGGCGGTGCGTCAATCCGGTGCGTTGCACACAAGCTGCTGTGGCGGCTCTGATTCCTCACTCTGTCATTGATCACCCCTGTGTCACCGGGGTATAAACCCTGCATGACACATGCACATCAAATTGATCGGAAATTGCTGGAAATCCTGGTCTGTCCGCTGACCAAGGTGCCGTTGCGTTATGATGCGCAGGCGCAGGAACTAATTTCCGATCAGGCCAAGCTGGCCTATCCCATTCGCGATGGCATTCCGATCATGTTGGTCGAAGACGCCCGAAAAATTGAAGATTAAGATTGATGCGTAACAGCAAAGGACGACGACAATGGACCGCGTTATAATTTTCGACACCACATTGCGCGACGGCGAACAATCACCGGGTTGTTCCATGAACCATGACGAAAAACTGCGCATGGCCGCCTTACTGGACCAGATGGGCGTGGACGTGATCGAAGCCGGGTTCCCGATTGCCAGCAAGGGTGACTGGGAAGCGGTGAAGGCCATTGCCGGAACGGTGAAGAACGCGACCGTGGCCGGCCTGTGCCGCGCCAAGCGCGGCGATATCGAATCCGCCGCCGAAGCCTTGGCCCCGGCGAAAAGCCGCCGCATCCATACGTTCCTGTCCACATCACCGCTGCACATGAAACATAAATTGCAGATGGAACCGGAAGCGGTTCTGGATGCCATTCGTGAAAGCGTCACGCTGGCCCGCCAATTCACCGACGATGTCGAATGGTCCGCCGAAGATGGCAGCCGCACCGAAAATGATTTCCTGTGCCGCGCCGTGGAAACCGCCATCGCGGCGGGGGCCACCACCATCAATATTCCCGACACGGTGGGCTATGCGCTGCCCGCGGATTATGCGGCGAAATTTACGCTGTTGCTGAACAAGGTGCCGAATATCGACAAGGCGATTTTGTCCGTTCACTGCCACAACGATCTGGGGTTGGCCGTGGCCAACTCGCTGGCCGGTGTGATGGCGGGCGCGCGCCAGATTGAATGCACGATCAACGGCATTGGCGAACGTGCCGGCAACGCCGCATTGGAAGAAATCGTGATGGCCATGCGCACACGCGCCGATTCATTGCCGTATAAAAACAACATTGATACGACGATGATTACAAAACTGTCGCATGCGTTGTCCGACATCACCGGATTTTCGGTGCAGCCGAACAAAGCCATCGTCGGCGCCAATGCGTTCGCGCATGAAAGCGGCATCCACCAGGACGGCATGCTGAAAAACGCGCAGACCTATGAAATCATGACGCCGGAATCGGTGGGCCTGAATAAATCGGAACTGGTGCTGGGCAAACATTCTGGCCGCCACGCCTTCCGCGCCCGGCTGGAACAATTGGGTTTTGATCTGGGTGACAACGCGTTGCAGGATGCGTTCGTGCGCTTCAAGGATCTGGCCGACCAGAAGAAGAGCGTGAATGATGATGATCTGATCGCCCTGGTGGGGCCGGATGCGCCCCGGGTCGAAGTCGGCCCGTAAGGCTATATTCAAAAACGCTAAAGAAAAAACAGCCGCCCCGGACGGGGGCGGCGTTTCTTTTTAGATCTCCCGTTTACGGAAGTTTTTTTCCCTGTTCAATTTGTCTCGCCGGTTAAGGCCTAATAAAGTTACAATTAAGACAGATGGATTGTCAAAAAATTGCGCGCTTTTTATCCACAGAAAGTGCGCGCGTTATGGAATTTATCGGTTGATAGAATGAGTGCGAACCCGCCCATCACCATACAGGATGTCCTGACCGCCTATGCCATGGGCCTGTTCCCCATGGCCGAGCGAGCGGATGAGCAGGGCTTTTACTGGTATGACCCGCCCTTGCGCGGGCAGATGGATATTGTCCGCCTGCACGTGCCGCGCTCGTTGAAAAAATTTGTTTTGAAATCCCCGTTCACCATCACGGTGGATCAGGATTTTCCGGGGGTGATGGCCGGGTGCGCGGCCCGCACCGATGACCGCCCTCAAACATGGATCAATGACGGCATCCGCACACTGTTCACCGACTTGCACGCCGCCGGCTTTGCCCATTCAATCGAGGTCCGCAATGCGGATGGCGCGCTGGTCGGGGGCTTGTACGGTTTGGCGATCGGCGCGGCGTTCTTTGGCGAAAGCATGTTTTCGCGCGCCTCCGGGGCCAGCAAAACCGCCCTGATCCATCTGTGCGCCCGGCTGTGGCGCGGAGGCTTTACCCTGCTGGACACCCAGTATCTGAACCCGCATCTGGAACAATTCGGGGCCTATGAAATCCCGCGGGACCAGTATCTGACCCGCCTGCATCAGGCCATTCCCCGCCCGGCGGACTTTAATTTGCGCGGTTTTCCGGGGTTGAGCGAGGATCAACTGATCCGCGCATGGTTTGAAATGCGCGCGACAAATCAGTGACTTGTCACATATTTCCCATAAAAATTGACACTTCGTTAAGGATTTGCTAGGCTGGGGTCAACTCAAAGACATCTTTATTGTCCGCTTTTGTAGCTTGGGGACCGTGCCGATGAATGGTGACGTATCACACAGTGAGACATCCACCCAAAGCCTGAAAAGGGCTTGGACCCGGCACGCGACCGTCGATGGTGCGCGGGGAACGACCCTGTCACGCGATGCGTTCAAGGCGCAAACCCGCTTTCTGCCCGTCTTTGCCACCGCCGCCGATCCGCAAAACGCCCCCCGTTATGTCGTGATGGCCGCCCGCCAATGGCAGGGCGAACATACCGATGGCACGATTCGCACCCATGCGGTGGCCGATGTGCATGTTCTGGACCAGCCCCACATTGACCGGTTGCTGACCCGCAAGCACATCACACAGGACCAGATTTACGATCGTGTCGGCGATGCCACACGTGCCGCCAAGGCGCAAAACGAATCTGCATTTGAACACTGCGCCCACGATTATACGCAGGGCAAACATGCCGGGATCAAGGCCTGGCGCATGGTGCAGAACACGGATGCCCCGTCCAGTGTTGCGCCACAAGCCAGCGTCAAAACGCGCGCGTTTTAATCCTTCCATTCAACACCACAGCCCCGCAACGCGTACAACAAGGCGTGTCCGTGTTATGGGGTCGTTGTGTTTAAAAATTATTCGGCTGAGGGTGGTGGCTCTTCGACCGGGATGTCGGTCTCTGCCGCCGGCGTATCCGACGTTGCGGGTGCGGTGGACGCATCCGGTGCGTCGGTACCTTCGGCTGGGGTGCCTTCCGCCGTTGGGGCAACGTCGTCTTGCGGCGGCTCTTCCCCGGTTTTGTGGGTCAGGCAATCCAGCACCCACACGTCATAAATCGGGTGATCCATCGGCGACAAAGCGGGGGATGATGCGAACATCCAGCCGCTGAAAATCCATTGGGATTCTTCGGCCTTCGGCGTCAATTCCCACACCTGTAAAAACGCGGCGGATTCCGGCGTTTCAATCGGCGGAGCCTTGCGGCAGGCCTGAATTTTAATGTAGAGCGTACCGAATTTGACGGTCGATCCGACATTCGCTTCGAATGTCATGGTGCGCGCTGTGACTTTATCCAGCGACTGCAATTTAACGACGGGATAATCCTCCATCGCTGCGCGCGCGGGATTTGAAAATCCAAGAGCGCACAGCGCAAGGAGTGTTGAAACGATGGGGGTGTATATGCGCTTACGGATGCGCATTCGCCGATTCCGCACCGTTGCCGTTTTGGTCTTTCGGCGCACCCTGCATGCTGAAGATAAATTTACCCAGCAATTGTTCCAGGTTTTGTGGTGCCTGCGTATAAGAGATGCGATCACCGTTCTTCATCATGTCCTCGGATGAACCCGGTTCCAACGACAGATAACGACCACCCATCAGGCTTTCGCTGCTGATCAAGGCGGCGCTGTCATCCGGCACTTTCACGGACGGATCAACGGCCATGCTGACCTTGGCCAAATAAGTTTCCGGGTCCAGTTCAACCGCCGATACGGTGCCGACCTTCACACCGCTGATCTGCACATCGTCACCGGCGCGCAGGCCGCCAACGGAAGAGAAGTTCGCGCTGATTGTGTAACCGCTGACATCGCCGACATTCGCCGCGCTGTAGCTGAAAATCAAAAATACGGCCGCGACCAGCAAAACAACCGCGCCCAGAACTGTTTCAATCAGACTGTGTTTCATTCTCTTCTATCACCCAAAAACGCGTTTAAATTTATTATTGTGGCGGCGTCCACGATTCGTAATCGCCCGTTGCCGCATCACGCTGGCCACCGGACAACACGTGCCCCGGCGGCCGATAGGCCAAATTCGTGCCGGTCATGTTCGGCATATGCGGTTTCTGCCACGGGCGGCGGAACGATTCCGCGCTGGATGTCGGAACGACATCCGTTTGGTGGTGCAACCAGCCATGCCATTCCGGCGGTACATTCGATGCTTCGGGCACACCTTTGTAGATCACCCAACGACGATCCAGCTTGTATCCCGGGCGGGCCTTGGCGCTGTAATACCGGTTGCCATAGACATCACGGCCCACGCTGCGCGCGCCGCTCAGCAATGTAACGAAACCAATATGCGCAGGCGACAGGCACCCCAGCATCTGACCGATTGCACGAAACAATCCCATGGACATCCATCCCGTCTTTTGAAGGAAAAAAGGAGCGTTGCCGCCCCGCCTCAAAGCCCCCCATGGATGCCGCAAAAGCCCATGAAAATCAAGCCTTTTGTCGCGGTGCGGCCTTGCGGACCGTGGCGGCGCCCCTGTGTTCTGTAAACTATAATGATGCTTTGTTCGGATTATTGCCCCTGGCTTTTCCGAATCTTCCGCCATTCATTCACGTTATTTTGATGCTCGGTCAGTGTACGGGCAAAGACGTGGCCGCCTTCGCCGTCGGCGACGAAATAGATGTAATCGTGTTGTTCCGGGTGCAGGACGGCGTCGATGGACGCTTTGCCGGGGTTGGCGATGGGGCCGGGGGGCAGGCCGGGGTATTTATACGTATTGTACGGCGAATCCGTGTCGGTCAGATCCTTGCGCAACAGGCGGCGGCCCAGCGGGCCCATGCCGTCATCCTTCATATCACCCTTGGTGATCGCGTAAATCACGGTCGGGTCGGACTGCAGGGGCATATTCATGCGCAGGCGGTTGATGAACACGCCCGCCACGCGCTTGCGTTCTTCGCCCACGCCGGTTTCCTTTTCCACGATGCTGGCCAGTGTTACGGCCTGTTCGATCGTGTCAAAGGGAAGGCCCGGATCGCGGCTGGGCCACATCTGCGTGATGGTTTCTTTCATCGCGGTTTGCATCTGGCTGATGATTTCGGCGCGGTCCTGATCTTTCAGGAAGCTGTATGTTTCCGGCAGGAGCGAGCCCTCCGCCGGGATCGCCGTGATGGTGCCGGATAATCCCTCGGTTCCATTCACGATCTTGACGATTTGGTGGCTGGTCAATCCTTCGGGCACGGTCACGCGGCGTTGCACGACATCGCCGCGTTCGATTTTATCGACGACGCTGCGCATGGATATTTGCGGCGTGAACGCGTATTCACCGGCTTTTAGATTGGTGTGGTGCCCGGTGATGCGGGCCATGATCCGGAACAGCAGGGCATCCTCAATAACGCCCTGATCCTCCAGCGTGGTGGCAATCGTGCTGACGCCCGATCCGCGCGGGATGATGACGGATGTTTCGGTTTGCAGCGGCCCAGCTTTGTTCCAGCCGTTCCATCCATAAACGAACGCGCCAGCCCCGCCGACCACACAGAGTGTGGTCCCCAGAACCAGCGCGCCGAGAAAGAATTGAACGAAGCCGTGTTGAAACTTGCTGGGTTCCGCCATCCTGCCGCCTGTTACACGGACCGGATGATCAGGCTGGCATTGGTACCACCAAAGCCGAAGGAGTTGGACAGGGCCGTGCGGACCTTCTTCTCCTTCGCCACTTTCGGAACCAGATCCAGCCCTTGGCAAGGTTCGGACACGTTTTCAAGGTTCAGCGTCGGCGGAACGATACCGGTTTCTATGGCCTTGATCGTGTAAATCGCCTCAACCGCGCCCGCTGCGCCCAGCAAATGGCCAATAGCCGATTTGGTGGAGGACATGGATACGGTGTCCAGATGATTGCCGAACAGGCGTTTCACCGCCGTGCATTCCAGCCCATCACCCAGCGGTGTCGATGTGCCGTGCGCGTTGATGTAATCAATATCGCCAGGGTTCAGTTCGGCACGTTTCAATGCGGCCTGCATCGCGCGGAAACCGCCATCGCCGTTTTCCGCCGGGGATGTGATGTGGTACGCATCGCCCGACATGCCATAGCCGATGATTTCACCATAGATTTTCGCGCCGCGTTTTTTCGCGTGCTCGTATTCTTCCAGAATAACGATGCCTGCGCCTTCGGCGATCACGAAACCGTCGCGGCCCTCGTCGAACGGACGGGATGCGGCGGTCGGGTTGTCGTTATACCCCGTGGACAAAGCGCGCGCGGCGGCAAAGCTGGCCACGCCCAAACGGTTGACGCCCGCTTCGGCGCCCCCGGCGACCATCACATCGGCATCGCCCCACATAATCAGGCGGGCGGCATCGCCAATGGCGTGCGTGCCGGATGCACAGGCGGTGACCACGGAATGGTTCGGCCCCTTCAGCCCGTGCATGATCGATACATGGCCTGAGGCCAGGTTGATCAACATCGCAGGAACCGAGAACGGGGACAGACGGCGCGGGCCCTTTTCGGCCAGCGTCGTGGATGTTTCATAAATGGATTGCAGACCGCCAATGCCGGACCCGATCATCACGCCGGTGCGGTATTGGTCTTCGTCCGCGGTGGGGTGCCAGTCGGCATCGTCCAAGGCTTCTTCTGCGGCGGCGATGGCGTACATAATAAATGTATCCATCTTCTTCTGTTCCTTCACCGGAACGAACAGATTGGCGTTGAATGAACCGTCGGTCGGGTTTTCATCGGTGGTCACCGGAACTTCGCCCGCGATTTGCGAGGCCAGATCGGACGCATCCATCTTCTCGATACGGCGAATTCCGCTTTCACTGTTCGTGATGCGGTCCCAATTGCGTTTGACTCCCACGCCCAGCGGGGAAACCATGCCCATACCTGTTACGACAACTCGTCTCATTTCGAACCTCTTACAAGCAGACTATCATATCAGCAGAAAAGAAAAGCGCAGTCCTTTAATGAAAAGGGACTGCGACTTTAACTTTATAGCGTTAAAAACACCATGCCATTGAATTAGGCAGCGGAGTTTTCCTTGATGAAGCTGATCGCGTCACCAACCGTCTGAATTTTCTCAGCGGCATCGTCCGGGATTTCGACGCTGAATTCTTCTTCGAAGGCCATGACCAGCTCAACAGTGTCGAGGGAGTCTGCGCCCAGATCGTCAATGAAGCTCGCTGCTTCAACCACTTTGGCTTCGTCGACGCCCAAATGATCGATTACAATTTTCTTCACGCGCTCAGCAATGTCACTCATCGCTTATTACCTTATTGTTGTTTCAGTTAAAGTCAGTTCGGGGGGGACTGTAGTGATCCTCTTCGCCGAAATCAACAATTTATATGCGTGGGCCTGAATTAACATTCTGGAAAATATAAAAACCAATGAAAATCAATGTGTTAATTGATATTTGTAGACAGAAAGGGGGAAATTTGGTTAATATGTCGCATAATCAAGGAACGAAACGTTCTATATAAAGGGTGTATGGCTATGAGCAAACGTGATCAAGCAACGGCAGGCGGCAATTTCTCCATGGGCAGCACAGTACGTGCCGGTGGTGAAAATGGTGTTCTGACCGCCGCGCAAAAACGCTCTCTCCTGAACAATGCATCTGTTGCGACTCGCGCGCTGGCCGATAAGGGCGAAGCGCTGGACAAGGCGCAAACCGGATCCGAATTTCAAACCGTCGAAGGTCAGTATCGCGCGATGGATGGTGAGAACCTGCTGAAAAGCATGTTCAATAACCCGCATCTGATGACCTTCTCGGCCCAAGCCTGGGCGCAGACGAAAATGCAGTCCGAAGGTCTGGCCCGTCGTTTCAAGGATCTGGAGCTGAACCCCGGCGAAGCATCCCGTCAGGAAGTGGCCGCGAATGTTCGCAACACACTGGCGTATATGTCCGCCAATGGCATCACCGTTGAATCGCTGAAGAAATACGAGATTGAAGATCTGCAGGAAAACCTGCGTCGTCTGGACCTGTTCCATGGCGATACCGATGGGTATGCCGCTTCCCCGGGTCTGGCTGGGGCAATCGGTGGCTTCGTGGCGTCTGATAAAGGCACAGAAGAACTGCTGAAACGCGGAGCCAAGGTGATCGAAGATACCGCGCCGAAGCTGTCGAAAAACCAACTGGATTTCGGCCCGGCAGCAAATGGCGATTTGAAACTGGATGCGCCGAAGCCGGGTTCTCCGGTCATGGTCAACCGCCCGACTTTCGCTCTGGCGATGTAATCTCGAATAGGAATTTTAAAAGGGCCCCGCTTGGGGCCCTTTTTATTTTGCACGGCTCAATCCTGAAGATAATTCAAAATATCCCGCAAATCATCAATCACGGCGATGACGCGTTCGGCGGATAGTTCCGCGGCGCGTCCCAGTTTATCATGCGCGGACCCGGTGAAACCCAGCACATCCATGCCCGCGGCGACGCCCGCACGGGCGCCGAATTTCGAATCTTCAATCACCAGACAGCGTTCGGGCGGTACATTGCCCATTTGGGCTGCGGCATACAGGAACAAGTCCGGGGCCGGTTTCGGGTTTTCGACCTGATCCTTGGTGAAAACGGTTTGTTCGGTAAAAAACACATCCATCGTTTTGATGGCCTTCACACAATCAACCACGTTCATCCGCTCGCCGTTCGATGCGACACAGACGGGCACGATCTTGCTGATGGCCTCAACCGTTTCATAGGCGTGTGGAATGGAACGTACATCGTTGGGGATGCGGCGGCTGACATTGCGGATATAACGGTCGCGGAAATCATCCGGGAAAACGTGACCCGTTTCGGCGGCGATGTGCTTCATCAATGTCGGCACGGATGACCCGACAAAATGGGTCATCGCGTAATCCGGCGTGTATTGGGTCAAACCTTCTGCGGCCAGTTCGTCGCAGAAGGCAATGTTGTTGGCCAATTCGCTGTCAACCAGCGTGCCATCACAATCAAAAATGACCAGATCGTAAGCGGCCATTAAATCATCACCATGCCGCCATTCACGTGAATGGTCTGGCCGGTGACATACGCGGCTTCATCGCTGGCCAGGAAGACGGCGGCGGATGCGATGTCTTCGGAGCTGCCCATGCGGCCCATCGGGATTTTTGCGTTGATCGTGGCTTTTTGATCATCGTTCAACGCATCGGTCATGGCCGTGGCGATAAAGCCCGGGGCGATGCAGTTGATGGTGATGTTGCGGCTGGCGATTTCCTGGGCCATCGCCTTGGACCAGCCGATCATGCCGGCCTTGGATGCAACGTAATTGCACTGACCGGGGTTGCCCATTACGCCAACAACGGATGCGACGTTGATAATGCGCCCCGAACGGCGTTTCATCATACCGCGCTGAACGGCTTGCGCCAGACGGAAGGTCGCGGTCATGTTGACGGCGATGACTTCGTCCCATTCTTCCGGTTTCATGCGCAGGGACAAATTGTCGCGGGTCAGGCCCGCATTGTTGACCAGAATATCAATCTGGCCCATGGCGGCTTCGGCGGCTTTCACCAGCGCGTCCACGCCACCCTCGGCCCCCAGATCGGCGGGCAGGACATGCACGCGGTCTTTCAATTCGGCGGCCAGTTCGGCCAGCTTGCCTTCGTTCCGGCCGGAAATGCCGACTGTGGCCCCTTGGGCGTGCATGGCGCGGGCAATCGCGCCGCCAATTCCACCTGTGGCCCCGGTGACCAGAGCGCATTTGCCTGAAAGATTAAACATGATCGTATCCTTCCCTTCGAAAATTGAAGGGGCAGAATAGGGGCTTGGGCGTGGGGGGTCAATATAAGATGGGCGGCCCCGCCCGTCTGCGGACAGGGGGTGGGCGGGCTCAATTTCCGCCATTAAATTTCTGTTATTAAATTTCCGCTGTTAAATTTCTCGGGCGGTTTTCAGGAAGGCGGCGATATCGGCCTGTAACCGGTCGGATTCGCGGGACAGCGTTTTGGCAATGTCCAGCACGCGGGCGGACGATTCCTTGCCTTCGGCGGCCATGCCCTGCACGTCACTGACGTTTCGGGTGACGTTTTCGGTGCTTTGCGAGGCCTGTTGGATCGACCGGGCAATTTCCTGCGTGGCGATGTTCTGTTCATCCATGCCCAGGGCAATGGTCGATGAAATATCGTTGATGCGGTGAATGGTCTGGCCAATCCCGCGGATGGCGGCGGCGGCCTCGTCGGTTAATTCCTGCATCGTGCCGATTTGTTTGGTGATGTCATCGGTCGCCCGGGCGGTTTGTTCGGCCAGCGTTTTCACCTCATGCGCAACGACGGCGAACCCTTTGCCCGCTTCACCCGCGCGTGCGGCCTCGATCGTGGCGTTCAGGGCCAGCAGATTGGTCTGGCTGGCGATGTTGTTGATCAATTCGATGATGGTGCCAACATTCTTCGCCGCGTCGGTCAGCGCGTTGATCAGGCGATCGGTTTTGTCCGCTTCGCTGGCGGCCTGTACCGCGATGGATGACGATTCAGATACATTCGCATTGATCGTGCTGATCGAGGCCGAGAGTTCTTCGGCCGCGGCGGCGACAATATGCGTGCTTTCGGCGGCGACGGTAGCGGCGTTGGATGTGTCGATGGCGCGTGTCGTGGTCGCCTCGGTAATGCCCAGCATGCGTTCGGACGCACTCTCGACATCTTTGGCGGCGCTGGAAACGCTTTGTACGATGATGTTGACGCTGCCTTCAAACGTGTCGGCGTAACCACGGAACGCTGTGATCTGGCGTTCTGTTTCGGCAACGACATTATTCACGGCCTTGGCGCTGCGGCGATAAATGCCGGGCAATCCGCGCTCCAGAACCGGGCGGTAATACCGACCTTCGCCGACGGCCTGCATCGAATTTGTGACTTCGCGGATGTACGCATCGGTGATGTCGGCGACATGGTTGATGTCGTGGCCCACCTGTCCCAATACGCCGTGTTCCTTGACGGATACGATGCGGGTTTCAAAATTGCCTTTTGCAATATCTTTTAAAACCGCGCTGTATTGGTCCAGCGTGGCGGCGGTTTTGCGTTGAAACAAAACGGTGCCGATGATGCTGAGGATGCTGGCCCCGGCCAACGCATAGGGGACGTAGACCGGAATATCCTGATCCGCGATCAACAGGCTCAGTGCGGCAAAACCCGACACACCGGATAGGATGGCCAGTATTGAAGCCTTAGAGAGAGAAGATGAATTCATCATAGGACATTCCCGCCTTGGCCAGTGTTTCGTTCAGCAATTTTGTCCCGGCGTCCAGCGCTTCGCGCGGGCCGGAATATTTGGCTTCTTCCGCCAGCAAGGCCTTATAAATCGGCTCGATTTTGGCGATTTTTTCGGGATCGGGTTTGCGGCGGTTGGAATGGTATCCAACCACGTTCAAACGATCATCGTAACTGGGGGTGACGTGGGCAAAGACCCAGTAATGGTCACCGTTGCTGGCCATGTTCAACACATAGGCGAAGATTTCCTTGTTCGCCTGTAACGTGTCCCAGAACAATTTGAAAATGCACCGCGGCATATGCGGGTGGCGGATGATATTGTGGGGTTTGCCGATCAATTCATCCGGTGTCATGAGCGACACACGCTGAAAGACATCATTGGCGTAGATGATGCGCCCCTTGATGTCGGTTTTGCTGACGATGATTTCCTCATCGTCCCAAGGGCGGGCAATGCCCGTCGGTGTGATCCGGTGGTGTGTCAACGCAACCCCCATTGTTACGCATCCTAGGCAATGGCCCGCGGGCGGGGCTCTGTAAATTAGTCTTTACTAATTAAACTATGCGGGCCCGACGATAAGTCAAGCCCGCATAACATGCTGATTTACAATTGCAAATGAGACTTATTTCAAAGTGGCGATCAGGGCTTCGACCTGTTCCGGGGTTCCGACGGATGTGCTGGCGATGTCGCCTTCGATCCGCTTGATCAATCCGGCCAGAACTTTGCCCGCGCCAATTTCGGTGGCTTCGGTGACGCCGTTGACCTTCATCCATTGCACGGATTCACGCCAGCGCACACGGCCCGTGATCTGTTCGACCAACAGGCGGGTAATCTCCGCCGGGTCGGTGACGGGGCTGGCCGTGACGTTGGCGATGACCGGAACAACCGGCGCATTCACCGTCGTTTCGGCCAACGCGGCCTGCATCGCCTCGGCGGCGGGTTGCATCAAGCGGCAATGGAACGGGGCGGATACGGGCAAGGCCAGTGCGCGTTTCGCGCCGCGGCTGGTGGCCAGGGCGATGGCGGCTTCCACCGCGCCCTTGTGGCCGGAAATGACAACCTGACCCGGGGCGTTGTCGTTGGCGGCTTCGCACACTTCGTTGCCGGATACTTCCGATGCAATGGCCATCACGTCATCAAACTCCAGACCCAGAATGGCGGCCATCGCGCCTTGTCCCACCGGAACGGCCTTCTGCATCGACTGGCCACGCAGTTTTAACAGGCGCGCCGTGTCGGACAGTTTCAAGGCCCCCGCCGCGGTCAGCGCGGAATATTCACCCAAGGAATGGCCCGCGACATGGGAACAAACGGATTTCAAATCAATGCCGCCCTGTTTGGTCAGCACCGCCATCACCGCCATGGACACCGCCATCAACGCCGGTTGCGTGTTTTCGGTCAGGTTCAGGTCGGAATCTGGCCCTTCGAAAATGATCTTCGACAATTTCTGGGACAGGGCGTTGTCCACCTCTTCAAACACCAGGCGGGCATCGGGGAAGGCCTCGGCCAGATCCTTGCCCATACCGGGGAATTGCGAGCCCTGACCGGGGAAAACGAAAGCACGTGTCATCGGTGAATATCCTTGAAAAGGTTGGTTTTCCTATTGTTTCCGGCCCTTTTTACCGGGAACGACCTGGTGGGGCAAGGGGGCGGGAAAAGTTTGACGGAATATGAAAATAACCATAATGTCTTTCCCATCTTGCCCCTTTAAAAGAGGATGTCGCCCATGGACATGTCCGTGACGAGTGCGCGGTCCCACCGCGAAGAATTTGGCCAGGCTGCTTTGGGCCCGGACCCGTCCGTGCTGGCCATGATCCATGATCCGCGTTTGAATCTGGCGGTGTGGCGGGGGGCGGCCCCGATTGCGAATAATGCGTATCTCGCGGGTCTTGATCTTTCGACGTTATCGCCGGATGTGCGGTGGACGTCTGATTATCGCCGCGAAATTTTGAACTACGCATGGCCTGTTCGCCGATTGCATGATGAATCCCGTTTGCTGGCGCTTGATTATGCGCTGGATGATGCCGGCTTTCCTGAAGGGCAGGGTGGCCGTTTGGATGTGGCCCGCGCGATCATTGATCTGGTCGGTCATTTTGCCGCCGTGTGCAAACCGAATGGCGGCAGTGTGGGAACATCCTTGATGGCGTTTCAACCGTCCAAAAACAATTTCTGGCATACGGATAAGGGGGATCTGCTCGGCCTGGTCACCTTGCGCGGCGCGGCGGGCACGTGGTGGCGGCCGGACAGCACAATGCGTGAAAATGGCCGCACGATCGAAGCCACCCCGGTGCGGGCCGATGATACGCTGGCCCAATCCACCGCACCCGGCGACCTGCTCCTTTTCAAATGCCGCGATACAGACCAGGCCCTGATCCACGGCAGCCCGCCGGTTCCGGGGCAACGGTTGGTCATGGTGATGTGGCCATTTTAACGTGATTGCATTGATCTACGAGTGACGTCTATAACCATCGCTATAATTTTTTAAGGGAAGAGATCATCATGGATACGCAAAAAATTATTCAAGGGACGAAGGCCGCAGGCTGGGATTTGAAAACGGTTTTTACGCATGTCGTGCAAGGGACGCCGGGGCATATGGCCAGCACGGCGAAGCTGTTTTTTGCGCCGCTGACCTGCGTGTTCAAGGAGAAATCGGGCGCTTATCTGGATCAGGTCTGGGCAGAGGACGCGGCGCGCTTTAAGGCCCGTACGGCGTTGCTGGGCGAAAAACTGCGCCAAAATCCGTACCGCGCCCCACGATCGGAATAATATTTCCATAACATAAAGTTTTTCGCATCCCCGCCCTGTGCGGGGATGTTGCGTTTGGGGGTGGCGCGCGGGAATTTTTCATGGGAATGGCCGGGGTGTAGGCGGAATGGGGGTGGGAATCGCTTTTTTCCAATAAAACGCTGGAATTTCCTTGATTCGGGGGCCGGGATCCGTATAGTGCCCCCGTTCTTTAAAAGAACCTCGCCAGCACCATGGTGGTGTTGGCTGATGGAACCCGGGCCGTTTGTATGGCCCGGATTTCTGAAACCCGAGAGGAGAAACGAGTATGCCTTTCTATGAAACCGTGTTTATCGCACGGCAGGATCTGAGCGCGACGCAAGTCGAAGATCTGACCAAACAATTTTCCGACCTGATCACCAAAAACGGTGGCAAGGTTGTGAAAACCGAAAGCTGGGGCCTGCGCACGCTGGCTTACCGCATCAAGAAAAACCGTAAAGGCCATTATGTTCTGATGGAACTGGATACCCCGGCTCCGGCACTGCTGGAGATGGAGCGTAACATGCGCCTGAACGAAGACGTTCTGCGCCACATCAGCGTTCGCCTGGACGAACTGTCCAAGGGCCCGTCGGCCATTCTGGGCGGCGATCGTTCCAACGATAACGATTTTGACAAGGAAGCCGCATAATGTCTGAAGAAATGCAAAAATCCGCTGGTGGCCCGGCTGGCCGCCGCCCGTTCTTCCGTCGTCGCAAGACGTGCCCGTTCTCTGGTCCGAATGCTCCGGCAATCGACTGGAAAGACGTGCGCACACTGGGCCGTTACATTTCCGAGCGCGGCAAAATCATGCCGAGCCGCATCACGGCCGTATCGCAGAAGAAGCAACGTGAACTGGCTCGCGCTATCAAACGCGCCCGTTTCATGGCTCTGATGCCGTATGTCCGTCAGGAAATGGACAGCGCCCCGCGCGGTCCGCGTCCGGAAGGTCGTGGTGAAGGCCGTGGCGAATATCGTGGTGGCGGTGAATTCCGCGGCGGCGATCGTGCAGACCGTGGCGAACGCGCACCGCGTTCGTTCCAACAATAATCGAGTGGAAGGAGTATAGATCATGGCGAACATGGAAGTGATCCTTCTGGAACGCGTTGAAAACCTGGGTGCAATGGGCTCTCTGGTGAAGGTAAAGCCGGGTTATGCCCGCAACTACCTGATCCCGCAGAAAAAGGCCCTGCGCGCGACCCCGGATAACGTGGCCCATTTCGAAGCCCAAAAAGCTGAACTGGAAAAACGCAACGCGGAAAAACGCGCTGACGCCCAGAAAGTGGCAAAGTCTCTGGAAGGCAAGACGATCGTTCTGATCCGTCTGGCATCCGAAGGTGGCCACCTGTACGGTTCCGTCACCACGCGTGACATCGCGGAAGCCATTGCCGACCAATTGAAAGCCACCGTAAGCCGTGGCCAGGTTGTCATGAACACTGCGTTTAAATCCCTGGGTCTGGCCCCGGTGAGCGTGTCCCTGCACCCGGAAGTGAAAGTTGACGTTATGGTCAACGTTGCACGTTCGGAAGAGGAAGCCGCAATCCAGGCCAAAACCGGCAAGGCGAAACTGGCTGCTGAAGCCCGTGCCGCTGAACTGGCCGAAGACGCCGCTGCGAAATCCGCTCTGCTGGATGACGAAGCCCTGGCCGTTGAGCAGGAACGTTCCGCAGAAGCCGCAGCAAAAGCTGACAAAAAGGCTGCGAAGAAAGCCGCTAAGTCTGTGAAACACGCAGACGATGCCGTTGAAGCCGCCGAAGAAGGCGAAACCGCCTGAGCCTAAAACAACAGGTTCGGCTGTTTCTCCCCAAGGGATATAGCTGATTAAGGGGAACCCGCGAGAGCTACCATCTCGCGGGTTCTTTTTATTTGGCGGGTGACGGATGATCATCCCCGGATATCCCCGCAATTCACATGGGGGGGGGCAGACGCTTGTGGCGCGGCGGACATGATTTGAATAGAGTGCAATTCATGAGCACGACAGCAAACACGAACCTTGCGCGCAAGGATGATATTCCCCTGAACGATCCGATGGTTTCGGCCGAGCGGAATTACCGCACCTTGCCCCATAATTTGGAGGCCGAACAGGGCCTGTTGGGTGCATTGCTGGTTGATAACCGCGTGCTGGAACGGATTGATTTTCTGAAACCTGCGCATTTTTTCCACCCGGCGCACCAACGCATTTTCGAAGCCATTCAACGGTTGATCGAACGCGGCCAAACCGCGTCGCCGGTGACGTTGAAGGGGTATTTCGAAACCGATTCCGATCTGGCATCGGTGGGCGGTACGCAATATCTGGCCGATCTGGCCAGTGCGGTGATCACGGTGATCAGCGCGACGGATTATGCGCTGAATTTGTATGACCTGCATTTGCGCCGCGAATTGATCGCGCTGGGCGAAGATGTGGTCAATGATGCGTTTGAACAAACCATTGAACGCGACGCGGCCAAGGCGATTGAGATGGCGGAAAACCGCCTGTTCATCCTGGCCGAATCCGGCGATGGCCGTAAGGGTTTTGTAACGTTGAAGGATTCGGTCGCGCGCGCGATTGAAATCGCGGACAAGGCCTATAAAACCGATGGTCACGTGACCGGCGTGACCACGGGTCTGCGCGATCTGGATGAAAAACTGGGCGGTCTGCACAATTCCGACTTGCTGATCCTTGCCGGTCGTCCGTCGATGGGTAAAACCACGCTGGCCACCAATATCGCCTTTAATGCGGCGAATCGCTATGCGCAAACGGGTGGCAAGGAAGGGGCTGTGGTTGGCTTCTTCTCGCTGGAAATGTCATCCGACCAGTTGGCCACGCGTATCCTGGCCGATCAGGCGGAAATTTCCGGTGACTCCATTCGTAAGGGCAAGTTGACGGAAAATGATTTCCGCCGCTTTGTTGAGGCGTCACACCGCCTGTCGCAAGTGCCGTTATATATTGATGATACGCCTGCCTTGTCCATCGGCGCGGTGCGCACACGCGCGCGGCGTTTGAAACGCCAAAGCGGCCTGGGCCTGATCGTCATCGACTATTTGCAATTGCTGCAGGGGTCGGGATCGCGCCAGTCGGTTGAAAACCGCGTGAACGAAGTATCGGAAATCACCCGTGGCCTGAAAGCGATTGCCAAGGAACTGGATATTCCGGTGATCGCCCTGTCCCAGCTTTCGCGTGCGGTGGAGCAGCGTGATGATAAACGTCCGCAACTGTCCGACCTGCGTGAATCGGGCTCGATTGAACAGGACTCGGACGTTGTCATGTTCGTGTACCGCGAAGAATATTATCTGTCCCGTGCCGAACCTGAACCGGGCACGGACAAGCACATTGAATGGCAACAGAAGATGGAACAACTCCACAACGTGGCCGAAACCATTATCGCGAAACAGCGTCACGGTCCGATCGGGACGGTGCGGTTGTTCTTCGACGGTAACCTCACCCGCTTTGCCAACCTGGATCATTTCCACGGTCCGACACAGGATTACGAATAAGAAAAACCCCCGCATTGGCGGGGGTTTTTTCTATCGTTCGATCAGGACCTTATAATAATGGTATGTGCCCGATGCCGGGGTGCCGCCCCCTTCGAAGCATCCTTCGGTGCGACCGAAAAATTCATCGCCGGCTGATGAAATCGCTTCGCCGGTGGTGAAGGTGCCGGCAAATTCGGGGGTGTTGATCCACGCGCTGCCCTGGTCCTGTGGTGGCGGCGTGACGCCCGATGTGATTTCTTTTTTCCGGTTGATTTCCATGCAGACGTCGCGCTGGATATACGGCACGATCGCGATCAGTTCCAAATGGTTGGCGTCGCTGTTGCATGTGGCATCGTTGCCCAATCCAACGCCGGGCACGCATGACCCGCCGGTAAATAACCATCCGCCCCAATGGGGTTGAGATTGTTGGCTCCAATCCAGCCATTCATCGTTGGGGGCGTTGTATGAAATCGCGCCACCCTTGGGCAGGTAAACCTTGCAATCATCAACCGCGCAATCCGGGTTGGTGTAATTCGCCGATGACAGGAACGGTGTTTCAAAACTCATCACATCCGGTCCCATGCCCTTGCCGACGCGCATGCGCAGGATGGCCGCTTCGATATCGCCGCCATATTGGGCCAGTTGCGATGCGGCCAGTTGAATTTTTTCCTTGTTCGCATCCGTGCCCCCGCCCCGTGTCTGGACGACGGCAAAGCTGAGCGCGGCAAACAGTGCGACAGCAATGAGGATCAGAAACAGAACGTTTCCATGTTCGTGAGGGCGGGAGATTTTCGAAATTTTATAATTACGCTGATTCATCATAATCAAATGCTACCGCAAAACTGCTCTGACCCGAATGGGAAACTATGATAAATTATCGCGCATGATGATGTCCGATCCGTTAACAGGCGGCCGCCTGACCATTGATTTAAACGCCATATCCGCCAATATCCGCCATTTTCAGGATGTGGTCGGCCCGCATTGTGCAGTCGCCGGTGTGGTGAAGGCCGATGCCTATGGGCTGGGGCTGGTGCCCGTGGCACAGACCTTGCGCGCTTGCGGCGTGAAGACGTTTTTTGTGGCCACGCCGGATGAAGGGGTTGCGTTGCGCGGCCTGTTCCCGGGGGCGGAAAATATCGCGATTCTGGGCGGGTTGTATCCCGGCGCGGCGCAGGATTATCGGGCGCATCGTCTGACCCCTGTGCTTAACGATCTGGGGCAGGTGAATGCGTGGCGCAGTTTTGCCGCCGGCGCGCCTTGCATTTTGCATATCGATTCGGGAATGAACCGTCTGGGGCTGGATGCGGCCGACCGCGCGGCGATTCTGGCGGACCCGTCCCGTCTGGCCGGGTTGAACCTGCATCTGGTCATGAGCCATTTTGCCTGCGCCGATGATGCCGACCATCCCATGACGGCCCGGCAATTCTCGGTGTTTGATGATCTCGCGCGCCGGACCTGTCCGGGTGTGCCGCGATCCATGGCCAATTCGTCGGGGGCGATGCGCCTGCAATCCTATCATCTGGACATGATTCGGCCTGGCATGGCGGTGTATGGCCTGAACCCGACGCCCGAAACGGCCAACCCGATGGCCCCGGTGGTCCGATTACAGGTGCCGGTGCTACAGGTTCGTACCGTTCCGGCCGGGGACTCCGTTGGGTATGCCGCGACATGGCGGGCGGATCAGCCCACCTGTGTGGCCACGGTGGCGCTGGGCTATGCCGACGGGTTCCTGCGGTCGCTCAGCGGCCGTGGGGTGCTTTATGCAAATGGCGTGGCCTGCCCTGTACTGGGGCGCGTGTCCATGGATCTGGTCACGGTGGATGCGGGCGGCGTGCCCGGATTGAAGCCCGGCGACGTGTTGGACGTGATCGGCCCGGGACAGGGGGCTGATGATCTGGCGGCCCAGGCGGGGACAATCGGCTATGAAATCCTGACCAGCCTGGGCGCGCGCTATCGCCGGACCTACCTCCATTCTGGGGATCAGCCGGGGATGCGGGCGGACTCTCCTGCGGGCTTATCCGCCGAAAAATAATGGATTTTTCGGGCATTTGCGGGTAAGAAGACTTCCGTATTCAAAGCAGATGGACAATAGCATTATGACCAGCGAAGCCAAGATCGAGACGCCGGGTGTTTCCGGAGGGGGTTCGGGCAAAACCCCGCTGCACCAGCAGATCCACGCGCACCCCATCACGGAAAAATTGCTGGATGCGTGCGAAACCATCGGCGGCACGATCATGCGGCTGATCCGGGGCACGGGGCGGTTATCGTTGTTCGTGGGTCAATCCATCGCGCATATTTTCCTGCCGCCGTATTTCCCGCGTCTGGTTTTGCGTCAGCTGATTGATATCGGCTATTACTCCCTGCCTGTCGTCGGGATGACGGCGTTGTTTACGGGCATGGTGCTGGCGTTGCAATCCTACACGGGCTTTACCCGTTTTAATGCCGAAGGGGCGATTGCCGGTGTGGTTGTTTTGTCGATGACCCGCGAATTGGCTCCGGTGTTGGCGGGCTTGATGGTTGCGGGCCGCGTTGGTGCGGCGATTGCCGCCGAAATCGGCACGATGCGCGTCACCGAACAGATTGATGCGCTGACCACCTTGTCCGTTAATCCGTTTAAATATCTGATCGCGCCGCGTGTTCTGGCGGGGACGCTGATGCTGCCGTGCCTGGTTTTGCTGGGTGATATTGTCGGTGTGTTTGGCGGCTATATCGTCAGCATTTATAATCTGGGCTTTAACCCGGGCCGATATCTGTCACAAACATGGGACGTTGTCGAAAATATCGACGTGATTTCCGGTTTGATCAAGGCGGCGGTGTTTGGCCTGATCGTTGCGGTGATGGGATGTTATCACGGGTATAATTCCGGGCGCGGGGCCCAGGGTGTCGGCGCGGCCACAACCAATGCGGTTGTGTCGGCCTCGATCCTGATCCTGATTTTCAACTATCTCCTGACGCAGGTGTTTTTCTCATGAGTGGCACGACCAAACTCCATCTGTCGAATGTGCACAAATCCTTCGGGTCGAAACGCGTTTTACAGGGCGTTGATCTGAACGTTCAGACGGGCCGATCGATGGTGATTATCGGCGGGTCGGGGACGGGCAAATCCGTTATGTTGAAATGCGTCCTGGGTATTATCCGCCCGGATTCGGGATCGATCCTGATCGATGGGCGTGAATCTGTCGGGCTGGATTCCAAGGGCCGCGATGAAGCCATGCGTAAATTCGGCATGCTATTTCAGGGTGCGGCGTTGTTCGATTCGCTGAAGGTGTGGGAAAACGTGGCCTTTGGCCTGATCCACGGGCGTGGCATGGACCGTCGCAAGGCCTATGACATTGCCGTTGAAAAGCTGATTGCTGTCGGGCTGGACGAGGCGACGGGCCATCTGGTCCCGGCGGAATTATCGGGCGGCATGCAAAAACGTGTTGGCCTGGCCCGCGCCATCGCGACCAGCCCGGAAATCATTTTCTTCGATGAACCGACAACGGGCCTGGATCCGATTATGGCGGATGTCATCAATAACCTGATCGTGAAATGCGTGAAGGAGCTGGGCGCAACGGCCATGTCCATCACGCATGATATGGCCAGCGTCCGCAAAATCGCCGACGATGTCGCAATGATTCACGAAGGCCGCATCATCTGGACCGGTCCGGTGGAACAGCTGGACAATTCCGGCAATCCATACGTGGATCAATTCATCCATGGCCGCGCCGAAGGGCCGATCAAGAACAGCGTTGGCAAAGCGGCTTAATTAAATCGCCACCATCTTCATATCGTCCGGCAAATCGCGGTCGTGAATGGGGGCGTAGGCATCCGTGTAGGTTTTCGGGAATCTGAAATCCCACCATTCGGCGGGCAAGGGCAGCATCGGTTTGTTATGCCGGGCCGCCGCCATCATCATGCAATCTTCCAGAAATGCGCGATTGTCCAGCACAGGCGCGGGCAGGGCGGTGTAGGACCGCGCCGCCGGATTGTCGGCGGGGTTGGTCGTTAAATGATCGAAAACCGTACCCATATCAATCAGCACCCCGTTCTCATCGCAGGGCGTAATGTCCACCGCCATTGCGCGCGGGTGGCCACCCATGCCGGGCGGGGACAGCAATCGCGGTTCGACCAGCCATTGTGGATTGGCCTTCACAATGTCGGTATCCTGCATCAGGGCTTGCGCCTCAACCGGGCGCAGTCCGTCTTTCAGAATAAAAATCCATTCGCGTTGCGCATAGGCAATTTTTGCGGCATCGGCGACAATGGCCGCAAAATCACGGTGCAGCCAGAACCGGGCCGTTTCGCGGTACAGGGCGCGCCCAAAAATATTTTCCGGGTGATCAACCTGCGCATAGACCAGGTCAACACGCAAAGGCAGCCCATCCCGGGCGGCCCATGCGCCCATGTCGATTAAATCGGTTGCGGGAATATGTTGTTGATCCATGGCTGTTGTCCTTGCGGGTTGATCCTGCCGCAAAGATGGTCACAATGGAAGGGTGGTTTTTACAAGGGGCGATTATTCTTATGCGCATTTTATTGATTGTTTTTTCTGTTCTTGTCGCTTTTCCAATCTCTATCCATGCGGCGGGCGATCCGTTTGTTGTGGAAACGGTGGCGGGTGATTTTGATCGTCCGTGGGCGCTGGCGTTTTTGCCGGATGGCGATTTTCTGGTGACCGAACGGGACGGGGTCTTGTGGCGTGTGGCCAGCGACGGCCAAACGCGCACGGCGATCAAAGGGCTTCCCCGCATTGTGGCCCGCGGGCAGGCGGGGTTGTTTGATATCGCACTGGACCCCGATTTTTCCCAGAATAACCGCGTCTATATCGCCTATGCGGGGCAGGGCAATGGCGGATATGGGACAGAGATTGCGCGGGCGCGCCTGTCCCTGAGCGATAATATACTGGTGGAAACGACGGTTCTGTTTCGGGCTCTGCCAAAATCCGGTTCAAACCAGCATTTCGGTGGCAAATTACTGTTTCTGCCCGATGATACGCTTTTGTTATCGCTGGGCGAACGCAACGACATGCGCGAAGCGCAGAATAAGGGCAATCACCTTGGTGCGATCATTCGGATTGATCGCGACGGCAACGTGCCGACGGACAATCCATTTGTGAAGCAAAGCTACGCCAAGCCTGAAATCTATTCCTATGGTCATCGCAATATACAGGGGTTGGCGTTGCAACCCGGTACGGGTGTGGTGTTCGAACATGAACACGGTCCGCGTGGCGGGGACGAAGTGAATATTATCAAGCCGGGCCGCAACTACGGTTGGCCGGAAATCACATACGGACTTGATTACACCGGATTTAAAATCACCGACCGCACGGCGGCCCCGGGCATGGAGCAACCCCTGATCCACTGGAGCCCGTCCATCGCCCCCAGTGGCATGGCGTTTTATGATGGTGATCTGTTCCCGGAATGGCGTGGGCATTTGCTGGTCGGGGCGCTGGCCGGGGAATCCTTGCGCGTGCTGGAGGTTGATGGCGACCGAATCGGGCAGCAACAGACCTATCTGAAAGATTTGGGTGAGCGTATTCGCGATGTTCGGGTCGGGCCGGATGGGGCTGTTTACCTGTTAACCGATTCGGCGGAGGGGCGTCTTCTGCGACTGGTGCCAAAGTCATAATCTTTTGCGATAAACCCGGTGTCTCCGGCCTTTATCCTGCCTGATTCCTGTGCGATAAAAGAGGCATGAAATGGCTCTATTATTCGATTCTGGCGTTGTTTTCCCTCGGCATGCTCGGCTTGATCGCCGGGGTGGCGATTGTCGTTGTGGTGATCAGCACCTACAGCCGGGATCTGCCCGACTACAGTGCGTTGAAAGATTATAATCCGCCCGTCACCACGCGGATTTATGCCGGTGACGGACGCCTGATGGAGGAATATGCCGCAGAGAAGCGGATCTTCGTGCCCATCGATTCCATGCCTGATCTGGTCAAGAACGCTTTCATCGCCGCTGAGGATCAGAATTTTTACACGCACCAGGGTGTTGACCCGATTGCGATTGCGCGCGCCGTTGTCACGAACTTCAAAAGCGGTGGCCGCCCGCAGGGTGCATCGACCATTACGCAACAGGTTGCGAAAAACTTCCTGCTGACCAACGAGGTCAGTTACGAACGCAAAATCCGCGAAGCCATTCTGGCCTTCCGCATGGAAAAGGCGATGAGCAAGGATCGTTTGCTCGAACTCTATCTCAATGAAATTTTTCTGGGGCAACGCTCTTATGGCGTCGCTGCCGCGGCGTTGAACTATTTCAACAAATCCCTGTCCGAGCTGAGCATTGAGGAGGCCGCGTATCTGGCCGCCCTGCCCAAGGGGCCGAATAATTACAGCCCGGCCCGGCATTATGATGCCGCGATTGCGCGCCGGAACTGGGTGATTGATCGCATGGTTGTGAATGGCTATGTCGATGAGGCGCAGGCTGATATCGCCAAGGCCAAACCGTTGACCGTTGTTGATCGCGGGGCCGGTGATATCGTACGTGCGCCGTATTTTGCCGAGGAAGTCCGCCGTGAACTGGAAGCCCGCTATGGCAAGGACGCCCTGTACGAAGGCGGGTTGGCCGTGCGGACATCGGTGAACCCCACCCTGCAGGCGATTGCGGAAAAATCGCTGCGTGATGGGTTGATGGCGTTTGATCGTCGCCGTGGCTGGCGTGGCCCGGTGTCGCATCTGGATTCGATTGATAACTGGGTTGACCGTCTGGCGGTCGTCCCGCGCCCGGAGGGGATGTTGCGCCACTGGGATATGGCGATTGTCACCGAAGCGTCAACGGATGCCGTGAAAATTGGTCTGGCCTCTGGCACGCGCGGCGCGTTGAGCGCGGACGATGTGAAATGGACATCATCAAAACCATTGATCGTTGGTGATGTGATCATGGTTGAAACCGTGACGACGAAGGCCGAGGATAAGGCCGGGGATAAAGCTGGGGACGGGAAAGAGAAAAAAACCATCCATGTGCGTCAGGTGCCAAAGGTCAACGGCGCGTTGATCGCCATGGACCCGCACACGGGCCGTGTTCTGGCGATGCAGGGGGGCTGGCATTTCGACAACAGCTCCTTCAATCGCGCGACCCAGGCGCAACGCCAACCGGGATCGGCGTTCAAGCCGTTTATTTATCTGGCCGCTTTGGATAGTGGTTTTACGCCGTCCACGCTGGTGCTGGATGCGCCGTTGGTGATTGACCAGGGGCCGGGTCTGCCGAAATGGCGTCCGACCAACTATTCGAACGAATATTATGGGCCGACGCCGATCCGGGTCGGGGTTGAAAAATCCCGGAACCTGATGACGGTGCGTCTGGCTGATTATATCGGCATGGACAAGGTTGCGACCTACGCCGAAAAATTTGGCATCTTTGATAAAATGAAAACCAACCTTGCCAACTCGCTCGGGGCGCAGGAAACGACGGTTCTGGATATGACGGCGGCGTATGCCATGCTGGTCAATGGCGGCAAGAAAATCACGCCGACCTTTATTGACCGGATTCAGGATCGCCGCGGCAAAACGATTTACAGCGATGACGCGCGCCAATGTGACGGGTGCGGCCCGCTGATTGAATGGGCGTCACAGGACGCGCCGGTGGTTCCCGACACACGCGAACAGATCAATGACCCACGGACCGCGTATCAGATGGTCTCCATTCTGGAGGGTGTTGTTCAACGTGGTACGGCGGCGAAAATTCGGTCGCTGGGCGTGCCGCTGGCCGGGAAAACCGGAACGACGAACGATTCCAAAGATGCATGGTTTGTTGGGTTCTCGCCTGATTTGGCCGTTGGTGTGTTTATGGGCTATGACGAACCCAAATCCTTGGGTGCAAAGGAAACCGGGGCGTCGGCGGCGGTGCCGGTGTTCAAGGATTTCATGGAAGGCGCGTTGAAGGATCAGCCCGCCACCCCGTTCCGGATTCCGCCGGGTATCCGTCAGGTGCAGATTAACGCCGAAAGTGGCGCGCGTGCCCGTCCGGGGGACAAGAAAACCATCTGGGAAGCGTTTTTGGCCGGAACCGAACCGACCGATAAAATCTATATTCTGGATGGGAACGGCATTTCCGTGATGTCCAGCTTCCAGCGCGATTTGCCTTATGCCGGCACGGCGGCGGACCAGCCGTGGCAAAGCGACAGCGATCTTCTGTCCCCCTATACCCAGCCGATGCCCGATGGCAGCGTACCGGGCGTGGTGGTGGATGAACAACAACTCTACTCATCCCAGCCCTATGGCCCGCAGCCGGAAACGAGCGGCGGATCGCGTCCGCAATCGGTCACGACGGGAACGGGCGGGTTGTATTAAGGCGAATGGAATAAACGAATGACAGATCACGCAGACACGTTTCTGGTCGGAAAATTGTTACTGGCCATGCCAAATATGGGCGATTCCCGCTTTCAAAAAGCGGTGATTTTTATGTGCGCGCATGATGACAAGGGGTCCATGGGATTGGTCATCAACAACCCGTTGCCGGGGGTTGAATTTTCCGAATTGGTCGCGCAGCTCAATGTCGCCAATGACGATGTGGACGAAGATATTCTCTACAGCCTGCAGGTTTTAAGCGGTGGGCCGGTTGAATCCGGGCGCGGATTCGTTTTGCATTCCGCCGATTTCGCGCAAAAGGACACCGTCCGCGTCAAAAGCGATATTCATGTGACGGGCACGCTGGATGCCTTGCGCGAAATCGTGCAGGGGCGCGGGCCGGAGCAGATGCTGTTCGTTCTGGGGTATGCCGGGTGGTCGCCGGGCCAACTGGAACAGGAAATTCAGGATAATGCCTGGCTGATCACCGATGCGCCCGCCGATCTGGTGTTCGGCGTTGATGCCGCCCGCAAATGGGAAAACGCAATCCAGCGCATGGGTGTAAACCCGGCGATGTTGTCCGGCGCGGCGGGCCGGGCCTGATCCCTGAGCGGACAATGTTGTTTAGGTCACGCGGGGATGTTCAGGCTTGATCCGGGCAGGGTGGTTTTCCATGTCTCGATGCTCAATCCGAACAGCAGGTGGTCCTGCCACTCACCATTGATCTGCAAATACCGCTTTGCATAGCCCTCTTCCTCAAACCCCAAACGGGTCAGCAGGGATTTGCTGCGGCCATTATGCGGCACGCACCCGGCATTAACCCGGTGCAGTTTCAGGGGGCCAAAGGCATGGCCCAGGGCCAGCATGGCGGCCTCTGTCATATAGCCCTGTCCTTGGGATTGTTCATCCAGCCAATAGCCCATGGATGCGTATTGCGCAGCCCCGCGGACAATGTTGTTCAGGTTGATGGCCCCGATCAGTTGCAGATTATCCAGCCGGATAATCACAAACGGACAGGAATGGCCCGTGCGCATGTCGCGCTGCTGTCGGCTCAGGCGGCGGTTAAACGCGGTGGGGGTCAGGGCGTCATCCGGCCATTTCGGTTCAAAGGGCTGAAGATAGGATCGATTGCGCGTGCGCGCGGCAATCCATTGATCCATGTCACGGCGTTCCGGGGTGCGGATGACAACGCGTTCACCGCTGATGGCCAAATTCATGGATCGTGTTGGTGGTGCGGCGGGGCGCAGCAGGTTTGCAATATTCATGCGGTTCCCCCTCCCCAGATTTAGGCGCGCAGGCGGGCGCGCAACGATTCGTAGGATTCCAGTTGTTGCAGCGGGCCCAGGGCGGCCACCGTCGGTACCGTTGCGAAAATCCGTTGCGACAGGCGCAGGATATCGTCGTCCGTTACCGCGTCGATTTTATGCAGCAATTCCGCGACATCCAGTTTTTTATCGAAATAAATCAGGTGTTTGGCCTGTTGTCCGGCGCGGGTCATCATGGATTCGCGGGCCATCAACAGGCCCGATTTCATTTGCGTCTTGGCGCGTTTCAATTCGGCGTCGCTGACCACATCATTGGCGATTTTTTTCAATTCATCGCACACGACCGGGATCAATTCGCCCAGCCGTTCCGGCCCGGTGCCCGCATACACGGCAAACTGACCATCATCGGCGTAAGAGCTGTGGAAGCTGAACACGGAATAAACCAGTCCGCGTTTTTCGCGCACTTCCTGGAACAATCGTGATGACATGCCGCCGCCCAGAATGGTGGACAGGGCCACGGCCGCGTAATAATCCTCATCATGGCGGGAAATGCCCTGGAACCCCAAAACGATGTGGCTTTGTTCCAGATCTTTTTCCGCACGGCTTTGGCCGCCGGTGTAATGGGCGGCGGCGGTTGTGACCTCCTGGTCTTTTGGCAGGGCGTTAAAACGCTCGCTCGCCATTTTCACCAGCGCGTCATGCGTAATATTACCCGCGGCGGAGAGCACCAGATTTTTCGGGGTGTAGCAGCGATTGACGTAGCCCTGCAGCGTGTCGCGCTGCATGTTCGCAATAATGTCGTTGCGGCCCAGAATGGGTGCGCCAAGCGCTTGGTCCGGGTAGGCGGTTTCCTGATACAAATCGAACACCAGATCATCCGGCGTGTCGTTACTCATCCCGATTTCCTGCAGGATGACATCGCGTTCGCGTTCGACCTCATCCTCCGGCATGGTGGTGTTTTGCAGGATGTCGGACAAAATATCCATCGCCAGCGGCGTGTGGTCCTTCAGCAAATGAACGTGATACGCGGTGATGTCGCGGCTGGTGTAGGCATTGACGTTGCCGCCGACATCTTCGATCGCTTCGGCGATCTGGGCGGCGGTGCGGGTTTTGGTGCCCTTGAACATCATATGTTCGACCATGTGGGCGACGCCGTTATGGATCATATCCTCGTGCCGTGTACCCACGGCGGCCCAAACGCCAATCGCCACGGAATCCATGGACGGAATTGAATCGGTAACAACCCGGAGACCCCCGGGCAGGGTTGTGATTTCAATGCTCATAGCGTTTAGAGATAGATCAATCCAGGGGTTGCGGCAAGGGTATGCAGGGCAGGGTTAGCGGCGAATCGCTTTGGCTTCGTTACGGATATAGGCTTGCACCTTGCCCAGATCGTTGGGCAGGACGATGTAATGCTCAGCCTTGCCCAACAACCCGTCGAGGGCGGCGGGCATGGGCGGGCGGATGCCGATGGCTTTTTCCACCGCATCGGGGAATTTGGCCGGGTGGGCGCAGGCCAGCGCCACGACCGGCACGGACGGGTCATCCCGTTTCGTCATCGCGCCATACAGGCCAACGGCCGTATGCGGATCAATCATCACACCGGATTGCAGGTAACATTCGCGCATCGTCTGCAACGTGGTGTCATCGTCACAGCGTTGCGCGGTAAATTCGCGTTTGGCCTTCTGCATCGAATCCGGGTTCATGATAAAGGCCTTTTGCACCTTGAAAGCGTGCATCAGTTTTTTGAGGCCTTCATAATCCCGGCCCATCAGGTCGCAGAGATAACGCTCGAAATTGCTGGAAATCTGAATGTCCATGCTGGGGGACAGGGTTGGTGTAACCCGTTCCATCCGCATGTCGCCCGTTTCAAAAAAACGGGTCAGGATATCGTTTTTGTTCGTCGCCACGATCAATTGGTCGATGGGCAGGCCGATGCGGCGCGCGCACCATCCGGCGTAAACATTGCCAAAATTCCCCGTCGGCACGGCGAAGGACACCGGGCGGTGCGGTGCACCCAAGGCCAAAGCGGCGGTCGCGTAATACACGATTTGCGCCATGATGCGCGCCCAGTTGATGGAATTGATGGCGGATAAATTCAAATCCCCGCGCATTTTCGCATCACCCAGCATGGTTTTCACCAATGTCTGGCAATCATCAAATGTGCCTTCCACCGCGATGTTAAAAACGTTCGGCGCATCCACCGTTGTCATCTGGCGGCGTTGGATTTCGGATGTGCGCCCCTTGGGGTGCAGGATGAAGATATCGATGTTCTTGCAATTGCGGCACGCTTCAATCGCCGCCGACCCGGTGTCGCCCGATGTCGCACCGATGATGGTCAGGCGCTGCCCCTTTTGTTCCAGCAGGTAATCGAACAGCCGGCCAATAAATTGCAGGGCGTAATCCTTGAACGACAATGTGGGCCCATGGAACAATTCCATGATCCACGCGCTGGGGCCAACCTGAACCAACGGGGCCACACAGGCATGGTCGAACGATCCGCCTTCATACGTGTCCTGCAAAATTTTAAACAACACGTCCGGCGGCACGGCTTTGCCGACAAACGGCGTCATAATCTCCATAGCGACGTTGGTATAGGGCGTGCCCGCCAGATGGGACAGCAGGTCGCGGTCAATCTCTGGCCACATGTCAGGGATATACAGCCCCGAATCGGGCGCCAACCCGGCCAGCATGACATCGGTAAAAGATTGCGGTGTGCCCGGACCCCGGGTGGAGACGTAACGAATCATAGGGATATTTGAGCATAGACCGGACTTGGTTAAAAGAACCCGTATAGCCATAAGAAAAGAAAAACCGCCCGGTCACAAGGACCGAAGGCGGCGAAGTTAGGGTCAAAGTTCAGGACTAAAACCGTAGGAATGGAAAACCGGTCACACGCGCGGCGGCGGGGTGGTCAGCCGTTCGAAAATCATGTCCATGCATTGCTGGTCGAAAATCTGGTCCTGCCACTGGTTTTGATCCAGCTCGTTGGCCTTGATATGCAGGCGGCCCCGGTCGGACACAATTTCCCAGCAGGGCGGATTTTGCAGGATCATATTGTCCAGCGCATGTTTGATGTTGAAGATGATGGGTTGCTGTTGCCCGCCAATATCCAGACGCGGGCCCAGCACGCGGTAAGACAGGCCGATGCGTTGCAGGGCATAAAGCTGGTCCGGGTCCATGACGCAAACGCAATCGGTCAGGCCATTATCCAACGCCCCCTCAAACGCGGCGCGCAGAAGGCCCAGCGGAGCAAACGGAATAACCCGGCGGATAAACACCGTTGTGCCATCGGCGTTCATGCGCACGGCTTGATCTTGTTCATTATAACTGGGCAACACGCGGCCATCGCCCGGACGGCGGCGGAAATCCCGTGTCATGCACAGGCGGGAGACTTCGCAGAAGCGATGGACCCGGTCCGGCATATGCAACAAGGGATGATCGCAGACGAATTGAAGTGGAAAGCTGCTCAAGGGACGGTCGGTCCGCGGCATGACCACACGCACCGTGCCCACCGGTTCGTCCGTCATTTTGTGATAGAGCAGATAGTGCAACGAATTATCGTCGAACGCGTCTTTTTCCATCGCGCTGGTCGATGCGCCGCTGGTCTGTTCCATATCGTTATCGACACAGTAAATTTCGTATCGAAGTCGGAACACAATCTCCTTCAAGGCATTGGTGTCAGCCTGAATAATGCGAAACGCTTTCTGGTACGCAGGATAGAAAGATTTGGATCGCACACTGTCCAGACATGTGGCCAGAAAGTCCTGGGTCGACATGGTGGAAACCTCCAAATAAAACTGTTTCGGTTTAAAATTTAATTTCACAAATAGTCCCAGCTTTATATTACGCGCATCGCCTTACGATTTTTTTAATTAAATCAAAGCGTTGTTGTAAATTTGATGGGGATTTGAATAAAAATCGATCCGTCGCAAATTGCGCACGCCACCGGCGTGGCGCATGGCGGTGGAAACCATTTGAAAATAAACCGGAAAACAAGAAAGGCGGCCACTCATCTGGACCGCCTTCCTGGCATAGAACCCGGGCCGTATTGGCTCTTGCGGGTTCATGTCTTGATATACACCAGCCTCACTTAGTGCTGGTGATGATGCCCGTGGTGATGGCCATGACCGCCACAGCACCCGCCGCCTTGCGGTTTCTCGGCTGCTTCGGCCTTGCTGGCCCCACAACAGGATTGGCCTTCTTCAACGCGCTTGGCGTGGGCACCACAGCACCCGGATTTTTGTGCGGATTCGCTTTTGCCGCCGCCCAGCAATTCTTTGATTTTCGCAAACATGGTGTCCGTTCCCCTTTGAATAAATAAGATGGGATGGTCCGATTTTTGATTTGCCAGATCCGACTTACTCAAACTTGGCGGATCAATCGCGGCCATCCCACTAATGATATGGGGTTTCCATGGGGAACGGCAAGGGGATTCGCCAGCCCCCCATACGGGGGAATAGGGGGGTGGTAGAGCGCTGAAAAGGCCCGTTTTTCCGCTTTTCTTTGACTTTCCCGGCCCCCCTCCTGTATGTATGCGCGCATGAGCGTTACATCCCATGCCACGAAATTTGCCGCCCCGCGCACCGACGCGGCCGGCCGCATTGCCCTGATCGGTCTCACCCTGCCCGAAATGATCGCGGCGCTGGAGGCCCACGGTCTACCCAAATTCCGCGCGAAACAGGTTTGGCACTGGGTGTACCACCGTGGCGTGACCGATTTCGAGGCGATGACCAACCTGCCGCGCGATTTGCGCGACACGCTGATTGAAAAATTTTCCATCGAACGCCCGGGCGTGATGACGGAACAAAAATCAACCGACGGCACGATGAAATGGCTGCTGGTCATGGCCGATGGGCAACAGATCGAAATGGTCTTCATCCCTGAATCCGACCGCGGAACGCTGTGCGTGTCATCGCAAGTGGGCTGCACGCTGACCTGCCGCTTCTGCCATACGGGCACGCAACCGCTGGTCCGCAATCTGGGCCCGCATGAAATCCTGCAACAGATCATGTATGCCCGCGACGTGCTGGGCGAATGGCCGGTTGCGGGGGAGAAGAAAGACGCGAACCAGGGGCGCGACCTGACCAACATCGTGCTGATGGGCATGGGCGAGCCGCTGTACAATTACGCCAACGTGGCCAAAGCGATGCGGATTTGCATGGACGAAGAAGGTCTGGGCATTTCCAAACGCCGCATCACCCTGTCGACCTCCGGCGTTGTGCCGCAGATCGTACAATGTGGCGAAGAACTGAACGTCAATCTGGCCATTTCCCTGCACGCGCCGAACGATGCGGTGCGCAGTGAAATCATGCCGATCAACAACAAATACCCGCTGGCCGAACTGCTGGACGCCTGCCGCAACTATCCAGGGCTCAGCGATAACCGCCGCATCACGTTTGAATATGTGATGTTGAAAGACGTCAATGATTCCGATGATCATGCGCGTGAATTGGCACAACTCCTGCGCGGTATTCCGTGCAAAGTGAATTTGATCCCGTTCAATCCGTGGCCGAACAGCCCGTATGAGTGCTCCAGCGGCAACCGCATCCATGCCTTTGCGCGCATTCTGAACGGTGAGGGCTACGACGCCCCGATCCGCAAAACCCGCGGCCAGGACATCCTCGCCGCCTGCGGCCAGCTTAAATCCGAAAGCCAGCGGGCGAAGCCTTCCGCGTAAGCCAACAAAAAACCGCAAAAAAAAAAAAAAAGCGGTTTGTTTATGTGGTGTGTGTTGGATCAATTTCCAACGGCGGACAGCAACGTCACTGCGTCAATCACCTTCTTGCTGGCCTCGCTGATCAGCAAGATATCTTTGTCGACCTGCACATACTGGTACCCGCGCGGGGCCGGGGAGAGCAGGTCGCGCAAATCACGCGGCAGGGGCATAAACCGGACATCATCCGGCAATGGGTATCCAATGCGGTATTTCTTTGCAATACCGGGCGGCAGGCACCCGTTATTCTTCTTCGCCAACCCCGGCGGGCAATCTTTGCGGTAATTGCGGTTCAAATAATCGTTCAGAACGTGGCGATCCTTCTCCCCGATCAAGATGCTGACCAGGTCATCGTCGCCATGGCGGCCATCATGGCCCCGACCATCTCCTCTGTCTTCATGTTGTTCCTGTGCATGTTCGGGCTTGCCGTTGCCCTTTCCACCCTTGTCGGCCAGGGCGATGGACGCAAACGCACCCATGACCAACCCGGTGGCCATGAAGGCGATCATGCCATGTTTCAATACGGAACGCAGATCGATGGTTTTTGTCTGTGCTGTCATTGACGCTTCTCCTCAAAACCGGATTTGGGGTCTGTTTTCAACCCCCTCTTTTCAGGGTGACCCCCGTTTATGGCGAAAATAAGGGACGCTTTTTCAAATAAAAACAGGGGGATGGTGATGCCATCCCCCTGACGTCTCATCCCATAATGGGTGGTTTTTGGGCTTATTTCCCGGCCTTGCCATGCCCGCATGATTCATCATGCACATGGTCATGCCCGCAATCGCCGTGATCATGGTCATGGCTATGATCGTGGTCACAGCACGATCCATCAGCGTGATGGTGGTGGTGCCCGTGATGATGGTGGTTCCCCACACTCAACCCGGCCATCCCCGAAAACGCCGACCCCGGCATCGTGCTGGACCCCATCAGGCTGTTTTTAATGAAGTTGAATTTGCTGGTCATGGTTTTGTCCTTTTCTTTGATCGTTCATTTCCAATGTGACGTTATAAGGTTCATGGCTACAGGTATAATTATGGCTGTGATTGCTACACCAATCACCCAATTACTTATTTTTTCGTATCTTTCTGCCTTGTTTGAAGCAAAGTAAATATAGGGTTTTAATTTTGACCCGAATTGAAGATATGAAAAAGATACTGCGGATGCAGTTAGCATTGCTGCTTTGTAGATAGAGTTTTTGCTTTCGTCTCCGTTTTCGTAAAGGACGCCGAAAAGAAGGGTTCCAAGTACAAATAGGCTCACGAACGATTCTGCTTTTTCGTTAGGATGGAGCAATCCATTCCACGTTTTTTTGCTTTCTAAGGTTCTGCCGATTTCTGCAATAAAGTGTTCGGCTATAATTCTCGGCTCACTATCTTTTATCTCAACAAATATTCTTGATTTTAATTTTTCACGATTCAATTCTGTAAGAAAAAGACACTCTTGGTTTGTTCGTACATTGGTGTACTTCAGATTTATTTCAATTTTTGCTGTCGTGTCGGAGAATTTATCCCACTTAAAATCCGCGACGGATTTTAAGGTCTCTGTGCCAAAAAAGTCGGTTATTGAAATGGATAACCCATCTCTTAGTTCCGCTTTTTCCTCAGGGCTCCATTCTTTTGTGAGTTGAGTTGTGCATAATAAAGTCTCTTTCTCTATCGCCTTTATAAGGCCGACAGTGACCAAGATTGATGGAACGTTTCTTTCTGTTTGATACGTTTTCATTCTCTGGATTTTATTCCCACTCAATGGTCCCGGGTGGCTTGCTCGTAATATCATACGTCACCCGGTTAATCCCCGGGACTTCGTTGATAATGCGCGTTGCGACTGTGCCCAAAAATCCATGATCGAAGGGGAAGTAGTCGGCGGTCATGCCGTCGGTTGATGTTACGGCGCGCAGGGCGCAGGCGTAGTCATAGGTGCGGCCATCGCCCATCACGCCGACGGTGCGGACGGGCAGGAGGACGACGAAGGCTTGCCAGATGGTGTTGTACAGGCCCGCCTTGCGGATTTCTTCGAGGTAGATCGTGTCGGCTTTGCGCAGGATATCCAGTTTCTCGCGCGTGATTTCGCCGGGGATGCGGATGGCCAGGCCGGGGCCGGGGAAGGGGTGGCGGCCCACGAAATCCGGGTGCATGCCAAGGGCAATGCCAAGCGCGCGCACTTCGTCCTTGAACAATTCGCGCAGCGGCTCGACCAGTTTCAGCGTCATGCCATCGGGCAGGCCGCCGACATTGTGGTGCGATTTGATCGTCACGCTGGGGCCGCCGGTGAAGCTGACCGATTCAATGACGTCGGGGTACAAGGTGCCCTGTGCCAAAAAGGTGGCGTCGCCGACGCGGGCTTTGCATGCATCGAACACTTCAACGAAGCTGGCACCGATAATCTTGCGTTTGGTTTCCGGGTCGGATACGCCCGCCAGACGCGTCAGGAACAGATCCGACGCATCTTCGTGGATCAGCGGGATGTTGTAATGTTCGCGGAACAGGTTGACGACCTGTTCGCTTTCATTCGCGCGCATCAATCCGGTATCGACATAGATACAGGTGAGTTGATCGCCAATCGCTTCGTGCAACAACACGGCGGTGACGGATGAATCCACCCCGCCGGACAGGCCGCAGATCACGCGTTCCGTGCCGACCTGTTTGCGGATTTTCGCGATCATTTCATCGCGGAAGGATTCCATGGTCCAGTCGCCGGAGCAGCCACAGATTTTATGGGTGAAGTTTTTCAGCAATTGCCCGCCATGCGGTGTATGCACCACCTCCGGGTGGAACTGCACGCCGTAGAAACGGCGTTCATCATTCGCAATGAAGGCGTAAGGCGCGCCCGATGATTGCCCGATCACGCTAAACCCGGCGGGCAGTTTGGTGACGCGGTCGCCGTGGCTCATCCACACTTGTTCTTTGGCGCTGACGGTCCACAGCCCCTCGGTAATGGGGGAGGCGGTGACGATGTCGATATGGGCGCGGCCAAATTCGCGGCCCCCGTCCGATCCATCGGTTTCGGCATGGTGGCTTTCTACCTTGCCGCCCAGTTGTTCCACCATCGTTTGCTGGCCATAGCAGATGCCAAAGACGGGCACGCCCATGGCGAACACGCAATCCGGGGCGCGGGGCGATCCGGCATCGGTCACGCTGGCCGGGCCGCCGGACAGGATAATGCCCTTGGGGCCAAAGTCGTAAATCCGTTCATCGGATGCCGCGTTAAAGGGCCAGATTTCGCAATACACGCCATTTTCGCGCAAACGGCGGGCGATCAATTGTGTGACCTGCGACCCGAAATCCAGAATCAGAATCCGGTCATGATGGCCGGCTGCGGATGGGGTCGGTTCATGGGCGGCCTGGGCCGCGGCGGTGTCATTTTGCATGGCAAAACATATAGACGAAATTTTACTGGAAACCAAGCATATTGCCTGTGCTATAAGGGGTTTATGACAGTCTACAATGCCGACTTTGTGAGCCATCTTCTCCCCGATCTGGTCGCTGCCTGTGATGCGGCGGCGGTGCAAAATGTGCGTTCGGGTCATGGCGGACCGTTCGGCGCGTCGCTGTCGGTTTATAACCGTGACAGCGGGGCGCTGGTGCCTGTGGCCGGGCCGGTGTGCAATGCTGTTTTGGAAACGGGATTGGCCGGGGCGCATGCCGAGGATCAGGTGTTGCAACCCGCCGCCCTGCACGCGTTGCGTGATGCGCTTCAAACCGTTGGGCGCGGTTGCGCGATTGTCGTTCTGGCGTCCAGTGGCGAAAGCTGTCCGGCCTGTTATTCCAAAATTGAAATCGTGGCGCGCACTTTGGTGACCGATGGATTGATTGAGGCCGGGGCGTTTGTGCTGGCCTATGGCGCATCGTATGAAGATACGCGCGTGGTCGCCGGGT
This sequence comes from Micavibrio aeruginosavorus EPB, assembly GCF_000348745.1. Taxonomy (NCBI): domain Bacteria; kingdom Pseudomonadati; phylum Bdellovibrionota; class Bdellovibrionia; order Bdellovibrionales; family Pseudobdellovibrionaceae; genus Micavibrio; species Micavibrio aeruginosavorus. The sequence continues at coordinate 2,272,588 of NC_020812.1, read as the reverse complement.
TTAACGATGAACCCTATCACGCCGATATGGCCGGACCCCTGCAAAATCGTATGATTCCGTGTGTGCGGGGGGATGGGGCTTTGCCCGTTCCCGCCCGCGTGGTGATGCCGGATGGCGCGGCCTATGACGGGGCCGATGGCCGCATGGCGCAGGGCACGCCGTTGTTCACGCCGGAAATTCAGGCGATCTACACCGCCTGCCGCGCGCAGAAAAAAGCTGGCGTGGATGAACCGTGGAATTTACGGCGGGCCGTTTTGTACACCACCGCGCCCGCGGTGGGGCCGCTGATGTATGCGGAATCACAATGGGCCAATATCGGGCGCATCGTGCAATGTGATGGACCCGTGGCGCTGACGGAGGCGCCGGATGCGACCAATGATGCCCTGTTCGCCGTGGTGGCCGCGCGGCCCTATAACGGGCCGGGAACCGCCGTGCATGTCGTGCGGGTCACGCCGTTTGCCAATCTGGCCCAGCATGAATGGGCGCGCCTGAGCGAGGCCGGGCAGGTCGCGCATTATAACGGGATCGAAGCATAAAAGATGGGGCATAAAAGACGGGCCTGATCCGTTTTGCTGCACCCGCGAAATTTGTTTGACAATTCGGACCCTTATTTTCTATAACCGCAACCGTTAATAGAGACCCCACGCCAAAAACCCGAACAAGAGGTTCAGCGCGGCGGTGGTGATAAGGATTGTGGACATGACCCCGAAGACGACCCCGGTTAAAACGTTGGTTCTGGCCTTTGCGCGCGCCGATCAAACGCCTGTGCGCATTGCTGTGGCCGATATCGCCGCCATCAGCGTGGTGAAGAACACCGCCCTTCATTCCCTGCACATGAAAAATGGTGATACGCATTTTGCCGTTGCGGGCCCGGCGGCGGATACGCTGGCGCAGATGGATGGAAAAATCCTTTCCATGCGCGCACCGTTCGGGGATGCGGTTTACATCGTCGCGGATGCAATTGAATCCATTGCATCGAATGCGCGGTGTGCGGAGGAGTCCATGCGCGTGACGATGACAGGCGGTCACACGCTGGCTGTTTTAGGTCCGCAGAAAGAATTGTTCCAGAAACTGGCGCGTTAGAGTACGGGCGCTGCCTTTGGCCAGAAGCGCGATGACGGGTTCTTCAGTTCACTGTCCGAGAATCGTGCCTCGATTTTTTCCAGCGTTTTCTTATCAATGCTATGGTGCCCGTCCAGAACCAGCGGGGCCACGTAAACCGGCTGGCAACCGCCTTCGGCCGTCTTGCGGAACATCACGCTGGGCGGTGTTGTGTCGATGCCGGCGCGTTTGGCGTGGTCCTTGGCGTAGCGCGCGGTCTGTACGATAATTTTTGCGGCTTCGGTTAAATGGGCGTCGTGGCGCATGCATTCATGAGGTGCCTTGTGCATTTCATCACCAGACAAAAATGCGGCAAAGGCGCGGGCCTGACCGAACATGGTGGTGCACAATTCACCCTTGCCGAATTTGTGGAACGGGATCAGCGGTTCGATCATGGTCAGATAAGACCGCTCGCTCAGCTTGACGTGACAGAATACGCGCGGCAAATGCGGGTTGTGATGTTCGTGGCTGCGGCATGTTTCCGCGAAAGCCATCGCCACATCCGGCACATGGCACAGACGGAAGATGTGCGATTCATCCGGTGAGAGGAGAAGACCCTGGTCTTCCGCGATCCACATATATCCCGATTCTTCCCGCAGGCTTTGGGTGGCCTGGGCGACGGTCTTGCCCGTCAGGTTTTTCAGCTGTGCTGCCATGATCGATGAAATTCCTACGCCATTCTTTGTTGCGACGTTGTTCGAAATATCACACATTTTTACGCTCTTATGGAAAGTTACGCAATCATCAAGCTATTTGTTGTTTTGGATCAGTATCTTAGGTGGTTTTTCGGCGCAGGATAGCGGCAAAAAACCCGTCTGTATTATGCCGACGCGGGGACAGGCGCATAAAGGGCCCGCCCGGTGTGGCGGCCAACTTGTCCCCCATATCCGGCACGGCTTCGGCAATCGGCCAGATTTCAAAATCCGGGTGGCGGGCCAGGAAGGCGTTGATCTGGTCCTCGTTCTCACGCGGCAGGATGGAACAGGTGGCATACACCAACCGTCCGCCCGGTTTCACCGCGCCTGCGACCTTGTCCAGAATTTCGGCCTGCGTCTGCACCAGCGCATCCAGCGACGGGCCAAAGGCGCGCCAGCGTGTATCCGGGTTGCGACGCCATGTGCCCGTGCCACTGCACGGCACGTCGGTCAACACGACGTCGAATGTTTCCTTCTGACGGCGCAACCATTTGCGGTGGCGTTCATCCGACAGCGGGCGAATTTCGATGATGTCGCTGGCGTGGGCGCGGCGGAATCGCGGACGGGCGCGTTCCAAACGGGCTTCTTCCAAATCCATGGCGACGATGCGACCCTTCGGGCGGCGTTCGACCTGCATGGCGTTGATCAGGGCCAGCGTCTTGCCGCCGGCACCGGCGCAATAATCCAGAACCTGTGCGCCCGGCTTGGCGTCGCACAGATACGCAATCAACTGCGATCCTTCGTCCTGAATTTCAACGTGCCCTTTGGTGAAGGCCTTTGTTTTCGACAGGAAGGCCTTGCTGCGGGCGCGCAATGTCCATGGGCATAGCGGGGCGTCATCCACTTCAACGCCGTCTTTCGCCAGCGATGCGCGGACTGCATCACGGTCGGTGGCCAGCAGGTTGACGCGCAAATCCAGCGGGGCGGATGTCAGCATCGCTTCCATCTCGGCGGCGAAGTCTGTACCCCACAATGCGCGCAAGGCGTCTTCGTGTTGAGGCGGGCATTCGACGCGGATGGCTTCGGGCATGTCCGGGTGGTTCATCGTGTGGCCGGTTGCCGCACGGATCAATTTCAATTCGTCATCATTCAGTTCTTCGGGGTCGTATTTGCCGCCGTTGAACATTTTTTCCAGGCGGGCACCATCAACATTTTCGCCCAGCATCATCCACAAAATGACGCGCGCGCGGTTGGTGTCCGGCGCGGACAGATGATCCATCCACCAATTCAGGCGGGCCTTGGCGCGCACCATGTTGTACAGGCGCTCAACAATCTCCGCCCGGTCCTTGGACCCGATATAACGGCGAAAACGCATATAATCGCCCACCGTGCCATCCATGGGGATGCGGCTGTGATCGATTTTGTCCAGAATGTCTAAAACGGCCTTGAGCCGTGCGCCCGGTGTCATGATGGGCGGGTTTTGCCACAGATGGGCGCGGAAAGTACAGGAAAATCGGCGCAAAATGAAAAACCCCGCCGTTGGGCGGGGTTTTTGCATCGGTCGGGCTTAAAACCCGGGTCCGAAATTACTCAGCAGCGTGACCGTCATGGGTCTCGGCAGCCGGGGCTTCAGCGGCCGGAGCGTCCGTTGCCGGAGCAGCAGCTTCTTCTTTCACCAGTTTGCCTTCTTTCACGTTCAGGGTCTGGCCATCAACCGTTTTGTGTTCGCCATCCGGAGCGGCGGTGCGGTTGCCGTCTTTGTCCAGAACGAATACGGAGTCAGCTTCAACAACAACGCTCGTGCCATCAGCCAGCGTGTAGGTCAGGATGCTTACTTCTTCAGCAGCAGCCGGAGCGGCCGTTTCAGCAGCAACTTCAGCCTTCATTTCCGTCGCCGGAGCAGCATGGTCGTCCGCTTTCGCAGCAACCGGGGCAGCCAGAACAACAGCAGCAGTCAATACACTCAACAGAGCCTTCATAATATGTGTCCTCCTCAGGAACAAATGTGCGGTATGCGATTCCAATATAGGATTTGATGATGAACAGAAAGTGAAAAAATGGGCTTACCCATTGAATGTCATGATAAAATCACAATTCAGGCCCCCATGACACAATGCCGCCATAATGTGCCGCCTGATTATGCAGAATCTTGTTTTTTCATTGCTAAAATTGGCTTTGTGTCGCGCCAGCCAAAGCACACTTCACGCGCTTTGCGCGATCCGGCTTCGATCTCGCGCTTACCGATTCGCTGACCGCCCAGTGTTGTGTAAAATGCACCGGCGCGCTTATTGGCCTCCAACGCCCACAGGCACATGGATTTGTGTTTCATATCCAACAAGGCCTGCGTCGCCGCCTGCATCAGGGCCAGCCCGTGTCCCTGCCGCCAATGGTCGGGCAAAATGTAGATCGCATAAATCTCTGCCGTATAAAGCGGGCGGATCAGCGAGACCCCGGGGGGCGGGGTTTTCAATTTGCCAAAACTGACCACGCCGACGGGCGATCCATCGGGCAGGCAGGATACCAGCGCGGAAAACCCGTCACTGTCCAGCCATTCGCGCCATTTGCCGCGGTATTCGTCTTCGGTTTTTGCCGCCAGCCAGTCCGGGTCGACAAGGCCGTCATAGGTAGCATGCAAGCCGCTGACCAGAATGCGGGCCAAAACATCAATATCATCGTGTGTCGCAGCGCGAATTGCCATTCTATCCATTCGAACTATATCCTTAGGCGTGTATAGTGACGGTCAGTTTAATCACAAAAACAAAGGAAACCCAAACCATGAATACAAAAACCCTTTTGATCATTGTGACGATCATCCTGATCGGTGTTCTCGGCTATGTCGGGTATCAGGAAACCCAGAAACCACAAACGCCGGGCGAAAAAATGGAAGCCGCAATGGAACAAGCGGGCGATGCGATCGGTGATGCCGTGGATGATCTGACGCATTCCGAACCGAAAAATGCAGGCGAAGCCGTTGGTGAAGCGGTTGAAGATGCCGGCGAAAAAATTCAGGACGCGGCACAATAACTGCGCATCCGGACCAAGCAATAAAAACAGCGCCCATGTGTTTGTGGGCGCTGTTTTTCTATTTCTACCGGCGTGGGTTTGAACGGCTAGTCATTTTGCCGGTAATTCGGGGCTTCCTGTGTGATGGTGACATCATGCACGTGGCTTTCACGATATCCGGCCCCGGTCATGCGCATAAATTCGGCGCGGTCATGCATGGCGGGGATGGTGGCGCATCCGGTGTAACCCATGGCGGCGCGCAATCCGCCGACCATCTGGTGCAGGACGTTGCCAACGGGGCCTTTATACGGCACGCGGCCCTCGATCCCCTCGGGGACCAATTTTTGTTCCTGTGTCACGGCGCCCTGAAAATACCGGTCGGCTGATCCGCGCACCATGGCGCCAACCGATCCCATCCCGCGATAGGATTTATAGGACCGTCCCTGATACAAGACCACTTCACCCGGGGCTTCGTCGGTTCCGGCGAACAGGCCGCCCATCATGACGCAATCGGCCCCGGCGGCGATGGCCTTGGCCATGTCCCCGGAAAATTTGATGCCGCCATCGGCAATCACGGGAATGCCATGCGGGGCGCACGCGGCCGCCACATAAAAAGCGGTCAGTTGCGGCACGCCGACACCGGCGACAATGCGCGTGGTGCAGATGGATCCGGGGCCAATGCCCACCTTGACCGCGTCCACGCCCGCGTCGATCAAGGAACGGGCCGCATCACCCGTGGCGATGTTTCCGGCGATGATCTGCATATCACCCTTCACGGCGTTGCGCACGCGACGCACGGTCTCCAGAACGTTTTTCGAATGGCCGTGGGCGGTGTCGATCACCAGCACATCCAATCCCGCATCTTCCATCATGATCGCGCGGTGCAGTCCGGTGTCCCCCGTGCCCACGGCGGCCCCAACCAACAGGCGTCCGACACGATCCTTGCTGGCCTGCGGGTTCAGGTCAGATTTTTCAATGTCCTTGACCGTGATCAATCCGGTGCATCGCCCGGCCTCATCCACGACCAGCAATTTTTCGATGCGATGTTTGTGCAACAAACGACGCGCTTCGTCGCGGCTGACATCGGCGGGCACGGTGATCAGGTGATCGGCGGTCATCAATTCACGCACGGGCTGGGCCGCGTTTTCGGCAAAACGCACATCACGGTTGGTCAGGATGCCGACCAGCTTGCCATTCGCTTCCGTTACCGGAATACCGGAAATGCGATGCTGGCGCATCAGGCGCAACGCCTGCTCCAATGTTGCGTCCGGCTCAATCGTAATCGGGTTATCCACCATGCCGGATTCAAATCGCTTTACACGGCGAACCATGTCGGCCTGTTGCTCCGGGCTCATATTGCGGTGGATGACGCCCAGCCCGCCGGCCTGGGCCAGCGCAATCGCCATCTCGGCCTCGGTCACGGTATCCATCGCGGCGGACAGGACGGGAATGTTCAGAGCAATCGATTGGGTCAGGCGTGTGCGCGTATCCGCATCGGCGGGATGAATGTCGGATGCGCCGGGGACCAGCAGGACATCGTCAAAGGTCAAACCTTCGCGCAGAACTTTCTCGGCTTTTGGGGCGGTCTGGGTGGCCATGGTCAAAATCCTTTTCCGGGCGGGTGAATCTTGACGCTCATTTATAGAGCAGGGGGGTGGAATAGGCCAGCCGGATGGGGCTTGAATGACTCCTTTATTTCCAATATTCTGGAAAACGCGAAATAAAATTACTCAAAATTGTGCAGATGCGAAATTCTGCATCAAATTTGCCAAAACCCCCTTTAAAACAGCGATTTTTGTACGCACTGCACTGCAACAGGCGTATTCTATGGGTGTCCACTTTGGATCACAAATAGAGGGTAAAACGATGCGTAAGTCATTCGACGATGCAAACAAACAAACCGACATAGAAACCGGGGCTCAGACGCCGGATATGTCCGCCGCAGAAGCGGTGATGATCAACATTTTTGACTGGGACTTTCACAAATCCTATGACGGCCAGCGCCTGGACCGCGAAGCGCGCAAGACGCTGGATAAATCCCTGCAATCCAACATCCGGACCCTGTGCCCGAATTTGGGTGAAACGAATATCCTGTCCACCTATTCCGACCTGCTGATCGACGGCCATGCTGGCGGTCTGGATCAGGTGATGGAGTTGACGGAAAAAGTGATTGATGCGTGCCTGCGCGCGCAAAACGGCGAACGCAAAACGCTGAACGATCTGGATCGTTTCCTGGGCAAAAAGTTGGAAAAGATGGAAAAGCATTTCGGTTCTGGCGACGCGGTGGAAAGCGTTCCGCTGCACGTTGTGGCCGAAGCGATGGATTCCAGCGAACAAGGATCGAAATATCACGGCGCGTTCAAACAATCGGCGGAATTGAATACAATGCGCAAGATTGTCGACGAAATGCCGAAGGGTTCCGTGCAGAACAAGAAGCCGGGCCTGTTCGATTTCCTGCGACGCTAATCGGTTTCATACGCTTTTAAAAAACCCCGCCAATGGCGGGGTTTTTGTTTATTCGCTGATGCCTTTGAACCCGGTGGCCACAACGTATTGTTCGGCGGATTCCTTGCGGCTGGCTTTGGGCTTGATGTGTTTCACGCTTTTGAAATCGCGTTTCATGCGGGCCAGCAATTCGGCCTGTGTGCCGCCCTGAAACACTTTGGCGACGAACGATCCGCCGGGTTTCAGAACTTCCAACGCAAATTCATACGCGGCTTCGACCAGACCCATGATGCGGATATGGTCGGTGGATTGGTGGCCCGTTGTGTTCGGGGCCATATCAGACATGACCAGATCGGCGGGACCGTCCAGCGTGGTGACCAGCGCCTCGGGCGCGTCATCATTCATAAAATCCATCTGCAGGAAGGCAATGCCCGGCAGCGGGTCGATGGGCAACAGGTCGAGGCCCACGACATGCGCGCCCTTGGCCGCGGCCACTTGGGACCAGCCACCCGGCGCGGCGCCCAGGTCGATGACGTTCATGCCCGGACGGATCAGGTGGAGCTGTTCATCCATCTCAATCAGCTTGAAGGCCGCGCGGGAGCGGAATCCGGCCTTCTGCGCCTCCAGCACATAGGGATCGTTCAACTGGCGTTGCAGCCAGCGGCGGGAGGAGAGTTTCAAGCTCTTGTTCTTGACCTTTACGTTGCGCTGGTTGCCGCGCAAATTGCCCGTTCTAGACCCCGAACCCGACCCTTTTTTCTCACTCATTTCAAAACACCATCGCAAGCATGGAGACACATAGGCCCATCACATAGAGGGACAAGGTGGCCGCCAGAAAGATTACGCCCCTTGTATGCGGGGAAAAGTGCGCCAATACAAGAAAAACCCCAATTAACAGGCCATAAATGATCAATCCACGCTCATACAGGCCCATATCGAGCCAGCCGAGGATGCCGTTGGGCTTGCCAATCGACGTCATGATCTCAATTTGTGTCCGTAAGGTCAGGATACAGGCCAGAATGAAGGCCAGGCTCTTTAAAACCTGCCCGCGGTGAACGACCACCATGGCAATCGGGATCCAGATCAGATCAATCCATTGATAGAGAAGGGCGGTCATATTAAAGTTGGGGGTCCGTTCGGGCTGTCATTGCGTCATCTTTGCACCATATTTATCAGAAATGCTGGGATTCATGAAATTGTTCCGTCATCGCGGGGTGCGCCCTGTTTTGGGTTTTGTGATGCTAACCGGGCTGTTGCTGGGCTCGGTCGGGGATGCTTTTGCGCAAAACAGCCCCACGCTGATCCGTGATACGGAAATCGAAAAAACCATCGAGATGTGGGCGGAACCTGTGGTGCGGGCCGCCGGGTTGGACCCGAAATCGGTCAATTTCATCCTGGTCCAGGATTCCAGCCTGAACGCCTTTGTTGCGGGCGGGCAGAATGTCTTTATCTATACCGGCTTGATTCAACGCACAAAAACGCCGGAGGAATTGATCGGCGTGATCGCCCACGAATTGGGTCACATCAGTGGCGGGCATTTGATCCGCACGCGCCAGGCGTTGGAAGAAGCCTCCTATGAAACCATCCTTGGGGCGTTGATTGGTATTGGCGCGGCCATTGCCACGGGCGATGGCGGGGCGGCCAGCGCCGTGTCGATGGGGTCGCGGTCGATGGCCGAACGGCGCTTTATGGCGTTCAGCCGGGTCCAGGAATCCAGTGCCGATCAGGCGGGCCTGTCCTATATGTCCAAGGCGGGTTTGAACGGGGCCGGCTTCCTCAGCTTTATGAAGCAGATGGAAAACGAGGAATTGCTCCCCGCCAGCCAGCAATCCGAATATGTCCGCACCCACCCGCTGACCCGGGACCGGATTCAGGCCGTCGAAACGGTGCTGCAGGGGAACAGCTTTGACAATGCCAAACCCGTGCCCGCTTCGTGGAACGAAGAGCATGCGCGCATGATTGCCAAGCTGGTCGGTTTTATCACGCCGGAACAGGTGCCGTGGGTGTATGCCGACCGGGATACATCGGTGGCGGCGCGCTATGCCCGCGCCATTGCGGCGTACCGTCAAAACCGCGTGAATGACGCGCTGGGCCAGATGGATGCCCTGTTAAAGGATGAGCCCGAGAACCCCTATTTCAACGAGCTGAAGGGCCAGATGCTGGTCGATTTCGGCAAAGTGAAAGAGGCCGTGCCGTTCTATCGCAAGGCGGTGAATTTGGATTCAAATGCGCCGTTACTGCGCGTGTCTTATGCCCATGCATTGATTGAATCGGATGTGGGCGGGGCGTCGCTGGGTGAGGCGATCACCCAGTTGCAAAAGGCCTTGCGCACGGAAACACGATCCCCGCGCGTGCATCGCCTGCTGGCCACCGCATACGGCAAACAGGGCAATGACCCGATGGCGCGCCTGCATCTGGCCGAGGAGGCGCTGCTGCAACGAAACAACGACTATGCAAAACGCCAGGCCGAAGTGGCATCACAAGGTTTGAAAAAGGGCTCCGCCCCATGGATTCGGGCGCAGGATATTCTGAGCCATGTTGAACAAAGCGCCGATAAAGATTAAAACTTAAACCGACTGTTTCACGCGAAAGGACATGCCCGTGACATTTTCCTCCAAACTGCGCCTCTCTGCCGTTGCTGTTTCCGTTCTGGCCGTATCGGTCGCGGGCTTTGCCCTCGTGCCGCACGCCGCGACAAAGGACGCCTTCACCGCCGATCAAAAGGCGGCGTTGAATGACATTATTCATGACTACCTGATGGAAAACCCGCAGGTGATTATGGAAGCTGTAGCCAAGCATCAAGTCGATCAGGAACAGGCGCAGGTCGATGCGATGAAAGACCTGATCGTGACGAAGAAAGACGCGTTGTTTAACGATGCGGGCAAACCGGTTGCGGGCAACCCAAAGGGCAGTGTCGTGATCGCCGAATTTTATGATTACAATTGCGGGTACTGCAAACACGCCTTTAGCGACATGGCGCAGATTCTGGAATCGGACAAGGATGTGAAATTCGTCATGATCGATTTCCCGATCCTGTCCGAAACATCCCACATGGCCGCCAAATATGCCTTGGCCGCCGGGAAGCAGGGCAAGTATTTTGAAATGCATTCCCGTCTGATGAAGCTGAGCGGTCAGATGCGCGAAGAGCAACTGCAGGACATTGGCAAGGATCTGGGCCTGGATGTGGAGCAGATGAAAAAAGATGCGGACAGCGCCGATGTGGCCAAGCAGATCGAATCCAACATTGCCCTGGCCCGTGAACTGGGGATCAGCGGCACGCCGGGCTTTATCATCAATGAAACGCCGGTGCGTGGTTATCTGGGGCTGGAAGGCATGCAGTCGATCATCGCCGAAGAGCGTGCCAAGCTGACGAAGAAAGACTAATTCTCCAAAAACGCTGAGAGACCGGTGGGGGCCATAATGCGACGTATCCTTGTGTGGGGTTTGGGCGGTTTTGCGATCCTGCTGGTCTTTTTGGCGGCGTCCATGACGATGCGAACATTGGCATGGAAGAAAACACAATCCCACATTACCCAGGCCGTCGCCGGTCAGGTGATGCACGCCGCGGATCAAAAAAATCCCGCCATTCGTGTTGTCGCCCTGACCCGGTATGGCAGTTGCGATGCCTGTGCCCAGGCGCATCAGGCCTTGGCGCTGGCCTTGGACGATGCGGCGGCGGGGGCCGCTGATATTCAGGTCGTGGTCCAGCCCATTCCCCTGTCCGATCCGCATAACCAACGCCTGGCCCGACTGGCGCTGGCCGCCGGGTTACAGGATAAATTCGCCCCGTTTCATGATGCGCTGATGAATTATGACGGCGCACTGACCGACGATGTCGTGCGGACCTTGGCGGTGAATGCCGGGGTTGATTTCGATCGGTTGAATGCCGACATGAATGATCCGCGGGTGAATGATGCGCTGTCCGCGGGGCGTGCCTTGATGGATGCGGTCAAGCCGCCAGCATTGCCGTCTTTTGTGTTTAATGACCGTCTGGTTTTTGCGCCACCGAAAGATGGCGTGTTCCAATCGGATGATTTCATCGCCTTCTTTGACCATGTCCGAAAAACGTCCCAACCATAATCAAAGGATCTATCATGAAAATGCGCTCCGCCGCCCTGACGGCTTTGCTGTTGAGTGTTGTGTCTTCTGCGGCCTATGCCGATGTGATTGTGCATGATGCCTATAGTTTTGCGACCGTATCCGGCACAAAAACCGGCGCGGTGTTTTTGACGGTCGGCGCGGATGCCGCGGATCGTTTGATCGGTGCGGAAACACCGGTGACCAAACGGGCCGAACTGCATACGCATGAAGATGATAAGGGCATCATGAAAATGCGCAAAACCGATGGTTTTGATGTTGGTGCCGATACCGGCCTGACGCTGAAGCCGGGTGGTCATCACATTATGCTGATGGATTTGCCGGAACCGCTGGTGAAGGATCAGACCTTCCCCCTGACGCTGGTGTTTGAAAAAGCGGGCAAGGTGGAAACCACCGTTCTGGTCCGGGCCGCGGGCGATGTTCCGGCGGATCATGACCATGGGCATGATCACGGTGATGATCATGCGGGACACGCACACTAGATGAAAAAGATTCTGGTCCTCAACGGGCCGAACCTGAACATGCTGGGACGGCGCGAACCGGATATTTACGGCACGACGACATTGGCCGATATCGAAGCACTGTGCCGTGCGGCGGGGGCCAAGGCAGGGCATGAGATTGATTTCCGCCAATCCAATCACGAAGGTGTTCTGGTCGACTGGATTCAGGACGCGGCCCATGACCCGGATTTGGTCGGCGTGGTGATCAATGCGGCGGCCTATACGCATACATCGGTCGCCATTCATGACGCGTTGAAGATTTTGCACGTTCCGGTGGTGGAGGTGCATCTGTCCGATCCGTCGACGCGGGAGCCGTTTCGGCATATTTCCTATGTCGAACCGGTGGCGTCCGCCGTGTTCAAAGGGATGGGTCCGCAGGGCTATGTCATTGGAATTGAACACTTATTGTCAAATTGACAGGGGGGAGGGTGCGGTTCCCCTTTGACATTTACCGCATCCTTCTGTAAGCAAGTGCACGATTAAACATCTTGAAGGCAGGGTATTGATATCCCATGAAAATTGACGAAAAAGCCATCCGCAAGCTGGCGGAACTTCTGGACGAAACCCACCTGACGGAGATCGAAGTCGCCGAAGGCGAACAGGTTATCCGCGTTGCCCGTGGTGGCGCTGTGATCAGCGCCGGCGCTGCAATGCCGGTCAGCATGGCCTCCGACCCGACCATTCCGCAGGCTGCAAACCTGTCGGCCCCGTCCACGGTTGCTGGCAACCATCCGGGTGCCGTTGTTTCGCCGATGGTGGGCACCGCCTATCTGCAGGCCGAACCGGGCGCACCGTCCTTCGTACAGAAGGGTGCAACGGTGAAAGCCGGTGATACGCTGCTGATCATCGAAGCCATGAAGGTGATGAACCCGATCAAGGCCCAAAAGGGCGGCGTTGTGACGCAAATCGCTATCGAAAACGGCCAGCCGGTTGAATTCGGCGACGTTTTGATGGTCATTGAATAAGAAGCGATAAGAAGCGGACATCATGTTCAAGAAAATCCTGATTGCGAACCGGGGTGAGATTGCCCTGCGTATCATCCGCGCCTGTCGTGAGATGGGTATTCAGACCGTGGCCGTTCACTCGACCGCTGATGCTAACGCTATGGCTGTGCGTCTGGCGGATGAAAGCGTCTGTATTGGTCCGGCATCGTCCCGCGAAAGCTATCTGAATATTCCGGCGATCTTGACCGCGGCCACCGTGACGGGGGCTGAGGCCATTCACCCGGGTTACGGGTTCCTGTCAGAAAACGAACAATTCGCCCGCATGGTCGAAGAGCACGGATTTGTCTTTATCGGACCGAAGCCGGAACACATTGCCACCATGGGTGACAAGGTGATGGCCAAGAAAACGGTGAAGGCGCTGGGCTTGCCGGTCGTGCCGGGGTCCGAAGGGGCGCTGGAATCGGTTGAGGAAGGTCTGGCCTTTGCCAAGGAAGCGGGTTACCCGGTTCTGATCAAGGCCGCGTCCGGCGGTGGCGGTAAGGGCATGAAAGTGGTCCGCAGCCCGGAAGAGTTCCAGGAAGCCTATTCTACGGCCCGCTCCGAAGCCAAAGCAAACTTTGGCGACGACACCGTTTACGTCGAGAAGTATCTGGAGAAGCCGCGCCACATTGAAATTCAGGTCTTTGGTGATACGCACGGCAACGCCATCCATTTGGGTGAACGCGATTGTTCCACACAACGCCGTCACCAGAAACTGGTCGAAGAAGCCCCGTCCCCGGTGCTGAGCGCGGAAGAGCGTGATCAGATCGGGTCCCTGGCCGCCGAAGTGATCCGCAAAATGGGTTATCGCGGCGCGGGCACAATCGAATTCCTGTATGAAAACGGGCAATTCTTCTTCATGGAAATGAACACCCGGATCCAGGTGGAACACCCGGTCACGGAAATGATCACGGGTATTGACCTGATCGCCGAACAGATTCGTGTGGCCGCGGGCGAACCGCTCAGCGTGAACAAGGACCGCATCCATCTGCGCGGTCACGCCATCGAAATCCGTATCAATGCCGAGGATCCGGACACGTTTATGCCGTCCCCGGGCACGATCACGCAATTCCACGCCCCGGGCGGGTTAGGTGTGCGTTTTGATTCCGCGATTTATGGTGGCTATCGCATCCCGCCATACTATGACTCGATGGTGGGCAAGTTGATCGTGCATGGTCGCAACCGCGATGAGTGCATCCGCCGTCTGCGCCGTGCCATCACCGAAACGGTGGTTGAGGGTGTAAAGACCACATTGCCCCTGCAATTGTGGATCACGGAACAGCCGGAATTCACGTCGGGTGAATACAACATTCACTGGCTGGAGAAAAAACTGGCCGAACGTTAAGCGGTTCAGGATACAGGATATAAAAAAACGGTCCCGAATTTCGGGACCGTTTTTTTATTGTTTCGTGTGTCGCTTATTCGGCGCCCAGAATGCTCGGGGGCAGGGCGTTGCCGAAATTGTCGTCCTCGTCCTCATCGTCCATGCCGCCGATTGAGCCATCGTTCGGCTGTGCATTGGCTGCGGTGCGCGGGCCGCCAGCGCGTTGGATGGCGTTGGCCAACATTTCCAGTTCCAGGAAATGGTCGGCCTGACGGCGCAGTTCATCGGCCACCATCGGCGGGCTGGTTTTGATCGAGGACACAACGGTGACGCGCACGCCCTTGCGTTGGACCGCTTCGATCAGGCGGCGGAAATCGCCATCGCCGGAAAACAGCATGATGTGATCGACATTGTCGGCCATTTCCATCATGTCGATGGCCAGTTCAATATCCATATTGCCTTTGATCTTGCGGCGGCCTTGCGCATCGACGAATTCCTTCGTCGGCTTGGTGACCATGGTGTAGCCGTTATAATCCAGCCAATCGACCAGCGGGCGGATCGGCGAATATTCCTGATCTTCGATCAGGGCGGTGTAGTAGAGTGCACGAACCAAGCGGCCCTGATCCGCCGCCCATTTCAGGAGCAGGCGATAATCAATGTCGAATTCCAGCGCGCGCGCGGCGGCGTACAGGTTCGACCCGTCGATGAACAAAGCAAGCTTCTCTTCAGGATAGAAGGGGATGTTTGCAATCTGATTTTTTTGGCGACGCATGATGCTGTGTGTTCTTTCTTTACAAAATCAATCGGTTAGCATTTTTAGCAAGGATATTATGGGCCTTGGCAAAAAAATATTAGCAGTTCTTCATATAAGGATATTCTACATCATTTCAACATAATATGAACCAAAAAAGCAAATTTTCCCAAGATGCTAGACCTCGGCATAGGCGGGTGGAGATAGACCGAGGGATGCAACGTGACAAGGGGCGGTGATGGCAGATCTGGGTTGTGCGGCATGTATGGGGGCCGCGTTATGGATTTTGGGGCGCTTCGGGCTTGCACTTTTGTCCACAACCCCGTATAAACCGGGAAGTTTTCAAGGATTTTCCCTTTAAGAAGGACCCACGAATGGCACGCGTTACCGTAGAAGATTGCGTTGAAAAAGTAGCAAACCGGTTCGAACTGGTCATGCTGGCCGCCCAACGGGCGCGCAAAATCGGCTCCGGCGCGGCTTTGACGCTGGACCGTGACAACGACAAAAACCCGGTTGTCGCCCTGCGCGAAATCGCCGAAGAAACCGTTGGCGTTGAAGATCTGAAAGAAGAACTGATCCGCAACAACCAGCGCGTCATCGAAATGGATGACAGCGAAGACATCATTGACCAGATGGATGGCGAAGAAGAGTGGAATGCTCTGGCCGCCCAATCCGCTGCGATGGATCTGGACCGCGATTCCGATGATGACGATGATTTCGGTGACGACGATGGCGAACCGTCGTTGGAAGATCTGGCCGGCGGCGTTCCGGATGGCGATGACGACCTGTAAGCGGGTCCGTACGTAAGAATTCGTAAAAAGCCGGGGAAACCCGGCTTTTTTTATTCCCGTATCCCCTTTATATTACTGAAGTCGTTTCTTATCCCGCGTGGTGCCCTTTCCATGAGCCTGTCCAGCGATCTGGTCGACCAGATCAAGACCTATAACCCCGATATCGACCCCGCTTTGATCGAGCGGGCCATCGAATATGCGCGTGTGAAGCATGACGGGCAGGTCCGCGCCTCGGGCGAGCCGTATTACACGCACCCGGTTGAGGTTGCGGCGATTCTGGCCGATATGAAAATGGACCCGGCCACGATTGTGACGGCCATTTTGCATGACACGCTGGAAGACACCGATGCGACGATGGAGGAGTTGAAAAAACTCTTCGGCGACGATGTGGCCAACATGGTCAACGGCGTCAGCAAATTGTCCCGGATCGAAGGTCAAACGGTCGAGGGCAAGCAGGCGGAAAACTTCCGCAAGCTGGTTCTGGCCATGTCGGACGATATTCGTGTGCTGTTGGTCAAGCTGGCCGACCGTTTGCACAATATGCGCACCATCCATCACATCGCGAAGCCGGAAAAACAACGCCGCATCGCGCGTGAAACGCTGGAAATTTATGCACCGCTGGCGGAACGGATCGGTATCCACCAGATCAAGGAAGAGCTGGAAGACCGCGCCTTTGGCGTGATGAACCCGGAAGCGCGCGAAAGCATCACCAACCGCCTGTCGTATCTGCGGCAGGAGGGCACGGATATGGCCGACACCATTATCCAGGCTTTGAGCAAGACGTTGAAAGATGCCGGGATTAACGGTGTCGTTCTGGGGCGCGAAAAAACGCGTTATTCCATCTGGCGCAAGATGCAGCGCAAGAACGTATCGTTCGAACAGCTGTCCGACATCATGGCGTTCCGTGTGCTGGTGGAGAATGTGGAGCAATGCTACCACGTGCTGGGCATCATCCACAGCCAGTACCCGACCGTGCCGGGCCGGTTCAAAGACTATATTTCAACGCCGAAGCCCAACGGCTATCGCTCCATCCACACCACGGTGATCGGTCCGGAAAACCAGCGGATCGAGGTGCAGATCCGCACCAAGGACATGAACGAGGAAGCCGATCTGGGTGTGGCCGCGCACTGGGCGTACAAGGGTGGCGCGTCCAAGGCGGATATGAAAGATGCGCGTCAGTTCCGTTGGCTGCGCGAATTGTTGGACCTGATCGAAAACGAACAGCGCCCGGAAGAGTTTCTGGAGAACACCAAGCTGGAATTGTTCCAGGATCAGGTGTTCGTCTTTACGCCCAAGGGCGATTTGATGGAGTTGCCGAACGGGTCCACCCCGGTCGATTTCGCCTATGCCATTCACTCTAACGTGGGGGACCGTTGCACAGGGGCGAAAATCAACGGGCGCATCGCGCCGCTGAACACCAAACTGCAAAACGGGGACCAGGTCGATATTATCACGGCGAAAAACCAGACGCCGTCGCCGACATGGGAACGGTTTGTCGCCACGGGCAAGGCCCGGTCGCATATCCGCCGTTTCGTGCGCCAGCAGCAGCGTGATGAATACGCGACGCTGGGCCGTGCAATGTTGCAGAAAGTGTTCCAGGCCGAAGGCTATGAATATAGCGAAAAAGGTCTGGCCGGTATTTTGAACCAGTTCCGCGGGGCGGAGGTGGTGGACGATATTCTGGCCGGTATTGGTCAGGGCAATTTCGTTGCGCGCGATGTGTTCCGCGCCATTTTCCCCAGCCACAAGGCCACGCCGGCGCGCAAGCCCAATGAAATGGATGTGGCCGAGGCGGGCGTGACCAGCCGCAAGACGGAATCGTCGTCCCGCCCGATGCCGATCAAGGGTTTGATTCCGGGTATGGCGGTGCATTTCGCGCGATGCTGTCACCCGCTGCCGGGCGATCGTATTGTCGGGATCGTGACGACGGGCAAGGGTGTAACCATTCACACGATTGATTGCGAAACGTTGGAAAATTTCGCCGATACGCCGGAACGCTGGCTGGATGTGTCATGGGGTGATGGCCCGGACTCGCCGGAATCGCATATTGGCCGGATTGATGTGACCATTGCCAACGTGGCCGGGGCGCTGGGCACCATTTCCACGGTGATCGGCAAAAATGGCGGGAACATCACCAACCTGAAAATCACAAACCGGTCGCTTGATTTCTGGGACATGATTTTGGATGTCTATGTGAACGACATTAAACACCTGAACAACATCATTGCCGCCCTGCGTGCGACGCCACAAATCGCGTCGGTACAACGGTCGCGCGGGCGATGATGGGTTTGTGATACGTTATCATGCTGTTCCGCCGCCGCACCAAGCTGCATCCCATTAAACGTCTGCGTGAAATGCTCTGGCCATCCATGGGGTGGGAACGGACATGGGATTATATCCGTCATCGCATGTTTCGGCGGTCTGATTCGTCGTATGCGATTACGGCCGGGCTGGCCGCGGGCGTGGCCGTGTCGTTCAGCCCGATCATGGGCACCCATATTGTGCAGGCCGCCGGGCTGTCGCTGATAACGCGCGCGAATATTTTTGCCGGGGCCATCGGGACATTGTTTGGCAATCCGACCACATTCCCGATGATCTGGTGGGCGTCGTACCAGTTGGGCGCGTTTATCATCGGCCTGTTCTGGGATGTGCGCATGGTGGAACTGCCCGACCATATCACCTTCGATTTTTTAATGGCGCATCCTTATAAAATATTTATGCCGATGATGGTGGGCGGTTATACGCTGGCGCTGGTGTCATGGCCGTTGACGTACATGATCTGTTACTGGCCTGTGAAACAGATGCAAAAGGCGTATCATGCGGACCGTTTGCAAAAATTGCGTGACAAAATCATGCACCGCGAACATGCGGAGCAGGAAAAAGATAAAAATGCCGATTAATGCGGCGTAATCACCACGCGTCCGTGACCGGCCTGACCACAACTGTTCCCCACATTTCCGCCTGTTCCGGGGCCGCTGTTGGCGGCCGCTCCACCTGTACCGCCGGATCCGGCGCTGCCCAGTGTGACGGTGTCACCAATGCCACCCCCGCCACCGCCATTCAGCGTGCTGCCGCAAGCGCCCCCATTGGTTGACGTGCCACAGGCCCATGTCGCGTCCGCACCGCCCGCGCCGCCATAGCTGGTCGTGGATCCGTTGTTGGTACCATCACCACTGCCGCCCGCGCCGCCATAGGTGGAGGATCCGCCGCCCCATGATGCATCGCCACCGCCGCCACCGCCATAAACGCCCGCTTTTCCTGCGGCACTGTCGCCGCCCAAACCTTGATCGCGTCCAGCGCCCCCACCGGGGCCGCCCCGGGCCGTACAGGCGTTATACCCGCCTTCGCCAACGATCACGCGCAACATGGTGCCAGCGCTGTAGCTTGTTGTTTTCAGGGCGTATCCACCGCCCCCGCCGCCCCCGCGTGTGGTTGAACTGTTGCCCGCCCCACCGCCGCCGCCGCCGGCGAGCACCTGAATGGTGCCGTTGGCCAGTTGAACCGCACTGGCCCCGCCGCCGCCGCCCGCGGCCGTCGTAACGGCCCCGCCGCCGCCCGCGCCATAGGCCGCCATGTCCAATGTCGTGCAGCCGGATGGCACGGTGTAAAGATATTCGCCCGGTGTGGTGAATTGAACGCTGGAACAGGGTGTGGCGGTCAATTGCGCGGTGGGTGTAATGGTGATTTTTCCATCGCCGCCCTTTTGGTTACTGCCGGATGTGCAGGGCGATCCGACTGTGGACCCCGTGCCTGTGCCGCTTTGCGGGGTTGTGCCGCCCGTGTCTTCTTTTCCAGGGGCGCCATACAGGGCGATGTCACCCGTGCCAAATCCGCCGCCGCCACCCGTGCCATACGCGCCGCACTTCCCGCCATTGGTCGAACTGCCGCACGTAAATGTAGGATCCGCACCGCCTGCGCCGCCATAGCTGGATGTCGCGTTGTTGTTTGTGCCATCACCGCCGCCGCCGGCCCCGCCATTCGTGGATGACCCGCCTTGCCATGAACTGTCACCGCCGCCGCCGCCGCCATGGGTGGAATTTCCACCGTTCGCGCCGTCCGGGGCTGTGCCGCCCATGACATAGCCACCGATTCCGCCGGTTCCACTGCATCCATTATAACCGCCGCCGCCAACGACGATTAAAAGTTCATCACCCGCGCTCAGCGTTGTTTGCTTGCGGGCATATCCGCCGCCGCCGCCACCACCGATGCCGCCGCCGCTGTTTCCTGCACCGCCGCCGCCACCACCGCCACGGGCGATAATGGATGAATCAGACATTTTTTCGATTCGTGACGATCCGCCGCCGCCGCCGCCATAGACGCTGTATGCGGCTCCGCCCCCAGCCCCCCAGGCATCAAACGTCAGGTTGGTGCAGCCGGATAAGACGGTATAGGAATGTTCACCCGGTGTTGTAAATGAAACGGGTTCGCACCCGTACGCGGGGGGCTGATAACCCGATACGAACACTTTCCAACTGGTGCCGTCGCAATAGGAATAGTTTTTGTCTGTGGGATTGTAACGCAGCGTACCTTCGATCGTGCTGTTGCAGGTTTGCGAATCATACGCAATTCCAATGCTGCCGGAAACATCCAGCGGCACGATCGGGCTGGTCAGGCCAATGCCAACATTGCCTGTACTGTAATACAGTTCGGTCAGATCCGATGTGTTGCGGCTCCATAACGACCCGGAAAATTCCCGCCATGTGGTGCCGTCACAATAAAGGTGTGCCTGCAGTGCGGTGGAATATTGAATGGACCCGGCGGATGCGGCCGGGCTGGTGCATGCGGCATGGGCTGTGCCAGAAAACAGGCTCGTGCCCAGAACACAGGCCGCGGCCAGAAGGCCGTAGAAGCGTTTTTGATGAATTTTTTCTGTCTTCTTGTACATCAATCTATCCTGTTGTCCTTAATATGGGCGAATGACAACTTTGCCATTGCCGCCGCGGTTGCATGATGATGAATGCACAGACCCAGTTCCGGGCCCGCCGTTGGCGGCAGGTCCCCCCTGGAATGAATCGCCGTTCAATCCGCGCAAGGCCACATCGCCAATCCCGAATCCACCGCCACCGCCACTTTTTTCGCCACCGCATGGGCCGCCATAGGTAGAGGTTCCGCAGAGGAAGTATTTATCCGCACCGCCTGCGCCACCATAATCGGTTCCGGATGGATTGTTGTCGACGCCATCGCCGCCGCCACCACCGCCGCCATAGATGGACGACCCGCCCGTCCAGCTTGCGTCGCCGCCGCCGCCGCCGCCATATGTAGACCCGCCACCGTTACTGGAATTGCCCAGTGTTCCGCCATCTGGGTTCCCGCCAAGGCCGCCATTGGTTCCGCATCCGCTTTGGCCGCCTTCGCCGACAACGACCAGCAAATTGTTCCCGGCTGTTAATGTGACATTTTTTTTGCCAAATCCGCCGCCGCCGCCGCCGCCGTCGGTTGTGCCATCGCCCGCGCCGCCGCCGCCGCCGCCACCCAGGACCAAAATCGTACCGGATGAATTTTCAATGCGCGATGATCCGCCGCCGCCACCGCCATAGGTGGAATATCCACCACCGCCGCCCGCGCCGTAAGCTTCAATCGCCAAATCTTCGCAGCCGGGAAGGACGGTGTAGGAGTAGGACCCGGGCGTCGTGTATTCCTGAACAGTGCATGTTTCAATTGTTGGTCCGGCGAGTGCTTTCCAGGTCGTGCCGTTACAAAATTCGATATTCTTCGCTGCGCTGTAGCGCAGAACGCCTTTATATGTCGCGTTGCAAGCTGTGCCGCTGTCGGCCAGGCGCAGGCCCCCATTGACGGCCAGCTTCAGGCCTTGCGGATTGGTTGATCCAATCGCGACATTGCCGGTGTTGTAATAAATGTTGCTGCCGCTTTGAACCCATGTGACGGTTCCACCGGCCATGGATAACCAGTTTGTTCCATCGCAATATTTGAATTCTGTCGTGCCGGAAAACCATTCGAGCGATCCAGCCAACGCGGTGGGGGAAGAACAGGCGGCATAAGCGGGTTTTGACAATGTTCCGGCCAAAACGGCGCAGGCCATCAGGCTGGTGATGGCCATCAGATTGGTACTCTTCCGAATATTTTTTATGCGCTGTTTCATGGTCTATAAAATTTCTTATCTATTGCTGGGGCCGGATCACGACTTTGCCGTTGCCGCCGCGATTACAGGCGGATGTTGGGGCACCGCCGGTTCCGGTTCCGCCACCGGCCGCTGCTCCGCCACTGCTGGCATTGCCGCCGGCCCCTTGTAAAACGGCATCACCGATGCCAAATCCGCCGCCGCCGCCGGATCTGGAACCGCTGCACGCTCCGCCATAGGTCGATGCACCGCACAGGAACTCAATGTCTGCGCCACCTGCGCCGCCAAAAAAAAAACCGCTGTTGTGGGTGCCGCTTCCGCCGCCGCCGCCCCCGCCATAGGTCGATGCGCCGCCCCTGTACGAGCTGTCGCCGCCGCCCCCACCGCCATAGGTGGAGTTGCCGCCATTGCTGGAATTCCCCAGCGTTCCGCCGGATGGGTCGCCGCCGGCGCCACCGTTGTTGCTGCATCCATTCTGGCCGCCTTGGCCGACATAGATGTTCAGAACGTTGCCCACGCTCAGCGTCATTAATTTTTTGCCATATCCGCCGCCGCCGCCGCCGCCGGGATCGCCGGCGTCACCGAAAACGCCGCCGCCGCCCAAAGACACAATAGTGCTGGCCGGATATTCGATGCGGGATGAACCGCCGCCGCCGCCGGCGTAGTTTGACCACCCGCCGCCGCCACCCGCGCCATAGGATTCAAGGATCAGATTGGTGCATCCGGCTGTGACGGTGTAGGTGTATGAGCCCGGTGTCGTATATTCCGTTGTCGGGCAGGTGGATGGCGTAACCCCGGCAAAAGATTTCCATGATGTTCCATCACAAAAATCGACGGTGTTGACGCTGCTGTAGCGCATTGCGCCCTCGTGTGCGGCGTTGCAGGTTACGTTGTTGTCGCCCATGCGCACACTGCCGCCGACATCCAGCATGACGACCGGGTTGGTGCGGTTAATCCCGACCATGTCGGTGTTGTAATAAATATCGGAACCACTCACGACCCATGATCCGCCCGTGCCGATCGTGACCCAGTTGGTGTTGTCGCAATATTTGAATTTTTGATCGGCGCTGAACCATTCAATCGCGCCCGCGCTTTTGATGGGGGCGGTACAGGCGGCGTGGGCCGCGCCGGGAAGGAGAAGGCAGGATCCCGCAATCGCGATCATGCATATGATCGTGTGGCGCAATGGCGTTTTTAAAATGAAGGGCACAGACGTCGCAACGTCTGCTCTTAAAACTCGGGCGCGGGCTGACACGGAAAACCCCCTCCTGCCAGAAATTCAAAACGGTCTTTTGAATTCGCCTAAGTTTTCGCGCCCGACGATCTTTATGATGCTAAATCTACCTGCAGCAGATTTATTTTATGCTATTGTTTTAAATAAAGTTTTACCCGTCAAGGGCGGTGTGTGTGCAATGGATACATATACAGTAAAATCAATGGGTTGGTTGTACAATGATTATTGGCACAGGGTCAGATTTGATCGATATTCGCCGAATTGAAAAAACCCTGGCCCGGTTCGGGGATCGCTTCATTGCACGCTGCTTTACGGAAATTGAGCGCGCCAAGGCCGAATCCCGCCGGGGCGCGGGCACGCATATTGCCACCTACGCCAAGCGGTTTGCGGCCAAGGAGGCCTGTTCCAAGGCGTTGGGCACCGGGTTTGCGGATGGTGTTTTTATGCGGGATATTGGTGTTATCAACGATTCCGCCGGGCGGCCGACCCTGCATTTAACCGGTGGGGCGGCGCGGCGGCTGGCCGCCATGGTGCCTGCGGGCATGCGCCCCGTGATTCACCTGACCCTGACGGATGAGCCGCCCTTGGGCATGGCGAATGTCATGATTGAAGCGGTGCCTGATATTTAATGGATTTTGGCGGAAACATTCGATAAAACCTAGCCATGACGTACACTGATCCTTCCAGAACAGAGAATCCCGCGATGAGCGATCAAACGCCCGCTGACCAAAAAGCCGATCAAAAATCAGCGCCGAAATCCCCGCCGCTCAGTGCCAGCGAAGAGTGGAGCGAGTTTATCAAAACCGCGATGATCGCTGTGGTCTTGGCCTTGTTGATCCGCACATTCCTGTATGAACCATTTAACATTCCGTCGGGGTCGATGAAGCCGACATTGGAAGTGGGCGATTATCTGTTTGTCAGCAAACCGGCCTATGGTTATTCCCGCTATTCGTTCCCGTTCGGTCTGGCCCCGATTGGGGGCCGTGTGTGGGCCAAGGCCCCCGAGCGTGGTGACGTCGCCGTGTTTAAACTGCCAACCAATCCGCGCATTGATTATATCAAGCGGATTGTCGGTATGCCGGGCGATACGGTGCAGGTGATCGAAGGTCGCCTGTATATCAATCGCCAGATCGTGCCGCGTGAATCGGTTGGCTTGAAACGCGTCGACGAAGATGGATCGATCGTGGTCATGACCGAATATCTGGAAACGCTGCCCAACGGTGTCGTGCACAGCATTTATGAAGAGGGCGATGATCATCCGTTGGACAACACGCCCGAATACACCGTACCGGATGGGCATTATTTCGCCATGGGCGATAACCGCGACAATTCGCAGGACAGCCGCGTGATGAACCATGTTGGCTTTATCCCGTATGAAAACATTGTTGGCCGTGCGTCGTTCCTGTTCTTCTCCACCAATGGCAGCGCATCGCTGGCCGAGGTGTGGAAATGGCCGGGCGCGATCCGTTACAGCCGTTTGCTGATGTCGGTCGAGCCGGTGAAGGTCGAAGCGCCGACGTCGGCCCCGGCCCCGGCTCCGGCTGCGGTGAATTGATGCCGATGGCGGGCGCACCCGATATGGATCAAGCCATGAACGATCTGCAGGATCGTTTGAACCACCGTTTTTCCAATCCGGATTTATTGCGCGCGGCGCTGACACATTCATCGACCGGGGCGGCGGTGAATTACGAACGTCTGGAATTTCTGGGCGACCGGGTCATGGGCCTCGTGCTGGCGCGGTTTTTGTTTGATATTTTCCCGCATGAAAACGAAGGCGATCTGGCCCGCCGCCACGCGGCTTTGGTGTCGGGATCAACATTGGCGCGTGTGGCGAAGGATATTGATCTGGGCAAGGCTTTGCATTTGTCCCATTCCGAACGCGCCGCCGGTGGGGCGGATAATGACAATATCCTGTCCGATGTGATCGAGGCGATGATCGGGGCCCTGTATCTGGATGCCGGGTTGGACCCGTGCATGGCGGCGATCCAATCGTTGTGGGGTGATTTGTTAAAGGCGGATTTAACCCCGCCCCGCGATCCGAAAACCGCTTTGCAGGAATGGGCACAGGGGCAAGGCCATCCGTTGCCGCGTTATACGATGATTGAACGATCCGGCCCGGATCACGCGCCGATTTTTACCGTGTCGGTCTTTGTCGAAGGGTTCGACGAAGTCGCGGAACAGGGCACATCCCGCCGTGCGGCGGAAAAGGCGGCGGCGACCCGCCTGCTGAACATCATAGAAAAGGATAACCGTTCATGACCGAACGTTGTGGCTTCGTTGCCATTATCGGTGCCCCGAATGCGGGCAAATCAACCCTGATCAACCGGATGGTCGGGGCCAAAGTTTCCATCGTCAATCGCAAGGTGCAAACAACCCGGATCAATGTCCGTGGCATCGTGATGATGAATGATGATGCCACGCAAATCATCCTGATCGATACGCCGGGTATTTTTGCGCCGAAACGCCGGTTGGACCGCGCAATGGTGGCGGCGGCCTGGAATGGTGAGGCGGATGCGGATATCACCGCCTTGCTGATTGATGCCTCGAAAGAAGGGTTTGATAAAGATACCCGCGCGTTGCTGGATACCATTGAAAAGCGGTTCAAGGACGGCTCGGTTGGGGAACGGAAAATCATCCTGTTGCTGAACAAGATCGATCAGATGCCCGCCGATCAACTGTTGAAAATCAGTGCGGAATTGAATGACCGCATCCCGTTCACGGCCACGTTCATGATTTCCGGCCTGAAGGGGCGCGGGGTGCAGGACGTGCTGGACTGGGTATCAAAAAACATTCCCGAAGGGCCGCATCATTATCCCGGCGATCAATTGTCGGATTTGTCTGAACGGCTTTTGGCTGCGGAAATCACGCGTGAAAAAATCTACGACAATTTGCACCAGGAATTGCCATACGCCGCCACGGTGGAAACGGAAAAATGGGAAAGCTTTGATGATGGCAGTGTGAAAATTTCACAAGTCATTTATCTGGCCCGCGAAGCCCATAAACCGATTGTTCTGGGCAAGGGTGGGTCGCGGTTAAAGGCGATTGGGATGCAGTCACGCAAGGAACTGGAAACCTTGCTGGAGTGCAAGGTGCATTTGAAATTGTTCGTCAAAGTGAAAGAAAACTGGATGGATGATCCAGAGCGTTACAGCATCTGGGGTCTTGATCCCGGGGCGTAAGGTCGCCAACCGCATATAATCATGCGCGTGAACGTATAAATTCTAAAGCGATGCTGAAAAGCGTCGCTTTTTTATTGCGACCGATTCGCGGCTTGAAAAAATCACGTTTCAAGATTCGTTGCAAGGATATGCGTTCAAATGTGTGGATAAAACGTGCAGTGATTCGCAGGACTCTGGACCAGCGAATCACCCACCTGTTACATTACCCCCACTGCACAGAATAAATGATTTTCTTTTTTGAATCAGGGCGTTGTCCTGGTCAATGCGTGTGTGTGACGACTTTAAAAGAGATTTCAAACGGGGAGACTATAAAAATGAGCTGGACCGAGGAACGCGTATCTCTTCTAAAACAGCTGTGGGGCGAGGGGAAGTCCGCGGCGGAAATTGCGAAAGCCTTGGGCGGGGGATTGACCCGCAACGCCGTTATCGGCAAGGCCCACCGCCTGAAACTCTCCAACCGTGTATCCCCCATCCAACAAAATAGCAAAACACCTGATGCCGCTCCGGTCGCTGTGAAAGCAACGGTGCGCGTTGTTGAAGATGCCGCCCCTGTGCGGACTGCGGCGCGTGTGGCGATTGCCATTCCGCAAGCCGCCAACAACGGCAAGGGCGTCAGCATGGTTGAGCTGAAGGATCGCATGTGCCGCTGGCCCGTTGGTGACCCGAAAGATTCCAACTTCCACTTCTGTGGTTGTGCATCGGAAGCGGGCCTGCCTTATTGCGGCGCGCACGCGAAGCTTGCCTATCAGGCCCCGAGCCGTTCCCGCCAGCTGAACGCCGAAGATTTCGAGCGCGAAGGCAGCGCGGTCCACGCCGAGGAAGAATTGAAGGATGTCGTGCGGGCATAACCCCGCGCGCGATCAAAGAGGTGGGCGGGCATAATCCCGCACGGATCAAATCCGAATAAAAAAAGGGCCCATCATCGGGCCCTTTTTATTTTCTTATGCGCGTGGTGATTAACCATCCATCAACTCAAAATCAATGACTTCGCGGCCCTTGGCCACGGCGCGGACCTGCATACGGACGCGCTGGCCGGGTTCCAGACCCATTAAACCATGGCGTTCCAGGCAGGCCTTGTGAATGAAAACATCTTTTGCCTGATCTTCGGGAATGATGAATCCAAATCCCTTTTCCGGTTTGTACCATTTGACGGTGCCGTCCATGGTCACGCCTTTTTCCGCGGTGTTGTTCTGATCGGCCGCGGCGTGCCCATCGGGCTGAGGCATGCGTGGCGCGCTGGTCGGCATTGCAGTTTCCGGCAGGGCTCCCAGATCCAGGATCTCTGTCACCTCGGTCACCATGGCGCCGCGCGGACCACGTTTGATCCGGCACATCAGATCGGCCCCATCACCCAAGGCCGTTGCGCCCGCGCGCTGTAATGTCGTGACGTGCAGGAAGGCGTCAATATCTTCGCCATCGGGAACGACAAACCCAAAGCCCTTCGGGCCGTTGAACCATTTTAATTTGGCACGCACAGCGGGCAAGGTGTCTGTTTGAAAACCGTCTTCACTATTACCAACAAAGTGACTCATCTTATTTAATCCAGTATGAAATGCTTTGTTTAAAACAGAATTCGCCGGACAGTTGACGAACCCGGAATCGGGCGAAAAAAAAATTTAAAAAATTTAAAAACGATGCCCGATCTTTCCGATCTTGTTCCACCGTTGTTCCACCCTATCTGCTGGTCATGATGCGTTAATCTTTGTAAAAAATCCAGCTTTTATTCCAACAAAACAACACTTTAGTATTCTCTAAACTAGCGATCATGAATAAAAACCGATATCCGGGGCGGCGGGGGTGGACGGGGGTGTGCAGAGGATAAAAAATTCTCCTTTTTGACTCAAAGCGATGGCCAAAAGCGCGGCGGCGCACTACTATTTTTACGTGATTCTTCAAAGGGTTAATTGTGCGCCGCACAAAGTTTGGTTTTTGGGCGTGTGCACACCGTTATCATTTCAAACCTAGTGTCCTATCGGGGGTTTTTATGTCTGTCGAAACCATGTCGTCTGCGTCCTCTTCTGCGCAATATCCGTGGCTGTCCCATTACCCGGAGGGGTTAAATTGGGGCTGTGATATTGATATGGGCCCCGTGCCGGCCATGCTCGACAAAACCGTGGCGGCGCATGGCGCATGGCCCGGCATTGATTTCATGGGCAAGGTCTGGAGCTGGGCCGAGATTGGCGCGCAGGTGGATGCGCTGGCCAAGGCGTTTCAGGATATGGGCGTGGTCAAGGGCACGCGCATTGGCATGTTCCTGCCGAACTGCCCGACCTTTATCGTCGGTTACTATGCCGCGCTGAAAGCCGGGGCGACGGTTGTGAATTTCAACCCGCTCTATACCCCGCGCGAATTGAAGCACCAGATCGAAGACAGCGGCACGACCATCATGTTGACGCTGGATCTGCAGATGCTGCACCAAAAAATGGACGAGATGCTGAAAACATCATCGTTGCAAAAACTGGTCGTGGCGCGCTTTACCGACATTTTGCCCTTCCCGAAAAGTTTGCTGTTCCCGATTTTCAAGGCCAAGGACAAGGCGAAAATCGCGGCCAGCGACAAGATTGTGTGGCTGCATGACATCACAGCCGGCGGCGGCAAGCCGACTCCGGTTGCGATTGATCCGATGAATGACGTCGCCGTGTTGCAATATACCGGCGGCACCACGGGGACGCCCAAGGGCGCGGCCCTGACCCACGCCAACGTCACGGCCAACGCGCACCAGTGCAGCCTGTGGCTGGGTGGGCATGGGGGTGATGGGCAACAACGCATGATGGGCGTTCTGCCGTTCTTCCATGTGTTCGCCATGACCGCCGTGATGAATTTCAGTGTGCGCTCCGCCTTTGAAATCATTATTCCGGCCCCGCGTTTTGAACTGGATGTCACGCTGAAGGCGATTGATAAGAAAAAGCCGCATTACTTCCCGGCCGTTCCGGCGATTTATAACGGCATCAACAACCACCCGAAACTGGCGGAATTCGATTTGAAATCGTTGCGCTATTGCATCTCGGGCGGTGCGCCGTTGCCGGTCGAGGTCAAAAAATCCTTCGAGCGCAACACTGGCTGCGTTGTGGTCGAAGGGTACGGCCTGACGGAATCCGCCCCGGTCGTGTGCGTCAACCCGATCGTCGGCGCGAACAAGGCCGGGTCGATCGGCATGCCGGTGCCGGGCACCATCGTTGAAATCGTCAGCACCGAAGACGGCGTGTCGCTGGTGAAACAGGGCGAACGCGGCGAATTGTGCGTGCGCGGCCCGCAGGTGATGAAAGGCTACTGGAACAAACCGGAAGAAACCGATCTGGTCCTGAAGGGGGGCCGCCTGCATACGGGCGACGTCGCCACGATGGATCAGGAAGGGTACGTGTACATCGTCGACCGGATCAAGGATCTGATCATCACCAACGGTTACAACGTCTATCCCCGCAATGTTGAGGAAGCGATCTACCTGCATACGGGCGTTGAAGAATGCATCGTCGCCGGTGTCCCGGATGATGAACGCGGCGAAGCGGTCAAGGCCTGGATCAAGCCAAAGGTCGGCGTCACGCTGACCGAAAAAGACATGCTGGCCTTCCTGGCGGACAAGATTTCAAAAATCGAAATGCCCCGCCACATGGAAATCCGCGAAACCCCGCTGCCGAAAACCATGATCGGCAAATTGTCGCGGAAAGATATTCTGGCCGAGGAAAAGGCCAAACGCGAAGCGGCGTAAGGATAAAATAAAACAAAAACCCCCGGAGATGATCCGGGGGTTTTTGTTTTTACAGCGCCGCCGTTTCCCGTTGGCGGATATGGCCGCCTTCGTGGAAGCGGCGGGCGGTTTCGGATTTTTTGGCGTCGGGGATCAGGGTATCGCCCAATAGAATCTGGAGCGCATCATCCAGTCCACCTTTGGCGTTGTGGTTCATGGCGGCGTGCGTATGCGGGGCGTTGGGGCCCAGAATGCGTAAATCGGGGTCGATGGCGACCATTTGCGCGGCAAAGACCTGCTTCATCGCTTCGCGTTCCAGACAATGAAACACGTCGGTGCGGACCCAGGCGGGGGCTTTGGCTATTTTTCCTCCCGCTTTCCCGAGCGCAGGCAGGCGGCTTAAGAGCCGGTCCAGATCGTGGCAGCGGCGGGTCTGGAACGCGTCGGCCTCCATCCACGCCCAGCACATTTCGCGCGGGTCGCTCAACTGCATGGCCTTGGCGCGTTTTTTGCCGTCTTCGACATATTTTTCCAGCGGGCGGCGGGGGTCGTAATCGGCGCGAATGCCAAAGCCCAGCAGGATATCGGCCCGCATGGCGCCTCGCGTGCCGATGATATATCCGTCGAATTGCGTGCGGAACGGTTCGGGATGGCGGCCCAGAATATGGGTTTCGAAATCGAAATCCTCATGCCCGTGGGTCAATGCACGATAAAAATTCATGTAAATTTTGGCCAGCGTCACACGATCAACATGGCCGATCATGGGGTGACGCAAACTGCCCTCAATCACGATGGTGGCGTCATTCGGTCCGTCGGTGCGTTGGAGCGTGTTGGGCAAAGCCTGTCCGCCAAAGGCGGTCAGCAAGGCAGTGTCCACCAGATGGTTGTGGTGCCGCACGGTCAGGGCCTTGTCCAGCAACAATTCCATGTTGATGTGATACAGCGGCACTTCATCCAGCAATGTGGCCAGTTTGTATACGCCCGCCGGTTCATTCATGTTCAGGATGTTGGGCTGGGATGACAATGTCATTGCATCATCACTGTGCCCGTCGCAATCGGGCGTTTTGGTCGCGACCGTGACCAATATTTGCGCTGGATCGGTTCCATCCGGCGCATCGGTCAAAGCGTCAATCAGATCGTTGATACAGAAATAAATGCCCACGCGTGTGCCTGATCGGGTTTTATCGTGTGTTCGAATCAGTTTAGAGCATTCTGAGGTACACTGCATTCATTTCCTGCGTGCAACCTTGTCATCCCGAACGAATGTGAGGGATTTCACCTTCATCAAGAGGAGATCCCTCACATTCGTTCGGGATGACAATAAGGTGGCGGGGTTACGCCCGCAATTTGCCGCCGGTTTTCTCGGTCACGCCTTTGATAATCTTGGCGCTGATGTCCTCAATATCCGCATCGGTCAGGGTTTTGTCCGTGGGTTGCAGGGTCACGGCGATGGCGACGGATTTGTGGCCGTCCTCAACGCCCTTGCCCTGATACACGTCAAACACCTGAATGTCGGAGATCAGGTTTTTATCGGCGGATTTGGCCGCGCGGATAATCACATCGGAATCCGTATTCGCGGTGACGATGAAGGCGAAATCGCGGCTAAGCGGCTGGAATTGCGACAGGGTCAGCAACGGCTTGGCTGCGCTTTTGTTTTTCGGCTGCGGGATCGCATCCAAAAACACTTCAAACCCGACCATCGGGCCCTTCGCATCCAGCTGGTCCAAAACCGCCGGGTGAATTTCACCGAAATGGGCCAGAACAACCTTGCCCAAACGCAGCGTGCCACTGCGGCCCGGGTGGTAATAGCCCGGTGCATCGCGTGTGATTTGCGCGTTGGATGAAACAAACCCGCACGCATCCAGAACGGCGCAGGCATCGGCCTTGGCATCGAATGCGTCTATGGCGCGGCTGGCGTGCGGGCCGGACCAATGGCGGGGTGCAGCGTTGCCGGCGCGCAGGCCGGTGGCGACGATGGCTTGGCCCTCAACCTTGGCGCTGCGGAAAATCGGGCCGACTTCGAACAGGGCGCAATCGGCAAAGCCGCGGGCGCGGTTGCGTGATGCGGCCTGGATCAAATTGGGCAGGATGCTGGGGCGCATTGTGTCCAGCTCGCTGGAAATCGGGTTGGCCAGCGTCAGCGCGGCGGCTTGCCCGTTGTCATTCACGCCAAAGGCGTCGGCAACGGCCCGGTCCATGAAGGACCACGTGACGGCCTCGTCCATGCCGCGGGCGGCCAATGCTGTGCGGCTTTTGCGCATGCGGGTCACGTTCGGTGTGTCGGCGCTGTGCGTCACGGTCGTGGTTTTGGTCAACGATATGGCGGGCATGTTATCCAGCCCGTAAATGCGCAAGACTTCCTCGACAATATCCGCGCGCCCCTCAATATCGCCGCGCCATGCGGGCGGGATGATTGACAAAGACGGTGCTGTGCCGGAGACGGCAAAGCCCAGAGCGGTCAGCGTTTTAACCTGCTGGTCAACGGGAATATCCACGCCGGTCAGTTTTTGGGTCAAGGCCGGGTCATAGGCAATGGTGCGTTTCCAGTCCGGCACCGATCCGGCGGTGATAACATCGCTGGCTTCGCCGCCGCAGATGTCTTGAATCAATCGCGTGGCAATCTCCATGCCCGCAAGCGTGAATTCCGGGTCGATGCCGCGTTCAAAGCGGTAACGCGCATCGGAATTGATCTGCAATGCGCGGCCCGTGCGGGCGGTGCGGTTCGGGTCGAAATAGGCGGCTTCGACATAGACATTGACCGTGTCATCGGCCACGCCCGTGGATGTACCACCAATGACGCCACCTAACCCCAGAACGCCGGATTCGTCACAGACAACGACCATGCCCTCATCCAGCGTATAGGATTTGTCGTTCAGCGCGTCCAGCGTTTCACCGGATTTGGCGGACCGAACAACAATGCCGCCCTTTAATTTATCCGCATCGAAGACGTGCAGCGGACGGTTCATGTCCAATGTCATCAGGTTGGTGATGTCGACCAGCGCCGAAATCGGGCGCAGGCCCACGGCCTTCAGCCGGTCCTGCAACCATTGCGGTGACGGGCCGTTTTTCACGCCGCGGATATAGCGGCCCAGAAACAGCGGGCAGTGATGTTTGGAATCGGCGCTGAAATCCAGTGTCACGCCAATCGGGTTTTTAAACGTGCCCGCAACCGGGGTTTCATTGATGGGTTTCAGTGTCCCCAACCCGGCGGCGGCCAGATCGCGGGCGATGCCGCGAATGCCCGCGCAATCGGCGCGGTTTGGGGTCAGGCCAATTTCAATGACCGGATCGTTCAAACGATACAGATCGGCGAATTTCGTGCCGATGGCGACATCGTCGGCCACCTCAATAATGCCTTCATGCGCGTCGGACAGGCCCATTTCCCGTTCCGACACCATCATGCCGTTGGATTCCTGCCCACGGATCACGCCCTTTTTCAGGGTGATGCCCGTGCCGGGAACATACGACCCGGCGGGGGCGAACACGCCCTTCATCCCGGCGCGCGCGTTGGGGGCGCCACAGACGACCTGTAATTTTTCCGATCCCGTATCGACCATCAACACCTGCAAACGGTCGGCGTCCGGGTGGCGCGTGGCGCTTTCAACCTTGGCGACGAAGAAGGGTGCGAAGGCGGCGGCGCGGTCCTCAACCCCGTCCACTTCCAGACCGACGGCGGTCAGGGCGGTCGTGATCTCATCCAGCGAAGCGGACGTGTCCAGATGCTGTTTCAGCCAGTCGAGGGTCAGTTTCATAAAAATCTCCAGCGCGCGGTCATTTTTGACCCCTTGTTTATAGAAAAAATGACGCCGGGGGGAAAGGGCAAAGTGCTTCAAAACAGGGGATTTAGAAGCCCACACCGATGATGGGGGCGGAGGCTGGGACAGCAGCCGAAGGCTTTTCCATGTCGTGCGGCGGATGCGGGGGCTGGCTGGGTGGTTGTGCGGCCCATGTTTCGGCCATCGCCGGGCTGAGCCCGGCCGCCAGATCCCGTCCGGGTTCGACCAGATCGGGGTTAAGCCGTTCAAATCCGGCCATATAACGCTCGGCGTATGATTTGCTAAGGCTGTTATCATCATACAGGCCCGCATCATACATCGCGCGGGCGAAGGCATATTGAATTTCCGGGTAATTTAATCCGATGTCCTTTCCCAACCCCACATTCGTATTCTCGGTCAGCAGGGCGCGGTCAGGATTTTGCGGGGCGTGCCGTTCCTGATGCAACAGGCTGACCGCATTTTTAATGTCTGGATCATAAGGATGGTGGGTGGATACCAACAGGGACTGGTCGGCGGTATAGGCCTGGCGATCCTGTGTGGTCATGGTCGGATCGTTCAGTATCGTGGCGTAAATGTCTTTATAGCTGGCCCCGATCAACGCGTTGGTTTCACGGAAAAACTGGTCGATTGTTTCCGTGTGATGCGCATACCCGCCCGTGGCCAGCCCGCGATGCGCGACGATCAGGCCGGTATCGTGCCCGTGCAAATCGGCCGTGGGGGTGATATTCAGAACCTTTGAATGGGCGTGTGTATTCAATCCGCCAACATCGCGTAATGCTTTGGCCAAATCGGGCCCCTCGGGATTTAAATCAATCCCGCGTTCAATCATTAAATTATAGCCATAAATGCCATGCAGGTCGGCATAGGTTTCGCGTTCCAGCTCGTCCCCGCCGGGGGTGTTGACGGTGTGGTAAATATGTCCGGCTTCATGCGCCATGACAAAGGCGGTTGCGCTTTTTTGGTCCATGGTGCGGGGGCCGACGAAATTATTATCACTTTCACCGATCTGATAAAAAACGTCGGTGGGCACGGGCAATTGCGGGGCTGTGATAACGTATAAAGGCTTGCCGTTTTGCTCGACTGCAAAAAGGGCGGCGCTGTAATTGCTGTTTTGGGCCAGGCCATTGCCGAGGGCGAGATAGTAATCGCCATTTTCCTGTCCATCGGGATTTTTGGGGGCGGTTATGCCTTCACTTTGAAAAAAAGCGTGTATGCCCCGGGTATACATCAGGTGATTGGAAAAATGATCGGACAGGGTCTGGTGTTCCGCCGGTATCCGCACGTCATTCTGGGTCAGGATCAGAATGTCTGCGCCAGCGACGTCGGGTAAATGCGCCGCAAGATCCCCCAAGGCCGCCAGTGTTTCCGGCGTGGCCAGCAAACGGTGTCCGTCCGGTGATGTGATGGGGGTTAATGTGCTCATTGCGCGCGGCCTTTAGCTTCCAAAACCGGGTGTAATGACGGGCTTTTGTGATGCGATCTCGGTATTTTCATGCATTGTTGCCGGAACGTGAACGGCGGCCTTCTGCAGGTCGTTGTGATAGTTGGGCGAAAATTCTTCGGTGGCGTCCAAATATTGATCGATCAATTTTTGCTGCATCGGTTCAGCCTCAAACGCGCCCTGATGATTCATTTGCTTCAGAACGTTGAAAAACAGTCCCGGTGTTTCATCCATATGGGTGATGGATTCTTTATAGGATTGACCGCTGTGTTCGGCGTAATTGCGGACCACTTTTTCCG
This sequence comes from Micavibrio aeruginosavorus EPB, assembly GCF_000348745.1. NCBI lineage: Bacteria > Pseudomonadati > Bdellovibrionota > Bdellovibrionia > Bdellovibrionales > Pseudobdellovibrionaceae > Micavibrio > Micavibrio aeruginosavorus. Next base: position 2,237,264 of record NC_020812.1, on the reverse strand, counting down.
CGATTGATCGTGCGTCACTGGAAATGTTCGGCGGTATATGGTCGTGCTGGCCCGCATGCGGATGATCGTGGTCGTGATCGTTTTCGAGATAAATACCTGTGGCGTGGTCGAAATCCATTTTTGAAAAAATGGTGATGGATCGCGCCTGTGTGATTGTTTTTGACATGGCGTCATACATCTCGGGGCGCTGTGTTTCATTGAAATGACGGCGCAAATCGTCCAGCCCGGCACGGTCGGCGCTGACTTCGCGCTGGAATGTCGTGCCTTCACGATTGACGCAGTGGTCCATTTCGTGGGCCAGGATGAAGCGGGCCCAATCCTGATCCGTTCCAGGCAAATTGTCGGGCAATTGTTCTTCCGGTACGCCGGACAGCAAGTTCACGGTGTATCGGGCGGTCATTTCCTCGGTTGGCAGCATGATGACGCAGACATGCCGCGACGGATCATCGTCACGCGGCATGGCATGCGCGACGGGCGATGCCGATGTATGGGCCTGATACAGCATCAGCGTATAGGTCTGATCCTGGTTGTTCACGGGGGCGGTGTCGCCGGTGAAGCTGGTGGCGCTGTTGTGATATTCATCAATTGTGGTCAGGGGCAAAACGCGGCTGCCAAAAAGGATGTTTTCGCGAACGGAATATTCATCCTGTAAAACGCGCCCATCCATAATCAGGACATCCATATTGATCCGGTGGGGCAGGGATTCGGGGTTGATTCCCGCCTCGCGCAGGTGCGCGCGCGCCGCCGCCGGGGCATAAAGGCGCACGGGGTCGGTGGCTGGTTCTGGCTTATCGGCGGTCACAGACGTCATAAAACGGTACTCTGGCCCTTTCTGATCTGCTCCGATCTTATGCAAAAAACGTTAAACAAGGCTTTATCGGTGTCATATTTTACGGAAAATTAGGGTTTTTTGCGTAAGGTGTGACCACGAACACGTGCGTATCTGGATGCAAAGGGGGCCGATCATGGCGGGGCCGAATCAACAGGATCAAGACTTTAACGTCGGCGAAGCCCAAGGGCTGATGCGCATGATGGGGTTTGATACGGGTCCGGTCGATAATGATCTGGGTCCGAAAACCACCGCCGCGCTGGATGCCTATCGCGCCCAGAACAATATCCCGGATACGGCCAGCATGAATGATGTCATGGTCCATATGCGTGAACAGGCGCAAACCGATCCGAAGGTGATTGCCAATATGGCCTCGGCCCTGCGCGATGGAGCCAATGGACAGATGGATGTGAATGATGCCCGCGCGATCCAGCATGTTTTGAATGCCCATGGTGCGGATTTGAAGGTGGATGGGATTGTTGGTCCGTTGACGGAAGGGGCGTTGCTGGATCAGGTCGGCCTGTTGACCCCGTCGCCGGATATTGAACCGCAACAGCAGGTGGCCTCTGCCGCTCCGGCGGCATCGGCATCCTCTTACGATTTACCGCCCGCTGCCCCGCCACCGCCCGTGGTCGATGCCGGTGGGTCCTATGATATTCCGGTCGAAAGCACGCCGCCGATGGTGGATGTGACCAATGTGGCCCCGGCGGTGTCGGCGATGCCTGCTGAACCGGCGATGAATGATGGCGTGTTCGCCGCCGATCCGGCCCCGGCCGCCCCGGCGATGAGCCAGGATTCCGTGCGTAATTACGAGCGCGGTTCCGCCAGCCCCAGCTTCAATCACAGCGCGTCGCACGGCGGGGCCTATGATAATGGCGTCCGTGTTCGTGGTCCGGGCTATGATATGAACAGCAATGGCGGCTTCCGCATCAATACGCCACAGGGCGGCATTAGCAACAGCGGCTTCCGTGTGAATATCGGGGGTGTTCGGTTGAATATGCGGTTCTAGCCGAGCGGTAGAACGTGCAGTGAAAAATCCAGCTTGATACCAATGTCGCGGTACAATGATTGTGCCGCGGCATTTTTTTCTTCCGCCAGCCAGTACAGGCGCGCCCACCCGGCGGCTTGCCCCAACGCGGCCAGTTGAATCACCAATTCGCGCCCCACGCCCCGGCGGCGGGCGGATGGATCAACAAACAAATCCTGCATGTAACAGGCATATTTCAAACTGCCCGTTGTCGGGTGCAGGATGAAATGGCAAATGCCGACAATCGGGCCGCCTTTTTCAAGCCGGGCGCAGAGGCCATGAACGGGGAATGTGGGGTCGCAGATGCGGGCCCATGTGCTGGCGGTCACGTCGGGCGTGACCGTGCCCTCCATATTCGCCTGCCACAACGGCAACCACCCATCGTAATCGTCTTTGTTTAAAGGGGCGATGATGGGGAGCGTCGTCATGGGGGTTAATCCGTCGCGCGGTTCGGGCGGTTCAGCGGGTCGAAGCCGTAATGTTCCAGCCAGCGCACATCGCTTTCAAAGAAGGTGCGCAGATCGGGAATGCCGTATTTCAGCATCGCCATACGCTCGATCCCCATGCCAAAGGCAAAGCCCTGATATTCGTCCGGGTCAATGCCGCAATTTTTCAGCACGTTCGGATGCACCATGCCGCAGCCGCCAATTTCCAGCCAGCTGTCGCCTGCGCCGATTTTCAAACCGCCATCCTTGCGGGAGCAGCCAATGTCTACCTCCGCACTCGGTTCCGTGAACGGGAAGAAGCTGGGGCGGAAACGCAGCGGCAGATCATCAATGTTGAAATACGCGCGCACGAAATCCAGCAGGCAGCCCTTCAAATGGCCCATATTGATGGATTTGTCGATCACCAGACCTTCGCACTGATGGAACATCGGCGTGTGGGTCATGTCGTAATCGGACCGGTATGTGCGGCCCATCACGATCATGCGGATCGGCGGTTTTTGTTTCATCATCGTGCGCACCTGCACGGTGGATGTATGGGTGCGCAGCAGTTTTTTCGCGGCTTCGCCGGCCGCATCCGGATCATCGGGCAGATAGAACGTATCGTGCATTTCGCGCGCCGGGTGGCCGGGCGGGAAATTCAGGGCGGTGAAATTGTGGAAGTCGTCCTCGATATCCGGCCCTTCGTTAATCACGAATCCCATATCGGCGAAGATGGCGGCGATTTCGTCCATCGTCTGGCTGATCGGGTGGATATGGCCCTTGCGCTCCGGGCGTGGGGACAAAGTGATGTCGATGGTTTCGGCGGCCAGCTTCTGGTCCATCGCCTGTTTCTTCAGGGCGGCATCCTGCCGCGCGATCAGATCGGCAATCTCGTCCTTTAAAACGTTCAGGGCGGCTCCGGTTTCCTTGCGCTCATCCGGGGTCATGGTGCCCAGATTTTTCATCAGCGCGGTGATCCGCCCGTTCTTGCCCAACGCGGCCACGCGCGCGGCGTCCAGCGCCGCCAGATCGGTGGCTTGTTCCACCATCTGGGTCAATTCGGTTTTCAGGGTGGCAATATTGCTGGTCATATCGGTCATATCGCTGTCAAAGGGTCCGGATCACGTCAAAATACGCCCCGTTTTTACCATTCCGGCGGCAAAAAACAAAGGGCCCGGTGCGAAAAGGGTGCGAAAACGGGCGGTTTTTATATGTTGGGGCGCGGGGCCGGGGGCGTTTTAACCGCTTTGGCCGCAGGGCCCGGCGGCGTGGTGAAGAATTCATACGCATTCCGGTTGGCTTCCAGCAAGATACGCACATCCGGGGACAGGTTTGCATCCGGGTCGGACAGAATCGCGATAATGGCCGCATGGCGCAGGGGTGCCATGATCATGTCGAAACTGTCCTGGCGGTTGTTCTGGGCATAGGTGCGCAAAACATGGGCGGCATCATGGTGGGCCTGACTGGCCCGCTCCAGGGGCAGGGCGGGCCCGCCCAGAAAATCATGCGCCAGCGTCGGGCCCATGATGTACTCCTTAATGGCCATGGCCTCTTCGTTTTGATCATCGGGATCAGGGTAGGCGATATGGTTGCCCATCGCGTTCAACACGCGCATAAAAATCAAGGATCGCACCACGGCCGGATCACCGCCATCATCCAGATAGGCCTGCATGCTTTTCTTGTCGGCATTATATTCGGCGGCGGCGCCGTGCTTGAGGCCATCGCGGCAATGCACGGCTTCGTGATACAGGAACAGGCGGCGATATTCCGCCAACGTGCCGGGAAGATGTGTGACCTGCGTTGGGGCGTGAATCGGCAGCAGGGTGGACCGGATCGTCTCCATGGTCAAACGATCCGACGGTGTGAACACGGTGCATTGGAGCCACGGCCCGCGCAGCCCCATTGTGGCAACGCTGAGCATGCTGTTAGGCCCGACCAGATATTGCGCGGGCTGAAACCCGAAAAATTCGTAATAGGTTCCCACCGTTCCTTCGGCCAAACGCTCATAAAGGTCGGGATTTGTTTGCGTGAGGGCGTAGGCTTTGGCCGCGCGTTGTTCGGGGAATAAAATGGTCAGATGACTGCCCGCCAGATCGCGCAGCGTGTCTTTGCGCGCATCAATGGTGCGCACCAGATGATCCGTCTGATCCCCGACGGGGGCGATGACCAGCGGGCCGGACAGGTTGAACCCCACCCATCCCAATCCGGCATAGGCAAAGGCCCGGCGCACACGCCCCATTTTTTTAAATGAATCCATCGGCCACATGGGGCCCGTCCTTCCCTGTCTTTTCTTTTAGGCGTATCAGGGGGGTGGGGGCGGGGCAAGAAAAAAGCCCCGGATTTCTCCGGGGCTTTTTATTCGTTCAAAGCGCTTTGAAATTAAGCGGCTTTTTTGCCAGCTTTTGCCAGAGCATCGGCAACCTGTTTCGCGATGATTGCGAAATCGGCCGGGGCCATGGCGGCGATGTCGGCCAGAACCTTGCGGTCCAGCTCGATACCAGCCAGTTTCAAACCGTTCATGAAAACGGAGTACGTCATGCCGTGTTCGCGGGCACCGGCGTTGATACGCATGATCCACAGGCTGCGGAAATTGCGTTTCTTCGCGCGACGGTCGCGGTACGCGTACTGACCAGCTTTTTCAGCCGATTGACGTGCGGTTTTCAGGCAATTGCGACGACGGCCATAGTGACCTTTCGTGGCGGCAAATACCTTTTTCTTTTTGGACTTTGTGTTCGGTCCGGCGGTAACGCGTGCCATTATTGACCTCCCTCAGCTTTTTTCGGGTTGCGCTTCGGACGCACAGCACGGGTCAGCTTTTTCAGGCTGTACGGCATGTGGAAGGTCAGCGTGTTTACACCGTCGGCTTTGAACATCGTCAGAATCTTGCGTGCTTTACGCTTCATCTGTTTCGGTTTGTTCATTTGCATGTGGCGCATTTTGGCAGGTTTAAATTTAACCTTGCCAGAGGCGGTTACGCGAAAGCGTTTTTTCGCACCGCTCTTGGTCTTCATCTTCGGCATTTTCCTCTCCTTTTTCAGGGGGTTACAACGTGCGGGGGCAAGGCATGCCGAATTCCAGGGCCAGCCCTCGCGTTACGAACGGCTATATAGACGCCCATCGGCCGGAAAATCAAGCAGAATCCATAAGAAATTGGTGCGGAGGCCGCCTTTTAGGCGGGTTGGGACAGGGATTTGAGGAATCCCAGGATCTCTTTTGTCATAATGTTTCGGGCGTGGGTGGTTTTTAGCCCCTGATCGCCGTCGGCATATCCGGTGATCTCCAACCGTCCGGCGATTTTACTGCCTGCCTTGGGGCCCGCGGTTCCGGTGCGGAACGCGGCCTGGACCAGATCGACCTGTGCATTCTGGACCCCCGGAACCTTGGCCGGGTCGGACCACAGATCGGATTCCCCGTAATGGATTTGTGTCGGGACGGTGATCCGGCTCAGCAATTTTTGCAATTTATAGTCCCGTACCTGTCGCATAAAGGGCAGGCCCAGTTCGGCGTTTTCCACCGCGACATGGTCGAAGCCGGCAATTTCCGCCATGGCAATCTGTTCGGTCAATGGGGCCAGCCAGCTTTTTCCCGGATCAAAAATCGGCCACAGGAACACCAACCCCGCAATGTGATCGCGCCACGCATCGGTCAGGGCGGTGAGGGTGTTGAGCGCGCCCAGCCCCTCGGCCACAATCACGATGCGGTTGAATTTCATGTTATCCCGCGCCCATTTCAGGATGGAGAGCAAATCCTCGAACGCGGTTTCCAGTGTGTAAAATTGGGATCGTTTGCTGCTGTCGCCGCAGCCGCGAAAATCGAAACGCAGGCTGTCATACCCATTGGCGTTCAGCTGCGTGCTGAGCTGCCCCAGGACATCGCCAAAATTTTTGCGGTCGCCGGGAAACCCGTGAACCAGAATGACCAAGATATCGGACGGCGTTTTTGTCTTCGCCGGATCATGGATCGCGGTGACCCAGTCCTGTTTTCCAATCGGTATTTGAAAGGGCTCGGTCATTCTGGCTTTTTATTTCGGGGTTTAAACTCGCCTTATGCGCGGCGGGCTTTTTGTTCAGCGATCGGGGCGCTGTATTGCATGGTCAAATCCCATGGGAAGTGCAGCCATGTGTCCTGGCTGATTTCCGTCACGTAGGTGTCACAGGTCGGCTTGCCCTTTGGCTTGGCATAGACGGCAGCGAAATGTGCATCCGGCAACATGGTGCGGGCGATTTTGAATGTGTTACCGCTGTCGACCAGATCGTCAATGACCAGCCAGCCTTTGCCTGTTCCCACGCCCTGAGGCAATTTCAAAATGTCGGCCTTGCGCTGGTTGGTGTGATCATAGCTGGCAATGCCCAACGTTTCGACCAGGCGGACATCCAGTTCGCGGGCAACGATACAGGCCGGAACCAAACCACCGCGCGTGATCGCGATAATGCCAACCCATTTTTTCGGCATATCCAAACGCCAGGCCAGTGCTTTGGAATCTTCGTGGAAGCGGTCCCAGGAAATAAACAGATCGCGGTGCGCTGGGGCGGTAGATTTCTTTGTGCTTTTCTTCGCGGTTGTTTTTTTGGCGGCGGCCTTTTTCACGGTCTTTTTGGGCGCTGCCTTTTTCGCTGTTTTTTGAACGGGGGTTTTCTTCGCTTTGGATGCGGTGGCCATAATGTTTGCTCTGATCCTGTTGTTTGGACGGGGTGGAGTGAACGGATGTTCGTTTTACCCCATTTATCACGAAAAAAACAGGCTTTTGGCCGTTCGGGCGGGTTTCAGGCGGCGGGGCCCTTGTGGTCTAGGACGGTGATGGAGTCAATCAACCATGCGCCGTCCACCTGCGCCTTCAGGCGGATGATGGCGGTGATGGGTTTGTGGTCGCTGCCCAGCACGCGCACCTGTTGCAGGACGATCCCGCCGGGCAAGGTGGCGCGGTCCATCAGGGCAACGGCGCGGTGGCTGTAGACAGGCCAATATTCCATGCGCATATAGCCCAGCAGACGAGCCGGGCTGAGATCCTTGCGCCCTGTGTCCCCTTTGGTCAGGGCATCACGAAAATCGCGGGTCATGGTGGCGGCGCATTGCGCGACATTCCGCTGGCGAATGGCGGTGAAGGCCGCATCAATCGTATTTTGAATGGTGGCCTCGTCCGGGGTGCGGTCCGGGCTGTAGCGGGGCGGCGCAATCACGGCCACGCGATGCAGGATGGCCGATTGTGTTTGCGGCGGCCCGATCAGCGGGCGACTGGCGGCATCGCTATCCATAGCCAGAAACAGGCTGACCACGGTTGCGCTTGCGATCAGGAAACAACGGAATATGTGAATCGGAGTTTTGGGGTGCCACATTGCACACGCTCCACAGAAAAGGCCGGGAACAATAAGGGTCGGCCGTATTCTCTTTCCAGCGGATTGTCTTTCCGTCCCGTGCGGGTCATAGTGTGATCAGATCAATGCGATCTCAACATCAATGGCTTGCAGGTGGGATACAGTTTCATTTTATGCCCAGACACATTAACCATCTTTTAACGGCTTTGATTTGCCTGTGTTTTTACGGGGTTATGCACACGCCCGCACACGCGGAACCGGTGGTACCCGCCGTTCCAGCGGTCGAAGTCGTGGCCGAAGATGTGCCCGACCGCATGGGGCATGGCATCGTTTTTCTGGAACTGTTTACATCGGAACAATGCCCGTTCTGTCCGGAGGCGGAGCGCAATTTCCGTGACCTGTTGGGGCAGGACGGGGTGATGGGGTTCACGTGCTCCGTCGATTATTTTTCGACCGGGACCGATCCGCTGGCGCGCCCCTTCTGCACCGCGCGACAGGATTTTTACATGGACCGGATCAAGACCGGCCCGCGTTATACACCACAACTGATTTTAAACGGCGTGTCGCACATGTCCGGCCACAAGATTCAGGATGTGGCTGTTGCCCTGAAGGGAGCGCAGCAAAATCCGGCGACGCGGCTGAATATCGTTGCCGGGTCGGTGGATGGCCAGTTTGATATTATTCTGCCCGCGATGACCCGCGGGACCGATGCCAAGCCTTACATGCTGCGCATGGCCTTGGTGAAGAAACAGATGGACGATACCAAGGCCCCACATACGAACCAGATTCGCCAGTTGATTAATGGCGGGGACTGGAACGGCGGGGCCACGGCATGGACGGTGACGCCGCCCGCGGATCCCGATGCGGATGCGTTTATCGTCTTTGTCCAGGACCCGGAAACGGCGCGCATCGTCGCCGCCGGGATTGAAGATCTCTCGCGTTCGTCTCGTTAAAGGTTTCCCATGCTTGAAAAAATTGTGTCGTCCCGGGCGTTTAACCGGTTCATCGTAGCGGTGATTTTGGCCAATGCGGTGATGCTGGGCATGGAAACCAGTGATTCCATTATGGCGGCCCATGGGCCGTTGCTGCACGCGCTGGACCGGGTTGTCATCGGCATTTTTGTTGTTGAACTGACCATGAAACTGGTTTTGTGGCGCGGATCGTTTTTCCGCAACGGTTGGAACGTGTTTGATTTCATCGTTGTGGCCATTTCGTTGATGCCGATGATTTCAATGCTGTCCGTCTTGCGCGTGTTCCGCGTATTTCGGGTGTTCCGTTTGATATCGGTGGTGCCGCAAATGCGCCGCGTTGTGTCGTCCTTGTTCCGGGCCATTCCGGGGATGGCGTCGATTCTGGCGGTTTTGCTGGTGGTGTTTTATGTCGCCGCCGTCATGGCGACGCAGATTTTCGGCCATACCGATGATCCCGTGATGGAGGATCTGTTCGGGTCGATCGGCGATTCCATGTACACGTTGTTTCAGCTCATGACGCTGGAGGGGTGGTCGGCCGACATTGCCGAACCCACCATGGTGCATTACCCGTGGTCATGGGCGTTTTTCGTCACCTTCATTGTTGTGACGACGTTTGCGGTGCTGAATTTGTTTATCGGGATCATTGTGGATGCCATGAACATGATTCACGACGAAGAAGATATCGAAAACCATCATCAGGTGGCGCGACAGGACGACATTGATTCCCTGCGTGCGGATATTGCGGAATTGAAAACGCTGTTAGAAAACCGTGATGGGCGTCGCGCTTAATGCGCGGCCGCCCAGTTTTTGCCCCAGCCGGCTTCGGCGGAAAGCGGCACGTCGATATGGGCAACCGATTCCATCACATGTTTGACCAGATTGGCGGTTTGTTCGATTTCGGCTTCCGGAACCTCGAACACCAATTCGTCATGCACCTGCAACAACATGCGCGCGGATAATCCGGCCTGTTTTAACGCGTGCGGCATGCGGGCCATGGCCAGTTTCATGATGTCGGCGGCGGTGCCCTGCAGCGGGGCGTTGATCGCCTGCCGTTCGGCAAAGGCGCGCCAGGCCCCGTTTTTCGCGTTGATGTTGTTGATCACGCATTTGCGACCATAGACGGTTTTGATGAAGCCGTTCTTGCGGGCTTCGTCTTTCTTCGCTTCCATGTAATCCTGAATTTCACGGAAACGGGTCAAATATTTGCGAATGAATTCGTTGGCTTCGCCGGGTTCGCAGCCCAATTGCTTGGCCAGTCCCCAGCCGCTAATGCCGTAAATAATGCCGAAATTGACGGCCTTGGCCGCGCGGCGCAGGTCGGACGTGACCTGATCCAGCGGAACGCCGAACACCTGTGACGCGGTCAGCGCGTGAATGTCGACCTTGTCGATGAAAGCCTGTTTCAGGGCTTTCACATCGGCCAACGCGGCGGCCAGGCGCAGTTCCACTTGGCTGTAGTCGACGGATAGCAGGACGTGGCCGTCATCGGCGATGAAGGCTTCGCGGATGCGGCGGCCTTCTTCGGTGCGGATCGGAATGTTCTGCAGGTTCGGATCGGATGATGACAGGCGGCCCGTATTGGTGCCCGCCAGTGAAAACGACGTATGGACGCGCCCCGTTTTCGGATTGATGTCATTTTGCAACGCGTCGGTATAGGTGGATTTCAGTTTGGCCAGCTGCCGCCACTCCAAAACCTTCTCAACGATTTCGATTCCTTGCGCGGCCAGATCTTCCAGCACATCGGCGGCGGTGGACCAATCACCGGTTTTTGTTTTGCTGCCGCCCTGCAGGCCCATTTCGTCAAACAAAACAACACCCAGCTGTTTGGGGGAGGCCACATTAAATTCATGGCCCGCCAGCTTGTGGATTTCACTTTCCAGCGTGGCCAGTTTCATGCCGAATTCGTGGCTCATCTGTTTCAACACGGTGGTGTCGACCTTGATGCCCGTACGTTCCATGTCGGCAATGACCGGCACGATGGCGCGTTCGATATCTTCATACACGCCGACCATTTTTTCCGGGGCCAGGCGTGGTTTCAAAATGCGGTGCAGGCGCAATGTGACATCGGCGTCCTCCGCCGCGTAATCCAGCGCCTTGGCAATATCCACCTTGTCGAACGTGACCTGATTTTTTCCGGTTCCGGCGACGTCCTTATATTTAATCGTTTCATGCCCCAGCATCAGGGTGGACAGTTCGTCCATGCCGTGGCCATGTTCGGTGCCGTCCAGAACGTAAGACAGCAGCATCGTGTCATCAATCGGCGCGACATTGATACCGATACCCGCAAACATTTGCAGATCGTATTTAATGTTGTGACCGATTTTCAGGACGGATTCATCTTCCAGCAACGGCTTTAATATCGCGACCACATCCTTCAACGGCAATTGCGGAATGGTGGTGTCGCCCCCACCCAGCAAGTCGACCTGTCCCTTGTGCCCCACGGGGATATAGGCGGCGCGGCCCGGCGTGATTGCCATGGAAATACCGACCAGATCGGCCATGGCCGGGGTCAGGTTGGTGGTTTCCGTGTCAATGGCCAGCATGCCGGCGGCGCGGGCCTGATCCGCCCAATCTTGCAATGTTTTTATGTCGTTGATCAGCGTGTAGACATTGTCGCTGATGGGGGTGTCGTTGCTTGTTGCTTGATGTGCCGATGGGGTGGGCCTGGCTTCTACCTTGGCCACAGTATCCGTGGATGCGGAGGGTACGTCACCCTTCAACCCCAGACGGGAAAGGACCGATTTAAACCCGTGTTCCGCCAGAAACGCGGCCAAGGACGGACTGTGCAGGTCGCGGGCGCGCATGTCTTCGAACGCGACGGGAACCGGGGCGTGGTCGTCCAGCTGGACCAGGCGGCGCGAAATGCGGGCTTTCTCCGCGTTTTCAATCAAGGCTTCGCGGCGTTTGGGTTGTTTGATGTCACTGGCGCGGGCCAGCAATTCATCCAGCGATCCATATTCGTTGATCAATTGCGCGGCGGTTTTAATGCCAATACCGGGCACGCCGGGCACGTTGTCGGACGGATCGCCCGCCAGCGATTGCACATCGACAACCTTATCCGGCGTGACGCCGAATTTTTCAAACGCGTCGTCGGGGCCCATAAATTTGGCCTTCATCGGGTCAAAGATGCGCACGCCATCGGTGAGAAGCTGCATCAAATCCTTGTCACTGCTGACGATGGTGACGGTTTTGCCCTGTTCCCGCGCCATGCGGGTATAGGTGGCGATCAGATCGTCGGCCTCAAACCCCTCCATCTCCAGCGCGGGAATGCCAAAGGCTTTGGTCGCTTCGCGGATCAGGCCGAATTGTGGTTTCAGATCCTCCGGCGTTTCATCGCGGTTGGCTTTGTATTCGGGGTAAATGTCGTAACGGAAATTCTGTCGCGCGGCGTCGAAGATCACGGCGATAAACGGCGCATGCATGTCGGCCAGCAATTTCGTCATCATATTGACGAAACCCAGAACGGCCCCCACGGGCACGCCGTGCGGGTTGGTCAAATTCTGGGGCAGGGCGTAATAGGCGCGGAAAATATATCCCGACCCGTCCACCAGAAAGATTTCGTTATTATCCGTTGTATTTTGTGCGTTTGCCTGTGCCATGGGGTGAAGAATGGCGCAGGACGGTGATCAAGTCCAGAGTAGATTCGTGATTGATCAGTATGCGGATTCTTCTAAATCCAATCGCAAATCCCGGCCGTTCACGGGCTTAAAGAAGGACAACGGACCCATGGGTTCGAAAAGCAGGGTGTTTTCGCTTAATGTCACCTTGTATGAATCCATACGGCCCGGGGCCATCATTTGCAGAATGCGGGGTTTGTCACCGGCCAAATCATCCAGCGCAAACGGTATATCAAGGGATGCGGCCTTGATGGGTGTTCCGCAATCATCCTTTTTGGCGGCGGGATATTGCGTAATATAATAAGGGCCGACATAGATTGTCAGTGCGCCTTCCTCTTCCTTCACAAGGTGAGAGATTGGGGAGATATCGCCGCAAAGCTGATAACTTAATGGAGTGCTGAGGCGAAGAATGATTTCATCGGCCCGATCACCCTTTGCTCTGCGGAGTGAAACATCCAATTGTTCAGGATAAATTTTCCCCTGTTTGTAACCGGGGTTGGAAAATTTGCGTTTGGTTGATGACAGTTCTGGTTCGCGTCTGTCGTATATGCGTTCGGGTTTATACCCCTTGTCCACCAGCATGCGCAAAACACTATCCGGGCCAGCCAAGTGCCCCGCGCCAATAACAACAAAGTCCGTACCTGTGCCATTCAATTCACGAATAATGGCATCGGTCATTTGCCGGTTTCGCGTTGTCAGCATCATGTTATACAAGCCAGGTGTTTTTTCCTGCATGTCTTTATTGCCGCTGGCGTGAACGCCGTTCAAATCCCCTGTGACCCACGCGTTGAAAAGCTGATCCATCTTGCTGTCTTGTTCGACGGATATTTCGCCCCGCAGGTCGTTCACCGTATTCATCAGATAGGCCATCTGATCGGCATCGGACAAGGTTGAATGTTTCAGCATGTTTTCCCGCGTATGCTCAATGGATTTTGTCGGGATGCCCAGACCGCTTTTCTCTAAAATCATCTCAACGCCCTGAATAATCTTCCGGCGCTTATATTTTTTATTGGGGTCTGTTTCGATATGTTTGTTGTTTGCCCGCGCGGTATAAAACTCCGACGTAATCACATCGGCGGCGGCCCAGGGCTGCAAATGGTCAATATCCGCCATTTGCATGCCAATATCGGACATCAGCGCCTCTAAATCCTTGCGCTGATCCGGTGTCATGCGCTTGGAAAGATTGCCCTGCATATCGTAGCCAGATTTATAATATTCGCGCAGCAGGGCCGGGTTGGTCATGTCGGGGAACGTCGCTTCCAGCCAGAGCGTGTCCGCGTGGGCCAATGATTCATTGAACAGCGGCGTGCGCCACTTTGTCCCCTTTTGCAGAAGATGAACGGATCCAAAAAGATAGACGGATGAATCATGATCGCGCAAAACGAACATGGCGGGTTGTGGCGGATAGGCCGGATCGGGTTTGTACAGATGGGCGGCCGGGTCTTTGGCATGGGCGGCACCACTGGTCATCAGCGCGCAAAGGGCAACACTCAGGCAAGCAATTTTGAAACCACGCATGAAGACAGTCCCCGGTTTTGATCGAAATGATTGCGGTCAGGAAGAAAGGAAAAAAGAGGGCCGGGGTGGACAGCCCCAGCCCTTTAAAATCGTACGCATGATCATTTTATACAACGTAGGCGTTAAAGCGAAGTTAAACCGCAATCTCAAATATTTACATAATGTCCTCGCTCTCCCGTCATCCCCGCCTTGTGCGGGGATCCGGAAAAGACCGGGATAAGATTGGGGTTGTGGCTCTGGATCTGGATCCTCGCACAAGGCGGCTATGCCGTTTTGGCGGCTGTGTTCTCTTCCACAAAATCCAGATCAACGTCGCAGGTTTCGCGCATGCCCCACAATGCGGCGGCGGCGATTGTATAGGTGGCCAGGCCCACGACCATGGCCGAACTCACCACACCCAAATCGGGTTTCAGCATGACGAACGCGGAGATGACCAGCGCCCCGGTCCCGCGCACGAAATTGGGCACCGATGTGGCCACCGTGGCGCGCAGGTTGGTGCCGAATTGTTCGGCGGCCGATGTCAGCATCAACACCCAAAACCCCATCGAAAACCCAATGGCGAAGCAGAACGCGTAATAGGTGGTCGGGCTGATACCGTTCAGGTTCAGGAAGATCACGGTCAGGACCGTGCCCAGCCCCATAAACAATCCGATGACTTTTTTCCGGCTGTGCAGGCGCTGGCTCAAAATCCCGCTGACCCCGTCCCCGACGGTCAGGCCCAGATAGCACAGCGGCAAGGCGGTCGCGACGGATAACGGGCCGGTCACATTCATCGCCGCGCCAATTTCCGGCGCGAACGTAATCAACACCGCCACCACGAACCAGGGCGGCGTACCGACCAGAATACAGGCGATATAGCGCTTCATCCGGCTGGCGGAGGTCAGCAGCATTTTCAAATCACCGCGCTTGATCGTGGCATCATCGCGCACCGTTTTGAGCATTTTGGAATCCGACAACGATACGCGCAGCAGCAAAAGCGCCAGCCCCATCACCCCACCGACGATATAGGCCGTATCCCACGGCAACATATGCCCGGTGAACCCTGCGGCCACACCGCCCATCACGCCCACCGTGGCGACGATGGTGGTGCCGTACCCGCGCAAATGGCGCGGCATCATTTCACTGACCAATGTAATGCCCGCGCCAATTTCCCCTGCCAACCCAATCCCGGCCAGCAGGCGGCACAGCGCATATTGCGGAATGTCGGTGACAAAGGCATTGGCAATGTTGGCCAGCGAATAAAGCAGGATGGACCCGAACAACACCTGTTTCCGGCCCACGCGGTCGCCCATCACGCCCCAGATCAACCCGCCAATCAAAAACCCGATCAATTGCATGTTGAGCAACAGCGCGCCGCTGTCGGTCAGTGCATCACCGGACAGGCCGAGATCTTTCAAACTGGCCACGCGCAGCACGCTGAACAGAACCAGATCATACACATCGACAAAATACCCAAGCGCCGCGACAAAAATCGCCAGCGCCAGCATGCGGTCGTGTTTCAGCGTGGTCCATAATTCGCCCATGGTTTTTTCCTTCGTTCATTCCTGTGCGTCATCCCGGCGAAAGCCGGGATCTTCCAGCCATAAGGGACGAAGATCCCGATTTCGCGGGAATGACGGTGTTTACAATGTTGGGCAAAAGGGTACGTGAGCCATGGGCAAAGGGCAATTCTTCCCCATGTTGCAGATGCGCATGAAAAAAAGCCGCCCGGTGAAGGGCGGCTTTTTAAATGGTGGGGCCGATATTATGCGGCGGCCTTGTATTCGATCTGTTCGGCGGCCAGTGTTTTTTGATAGGCCGGGCGGGCGGTGACGTCTTTCAATACGCGCTTCACATTGGCGCCCAGCGTGACCGGCAGGCCCCAATTGGCGATGACCGACAATAAAATATCGGCGGCGGTGATTGTATCGCCGGCCAGATATTTCGTGGTGGCCAGACGGGCCTCGGCTTCATCCCACAGGGCCTGAATACCGTTCAGGAATAACGGGGCCAATTGGGCCTTGGTCGCGTCATCCAATGTTTGTTTGTTCAGCCAGAACATCCGGCTGCACGCCGGGTGCAGGGATGCATTGCACCACATCAGCCATTCCAGCGCCTTGGCCCGTTCAATGCCGGATGCGGGCATCAGGGTGTTGGCGTGTGTGTCCAGCAGATACAGGATGATGGCGGCACCTTCCTTCACCGGTTCGCCGTCCACGACCAGAAGCGGCACCTGACCGCGCGGGTTGAGTTTCAGGAAATCCGGAGCTTTCAAATCATCCTGCTTCACGGCGTCAAACGGCACGTTCAATTCGTTCAGGATGACGTGCATCGCCATCGAGCAGGCACCCGGTTTGTAATACAGTGTATAGGACATAATGTTTCCTCTGGTTGCGGATAGACTGCTTCCAAACTAGGCCATTGTGGATGGCATTCAAGGGGGCATGCGGCGTGTATGCAAAAAACCCTCCCGTTTATCACGGGAGGGTTTTTAAAGTTCTCTTTTCTGCCGCTCTTAGGCCAGCATCGCATACAGGGCGACAGCCGCCGCGTTGGACACGTTCAGGCTGGCGATCGGTTCATGCGTCGGCAGGCGGACCAGCACGTCACAATTTTCACGGACCAGACGGCGCATGCCCGGGCCTTCGGCCCCCAGAACGATAACGCATTTGTCCGGGCGGTCCAGTTCGGCGATGGTTTTTTCACCACGCTCGTCCATGCCAATGGTCACGTATCCGTCTTCTTTCAGCTTTTCCAGCGTCCGGGACAGGTTGGTTTCATAGGCCACAGCCAGATGATCCACCGCACCGCAGGCCGTTTTGGCCAGAACGCCGATCAGTTCCGGCGCGTGCATTTTCTGCATCACCACGCCCGTGGCACCGAAGGCCGAAGCGGAGCGCAGGATTGCGCCAACGTTATGCGGGTCGGTCACCTGATCCAACAGGACGACAACACTGCGCGCTTTGGTCTGGCCGCTGATGATGATGTCTTCGATCGACACATCTTCCAACTGGCCGCAGGCCAATGCGATGCCTTGGTGCACGGCGCCCGGCGGGAACAGACGGTCCATGTCATCCTTGCTGACGGCCAGCGGCTCCGGACGGTTCAGGCCGGCTTTCGCGGCTTCTTCCAGAACCGGGGCGAATGTTTCCATTGCGGCTTCGCTTAAATACAAAGCATGGATGTTCCGGTTCGGGTTCAACCATGCGGCGCGCACGGCGTGCATGCCGTACAGGCTCGGGCGGTGGCTCGGACGACCACCAGCCTTCAGGCGCATCTGGTCGCGCTTGGGTTGTTCAATGGCTGTGTCCGTGGTTTCGACCTCTTCGCCACGGCCCTTGAACGGGGCGCGACCTTCATGGCGGTCATCACGGCGCGGTTTGCGTTCGAAATCACCATCACGGCGCGGTCTGTCAAAGCCGCTTTCGCGGCGAGGACGATCAAATCCGCCATCACGCTGCGGTTTATCAAAGCCGCCTTCGCGCCGTGGTTTGTCAAAACCGCCTTCACGACGGGGACGATCCCCATACGGGCGGTCAGAACGCGGGCGATCATCACGCGGGCGGTCAAAGCCACCTTCGCGGCGGGGACGGTCGAAACCACCTTCGCGACGCGGTTTGTCAAAGCCGCCTTCACGGCGGGGACGATCACCATATGGACGGTCAGACCGTGGGCGATCATCGCGCGGGCGGTCAAACCCACCCTCACGGCGCGGACGGTCAAAGCCACCTTCGCGGCGCGGCTTGTCGAAGCCACCTTCACGCCGAGGCTTGTCAAAGCCGCCTTCACGACGGGGACGATCGCCATACGGGCGATCATCACGCGGGCGATCAAATCCGCCTTCACGGCGGGGGCGGTCAAATCCACCCTCGCGACGCGGCTTGTCAAACCCACCTTCGCGGCGCGGCTTAAAGCCATCGCGGCCCCCATCGCGTCCACCGGAACGCCCGCCTGTGGATCGTCCTGTGGATCGATCTGTGGGTCCTTTTCCTGCGCGCGGGCCGCGACCGGGGGGATTTTGTCTGGGTGCCATGGGTTTTTTCGCTTTTTCTCTGTATTTTACGGGTGGCCTCATAAATCATGTCTTGACAGAAAATGCAAAAACCTTTTTCTTCACCCAGCCCGTTAAAGGGATGGAGGGGTGGCCGAGTGGTTAATGGCACCAGACTGTAAATCTGGCCTCTTACGAGTACACAGGTTCAAATCCTGTCCCCTCCACCATTTCTTTATCAACCCGCCCTTAGTGGCGGGTTTTTAATTGCCAAAAGCCCCAGTTCCTGCGCCATTTTGCATTTCGCTTGAATACGGTTAGAGCGCGGGTCTCCGCGTGTTTCTCTCAGTTCTCTCGTATTCTCTCACGACCCTAAAACACAATTCGAGTTGCTCGTCGTCGCTCAAGCACATTGATTTAAAAGGCAAAAACCCGTGCAGATGTTTGACCACCTAAAATCCTTCGATTTGGGTCTTTTTGAGTAAAACTCAAACTTTTTTTATTAGGTCGTCGTCGTTTTTGAAGCCAACGGAAAACCAGAGGGGAAGGACAACATAAGGAGGTTCTTCCCATGACGATTAGTACCCGCGACCCTGTCGATATGACCGGAGAGGAACGCATGCAGGAGATCGCAGCCATTCTGGCTGCCGGAATCCAAAGGCATCAAAATAACCAGTTAAATCAATCTAATAATGCGCATTTTGAGAGAAGTTTGACTGGACTTCCCTCCCGAAGGAAGCATTCGTGTGACCACGCTGAGAACCAGAGTGGAGACAAATAATATGGCAACAGACATCCTTTCCGAATACGCAGCCTTGAATGAGATGGAGATCACAGACCTCCTGAAGGAGTGGAAGAAATACTTCGACCGCCCGCCGCACTCAAGAAGCAACAAGACCTACCTAATCAATCAGATCATCTATCGAATTCAGGAGATGGCTTATGGCGGTCTGACCAAGCGGACGATTGATCGGCTGGAGGCATTGGCCGAAAGCAGCATAACGAGTGAACGCAGAACCGATACCAGCCGCTTGGCGGTCGGGACACGATTGGTGCGTGAGGTCAAAGGCGTTGAGCACCATGTGCAGGTGCTGACCGATGGCTACGAATATGACGGTGCGAAATACCGCAGCCTGTCAGGTGTGGCCTTTGCCATCACGGGAACGCGCTGGAACGGAAATGAGTTCTTTGGGCTGGCCAAGAAAGACCCCAGCGAGGTGCGACCTTACCACCGCTCCAGAAAGGCAAAGGTGCGGTCATGATCGGTTCGCCATCAACAGAAAAGAGAACTTTACGCTGTGCGATTTACACCCGCGTCTCTGATGACGAGGGATTAGACCAGGAGTTCAGTTCGCTGGATGCACAGCGTGAAGCCGGTGAATACCACATCAAGGCGCAAGCCCACGAAGGATGGACAGTGCTGCCGGATCGTTATGACGATGGCGGATATTCTGCCAAAGACTTACAGCGCCCCGCAGCAAAGCGTCTTCTGCGGGATATCGAGGACGGCAAGATCGATGTGGTTGTCGTCTATAAAATCGACCGCCTCTCACGCAACATGGGCGACTTTGTCGACCTAATGAAGCTGTTTGATAAGCATAAGGTCACGTTCGTATCGGTTACCCAGCATTTCAACACCGAAACGGCGATGGGTAAGCTGATCCTGAATATTCTGCAGTCCTTCGCGCAGTTCGAGCGCGAGATGACCGCCGAGCGTATCCGCGACAAGTTTGCTGCTTCCAAAGTCAAAGGCATGTGGATGGGTGGCCCTGTGCCGCTGGGCTACGATGTAGTAGAGCGCAAGCTGATCACCAACCCGGAAGAGGTAAAACTCGTCAACCATATCTTCGAGCGTTATATCGACCTGAAAAGTACCACGCTGTTGTGTGACGAGCTAAAACGCGATGGTCACCACACGAAGTCTTATATCAGCGGCACGGGGAAGTCTGTGGGCGGCAGAATATTCACGCCGAATGTCGTGATAGCCTTACTTCGGCAGCGGCTTTACCTTGGTGAGGTTCATCACAAGGGTAAGTATTACCCC
Organism: Micavibrio aeruginosavorus EPB; assembly: GCF_000348745.1. Lineage (NCBI taxonomy): Bacteria > Pseudomonadati > Bdellovibrionota > Bdellovibrionia > Bdellovibrionales > Pseudobdellovibrionaceae > Micavibrio > Micavibrio aeruginosavorus. Next base: position 2,217,551 of record NC_020812.1, on the reverse strand, counting down.
GGCCAACACAAGCCTATTATTACACAGGAATTGTATGACAAGGCGCAGGAAGCGCTCAGTGATAATAATAACGTCAAACGCAAACGCACATGGATGATCAAGTCAAAGGCCTTGTTAAAAGGGCTGATCGTTTGCGGTGGATGTGAAGGTATAATGTCACCCACCCACACGCGTAAGGGCCACAAGCATTATCATTATTACGGGGCGAATTCCTACAGGCGGACACTTTGCGAAGTCTGCCCTTCCAACCGCATCCCCGCCGGAGAAATTGAATCGGTGGTTAGTAGCCAGCTGAAGCTCATATTGGCCTCACCACAGATTGTCGTGGAAACATGGCGGAATTTGAGGACGCGCAACCCAGTCTATCAGGAAAGCGATCTGCACGATGCGATGAAGAGCTTGGAGAGTATTTGGGACAGCCTTTTCCCCGAAGAGCGCAAACGCATCACTTGCCTGCTCATTGATCGGATCGTGCTGCGGACAAATGGCATCGACATTGAATATCGTGCGGATGGATTTGAGAAGATCATCGCACACCTTCAAAAAACCCTTAACGCTCACCAATTTAGGAGGACTGTATAAATGAATAACGTGCGTATCGAGAACAGCAAGATCATCGTTCATGTGCCGATGATTTTGCGGAAATGGGGTGGCAAAAAGGTGCTGATCGGCCCACAGGGGCAGGATTTGCGGGCGCTGGAGGCAGATATCCGCAAGGATGAGAAGCTATTGAAGGCGCTGGGGCGGGCCTATTGCTGGAACAAATGGCTGCTGACCGGAAAATACGCAACCGTGCAGGAAATGTCGGAGAGGCAGAAGATCAATAAGTCCTACATGCAGCGCATGATGCGCATTATGCAGCTCTCTCCGAAAATCGTTGAGGCGATCCTAGACGGTCAGCAACCGGAGGGATTTGCGCTGACGGATATTGAAAAGACCTTCTCGCCCATCTGGGCCGAACAGGAGAAGCAGTTTGGGTTTAAGGACGAGCCAATTGCCTTATGACTCGTTCTCATTTTCTGGCGCGTCTTCACCTTCGGCATACTCAAGAATATCGCCGGGTTGGCATTCCAGAACACGACAGATTGCGCTCAGGGTAGAAAAGCGGATCGCCCGCGCTTTCCCTGTTTTCAGAACGGAGAGGTTTTGAATACTAATCCCGATGGCATCTGACAGATCGTTCAAACGCATCTTGCGTTTGGCCAGCATCACATCAAGGTTCACAATTATTGTCATCATGGTCTCCCGTTATACCGTGAATTGCGCATCATGATGAAGCTTGATGGCGTGTGACATGACAAGGCGTAAGGCAAGGATAACCAATCCTGCCGAGATCAATGGAAGATCAAGGTCAAATTGCATCTTCCAGCCATTCACATCGCCGAATTGGACGAGTGCGTAGGATGTCAGATTGTAAGAGGTCACCTTTACAAAGGGCCACGCGATCATCAGCAGGCCAATCCGCTTCATATATTTAAGCGTGCCTTCGACAAAAAGGCTTCCGCGTCGAAATTGGCGGGTCAACGTGTGCATGTAGGCCAGCAAAGCTATATAAAAGATCAGGTTCACACAAAGGAAAGAACTCGACAGGACTTTGCCAGCCAGCGAGAACTCCATGATGGGCATTTCGCCCCCGGCGCTGCCGTCAGCGTTGAAATAGGCGGAGGTGAACAGGAAGTAAATCCGCAGTCCCGCAAGGAAGGGAAGCGCTCCCCAAGCCATCCAGAACCCTTTATCAAGGTAACTGAAGATTTTTGTATCGGTTTTCATAAGGTTACTCCCTCTAGGTAAATCCCTTTTCGTGCATTATTTCATGATAAACATGAAATAATTTATTTACACCGTGAAATTATGAGGCTATTAATAGCAGCAGGAGCAAACCTAAACAAGGAGCATTGTCATGCTAAAACCCCTCAATATCTCGGCGGCAGCTGCTGTCGGCATATTTTCTTTTGTTATTGCTGGCAGTGCTAATGCTCAGCAATGGATTAATACGACCCAACAAGCGACCCCGGTTTCCACAACGCAACAGGTGGAACCTGATAACTGGAATTACACCGTTGGCGGCGGTATCGGCTATGCCCCGACCTATGAAGGCTCGGATGAGTACGATGCCCTCCCGGTACCTGTCTTGAACGTCGAATATAAAGACGGCCTGTTTTTCGCTAACGTCCGCAACGGTATCGGTAGCTACCCGTTGCGCGGTGAGAACTATAAGGTTGGTGCGTCCATCGGTTATGCCCCTGGTCGTGAAGAAGACGAAGATGAAAAGAACCTGCGTGGGATGGGCGACGTTGAAGCCTCGGCCACCGCAAACCTTCTGGCGGAATACGATTTCGGTTTCGCGCAGTTGAACGGTAAAGTAACAACCGCCGCCTCCGGTGACTATGGTACCACTGCCGAAGTGAATCTCGGTTCGCGTTACCCCCTCAGCGAAAAAATCATCATGTCTGGTTCGGTTGGCACAGTATGGGCTGACGAAGAGCATATGAAGAACCGTTTCGGTGTAAGTGGCGTACAGTCGGCAGCTTCCGGCTACAGCCAATACGAAGCGGAATCCGGCGTTAAGTCGGTTGGCTTCTCGGTTGGCGCAACGTACTTGTTGACCGACCGATGGAACGCAAACCTCACTTTCCGTGGCGACAAGCTCATGAGTAAAGCTGCCGACAGTCCCGTCGTAAAGGATGACTTTGTCCCTGCGGTGTTCCTGACCACCAGCTACAAATTCTAAATCTCCAATAGAAAGTGTCAGGGGGGAGAAATCCCCCCTGATGTTTTGTGTGTACATCGAAGCGCGGAGTTTTCCTTCGGCTAAAATTCAATAAAACTTGGGAACACAACGGTATGCCGGCGCGGGAAGCTGCCCGAAAACTCAATGAAAGCTGCAGGACTTGGCGAGAACAATTTCCTGATCTCACATCTTGCCCTGCCAGAGATGTCATGGATTACATCGGTGCCAAATGGAGTACGCTCGTCCTGATTACTTTAGCCCAGCGCTCCCGGCGCTTTGGTGAATTGAAAAGAGAAATTCCAGAGATTTCCCAGCGTGTACTAACCCAGACATTGCGGGACTTGGAACAAGACGGTCTGATCAGCCGGACGGTGTTCCCCACCAAGCCGCCCAGCGTTGAATACAGCCTTACCAAATTAGGAACGTCATTGCTGATCCCGCTGTGGGAGCTGGTGAGCTGGGCCAATGAGAACCACGACAAAATTCGGCGCGCTCGGAAGCGTTTTAAGGCCGCAGGGAAGTGATATCCGATTCTCTTTCGAGAATCGGATATGTTCAACTAACGATGCAAGCCATCGTACAAATAAATGCTAACTTCGCCATTCATCACACATATTTTCTGACATGCATTCGTATTAATTCAGAAAATAATTTTTAGTGAGGCGGGGCGTTATTTTCATACGCTCACAATCTTTCGCATTCTCTCATCCTTGAAATACAAGCGCTTGCGAAAGTCATCACATATTTGTGTATTCAAAGACCGTAACCTTTAAGTAAGTATCAGATTTAAAGGTGCCTTCTTGTGAGAAAATCATCCGTTCATAGGCTCACATCACATCGCTGTAATAGCTCTGATATGTCGTCAGTTGCATAGCGGTAAACGTCCCGGAAAAGGGAAGATGTTAGCGCTGCTATGAATGATGATTATGCTGAATTTTAAACCTGTCATTGAGATCTATTATCCGCCTGCGGAGGCTTGCCACAGCTTTCGTTGAGTTTTCGCATGCGCATGACTTGAGTCCAGTTCACGTACTATCCGTCAGCCACCCTTCTTTTTTCTTGGGCCTAATCAAGGAAAAAGAGAATGGCCAAAAACAGCTACAGCGGCGTAGATTCCTACGCCGCTTTTTTTATTGCCTATAGGGCAAAAACCCTCACCCGCATGCCGATTTTTACGAAGGACGATTATGAAGATATCCAGCAGGAACTCATGCTGGCGTATCTCCATGCGTGGCCGGATTTCGACCCGGCTAAAGGCGATAGACGCAGCTTCATTAAAACTGTTGTGAACCTGAACGCCTTACGGCTGATCAGGGACACGGAGCGGCAGAAACGCTGGACAGGGTTACAAATGGTTTCTCTGTCCAGTCCAGCAGGCGCTGAGGATGGCCAACTGACGCTGGGAGACACCCTTGATCAGGAAGATGGTCTGTGGGGCGATGTTTTCCTTGGTCAAAGCCAGCGAGTTGCCGAGCAGCAGATGGATATCCGCAGAATGCTGGCGGCTATGCCGGGCGATCTACGGGAAACCTACCGGATATTGTCAGATTATGGCGTTTCCGAAGCTGCTGCCCTGTTGGGTATCCCTCGCACAACAATGTCCAGCCGACTGAAAAGACTTAGAAAATTCATAGAGGACTTCATGAACCAAAAATAAATGCATTGCCTCGTCGTCGTTTCTGATCCCAACGGCAAACCAGAGATGTGTGACCACACCACACAAGGAAGGAACAAGACATGGATCAGGCACAAAACAGCGATATGGCGATGTTCAAATGGGTGCAACACACCCCCGTAGGGCAGCTTAAAACCCTCACGGATGAGCGCCTGCAGGAAGTCCGCGAGACGCTGATCAAGGAAGTGCGCGAAGTTGGCCGCGCCCTGCAATGGGTGGACGGCATCATAAAATTGAAAGTCATCGAGCGCGACAAGGTGACGGCGATGGAAGCGTAGCGCGGTGATGTTGGACAAAGCTCCGTTGCCAAAGATTATTCCGCTGAAGCCGCCTTCGGCTTCAGATCTGCGTCCGCGCCTGCTGAATGCGTTGCCACCGGTTTTACGGCATCTGCTCCCCGCTGGCGCGGTGCGGGGCCAGAAATTCATGGTCGGCAATGTTAGTGGCGACAAGGGCGACAGCCTTATTGTTGAGCTACGGGGCGAGAAAGCCGGACTGTGGCATGATTTCGCCACGGGCGCTGGAGGCGATATTCTCGACCTCTGGGCCGCTGTCAAAGGCTTTGATCGACAAACCCAATTCCCTGCATTGCTGCAGGATGTTCAAAGCTATCTCGGCGCTGGTGTCATGTCTGCGCAGGCCTCCCCACGATCATCCCCATCATCAAAGAAGCTCGGCAACCCAACAGCTAAATGGGATTACACGAATGGCGACGGCAAGATCGTCGCATCTGTTTATCGCTACGACTTGCCGGATGGTTCCAAGGAATTCAGGCCGTGGGATGCGCAGCGCGGGGTCATGAAAGCGCCGGAAGTCCGTCCCCTTTATAACCAGCCGAGCATGAAGGATGCCGAGCTGGTCGTTGTAGTCGAAGGCGAGAAATGTGCCGAAGCGCTGGTCATGTCGGGCATCTGCGCAACAACGGCCATGAATGGCGCGAAAGCCCCCATCGATAAGACGGACTGGTCTCCGCTGCAGGGGAAGAAGGTTATCATCTGGCCGGATCATGACGATCCGGGACTGGATTATGCCCGCAACGTTGCCAGTGCTGCCGCCCGCGCTGGTGCGGTGCATGTGCATATCCTGAAAATACCGCCTGACAAGCCCAAGGCGTGGGACGCTGCCGACGCGGTAGCCGAGGGGCTGGATATTCAAGACATCCTGCAACGCTGGGAGCGTGTGGCCGCCAAAGCCCCACCACAGCAGCGCAAAACCATTCCCCTTTACAGCATTGAGGAATTGCAGGCCGACAGGCGGCCCATGCCGGATGATTTAATCTCACCGCGCGTGCTGACACCGGGCGGCATGCTAGTATTCGGGGGTGCGCCTAAAGTCGGCAAGAGCGATTTCCTGATTTCCCTGTTGGCACACATGGCGGCGGGCATTCCCTTTCTGGGTATGTCGCCTGCGCGTCCCCAGCGCGTGTTTTATCTGCAAGCCGAGGTTCAATATCACTATCTTCGGGAGCGCATTCAAAGGCTACAGATTCCTCCGCCCGATAGGCAGTCGCTGCAGTCGAATTTCATTGTCACCTCGCAGACGAGCTTAATCCTCAACGACGATGGCCTGGTCGCAATCATACAGGCCATCAAAAGCCGGTTCGGTGATGCACCACCCGATATCATCGCCATTGATCCTTTGCGGAATGTCTTTGATGGCGGCGGCATCGGCGGTGAGAATGATAACGATGCCATGATGTTTTTCCTGACGCAGCGGCTTGAAACCCTGCGACAAGAGATCAATCCTGATGCGGGCATCATTCTTGCCCACCATACGAGAAAGATGCCCAAGCGCGGCGTTGAGGAAGACCCGTTTCAAGCTCTCAGCGGCGCTGGTTCGCTGCGGTCGTATTACACGTCAGGGATAGTATTGCACCGGGCTGACGACGCGCGACCGGATCGCACGCTGTATTTTGAATTGCGCAATGGCGCGGAAATCCCTACCAAGGCCATCCAGCGCACCAGTGGCGGGTGGCACGAGCTTACCGACCAGAGTGAACGCCTTGTGATGCGTCAGCACGGCACACGCCTTGATGCCGAGCGCCTGCGCAAGAAGGAAGTTATTGTGCGCCTGATTTATCAGGCCGCCCAGCAGGGCAATGTTTTCACCGTCAACCAGTTTGCCGAGACATACGAGAACAAAGCAGGCCTCGGCAGCAATCGCGCCATCCGTGAGCGCCTCAATGTTTTGGCCACCAAAGGCTATGTGAAGTTTTTCAGAAATGCAGATGAGTACGGCCTGCCGCATGCGCAGCGCAGCCGACATGGCTATCTCTGTGTCGAGGATATGACGCTGGGGAAAAACCAGCGCATCCTTCCCACGCATTTCAAACACCCGCAATCGGGTGACGTAATTCCAGTCGACGATCCACAGGTATGGGTCACTTCGGCGGCAGCCTATGAGGAGACGATCTGATGAGAATCTCCTTTGCCATCTGCCCGTCAACTGCCAACTGCCTGCCATCTGGCTGCCGACTGGAATCGGGTTTAAAGCCGCATCATTCATGGTTTTTCGTCCGTAAAGCAGATGGCAATTGCCATCTGCGTTTGCCAACTTGCCAACTGCCAAAAAGTGAAGCCATACAAGGGCTTGGAGCAGTTGGCAAGTTGGCAGAAATCCCCTTACTCCTACGGAGTATCGCTGTCGCTGCCCCCAAGCAGGCGGCAGCGCAGCTCCGGCACATCTCCAACCTATCGAAAGGAAAATGCCCATGAGCAATGAAAAAAAACTTCAACCAGTCGAGAGCTATGTCGAGGAACGTCTGCGTTCAGCAGCCCGGACGTTGCGACGGCTGCCGGATACCAAGGTGCAGGGATATTTCAGCGCATGGCCCGCCATCATCCGTGAGCCGCTTGAAATCCTGCAAATGGAGCCAGAGCCAATGCGCGTTCGGCCATCAATGGAGGATATCACCGAAATGGAGGAGGTTCTGTTTGTCTGGCTGAAATTCTTGGAGCCGGAAGAACGCCGCCTTGTGTGGCTGCGGGCCGAGCGTGTGCGCTGGAAGCTGATCTGCTGGCGCTTCGGCGTGGGACGCACCAAGGCGTGGGAAATGTACCGCACAGCGCTGGCGCGGATCGGGGCAAAACTACACTGATTTTCTGGATAATCAAATGATCGTTTAAATCCATATTTAGCAATCATTTCTGAGCCTTATTTGCTTGATAAGCGCGCGGAATGAAGCGTTCATGTGATTGTAATAAAGGAGCAAAACCATGAAAAACATTGAAGTTTTAAAGACCGCAAACAGCGAATGGGGCTTTTGGGGAACCAGCGTCAGGAACGGCTACGATGCCGCACTGACATGGGACGCCACCAGCCGCTTCTTGGCAGCAGAGTTTGACTTGACCCCGGAACAGGCCCGCGACGTTTTGGATGCCCGCTTTGGCCGACACCTTGCCGATGACTTAAGCTTCATCAAAAACGGCAAGGACGAAGCTGCAGGGCCGATTAACAACACCGCGATTGCCAAACACCTCGCTGCAAGGGTGGCCGACAAGGGCTGGCGCGATAGCTTTGAAAACGCCATCCGCGAGGTAACGGGTAAAATCTACCCACGCAAGGCGCCTCCGACCAAGAATGAGCTTTTTACCCAAATCGCCCAGCAGCACCTCAACATTGAAACGCTAGTCGAACGCAAATCGGATGGGCTGGATTTTCACGATGTCGCGGTCTGGAGCGTCAAGGACGCGCTAGAAGCTGCATACGAAGCTGGCCGCAAGGCACGGAAACAAGGGAGGTAACGATGACAATAATCCCTGCAGATGTCCGCGAGTGCTTTGGATTTTTGGGAACGGTCAACACCAGCTACAGGGCGTTGGTTGAGGCCTTTGGAGAGCCAAAGCCCGGCGATGGATACAAAATCGAAGCCGCGTGGGAGGTCGAACTGATCCCCGGCATTTTTGTCAAAATCAACAATTATAAAACCAGCCGATCCTACGACAGCAAGAACCCCACCATCAAACGTCTGCGTGAGTGGAATGTCCACGGCACAGATTCCGATGCCATCGAATGGGTCAAGGGCATGCTTGGGCAGGATACGAAATAAGGAGGCAATGATGAGAAAAACCAACACACAGATACGCGCCGAGGCTTATTACAGCGGCAAAGAACAATTGGTCAAAGCGATCACAGCATTGGCCAATCATATTCACGCGCCGCCGCCATCGCAACGTAAGATGCCCGAAAAAATTGTGGCGCACGACATCAGCCAAATCCGTCAGGCGCATTATAAAATCTGCGAAATCGCCGATATGTACGGGTTGGACTTGCCCGCGCTGGAAATATAAGGGGGCAAGCATGAGCGATATCATCCGCGTAATTTATGCCCGCAAGCCCGCCGACTGGCATGAAATTGAATCCGGCAGCCGCTACGGCAGCGGCACGGCCTACAACACCGAGATCATCGAAACGCGGGAAATGGCCGCTGCAGAATACGACGACTTTATTGCCAAGCCACTGGCGTACCGGGACTGGCTGGGCGACAAGGGCGGGTGGAAAAACAACCACACGCGCCTTGCCATTGCTGTTACATCGCCGGGGCGCGAAACACTGTATGTCGATCCGTCAGGCTACCGCTACGCCCGCTATGTCGGACGGCGGATGGCCGACCCATCGGTGGTGAAATTTCCCGAAGTTCGCGTCGGCCTGACAGGCAAGGATGGTAATGCCTTTAATATCCTTGGGCTTTGTAAACGTGCAGCCTATCGCGCTGGGGTGTCAGATCAGGAGATCACGGCCTTTCTTGATGAAGCAACAGAGGGAGATTACAGCCATCTACTGGCGACATGCCAGCGCTGGTTTGACTGCTATTAGCCCAACCGATGGCTTGGTCTTAGTTTGAAATCTCAGCCCATTTTATATATGATTAAGCCTTCAACTGGAATTAAGGCTAATCATGGATTTGAAAGACATACTGGAGCCACAAGGCTTAAAAGCTATTCGTGAGATGAATGACAAGATGACAGCTCTGAGCAAAGGGCTGTCTTTGTCACCCGTGACCGAATATATGCGTCAGATGGAAGAGCAAAGGAAACTATTTCATGGTCAGTTTAGCGGGATTTCTCAGGCGTTAAGTATAAGCATGCCCTCGCACATGCGGGCGATAGATGAAATTACCAAAGGCATCACCCCTTTCGTTGATCAGATTACTAAGATGCACAGCCCCTATCAGGAGTTGATGAAGCAAATCCAAGAACAAACGCGGCCATTTCAAGAAGCGTTAAAGCAATTTCATGCGCTGCAGGATCAGTTAAATTTTTCTGAGATCAGCAAAGCCTTCCGTGGCGTTACTGACTTCATTCGCAGTATTCCGCCCGAACATTTAATAAAGGTTCGCCTTCATTCTGAGCATTGGTTGATTGGTGATGATGAGCTTTTGGCGCTAGTAATCGAGGAAGACCTTCACGACAATGAAGAGATAATTCCGTTCGTGATTGGCTATTACAAAGCCAATGGTTGGCATCGCCTCAATACAATTGTTGGAGAATGGCAGGCGGACATAGAGCCGGGACGGTTGAAGGTATTTCAGGCTGCCATTGCAATGAGCAAGGACGCTGATCACGAGGATGTGCATTTGCTTACGGTTCCAGCCCTGATTGCTCAGATCGATGGGCTGGTGCGTGACCTTTATGGAATCCTGCCTAAGCTCACTAGAAAGCGCGTAGAGCAAGAGATCAAGGACAACCTCCCTGCAGAGCTTAAAGGCAAGCGGACAGATGTACGGCACGATGTCGCCGTTCAGACCGTGGCCGAGATCGTTGACTTCTGGTCGGCTGAGATGTTGCAGGAAGTAATCTTTAGCGGTCTGTTCAGGGACTCGAACAAGATCACGCCCGACGATAGTTATTCGTTGTTCAGACACAAGATCATGCACGGTGACAAAGAGTACCTTGCATACGGAAATGAAGAGAACTTTATTCGTCTGATGTTGTATGCGGAGTTTATCATCAAGCTCATTAAACAGATCAAAGATGGAAGCATGACCATCGAACAGGCTGCCTAAATATGTTCGGACATAATCGTTACGGACAAGGCGAACATTTTTTGCCATCTTAATACCTATCATCGCGATCATTGCATTCGAAGCCACGCCTCACAGCGTGGCTTTTTGCATATGAGGCACGGTGGCAAAGGCAAAAAAGGTACTCGGAACACTTCGCCCCTATGCGGCGGGCTAAGGCGCAGGACTTTTTTAGTCGCAGACTTTTTTTCTGGGTGCGCACTCTGCACCCGTAATTCCAAAACGGCAGGCATTGAAAGGCTTTCAAAGGTGCGCACCCAAACGTGCGCACTCGCTTTTTCGTGCCTGCGCACCCAAAAGGAGAAACACATGACTACAGATCTGGCGCTTAAGGTTAAATACCTCCCGGTGGATCATTTGATTCCTTACATCAAGAACGCTCGCACCCACTCGGATGAACAGGTCGCCCAGATCGCCGGATCGATGACGGAGTTTGGATTCGTGAACCCGATCCTGGTCGGCGAAGACGGCGGCATTATTGCCGGGCATGGTCGCCTTATGGCGGCACGAATGCTGGGCATCAAGGAAGTGCCGACGATCAGCCTGAAGCATTTGAGTGAGGTGCAGCGTCGGGCGCTGATCATTGCTGACAACAAGATCGCAGAAAATGCAGGCTGGAATGATGATTTGCTCCGCCAAGAGCTGCAGGCGCTGGACGGAGAAGAATTCGACCTTGCCCTTTTGGGTTTCAACGAAGAAGAGCTTGATGCTTTTCTTGATGGTGAAGCCGACAGCGAAGGCCTGACGGATGAAAACGCCGCGCCAGAGGTTCCTGAAAACCCTGTCAGCGTGCTGGGCGATCTTTGGCTTTGTGGTGATCACAAAATCCTCTGCGGGGATTCCACGCTGATCGACAGCTATCAAACCCTGCTGGGTGAAGAGCTGGCCGACATGGTGTTCACCGATCCGCCCTATAACGTAAATTATGCGAACTCGGCCAAAGATAAGATGCGCGGCAAATCCCGCCCCATTCAGAACGATAATCTGGGTGAGGACTTTGCGGCGTTTTTGTATGACGTTTGTACAAACCTGATGATGGTCTGCAAAGGCGCGATGTATGTCTGCATGTCCTCATCGGAATTGCATACCCTGCACGGCGCGTTTTCAGAGGCTGGCGGTAAATGGTCGACCTTCATCATCTGGGCAAAAAACACCTTCACGCTGGGCCGGGCTGATTATCAGCGCCAATACGAACCGATCCTTTATGGCTGGAAGAATGGCCATGAGCATTTCTGGTGCGGTGCGCGGGATCAGAGCGATGTCTGGTTTGTGAACAAACCCGTAAAGAATGATTTGCACCCGACCATGAAGCCTGTCGAGCTGGTCGAACGTGCCGTGCATAATTCGAGCAAAACCAAGGATATTGTGTTGGATGCCTTTGGCGGCTCCGGCAGCACGATGATCGCTTGCGAGAAAACCGGACGCCGCGCCCGCCTGATCGAGATCGAGCCGAAATACTCGGATGTCATCGTCAAGCGCTGGCAGGAGTTTACCGGGAAGAAAGCAACTCTGGCCGCTACGGGCCAGAGTTTTGAGGAGTTGGAAAAAGAGCGCTTACGCTGAGGTTTCGGCCTTGGCGGCGACTTCTCCGATGCGGTAGCGGCGCTCGTCGTTGGCACGTTCGCTGGTCAGTGTTTTTCCCGACTTTTTCAGCAGGGAAAGGAAACCGCGCACGGTGTGGGTTTGCCAGTTGGTCAGCTTCATCATCTCGTCGATGGTTGCGCCTTCAGGGCGTTCCATCAACGCGAGGATTTGCGCTTTCTTGCTGGTCGTGGGTTCGGTAACGGCCTGCGTCGCCTCTGCCTTGGCTTTGGGTTTTACGACCTTGGCGGGCATGCTGCGCGGCTTTTGCGAGGGTTTCTTGGGTACTGTTTTTTTCTTTGTGGTGGCCATGATGTTGCTCCTTTCATTGGGTTTGCATCGTCATGAACGCTTCAATTCAGCATGAAGTAAAGTTGAATAGATCAATAAAAGTGAGGCTTTATGGGGGTTTCTGTTCGCGCTTATGCCCGGCATCGGGGCATTGCTGATAATGCCGTCCGCAAAGCAATAAAAGCAGGCCGTATTACGCCGGAAAGCGACGGCTCGATTGATATTGCCAAGGCAGATGCATCTTGGGAGGCGAACACCGATCACACCAAGCGTCATGATCCGGCTGGCTTTAAGGACATCGATCCCGAAGAGGCCATGAATTCCGTCAAACAAACGCTGGCCGAAAATGGCCGCGCCGCCCATGGCATGAACAGTTTCACGCAGGCACGCACCGCCCACGAGATAGCCAAGGCGCATCTCGCACGGCAGCGCCTGCAGGAAAAGAAAGGCCAACTGATCAACAAGGACATGGTCAAAGCGCAAGTATTCCGGCTGGGCCGTCAGTTTAGGGATGCATGGATTAATTGGCCGTCGCGTATTTCTGCGCAGATGGCCGCAGAGCTGGAGGTGGATGAGCATGTATTGCACACGACCATAGAACGCTATGTGCGGGAGCATCTGAATGAACTTGGGGATGCTAAACTCAATATCGAATGAAGGAGGGTATGACAGTCTAGAAATTGAAACTTTATGGCAGCAGGCGGTAACGCCTGATCCGTATCTGCTTGTTTCGGAATGGGCAGATAAGTACCGCCTTCTTTCTCCAAAATCGGCTGCAGAGCCGGGACGCTGGCGCACATCGCGCACGCCCTATCTGCGGGAGATCATGGATCACCTTGCGCCTGTATCTCCCGTGCAGCGCATTGTGTTTATGAAAGGGTCGCAAGTCGGCGGAACGGAATGCGGCAATAACTGGATCGGCTATGTCATCCACGCAGCGCCGGGGCCGATGATGGCCGTTGCGCCAACGGTGGAATTGGCAAAGCGTCATTCCAAGCAGCGTATCGATCCATTGTTGAATGACGTGCCAGAGTTGCGTGAGAAAGTACGCCCCGCACGTGAGCGTGATAGCGGCAATACCATTCTCAGCAAGGATTTCCTTGGCGGCCTGCTCATCATGACAGGCGCGAACTCCGCTGTGGGCCTGCGTTCGATGCCTGCCCGCTACCTGTTTATGGATGAGATTGATGCGTATCCCGGTGACGTTGATGGCGAAGGCGATCCGATCCTGCTGGCAGAGCGTCGGTCAGCCACGTTTAAACGCCGCAGAAAGATATTCATGGTTAGCACACCAACCGTCAAAGGACTGTCGCGGGTTCAGCGAGAGTTTGAGAAGAGCGATCAACGGTTTTTCCATGTGCCATGCCCTGAATGCGATCATTTCCAGCCTTTGCGGTTTACCCAACTGCGCTGGCCGGAAAATGAGCCGCAAAAAGCCGAGTACGTTTGCGAGAGCTGCGGTTGCCTGATTAACGAACACCATAAGACAGAAATGCTGGCGCGTGGTGAATGGCGGACAACGGCGGAGTCCACCGATGGCACCATCGGTTACCACCTGTCGTCGCTTTATAGCCCGATTGGCTGGTTCTCGTGGGGTGATGCCGCCGCCATGTTCGAAGATGCCAAGCGTAACCCCGATCTGATGAAGGGTTTCGTTAACACAGTGCTAGGTGAGCCTTACGAGGAATCATCCGATGCGCCGGAATGGCAGCGCCTTTATGAACGGCGGCAGACTTTCGCTCAAGGCGTTGTGCCGATGGGCGGTCTGTTCCTGACGGCGGGTGTTGACGTTCAGAAAGACCGGATCGAATGCGAAATTGTCGCATGGGGCCGGAACAAGGAAAACTGGTCGGTGGATTACGTCGTCCTTGATGGCGATACCGCCAGACCAGAAATCTGGAAACGCTTGGATACAGAGGTTCTGCAGCGGGATTGGCCGCATGCCACAGGCCACACAATGCCCATCCGGGTGATGGCGGTGGATAGCGGCTATGCCACGCAGGATGTTTACGGGTTTGTCCGCAACCACCCACAGGCTGTCTGGGGTGGTAACGGCGCTCGTGCAAGTCAACCAAGAACGGCTGTCGCGGTGAAAGGACGCGATGCCGAAACGGCGCTCATCTTGAGCGTATCCAAAGCCGACACGGGCGGCAAACGCAGAGGTCTGCGGGTTTGGAACGTCTCTGGCCCGGTGGCCAAGATGGAACTTTACCGCTGGCTGAAGCTGGAATGGCCGACTGACCGAGAAATCTCGGAAGGTGCGGTCTTCCCGCCCGGCAGCTGCCATTTCCCGCAATATGGGGATGAATACTTCAAGCAGCTGACGGCAGAGCGCCGCGTTATTCGCGTTGTGAAGGGCTTTCCGCATGCGACTTGGGAGAAAGACCCCAGCCGCAACAACGAGGCCTTGGACTGCCGCGTGTACGCCCGTGCAGCCGCTACCATTTACGGTATCGACCGCATGAGCGAATTCAAATGGCGCAGTCTCGAACAGGCGCTGGGGGTTGAAGCCGAGATTCCAACGCGCGGGGTGGAAATCCCTGTCACGCAGGAAACGCAGGCAGATCCGCCCAAACCGCAATCGCAAACCAAAAAACGGGTCACCGTCCCACAACGCAAATCAGTGCGGGCCGATGATCCATATTTATAAGGAGGTACTATGTAGCAGATAGCTTCTAAAAGATGGTGAGACTTTCATGCTCGATCTTTAATTTAAAGCTGGCAATGTCAGGAACAAACTCTTCGAGAACAAGGCTGAATTCTTGGGTAAGGATGGTATCCCCATCCCAATCTTCAGCATTTATTTCGTTGATAAAATCCTGAATTTTGAATTCATACTCACCATCAAAGATTGCCGTATCGTCATCAAATAACGCTAATGCTTTCTTCATATCGCCAACTGTTTTGATGTGAATTGGCAATAGGTCTTGTTTGGCTTTTGGTTTTAATGCGGCAGTAGCCGTATTCCAATCTTTAAAGCCAAACAGTTGTGAAATGAGTTCCATGCAGTGGCCGTGCGAAACGTCCACTTGGTATTTCTCATTCAGGAACTTACGGATTACTTTTGCCTGTTGTTTCAGGCTTTCTTGCGTAGGGGTAGACATCTTTATTCAACCTTTCGTGGGCTTTGTTTCTTTGCTCGCATTAAGAAGCCCTAAAAAGTTGGGATGACTTTTAAAGACATTAGAGAAATTTTCACCGTGGCCTTAATGGCTGCGAGCGGCTGGATATTTCTTAAAACCAAACTCAGGCTATGAATTTATTGGCTTTGAGTCAACGCCGAATAGGATTGATCATGACAGAAACCTTGCTCGAACTCGAAACCCGACTGGTGCAGGCCAAAGAGGCACGTCATCGCCTTTTGACTGGCACACAGGAGGTTACTGTCAGCCTGCACGGCTACGGCAGCACGACCTATACCGCTGCCAATGTCGATGGGCTGGAAAAATACATCCACGAACTCAAAACGGAAATCGCAAAGCGCACGGGTACGGCCCGTCGCGGCATTATTCGGACAAGCTTCTAAGGTAAACCCATGGTGCAATTACTGGACGTAAATGGCGAGCCGCTTAAGGCTACGCCTCGCATGCGCGTGAGCGATACAGCCCACCGGGCTGCCTCCGTGCGTGCGCGGGAGCTGGCCAGCTGGATGCCTTTGCTGGGGTCGGCGGACAGTGACCTTTTGTCTGAATTGCCAACGCTGGTGTCTCGGTCACGGGATTTAACCCGCAACCACGGTGTGGCTGCAGGCGCAATTCAAACGCTGGTTGATAACGTTATCGGCACTGGTCTGCGGTTGTCGGCCACACCGGATTACCGCGTTCTTGGCAAAACCAAGGAATGGGCGGATGACTGGGCGCGTCAGGTTGAATCCGAATGGCGCTCATGGGCGGAAAGCACGGAATGCGATGCGGCCAATGCCCTGACTTTTTCAGGCATGACAGCGCTGGTGTTTCGCTCCAGCATTGTGAACGGTGAAGCGTTGGCCTTGCCACTTTGGCTGGATCAGCGCGGCACACGCTATGCCACGACCATTCAGTTGGTGGAATGCGACCGTCTGTCCAACCCGGCTGGGCGGCAGGATGGAAAAACTCTGCGCTCCGGCATTGAGATTGACAGTTATGGAGCAGCGCTGGCTTATCATGTTCGCAAGAGCCATCCGGGCGATGCGTATATCGGGTATGGGATGGATGCGCAGGATTGGGAACGCGTTCCAGCCCGTACAGCCTTTGGCCGTCAACGTGTCCTGCATATCCATGACAAGGAACGCACAGGTCAGCACCGTGGCAAGCCGCTGCTGACCTCGATCATGCCGATGTTCAAGATGCTCGACCATTACGAGCGTTCCGAGCTACAGGCAGCGGTGGTCAACGCCATGATCGCCGCCTTTATCGAAACGCCGCTGGATGGCGAGGCCATCGGCGAGATGTTCGGCGGATCGGTCGATGATTATCTGGCCGCACGCAATGAATGGGATATTCGCTTACAGGGTGGCTCGATCATTCCGGTATTTCCGGGTGACAAGGTTGCGCCATTTACGCCGAGCCGTCCGAATAGCGGGTACGGCCAGTTTGTTGAGAACGTGCTGCGCCATATCGGTGCTGGTCTTAATCTGCCTTTTGAATTGTTGATGAAGGATTTTTCCAAGACCAACTATTCAAGCGCACGCGCGGCGCTGCTCGAAGCGTGGCGTTACTTCAATGCGCGGCGGCAATGGATGGCGACTTATTGGGCCAAGCCTGTTTATGAGCTGTGGCTTGAAGAAGCGATCAATAAAGGCATCGTGGATTCGCCTAATTTCTATGAGCGCCGCGCGGCATGGACGCGCTGCAAATGGATCGGGCCTGGTCGTGGCTGGGTTGACCCGGTCAAGGAAGCGAAAGCCGCCCATCTTCGCATGCAAATCGGTCTTTCCACGCTGGAAGATGAATGCGCATCGCAAGGCTTGGACTGGGAGGAGGTTTTAGAACAGCTTGCGCGTGAAAAAGCCAAAATTATGGAGCTGGGCCTTTCGATCAACGATGTTAATAGTATACTTAACACCACTGACCCAAACGAATCTGACAAAGAGGACAAAGAGTAAGAAATGTATTTCTCGGAAGACAATATTAAGCAGCTTCAGGATGCTTATGCTGAGGTGGAAGGCAAATACCAAAGCCTTCTCCTCACGTTTGCAACGCGCACATATGAGCAGAAGGAAGCTGCAGAGTTTGCCATGCATGGCTTTACCCGGCGGGTCAAAACCATGAAAAGATGCATTGATAATGTTTACCGGATTTGTCCGCCCGATATTGATCACAAGCCCTCTTCGGAAGAATTAAGCGATCTAGCTATCAATCTGCAAGCGTTTATCCTGAATGTTTATGGCTCCTTGGATAACCTTGCATGGGTTTGGGTCAAAGAAAAAGGCATCTTAAATAAGAAGGGAAAGCCGCTGAGTAATGGTGAGATTGGCTTTGCGGAAAAATACAGCGCTGTGCGTGATACGTTTTCTTCGGAGTTTCAGGCTTACCTAAAGACGCTTGATAAATGGTTTTCTCACGTTGAAAACTTTCGTCATTCGCTGGCGCATAGAATACCCTTGTATGTACCGCCCTATGTTTCCAACGAAGAGGAAGTCAAAAGAGAGAAAGAACTGGAAGATCTTCGAACAGATGCATTGAAAAAGCACCAGTTTGAAGAATTTGAGCGCCTTTCGGATGAAATCGAAACCCTTGGCAATTTTGTACCGTGGATGACGCACTCTTTTGGAGAGAAATCGCCACAAGCCGTGTTCCATGCACAGATCATCGCTGACTGGAATACGGTCGTGCAAATTTCGGAACACTTTGTAGAAGAGCTGAACAAGTAAACGAGCCAACCATCTTTAAATACCAGCCGCCTTCGGGCGGCTTTTTTATTGCAACAATCAGGAGGAAGATAATGAGGATTTGGAATCGCATAGCCGGTGAGCCGTGGGCCATCACGGAAACGGCATTGCATACGATATTGGAAATCGCCGCACGGGAAAACGAAAGTCCGCAGGCGGTAGCCGCCAAGCTCGGACGCAATCTGCAAAATACCTACAGCGTGACCGAGCGTGAGGGTGTGGCTATCATTCCAGTGGCCGGGCCGTTGTTCCGTTACGCCAACCTGTTCACGATGATCAGCGGTGCATCCAGCTATGAGCTGATCGCCCGTGATTTCACGGCAGCACTGGAGAACCCGAATATCAAAGGCATCATCCTTGATATCGACTCCCCCGGTGGCGAGGTGAATGGCGTGTCGGAATTGTCCAACATGGTTTATGCCGCGCGCGGCAAGAAGCCCGTTGTGGCGTACGCATCCGGTGATGCCGCGTCCGGAGCGTACTGGATTGCCTCCGCTGCTGACGAGATCGTTGTGTCGGAAACCTCGGCGATGGGATCAATCGGCGTTGTCGGCATGTATCAGGGCAAGTCGGGTAAATCGGCAGAAACTGTTGAAATCGTTTCTTCGCAAAGCCCGCACAAGCGTCTTGATCCTACCAGTGATGATGGCCGAAGCCGCATTCAAGCACGCATCGACAGCATGGCCGATGTGTTTATCGGAACAATCGCCCGCAACCGTGATGTGTCTGTAGAAGATGTGCAGAACCATTACGGCGGTGGCGATGTGATGATCGGTGCGAAAGCCGTCAACGCTGGTATGGCCGACAGGGTCGGCAGCCTTGAAGGATTGATCGCCGAACTATCCTCCCCAACAAGCCCTCGTACAGAGGGCTTTTTTAATGCCCAAAACCAACCCCCATCAACACAGGAGAAAAAACCGATGGATATCGAAACCTTGAAGAAAGACCACCCCGATCTGGTCGCCCAGCTGACGCGCGAAGGCGCATCCGCTGAAAAGACACGCCTCGGTGCCATCCTCGGCAGCGAGGAAGCCAAAGGCCGTGAAAAACTCGCAAAGGAGATGGCGCTCAACACGGACATCAACGCCATCGAGGCCTGCCAGTTGATGGCTTGCGCCCCGGTGGAAGAGCCGAAAGCCACGACCTCCTTCGAGAAGGTCATGTCCACGGTCACCAATCCGGCCATCACGCCCGCCAGCGACGATGCCGATAACGACATCGATGCTGTTGCAAGCCGCATCGCTGCCGCCATCTAACCCCAACCCAAGAAAGTAAGGAGAAAACCATGACACGAGCTGAAGGCTTCAAAGATCAGGGCGAATACAGCCCTGATAATCTGCTGGCGGGAGAATACCCCCGCGTCGAACGGGTGGTCACGATTGCCGCCGGGGCTGATCTGGCTAAAGGCGCAGTCCTTGGCCGCATCACTGCAAACGGCAAATTCAAACTGAGTGCATCGGCAAGCGCCGATGGCTCTCAAATCCCTGATGCCATCTTGGCCGAAAAAGCCAATGCCGCCGCAAGTGATGTGCAGGCCGTCATCTACTTCAGCGGCGAATTCAACGAAAACGCTCTGGTTTTGGGCGCGGGACACACGCTGGACAGCGTGCGCATCGCGTTGCGTGCCAAGAGCGTCTTCCTGCGCAGCAACCAGAACTAAACCGACTTTCACAAAAGGAGAAAGCCCATGTCTATCGACATTTTCAACACCCACGTCCTGTCCAAGGTCGTGGAAAAACTGGAGCGTCCCAGCTCCTTCCTGCTTGATGCATTTTTCGGTCAGGAGCAAACTGAGGATTCGGAGGAAATTCACTTCGATATCGATAAGTCCAAACCGCGCCTCACGCCTTTCGTGTCGCCACTGGTTGCTGGCAAGGTGGTGGATGATGAAGGTTTCACCACCAAGAGCTTCAAGCCTGCCTATGCCAAGGATAAACGCCGCTTTGATCCCAGCCGTCCGCTGAAGCGTTCGATTGGTGAAAAGATTGGCGGTACGCTGTCCCCGCAGCAACGCCTTGAAGCCAACGTCAACCGCACGCTGTCCAAGCAGCTGGAAAACCTGACCCGCCGTGAGGAAGTGATGGCTTCCGAAGCCTTGCGCACCGGGAAGATCACGGTCAGCGGGGATAATTACCCCACCGTCGTGGTCGATTTCCAACGTGATCCGTCCTTGACGGTTGCGTTGGCGGGCGGCAGCCGCTGGGGTGAAGCCGGAGTGAGTGCGCTGGAAAACCTTGAAGATTGGGTTGCCCGCATTCAGGAGAAATCCGGTGCGGTGGGCCGCACGGTCGTGATGGATGCGCTGGCTTGGCGCGTCTTCAAGGCTGATCCCAAGGTGGAGAAGTTGCTGGATATCCGACGCCTGCGCGATACGGCAGATCTGGCGCTGGGGCCGATTGCATTCGGTCAGGGCAATGATCTGGCGCGTTATGTCGGTACTATCGGCGATCTTGATTTCTGGGTCTATAACGACCGTTATGTCGATGACAACGATGTCGTCCAGAAATTGCTGCCGGACTATACGGTTCTGCTCGGCAGCCCGACGCAACTGGAAGGCACGCGCTGCTATGGTGCCATTCAGGACGAGAAAGCCGGATACCGGGCGCAGCGCTTCTTCTCGAAGTCGTGGCTGGAGGAAGACCCTGCGGTGCGCTGGTTGCTATTGCAATCTGCACCGCTGATCGTGCCTTACCGCCCGAACGCTTCGTTCTGTGCAACGGTACGCTAAGGAGGGATGACCATGAAAATCAAAGCTATCATCACTCTGAACGTAAACGGCAAAGACTATCTGCCCGGCGCTGTGGTCGATATCGTGGAAGATGAAGCCAAAAGGCTCATCGAACGCGAATTCGCTTCTGCCCTCGGACAGGAGAAAGCCGCCCCGGCCACCAACGCCCAGAAGACCGAAACCCCGCCTGCAGGCTCCGGCACGAAGCCCGCCCCGACGATAGAGGATATCGTTGAGGCAATTGCCGGGCTTGATCCTGCCAAAGACTATGGCAAGAACGGAAAACCGAACGTGGATGCCATTCAGGCCGCGCTGGGGGCAGATATCACCGCCGCACAGCGTGATCAGGCATGGGAGATCATCCAAAAGGAGAAAGAAGAGGACGGTAAGGGAGAATGAGCTTCCGCGCTTCAGCTTCCAAGGCGGTGGATGCGCTGTTTGCCAAGTTTGGGCAGGCAGCGCATCTGGTCTTTCGGGATAACACCGAAGCCGATGCCGTGGTCATTCATCGCTTCCCCGACCGCGTTGTCGATGTGATGGATGCCCGCGTGCATACCGGGACAGATCTATTCGAGCTGCGTCTTGCGGAACTCGACCCGGCAAAGATGATCTACCAGATCATCATCGATGGAAAAACGTATGTGACGCAGGGAGAGCCTGTGCGCGATCAACATGGCCTTGTGCTGAAAGTCGAAGCCTATGCGTCTTAAAGCTGCCTTTGAGGGAAACCTGAAAGAATACATGAAGGCTGAATTCGCTACGGCGGAGCGTGCTGTCACGCTGGGCGTGCGCGAAACCACGGACGGCCTGAAAATGTCGATGCGCAGGCAAGTGACGAGCGCTGGCCTTGGCCAGCGCATGGCGAATACTTGGCGCGGGGATAATTATCCCAAGGGCCAGAATTCCATTCGTGCTGCCGGGGTTGTTTACACCAAGGCCAGCCGGATCATGGAAGGGTTTGAGGATGCCGCTGTCATTCGTTCGAAGGATGGATGGTGGCTGGCAATCCCGACACCGAATGCGCCCAAGCGCGGCGTGGGAGGAAAGCGGATCAATCCGTCGAACTTCCCAGAGCATACTTATGGCAGGCTACGTTTCGTGTATCGGAGTGGCAAGCCGTCCTTGCTGGTAGTCGATAACGCTCGCGCTTCCTACAACCGGAAAAGCGGACAACTGCGTGGTTTCCGCAAGGCCAGTGACCGCGCCGTTAGCAAAGGCAGTGGCCTGACAACGGTGGTGATGTTCTGGCTGGTACCGCAAGTGCAACTGCCGAGATTGATAACCTTTAACACAGAAGCCAAGCGCTGGTTTGACCGCCTGCCGCAGCTGATCCTGAAAAACTGGCCGGATTGAGAGCAACATGACATCGAAACGAGAACAGGCCCTTGCGGGTCTTTTTTTATGCCTGAAGGACACCATCACCGGGGTATCCACCCTCCGAAACGAGCAGTTGCCAACAAAAGTCCCTTCCGAGGGGCTTTTTATTATGCGCGACGGCGATCCGGGCGAACCGGAGGTGACGTTATCGCCGCCGCGCTATCACTATCAGCACCGCGTTGAGATCGAGGCACTGGTACAGCACGCCGAGCAGGCACAGCGCGATCAGGCGCTGGATGATTTGCTCACGATGCTGGCGCAGGCGCTGGACGGACAGACCAGCCTCGGTGGCCTTGTCGATTATCTGCATATCGAAACGCCGGAATTTCTGTCCGAAACCATCGAGGGTGCGCCGACTATCAAGGCTGCGGTCGTTCCCATCATCCTCGAATATTCAACTACCAACCCTCTCAATTAAAGGAGAAACGCCATGTCCCGTGCATATGGGTGGAATGCCCGCCTGATTATCGGTTTTGAAAACGCCTATGGAAACGCCCCCGCTTCGGGGGCGTTTCATTTGGTGCCATTTGTGTCCAGTGATCTGGACTCGGCACAGGGGCTGATTGAATCCAACGTCCTTGGCCTTGGTCGTGATCCGACCCAGCCCTACCAGGATGTGATCAACGTCGATGGCGATATCGTCATCCCGGTAGATCTGCGCAATATCGGGCATTGGCTGAAAGCCGTATTCGGTGCGCCGACGACAACGGGCGCTGGGCCGTACACACATGAATTTAAATCGGGTGGCGTGACGTTACCGAGCCTTGCGGTTGAAGTCGGTATGCCGGAAATACCTGACTTTCCGATGTTCACGGGCATCCGGGCAAACTCCATCGCGTTTAACTTCCAACGCAGCGGTGAAGCACAGGTGACCATCAACTTGATCGGTCAAGGTGAAATCCCGCAAAACGTCACGCATGATGCCAGCCCGGCAGAAGCGGAATATACCCGCTTCTCGCAATTCCAAGGTTCGGTCAAACAAGGTGGCAACCCGTTGGGCAACGTGACCTCGGCCAGCGTGACCTACAACAACAATCTGGAGCGCATCGAAACCATCCGCGATGACGGCAAGATCGATGGTGTTGATCCCGGTGTTGCTGCGCTCTCCGGTAATATCGCCGTGCGCTATGCCGATAATTCGCTGATGAATACCGCGCGGTCAGGTGTGCCGATTGATATGGAGCTGGCTTACAAAATTGATGCTGATCGCCAGCTCATTATCGAATGCCACGAGGTCTATTTGCCAAAGCCCAAGCGTTCGATCTCCGGGCCGAATGGCATTGAAGCGTCATACGATTTCCAAGGCGCAAAGGATGCTGTGCTTGGCCACATGGTCACGATAACGCTGATCAATGATGTGGAGGCGTATTGATAAAATGCCGGGCCACGCGCAGCAGCGTGTTCCGGCGCTTTCTTCCCTTTATCCGGGCAAATAAAAAGACCAGCTCCCGACAAAACTGATCACGGTTAAGAATTTCTATGGCTTTTGCAATCTCTTCGGAGGGCGTGCTGAAGCTGTATGTGGTTCGGCTTTGAGACTTAATCATGCGGACTTTCCTTACTGTTTGTGAGAGCCGCATACACGCTTCATTCAACGAGAATAGCAAGGAGACAACATGCTGAAACTCAATATTAAGACCGAACCGTATTGGCTGGAACTTGGCCTTGGCGTGCGCGTGAAAGTACGCCCATGCACCAGCCCGATTTTCTATGCCGCACGGGCTTTCATGAACAAGCGCCTGACGGAGATTGGTGAGGAATACCGAAAGCGAAAGGAAATCGGCGCATCGGTCGATGATTTGCCACAGGTCGACAACGTGGAAATCCGCGAAGCGCTGGCCGAGGAATATCTAGCGCGTGGCCTTGCCCGTACAGCCATCGTTGATTGGGACGGTATTTTGGAAGCCGATGGCGATGCCAAGGCTCCCGTAACGCCCGAAAAGATTGACGAGCTGATGACGGGCTTCTGGTCAATCGCTGCCAGCTTTTCCCAGCAATACACAGGTGTACGGGAGTTGATTGATGCGGAAAAAAAAGACTTGAGCGCCGGGCAGAGTGGCACTTCGGGGACGGCGCTGAATACTGCAAATCCTGCCCCGAAGAATGCGCGGACTGCCCGTACAAGAAAAACGACTGCGAAAGCCTAGAGGGATGGCAGGCATGGGATGTCGCCATGCAAGTCAGCTCTCAAATTCGTGATCGTTTCCCCCTGCAGGAAGCCTTCCTACTTTCCGATGCCCTTGGTTACGGCCGCGAGGTCATGGCCGAGCTTTTGCCCGCCGTAAGCGTGGGTTTGACCAAAGCCCAAATCAAAAACAAGGACTAATCTCTGATGCGATCAGCACAGAAAAACATGAGCATCCGCCTCGCGGTGGTTGACGGCAAAAGGGTTGAGGAAACCTTTGAGCGCGTTGGCCGCACAGGTGAGCAGGCTTTCAACCGCATCGATAGGGCAACTGCGCCTGCCAATGCTGGGTTAAAGGCTGTGGATACGACCGCGCGGGCGCTCAACTCTGTGTTTCGGCAAGCAGCAGGCCTTGTCGCCGCATATGCAGGATTATCTGGCATTATCGGTGGCATTCGTTCCGTAAATGAAACAGGTATGGCATTTCAGGGCTTGGATACGGCGCTCGCGGCAGTTACAGGCAGCAGTCAGGGCGCGGCAGCGGAGATGGCGTTCTTGCAGGCGGAATCCGAACGCCTTGGCCTCAATTTGCTGGAAACGTCGCAGTCGTATCTGCAGATCGCGGCGGCGGCAAAAGGCACAACGCTGGCCGGGCAAGGCACGCGCGACATCTTTACCGCCGTGGCTGAAGCCTCCACCGTCCTCCAGCTTTCGGTTGATCAGACCAATGGCGCCTTACGCGCTATCGGCCAGATCATGTCCAAAGGTAAGGTGCAAACCGAGGAATTGCGCGGCCAATTGGGTGAGCGGTTGTATGGCGCATTCCAGCTTGCAGCACGCGGTATGGGCATCACCACCGCCGAGCTGGATAAAATGCTGGAGCAAGGCGAAGTCATTGCCGATGAATTCCTGCCGCGTTTCGCAAATGAAATTCGTCGTACATTTTCGGATGGCGTGCCGGAAGCTTCACAAAATGCCCGCGCAGAACTCAACCGTTTCAACAATTCCATTCTGGAAATCGAACGCACGATTGCTGCCGGAGGATTCCTTGACGGCCTGAGCGTTGGCTATCGCACGTTGGCGGATACGCTGTCCGACCCTGCCGTGCAGGATGCGGCGCGTGGGCTGGGCGAAACGCTGGGATCGGTGATTGTTACCGCCGCCGAAGCCTTATCATTCCTGATCGAAAATGCCGATCTGGCTGTCACCGCCATTGGTGGTCTTGTGATCGCCCGCACGGTCGCGGGTGCTGTTGCCATGCTGAATGCGGCCATCATGAGCAATGCCGGGATGGTTGTTGGTCTGCGATTGGCGGCCAGCTTGTCCACGGCTTTTGCCGTGCAGCTGGTGGTCATGGAAGGTGCGACCAAACTGGCTACTGTCGCCATGATCGGTTTCCGTGCCGCCTTGGCGCTGGTGGGTGGGCCTGTGGGCTTGGCCATTCTGGCAGGCATTGCGTTGGTGAAACTGGCATCCGGGCATGACGCTGCGGCCAAGGCGGCCAGTGACCATGCGCAGGAATTAAAGGAGGTTAAGGAGGAGCTGGGTTTGACGGCCAAGGCAGCAGAAGAAAGCACTGCCGCATTGACGCAAACGGAATCCATCTATCGCTTCACCAAGCAGCTGGAAACGGCCAAAGAAAACATTACCGATCTTCAAAAAGAACTGAAGTTTGGAGGAATCGGAGGGTTTTGGGATCAGTTTTCCCGCACTGGCACACCGCTGCAGGATGAGCTGTATCGAACACGCCAAGCCTTCAATCAGGGAAAGCTCTCCGCACAGGAATATTCGGAAGCCTTATTTAAGCTGGCTACCAAATATCCTGACTTCGGCGAACAGGCCGAAGATGTGCAGCAGCAAGTATTGGCTTTGCTGGCCGCCGAACGTGCAGCCAAAAAAGCAGCTGCCGCGCTGGATGAATTGCGCAATCCCAAGCCTCAGCAGGCACAGCAGAAACCATCTGAAACAGAAGCACCAAAGCCCATCTCACGCGGTATGTCTGATGAAGATAAAAAACGGCTGCAGGAACGCATCACAGAACTACAGGCCGAAGAACAGGCGTTGCGCCGCCTAACTGCTGCCCGCGCACAAGGCGAGGAAGCCGTGCGCCGCGCCATGATCACGAATGAGCAGGAACAAACCTTGCGCCGCGCCGGAATTGATCTGACAGGCGAACAAGGTGCGGCACAAGGTGAATACGCATCGCAAATCAAATCGCTGGTATCTGAAATCTACGGCCTTCAGGAAAGCGAGAAGCGCTATCAAGAAGCGCAGCGTGAAAACCAAAAAACCGAACGTGAGCGCGAAAAAATCGTTGAGGATGTGCGCAAGCGTTACGAAGATTTGAGCGTGACGCTGGATGCTGTGACAGCGCGAGCCGAGGCATGGCGTAATGAAGCTATGCTGGGCTTGAGCCAAACGGCGGCAGGCTATGAAGACTTCAGAAAACAGGTCGAAGCTGTCTATCAGGATATGCTGCGTGAAGCCCGTGAAGAGGATTTGAATAGCTCGAAGCGCTGGGAAGACGGCATTAAACGTGGCCTGAAATCCGTCACGGATGAAGCACAGGATATGGCCAGCAAGGCGGAGCGCGGCGTTACTTCCATGTTTAAAAACATGGAAGTAACGCTGGTTGATTTCGTGCAGACCGGAAAGCTGGATTTTGGGGATTTTGCGGATTCCATCATCGCCGATCTGATCCGTATGCAAATCCAGTCCTCGATCACTACGCCGCTGGCAGGCGCTTTGAATACGTTTGTCGGTGGTTTGTTTGGCGGCGGCGGTGCTGCAGCGGCCCCCACAGCGCACACGGGTGGCGTTATCGGCCAAGACAGCCTTGCCAGCAAGCGTGTCCACCCCAGCGTTTTCAGTGGCGCACCCCGTTTTCACACGGGCGGTATCGTTGGCAATGAAGTGCCGATTATCGCCAAGAAAGGCGAAGCGGTGTTTACGCCCGGACAAATGCAGCTGTTGGGCGGCGCGTTGCAGTCAAAGTCAAACGTCAACGTGTCGGTGAAGGTCGAAAACAATGTCGCCGGGGCGGAAGCCTCTGCGACCGTGCGGCGTGACAGCGCTGGAAACCTTGATCTGAATATAGTGATCGAGGAAGTCGAAACCAAAATGGCGCGGAATATCGGGCGTGGCGAAGGTCTGGCATCAACGCTGGAGCGTCGCTACGGCCTTAATCCTGCGGCGGGGAGTTACCGATAATGCCTGACATCATCACATGGCCGAATACGCTGCCGTTGCCCACGGTTCAGGGTTATGCCGTTCAGCCGGAAGATGCCATCCTACGCACAGAAATGGAGGCAGGCCTTGCCCGGCAACGGCGGCGATTTACCAACGTGCCGACGAAAGTTTCGGTGCGTTGGATCATGCGCCGTGACCAGTATGCCGTCTTTGAAGGCTGGTATCGCTGGCATGCTAAGGAAGGCGCAAACTGGTTCACAATCACGCTGCTGGGAGGCTTAGGTCTTTTGGATCAGGAAGCGAGGTTTACCCGCCAGTTTTCCGCACGATTGCTGGCGGGCGGCACGTTGTGGGAAATTACTTCGGAGCTTGAGATCCGTGAGCGCCCTGTTCTCGATGAGGGGCTTTTGAATTTGCTGCTGAGTGAAGACCCTGCAGGCCTTATTTTTTCGGGCAATGCTCTGCACATCCTCGTGCATCAAACCTTGCCTATCACGCTGAATTAAAAAACAGGAGAAATGATATGACCCTGCAGACAGATCTGCAGGATGCGGTTGCGCGTGTTCAAAGCGACAGCCAAGTCCTGCACAACATTGTCCACGGTGATGACCAGACGGTGGTGCCGACCGAAGGTGGCAACGTTAAAAGCGTCGCTAAGGCCATAAAGGATATCGAAGACACGATCCAGCAAGGATTGAACGACCTTGGGGCAGCTGGTGAACAGCTGGCCGAAGCTGTCGCGGATGCAGAGGAATCCCGTGACCAGGCGGCGGAGCATGCGCACACCGCACAAACGCTGGCGGACGCTCTCAACCTCCCCACCGATCTCATAGGAAAGGCAGGCATGCTGCTGGCCGTCAAGGAAGACGAAAGTGGATACGAGCCAATCGAATCCAAAGGTGTCTTTTATGGTCTGCGCAAGGATGGCGCAAAGCTGCTGGCCGAAAGCGGCGACGGGACATTCGCTGCCAAAGACTATCCCGTGTGGTTCATCACGCTGCCCGGCGTGGATTTTTCTATCGGCCCTGACGGCCATTTACTCATCAACATTTAATCAAAGGAGAACAACATGGCCGTTATCGACCTTGGCAATATTCGCATCAACTGGCGCGGGGCGTATCAAGCTGAAGCCACGTATGTACCGGATGATGCCGTTTCCCACCGTGGCTCCAGCTACATTGCGCTGCGCGATGTAATGGACGTCATTCCGGTGGTGGGCGAGGATTGGGATTTACTCGCCGCCGGCACGGATCAATTACTGGAGGAAGGCGACATTCTCATTCACGATGGCAATGCGCCTGTACGCTTAGCGCGTGGTGCGGAGACGGAAATTCTTCAGCTCATTAACGGCAAACCCGCATGGCGCACGCAGGCAGTTGATCCGTCCCGCCGCGTTGCCAAGCTGGCTAAAGTGAATGGCATGGGTGGATCGGGCGTTCGTGCCTATCTTATGGCGGACGGTACCATTAAGGCTTGTGGCATTGGAAGCAATAACTCGAATGGCGATCCAACAGGTTCCCATGTGTATATTCCTTCAAGACTCACGCCAACAGACTGCAATGCACGCTTTGTTGAGGTCTTTTTAGGTGGCGCTCAAAACTATGCTCTTACGGCTAATGGTGAAGTATGGTCTTGGGGATACAATAACTATGGCCAGTTGGGACATGGAGATACGGCCAACCGTGCTATCGCTACGCGAATTGAATTTTTTGTCGCAAATAATATTCAGATCGCCAAAGTCATTCCTAGCCGTCCAAATTACTACGACTACGCTTGCGCATTGTTTTTAACCACCGATGGTAAAGTCTATGGCTGCGGTTTTAACGGCACTGGTCAGTTGGGTAACGGCACAACCGCCAACCAGTATGTCCCTGTTCGTTGTGGTTCCTTGACAAACATTACTTGCGTTACTCTTTCTGGAATGCAGCACCACGCCTATGCTGTCGAAGATAACGGTAATCTCTGGGTTTGGGGCAGTAACAATAATGGTCAGCTTGGCCTTGGTGATGGCACAACACGTCAAACACCCATTTTGCATCCGTCTCTCAATAATATCGTAAAAGCAGTGGCCAGTGCTGGATATACAACGGCAGGAAATGGCCCTGCAGGATGCGGTCTTGTGCTGCGTGCGGATGGGACGATCTGGACAACTGGCTATAATGGCTATGGGCAGTTGGGGTTAGGCGATACCACTGATCGTACGAGCTTTACGCAAATTATCCACCCAGCTTTCTTTACCGACATATTTGCTGGGGATGGTCGTTATCCTGCATTCGGTGCGATTAGCCAACAGAAAGAGATTTATCTCTGGGGATATAATGGTTACGGCCAGATCGGAAATGGCAACACGGCAAACGTAGCTGCGCCATTCAAGCCTGCTGGCGCATTCCAAGGTAATGTTACACGAGCCGTTATGGGGGGTGGCGTTTCAACAGATGGGTGCGTTCTTCAGGCTGGAAACCAGTTGTGGAGTACGGGCTACAATGGCAACGGAAATCTGGGCATCGGCCATGCTTCCAATGTCAGCACCTTCCAAAAAGTCCTTGGTATTAGCGGCACCATTCAGGATTGGAACCTGTACGGCAACGGCTATACCGCATGGGGGATCAGCGTGCTTTATGACGATGGGCGTGTTGATGCGTGCGGAGAAAACTCCGTGGGCGCTTGCGGTACGCAGCCCGCCAACCTCCATAACGTTTTATCCCTAACCAACGTCATCTTCTAAGGAGAAAACCATGACAATCAGATCCTATGTGATCGGCAAGGCCTTGAGCTTTGCCGAAAGTGAAGTCGCGCCTATTCATCTGGCGGAAATCGATGGGCGGCATTATTACGCCTTTGCCGAAAAGCAAGAGTATCCGACAGGGAGCAAGGCTGCAGCTGATGAGGAGGCGCTGGCGCTGATCTATAAGCATAGCCAGTTGATCAAGCAGATTAAGGAAGAGGCCGCCCGGCGCATTCTCGCCATTGCCCCGCAATGGAAACAGCAAAACGCATTGGCTGATATTTACCTCTTGGGCAAACTGAAAACGCTGGATGAGAAACAGACAGAGCTTTTGCAAAAAGCGGATGGACTTTTGCAAACGATCCAAGATATTCGCCTGCGCTCGGATGAGATCGAGGCCTTGTTCCTGAATGGGATCGCGGTTGAGTATCTGACCGATCAGGCTTGGGACATCTAGTCATGCCCAACACATCCCTGAGTGATGCTCTGCGCGAGGCGTATGCCTCCGCGCCGAGCGATGTTGTGATCTTGCATACGCTGGAATTGCGCCATCCGTCATTTGTCGATGATGACGGTGAGCCAATTGCCATCCGTGTGGTGCGCGACAATCAGGATTTGACGGCTCGGCTGGAAGCAGCCGCACCGTTGAATGCTGGGGCTATGGTGACGTTTGTCGCCATGGGATTTGATCTGGAATTGCCGCCGATTGATACCGCACCCGTGCCGGAAATCTCGATCACGCTGGATAATGCCAGCCGCGAGATCGTCAAGCACTTGGATGCGGCATCGGACAGCCAGAGCAAGATCGAGGTCACTTACCGTCCGTATTTGTCGGACGATTTGGAAGGCCCACAGATGGAGCCGCCGTTCACGCTGGTTTTAACGGAAGTCAGCGCTGATACCTCACGGGTAACAGGCCGTGCGCGGATGCTCGATGTTGGCAACAAGGCATTCCCCTCTGAAACCTACAACGCCTTACGCTTCGCAGGACTGACACGATGACACATTGGGCCACTGATTATATCGGCAAACCGTGGATCGTCGCCTCGGATGGGCCGGATGCTTATGATTGCTGGGGGTTGGTGGTTGAAGTTCACCGCCGCCTGTACGGGCGAACGCTGGAAATTATCCCAGTGGAGGAAAACAACCTTAAAGCACTGATCCGCACCATTGATGCGCACCCGGAACGCAAGCGCTGGGACACCGTCCGCAAACCTCAAGAAGGCGATATCGCCCTCATGCGTCAATCCCGCCACCCAATTCATGTCGGCATTTGGCTAGATGTGGATGGTGGCGGAATTCTGCACTGCATCCAAGGCGCTGGGGTGGTGTTCCAAAACATTCTCAGTCTCAGTTCGACAGGTTGGAAAATTGAAAACTTTTATCGTTACATCGGAGATCACGCGCATGGCACAAATCGCCATCCATTATAATCCGTTCTATTTGCACAAGGACGTGGACATTTTCACGCCCCGCATTGGTCAGACAATTCGCGGGTGGCTGAATGAGCGCGGGATTGCAGAGTTCTCCAAGCCCACGTTGTGTCTTGTTGATGGGGAACCTGTCTTGCGTAAGGATTGGGCTGTCGTCATTTTTCAAAAGGAGACAGTTGTTTCCTTTATCACCCTGCCGCAAGGCGGCGGTGGTGGCGGCAAGATTTTCCGCGCAGTGCTGACCATTGCCATCATGGTGGCCGCACCTTACGCAGGCGCAGCACTAGGGGCAGCCATGGGCGTAACAAGCGCGGTGGGTGTTTCGTTATTAACGGCTGGCGTGGCATTGGCAGGGTCGGTGCTCGTCAACGCGCTAATCCCGCCGCCGATGCCCAGCTCGGCAATCAGTAATTACAATGCGACCAGCCCCAGCCCGACCTATTCCATTCAGGCACAGGGCAATTCGGCGCGTCTGGGTGAGCCAATCCCGGTCGTTTATGGCCGCCATGTGATCTATCCCGATTTCGGTGCCACGCCATATTCCGAATTTGGCGGAAATGAGCAGTATCTCTACCAGCTGCACGTCATTGGTCAGGGTGAATACGATATCGAGCAAATCCGCATCGAGGACACGCCGATCACTTCGTTTCAAGAAATCACTTACGAAATCGTACCGCCCGGTGGCATGGTTACGCTGCTGGATACGGATGTGGTGACGGCAGCAGAAATCGCGGGGCAGGAATTGTTGGCGCTGGGTGATGGCGGGGATTGGGTCGGCCCGTTTGTCGCCAACCCCACCGAAACCACAACAGATCTGCTAGCGCTGGATGTGGTCATGCCCAAAGGGCTGTATTACGCCAATGACAACGGATCGCTGGCCAGTCGGACAGTCTCTTGGGAGGTGCAGGCCCGCCTGATCGATGATGAAGGCAATGCGTTGGGTGCATGGACAACGCTGGCGGCGGAAAGTCATACAGCCAATACCAATACGCCGATCCGGCTCACCTATAAATATCCGGTTCCCGCTGGCCGTTATGAAGTTCAAGCCTTGCGCACCAATGGCAAGGATAATTCGGCCCGCGCTGGTAACGATATCAACTGGAACGCGCTGAAAGCGCATCTGGTGGGTGAAGCGGATTTTGGGAATGTGACCTTGCTGGCCATGAAGATGCGGGCGACCGATAACTTGTCACAGCGGTCAGCACGCATGGTCAATTGTATCGCCACCCGCAAACTGAAAAGCTGGCATCCCGATACAGGTTGGAGCGATCTGCAGCCAACGCGTTCGATTGCATGGGCGCTGGCGGATATTTTGAAAGCCACTTATGGCGCAAAGCTGACTGACAGCCGGATTGATCTCATGGCACTGGTGGCGCTGGATGCGGTGTGGACATCCAGAGGCGATACCTTCAACGGCGTTTTCGACCGGAAGCTGACCGTGTGGGATGCGTTGACGCAAGTCGCCCGGTGCGGTCGCACGCTGCCGTTTCTGCAGGGCGGACTGGTTCGTTTTGCCCGTGATGAGTCTCGTGCGCTTCCTGTGGCCATGTTCTCGCCGCGCAATATCGTCAAAGGCAGTTTCAAGATCGACTTCGTCATGCCGGGAGAAGACACTGCTGACAGCGTAAAGGTCGAGTTTTTCAACCAGAAGACTTGGAAACAGGACGAAGTCATTGCCAGCCTTCCCGATAGCGCCGCCGAACAGCCTGCCACAGTCTCCTTGTTTGGTTGCACCGATAAAGACCAGGCCACACGCGAGGGGATGTATATGGCGGCGGCCAACCGTTATCGGCGGCGCATTGTATCCTTCCGCACTGAGCTGGAAGGTATGATCCCGACCTATAGCGACCTGATTGCCATTTCCCATGACATGCCGCGCTGGGGAGAAGCCGGTGATGTAATCGATTACGCCGAGCCTGTCCTGACCTTGTCCGAGCCTGTGACGTTTGTTGACACTGGTACGCACTATGTCGTTCTGCGCCGGAAGGACGGCTCATTAAGCGGCCCGTGGACGGTTTCTGCGGGCGGGAGCGACTACCAGCTCCAGTTGATGGAGGAAATCGATTTTACGCCCTACACAGGCACGGAAGAAGAGCGCACGCACTTCTCCTTTGGTGTCGGTGAGCAATGGGGCGTATTGGCACGGGTTTTGGCTGTCCGCCCGCGCGGGGAAATCATCGAAATATCGGCGGTGGTCGAGAATTCACTCGTTCACACCGCTGACCAATAACCTTGAGAAGGAGAAAAGTGATGTCTGCTGCCAAACCACCGCAGCGGGAGGACATGATTGTCATACCGCGCAGCGAATTTGAAACCCTGCTGGAGCAGGCTGCCTGTCGGGGCGCAAGAAAAGCCCTGAAGGAAGTCGGCCTTGCCGATGAGAATGCCGCCCATGATATCCGCACGCTGCGCGATCTTGCAGGCTCTATCAAAATCATGCAGCGGACATTTTTGCAAACACTGGTGCGCTGGGTAACGGTCGGGCTTCTTGCCCTACTGGTGGCTGGCATTGCCGCGAAAGGAGGTATTTTTCACCGATAAAAATCACACACACGAGCTTTCCGAGCCGCCCGTTCAAGGCGGCTTTTTCATTTTCAACAAAGGAGAAAAACCATGACGACGCAAAAACCGCGCGGCATCCGTAACAACAACCCCGGCAACATCCGCCGTTCAAACGACCCATGGCAGGGACTTGCCAAGGAGCAGAACGACCGGGAATTTTTCATGTTCAAATCCGCCGTTTATGGCATCCGTGCTTTGGCTCGACTGCTCATCACCTATCAGGATAAATACGGTCTTTGCACCATTGAGATGATCATCACGCGTTGGGCACCAGCCGTGGAGAACAATACAAAGGCTTATATCCAGTCGGTTGCACGCCATACAGGCTTCGCCGCATTACAAACGCTGGACATGCATCGCTTCGAACATTTGAAGCCTGTGCTGGAAGCCATCATCCAGCATGAGAACGGCCAGCAACCGTACAGTGATGTTGAAATTACCAAGGCGCTGGTGCTGGCTGGGGTGGAGCCGGGTCAAAAAAGCCTGCAGACTTCGCG
Source organism: Micavibrio aeruginosavorus EPB (assembly GCF_000348745.1). Lineage (NCBI taxonomy): Bacteria > Pseudomonadati > Bdellovibrionota > Bdellovibrionia > Bdellovibrionales > Pseudobdellovibrionaceae > Micavibrio > Micavibrio aeruginosavorus. The sequence goes on along the minus strand of NC_020812.1, from coordinate 2,182,746 downwards.
CACGGTCAAAGGCGGCCAAGTTGCCACGGCAGGCACGCTGGGCGCTGGAGGAATCGAAGCCATTCAGGATTCCTTGGAGCCAGCCACCACCACGTTGATGGCTATTGCTCCCTATTTGGAGGCGGCGAAATGGCTGCTGCTAGTGGTTACGTTGATTGGTATTGGCGTCATGCTGTGGGCGCGGATCGATGACCGCCGGAAAGGGCTTCGTTGATGGGGAGCATTCTTAAAAATTGGCTGTCGGGTCATATGCTGCGCCTCCTTGGATGGGGCGCAGCTGGCCTTTCGGTTCTGGTTGTCTTGCTTGGCGCACGTCAGGCAGGCCGGAGTGCTGAACGTAACGACCAACTCAAAAAAATCATCGAGGTAAAAAATGCGCAACTTCGTGCAACGCTGGATGCTCCCCGTACTCGCAGTGAGCTTGTTGACCGCTTGCGCCGGGGCAAATTCTAACCCGGCAACCACCTGTCCGCCGATCAAGGAATATGATCGCAAATTTCAAAACAAGTTAGCGGATGAAATTGAAGCTGCATCAGGCAATGCGGCATTCCCGGTGGCTGTTCAAGACTACGGCGTGCTACGGGCGCAAATCCGTGAAAGCTGCCCTTAAGCATGTATACTTGGGCGACCCATCGGTGAGAGATTCGCCATAATCAGCGTTTCGTTAATTGCTAAACTTATTTGGATTGGCTAACATGCATGCGGATCAGCGAAAAAGGCTGATCCGGGGCTAGTTACCCCTTCCGAGACGGCAATGGCATCAGCCGTCACCCAGATGCTGCCTCTCGACTACGGTCGGGGAGCAGCGGAATACAATAGCGCCTAGCGTAAATACGCTGGCCGTTCTCGGACGGTAACTACTCCCCGATCACCAGAGATTGTCTCTGGTGATCGTTTAGTTTTAGGAGACCGTAATGACCGATGATGACGATAAAAGAACCCCCTTACAAGCAGGCCTAGATAGTGTTGCAGATGGCCCCGCAATCATTGCTGCCGAATTAAGGCTTATGGCTGCAGGTGATGATAGATACCAACGCTTCACCTATATGTCGCCTTGGATCAAAAATATCTGGAATGCTGCAGCGGATATTATTGAAGACTCATATAAAAGCAAACTTCACTGATCTATAGGATTGTTCCAAAAAATATTTCAGGATAATACCAATTTGGTATCCGTCTTCATAAGCAGATGGCTGCCTCTGAATTAAATAGAAGGAAGTCTTATGATGCTCGATATAACAAGAAAAAGCGATGATGAAGCGCTTGCTGCAGCTCTCAATCGTTCAAGAGCCGTGATTCATTTTGATAGGGACGGCAAAATCCTCTGGGCAAATGACAATTTTTTAACTGCGCTGGGCTACGCGCTGGATGAGATAAAAGACAAAAACCACAGATGTTTGTCGAGAACCATTAACACATCAGAGTTATTTGGCAGGGAATAGGCTTAACGCAGTAAATTGAGACCCCACCAACGCGGGGTCTTTTTTTATGTGTTTTTTAATGATAAACATGAAATAATACATTTACAACATTAAATAATGTCGCTATTTTTGGCATTTCAATCACTTAACGAGGAGTGCGTCCCCGATGAAGAAACTGGCAATCGTAGCCATGATGCTGCTGGTGGGCGTTGGGGCTTATATCTGGTGGCCCTCAGATGACAAAGGCCAGAAAACAGCGCAGCAATCGGCGGCGCGGGTCGTTGACGTTGCTGTCGTGACACTTAAGCCAGAAAACATTGATCTGTATCAGGAGCTGCCGGGCCGGACGCAGGCGTTCAAGATTGCGGAAATTCGCCCACAGGTCAGCGGCATCGTGACCAAGCGCCTATTTGAGGAAGGCAGTGACGTTAAGGAAGGCCAGCAGCTTTACCAGATTGACCCGGCTCCCTATAAGGCGACCTATGATAGCGCGATGGCTGACTTGGAGAAGGCCGAGGCCAATATCAAATCCACAGAGGCCAAGACCGCGCGTTACGCCGAGCTGGTAAAGATTGGCGGTGTGAGTAAGCAGGAATACGACGATATCGTTGCCACCCTGCAGCAGAGCAAGGCCGATGTAGCGATTGCCAAAGCCGCCGTTGCAAGGGCCAAGATCAATCTGGATTACACAAAAGTGTTTTCTCCCATCTCTGGCCGCATTGGTAAATCCTCAGTGACAGAAGGTGCGCTGGTTACGGCAGAACAGGCCGCGCCGCTGGCTGTTGTGCAGCAACTGGACAAAATTTACGTAGACGTTACTCAATCGGTCGCAGATCTGCGCCGGATGCAGCGTTTTCTTGAAAATGGCGGTTCGGCATCAGCGCAGGCCTCCGCCACACTGACCATTGAGGGGGAAAGCGAACCCTACAGCGAACAAGGTCTTCTGCAATTTGCCGATGTGACCGTCGATCAGGGAACGGGGACGGTGCAACTGCGCATCCTGTTTGAGAATCCGAAAATCGATCTGTTGCCGGGCTTGTTTGTGAAAGCGCGTGTGACGCAGGCTCAAAAGGCTGATGCCATTCTGGTATCGCAGCAGGCCGTAACCCGCAATGCCGATGGCTCCACGACTGTCTGGCGCATTGGCGAGGACGATAAGGCACAAATCCGTCCCATTACTGTGTCGCGGGTGGTCGGGGATCGCTGGCTAGTTGCGGAAGGCCTGAGCGCTGGAGATCGCGTGGTCGTTGAGGGTGGGCAAAAACTCAAGCCCGACACCGCCGTGAAAGCGGTAGAGCAATCTACAGCCACCCTTAACAAGAAGCAGGATTAAAAGATCATGGCCCAGTTTTTTATTGATCGTCCCGTTTTTGCATGGGTTATTTCGATCCTGATCATGCTGGGCGGGTTACTATCGATATTCACCCTGCCCATTGAACAATATCCACAAATCGCTCCACCTACGGTCTCAATCAGCGCATCGTATCCCGGTGCATCTGCTGAAACGCTGGAAAACAGCGTGACACAGGTTATTGAGCAGCGCCTGACGGGCATCGATTACCTTCGCTACTTTTCCTCATCAAGCGACTCCTCCGGCAATGTCGGCGTGACGCTGACCTTCGAACCTGAAGCCGACCCAGACACCGCACAGGTACAGGTGCAAAACAAGCTGCAGGCAGCGATGGCGCTATTTCCTGAAGAAGTGCAGCGCCAAGGCATTACGGTGTCGAAGGGCCAGTCCGGCTTCTTGATGGTGATTTCCTTCTATTCTGATAACGGCGAAATGACGCAGGAGGAGATTGGCGACTATGTGAATTCAAGGCTGGTCGATCCTCTCAGCCGTGTGCAGGGCGTTGGCAATATGACGGTCTTTGGCCCGCCCCACGCCATGCGCATCTGGCTCGATCCTGACAAAATGCACAGCTACAACATGACCACGACCGAGGTGGTGGCGGCGGTGCGCGCTCAAAATGCTGACGTTTCCTCCGGTCAGCTTGGGGGCGTTCCCGCCGTCAAAGGTCAAAGACTGAATGCGACGATCTCCGCGCAATCACGCCTAAAAACAGCAGAGCAATTCGAAAACATTTTCCTGCGGGTGAATAAAGACGGCTCTCAAGTCCGCCTGAAGGATGTGGCGCGAGTAGAGCTGGGAGCGCAGGACTACAGCATGATCACGCGCTACAGGGGCAAGGCCGCATCGGGCATGGCCGTGAGCTTGGCAACCGGAGCCAACGCGCTGGAAACCTCGCGGCTGGTGAAGGAGAAAGTGGCGGAGCTGGAGCGTTTCATGCCCAAGGATATGAAGGTCGTTTATCCTTACGACACCACGCCTTTCGTTGAGCTCTCCATCAAAAGTGTCGTTATGACGTTGATCGAAGCCATCGTGCTGGTGGTGGCCGTCATGTTCCTGTTCATGCAAAACCTCCGTGCCACGCTGATCCCGACGATTGCCGTGCCTGTCGTGTTGCTGGGGACGTTCGGCGTACTGGCCATATTCGGGTATTCCATCAATACGCTGACCATGTTCGCCATGGTGCTGGCCATCGGCTTGTTGGTGGATGATGCCATTGTCGTGGTCGAGAACGTCGAGCGCCTCATGGAAGAGGAAAAGCTGCCGCCGCGCGAAGCTACGAAGAAATCCATGAAGCAGATCACCGGGGCGCTGGTGGGTATTGCGCTGGTGCTTTCGGCAGTGTTTGTGCCAATGGCCTTCTTTAGTGGTTCGACAGGCGCTATCTACCGCCAGTTTTCGCTGACCATCGTTTCGGCGATGGCATTGTCGGTGCTGGTGGCCGTTATTCTAACGCCCGCCTTGTGCGCCAGCATTCTTAAGCCGTCCGATCACCACGGTGACAAAAAGGGCTTCTTCGGCTGGTTTAACCGTACTTTTGAACGAAGCAAAAAAAGCTATGGCAAGAGCGCTGGGTATGTATCGCGGCGCTCGGTGCGCTTTGTGCTGATCTACCTCGCCCTGATCGTGGCGATGGCGGGCATCTTCACCAAAATCCCCACCGCCTTTCTGCCGGATGAAGACCAGGGCATCATGTTTGCACAGGTGGCGGCTCCTGCAGGTTCGACACTTGAACGGACGCTGGAGAGCATGGAAAAGGTCGAGCAGTACCTCGCTACACAAGACACCATCGAAGGCTTTTTCTCAGTCACCGGCTATAGCTTTGCCGGGCGCGGCCAGAACTCTGGCGTGGTGTTTATCCAGCTGAAGGATTGGGCCGAACGCACGGGCGAAGGGCAAAGCCTTTTCGATATCGTGCGGCGCTCGATGGGAGCTTTGTCGACCATCAAGGATGCTTCCGTTTATGCCTTTTATCCGCCGCCGATCACGGCGCTGGGCAACGTGTCCGGTTTTGAACTGCAATTGCTGGATCAGGCGGGTTTGGGACATGAGGCGCTGGTCGCCGCGCAAAACCAGCTGCTCGGCATGGCGGCACAAGACCCTCGTCTTGCGGGTGTGCGACCGAACGGGTTGCCGGATGTGCCGGAATATAAGGTCAATATCGACCACGAGAAAGCCAGCGCCCAAGGCCTGTCCATCGCCCAGATCAATGCCACGCTGCAGACCGCTTGGGGATCGTCATACGTTAATGACTTCTCACATGAGGGGCGGATCAAGCGCGTGTTTATGCAAGGTGATGCGTCTTACCGTATGAATCCTGATGATGTCGACAAATGGTTTGTCCGCAATCAGGAAGGCAATATGGTGCCATTCTCCAGCTTTGCCACGGCGGAATGGTCGTATGGCTCTCCCAAGCTGCAGCGTTACAATGGCACGCCGTCGCTGCAAATTCAGGGTGCACCCGCGCAAGGAGTTAGCTCTGGCGATGCCATGGCCGCCATGGAAGAGATTGCAGCCAAACTGCCTGACGGCATCGGCTATGCATGGTCAGGCCTTTCCTACGAGGAACGGGCCGCAGGAGCGCAAACAATGCTGCTGTACGCACTTTCTCTTCTGATCGTCTTCCTTTGCCTTGCGGCGCTGTATGAAAGCTGGTCGGTGCCATTTGCGGTCATGCTGGTCGTGCCGCTGGGTATCCTCGGCGCGGTGGTGGCGACATTTGCCAGCGGCTTGTCGAATGATGTGTATTTTCAGGTGGGCTTGCTCACGACCATCGGCCTGTCCGCCAAAAACGCCATCCTGATCGTTGAATTTGCCAAGGCGCAATACGACAGCGGGGTTGATCTGTTTGAGGCCACCATGCATGCAGCAGAACAACGCCTGCGCCCGATCCTGATGACGTCCTTGGCTTTTATTCTGGGTGTAATGCCTCTCGCGATTGCCAGCGGCGCTGGGTCGGCCAGCCAGAACGCCATCGGTATTGGTGTGATCGGCGGCATGATCTCCGCCACGTTCCTCGCTATCTTCTTCGTCCCGATGTTCTTCATCGTAATTCAGGCGCGTTTTGTGAAAAAGAAAAAGCCCGCGACAGCAATACCGGAGGGTGGTCATCATGAGCCTATCTAAAACACTTCTGACGGTGACGGCCACGGCAGCCCTGCTGGCGGGCTGCACCATGGCTCCCGACTACAAAAGGCCGGACTTGGCCGTGTCGGCGGAATGGCCGCAAGGACAGGCCTATGCGGGCGGCATGAGCGATCCTCAAGCCAGTATATCGGCTGTCACATGGCAATCGTTCTTCCAGTCCCCGCAGATGCAACAAATCATCCAGACGGCGCTGGAGAATAACAGGGATTTGCGGGTGGCCGCATTACGGGTTGAACAAGCCCGCGCCGTTTACAGGGTGGAGCGTTCTGCCCTTGTGCCATCCGTCAACGCAGGTGGCAGCATGACGCGCCAAGGCGTGCCGGAAAATGCCTCCATGACCGGACAGGAGATGACAACCTCCACCTACAGCGCCAATGTTGGCATCACCGCCTTTGAGCTTGATTTGTTCGGGCGCGTCCGCAGCATGAATGAAAAGGCGCTGCAGGAGTATTTTGCAACCGAAGAAGCGCAGAGTGCTGCACGCATAGCCTTGATTGCGGAAACCGCTAACGCTTACCTCACCTATCTGGCCGATAAAAAGCTCCTGACTATTACCGAGGATACGCTTAAGGCACAGCAGGAATCCTACAACCTTATCGTACGCCGCCATGATCTCGGCATATCGTCGCTGCTTGATCTCGAACAGGCACGGACATCCGTGGAAACGGCCCGTGCCAACCGCGTCCGTTATATTCGCCTCGTAGCGCAGGATCGCAATGCGCTGGAACTGCTGATGGGGGCAAAGTCCGATGAGGCGGCTTTAGATGCCCTGACGCTGGATACGGTGGAATTGGCTGAAATACTACCTGTGGGCTTGCCGTCCGCCGTTATGCTAGAGCGCCCGGACATCCGGCAGGCCGAGCATACGTTGCAGGCGGCGAATGCCAATATCGGCGCAGCCCGTGCCGCGTTCTTCCCGACGATCAGCCTGACCGGATCGGCGGGGCTTGCCAGTGAAAGCCTGTCTGACCTTTTCAAATCGGGATCATCGCTGGCATGGTCGTTCGTGCCGCAGATCACCGTGCCAATCTTTAGCGGTGGGCGAAATGTCGCCAATCTGGATAATGCGACCGCCACCCAGAAAATCGCCGTGGCGCAGTACGACAAGGCCATCCAGACGGCCTTCCGTGAAGTGTCGGACGAATTGGCCGCGCGTGGCACTTACACCGAGCAGCTTGCCGCCCAGACCGCGCTGGTCACCGCTGCAGGCAATGCCTACAAAATCTCCCGCGCTCGGTATGAACAAGGGATCGACAGTTATTTGAATGCGCTGGACTCACAGCGCCAACTTTACAACGCCCAGCAATCCGAGATCGCTGTTCAGCAGGAACGTCTGGTGAATTTCGTAACTCTCTACAAGGTTTTGGGCGGAGGGAAAAACTAACAGGACAAATGCGATGCGGATATCTTACTTAAAATATATGGCCTCCTTGGCGATTTTGACGGCTCCTATGTTGCTGGGCGGTTGCTCCAGTATCGCGCGGGGCGTCACGGAAGCCGTCATCAATCAGGAGGAAGTTAAGGATACGCGTCAGTGTGAAATCGAAGGCCCGGCTTTCGACGGCATCCGGCAGAGCTTTGATGAGCAAGCCCCCAGCACGCCCAAGGTCACCAAAATCCTGATGGTTCACGGTGTCAGCAGCCACTTGCCGGGCTATTCCAGCCGCTTTCAAAAGAAGCTGTTCGAGGACTTAGGCCTCGACATTGTGGATTCCACAGTCAAAACCATCACGTTGGACAGCAATAAAATCCAGTGGGCCGACGACCAGCCTCACACGCTTGGCACACTGAAAATCAGTCGCCACACAGATGCCCAGAATGCACGCCAGCTTATCTTTTACGAACTAACCTGGTCGTCAATCACCGACCCGCAGAAGAAAGCCATCATGGCGGATTCCGCCAATTACGAAGGCTTGCCCAGAGCCAGCATAAACAAGTCGCTCAAGAACCTGATGAATGAAACCGTGCCAGATCTGCTGATCTATAACGGCAACGGCTATGAGAGGGTCACAGAGTCGGTTTCACAGGCCGTATGCTGGATGCTGGGGAATGATTGGGACAAGTTACCGCAAGACGGCGTGCATCAATGCCGCCAATGGCCGCATTCGACTTACGCGAATATGATGCGCGATGACCATTACTTCGTGACCCATAGCTTGGGGAGCCGCATTGCCATCGATACGATCCACGATCTGGTGGCCTTGAATGGTACAGTCAAAAAAGGGCCGGATGATGCGAAGCGGAGTAAAGCCGCGCAGGACAAAGAATTCACGGTTTTCATGCTGGCAAACCAGTTGCCGCTGCTGCAGGCTGGACGCTCCATGCCTGCCGTGGCGGGGCAAGAAAAGGCCTATTGCGAGGTTGGTGGTGACAAGACGGATGACCGCGTGCTTCGGCGCATGAATATCATCGCGTTTAGCGACCCGAACGACATCCTTTCCTATCCGGTGGCATCGGATTATGCCACCAGCAATATCGATAGCCGGATTTGCCCGGCGGTCACGAATATCAGCCTAAACATTGCCCATGAGAGGAGTATTTTTGACACCGCCAATTTTGCCAATCCCGTGTCGGCCCACAATGGCTACATGGAAGATGACCGCGTGATTGATCTGATTGCCAACGGGATACGCAGATCTGATGCCGCGCTGGTCGGCGGCAAATGCAGGTGGCTGGAAACGAAAAAGCTGCCTTAGATCCAAAAAGACACCCATTTACACCCAATTAGCCAAAAACACACTTTAGGGCTATTATAAGAGCCGTTATGTCGGTTAAAGCCTGTTTTACGATGCCTTATGGGTGTCAGGCTTGATTTATGCTTTAAAGTATATTATAGTATCCCTTATAAAGGATAACGGCTCATATAACAGGCCTTAAGGTGTAAAATGGCGAACAAAACAAATCTTCCCATTCCCGTCCAGAAAGCCCTGCGCAAGCTGGGACAGGACATCAGCGACAGCCGCCGCCGCCGCCGCATCCCTGTGGCATTGATGATTGAACGCGCTGGGCTGTCCAAGGCAACGCTGGGCAAAATTGAAAAGGGCGACCCTTCGGTTTCGCTGGGCGGGTATGCCGCCGTGCTGTTTGTGCTAGGCCTGACCGAACGTCTGGGCGATATGGCCGATGCCAACCACGATACGGTCGGACGCATGCTGGAAGAAGAAAATCTTCCCAAACGCATCCGCTTGCCGTCCAAGGGGGATAGCCATGAGTAGCCGGGAAATATACGTCTCCATTGCGCTGGGCGATGAGAACCATCCTATCGGGCGGTTGTGGTGCCACAACCGCCGAGGCCGTGAGAGCGCGTCTTTTGAATATAATGACAGCTGGCTGAAACACCCGGAGCATTTCGCGCTGGAACCCGCGTTGGCCCTGACAGCTGGCTCCTTCCATACCGTGGCCGATCAAAGTCTGTTCGGCTCTATCGGCGATTCCGCGCCGGATCGCTGGGGGCGCGTCCTGATGCGCCGGGCAGAAGGTCAACGCGCGCGCGCTGCAGGTGAAATGCCGCGAACGCTGGGCGAAGGCGACTTCCTGTTGGGGGTAAACGACGAAGCGCGGCAAGGAGCCTTGAGGTTTTCCGACACACCAGACGGGCCGTTTCTCGCGCCCAGAGGGCAACGAACGATTCCGCCGCTGGTTGACTTGCCACGGTTGCTGTCGGCCACGGAGCGCTTTCTCGATGATGAAGAAAACGCCGAGGATTTGCGTATCCTGCTGGCTCCCGGCTCGTCGCTGGGCGGTGCGCGGCCAAAAGCCTCAGTGCGGGATTCGGACGGCCACCTATCTATCGCCAAATTCCCGCGCAAGGATGATGACTACAATGTTGTGGTCTGGGAAGCCGTCGCGCTGGTGCTGGCCGAAAAAGCCGGATTGACCGTTCCGTCATGGCGGCTGGAAACGATCATGGACAAACCTGTCCTGATCATTCGGCGCTTCGACCGCGTGGGCGACACGCGCATTCCTTTCCTTTCGGCCATGAGCATGCTGCAGGCCAAGGACAATGAGCAGCACAGCTATCTGGAGATCGCGGATGCGTTGCGCCAGTATGGAGCAAATCCTTCGGCAGATCTGGCCGAGATGTGGCGCAGGATCGTTTTTAGTATTCTGATTTCCAACACCGACGATCATTTGCGCAACCACGGCTTCGTTTATGAACGCCACACAGGTTGGCGGCTATCTCCGGCCTACGACATGAACCCGACGCCTGTAGAGGTCAAACCGCGCATTCTGACTACGACCATCGACCTTTACGATGGTACGGCATCGCTTGATCTGACCCTATCCGTGGCTGGGGATTTCAGGCTGTCGCCGGGCGAAGCCAAGGCAATTATCAAAGAGGTCGGCGCGGGTGTGGCTCAATGGCGCGATGTGGCGCAAGCCTATGCGCTGGACAGGCGCGAAATTGACCGAATGGCATCGGCGTTTGAACATGCCGATGCGCAAGCGGCTAGCGATATGTGATTTTTAGGATGATCCGCGTTAAGGTTTGCGAACAAATCTCAAAATTCTTTGGCAATAATCCAGCAGTTCCTGGTCATTGATCAGCTCAGTCGCATAGGCTGGATTGGTGTCATGGTGAAATTTGTTTGCGTAATTCGTTAGTTGGCGCAGTTCTGTCGTGTCTGCAGCATTCAGTATCGGCTGTCCTGCTGTTTGGGCTTGGACACAACGGTTGTGAAACTCGCCGAGCAACGAACCGGGAGGGAAATTAGTCGAATAGGCCACCCGAATATAGGCTTCCAGAACATTGCGGAGAGCCACAGCTGCCGGACGAGCATTCGCAGGATCGCCTGCGCTAATATAACCTTCAATGAGAGCATGGTTTTTGTCATTATTGTTGATGCAGTCCTGATGGACGTTCCATGATTCAATTACCGAAGACTGCCCACTACGAATGATTTGAACTGCGCTACGGTTTGACTTGTCTGCGCTGATCCATAGATCACAGAGGAAGGACTTTGAATGTGAAAGCACGATGACTTGTTTAACTTTTCCTACAAGCTCATGCATCTCATTAAGTGTTCGGTGGGTACGGTGTTCATCAAGACTGGTCATGGGATCGTCGATGACAACAATTTTGTTCGCCAGATCTGGGTCTTGATCGAGCGATGCAAAAAAGAAGGCGAGCGCCAACGTATTTCGATCACCTGCGCTTAGGGTATTTTTAAACGAAGGCCCACTGTCTGCTGAGATTGGCACAGCTACATTATTAATCAACATGCTATAAGTACAAGAAGAGCCGCCTCGATTGTTTACAGAGGCCATGCTGGAGAGGCGGAATCCTGCTCCGAACTTTACCAAATAAGCATTGATGGCTGTTTCATAACTGGTGAAGATTGTCTCCCGATATTGATCAAGTGCGGCACGGGCCGTATCACGCAAGCCCTCTGACGCCTTTTTCGCTTCTTTTTCCTGTATATACGCATCACACAGTGGCGCAACTTCAGGACTGTGGCGTTTTTGAATCGTTTTCAGTTTTGCTAGATCGCTGGTTAGCGTTACCAAATTTCCTGATGCCGCACGTTCCTTCACCAAGACGATTTCAGGATTGCAGCCCTCAAGTACACTAGACGTTTCTGCCACTGCGGAGCGGTGTCTATCATATAATGCAATTGCAGCGAGGGCCTCATCTGACAAATTCATCTTTTCAAGAGGTGAGGCGTATTTTGCTCGGAGCACTTCTAGGACAGGTTTTCTGGCTGCCTTCCACGCACGGGCGACTTCTTCAGTATTAAAGTCGAACGCGGGAACTTCCATAAATTTGCGCCAAAACTCCGCTGTTTGTACACACACGCGAACAGCTCGTTCAAATGCCGCTGGAATGTCATCTTCGTGGGCATCTGCAACGGCTTTCCCTGTTTCGGTAATGGCCTTCTTTAATGTGGCATAAGCATCACTAAAATATGCCTGATAGTGGGCGATAATGTTTGAGCCTTCGAGATCTTGTGTGCAGAACGGGCAGATTTCTTTGTCATGTCCAGCGGAAGAAACTGCGATCTTTTGCATGCCTTCACTGATCCAAGCCTCTGAACCTTTACCCAATTTCGCCAGATGCTTCTGGACATTAGCAGCAGCTTCCGCTTGTACGTCAGGCAGATCGCGCTGGAGTACAGCGTTAATTTCATCCACGTTAAATTCAGGCAATGACAGAGTTTGGAAATTGGCCTGTTGGCGGACAGGCTCGGCTGACTGAGCAGCAGCAACAGCTCGTTCAGCTTCTTGAATTTCAGCGTCGATGTTATCTTTGGGCTGCAGAGCGCAAAATTGATCAATGGAAAGGCCGTTGCGGATAGCCGCAGGGATTGCGGCTTCACGTTCTCTTAAAACGCGGTTATGTCCCTCAATGGCTGCGATATGGGTTTGCAATTGGCCGTTTAATGCCACGCCCTGTGCGCCTAAAACTAATTCGTGAAGATTTTGGCGGTGGCCGGATTCAATCTCAACACCAGAGCAGACATTCTGTGAGACGAAGTGATCATCAAAAACCGCAATAGCAGGAAGATGGGCAGACCAAGTCCCGTTCTGGAACGTGTAGGTCTGTGTGCCAGAATTAATGACAACATGTGGCAAGTTCGCCGCTCCAAGGCGGTGGCGTTCGCTTACCAGATCGGTGTTGCCTGTGCCTAGGGAGCGAAGGATCGCAGCCAATGTCGTTTTGCCACGACCATTCTCTGCGTAGACGAGCGCGAGCTTATGCATGGCCGTTTGATGGGGCGGTGTGACGGAATCAAATTGGCCCACATTTCTTAAAAGCTGGATTTTATCGACCATGTTATGTCCTTGTTCTAGATTCGGCAGATGCTAATAGAGTCTAATACACGACAGAATGACGCTTTACAAGATGACAAAATGACGTTATTTATACGTCAGAATGACATCGAGGAGATTGTTATGACCGAGGCAGCCAATATTTTTGATTATCAGCCAACCCCCGAAGAGATTACAGAAGCCTTTCGCTCAGATTTAAATGAACTAGAAGAAACTGCCGTTGAACTGGCCAAACGCATGCAGGACATGGGGGATCATCGATCCTTCTCCGCAATCTTGCGCAGCATTCAGCGGATGGCGGCGGGCGACACGGGCGTATCAGGCGAGATGCGTGTCATCGTAAGGGCGCTTCTCCGGCAGCAGCGCCGCCGTGAAAAGAAGTACGCAGGTATTCAATGGCAGCGTCAGTCTAATGGTACGGTCTCTACAGTCTTGGAAGACTTTAGCATTGATCTGTATCCAAAAAGCAAAGGGCGCTGGTTGGTGCATCTCGTCCATATCCCTACAAAATACAGCCCGTCGTGGCCAGCGTGGCAGGATAATTTGGAAGCGGCAAAGCGCAAAGCACTTACATGCCTTGATGATGCCTATATCCAACTGGATGAGTTGGAACGTCAGCGCGAAGCAGCCTAAAGGTTTTACGTGAAAATCCGTGGGCAGCACTTTGTCTGGCGTTATTATCTGCAGGCATGGGCTGATGGCGCTGGGGTCATCCATTGCTTACGAGACGGAAAAATCTTTCCCGTGCAGCCGAAGGATGTGGCCAAGGAGCGCGATTTCTATCGGCTTAAAAGCCTAACACCGGAAGATATCAACTTCCTTGAGCTGTTTGCGATCAACGTCGCGCCTGCCCATCTTCAAAATGCACACCGGAAGCTTCTCGCATCATTTACCACTATCACACGCCTGAGTGATTCCGCTAATTCGTCCCTCCCGGAGGGGCATGAATTGAGGCGGGAGCTGGATATCGCGGTCAATAATGCAGAGGAGATGCTGCATGGCCGGATTGAGAATGTTGCCCAGAAATACCTCGATGCCCTGCGAAACGGTGATGCATCATTTTTCCCGGATGATAGGGGATTGCCGAATTTTATGTATTTCCTGAGCGCCCAGCATTTCCGAACAAAAGGCCTGAAGGAGAAGCTTTTCACGAAATCCTATCCGCTGGGTACCAGTGCCTATCTGGAGAAAACATGGAACGTCCTGAGCCACATATTCGCGGGAAATCTGGGTTGGAGCTTGTATGCCGAAAGGAAGCAGCACCAGTTGATCATTTTGGAAAACGATACGGGCATCCCCTTGTTAACTGCTGACCAGCCGACCATTAACATTCACGCCACATCCGATGATCAGCCGCCAGAAAGGTTGGCGTTTTACTACCCCATCAGTCCGCGTTTGGCGATGCTGTTGCTGGATGAGCCGCCGCAGGATCAGCCAACTCTCAGGCGGCAATTGACGGCGGAAGAAGTAGATGCTTATAATCAGGGCATGGTGGAAAGATCATATGAAATGGTGTTTTCAGCAGACCGTCAGCAGCTTGAATCTATTCAGCGGAAGGCGGGTTAAGGCGGAAGGTATTCGCCAGCCAAAAGGCTCTAAATTTGGCGAACATTTTTGTAATTTGATTACAAAGTGTCGCGTGATATTAGAGTTGGTGGTTTGATTAAAGCGAATACGCCACCATCGGGTTCCGCGCTTGGCGCTGGATGACTTTATAAGCAAAAAAGCCCCGCTTTCTGGCGGGGTTTTTTGCTTTCACATTGCAAGAAAGGGGGCGCAATGATGTGCTTTTATGGGGTGTTCAGCCTCGACTTTCTTGCCATTAATGTTTCCATAAGATTGGGGCTTTATTCTCTAGCCAAGTGCCATTCTTTGCAAGCCAATGCGTGTTCACGAGTTTTCTAATTTGTTAAAATCTGTGCGCTTTGACGTCTATTTAAAAAAACACTTTTCTGCGTACGGATCTTACCTGGGAGGTAAGATTTATGTTTAAGAAGTCCCCGTTTTCTAATAAAGCCGAAATCGCAGCCTTGGAGCGTTCGCAAGCGGTTATTCGCTTTTCACCCGAGGGGGAAATTTTGGATGCAAATCAAAATTTTCTCGATGTTTTGGGGTATAGCCTGAATGAAATCAAGGGCAAGCATCACCGGATGTTCATAGATCCCGGATATGCCCAAAGCAATGAATATAAAGAATTCTGGGACACGTTGCGCCGAGGGGATTTTGTCGCGGCCCAGTTTAAGCGATTGGCAAAAGGCGGAAAAGAGATCTGGATCGAGGCATCTTATAATCCCGTAAAGGATGAGAAGGGTCTGGTTGTTTATGTTGTGAAATATGCAACAGACATTACTGCGCAGAAGTTGGAAACCGCAGATTATGAAGGGCAATTGTCCGCAATCGGCAAAAGCCAGGCCGTTATCGAATTTGATATGGATGGAACGATTATTACGGCTAATAAAAATTTTCTAACGACCATGGGATACGCGCAGGACGAGGTTCGCGGTAAACATCACAGTATGTTTGTGGAACCGTCTTACGCCAAAAGTGCTGATTATGAGATGTTTTGGCAAAAGTTACACCGCGGTGAATTTATTGCAGAGGAATTCCAGCGATTCGGGAAAAATGGGAAAGAGGTTTGGATCCAAGCTTCCTATAACCCTATTTTTGACATGAGCGGAAAGCCGTTCAAAGTTGTGAAATACGCAACTGACGTGACGTCGGCTAAGCTGGATAATGCGGATTATGCTGGACAGATTGAGGCCATTGGAAAATCGCAAGCGGTTATTGAGTTTAATCTTGATGGTACGGTTATCACCGCAAATCAGAATTTTTTGGATGCGCTGGGTTACACGCTGTATGAAATCAAGGGTCAGCATCACCGGATGTTTGTTGAACGTGAGGATGCCCAAAGCGATGAATATGAAGCTTTCTGGGCCAATCTGCGTCAGGGTAAATTTGATGCGCGGGTTTATAAACGGATCTGCAAAAATGGTGATCCAATCTGGATCCAAGCGTCCTATAACCCCATTTTTGATATGAATGGGAAGCCGTTTAAGGTTGTAAAATATGCAACCGATGTCACCCGCGTGATTCAGGTCGGCGGTATCGCGGATGAAGCAACGGCGCGCACCCAAACGGTGGCCGCTGCGGTTGAGGAAATGTCAGCGTCGATCTCTGAAATCAGTAAAAACATGGCGCTGACCACAAATTCAACGGAGGAAATCGCCAGCACATCCGTGCAGGCCAGTGTGGCAGCAGATCAATTAATGGCCGCAACAAAATCAATGGAAGGTATTATCCAGGTCATTGATGAAATTGCGGAGCAGACGAATCTTCTGGCCCTGAACGCAACAATCGAGGCCGCGCGCGCGGGCGATGCGGGTAAGGGCTTTGCCGTTGTTGCGGGTGAGGTGAAGGCCTTGGTTGGTCAAACGGCCAAAGCCACCGAAGACGTCACAAAAGAAATTAAAAATGTTCAATTGGCATCCGAAGCCCTGCAGAGCAATATTCAAGGTGTTTCAAAGTCCATTGATACGGTGAACAAATATGTGGCTGGTGTCGCCAGTGCCATCGAAGAGCAGAGCGCCGTAACAAGGGAAATATCATCCAGCACACAAACAATGGCTGAAAAAAAAAAAAAAAAAAAGAGCCGTATCAAACGATTGACCGTAGCGAATTGATAAAAAGGGCTTCGCGATGCGAAGCCCTTTTTTATGAATCGCGTGTCCAAATATTCGCTGTTTCGCATTGTCCCGTATGTGGTGTGCTGGGCTGGGGCACAAAGGCCATTGCTATGCGAATGCATTGATTTAGAATAAATCCGGCCCTGATCTTGGGCGTTTATATTTTTTCTTTTGATTGTTGATTCATCGGTGGGGCATTTTATGCGCGGTTTCCTGTGTGTTTGGTCGTTTTTATGCCTGTGCCCGCTGCCCGCCATGGCGGGGGAGCTGTTGCAGTGGTCGGCGCATAATGTGCAGATTCTGCGCGGGCATGATTACAAATTGAGCGCGGAGGAACGGCAAACCATTGTCACGCTGGAACATGCCAGCGGGTGGGCTTTTGGCGATTTGTTTGCGTTTACGGACCTGACCTACCCCGATGGCGGGGATTCTGATTATTATCTTGAAATATCGCCGCGCCTGTCGCTGGGCAAAATCACGGGGGCCGATTTGTCGTTCGGCCCCATTAAAGATGTCTTGATTTCAACCACGTTGGAAAAGGGGCGGGAATTAAAACCCCGTTATTTATATGGGGGTGCGGTGGATCTGGACCTGCCCGGCTTTCGTTTCTTTTCGGCCAATGCGTATGTGCGGGATGATGTCGCACTGGATGGGCGGACGTGGCAGGTGACACTGGCCTGGCAACGCCCCTTTACGGTCGGCGGGGTCAATTTTATGGCCGAAGGCTTCAGCGATTTTTCCGGGCATGAGGACACATCCCACCCCAACCAACTGATCGTGCCGCGGCTGTTGGTCGATGTGGGGGATTTGTCGGGTTGGAAAAGCGACACATTATGGGCCGGGATTGAATACCAATATTGGCACAATAAGTATGGCGTGAACGGCATGACCGAATCCGTACCGCAGATGCAGGTGAAATTGAATTTGTGATACGGGTTATAAAATATTGATTGATTCAATTTTTTGATCTGTTATAAAAATCGGCATGGACACCGATTTCACATCTCTGCTCAAAGACCGCAATCTCAGCCTGACCGCCGTGCAAAAGCGGTTTTGCAGGCGTTGCACGACCACCCGCATACGGACGCAAGCCAGATTTTTGCCGCTGTCCAGCGCCAGATTCCCACGGCAACATTGCAGGCCGTGTACAACAACCTGAATGCGTTGACCGAAGTGGGAATTATTCAAGAGATCAAGCCCAAGGGCCGGGTGTCTTTGTATGAAACCCGGGTGGGGGACAATCACCATCATATTGTCTGCCGTGTGTGCGGTCATGTCGAGGATACGGATTGCAAGGGCTTTGCCCCGTGCCTGTCGCCGTCCAGCAATCATGGCTATGCGATTGATCAGGCCGAAGTCATTTTCTGGGGTATCTGCCCGTCTTGTCAAAACGCTGCGTCTCACAATCATGAAGGAGAAGATCATGAAAACTGCCGGTAAGTGCCCTGTCGCACATGGTGCCATGACCGCCATTGGAACATCCGTGATGGATTGGTGGCCGAATGCGTTGAATCTCGACATTCTGCACCAGCATGATGTGAAGACCAACCCGCTGGGGCCGGATTTCAATTATCGCGAAGAGCTGAAAAAGCTGGACGTTGTCGCGCTGAAGGCCGATTTGCGCGCGCTGATGAAGGATTCGCAAGAATGGTGGCCTGCCGACTGGGGCAGCTATGTCGGCATGATGGCCCGCGTGGCGTGGCATGCCGCCGGATCGTATCGCAACACGGATGGCCGTGGCGGCGCGAATACCGGCAACCAGCGTTTCGCCCCGCTGAACAGCTGGCCCGACAACGTGAACACGGACAAGGGGCGTCGCCTGCTGTGGCCAATCAAGAAAAAATACGGCAATAAAATCAGCTGGGCCGATTTGATTATGCTGGCCGGAACGATGGCGTATGAAGAGGCCGGTTTAAAAACATTCGGCTTCGCCTTTGGCCGCGAAGATATCTGGCACCCTGAGAAAGATACCTATTGGGGGGATGAGAAAGAATGGCTGGCCCCCAGCGATGGTCGTTACGGCGATGTGAAAAACCCGGCGACATTGGAAAACCCGCTGGCCGCCGTGCAAATGGGCCTGATCTACGTCAACCCGGAAGGGGTGAACGGAAAATCCGATCCGCTGGCCACCGCCGCGCAGATGCGTGAAACATTCGCCCGCATGGGGATGAATGACGAAGAAACCGTGGCCCTGACCGCCGGTGGGCACACCATTGGCAAATGTCACGGCAATGGCAAGGCATCGGATTTGAGCCCGGACCCCGAAGCGGCCGGCCCGGAATATCAGGGCCTGGGTTGGATGAACACCAAGGGCCGCGGCATTGGCCGTGACACGATGGTCAGCGGGCTGGAAGGCGCGTGGACGACCAACCCGACGCAATGGGACAATGGTTTCTTTAAAATGCTGTTTGGGCATGAATGGGAACTCCGCAAATCCCCCGCGGGCGCGACGCAATGGGAACCGGTATCGATCAAGGATGAAGACAAGCCGGTGGATGTTGAAGACCCGTCCATCCGTCACAATCCGATGATGACCGATGCGGATATGGCGTTGCGTGTGGACCCGATCTACCGCGAAATTTCCCTGCGCTTCATGAATGATTTTGATGCGTTTTCCGATGCGTTTGCACGTGCGTGGTTCAAATTGACCCACCGTGATCTGGGCCCGAAATCCATTTATATCGGCCCGGATATTCCGCAGGAAGATCTGGTCTGGCAAGATCCGATCCCGGCGGGCAATGCGAAATATGACGTGAATGCGGTGAAGGCGAAGATTGAGGTCGCAGGGCTAAGCGTGTCCGAACTGGTCGCAACCGCATGGGACAGCGCGCGGACCTTCCGCGGGTCGGACCGCCGTGGGGGTGCCAACGGGGCGCGCATTCGCCTGGCCCCGCAAAAGGATTGGGAGGGCAACGAACCCGCCCGCCTGTCCAAAGTGTTGGCCATCTATGAAAAAATTGCCAGCGAAACGGGCGCCAGCGTGGCCGATGTCATCGTGCTGGGCGGCAATGTCGGGGTTGAGAAGGCGATTAAAGCCGCCGGTTTCAATGTGACCGTGCCATTCGCTCCGGGCCGTGGTGACGCAACACAGGACATGACAGATGTCGAGTCCTTCGCTCCGCTGGAGCCGATCCATGATGGCTACCGCAACTGGGTGAAGAAAGATTACGTTGTCAGCACCGAGGAAATGATGCTGGACCGTACCCAGCTGATGGGCCTGACCGCGCCGGAAATGACCGTTTTGGTCGGCGGCATGCGGGTTTTGGGCACAAACCATGGCGGCACGAAACACGGCGTGTTTACGGATCGTGAAGGCGCATTGACCACCGATTTCTTCGTCAACCTGACCGACATGAAATATACATGGGTTCCGGCGGGTAACGGTTTGTATGACATCCGTGACCGCAAAACCGGTGCGGTGAAATGGACCGCCACGCGGGTGGATCTGGTGTTCGGGTCCAATTCCATCCTGCGCGCTTATGCCGAAGTGTATGCGCAGGACGATAACAAGGAAAAATTCGTGAAGGATTTTGTCGCCGCCTGGACCAAGGTGATGAATGCGGATCGGTTTGACCTGATCTGATTGACTGGAAAAGATTGGGAAAGGGCGTCGTAACGTGGGTTATGACGCCCTTTTTCATTGGTTCTGGATTTTAAGAAAATATGCTATGAAAAAGCTGGCGTGCTTTAACTTTCCACCCTTATTGGACCATCATGTCGAACGAGATTTTGATCATTGCTTTCCTGCTGTTGCTGAACGCGTTTTTTGCGTTGTCGGAGATGGCGATTGTGTCGTCCAGCAAGCCGTTGCTGCGCCAATATGCCAAGCAGGGGAAAAAGGGGGCGCAGGCCGCATTGGATTTGGCGGAAAATCCGGGGCGGTTTTTGTCGACGGTGCAGGTGGGCATTACGCTGGTCGGCATTCTGGCCGGTGCGTATGGCGGTGCGACCATTGCCGAAAAATTAAAAGAGCCGTTTAACCAGATTGAATTGATCGCCCCCCATGGGGAAACGCTGGCCGTGATGCTGGTGGTTGGATTGATCACGTATTTTTCCGTTGTTGTGGGTGAGTTGGTGCCCAAGCAATTGGCGCTGAACAATTCGGAAAAATTTGCCATGCTGGTGGCACCGCTGATGAAGTGGGTGTCAAAAATCTGTACGCCGATTGTATTGGTGTTGGAATTATCCGCCCGATTTTTGATGATCGTCATGCGAATTAAGCCGCGGGATGAGGGTGTCACGGAAACAGAAATCACCGCTATGATTGCCGAAGGCGTCGTGAGCGGGGCCATTGAAGGCGAAGAACACGACGTTATCCGCCGCGTGATCCGGCTGGGGGATCGTGATGTTAAATCTATCATGACCCACCGCACCGATGTCAGCTTTATCGATGTCGATGACAGTTTTGATGATGTGTGCCGAAAAATTGCCGAGGCGGGTCATTCCCGCTACCCCGTCATCGACAAGGACAAGACCCATGTGCTGGGTTTTGTCAAAGCCAAGCAGATGTTGTCCGGATACGCCAAGGGCCATGATTTTAACGTGCGCGATTACATGCATGACGTGTTGTTTGTGAATGAAAACACGTCCTGTCTGGATGTTTTGGGCCTGTTCCGTCGCAAAAGCCTGCACATCGCCGCGGTGATTGATGAATATGGGACGTTTGATGGCTTGTTCACCACATCGGATCTGTTGGAAGCGATTGTGGGCATGATGCCGTCCAATTACGACCATGATGAAGGGCCGTTGATCGTACAACGCGAAGATGGGTCGTGGCTGGTGGATGGATTGACCCCGATTGAAGAAATTCACATGGTGACGGGGATCGAAGATGTTCCGGCCGATGATGATTATGAAACCATTGCCGGTTTTGTCATGATGCATTTGCGCGGGTCGTTGGCCGCCGGGATGTATTTTGAATTTAAAGGGTATCGTTTCGAAATTGTCGATATGGACGGTTTGCGCATTGATAAAGTGCTGATCACCCGAACGGCGATGCCCGGGCCAGAGGCTTAAGCCCATGCAAAAACCCCCGCATTGATGGCGGGGGTTTTTGCATGAGGGGTCGATATTTTGCTTAGTCGGTGACTTTTTTCACAAATTCGGATTTCAATCCCATCGGGCCTATGCCCGGGATTTTGCAATCAATATCGTGGTCGCCATCAACCAAGCGGATGTTTTTGACTTTGGTGCCGACCTTGACCACATCGGATGATCCCTTGATCTTTAAATCCTTGATGACCGTTACGGTGTCGCCGTCGTTCAGGACGGTGCCGTTGGCATCGCGGACGATTTTTTCATCGGCGTCCGTTGTGTTCCCCGCCATATCGGCGGACCAGGCGTGACCGCATTCCGGGCAATTATACAAAACGCCGTCGTGATAGGTATAGGTGGATTGGCATTGCGGGCAGGGTGGCGGTGTGTCCATGGTGAGCCTTGGCTTGGGGTCTGTGATAGGGCCTTGCGGCGCGAATCACTATAAGGGGTGCCGGGCCAATAAAAAACCCCGCAGGTGATGCGGGGTTTTTATTGTATCTGACACCTTATTTCACGATGGTCAGTGTATCAACGTCGATTTCCGGGCTTTCCATGAAATCTTTTTCGATTTCGCCGGTAATTTCGATCATGGTTTTTTCGTCAACGGCGGCGTTGGGGAAATCGTCATGGTCAATATCGACACGGATTTTTCCGCTTTCATCGGCAAAAATGTATTTTTCCTTGCCGACTTTCTCAACCAAATGGCCACGCAATGTCACATTCTGATCGTCCTGCCCGTCTTTCAAAATGTCGGCAACGTTGGACGGTGCCGGTGCCCCGGCACCTGGGCCTGTATATTCGGCGTGGGCGGCAGACCCCAACCCCATGGTCAGGATGACAGCGGATAGCAAAGCGATTGTCTTCATGGTTCTCTCCTTTTTTAGATGTTAAGCGGTCTTCAGGGTGTTCATGTCGATGACGAAGCGATATTTGACGTCGCTTTTCAACATGCGTTCATAGGCGTTTTCGATATCCTGCATCTTGATCATCTCGATATCGGCGGTGATGCCATGCTTGGCGCAGAAATCGAGCATTTCTTGCGTCTCCGGAATACCGCCGATCAGGGATCCGGCCAGTTGGCGACGCTTGAAGATCAGGTTGCCAACAAACGGGGACGGGTGCGGTTCCGACGGCACGCCGACCAATGTCATTGTCCCATCCCGTTTCAGCAGGGACATAAACGCATCCAGATTATGCGGCGCGGCCACGGTGTTGAGGATGAAATCAAAGCTGAGCGCGTGTTTTTTCATGTCCGCGCCATTTTTGGAGATGACCACTTCGTCCGCGCCCAGATCATGGGCGTCCTGACGTTTCGATTCCGATGTGGTGAAGGCCACGACATGGGCCCCCAACGCGTGGGCCAGTTTAATGCCCATATGGCCCAGCCCGCCAATACCGACCACGCCGACCTTTTTGCCGGGGCCGACATTCCAGTGACGCAAGGGCGACCAGGTGGTAATACCGGCGCACAGCAACGGTGCGACCCCGGCCAGATCGGATTCGGCATGGGTGATTTTCAGGACGAAATGCTGGTCCACAACGATGTCGGTGGAATAGCCGCCGAACGTGTTGTCGCCGCGTCCGCTCATCGTGCCGTTATAGGTTCCGGTGAAGCCATCAGGCCCTTCGCAATATTGTTCCAGCCCTTCGTTGCAGGACGGGCAGGTGCGGCAGCTATCGACCATGCACCCAACGCCGACGATATCGCCGACCTTGAAATTCTTAACGGCATCGCCCGTTTTGGTGACGCGGCCGATAATTTCATGGCCCGGGACGGACGGGAATTTGACGCCGCCCCATTCGCCGCGCGCCGTATGCAAATCGGAATGGCACACGCCGCAATACAAAATATCAATGGCGACGTCCTTGGCGCCCACGGCTCGCCGTTCCAGCGTGAAGGGGGCCAGCGGTGTTTTGGCGGTTTGTGCGGCATAGGCTTTGGTGGACATGGTTGAAGATTCCTTCTTTAAAAATGGTCGTGGCCAAAATTCGAACGTGCGGATAAAACTAGATGGGTTTTGACAATGGGCAAGAGGGCTTAAAAATGCCTAAAGAAAAGCAACGCTGTGGCTGGGCTGGCGCGGGATTCGTTGAATCCGGGGCCGATTATTACATCCATTACCATGATGTGGAATGGGGGGTGCCCGTGCATGACGATCGTCATCATTTCGAAATGCTGATCCTGGAAGGGGCGCAGGCGGGCCTGAGTTGGGCCACAATTTTGAAGCGGCGCGAATCTTATCGCAAAGCGTTCAAGAATTTTGACGTCAAAAAGGTCGCGAAAATGACTGACGCCGAACTGGAGGCGTTATTGAAAAATAGCGACATTATCCGTAATCGGTTGAAAGTGTTCGGTGCGCGCAAGAACGCCATCGCATTCATGGCCATTCAAAAGGAATTCGGAACATTCGACTCCTATGTCTGGCAATTTGTCGGCGGTAAACCCATCAACCACAAACGCAAGACGATGAAGGATGTTCCGGCGCAAAGCGTGGAGTCGGTGGCACTGTCCAAGGATTTAAAAAAGCGCGGCATGACCTTTGTCGGGCCGACGATCATGTATGCGTATATGCAGGCGATTGGCATGGTCAACGACCACACAATCGATTGTTTTCGTCATAAACAGGTGTGATACACTGCGGACCGCAAAGGGAGGATAGAGCCATGATACGGACGATGATTTTAATGGGCGCGGCCACGTTGGCGCTGGCTGGATGCCTGCCGAAAAAAGACAAGGCGGCGGAGAATGCGGGGGCCTCTGACGCCCAGCAAACGGAAACAGATTCATCGGCCTTGGCACCGTCGGGCCAGGGTGTTGTGATTTTTAATTGCGAATCAGTGATCGTGCAGGCCGCTTTTGACGGGCAGGACAAGGTTGTGATGATGGTGGGCGATCAAACCTATCAATTGCAATCGGTTGTGTCCGCATCGGGCGCGAAATACGAAACGGCCTCCGGCGTTACACCCGCCGCGATGCTGTGGAACAAGGGGGATGAGGCGCTGGCGAACATTCCCGGCCATGGTGAGATGAGCTGTCAGGTTCAGGGCGCAAAAATGGGCACGCCCGACAGCGCCAGCCAGGTTCCGGCCCAAACGTCATCCGTACAAAACACCGAGTGGCAGGTGAAGACGATGAATGATGCCGTGCCCCAGGGCGTTGAAAATCCGCTGACGGTGCGTTTTGATGATCAGGGGCGGGTCAGCGGGTTTGCGGGCTGTAACCGCTTTAACGGGACGTATGAGCTGAGCCGTGATGGTCTGGTCATCAAGCCGGATCTGGCCATGACGCGTATGGCATGTCTGTCCGATGAGGTCGCACAGCAGGAGGCGGCCTTTACCGCCTTGCTGACCAGCATGACAGCGTTGCAGATGCAGCCGGATGGCACGGTGATTTTGCGCAATGATCAGGGGCAACAGATTGTTCTGCATACGCCACCGATGGAATAGTTCGGCTTTTAAATGGCTGTAATAATAAAAACCCCCGGACCGATGGACCGGGGGTTTTTGTATCCGGATCAGGCTTCGGCGCTGAACTGGTCAAAGGCGCGCAGGGCATCCGCCGCATACATCAGCGCCGGGCCACCGCCCATATAGGTGCACATGGCCACGACTTCGGCGATTTCCTGCCGCGTGGCCCCCAGATTTTTCAGGGCCTTGGCATGGAAGCCAATGCATCCGTCGCATCGCTGGCTGACACCAATGGCCAAGGCGATAAATTCCTTGGTCTTTTTGTCCAGTGCGCCATCGGCGGTCGCGCCCTTGGCCATGGCGGAAAAACCCTGCATCGCCTCAGGCGTTAGGGTGCGCAGTTCGGCCATATATTGGGAAATATCCTGGGTGAGTTGTTTGTAATCTTTTGTCATGGTGACATTCTCCTTGATCAATTCATAAAAATATAATATCATAAAAATATAAATTGTAAAGGGGCATGCAATGCACGATATGCTGGCACAAGCCGACAAGGCCGCCGCGTTCTTGAAGGGATTATCAAATGGTCACCGTTTGGTGATCCTGTGTCATTTGCTGGACGGCGAAAAAAGCGTGAGCGACCTGATTGATCTGACGGGCATTGCGCAAACATCCATGTCGCAACATTTGGCGAAGTTAAAACGCGAGGGCATCGTGACCTATCGTCGTGAGCATCGTGTTTTGTATTATACGATTGCCCAGCACGATGTGGTGCAAATTATGGGCATGCTGTACGAAAAATTCTGTACGCCGCAAACAAAGAAAAAAGGTGCGAAATGAGCGTGAAGGTGATTGATGCAAAAACGGCCCATGACTGGTTGTCCTCCGGTGAGGCCATCTTGATTGACGTGCGTGAGGCCGATGAATTCAGCGCGGAACATATCGCCTGCGCGGCATCGGTGCCGTTGTCACGCATTCCGGAGCTGTTTGATCAGATGCACGTGCCGAAGGGGCGCAAGATTATTTTTCAATGTCTGATGGGCGGCCGAGGCAGCCGGGCCTGTGCCGCGTTGCCCGCGGATAAAAACAAAATTTACGACGTTTACAATATTGACGGCGGTATCATTGCGTGGAAGGACGCGGGCTTGCCCGTGGTGGTGTCATCCGATCCGGTCCTGTCCATTGTTCGCCAAGTCCAGATGGCTGTCGGCGGGGCTGTGGCCGTGCTGGTTCTCTTTGGTTTTCTGGGGCTGACGCTGGGCTTTGTGCTGGCTGGAATTTTGGGGACGGCCCTGTTTGTTGCCGGGCTGACCGGCTGGTGCGGTTTGGCAATGCTGTTGCGCCGGATGCCGTGGAATCGCACCTGAGCCGGGAATTTGGGCCCTAGAGGCCATGCACTCCGCTGGGTTATATGTAAAAATCGTTAAAAATCAACGGGCTGGGTTGCATACCCCAGCCCGTTCCTTCATCCTTTCTTAGGCGAAATACCGCTTAAATAGAATCGGGCCGTTTCTCACAATCAAATCCACCCCGGACGAGTATGCTGTGAAAGTCAGATATTACGCGATTATTGGTTTTCTGATTCTGGTTCTTCTGGTCAATGTGCTGGGGGTTTTGCCCTATATCCAGTGGTCCAGTTTTCGCAATGCCGATGCGCGCGTGACGGCGGATTATATTGTCATCGGTGAATTGCACCACCTTATGAACACGATGCAGGACATGGAAACCGGGCAACGGGGATATATCCTGACCCGCGATCCGGATTTTCTGGGGCCGTTTCTTCACCTCTATGACATGCGGGTCGATGAACTGGATTTTGCCGATGATGGCCGGATCGTCTCTGCCCCGTTCCTCGATCAAAGCGTGGCCCCCGCTCATATCGTCGATGAAATTCGCAATCTTGAACAGAAGCTGGCCGATGATGCGGACAGTCTCGCGCTGGTGAATGATCTGCGAACATTGGTGGATCGCAAGCGTCTGGTGACCAATGACACGATGCGCCTGGTGCGGGATCGCGGATTTGATGATGCGGTTCAGAACATCAAAAGTGGCCAGGGCAAGGCCGCAATGGACGATATTCGCGCGGTGGTGTCCCGGTTGATCGCCATTCGCGAAGAATCTGCGCGGACGATGCTGCATGAAACGGATTTGCGCATGGCGTCGTATTCCCGTTTTGTGATCGCGGGGAATATTGTTTTGGGTGTTTTGCTGTTGCTGTCCTTCTGGGGATTGGCGGCCAGCCGGGAACGTGCCATTCGCGACCGCCGCCGGATCGAACGAACCGATGAACAATTGCGCGCCTTCATCCGTCATGCCCCTGCGGCAATCGGGGCGCTGGATCGTGATTTACGATTCGTGATTGCCAGCGACCGATGGTCCAGCGAGTTTGACAGCCATTGGTATCGCAGTGCCACGGGCATGGAATTGAAAGACGTTCTGCCGTATCTGCAAACGCGCGATGACTGGAAAAAGGCGGTCGAAAAATGTCTGAACGGCGAAACGGTTGTCGTGGCCGAAGACAAGATTACGCAACCCGGTCGCCCCGATATCTGGGCGCGTTGGGAATTGCATCCCTGGGGCACGATGAGGGGCGGCCAATCGGACGGGATTATTATTTCGGTCGAAAACATCACCAAACGCAAAGATATGGAACGGATGAAGGACGAGTTCGTTTCGACCGTCAGCCATGAATTGCGCACACCGTTGACATCCATTCGCGGGTCGCTGGGCCTGGTTGCGGGCGGCGTTGTCGGGGCTTTGCCACAAAAGGCACAGGAATTGGTGGATATTGCCTATAAAAACTCCGACCGTTTGATTTTGTTGATCAACGATATTTTGGACATGAACAAGCTGGAAGCAGACCAGCTGGAATTGAACATGGTTCCGCACGATGTGGGAATGGTGTTGCAGGAGATGGTCGAGGCCAATCAGGGTTATGCCGATAAATACGGTGTGCAGTTGGGCTTGGCCCAGGCGCCTGCGCCAGTGTCGGTTTTGATAGACCAGCATCGCTTCCAGCAGGTTTTATCCAATCTGGTTTCAAATGCGATCAAATTTTCACCGCGCGGGGCCACGGTTGAAGCCGGGTATGTGATTGACGGGCCGCGCGTTCGTCTGCATGTACGCGATCATGGCCCCGGTATTCCGCGTCAGTTCCAGTCCCGCATCTTTGAAAAGTTCGCGCAAGCAGATTCATCCGATGCACGGGCGCAGGGCGGGACGGGCCTTGGTCTCAGTATTGCCAAGGGGCTGTGTGAACGGATGGGCGGGTGGATGTATTTCGAAACCGAAGAGGGACAGGGCACGACATTTTTCGTCGAACTGCCAATTTATAATGCTGCCGACACGGTGGAGGATGAGGATCCGCTGGTGGATCAGTTGAAAAAATCCGTCCTTCACGTTGAAGATGATCCTGATTTTTATCGTGTTATTCGCAGCGGTCTGGAACCGCAAATCGTGGTGCGCAACTCCCGTACATTGCGCGATGCCGATATTATGATCGATCGGCGCGATTTCGATTTGATTATTCTGGACCTGCGCTTGCCCGATGGCAGCGGGTTGTCGTTGCTGGATCATATAAAACATAAGGACAAATGTCCGATCGTTGTGATTTCCGCCTATGATATTCCGGATGACATCAAACCTCTGGCGGCGGCCTGTTTGGTTAAAGCACGCACGCCGGAATCGGAAATGATCGAGATTATTAAGACCCTGCTGGGTGAAACTGAAAATACCGTGACGGGATGGAAAAAATGACAAACGCCCCTCTGCAACATATCTTATATATAGATGACGAAGAGGATATCCGCACCGTGGCCCAGATGGCCCTGGAAATGGTCGGCGGTATGACTGTGACAGTGTGCTGTTGCGGGCGCGATGGATTGGATTCCGCGCGGTCCAGCCCGCCGCAAATGATCCTGCTGGATGTAATGATGCCGGATATGGATGGGCCGGAAACCTTTGCGGCCCTGCGCGCCGATCCGGATTTGGCGACGATACCGGTGGCCTTTATGACCGCCAAGATACGTCCGGAAGAAGTTTCAGATTTGATGCGTTTGGGCGCGGCGGGGGTTATTGCCAAACCGTTCGATCCCATGACGCTGGCGGATCAAGTGCGTGATGTCTGGAATAAATTTCATGAATAGATAGAGATCAATAGATATGACGAATCAGCATAATCCCGACGATATTGAAATGGTCAAACGTCCCTCGTATGAGGAAACGTACCAAAAGCTTTTATACGAATATATCCGCCGTCTCGAAAAATCGGTGGAAGCGATTGATAACATTCTGGCGCAACGCCAGTTGAGCCCGTTGACCAAGGATGATTTATTGCGCGCCCAGATGTTGGCGCACGGCATGTCGGGGTCGGGGGCGACGTTCGGATTTTCGGCGGTCAGCGATGCTGGACGCAAGGCGGATGTCTTTCTGGATCGTCTGATCCGTTCCATGCCCGATGACGGCACGATGGATGATGAATCCTATCCCGAGTTTGAAATGCTGATGAAGGTTTTGCAGGGCACATGCCGCAACGCCGTCAATAAAGGCGGCGACGGTCCGACAATACCCAAGGATCAGAGCGCTGCCCGGGATGGGCATGTGAAGGAAGTGTTGAACGTCCTGATCGTTGATGACGATGAAAGCCTGAGCCAGATGCTGGCGTTAAAGCTGGTGCAGAGAGGTATTCACGTCATCAATGCCCGCGATGGCAAGGCCGCCTTGTCGCAATGCCAGAAGGGCGTGCCCGATCTGATTATTCTGGATATTATGATGCCGGGTTTAAGCGGGCATGAGGTTTTGCGCCGTTTGAAACAGGATCCCGCCTATGTCGATGTTCCTGTGGTCATGCTGACCGGGCGGGCGCAGCAACAGGATGTTGTCGGTGCGCTGCATTCGGGTGCGATTGATTATGTGGTCAAACCGTTCGACCCGGATCATCTGGTGTCGCGCGTGGAAAAAATTCTGGATGCCAGCCGTTATACGGTTTTGATTGCGGATAATGATCCGCTGATTCTGCAATTGCTGGAAAGCAAGTTCCGTAATCGTGGTTTCAAGGTCGTGCTGGCCGGCGATGGCAAGGATGCGTTCGACATTATCCGGACCAATGCGCCCGACCTGATCATTCTGGACGTGATGATGCCAGAGGTGGATGGGATCTCCCTGCTTAAACGGGTGCGGTCCAACACGGCGACGGCCGACATTCCCGTCATTATGCTGAGCGGTCACAAGGACCAGCGCGATATTGACCGCGGGATGGAAGCCGGGGCGCAGGATTATGTCGCCAAGCCCTTTATGCCCGATGACCTGATTGCGCGGACCCTGCGAGTCTTGAAAACCGGGGTTGCGGGGACGGAATCCGGGCAGGGATAGACAAGTTTAATATTTGTCATATCTCAGTGCCGTGGTGGCTTTTCGCCTTGGCAAGAATATTGCATAGGAATTTCAGCATTTTGACCGGCGGTCAGTCCGGATCTGGTGCGCGTCTGGCGAATCAAGTAGACTAAACCACACAGTTTATATACAAGGTGGGCGTGAACCACACGTGCGCTCGCGTATACAAAGGCAAAGGGTATTATCATGGCAAAGCGTTTCATCATCGTCCTGATTTTGGTCGGTATCCTGTTCGGGGGACTGGTCGGGTTCGACATGTTCAAGAAGAAGATGATGGGCCAGTTTCTGGCCATGATGTCGCAACAACCCCCGGCCCCGGTCGTGGTGGTTACGGCGGATAAAAAACCCGTCACCCGGACCCTGGATGGCATCGGCACATTGGAAGCCGTGCGTCAGGTCACCGTATCCCCGGAAGTGGGTGGTCGCGTGACCAACATTACATTCGAGGCCGGCGTGCTGGTGGCGGCGGGTGATTTGCTGGTGCAACTGAATGATGAACCGGACAAGGGCGATCTGACCCGCTTCCAGGCCCAGGCAAAATTGGCCCAGCAAAATTTGACCCGGTCCAGCAAACTGGTCGACGTGGCGTCCACCCGGTCGACCGTTGACCGCGACCGTGCCGAGTTGAACGAAGCCGAAGGCGGTATCGCCCGGACCGAGGCCGTGATCCGCCAGAAACAGATTCGCGCGCCATTCGATGGTGTGCTGGGGATACGTCAGGTCAATTTGGGTCAATATCTGAACCCCGGTGATGCGATTGTGACGCTGACGGACCTGTCCGAATTGTTCGTGAACTTTACGCTGCCGGAACAGACGCTGGCCGATATTGCCGTTGGACAGGCGGTGGAATTGCGCGTTGATGCGTATCCGGCGGATGTGTTCATTGCGAAAATCAACGCGATTGAACCGCAGGTTGGCGATGAAACCCGTACCGTGAAGGTGCAGGCCATTTTGGGCAATGAAGAGGGCAAGTTGAAGCCGGGTATGTTCGCCCGCGCAACGGTGCTGTTGCCCGATGGCGCGGATCAAGTGATCCTGCCGGAAACGGCGATCGACTTCACCATCTATGGTGACTCCGTCTATATCGTGACCGAGAGCAAGAATGAATCCGGCGAACCGATCCTGACCGCCACACGCAAATACGTCAAAACCGGCACCCGTTACAAGGGCGAGGTGGTCGTGCTTGAAGGCGTGAGCGAAGGCGACCGTGTCGTGACAGGTGGGCAGTTGAAGCTGACCTCCGGCGGTGCCGTGACCATCGCGACCAAGGACACGCTGGCCGAAACGACCAAGGCCAACGAAAACAGCGATCGCAAGGAATAATCAATCCAGCCCGCGCCGGATAGGGCGCGGGTGCGTAACCCTCTTCCAGATTTCAAAGAAACGGGAAAGACCATGGTTTTCACCGATATTTTTATCAAACGCCCGGTTCTGGCCGTTGTGGTCAGCATCCTGATCCTGCTTGTCGGTCTGCGTGCGGCTTTTGATTTGCCCATTCGCCAATATCCGGAAATTGAACAGGCCGTTATTACCGTGACGACCAGTTATCCCGGCGCGTCACCGGAATTGATGCAGGGTTTCGTGACCACGCCAATCGCGCAGGCGATTGCAACGGCCGAAGGGGTTGAATATCTGGTGTCCAGCTCGTCCCAAGGGCGGTCGTCGGTGGCGGCACACTTGCGTCTGAATTCGGATTCGGACAAGGCGATGGTCGATATTCAGGCCAAGCTGAACCAGGTGAAATATCTGATTCCGCAGGAATCGAACGATCCGATCATTTTGAAGTCCACTGGCGATGTATCGGCCATCATGTATATGGGCTTTGCCAGCGACGAATTGCCGACATCGGCCATTACCGATTACCTGATTCGTGTGATCCAGCCGATGCTGGCGACGGTTGAAGGTGTTGCATC
Organism: Micavibrio aeruginosavorus EPB; assembly: GCF_000348745.1. Lineage (NCBI taxonomy): Bacteria > Pseudomonadati > Bdellovibrionota > Bdellovibrionia > Bdellovibrionales > Pseudobdellovibrionaceae > Micavibrio > Micavibrio aeruginosavorus. Next base: position 2,150,624 of record NC_020812.1, on the reverse strand, counting down.
CGCCGACGTGATCGGCGGACAGACGCTGGCCATGCGGATCTGGATGGACCCGCAGAAAATGGCGGCGCGTAACATCACCGCATCGGACGTGGCGCAGGCGATTCAGGCCAACAACTATCAATCCGCGCCCGGTCAGATGAAGGGCAGCTATATCATCACCAACATCGAAACCAACACCGACCTGGTTGATGTTGAAGAATTCCGCAATATGGTTGTGAAGACCGTCGATGGGTCGATCGTGCGGATGCGTGATATTGGCACCATTGAAATGGGCTCGCAAAACTATGACCAGGCCGCGTTGATGGACAGCAAACGCGCCGTCTATATCGGTGTGAACGCGACCCCGACCGGTAACCCGCTGAACATCGTCAAGGAAGTGCGTGCGATGTTGCCGGAATTGGAGAAAACCATGCCGCCGTCGATGGAGGTGGCTGTTCCGTTTGACGTGACCATCTTCATTAACGCCGCCATTCATGAAGTGCAAAAGACTCTGATCGAAGCCATGGCGATTGTTATGGTTGTGATCTTCCTGTTCTTGGGCACGTTCCGCTCGGTTATTATCCCGATTGTGACCATTCCGCTGTCGTTGATCGGTGCGGCGTTTTTGATGTTGTCGCTGGGCTTCTCGATTAACCTGCTGACGCTTCTGGCGATGGTGATGGCCATTGGTCTGGTGGTGGATGACGCGATTGTTGTCGTGGAAAACGTGTTCCGTCATATTGAAGAAGGCAAAACCCCGGTTCAGGCGGCCATTCAGGGTGCGCGTGAAATCGTGGGCCCGATTATCGCCATGACCATTACGCTGGCGGCGGTGTATGCCCCGATTGGTTTTATGGGCGGCGTCACGGGGTCGTTGTTTAAGGAATTCGCCTTTACACTGGCCGGGGCCGTTATTATTTCCGGTATCGTCGCGTTGACGCTGTCGCCGATGATGTGTTCGGTTTTGCTGAAACACGGCATGAACGAAACATGGTTCGCGCGCAAGGTGGATGCAACGTTCAGCAAGCTGGAGCGTTTTTATGCCCGCCGTTTGCACGGGACATTGGAATTCCGTCCGGTGACGTTGTTCTTTGGCTTCTGCATTTTGCTGTCGTTGGGCCTGTTGTTCGGTGGCGCGCGCAGCGAGCTGGCCCCGGAAGAAGACCAGGGTATTGTGCTGACCGCGACCAAGGCGCCGCAATATGCCAACCTTGATTATTCCATGGCGTTCGGCCGTGAAGTGGAAAAGATTTTCCGCGCCGTTCCGGAAGTGAGCTCGACTTTCGTTCTTGTCGGGACCGACGGGCCCAGCAACGGCTTTGGTGGCATGTTGTTGAAAGACTGGTCTGAACGGGATCGGTCCGCATCGCAAATTCAACAGGATATCCAACAGCAGGTGGGTGCGATTGACGGTGAGCTGGTGTTCACGTTCTCTCTGCCGGCTCTGCCGGGGTCCACGGGCGGTATGCCGGTGCAAATGGTTATCCGCTCGACCGAAGGGTATGAAACCGTTTATCGCGTGATGGAGGATCTGAAGAAGGCCGCAGCCGAAAGCGGCATGTTCATGATGACCGACTCCGACTTGAACTTTAACACCCCGGTCGTGGAAATCACGATTGACCGGAACAAGGCGAACCAGCTGGGCATCACCATGCGTGATATCGGTGATACATTCGCGCTGATGCTGGGTGAAAACTATGTGAACCGCTTTAACCTTGATGGGCGTTCCTATGACGTTATTCCGCAGGTGCCGCGTGCCGACCGGATTACGCCGGAATCGTTGACGCAATATTACGTCCGGGCGGGCAATGGCGATATGGTGCCCCTGTCGACGGTCGCCAGTGTCAGCATGAAATCCTCGCCGGACAAGCTGGTCCAGTTTAACCAGTTGAACTCCGCCACCTTCTCGGCCATTCCGATGCCGGGTGTGGCGATGGGCGATATTGTCGCGTTCCTGCAACAAAAGGCGGACGAAATTCTGCCCAAGGGGTTCAGCTATGACTGGATGAGCGATTCCCGTCAGTTCGTGAACGAAGGCAGCCAGCTTTACATCACGTTCGGATTTGCCATCATCGCCATTTTCTTGGTGCTGGCGGCGCAGTTTGAATCGTTCCGTGACCCGCTGGTTATTATGATGACGGTGCCGTTGGCGATGTCCGGGGCGTTGTTGCCATTGTTCTTTGGCGTTGCGACCATGAACATCTATACCCAGATTGGTTTGATTACCCTTGTCGGGTTGATTTCCAAGCACGGTATTTTGATGGTCGAATTCGCGAACAAGGCCCAGGTGGAACATGATCTGGACCGCCGCGCCGCGATTGAGGAAGCCGCCCGTGTTCGTCTGCGTCCGATTTTGATGACGACGGCGGCCATGGTTGTGGGTCTGATCCCGCTGGTTCTGGCCGATGGGGCCGGGGCGGCCAGCCGCTTCTCCATCGGCGTGGTGATTGTGGCCGGGATGTTGATCGGGACGCTGTTCACCTTGTTCGTGTTGCCGTCCGTGTACACGATTCTGGCAAAAGATCACCGCGCGGCGTCCAAATCCGTTCGGGCCCAGCAATTGGCGGCGGTTGACGCGGAATAATCCCATAAGAATTTGACGAAAGGGGCGGGTACAATCCGCCCCTTTTTTCGTGCCCGTCTGGAACAGGGGCGCAAATCATGGCATCCTGCACGGGTCATGACCGAAACGTCGATTTACCAACCTAAACGCGCCATGCACGCCGCGATCGCCTCGATCGTGACGGTCAGTGTGCTGATCATTATCAAAACAATTGCACTGTTAATGACCGGATCGGTCAGTATCCTGGCCTCGTTGATCGATTCTTTGTCCGATGCGGTTGTGTCGGCGATGAATGCGCTGGCCATTCATATTTCCCTGTTGCCTGCCGACAAGAACCACCGCCATGGTCATGGCAAGGTCGAGGGGCTGGCCGCGTTGATTCAGGCCGCGTTTATTACCGGGGCCGGGGTGTTTCTGGCGCTGGAATCGGTGCGCCGCCTGGCCGAGCCGCAGGATATTCAGGCCCATGGCGTGGCCATTATCGTTATGGCGATTGCGATTGTACTCTCCATTGGGCTGGTGATGGTTCAAAACCATATTTTGCGGGCCGCCCCGTCGCTGGCGGTGCAGGCGGACCGGGCGCATTATTCATCCGACATTGTGGTGAATGGCGGGGTGATTGCGGCGCTGGCCGTGCAATCGATGGGCGGGCCGTGGTGGATTGACCCGGTTTTTGCCCTCGGTGTGGCCGGGTGGCTGGGCTGGCTGGCCTGGGGGATCGGGCGGCAGGGTATTGATATGTTGCTGGACCGCGAATTGCCGCGCGAAACACGCGCGCGGATTGAGGCAATCATCCGCGCCGAACCGCGCATCCACGGTATCCATGATTTGCGCACCCGCGCATCGGGTATGCAGATTTACATTTATTTCGATGTCGAATTGGACCCGGATATGAAATTGATGCACGCGCACGACATTACGCGCGACATTGAAATTGCATTGGTCCGTGAATTTCCGAATGCGGAGGTTATGATCCATATGGACCCACTCGGCGATATTGATGACAGCCGCCATTCCGTTCCGGGGGTACACCATTAAATGCGCGTGATTTGTGACATTGGCGGGACGCATATTCGCTTGGCTCAGGATAACGGTGGGCGTGACCCGGTTGATCCGCGTCGTTATGCGGTATCCAATTTTTCCGATTTGCATGATGCGGTTGAATTTTATTGTACGGAAACGGATATCCATGATCCGGATTCTGTCGCTGTTGCTGCCGCTGCAAATGATACGGGGGATGGGGTTTACCGGTTCTTCAACAATGAGGGGTGGGCGATTGACCCCGCGGCCCTGCGTAAACGTGGCATGGTGCTGGACGGTGTCATCAATGATTTCGCGGCGTCCGCCTGGGGGATGACCTGTGTGCCCGATCATGCGTTGCATGTCGTTCGTGGGGCGCAATCCGACCATCATTATCCGCGCGCCATTCTGGGGCCGGGAACGGGGTTGGGGCTGGCCTATGCGCTGCCGCTGGATCATGGGCGCTGGCGGGTGCAAGGGACGCATGGTGGCCATATGATGGCCGCATGTTTGACCGATGAACACCATTTGATTTGTGAACTGGTCGGGCGGTTGAATGGCCATGACCGCATGGTTATTGTTGAGGATGTGGTCAGTGGCCGTGGTTTGCCCACCCTGTACCGCGCCGTGTGCCAGATGAATGGCGATGATCCGCTGCCGCTGGACAATGCCGCCAATATACTGGATTACGCGGATAATCCGGCGGTGGTTGAAACGTTGCGTCTGTTCCATGAATTTTTGGGGATGTTCATGCACAATGTTGCCATTACGCTGGAGGCGTATGGCGGATTATATCTGGATGGTGGCCTGACGGCCCGTTTGTATGAAAAGGGTTTGTTTGATCATGCGCGCGTTTTGGACTTTATGACCCTGAAGCCCGCGCCGTCGGTGAAGGCCGACCTGGACAAAACACCCGTGTTTATCGTGAATGATCCGTATATCGCCCTGCGTGGGTTGATTGCGATGGATCGCAATCACAGAAAGAATGGATAAATGACCGAGCGTATTGCGTATCTGACGATTGATGATTCCCCGTCATCCCGTATGGATGACATGGTGGATGCGCTGGAGGCATCGGGCGTGCCGGCAATCTTTTTCTGCCGCGGCGACTTGCTGGAAAAGAACCCGGCGTCGGTTACGCGGGCGATTAAAAAGGGATTTGTGGCGGCCAATCACGCCTATAACCACCGCCGGTCCAGCCAGATTTCGTTTGAAGACATCACGGCCGAAATCACGGCCACGCAAAAATTGCTGGACCAATGCTGGGCCGATGCGGGTATGGATACATGGCCGCGCTATTTCCGCTTTCCGCACATGGATCGCGGTACGGGTGGATGGGTTGTCGATTTTCAAAAGGTTCCCGACGAACACCGGGATATTTTGATCAAGCTTTTTGCTGATGGCCTGAACGTGTCCATGGACCCGCCGAGTGAAGAAGCCAAGGGGAAAAAGGCGCAATTGCAATTATGGTTGAAGTCGAACGGCTTTACCAAACCCGCCTTTAACAATGTTTCCCTGCCGTGGTATCGCGATACCGAAATGGGGCAGGCGATTGACGCCATGTTTACCTTCTCTACATCGGATTGGATGATCACGCCGCGGCACAAGGGCAATTGGCCCTATAAAACGCTGGATGATCTGAAGGCCAAGATTGATAACGATCCGTGGCTGCAACGCACCGACACGGCGCATATCATTCTGGCGCATGACCAGGCCGATATTATTGATGACACGCTGGCTTTGGTGGACCATATGCTGGACCGTGGATTTAAATTCGAAATCTAAATACGCAACAAAGGGTGCAAACATGACAAAGCAATATTTCGTACGGGTCATTGGTGACTACGGTCAATTGGGTGATATGGCCTTTGCCGAGGTCTCCGACCGTTTGGATGCGCAATTGATGGATATTCCGGATGCGCATTTCAGCGTGCGCCTGTCATCGGTCCCCGTCTTCGACACGATTGCCACGGGTTTTATGCTGGCGCAGCTGGCGGTGAATTCGCCGCTGGGCGACCGCCATATTTTCTACGTCAACACGGCCCCGCGCAAGGACAAGGCCCAAGCCCGCGTCGATAACGAAGGCGAAGGGCTGGTCTACGCCAAATTGAAAAACGGCGTGCGGATCGTTGCGGTGAACAGCGGCTATTCCCTGGCCCTGATCAAACCGTTTACCGATTCCATTCGCCTGATCAAGGTTTCGGCGGCGGGGTCGCAATTCCGGTCCCGCGATAATTTCCCGGTGGCCGTGGGCGCGATTGCGCGCGGGGATGAAAGCCTGCTGGGTGATGATGTGACGCATACGGTGCCGGACGCGCTGCCGAAAAATGCGGTTGTGTACACCGATGGCTACGGCAATTTGAAATGCTCGATCGATCCAAAGGATCTGGATGCCCATCACGGTGAAAAAGTCACCGTGGAAATCAATGGCCGGGAACAGGTGGCCATGGTTGGCACGGGCATTTTCGCCGTGGCCGATGGTGAATATTGCCTGGCCAAGGGCAGCTCGGGCTGGGACCTGCCGGATGGCAGTCGCATGGAGTTTGCGGAAATGGTTAAACGTGGCGGGAACGCCTCGAAAAGCTTCGGCAGCCCGCCGGGCGGGATCAAGGTGAACTGGCGCTCATAACCGCCGCACAATATTGGGGAAGCCGCTGATTTCAGCGGCTTTTTCTTTGTTCTTGCACCCGCCGCGCGTGGCGGTGTAGCGTCCGGCTTATAAGAAAAAGACGAACGGGGACAATCCATGACGCTCACAAAACTCTTTTACGCGGCGGTGGCCGGTTTGGGGATGGCATCGGCGCAAGCGACCGATCTGGCCGCTAGCTTTGACCATCATGCGCTGGTGCAACGGCTCGGCGCATCCTGCACGGTGCAGGAAATGCAGCGCCGGGCGGCGATTATCCCCGTGACCTCCGGTCTTGATCCCGCGCCGGAATACCGGACGAAGGGGCTGACCTTCGTCATGCAATCGGCGCACTTCGATGCCAAAATGCACGCGCGCGCCGATAAAATTTACGCGACTATTCCGCACCATACCAAAGCCCTGACCTATAATGACGGCGGCGTGTTTGTATGGTCGCGGTACGGGCTGGCGGAATCACTGCCGTCGCGCAAACATGCGGCCAATGGCTACACCACGCCGGGGCTGTATCTGGAGTATGAACGCCGTCTGTATTTCCCCTTTATGCTGGCCGATGTGCGGAAAAATAAAAATGGCACATACCGCTCCATCGGATTTTTTGAAGAGCCCGCGCGCGGCGTTCGCATCGCCAACCATGAAACCGGGCATATGATTGATGATATCCTTGGCAATTACAGTTTTAAAAATGGCGCGGCCCGTGCCGATGGCCGTTTGACGGATCGCCGCGACTATCGCAACGCCATTGCCGAAGATTTGCGCCATATCCGCAGCACAAAACCCGATGTGGTGGCGCTGGATTATTACATGCCCATCCGCATTGGCGGCAAACAGGATGAAGGCCAACGCCTGCGCCGCGAAGTGTTCGCAGAATTATGGGCCGAAGCCTCAGGCCAGGGGGGCAGCAACCTGTCCCGCCATTACCCGCGGACCTATGCGACGGTGAAATCCTATTTCGATTATCTGAAGGCTGTCACCGTTGCGGGTGGGGTGTTGTGTGACTATCACAAGGATGGCCGCGCGGTTCCGGTGTTGAAGCGCTGAAAGGCCTACATCGGCTTTATATCCATCGCAAAAGCGCGTTGCGTGACGTTGGATGTCGGCTGGTCTGGTTCCGGTGGCTTGCGGTTATCAACCTCGATTCCGCTTTGATCCAGTTTCTGCACGACCGTGTCGGCCATATTGATCATGCCCTCAACCCCCATGCCCATTTTATATTGCCCGGCCACCTCTTGCGCGCATTCGCGGGTGGCGGCGATTTTGGCGGCGCGTTGTTCGGCGGGTGATAAATCGGCCTGGGCCTGTAAATGTAATTCCTGTGTGCTGACGCTCTGCATCGCGCCGCTTTCAATCTTTTCGGGCAGGTTTTGCACGGCCTGTTTCGGGTTGGCGAACGGATCGCCTTTGTCGAACACAACGGATTCGACATTGCTCATCACGTAACTTTCGCCGGTGTGAATATTTTCCAGCGCGATGACGCGGCCATACAGCGTGTCGGTGTTTTCCCATGCCGGGGAACTGGCGGATGGATATTGGGTGGCGTGCGGCATCACCGCCTTATAATCCTCACGGAAACCGGGCAGGACGGCCACGTCATGGCCCGCGTGCCCATTCATGGTTTCACGGTCGCGCCCCGGGTCGGACGGGTCGGCGTTCTTGGTTGATCCGTTGGACAGGAAAATATCGTCCTTTTCGCTGCCGTTGAACATGTCCTTGCCGTCACTGCCGGCATAGGTCGCGGTGCCGTTATTCCACGCCACCCCCGCGCCCGATTGCGTCGCCGTCGGGGCAATGATCTTCCCGGCCTTGCCCACGGGTTTCAGGGGCTGCTCCGGCGCTGTATTGGTGTCTGGATTGGGTGTTGGTTCATCGGCCATCGCGGGCACAATCCTCACTGTTCTTCAGGGGAATTGTGGGCGAAAAGCTTTATGATTCTGTTAATTGGGGCCGTGCTCGGCGGAAAGGGCGGAAAACCGTGGATTTCGGTTTGATTTTTGCCCCTTCGTGCTTTAGATATGGACCATCCAATCGGAGCGCGGGTGTAGCTTAGTGGTAAAGCTCCAGCCTTCCAAGCTGGCTATGAGGGTTCGATTCCCTTCACCCGCTCCATTTTATCCCTCGCAGACATTCATCACCATTCACAGGCGTATGCTAAACCCTTGCAAATAAGGGTTTACATTTGCGTTTTTTGTTCGTGGTAAAATTCTATCGTTCGCCAGCAATCGCGCAATTCGGGGGCAGCTTTGGGGGTATTTCCTCAAGGATGGGGGCAAGAAGACCTAAAAAATGGGGGCAAGATGAAGCTATCAGATAAGACATGTAAGGCCGCAAAACCTAGAGAATCATCCTACAAGTTGTTTGATGGGGGCGGCCTATTTCTTGAGATAACGCCGAACGGCAGCAAACTCTGGCGTTTGAAGTACCGTTTCTTGGGTAAGGAAAAGCGGATTTCGCTAGGGGCATATCCCATCGTCTCTCTTGCGGATGCCCGTGACGGGCGGGAGAGGGCCAAGAAGCAGCTTGTGCAGGGCGTTGATCCCTCAAATGCGAAGCAGGCCCATAGGCGCGAGGCGATCCGGAATGCCGAAAATACCTTCAAGGCTGTTGCTTTGGAGTGGCATGAGAAACAATTGGCTCGATGGACATCTACTCATGCCCAAAATGTCACGCGCCGGATGGAGGTTGATATATTTCCATATATTGGAAATCGACCAATTGCTGATATCGACGCTCCGGAGCTATTGAGCGTTTTGCGGCGGATCGAGGCAAGAGGGGCTTTGGATGTCACGGCGCGGGTGAAACAGATTTCCGGTCAGGTATTTCGGTATGGGATTGCTACAGGCCGTTGCCAGCGTGATCCTTCGGCTGATTTGAAAGGTGCGCTTAAAGTCAACAAAACGACCTCCTATGCCTGTTTGGATATTAAGGAAATGCCGGAGTTTCTTGAAAAGCTAGAACGCAATGAGGCCAGATTGTTTGCCACCACGCGCCGTGCCATCAAAATCCTGATGCTGACCTTTGTCCGGACGGGTGAATTGATTAACGCGACATGGGACGAGTTCGACCTTGAAAATGCGACATGGGAAATCCCCGGCTGGCGTATGAAAATGCGTAACCCTCATATCGTGCCTCTCTCACGGCAGGTGATTGAGATTCTTAAAGAGCAAAAGAAAGAAACGGAACACCTCACTACGCCGTGGGTATTTCCTAGCCAAGTCCGTCCAAAAGACCCTATGAGCAATAATACTATTCTGTTTGCTATAGGGCGTATGGGTTACAAGAAACGCATGACAGGACACGGTTTCCGCGCTCTCGCTATGTCGAACATCAAGGAAAAACTGGGTTATCGGCATGAAGTTGTGGACAGGCAGCTTGCCCATGCTCACCGGAACAAGATAGATCGTGCGTATGATCGCGCCCAATTCTTGGATGAACGCCGGAAGATGATGGGTGAATGGGCGGATTACCTTGATGAGGTTGCTACGGCGGGGAATATAGTGACAGGAAACTTTAAAAAGATGATGGACGCATAAATGGATATAAAAATACGACTTCAGGCAGATGATTTTTTTAACGCCTATCGCGTACTAAGCGAGCATAACACGGCTTCATTCGAGGAAATGCAGAGGTCTGGAGGAAAGCCAAGATTAAGTGGAAAAGCTTTTGGTTCGTTTCCCACAATGAGTCCAAGCGTTGTATGCTTAGCTTTCGCTGTTGAGCTTTATATTAAAGACCTTCACTTCGTTCTTAATGGTAAAGCACCACGCGGTCACAATATTCTGAGGCTTTATGAGAAGCTTCCGGAGAATGTAAAACATGATGTTTACGCCCATAAATCGATTAACCAGAACCCTTTTGTTGCGAGAGGCAATGCTCTTTCTGTAAGGAGATTTTCTAAGGACTACACTGCCTATGATGGGTTCATTGATCAATTAACCGCAATAAGCAATGGTTTTGAAAAATGGCGTTATTCTCATGAAAGTACAGCGTTACAGTATGAAGAATGGTTTGCTCTAATTTTTATAGAGGCCGTTAAATCAATTGCTGATATTGCGCGAATACGATCTCTAGCATAGTCTAGGGGGCATTTTTTAGCGCACATAGCATGATAATGAGGGCAGAGTAAGTTATTTGTTCTGAGAGAATTTCCAAAAAATTTTGGAATATAAATAAATATTTTTGAAGAGAGTCTTGTAATGAAAATAAAGAAAATAGAGCTTAAACATTTCAAACGTTTTACGGACTTAACTATCGATAATATTCCTGAGACGGCAAAGCTTGTAATTATTGCAGGGCCAAATGGTTGTGGAAAATCCTCGTTATTCGATGGTTTAAAATCATGGCATCAAAATTGGAAGGGGCAAGGAGAAAGATGGTTGCTAGATTATCATGTCAAACAAGGAAGCGGTACGGTTTTGAATTTACAGCAAGCCGTAAAGGTAACTCTGCATGGGCAAGAGCCAACTCAAACTGACGAACGAAAAAAAGCTTTATATGTTCGCACAGCATACAGAAATGATCCGCAATTTAGAATGGATAACTTGCAAAGAGTTGGATCTCAGCTAGATGAAAACCGCTTTCATCATCTTTTTGAAAATGATGCAGCCGTAGGTAAGAACTACCAGCGCCTTGCATCACAAGCTTTTAAAGATGCGTTTGTGGATTTTGATGAAAATAGAACAATAGCTGAGTTCCGACAGCATGTAATTGGCGACATAAGAGCGTCGATTCAGAATGTTTTTCCTGATCTAAATATTAACGACCTAGGCGATCCACTGGAAGATGGAACATTCTTTTTTTCCAAAGGAATAAGCCAAAAGTTCGACTATAAAAATTTATCAGGGGGTGAAAAATCTGCTTTCGATCTTATCTTGGATATGGTCGTAAAAAGCAGAGATTATAATAATACGATCTTCTGCATAGATGAACCTGAATTGCATATGAATACGCGATTACAGGGAGCGTTGTTAGGCGAGTTATTTCGTCTTACCGGGCAAGAATCCCAGCTTTGGTTATCGACACATTCAATAGGGATGATGAGAAAGGCCAGAGACTTATCTATACAACATCCGGATCAAGTGGTTTTCCTAGACTTCGATAACAATGATTTTGATAACCCAGTAACTATTTCACCTGTGCAACCTAATAGAGCATTTTGGGAATCAGTGTTACATGTCGCCTTGGATGATTTAGCGGAGTTAATTTCTCCGCAAAGAATAGTAATATGTGAAGGGGTTCCGCGTGGTACAGCATTTGGCCCGAATGTCGAACATGACGCACAATGCCTGAATGCAATTTTCTCAGAAGAGTTCCCAGATACAAAGTTTATTGCTGGCGGCAATGCCCATGACGTAAGCGGAGATAAACATGCCTTAATTGGTGCAATTGAAGCCTTATCAAGAGGATCTGAAATTGTGAGGATGATTGATCGAGATGATCATTCACCGCAAGACATACAGGATTATGAGCGCCAAGGAGTGAGAGTTCTCTCCAGAAGACATCTGGAATCTTATTTGTTTGATGATGAAATTTTGACAGCTTTATGTGATTCCTTAGGGCAGCCTACACAAACTCCTGCTGTTTTGGACGCTAAACAGCAAGCAGTTCAGGAGAGCGCAACAAGAGGAAATCCTCCAGATGATATCAAAAGCGCATCTGGCAAAATATATACCGAAACTAAAAGAATTCTTCAGATAACTTCAGGGGGGAATAATGCAAAGGCTTTTATGCGTTCTACGCTTTCACCTCTAATAAAACCGGGCATGGCGATATATGACGAGCTTAAGAATGATATCTTTGGAAATTAGTTTTGGTGCTGTCAGGGCTATGGTAAGAGCCCTCTTCTCTTTTTTTGAAAGACATTAAGTGTCTTTCATGGATAATAAAAAAATTATTATCGATTCTGAAGAATCTTTATTTGAGCTTAATGAAGAGCAATGTATGGAGTTGCTGGAGTGTGCAGGACACACATATTTCCGAACCAGAGAAGATTTTGAAAGAAGCCTATATGACCTTAACGAGGATGAGATCAAAGAGGAAAGGGCTCTATATAATAATGGAAATCAGCTGATTCAGAATGTGCGTTTTTTTCTTGGCATATATCCTACTTTAGTGAGGTATCTTGATAATTCTCCAACTCCAATAAATGTATCAAATAAGTTTCAGGCCTTAAAAAATAAGGCTCAAGATTTATACTCCGAACTTCTTACAGAAGACCCATTTTTTTCTGCTGAATTGAAGGCGAAAGGGTTTGATGCATTTAGTCTAATCGAAAAGCTAACCGAGTTAGTTAGTTGCTCTGATCAGGTAATCAAAGAGAATCAAGGGGAAAGCCGTGGCGCAAAGGAATTGCGTGCTCGGAAGGTGATTATTGATCATTTGGCCGAGAGCTTTGATCGCCTCAATGACGTATCAAGCGATCAATCTAAGCTGGATTTTATCAAAGCAGCATTGGCCTGTGCAGACATTTCATATCCGGAGAATATCAAAAAGGCATTCTATCGTCCTAACGATAGAGTAATTATTATTAAGTCAAAGCAATGACTTTCCCGGAATAAAGCTTTTTGAGCCTTATTCCGGGAATGCACCATTTTTTCCTGTGGCAAGAAGATTCGTGTGAACGCATAGGGCGTCACGATGATTCAATCCATAGGAGATTAAAATGCAACTTTCATACTCGATCGACGAAGTGTCTGTTTTGACGGGCATTGGAAAAACAAAGCTCTACAGCGCAATTAGTAATGGATCGCTTTCTGCTAGGAAATTCGGCAAAAGAACGTTGGTCTTGAAGGACGATATCGATCGTTTTTTGAATCAGCTTCCTCAAATTCAATCCGAAGGAAGGGGAGCCTAATCATGTGCGATATCAACAATGTAAAGGATAAACAAGGTCATTTTGTTGTCTTCTCGTACCGAGTCTATAACGAGAAATATCAGACGGAATACCAGTATATTCCTATCTGCCCATTCTGTGGAGGGAGCCACCTCCATGGAATTTCCGAGGGGGGAACTGGTATCCGAGAGCCACATTGCGTCGAGAAACCAACAGGGCGATATCGCCTCTTCTGCCTTGGAGAAATGCCCGCGCTCATTAAGCGTCATTTTGAGAAACGGTTTAACTGGGAGGATGTGTAATGTCTTCCTTGGAGCCACCACCATGGGTGACTGAAGATCAAGGGTTTGCAGACTACCTTAACCAAGGTACTGCGCAGCTCCCTAAGAAACCCATTACCCTTTATCCATGGCCTGATTTACAGGCTATGGAACGTCGAAAGTATCTCATCAAAGGCCTTCTTGAACAGGGTGGCATGAGCGTTGTCTATGGTGAGAGTAATAGCGGGAAAACATTCTTTGCACTCGATATCGCCGCCCACATGTCCTTGGGGTGGTCGTGGCAGGATCGAAAGACCCGCAAAGGCAAGGTGATTTATATCGCGGCAGAAAGTGGGCTAGGAATAGCTGAGAGGCTGATAGCATTCCGTAACCATCATAAACTTGAGCGTTACGGCGAGCTATATTTGGCTCTTCGTACCATCCTGCTTGTAGGCGAGAATAACGATTGCGACCAATTGATTGAAAAGATCAAGGAAACTGAAGACGTTGAACTCGTCGTGGTTGATACGCTGGCGCGAGCGATGGGCGGGGGCAATGAAAACAGTTCCGAAGATATGGGATTCTTCATTCGGTGCTGCGATAAAATCCGTGAAGAAACAGGTGCGCACGTTATGGTGATTCACCACTCCGGAAAAGATAGTAGCCGAGGAGCAAGAGGACATAGCTCTCTTCGTGCAGCCATCGATACCGAGATTGAGGTATCACAGGATAGCGGGGTCATTACAGCTCAAGTCCTCAAACAGCGTGATGGTAAATTAGGCGATCAATTCAGTTTTGAACTGACACCGATTGAGATTGGTGAGGATGAAGATGGTGAGCCGATAACATCATGCGTTCTATCGCCTTGCCTTATCGCACCAAAAGAAAAGAAGCTTTCTGGTCAGAAACGCCGTGCGCTCGACATTCTCCGAAACTGCATCATTGATAAGGGGGAGAAACGCCAAGTTCGGAAAGAAATGCCAATGGTGGATTGTGTAACTCTTTCCGAATATAGAGATTATCTTAAGCGTGAGAAAATCTCTTCGTCGGACAAACCGGACAGTGAGAATAAAGCTATCACAAGGGCTATAGACCAACTCAATAATGCAGGAATTACATGCAGTTATACGGACTATATCTGGATTGTGGACAGAAAGGACAAATCTGGACAAACAAATCCCGGATAAACCGAGGATGGACAGACAAGACACGCCCCTAGAGGGGTGTCTGTTGTCCGGATATCATTTTTCTTTCTCCTCGGAAAAGAAACCGAAGTCCATTCCTGTAACTTTGTAAAATATCCATGTCCAAAAAACAGTGACAGCTACTAAGGGCAATGCGCCTAAATGAACGCTTTGTTGCCAGATAAAGAAGCCGAGGTAGACAAGGACAAGAATTACAGCAAAAACCCCTTTTTTTATTGCTTTAGTGTTCATAGATAATCTCCAATGCCGCTGATTGAAAAGCTTCGTATAAATCCGAAAAGAAAACTCCGGCATATAGACATAAGAAAAACCCTATAAAACAGGATATATATAGGAAGCGATCCGGAATATCCTCGGCAGTCAGTCCTTTAAGCCTGTAAAGGCCAAAGAGAATAAGCGCGGGTAGGCTCCATATACCTATTAAGAGCAGAACCAAGAAAAGAATTGCGAGAAAATTTAGTAGAAGAAGATAGCCGCTATCATGGCTCATCGTCCCTTTAGCCGCGCCATAGATGGGGAATAAAAAGAATAGGCTAACGACAGTTAAATGCCCCCAATTTAGCTTCTTTAGTATTTCTAGCTTCATATGTTTTTTTCTTCCGGAATGAAAAATCACCAGAGCTTGTCCTGCTCTGGTGACTGGGTGTTTTCATCCGCTTACTAGAAACGGCGCGATGCTTTTAGCTTGCGCGTTGGACATGACATCGCCACCCAGTCAAAGCTGAGTGACGACACATTTCCGGCAGTGTCTTTGCCGCTAGTAACGGGGATGAAAAGCCCCAGTTCATTCCAAAGAGAACAAACCAAGAAGATATTGGCTGAAAAATGAAGTGATTTCAATTAAAGTTATCTCTTCATTTAGAGGGGATATCCGATGATTGAGGCAATTGAAGAGGCTGTGATTGAGTTTTTGGGGGCGAAGGAACCCAAAGTTTTAGTCATCAAGGGGGCATGGGGAATAGGAAAAACATATGCTTGGTCGAGATGGCTAGAAAAAGCGGCGCAGGAGAATGAAGGAAATTTTATTCCTCATAAGCAGTATTCTTATGTTTCTTTGTTTGGTTGTAACTCTTTAGATGAGTTGAAGGCGCTGATATTTGAACAATCGGTGCCGATTTCGCATACATATCAAGAAATTAATTTAGAAACACTTTCTAGCAATCTTAATCAGATTGTGGAAGGCCACGGGCTAAATTATTTAAAAGCCTCCTTTGGTAAGCTGAATAAGTTCATAAAAAGTTTTGGAGATATACCCTTTGTGGGCAGCGGTCTGGATTTATGGCGTGTTGGGTGGTTTTCAGTTAGAGATCAGCTCATTTGTATTGATGATCTAGAGCGGGCAGGAAGGGAGTTGGATATCAAAGATATCTATGGCCTCGTATCATTATTAAAAGAGCAAAAAAAATGCAAAGTTGTGATCATTGTTAATGACGAAAATATTGCAGGGGAGAGAAAGCCGGAATATGAGAAGCATAGAGAAAAAGTTGTAGATATAGAGCTGCATTATAAGCCGGAATGTCGTGATCTTGTAAGACTGGTCTTCCCAGAAGATACCGCTCATTACGAGTATATCGAAAAGTGCATAATATCCATGGATGTTGAGAATGTTCGCACTATCCAAAAAATTAAAAACTATTTGGATAAGCTAAGTGAGCTTTTAGGGGGTTCAGGAGATGATGATTATTATAAAAATGCGATTAATTCTATAAGTCTTTTTACTGTTTTATATTTCTCTAGGCCAGAGGGATGGCCAAGCTTAGAGGAGGCTTTAGAAACGGATACACGTCAGTTCTCTATGATTGATTATCTCGCTTCGGAGAGAAATTCTGACGAAAAGATTGATAAAAACTGGGTGGAAAGTTTTTCTCGTTTGAAAGCCCAATATGATTGGAATGGAGCAGACGACCTTGATCAAATTTTTGGAGAATATGTTAAGAAGGGGTTTTTAAACAAAGATAACCTCTCTACCCTTTTGAAACGAACAAAAGAGGATGCGGAAAAAATTAAACTAAAGAACGAAGCATCTCATTTGCACAGCAAGGTGGGTGATGTTCTATGGGATGGCTTTGAAAATAATACCGATGAGTTGATTGCGGTTATGAAGGAAAGCATAGAAAAAAGCACTAATCTTTTTCCTTCGATTGGGCATTTAAATCAGTATGTAAGCATTTTAAGAAAGCTCAATGAGAACGAAGCCGCAACTGATTTAGTAAGTATCTATGTTGAATTGGCTCGTACAAAAAATTCAGCATTTCTGCGCTTGCGTGATGTAGATATATATTTTTCCGGTGTCTTGGATGCCGAATTGAGCGCCTCAATTAATGAAGCTCATAACGAGCTCTACAATAAAGAGATTGCCGAAATACTTTCTACCGTTGATCGAATTGATCGAATCAAGGAGGCGGCAGAAAGATGTCCAGAATATAGGCTTACTGAAGGAGATTACGAAATATTATCTCGCTTTGAAGAGGGGGATTTTGAGGCGTTTCTTAGAACCTCTGAGGAATCACGGCAACTCCGAGGGTTTATGGAGATTTTCTTATCGGAAAGGCCATCCATATCAGGTTGTGTTACTCAGCATCGGCATGTTCAAGAAAAGCTTATTCCTGTCGTAAAAAAATTGAGCCAAGAATCAGAACTCAATAATTTCAGATTAATGGCTTACTTGGAAAAAATAGAAAGGCTGACTAATCAGGAAGAGAGTGAATAATAGATAGTTTTGTAAAGAGCCGTAGGCTTGGGTGCTCTATAAACGTATTTTTGACCCGATCTTTTATTTTTCTTTTAAAATTTCTGTTATGGTTTTATTAACGTATCTAATTTTCCAGTTTCTATCATATATCTTTTTAAGAGTGTTGTTGGTAACTCCTAGATACTTTAGCAAACTAAGCTCAAACAGCCTTTGCAAGAGATCGCTGTAAGAAGCACATTCTTGGTAGGCATGGTTATCAAATTTACTTTCTAGATTATGCGATAGCGTATCTCTAATTTTAACTATTTTAGGGGCATATTCAGGCTTACAGAATGCAACCTCTTTTGGAAGATTTCCAAAGAGATGCTGTATCCTTTGATTTAATGAGGGATCGTTTCTTAATCCGGATATTTTTCTAACAAAAAGATCTTGAGCGGATTTTGATTTAATTTTTTTTGCAGTAGCTAATAGGTTGTTCTTAGATTCTTTAAAATCGCTTTTAGATATAATTTCGGTCTCATAAATCCGACGATGAAACCCTTCTATAGCCTGAATTAGATATAAAAACCTTGTTTCTATATCTAGGTTTCTCGCTGTTGCGGCAGCATATAGCCCCATTGGCCTGATCAAAATATCTGACTCTTGTATTAGCTTAGAAATAATTTTTCCCCAATTTCTAGATACCTCATAGAACACAAGAGTATTATCTCTCCAATGCGAGAATTCTTGAGGCTTGTACCAATCCATTGTCAAAAGGAGATCGGCAAAGTTCTCATGAATTTTCCCTTCGGAAAGTTCTTTGAGGTCATTTTTCCCAAGAGATATTCTTGGCATAGCCATAAATTTTCCGGAGGTAATTGAGAAAAAAAGATCGAGAGTTTTTGCGATAGCTATTATTTCATTAAGTGACTTTTTCTTTTTAAAGTTAATTTCTAATCTTGCTTCTTCTTTAAGTGGATAACTTCCATCGGATAATTCTCCCAAATAGAATTGCCGAATACCAATATCAATTTCTAAGGTTCCCAGATTTTCACATTCGTATATCTTATTCCTAGGTTTTACATACTTAACGCTAAGCCGGTCATTCTTATGATTGTGGTGCACTCGGATATTTTCAGGAGATATGAATGCGTGGAAAGATTGAGAGCTGAAAGAAAATAATTTGAATAATGGTTTGTTTAGGTCTGTGACATGTTGCCCCCATAAAAGATAATTAACATGTAAATTGAATTGATTCAGGCCTCCCCGTTGTATCGATCCTCCTTCAAAGCAATTGATCAATGTTACTTTATCTGATCCTTCTGTAACTCCTGATATGCAGTCGATCATGCCATTCAGTGGAATGTGAGGAGTTTTTTCTTCTTTTGTATCATAGAAGAGTTCCGTTCTGATGCCCTCGTCGGCTGTAAAAAACAAATGACCATATACGTCCGGTCGCTCTTGTACTGAGAATCGACCTATCCATTTTTTACTTTGTTCATCAGGTTTCAGTGGGTGCATGAGTGAGCCTTTCTTGGGACGGGCCTAAAATTTTTTTATGGAAGGTCAGAGAAATGATTATTTGACTATTAATGATGGTCAGCAATGGGACAAATTGTATAATAAGTATATACAGTGAGGAAACAGTGAAACATTCTGAAAACTTAACGCCTTGGCAAGCTGGGCAGTCGGGGAATCCTGCGGGAAAGCCAAAGGGTTCGTTGAATCGTTCCACCATCCTTAAGCGTTATCTTGCTCTCAGTCTTAGAGACAACCCTTCGGATATTCCCTTTGAACTTGAAGGTAAGATCACCGTCGAGGAGGCGATTGCTCTAGCTTTAATCAAGAAGGCTCTCTCCGGCGATATTTCGGCCATTAAAGAAATTCAGGATACGGTACACGGCAAACTCACCGAATCCTCGGAAATCAAGCACACCTACACCCAGATGGGGAGCGTTATGATTGGTATGCAGGGCCGTGAATTAAGTGCGCTCACCTTCAATGTTGGCAGCGAAGCAAATTCCATGTAGGTTCACTTCTGTCCGTCCCTGTTTACGGGTGATTTATCACGCTGGGGGCATAAATGGGGGTGGGTGACAAGTTCACATAGGGCAAAACTGATTCAAATCAAAGCCTTAGATTTTTAATGTGATTCCCTTCACCCTCCAATTTATCCGCAATCTTGCATCGGATTTGGTTTTATTGGCCCCAAATTCTGGATTGCTAAAGAAGAGAATCCTCTTTTCGAAAGTTATCTCCTCGTTTCAATTCATGCAGGCTAATAAGTGGTGCAATGGACGGAGTTCTTTCTTGTGCTACAGCTTGTATGTACGGGCTTGGCTTTTTGTTCACGATCGCTCCAAGCCGCCATACAAGTTGCCATAGCCTGGCTGCCAATTTCAAAACCACTATCAAAGCAATATCCGAAGGCTGGGTTTGCGCGCTTCTGGGCTTGAAGTTTATTTTCGGCAGCCTTTTCTTTTCTGCATTGCGCGAATTTTGATGTTCCTTTTTTGAGCCCCTTGGCAGCACAAACAAGGGAGGCTGGATCGCAATCCAGTTTCCTTGACATTATCTCGGCGTCAATTCTTATGTCGTTCTCTGTATTGGATAATGAACATAATGCCGCATCGTTTACCTCTGCGATCTGTTGGTCTGTCATGGGCGGTCGGGCTGTAACGCATCCTGATAATACAACGGCAATGATGAGGGTCTGGATGATTGTGAGTTTCATTGGCCGTTTCTTTCTTAAGTAAATACCTTTGGTTGTTATATCGTGGCTATATTGAATTGCAATTGTTAAATATGCAATCGGACTTTTATTGGTGGGCCAAAATCATGACCGGCAGTGCAGGGAACAAATAAAAAACCCTCCCAAATCGGGAGGGTTTTTTATTTGTTCATTTAGTCCAGTCCTACGCCGTCTTGATCGACTCAATAAACGTCTGAATGCTCTTTTTCAGGCTTTCCGAGCGTTGGGACAGTTCTTCGGAGACGTCGCGCACCTTGCTGGAGGTGGTGCCGGTTTCTTCGGTTGAGGCGTTGACCTCGGTGATGTTGCGGACCACATCTTCGGTGCCGATGGCGGCGTTGGCGACGCTGCGGGAAATTTCCTGCGTGGCGCTGCTTTGTTCTTCCATCGCGGCGGCGATGGAGGCGGACGCGGCGGTCAGGTCCTCAATCACGGTGGAAATGTTGTCGATCATGCTGACAGCATCCTGGGCCTGGGCCTGCATGCTCTCAATCTGTTCGCGCACTTTCTCCGTCGCTTTGGCGGTTTCGCTGGCCAGCGTTTTGACTTCGTTGGCGACCACGGCGAAGCCCTTGCCGGATTCCCCGGCGCGGGCGGATTCGATCGTGGCGTTCAGGGCCAGCAGGTTGGTTTGCTCGGCAATCTCCGAAATGATCTGGATAACGTTACCAACGGCGTTGGCGGTTTCTTCCAGTGTCCTCATTTGCGTCACTGCGGTTTCGGCGGCGCGTTGAACGTCAACCGATTGCTGGCTGGTTTTGTTCAGCTGGACGCTGATTTCGTTGATGGACGCGGTCAATTCCTCGGTCGCGGCGGACACGCTCTGGACGTTGGTGCCGGTTTCGCTGGCGGCCTCGGTCACGCGGGATGATAAATCCATGGTTTTGGATGCGATGCGCGACATCATGTCGGATGCCGATTGCATATCCGCCGTGGCCTGTTCCAGCGCGCTGGTGGTTGTGGCGGAATCGTCGCGGAAACGGGCGACCAGCGCCTCGATCTTCTGCGCGCGTTGCAGGCGGGCTTCGTCCTCCTTGCGCTGTTGCTCCTGAAGCTTTTCATTCTCCAGCCCGTTGTCACGGAACAGCAACAGGGCGGACGCCATCTGTCCCACCTCGTCCTTGCGGTCGGTGTCGGTGACGGATACATCCCATTGTTTCTGCACCAGGCGATTGGTCACGCCGACCAGACGGGCCAGCGGTTTGCTGATCATCTGGACCAGGAAGATGGACACGGCCACAGTGGCGGCGAACATCAGGATGGCACCAACAATCACCACAATGCGCGTTGTTGCCATGACACGGCGTTGCGATTGTGCGCTGTCCTGTAACAGTTGGGTCAGCGGCGTGTTGATGGCGTTCAAATGTTCAGTCAGATTACGCTGGATCGTCGCGTTTTCTTCGGATGCTTGAATCAGGCGAGCCAAGTCCACGGTGTCGGGCCGGGTCATGTAATCCAACTGTTTGGCGACAATGGTGTCTTTCCATTCCGCAAGATCCGCATAGATTGTCTCACCCTTGGTGGCGTAATCGCCGCCAATGGTTTTCAGCAGGGCGAGCGTGTCGGCTTTCTCCGTTTCCAGCTGGGCCTGTTCCTTGAGGTACAAGTCACGCTTGGCCAGATCGCCGGAGTTCAGGAAGTCGGCCAGGGATGTTCTGACTTCGGCCAGATCGCGTTCCAGCGCGTAGACTTCTTCCTGCACCTTGTTGACGGATTCGACGTATTCCAGGTTTTTCTGCAGGCTCAGCACGCTGATCAGAATATAGGCACCGACCGCAATACTGATCAGCATTGTGAAGCCCATACCCAGAAGCAATTTTTTCTGTAACGACATATTTTTAAACATGATTACTCACCTGTCGATTCTGCGGCCGGGGTGTTGTTTGCGTCGGCATTGGTTGTGGGGGCCTGTTCGGCGGCGGGGGCTTCTTCAGGTTCTGGCGCGGCTGCTGCCACAGGTTCGGCTACAGGCTCTGCGACAGGTGCTTTGGCTTCTGGCGCCTCTGCCTTCTTCACATCCTTGCGCGCGTTCATGCGGCGTTGCAGTTCGGTCAGGTTCACCTCAACGGTGACGGCACCAATGGCGGTGCTTCCGGTTTCATCGGCGATGGCCAGATTGACCTGCGCGTTCCATGTCAGGGTTTCGTCATTAAATTCGGCGTCATCGACGAACACGGCGGTGGGGCCGACGGGGTAGGTTTTTTGGAATTTGCCTTCATCCCCCTGCCAGAAATCCGAGGACAGGTTGCTCTGCCCGACATTCAGGCCGTTTTTGTCCATCACGAAAATTTCGGTGTACAGCCCGGAGGAATGGGCCTGAACCCGGGTCAGATAGGTGGAGAGCGGGTTGGACAATGTCGCGGCGACCAGCGGCTTTTCATCCGCCTTCAACTCGGCCACCCATTGCTGGTCCAGGGCGGTGATCGCGGCGGGGTCCAGATCGCTGTATTTCTGGTTCTGATTCAGGATGGACAGGCGGACAATGTCGCGGTCGATGAAATCGTGGATTTCACTGATCAAGTCCTCGGACACCAGCGCGCTGGTCGGGGTGTCCGCATGGGCTGGCAGGGCCGTGGTCAGGAACAGGCCAGACACGGCAAACAATCCGGCAATAAGGGGGAGATGCAAACGGGGGTGCGACATTCGGTGTAACCTTCACTCACTACGCAGGTTGGGTACTCAGGAATAAGATAGTATCATTTCTCCCTGAGGCATGTATTGAGATTGTCCCATAGGAAGCCTTTATTTTTGGTTTCCGGCTTGGGCTTTATTCTGTATAATGCCTTGTTCTTAAAGATCTTTTGGTGGGCGGTTCCGGCGCATTATGGCTTTCCCCTTTCTTATGCCCGCTTGGGTTCTTTTTGGTTGCGGCGCAGCAATTTTGTCGGCGGTTTTGATGCTGTTGCAGGAACGGCTGCGGGTGGATGGCTATGCCCTGGCCATCTGGTGCAAAATTGCCTGTGTCTGCGTCACTTTGCCCTTCGTCCTGATCAACGGATTGCCGACCCAGCCTTTGTTCTATCTCTTTCTGGGGATCGGGGCGGTGCTGTGGTCAATCAGTGATGTGGTGTTTTTTCGTGGGATTCCGCAGGCCGGGGCCGGGGCGGTCAGCCGGGTTTTGCCGTCCTCCATCCTGATCAGTTTTCTGCTCTGGTTCGTGATTGACCCGGATTTGCTGCACACCTATCTGGGTCAACCGTGGGTCTTTGCGGGGATTGCGGTGGTCATGGCGCTGTGGGCCTTTTGTGCCAGCAATCTGCGCAAATGCCCGGTGTCGATGGGGGCGTTGCGGGCGGTGTGGTTCGTGCTGTTTGCGGCGTCGATTGGCCCGCTGCTGGCCAAACTGACCACCCAGAATGCGGCGATTGAGCAGGGGCCCTATGCCTATGTTTTTGTTGAAGGTTTGATGATGATCACGCTGCTGGGCACCTATGGCCTGATCCGTCGCCCCATCGCAGCGGGGGTCTTTTTTGCGCCATCGACGATGCGGGGCGGGTTGCTGATCGGTGCGGTCATGGCGGCGGCGGTGCTGCTCAGTCTTTATGCCTATTATGCGGCGGATAACCCGGCCTATGTCCCGGCGGTCAAATTGCTGGATGCGGTCATTATTCTGGCGGTTTATGCCGCGATTGGGCGCCGGAATAACGGCGATATCTGGTCCGGGCTGGGGGTGGTGGGCTGCGCGGCGTTGCTGATCGCCTTGAAGAGCTTCGTCTAGGGGTCCGTTGGATGAGGGCCCGGTGAATTATGGTTATGGGGGCGTTGCGGCCGCGCCCTATGAAAAACCATGAAAAAGATCCATAAAAACCGTGGCGTTAAAACCAGTTGACACGGCGCGTCAACTTTCTTAAACCCTCAACCTAATGCGCTGGAGGCGTCCGTTTCCGCCAATGTCGATAGGGTGCCGCGCTATTTTAACATTTCCAAAAACTTAGGAGAGACTAGAAATGGCAAAGGGTAAGTTTGAGCGGAATAAGCCGCACGTAAACATCGGCACGATTGGTCACGTTGACCATGGTAAGACGACGTTGACGGCCGCGATTACGCAGCAGTTTTCGAAGGAAGCGCTGGCATATGACCAGATTGACAAAGCTCCTGAAGAGAAAGCCCGTGGTATCACGATTTCCACGTCGCACGTTGAATATGAAACCGCGAACCGCCACTACGCGCACGTTGACTGCCCGGGCCACGCTGACTATGTGAAGAACATGATCACGGGTGCGGCACAGATGGACGGTGCTATTCTGGTGTGCTCTGCTGCTGACGGCCCGATGCCGCAGACGCGCGAACACATTCTGTTGGCTCGTCAGGTTGGCGTTCCGGCGATCGTTGTGTTCATGAACAAAGTTGACCAGGTTGACGATGCAGAATTGCTGGATCTGGTTGAAATGGAAATCCGCGAACTGTTGTCCAAATACGAATTCCCGGGCGACGACATTCCGGTGGTGAAGGGCTCCGCTCTGGCCGCTTTGGAAAAACGCGATCCGGAAATCGGTGAGAAAGCCATTCAGGCTCTGATGGAAGCTGTTGATGCTTACATCCCGACCCCGGCCCGTCCGAAGGACAAGCCGTTCCTGATGCCGGTTGAAGACGTATTCTCGATCTCTGGCCGTGGTACCGTTGTTACGGGCCGTGTTGAGCAGGGTATCGTGAAAGTTGGCGAAGAGATCGAAATCGTTGGTATTCGCCCGACGCAAAAAACGACCGTAACGGGCGTTGAAATGTTCCGCAAACTGCTGGACAGCGGTGAAGCTGGTGACAACATCGGCGCTCTGCTGCGTGGTACGAAGCGTGAAGACGTTGAGCGTGGTCAGGTTCTGTGCGCCCCGGGTTCGATTACCCCGCACACGAACTTCACGGCTGAAGCTTACATTCTGTCGAAAGACGAAGGTGGCCGCCACACGCCGTTCTTCACGAACTACCGTCCGCAGTTCTACTTCCGTACGACGGACGTGACGGGCATCGTATCCCTGCCGGCTGGCACGGAAATGGTTATGCCTGGCGATAACGTAAACTTCGAAGTCGAACTGATCTGCCCGATCGCGATGAACGAAGGTCTGCGCTTCGCTATCCGCGAAGGTGGCCGCACCGTCGGTGCCGGCGTTGTTGGCAAGATTATTAAGTAATCTTTCACGATCAACCGATCGAAAAATAGAAAATCCCCACCGCGCAAACGGTGGGGATTTTTTTACCTTTATGCCCGGGCCCAGCATTCCTGCCGATTCCTGTTTTTACGCCCCGCGCCGCAAAAACGAATCTGGTGAGTGGTTAATAATTTCTGAACAATTTCTTGTTGACACGTTGTTTGTAATGAAATTAGGTAAATGACGCTTATGCAAAGAAGAGCGAATTTAAAAAAACGACCAGAAGCAGGGAGAATGCTATGTCGAGTAACGAATCCATTGGGATCTTGGGGCAACTCCAAGAAGATTATGTCAACAAGCAGCAAGATGCTCCGATTTCCCTGAGCGAATATCTCGAACTTTGCAAACAAGATAAATGGGCTTACGCCAACGCGCACGAGCGCCTGTTGAAGGCGATTGGCGAGCCGGAAAAGCTGGACACCAGCGCGGACCCGAAACTGTCCCGTATTTTCAGCAACCGTGTTCTGAATGTCTACCCGGCATTCTCCGACTTCTACGGTATGGAAGACACGATCTCCGAAATCACAAAATTCCTGAAAGCCGCTGCGCAGGGCCTGGAAGAAAGCAAGCAGATTCTGTATTTGCTGGGCCCGGTTGGTAGCGCGAAATCCTCTCTGGCTGAACGCTTGAAAGAGCTGATGGAGCAAGAGCCGTTCTACACGTTGGCCGCTGAAGTCGACGAGCTGGATGATGCTGGTGAAAAAACTGGCAAAACGGTTCTGGAATACTCCCCGGTCAACGAAGACCCGCTGGGTCTGTTTGATCCGAGCAAGCGTGTTGGGAGCGGCACGCTGGCCGACGTCATGGAGGAAACCTATGGCATTGAACGCCGCTACATGAAGGGCATTATGTCCCCGTGGGCCGTGCAGAAACTGAAAGAATTTGGCGGCGATATGTCCAAATTCAAAGTGGTGAAGCGTTGGCCGTCCAAGCTGGATCAGGTTGGTATCTCCAAAACTGAACCGGCTGACGAAAACACGCAGGACATTTCCGCATTGGTTGGTAAAACCGATGTTCGTAAACTGGAAATGTACTCCCAGAAAGATCAGCGTTCCTTCGCATACTCCGGCGGCCTGTGCACAGGTAACCGCGGTATCATGGAATTCGTTGAAATGTTCAAGGCGCCGATCAAGACGCTGCACCCGTTGCTGACCGCAACGCAGGAAGGCAACTTCTCCAGCCCGGAAAACATCGGGATGATCCCGTTCAACGGTATCATTCTGGCTCACTCGAACGAATCCGAATGGGCAAAATTCCGCAGCAACAGAGAGAACGAAGCCTTCCTGGCTCGTACCTATCTGGTACGCGTGCCGTACACGCTGCGCGTTGACGAAGAGCTGAAAATTTACCAGAAACTGTTGAAAAACAGTGCTCTGGCCAAGGCTCCGGTTGCGCCGGGTACGCTGGAAATGCTGGCTGAATGGTCCGTTATGACCCGTCTGAAGCCGACGGCCCACTCGACCGTTTATTCCAAAATGCGCGTCTATAACGGTGAAAACCTGAAAGAGACCGACAAAAAAGCGAAGCCGTACACGGATTATCGTGACGAAGCCGGCATCGAAGAAGGCATGAATGGTTCTGACACCCGTTGGGCGTTCAAAACCCTGTCCAAAGTCTTCAACGAAGCCAGTGACGAAGTCAGCGCCGATCCGATCCGTCTGATGAATGTTCTGGAAGATCGCATCAAGAAAGAGCAGCTTGGTGACGAGACGACAAAAAGCTATATCAACCTGATCAAGGAATTCCTGCTGCCGAAATATGTCGACTTTGTTGGTCGTGAGATCAGCACGGCCTATATCCAGAGCTACAAGGAATTTGGCCAGAACAAGTTCGACCAGTACGTTCTGTATGCAGATCACTGGATCCAGGATCATGATTACCGTGACCAGGAAACGAACCTGACGATGTCCCGTGAAGATCTGGAAGAAGAGCTGCAAAAGTTCGAAAAACCGGCTGGCATCATGAACGGCAAAGACTTCCGTAACGAAGTCGTGAACTATGTCCTGCGGGCGCGCGCCAACAATGGCGGCAAAAACCCGGCCTGGACATCGTACAAACCGTTGGCCAACGTGATCGAAAAAGGCATGTTTACCAGCATGGAAGACATCCTGCCGGTGATCTCTTACACCGCTAAAGC
Source organism: Micavibrio aeruginosavorus EPB (assembly GCF_000348745.1). Lineage (NCBI taxonomy): Bacteria > Pseudomonadati > Bdellovibrionota > Bdellovibrionia > Bdellovibrionales > Pseudobdellovibrionaceae > Micavibrio > Micavibrio aeruginosavorus. The sequence goes on along the minus strand of NC_020812.1, from coordinate 2,123,420 downwards.
GGATAAGAAGGCCAAGGAGCGTCACGAAGAGTTTGTGAAGAGCATGGGCGAAAAAGGTTATACCGAGGCGCAGACACGCGTTCTGACCGAATGGTATTCCCGCGTGCGCAAGAGCAAGCCGACATTGGGTTAATTTTACGACCTGATCTAAACTCGAATCTGGTGCAGCGCGGAATACAAACCCATTGGGGAGGGTGTTCCGCGCTGTGTCTATTCCGATGGAACGCCGTGAAAAAGCTTGCTTATTTCGCCTAAACCGCGTTGCATAGCGTAAACAATAAAAAAATTCTTCAGGGAGAAGAGCTGTGAGCGAGATCATCGACCGTCGTGGTCAATCCAGCGGGCAAACAACCGCCAGTCGCCGCCGTTTTCGTGAGCGTTACAAAGGTTACATCAAAAAGGCTGTCGATCGCGCGATCAGCGATGGCAACGTCACCGACATTGGGGCGGGTGGCACGGATGTCAGTATCCCCAAACGCGATTTGAAACAGCCGCACATCAGCCACGGTCAGGGCGGTATCAACGATATCGTTCACCCGGGCAACAAGGAATTTATTGGTGGTGAGCGTTTCCGTCGCCCGAATGGCGGCGGCAGCGGTGGCAATGGCGAGGGTGCTGGCCAGAATGGTGGCGGTGAAGATGATTTCACCTTCCATTTGTCTGAAGAAGAATTCCTGAAATATCTGTTCGACGATCTGGAATTGCCGAACCTGGAAGAAAAACGCGAAGCCGACCTGACGAAATATAAACGTCAGCGCGCCGGTATCGTGTCCTCCGGTCCGCACAGCAAATTGGATCTGGCGCGTTCCAAGTCGGAAAAACTGGGCCGCGTCATGGGTATGAGCGCGAACGCCAACCGCAAAATGCTGGCGTTGCTGCAGGAAAAGCGCGAAATCCTGCGCGCTTACGCGCCGGATTACGTCCCGCCAGCGGACCCCGCCAAGGTGAAAGTGGTGAAACCGACCGAAATGCCGATGGCCCAGCGTATTCGCGGGATCAAGGGACAGATCGTGAAGTTGAGCGCTGAATTTGGTGCGGCGGTTGAGCCGAACGATTCCAAGCGCATGGCTGAAATAGACGCCGAGATCAAAAAACTGGCGCCGGGTCTGAGAAACGCGGCCGCCTGGAACGAATCCACCGACCTGAAATATCGTTTTGATACGAAAAAGCCGTTGCCGAATTCCAAGGCTGTGATGATTTGCATCATGGACGTATCCGGTTCGATGACGCAGGAACACAAAGATCAGGCGAAGATTTTCTACTTCCTGCTCTACCGCTTCCTGAAGCGCCACTATTTGAAAACGGACATCGTTTTCGTGCGCCACCACACCGAAGCGAAGGAAGTGGACGAGAAGGAATTCTTCTATGGTCGCGAAACCGGCGGCACGACGGTGTCTTCGGCGTTGCAATTGACGCGTCAAATCATTGACCAGCGTTATGGTGACGGCAACTGGAACATCTATGGCGCACAAGCATCGGACGGCGACAACTGGGCCGACGATACCCGTGCGTGCAAACCGATGATCGAAGATCTGTTGAAGGATATGCAGGCCTATTTCTACACGGAAATTACGCCGCGCGATCACCAGAATCTGTGGCACATGTATGCGGAAATTCAGGCCAAGCACCCGGATCAATTCTGGATGGGGCAGATCCGCAACCGTCAGGAAATTTTCCCGATCTTCCGTGAATTTTTCCAACGCCGCAGTGCTGGAACGAATGTCAGCGCGAATTTGCGCCCGGCCTCGTTGGACATGGTTTAATTGCCAATTCGGCTGAACGTTAAAAACGCTGCACGATAAAAGAGTTAAAAGATGGCAAAAGAAAAAAAGAAAACAGAACAGGTTCTGACCCCGGCACAAAAAATTGACGAATTGCTGAGCAATTATGTCGATGGTCGCGACGTCTTTAAAAAGGCGGATGACTGGGACTATAAATTGCAGTTGGTCCCGGGAGCCGAGGATAAAGATATTCCGCGCAACTGGATTGAGCTGGCGGACAAGGTCATTTCCATTCTGGCCCATGATAAATATGGCCTGGATACCTATAAAAACCGCATTGAAATTATTTCCGCGGAAACGATGCTGGATCTGTACGCATCCGTTGGTCTGCCGGAAAGCTATCCGCACTGGTCCTTTGGCATGCAGCGCGAACAGGAAGGGAAGTCCTATAATCAGGGGCGTTCCGGTCTGGCGTACGAGATCGTCATTAACACCGATCCGGCGATTGCCTATTGCATGGACAGCAACACCAAAACCATGCAGATGCTGGTGATTGCCCACGCCAGCTATGGCCACAATTCCTTCTTCAAGGGCAACCATATGTTCAAGCAGTTTACAAAACCGCGGAACATTTTGGCGGATCAGGCCGCAATGTGCGAAGCCGTCCTGCGCTATGAAGACAAGTATGGCCAGGAAGAAGTTGAAAAGGTTCTGGATGCCGCGCACGCGCTGCAAAATTATGGCGTAAACCGTTATAACAAGCCGCAACGCCGCACCCCGCAGGAAGAAGCGGCCCGTCGTGCCCAACTGGAAGAAATCCGTCAGCAAAACGTCAACCCGTTGATGGACAGCCCGATCTTCCGTGATGCGTTTAACAACGCCGCGAATGATAACGGTGAAAAACAACACTTCCCCGCCGATCTGGAAGAAAACCTGCTGCGTTATGTTGCGGCCTATGCCCCGCATTTGCAGGAGTGGCAGCGTGATTTGTTGCGCCGGGTCAGCGACCTGTCCCAATATTTCTATCCGCAGCGCCAGACCCAGGTGATGAACGAAGGCTGGGCCAGCTTCTGGCACTACACGATCATGAATGATCTGCACGAAATGGATTTGATCGACGATGGTATGTCGATGGAATTCGTCCAATCGCATTGCGGCGTTTTGTTCCAACCGGAATTCGACAGCCCGTATTACAGCGGCTGGAACCCCTATGCGCTGGGCTTTGCGATTTACCAAGACATCAAGCGCATGTGCGAAAACCCGACGGACGAAGACCGTGAATATTTCCCGGACATCGCCGGCAAGGAATGGCTGCCGACGCTGAAATGGGCGATGCAGAATTTCAAAGATGAAAGCTTCATCGAACAGTTCCTGTCCCCGAAAGTGATCCGCGACATGGGTATGTTCAACATCCATGATGACGAGCTGGAGGAATTCCTAGTCGTTGACGCGGTCCAAAACCCGGATGGGTACAAGGTGATTGCCGAACGTCTGGCTGCCCAATACCGTCTGGCCGAGCGCGAGCCGGCGATCGAGGTGGCTGGTTACAACTACCGCGGTGACCGCAGCCTGACCCTGCAGCACAAGATGTTTAAATATCGCCCGCTGCACGAAGAAAACACCAAGGGCGTGCTGAAACATCTGTACAGCCTGTGGGGCCACCCGGTTGTGATCCACTCGGTCAGCCCGGAAGGGACCGTATCCGCAACGATCTCCATGCCCACCAGTGCGGCGGAGCGTGGCCTGAAACTCGGCGACAAGATGAAGTACAATATCTAAGCTTCATCGCATCCGTTAACAAAACCCCCGGCATGACCGGGGGTTTTTGTATGGGCGGACCCGTATAGTGTATAATTTTCACTGGAAATCCCGGCCCGGATATGATTAAAAAGGGCCCTGATTGGTACAGGGGTATAGCTCAGTTGGTAGAGCGACGGTCTCCAAAACCGTAGGTCGAGGGTTCGAGCCCTTCTGCCCCTGCCATTTTCTCCATTAAGACAGCCGAACACTCGCGTTTATAAGCACGCGCCCACCATTGTTATGGCGCGCAACCGCGCGGACGCGTGGGGTTCGAGCCCTTATTTATGTCTGCGTGCAAGCGCACGCGGGCCCTGCCATTTTTCTCAGACAATTCAGCCGAAAATCTTACGCCGCAAACTGCTCATCCACCATCCGGCGGACGATGGTGGGGTCTTTTTCCTTGTTGATGCGGTCGCGGAATTCGGAGGCGCCTTGCATGTCGGTGGCGTACCACGACAAATGCTTGCGGGCGATGGCGACGCCTTTGAATTCGCCGTAATAATCAATGATGGCGTCGTAATGGTCCCGAATGATGCGCAGGCGTTCGGCGTCTGGTGGCGCGGCGCTGGCGGTGCCGGTGCGCAGGTAATCCATCGTTTGTTTTAAAACCCATGGCTTGCCGCAACTGCCGCGCCCGATCATTACGCCATCCGCGCCCGAGGCTTGCAGGGCGGCCTGTGCGTCTTCGGGGGTCAGGATATCGCCGTTGATCACCACGGGAATTTTGACGGCGTCCTTGACCGCACGTACGGCATCCCAATTCGCTTCGCCCTTGTACATCTGGCACCGTGTGCGGCCATGGACGGTGACCATTTGTACGCCAACATCTTCGGCCATTTTGGCCAGGCGCGGGGCGTTGAGGTTGTCGTCGTCCCAGCCCAGCCGCATCTTGACCGTGACGGGAACGGTGACGGCCTTTACCGTGGCCTCCATAATGGCGCAGGCCAGTGGTTCATCCTTCATCAGGGCCGAGCCCGCGAATTTTTTGACGATCTTTTTCACCGGGCAGCCGAAATTGATGTCGATAATGGCGGCGCCGCGCCCGACATTGATTTTGGCGGCTTCGGCCATGATGTCGGGTTCGCATCCGGCCAGTTGCACGGCCATGGGGAATTCTTCGGCGTAATTATCGGCATTGATGCGCAGGGATTGGGTTTCTTCCTGCAACGTGGCGCGGCTGGCGATCATTTCCGAAAAGACGAGGCCCGCGCCATGGCGTTTGACCAACCGGCGAAAGGGCAGGTCGCTGATGCCCGACATGGGCGCCAGAAACACGGGGTCCGGAATGTCGATATTGCCAATCAAAAAGCCCATTCGGGGTGTTGCCTCACGCTGTGCGGGTATGGGGCCATTTTATGCCTTGATCGGCTTATGAATAACAGAGAAAAGTGCGGGCGGGCCTGGTGGACGCTATTTTTCACTGGCAATCCGACTGCGCTTGGGCTAAAAATCCTTATCTTATCTCCCCGACAATCTGGTTCTTCGAAAACGGCCCCGCCGCGATACGAACCTGTGGTGGAAAAGATCCGCGTTAAACTGCGCTTAAAGGATTGATTGAAATGGCAAAATTGAACCCTGTTGCATATTTCCGCCAAGTGAAGGCCGAAATGAAAAAGGTCACCTGGCCGACCCGCAAGGAAACCACGGTCAGCACGATCGCCGTGTTTATCATGGTGACGATTGCGGCCATCTTCCTGTTTACCGCCGACCAGATCATTGCCTTCCTGGTGCAATTTATCATTGGCCTCGGTGGTTAGGTCCAACGGACAGTTTTGAAACAGATTTAAACGAACACCAAAAACGAAGAGAGATTGAAATGGCAAAACGTTGGTATGTGTTGCACGTCTATTCCGGTTTTGAGAACAAAGTTGCCGAATCCCTGATGGAAAAGGCAAAGAAACACGGTCTGGAAGATCGCGTGGAACAAATCATGGTTCCGACCGAAGAAGTGATGGAAATGCGCCGTGGCCAGAAGGTCAACGCCGAGCGCAAATTCTTCCCGGGCTATGTTCTGGCCAAACTGGATATGAGCGACGAAGTCTGGCACTTGGTGAAAGATACGCCGAAAGTGACGGGTTTCCTGGGCGCCGGCAACCGTCCGTCCCCGATCAGCGAGAAAGAGGCCGAACGCCTGCTGAAACAAATCCAAGAGGGCGTTGAGCGTCCGCGCCCGAGCGTGATGTTCGATATCGGCGAAGAAGTGAAAGTGGCCGAAGGTCCGTTCGCATCCTTCAACGGTGTTGTTGAAGACATCGATGAAGAGAAGGGCCGCCTGAAAGTGTCCGTGTCCATCTTCGGCCGCGCGACCCCGGTGGAACTGGAATTCACGCAGGTGGAAAAAATCGCCTAATTTTTCGGCGTCGAAGAGTTTTCAAAAACACCCCGATCCATCTGGACGGGGTGTTTTTCTTTATCTTTGCGTCGGTGGGGTGCCGATGCTAGGCTCTTAAAAAAGCCGTCAAAAGAACAGGAAGCGTGATGTCAAAACCCCTCTCTCTCGAATTCGCCCGCGTGCGGGATATGTGCGCCCAGATTCAAGCGTTGAAAGCCCCGGTGTGCGCCGGGTTTCGTGGGTTCCACCCTGATCAGGGGCGCTGGACCATCAGCCTGCGCGGTGATGATGCGCGGGATGACGGGGCAGGGGTTGTGACGTTGGGCGAAGATCTGGCCCGGGCTGTGGCGGTTCATTTGGCTGGTTCTGACGCGGTTGCGGACCGTAAAGTTGCAAAAATCATTGAAATTCAATTGGATAGCCTTGGGTCGCTCAAGGATCAGGACTGGACCGCGCTGCCCTCCGCTTCTTCGGCGGAAACGGGCCGGGCACGCGTGCGCTCCGGTATGCGTCTGGTGAAGTAATTCCCGCTCTTTTTGCCCCCTCTTTTTGCTTGATTTCATAAGGTGGAATCCCTATGGTGCGCCGTCCTTTGGTCCGTTTTGCGGGCCGGGGGCGTGGATCGTGGGAGGCTGTAGGGTGGTTTTCAAGACCATTCACCCGGCCGTACCACGGACCCGTTTGCTTTTGAAAAACGGAGGAAAACAATGGCAAAGCAGATTACTGGCTATATTAAGCTCCAGGTAGCGGCTGGCTCCGCTAACCCGTCGCCGCCGATCGGTCCGGCGCTGGGTCAACATGGCGTAAACATCATGGAATTCTGTAAGGCGTTCAACGCCAAGACAGAAAAGCTGGAAAAGGGCATGCCCATTCCGGTTGTGATCACGGTGTATCAAGACCGCTCCTTTACCTTCATCACCAAAACCCCGCCGATGACTTTCTTGATCAAGAAAGCCGCTGGCATCAAGTCGGGTTCCGGTACCGTGGGCAAAGGTCCGACCGTTGGCAAAGTCACCCGTAAACAGGTGAAAGAAATTGCCGAACTGAAAATGGTTGACCTGAACGCGAAGGACATCGAAGGCGCAATGCGCATGGTCGAAGGTTCTGCACGTTCCATGGGCGTTGAAGTGGTTGGAGGTTAATGATCATGAGCAAGAAAATGAAAGCCGCTCTGGCTCTGTTCGATCGCACGAAATCCTACACGGTAGAAGACGCCGTGAAGGTTCTGCAGAACGCCGCAAAAGCCCGCAAATTCGACGAAACGTTCGAAATCGCTCTGAACCTGGGCATCGATCCGCGTCACGCTGACCAAATGGTCCGTGGCATGGTTGAGCTGCCGCACGGTACGGGCGCGAAAGTTCGCGTTGCTGTTTTCGCCAAAGACGCAAAAGCCGAAGAAGCGAAAAAAGCCGGTGCCGACATCGTTGGCGCAGAGGACCTGGTTGAACAGGTTCTGGCTGGCAACATCAACTTCGACCGTTGTATCGCAACGCCGGACATGATGGGCCTGATGGGCCGTATGGCGCGCGTTCTGGGTCCGAAAGGCCTGATGCCGAACCCGAAACTGGGCACCGTGACGATGGATGTTGCGAAAGCAATTGAAGCCGCAAAAGGTGGTTCCATCGAGTTCCGTGCGAACAAAGAAGGTATCGTGCAGGCTGGTGTTGGCAAAGCATCCTTCGCCGAAGGCAAGCTGGTTGATAACGTGAAAGCGTTCATCACCGCGATCCAACGCGCGAAGCCGGCTGGCGCACGCGGCAACTACATGAAGAAAGTGACCCTGTCCACGACGATGGGCCCGGGCATGAAAATCGACCTGAGCAGCGTGGCCGCGGAAACATCCGCAGGCAAAGCCGCCTAAGCGATGATGTAAGTGTTCGAGAAGCCCCGCCCCAGAAAATGACTGAGGCGGGGCTTCTTCTTTATCTGGTGTAACAAACGAAGGAGACGTGAGCGATGTATGGATTTGACAAGACCCGTTACAAAACACTGCACTTGGCTGCTGCAGAGGCCGCCCAGCGGATTTATTCCGCCGGCATTGCGATCTGGAATAACCGGATTGGTCCGGGTGGCAACAACGTCATGGCCAACCATGCGGCCCATGCGTTTGATGATACGGATCTGGCGGTGATGGATCATTGCAGTGATCCGCTGGCCCAAACCTGGTCCCAGATGATCCGCCTGCGTCAGGATTTCGCGCGGAACGCGTCCAATGATACGCTGGTTGAAATTTATGGGCTGGCCCAAACGGCCAAGGCGCTGGGCTGGGCCCCGTTGTCGGAGCCCTATCGGGCCAATGGTCCGCGTCCTGTATAGGGTTTGCGCATAGGGCCCGTGGCGACGTCACAGGAAAAGAAGAGGGCGCGAACCATGTGGTCGCGCCCTTGTTCTTTATTGCGTTTCGTCAGGCTTAGCGTGCGTGGGCTTTGCCGGCGTGAATTTTGGCGTAGAGCGTGTGGTTTGCTTCCAATTTAAGCTCACCTTCGGTTTTGACCAGCATGGCGCCGCGTTGATCGTTGGCTTTCAGCCAGCCCAGAACAAACTGGTCTGCACCGTTCGGGTTCTTTTTATGGGCCGTTGTGAAGGCCAGAGTCAGGGCCTCGATGGAATAGGTGCATTCTTGGGTGGCTGTGTTCGCCATGGCTGTTTTATCCTTAAGGATTGAAGGTTGCCGTTGTTGAGTGGTTTTCTATAATGCCAAGGGCTTCGGGGTCAAGATTTTTCGTATGAAAGGCCTTAAAGACCTTGACGTATATGCGGTTTTTCCCCTATAACCGCCCGGCATACGGGGTATGGCGACATATCCCACCTGTCCAAGACTGCCGGTTTCTGGGGTTAACCCATTGTAAATCCAGCATAGATGGGAATTTCAAGACGTTGCATAAAGTCGGGTTTCCGGCATTATGCGTCTTTTTGTTTTTCCATGATCAAGGTTTTGGCGGGATGTATCGGATGCGGTGCATCCCTTTGTTGTTTTTAACCCGGGAGAAAACCCATGGATCATGCCCAAAAAGCACAAATGATCGAAAAAGCGCAGATCGTTGCTGAAACGAAACTGCGTTTTGAAGACGCCAACCTGGTGATCTTGACCCAAAACAAGGGCACCAGTGCTGAGCAAGATCGCAGATTCCGTAAGAGCCTGCGTGATGAAGGCGGCAGCGTGAAGATCGTAAAGAACTCGCTGGCGAAACGTGCCTTGGTTGGTACGAAATTCGAAGGTCTGGTCGCTTCGCTGAAAGGCCCGATCGGTATCGTAACGTCGAAAGACCCCGTTGTGGCGGCTCGTGTTGCGCACGCTTTTTCCAAAGAAACCGATGGCAAATTGGAAATCGTTGCAGGTGCAAGCACGGACGGCGTGATGGATCTGGCGAAGATCAAGTACCTGGCCACTTTGCCGTCTCTGGATGGCCTGCGTGGCAAACTGGTTGGCCTGTTGCAGGCACCGGGCGCTCAATTGGCCCGCGTGACCAACGCATACGCAACCAAAGACCAAGCCTAATACTGAAAATTAAATCAGCTTTTTTATAGGAGAACGAAAATGGCTGCTAATCTTGAGAAACTCGTAGACGACCTGTCCGCTTTGACCGTGCTGGAAGCAGCCGATCTGGCGAAAATGCTGGAAGAAAAGTGGGGCGTTTCCGCCGCTGCTCCGGTTGCCGCTGCTGGCGCTGGTGCTGCTCCGGTTGAAGAGAAGGACAGCTTTGATGTTGTTCTGACCGACGGCGGTGCAAACAAAATCAACGTGATTAAAGAAGTTCGCGCCATCACCGGCCTGGGTCTGAAAGAAGCAAAAGACCTGGTTGAAGGTGCACCGAAGCCGCTGAAAGAAGGCGCTGCTAAGGCTGACGCAGAAGAGATCAAGAAAAAGATCGAAGCTGCTGGCGGTAAAGTTGAACTGAAATAATTTCGGTTCACTGCTGAATAGAAAACCCCCCGATCCGCAAGGACGGGGGGTTTTTCATGGCCTGAATTTTTTTCAGGGCTTAGAGATACGGCGTGTTCGGCAAATCGGCCTGCGGCGGGGCGAAGAAGCGGTAGCGCATGCAGAAGACGGCAACATCCTTCGCGCTCATGCGGCTGGGCAGGCTGGCGGCGGTGGGGATGCCTTTCATTTGCGGTGGGTTGAAATCCGCGAACAGGCCCTTCATGCCTTCGTCCTGCATGATGCCCTGGATCTGGGTCATGGTCTTAATCCAGGCGCCGAACAGGGCGGGGTCGTCGGTTTTGCTCTCGCGGCGTTCCCGTCGCGCTTGTTGGGCGATTTGGCCCATGCGGGCATTGATTTGCAGCCACAGACGCGAAACCTGGTCCGGAGAATTGTCGCGCATATTGGTAAGCAATTGAAGTTCCTTGCTTTTTCCAAATAAATTGCCATAGGTTTCGCTCAGATTCATCATGGCTTCGGTCAGGCCAAAGGCTTGATCCGGCGTGCTTTTTTCAATGGTCAGGTAGTTCTGGGTGATTTCGATCAGGGGCTCTTCCGTGCCTTCGGCTTCAAACTGGACCAGGGCCTTGACCGCATCGGCCAGGCAAATCTCTGCGCGGCCCATCGGGCTGGCGATGCGATAGGCCACGTCGTTCCATTTGTTGCGGAGGCTGAGCCACGTCTTGGTCCAATCCATAATCTGTAAAATCCCTGTATGAAGCCATGCGTTTAAAATTTTTTTGCGTCATAGCACGCGGCCAAATCTTTTCATAATGATTTCTTCGCTGCAGGGGGTGGGCGGAGGGTTTCTGTGGAAAAACCGCTTGACTTGGTCCCCGCCATCCGCCATATATCCGCCCACAGTCCCTTGTTTTTGGGGCATTTTTAACCCGGGGCCAGCGTGAACGCACTGACACGAGCCAGGTAAAAATACAATCTTTTCAACCGCTTCAACCTTCCGGGCGCATGGGAAGGGTGATGGCGGTGATGTCCTTTTGGGCACGTTTTGGACAATGACGTCAGCGGGTGAATCAGGCCATCCGCGGGCAAACTGATGGGCGAAGGAAAGCACAATGACTGCTGAAAACACCAATTCTGAAAAAAATTCCCCAATGAATAAAAAGACAAAAGTTATGGCCGCTAAAGCCAAAAGCACGACCAAGAAAGCCGCAACGACTGCGCCGTCCAAACCCCCATCACTCTATCGCCCGCCTGTGGTGATTACCCGCCCGGCTGATGCTGTTGACAGCTTCACGGGCCGTAAGCGTATCCGCCGTTCTTTCGCGAAAATCCGCGAAGTGGCGGCCATGCCGAACCTGATCGAAATTCAACGCCAGTCCTATGAGGCGTTCCTGCAGGCCGACGTACAGCCGGAAGACCGCAAAATGCAGGGTCTTCAGGAAGTGTTCTCGACCGTGTTCCCGATTAAAGACTTCGCGGACAAGGCCGAGATCGACTATGTGCGTTACGAGCTGGAAGAGCCGAAATACGACACCGACGAATGCCAGCAGCGTGGCATGACCTATGCGGCGCCGCTGCGTGTGACGCTGCGCCTGTCCGTGTTTGATATTGATGAAACCACGGGCCTGCGCTCCATCCGCGACATTAAGGAACAAGACGTCTACATGGTGGATATGCCGTTGATGACGAAGAACGGTACGTTCATCGTCAACGGAACCGAGCGTGTGATCGTGTCCCAGATGCACCGTTCCCCGGGTGTGTTCTTTGACCACGATGGTGGCAAGACCCACGCGTCCGGTAAATATCTGTTCGCTGCCCGCGTGATCCCGTATCGCGGGTCTTGGCTGGACTTCGAATTCGATGCGAAAGACTTGATGTATGTTCGTATCGACCGTCGTCGTAAATTGCCGGTGACCACGCTGCTGCGTGCGCTGGACTCCTCTATGACGGCCGATTACCGCGCCAAGTGCGAAGAGAATGATCAGCCGGTTGATCCGCTGATGGTTCAAGGGATGAGCAACGAAGAAATCCTGCGCACGTTCTACGGCGTTGTGACGTATTCGAAAGAGAAAAAAGGCTGGAAAACAGCATTTGACGGTGCCCGTATGCGTGGCGTCAAGCTGGACCACGACCTGATCGACGCGAAAACCGGGAAATCGGTTCTGGATGCCGGTACGAAAATCACCGCGCGCGTGATCAAGCAACTGGAAGAAAAAGGCCTGAAAGACATGCTGGTCGAAGACGCCCAGCTGATCGGCCAATATCTGGCGGAAGACATCTTTGATGCGAAAACCGGCCAGGTGATCTTCGAAGCTGGTCATGAAATCACGGAAGAAGAGCTGAAAGCCTTCGACAAGTCCGGTGTGACCGATATTCCGGTTCTGGCCATCGACCACGTGAACGTGGGCCCGTATGTCCGCAACACCCTGTTGGCCGATAAGTGCGATACGCGCGAAGAAGCGTTGATCGACATTTACCGCGTCATGCGCCCGGGTGAGCCGCCGACAGTTGAATCGGCCCAAGCTCTGTTCGACAGCCTGTTCTTCGACGCTGAGCGTTATGATCTGTCGGCTGTTGGTCGCGTGAAGATGAACCTGCGCCTGAACCTGGATGCGGAAGACACCGTTCGCGTTCTGCGCAAGGATGACATTCTGGCGATCCTGAAATATCTGCACGGTCTGAAAGACGGCGCGGGCGAAATCGACGATATCGACAACCTCGGTAACCGTCGTGTGCGTTCCGTTGGCGAATTGATGGAAAACCAGGTTCGTGTTGGCTTGCTGCGTATGGAACGCGCAATCCGCGAGCGTATGTCCTCTGTCGATATCGACAACTACATGCCGCACGATTTGATCAACGCGAAGCCGGTTGCGGTTTCGGTGCGTGAATTCTTCGGTTCCAGCCAGTTGTCCCAGTTTATGGACCAAACCAACCCGCTGTCCGAAATTACGCACAAGCGCCGTCTGTCCGCGTTGGGCCCCGGTGGTCTGACCCGCGAACGCGCCGGTTTCGAAGTGCGTGACGTTCACCCGACCCACTATGGTCGTATCTGCCCGATTGAAACACCGGAAGGTCCGAACATCGGTCTGATCAACTCTCTGGCTACCTTTGCCCGCGTCAACCAGTACGGATTCATTGAATCCCCGTACCGCCGCGTTGTTGATGGCAAAGTGACGGATGAAGTCGTTTACATGTCCGCCATGGAAGAAGCCAAATACACCATTGCCCAGGCCAGCACCCCGCTGAGCAAAGATGGCAAGTTCCTGGATGACCTGGTTTCCTGCCGCCAGGCTGGTGAAAACTTGATGGCGACGCCGGATACGATCAACATGATCGACGTGTCCCCGAAACAGATCGTGTCCGTTGCTGCGGCGCTGATCCCGTTCCTGGAAAACGACGACGCCAACCGCGCTCTGATGGGTTCGAACATGCAACGTCAGGCCGTTCCGCTGCTGCGCTCCGATGCGCCGCTGGTTGGTACGGGTATGGAAGCCGCCGTCGCGCGTGACTCCGGCGCTGCTGTAACGGCCCGCCGTTCCGGTATCGTGGTTCAGGTTGACGCAACCCGCGTTGTTATCCGTGCCACGGAAATGACCCGCGCGGACGAGCCGACCGTCGACATCTACAAACTGTCGAAGTTCCAGCGTTCCAACCAGTCGACCTGCATCACGCAGAAGCCGCTGGTGAAAGTTGGCGACCAGATCAAGGCCGGCGACATTATCGCTGACGGTCCGTCGACCCAGTTCGGTGAACTGGCTCTGGGCCGCAACGTGCTGGTCGCGTTCATGCCGTGGAACGGTTACAACTTCGAAGACTCCATCCTGCTGTCCGAGCGTATCGTAGCCGAAGACATCTTCACCTCGATCCACATCGAGGAATTTGAAGTGATGGCCCGTGATACGAAACTGGGCACCGAAGAAATCACCCGCGACATTCCGAACGTTGGTGAAGAAGCGCTGAAACACCTGGACGAAGCCGGTATCGTACACATCGGTGCCGAAGTTCAGGCGGGCGACATTCTGGTTGGTAAAGTGACACCGAAAGGTGAATCACCGATGACCCCGGAAGAAAAATTGCTGCGCGCAATCTTCGGTGAAAAAGCGGCTGACGTAAAAGACACCTCCCTGCGTGTACCGCCGGGGGTAACGGGTACGATCGTTGAAGTTCGCGTGTTCAACCGTCGCGGCGTCGATAAAGATGCCCGTGCACTGTCGATCGAACGGGCTGAAATCGAACAATTGGCCAAAGACCGTGATGACGAACGCTCCATTCTGGAAGGCGGCTTCTATGCCCGCCTTGCTGAAATGCTGGTTGGTCAGACGTTGGCCGCTGCGCCGAAGCAACTGGACCTGGCAAAGGGTTCCAAGATCAAGCAATCCGATCTGGACTCCATCAGCCGTGGCCTGTGGCGTCAAATTGGCGTTGAAAACGAAACCCGCATGGAAGAAATCGAAGCCATGTCGAAGACCTTCGACGACGCTGTCGATGATCTGAAGGCCCGTTTCGAATCCAAAGTTGAAAAACTGCAACGCGGTGACGAACTGCCCCCGGGCGTGATGAAGATGGTTAAAGTCTTCATCGCCGTGAAGCGTAAAATGCAGCCGGGTGACAAAATGGCCGGTCGTCACGGGAACAAAGGTGTGGTGTCCCGCATCGTTCCTGCCGAAGACATGCCGTACACCGAAGATGGCCAGCCGGTTGATATCGTGCTGAACCCGCTGGGTGTTCCGTCCCGTATGAACGTTGGTCAGATCCTGGAAACCCACTTGGGCTGGGCGTCTGCCAACCTCGGCAAGCAGATTGGTCAACTGATCGATTCCTTCGCGGACCGCAAGGCTCCGTCCGATGGCGACGTGAAGAAGCTGAAAGAGCATCTGAAGGGCGTCTATGGCGACAAGGAATACGAAGAAAAAGTCACCAAACTGAGCGATCAGCATCTGGTCGAAATGGCGAACAACCTGCGCGGTGGCGTGCCGATGGCAACGCCGGTCTTTGACGGCGCAGTTGAAGCCGATATCGACACCTTGCTGGCAAAAGCTGGTTTGAACACATCGGGTCAGGTGCGTTTGATTGACGGTCGTACGGGTGAATATTTCCACCGTAACGTGACCGTTGGTTACATCTACATGCTGAAACTGCACCACTTGGTCGATGACAAGATCCACGCACGTTCCATTGGTCCGTATTCCTTGGTTACGCAGCAGCCGTTGGGCGGTAAAGCCCAGTTCGGTGGCCAGCGTTTCGGGGAGATGGAGGTCTGGGCCCTGCAAGCGTATGGCGCAGCCTACACCCTGCAGGAAATGCTGACCGTCAAGTCGGACGACGTGGCTGGCCGTTCGAAAGTCTACGAAGCGATTGTTCGCGGCGAAGACAATTTCGAAATCGGTATTCCGGAATCCTTCAACGTTCTTGTGAAAGAACTGAAGGCCCTGGGTCTGAACGTCGATATGAAGAACAGCGGCAACTAACCCTTGCCACACCGGTCGCGGCGTTGTCCGCGACCGGGTTTTTGACCGAGATACGAACGATTTTTTAGCCCTTACGGGAGTTGCACGATGAATGAACTGATGAATCTCTTTGGCCAGCCGACCGGACCGCAGTCTTTTGACTCCATCCGGATCTCGATCGCCAGCCCGGAACAGATCCTGTCCTGGTCCTTTGGTGAAGTGAAAAAGCCGGAAACCATCAACTACCGCACATTCAAACCGGAAAAAGACGGTTTGTTCTGCGCCCGCATCTTTGGTCCGATCAAGGACTATGAGTGCATTTGCGGTAAATACAAACGCATGAAGTTCAAAGGCATCATCTGCGAAAAGTGCGGCGTTGAAGTCACGCTGACCAAAGTTCGCCGTGAGCGCATGGGCCACATCCAACTGGCATCGCCGGTTGCGCACATCTGGTTCCTGAAGTCCCTGCCGTCCCGCATCGGTTTGATGATGGACATGACTTTGAAAGAGCTGGAAAAGGTTCTGTATTTCGAATCGTACATCGTTCTCGAGCCGGGCATGACCCCTCTGAAACCGTTGCAATTGCTGACGGAAGAGGAGTTCATGGATGCTCAGGATCAGTACGGCGACGAAAGCTTCGAAGCCGGTATTGGCGCCGAAGCGCTGAAAAAACTGATGACTGCGATTGATCTGGATGCAGAGAAAATCAAGGTTGAGGAAGATCTGCGTGAAACCTCCTCCGAAGCCAAGCGTAAGAAGCTGGTCAAGCGTCTGAAACTGATCGAATCCTTCCTCGAATCCGGCACCCGTCCGGAATGGATGATTATGGATGTCGTTCCGGTTCTGCCGCCGGAACTGCGCCCGCTGGTTCCGCTGGATGGTGGCCGTTTCGCAACGTCCGACCTGAACGATCTGTATCGTCGCGTGATCAACCGTAACAACCGTCTGAAGCGCCTGATCGAACTGCGCGCTCCGGACATTATCGTTCGTAACGAAAAGCGTATGCTGCAGGAAGCTGTGGACGCGCTGTTCGACAACGGCCGTCGTGGCCGCGTGATCACCGGTGCGAACAAGCGCCCGCTGAAATCGCTGTCCGACATGCTGAAAGGGAAGCAAGGTCGCTTCCGTCAGAACTTGCTGGGTAAACGCGTCGACTATTCTGGCCGTTCGGTTATTACCGTTGGTCCGGAACTGAAGCTGCACCAGTGCGGTCTGCCGAAGAAAATGGCTCTGGAGCTGTTCAAACCGTTCATTTACCACAAGCTGGAACTGTATGGCCTGGCCACCACAGTGAAAGCCGCCAAGCGTATGGTGGAAAAAGAGCGTCCGGAAGTTTGGGATATCCTGGAAGAGGTTATCCGCGAACACCCGGTTATGCTGAACCGCGCACCGACCCTGCACCGTCTGGGCATCCAGGCGTTTGAACCGACCCTGATCGAAGGTAAAGCGATTCAGCTGCACCCGCTGGTCTGCACGGCGTTCAACGCTGACTTCGACGGTGACCAGATGGCCGTTCACGTTCCGCTGTCGATTGAATCGCAGCTGGAAGCGCGCTGCCTGATGATGTCCACGAACAACATTCTGTCCCCGGCCAACGGTAAACCGATTATCGTTCCGTCACAGGATATTGTTCTGGGTCTGTATTACCTGTCGATCGCACTGGACAAGCAAAAGGGCGAAGGCATGATTTTCCGTGGTGTTGGCGAAATCCAACACGCCATCGCGGAAGGTCACCTGTCCCTGCATGCGAAAATCAAGTGCCGTTACCACACCGTTGATGAAAACAACCAGCCGGTAACGCTGATCGTTGATTCCACGCCGGGCCGTATGATGATTTCGGAATTGTTCCCGCGTCATCCGGAACTGCCGTTCAGCCTGATCAACCAATCGCTGACGAAGAAAGAAGTTTCGAACCTGATCGACATGGTTTATCGCCATGGCGGCCAGAAAGAGGCGGTGATCTTCTGCGATCGTATGATGAAGCTGGGCTTCCGTCACGCGTGCCAGGCCGGTATTTCCTTCGGTAAGGATGACATGATTATCCCGGTCGCAAAGGAAGCTTTGGTGAAAGAAGCCGAAGACAAGGTCAAGGAATTCGAGCGTCAATACCAAGACGGTCTGATTACCAAAGGCGAAAAGTACAACAAAGTCGTCGATATCTGGTCGAAATGCACGGATGACGTGGCCGACGCCATGATGAAGGGCATTTCCAGCTACGCCGACGGTACGATGAACTCGGTTTACATGATGGCCCACTCGGGTGCTCGTGGTTCCGCAGCTCAGATCCGTCAGTTGGCCGGTATGCGTGGTTTGATGGCGAAGCCGTCAGGCGAAATTATCGAGACGCCGATTATCTCCAACTTTAAGGAAGGTCTGTCGGTTCTGGAATACTTCAACTCCACCCACGGCGCCCGTAAGGGTCTGGCGGATACGGCGTTGAAAACGGCAAATTCCGGTTACCTGACCCGTCGTCTGGTTGACGTTGCACAGGATGCAATTATCACCCAACACGATTGCGGTACGGACAAAGGCGTAACGATGCGCGCTGTGATGAGCGGTGCGGACGTTATCGTCAACCTGGGCGAGCGTATTCTGGGTCGTACGGCGGCTGTCGATGTGAAAAACCCGCTGTCCGGTGAAATGCTGGTGGCTCAGGGCGATCTGATCGACGAAGTGAAAGCTGAAATGATCGAAACCGCTGGCGTTGACAGCGTTCTGGTTCGTTCGGTTCTGACCTGTGAAAGCGCGATCGGCGTTTGCGGCAAGTGCTATGGCCGTGACCTGGCCCGCGGTACACCGGTGAACGTTGGTGAAGCTGTCGGCGTTATGGCCGCGCAGTCGATCGGCGAGCCGGGTACACAGCTGACCATGCGTACGTTCCACATTGGTGGTGCGGCCCAGCGTGGTGCGGAAAAATCCTCTGTCGAAGCTCCGGTTGAAGGCACGATTGAAATCCGTCACCACAACGTTGTGAAGAACTCCGAAGGCGTAACGATCGTTATGGGTCGTAACACCGAGGTTGTTGTTCGCGACGCCAAGGGTAACGAAAAGCTGGCTCAACGCCTGCCGTACGGTTCCCGTTTGCTGGTGAACGAAGGTGACAAGGTCAAGCCGGCCCAGAAATTGGCCGAGTGGGACCCGTACACCATCCCAATCCTGACGGAAAAGGACGGTGTGGCGCACTATTACGACCTGGTCGAAGGTCTGTCGATCTCGGAAAAAACCGACGAGGCAACCGGTATTTCGTCCAAAGTCGTTATCGACTGGCGCTCCCAGCCGAAGGGCGGCACGCTGAAACCGCGTGTATCCCTGTTGGATGCCAAGGGTAAGGTTATTACCCTGCCGAACGGTCTGCCGGCGAACTACTATCTGTCCGTTGATACCATTCTGTCGGTTGAAAACGGTGCGGAAGTCCGCGCAGGTGACATTATCGGTCGTATCCCGCGTGAAACATCCAAGACCCGCGATATTACCGGGGGTCTGCCGCGCGTGGCCGAATTGTTCGAAGCCCGTAAGCCGAAAGATTTCGCGATTATTTCCGAAATCGATGGTCAGGTGGAATTCGGCAAGGACTACAAGTCCAAGCGTCGTCTGATCGTGAAACCGGCGGATGCGCAGGCTGAAGCCCGTGAATACCTGATCCCGAAAGGCCGCCACCTGGCAGTACACGAAGGTGACTTCGTCCGCCGCGGTGATGCGTTGCTGGACGGGGCGATGGTGCCGCACGATATTCTGGACGTTATGGGGGTTGAGGCTTTGTCCGACTACCTGACCCAGGAAATCCAGGACGTTTACCGTCTGCAGGGTGTTAAGATCAACGACAAGCACATCGAGGTGATCGTTCGCCAGATGCTGCAGAAAACCGAGATCCTGACCCCGGGTGACACCACCTTCCTGGTTGGCGAACAGGTTGACCGTGATGAGTTCGAAATCACCAACCAGAAATACATCGAAGCCGGCAAGATCCCGGCGACGGGTAAGCCGATCCTGCAGGGTATCACCAAGGCCTCTCTGCAAACCAAATCGTTCATTTCTGCGGCTTCGTTCCAAGAAACGACCCGCGTTCTGACCGAGGCGGCCACGCAAGGCAAGATGGACACCCTGAACGGGTTGAAGGAAAACGTGATCGTCGGGCGTCTGATCCCGGCGGGTACCGGTTCCTATATCAACCAGGTCAAGAAACTGGCTGCCCAGCGTGACCAGTTGGCCATCGCCGCCCAGCAAGAGGCCGAGGCTCTGGCCCACGCCGATATGCCGGCCATGGGTGATGATGCCGGGATGGACAAGGCCGCAAACGGCTAAGCCCTGCCACGCTTAAAGATTAAAAACGCCCGGACCGATGTCCGGGCGTTTTTTTATGGTCCGTTTTTGTGCGGGTTTTGCTGCACTTCATATAGGGTGCGCGGGGCGCGCGACCCGATTCCATAAATAAGCAATAAAATTTCATCCTCGATGCTTGCGCCGTAACAATCTTATGGCATACGATTGGCTTCAACAATAAAACAACGATCAACCGCTTCCGGCGCGTTGTTCAGGGTACAAAACGGGTTTCTAAAGCAATAATCAGGCACCGGGGTCAACCCGGGCGCACATGGGGCAGGGGAAGCAAGAAAACGGCTCGTTTGAGCCGTTTTTTTATGGTTCAAAATGACTCGGTTTGCACGGGTCATGACTCGCTGTGTAAAAAAACAGCGATACACCATAAAAATCTTGAGGATTTCGTAAACAATTGCTTGACGGTTCCGGGGGTCGAATGTATATTCCGCGCGTTCGCATACGGATGGGCTGGCTGTAGGCCGCTGTTTTCCTAGGTTTTTCGATGGAAAGCGGGTTAAACGCAGCTCAGATTTTTTCGCCGGTTTCGGTGAAAAAAGAGGAATAAAAAGCGACGCGCCACGATTTATAAGGCACCCGCAAAGCGGCCCACCACCGGGACGCAGGCATGGGTGACCTTCCGAAAACGTAAGGGCGCTGGTTTTTGAAGCCAACCATCTGGAAAACAAACGATACAATTTTTGAAGGGCTAAACATGCCAACCATACAGCAATTGATCCGTAAGCCGCGCGAAAAGGTAGTAGTGCGGAAGAAAAACCGGGCTCTGAAGGGCAATCCGCAAAAACGTGGCGTTTGCACGCGCGTTTATACGACGACCCCGAAGAAGCCGAACTCCGCTTTGCGTAAAGTGGCTAAAGTTCGTCTGACCACCGGGATCGAAGTCATTGCTTACATCATGGGTGAAGGTCACAACCTGCAAGAACACTCCGTCGTGCTGGTGCGCGGTGGTCGTGTGAAAGACTTGCCGGGTGTTCGTTACCACATCATCCGTGGTGCGCTGGATACCCAGGGCGTTAAAGACCGTAAGAAGAGCCGTTCGCACTACGGCGCGAAACGTCCGAAATAATTTTTCAGGAGCTGAAATAGAATGTCACGTCGTCACGCAGCAGAAAAACGCGAAATCCTCCCGGACCCGAAGTTCGGTGATCTGGTTCTGTCCAAGTTCATCAACATGGTCATGGAAGACGGTAAGAAGTCGGTTGCCGAGCGCATTGTTTACGGTGCTCTGGACCAAGTTCGCGTTAAGCAGAAACTGGCCAATGACAACGAAGTTATTGCGTTCTTCAAAACCGCTCTGGACAAAGTGAAGCCGCAGGTTGAAGTGAAGTCCCGCCGTGTTGGTGGTGCGACGTACCAAGTGCCTTGCGAAATTCGCGCTGATCGTCAGCTGGCTCTGGCCATTCGCTGGTTGATCGCTTACGCCCGTGCCCGTGGTGAAAACACCATGACGGATCGCCTGGCTGCTGAAATGATCGAAGCCTGGAATGACCGTGGTGCCGCCGTGAAAAAACGCGAAGACACCCACAAAATGGCAGACGCTAACAAAGCCTTTGCTCACTATCGTTTCTAATACCGGATTTTGGATCTTAAGATTATGACACGCGAAACACCGATCGGCCGCTACCGCAATATTGGCATCATGGCACACATTGATGCCGGTAAAACCACGACCACCGAGCGCGTCCTGTACTACACAGGCAAATCGCACAAAATCGGTGAAGTGCACGACGGTGCCGCGACCATGGACTGGATGGAGCAGGAGCAAGAGCGTGGTATTACCATTACCTCTGCTGCGACCACTGCATTCTGGACGGGTCCGGACGACGGTGAAAAATATCGTATTAACATCATCGATACCCCGGGTCACGTTGACTTCACGATTGAAGTTGAGCGCTCCCTGCGCGTTCTCGACGGTGCCGTCTGCTTGCTGGACGGTAACCAAGGCGTAGAACCGCAAACGGAAACCGTATGGCGCCAGGGCGACAAGTACAAAGTTCCGCGTATCATTTTCGCGAACAAAATGGACAAAATCGGCGCAGACTTCTATTTCTGCATCGACACCGTTCAGAAACGTCTGGGCATCAAGCCGATGGTTCTGACCTTGCCGATCGGTATTGAAAGCGACTTCGCTGGTATCGTTGACCTGATCGACATGAAGGCGATCATCTGGGACAGCGAATCTCTGGGTGCAACGTTCCAAGTTGTTGACATCCCGGCTGACCTGCAAGCAAAAGCTGAAGAATATCGCGACCGCCTGATTGAAATGGCTGTTGAGATGGACGACGCTGCAATGGAAGCGTATCTGAACGGCGAAATGCCGAACATCGAAACGCTGCGCGCTTGCATCCGCAAGGGCACCATCACCGGGAAACTGGTTCCGATGATGTGCGGTTCTTCCTTTAAAAACAAAGGTGTTCAGCCGCTGCTGGACGCTGTGATCCGTTACCTGCCGTCCCCGCTGGATGTGGGTGATGTAAAAGGTAAAAAAGTCGGTTCCGACGATCCGGACACCCGTCCGCCGTCTGATGACGCGCCGTTCTCCGCTTTGGCTTTCAAAGTGATGAACGACCCGTTCGTTGGTTCCTTGACCTTCGCTCGTATTTACTCCGGTAAACTGGAATCCGGTTCTTATGTTCTGAACTCTGTGAAGGACAAAAAAGAACGTATCGGCCGTATGTTGCTGATGCATGCCAACAACCGCGAAGAAATCAAATACGCAGAAGCTGGTGACATCGTTGCGCTGGTTGGTCTGAAAGACACGACCACGGGCGACACGCTGTGCGATTCGATCAAGCCGATCGTTCTGGAGCGTATGGAATTCCCGGAACCGGTTATTGAGATTGCGGTTGAGCCGAAATCCAAAGCCGACCAAGAGAAAATGGGTGTTGCTCTGCAACGTCTGGCTTCCGAAGATCCGTCCTTCCGTGTATCGGTGGACCATGAATCCGGTCAGACCATCCTGAAAGGTATGGGCGAACTGCACCTGGAAATTCTGGTTGATCGCATGAAGCGCGAATTCAAAGTGGAAGCCAACATCGGCGCGCCGCAGGTTGCTTACCGCGAAACGATCACCAAAGCGCACGAAATCACCTACACCCACAAGAAACAGTCGGGTGGTTCGGGTCAGTACGCTAAGATGACAGCCGTGTTCGAGCCGCAGGAAGCCGGTGCCGGTTATGCATTCACGAACGAAATCGTTGGTGGTGCAATTCCGAAAGAATACATCCCGGGCGTTGAAAAGGGCCTGATGGGTGCAAAAGACACCGGTATTATCGCTGGTTTCCCGGTCGTGGACTTCAAAGTCCGTCTGATCGACGGTGGATACCACGATGTTGACTCCTCGGCTCTGGCCTTCGAAATCGCTGCCCGTGCAGCGTTCAAGGAAGCCATGGCTGCTGCTGGCCCGCAATTGCTGGAGCCTGTGATGAAAGTCGAAGTTGTGACCCCGGAAGAATATATGGGTGACGTTATCGGCGATCTGAACAGCCGCCGTGGCCAGATCAACGCAATGGAAGATCGCGGTAACGCGAAGGTTATTATGGCGAGCGTGCCGCTGGGCAATATGTTCGGTTACATCAATAACCTGCGTTCCATGTCCCAAGGCCGCGCGCAGTACAGCATGGTGTTCGATCACTATGCGCCGGTACCGCCGAACGTAGCCGAAGAAGTGAAGAAAAAACTGGTGGCTTAATCACCGCCTGACGACAACAGAAACTGACGAAACAACCTGATTAGGTTTTGAAGAGGAAAAAAAGATGGCAAAGGGTAAGTTTGAGCGGAATAAGCCGCACGTAAACATCGGCACGATTGGTCACGTTGACCATGGTAAGACGACGTTGACGGCCGCGATTACGCAGCAGTTTTCGAAGGAAGCGCTGGCATATGACCAGATTGACAAAGCTCCTGAAGAGAAAGCCCGTGGTATCACGATTTCCACGTCGCACGTTGAATATGAAACCGCGAACCGCCACTACGCGCACGTTGACTGCCCGGGCCACGCTGACTATGTGAAGAACATGATCACGGGTGCGGCACAGATGGACGGTGCTATTCTGGTGTGCTCTGCTGCTGACGGCCCGATGCCGCAGACGCGCGAACACATTCTGTTGGCTCGTCAGGTTGGCGTTCCGGCGATCGTTGTGTTCATGAACAAAGTTGACCAGGTTGACGATGCAGAATTGCTGGATCTGGTTGAAATGGAAATCCGCGAACTGTTGTCCAAATACGAATTCCCGGGCGACGACATTCCGGTGGTGAAGGGCTCCGCTCTGGCCGCTTTGGAAAAACGCGATCCGGAAATCGGTGAGAAAGCCATTCAGGCTCTGATGGAAGCTGTTGATGCTTACATCCCGACCCCGGCCCGTCCGAAGGACAAGCCGTTCCTGATGCCGGTTGAAGACGTATTCTCGATCTCTGGCCGTGGTACCGTTGTTACGGGCCGTGTTGAGCAGGGTATCGTGAAAGTTGGCGAAGAGATCGAAATCGTTGGTATTCGCCCGACGCAAAAAACGACCGTAACGGGCGTTGAAATGTTCCGCAAACTGCTGGACAGCGGTGAAGCTGGTGACAACATCGGCGCTCTGCTGCGTGGTACGAAGCGTGAAGACGTTGAGCGTGGTCAGGTTCTGTGCGCCCCGGGTTCGATTACCCCGCACACGAACTTCACGGCTGAAGCTTACATTCTGTCGAAAGACGAAGGTGGCCGCCACACGCCGTTCTTCACGAACTACCGTCCGCAGTTCTACTTCCGTACGACGGACGTGACGGGCATCGTATCCCTGCCGGCTGGCACGGAAATGGTTATGCCTGGCGATAACGTAAACTTCGAAGTCGAACTGATCTGCCCGATCGCGATGAACGAAGGTCTGCGCTTCGCTATCCGCGAAGGTGGCCGCACCGTCGGTGCCGGCGTTGTTGGCAAGATTATTAAGTAATTAAGGTAAAGGAACCGAACTATGGATACGCAAACCATTCGCATCCGCCTGAAGGCTTTCGACCACCGCGTTCTGGATCAGTCCACGGGTGAGATCGTCAATACGGCCAAGCGTACCGGCGCCCGCGTTCGCGGTCCGGTTCCTCTGCCGACGCGTATTGAACGGTTTACCGTTCTGCGTTCGCCGCACATCGACAAGAAGTCGATGGAAGCGTTCGAAATGCGCACGCACAAGCGCCTGATCGACATCGTCGATCCGACCCCGCAAACGGTTGACGCGCTGATGAAACTCGACCTCGCCGCTGGCGTTGATGTTGAGATTAAGATTGGTCAGGCCGCTTAATAAGCGCTGACACTGGATCACAAGAGGACGAAGACAATGAGAACTGGTCTGATTGCACGCAAAGAGGGGATGACCCGGATCTTCGACGAAGAAGGCCGTAGCATTCCTGTGACTGTGCTGAAAATCGATGGCTGCCAGGTTGTGGCTGTTCGCACCGAAGACAAAGACGGCTACACGGCTGTTCAGTTGGGTGCTGGCGTTGCAAAGGTAAAGCGCACGGCGAAAGCCCAGCGTGGCCATTTCGCGAAAGCCAAGGTTGAGCCGAAGAAAAAAGTTGCGGAATTCCGCGTTTCTCCGGAAAACCTGATCGAAGTTGGTGCAGAAATCTGCGCAAGCCACTTCGTTGCTGGTCAGCTGGTCGACGTAACGGGCATCACGACCGGTAAAGGTTTTGCTGGTCCGATGAAGCGCTGGAACTTCGGCGGTCTGCGTGCAACACACGGTGTATCCGTGTCGCACCGTTCCCACGGTTCCACCGGTCAGCGTCAAGATCCGGGTAAAGTCTTCAAAAACAAGAAGATGGCCGGTCACTTGGGGGCTGAGCAAGTAACGACACAGAATCTGAAAGTGGTTGCTGTTGATATCGAAGACGGTCTGATCCTGGTTAAGGGTTCGGTTCCGGGTACGGATGGTCAATGGGTCCGCATTCAAGATGCCGTTAAGGTTCCGGCTCCGGCCGATCTGCCGAAACCGGCAGCCCTGAAAGGCGCAGCAAAGGCAGCTCCGGCTGTTGAAGCCGCCCCGGCAGAAGAAGCAGCTCCGGCTGAATAACGAATAGAAGCATTTATAGAAGGACGTGGAACCATGAAGGTTGCGGTCAAGAATTTGCAGAACAAAGAGGTCGGCCAGATTGATCTGGACGATGCAATCTTTGGCATGAGCGTGCGTAATGACATCCTGCACCGGATGGTTCATTTCCAGCTGAACAAGCGTCGCGCCGGTACGCACGACACCAAGGAAATTGGTGAAGTGAGCGGTACGGGTAAGAAGCCGTTCAAGCAAAAGGGCACCGGTAATGGTCGTCAGGGCTCCCTGCGTTCCCCGCAAATGCGCGGTGGTGCAGTGATTTTCGGACCGACCCCGCGCTCCCACGCGACGGATCTGCCGAAAAAAGTACGTGCGCTGGCTCTGAAAACCGCGCTGTCTGCAAAGGCAAAGGCTGGCAAGCTGATCGTTCTGGATCAAGCTATTGCTGACACCCACAAAACGAAGCCGATGGCTGAGGCGATGAAGGCTCTGGGCCTGACCTCCGCTGTTATCGTTTGTGGCGACGAGGTGGATGCGAACTTCTCCCGCGCGACGGATAACCTGCCGCGTATTGATGTTCTGCCGAGCCAAGGCGCAAACGTGTATGACATTCTGCGTCGTGACACGCTGGTTTTGACCAAGGATGCCGTGGCCAACCTGACCGCGCGTCTGAGCAAATAAGATAGAGGGATCAAGACAATGGCAACGAAGGCGAAAAAAGACGTGAAAATTGCTGCATGGATGTACGACATCGTACGCACGCCGCTGATCACTGAAAAAGCCACCATGGGTTCCCAACACGGTCAAATCACGTTCCGCGTGCCGATGACCGCGACGAAACCGGCTATCAAAGAAGCTGTTGAGGCTGTCTTTGAAGTGAAGGTGAAGGGTGTGAACACCTCGATCCAAAAAGGTAAAAACAAAGTTTTCCGTGGCCGTTTGGGCCGCCGTAGCGACGCTAAGAAAGCGATCGTCACGTTGGAAGAAGGTCAAACCATCGACGTCGGCACCGCCGCGTAATTGGTTGAATGAAGAGATTGAGAGCAAAGGGCTAAACTGATGGCACTGAAAAAATTCAATCCCGTGACCCCGAGCACACGCGAGCTGATCATCACTGATCGTAGCCAGCTGTGGAAGGGCAAGCCGGAGCGCTCCCTGACCGAAGGTCTGAACAAGACCGGTGGCCGTAACAATTATGGTCGCATTACGTCATGGCAACGTGGCGGTGGTCACAAGCGCCGCTACCGCGTGATCGACTGGAAGCGTCGTAAGTGGGACATGGAAGCCACGGTTGAGCGTTTGGAATATGACCCGAACCGCACAGCCTATATCGCTCTGATCAAGTACATTGACGGCGAAATGGCGTACATCATTGCTCCGCAACGTCTGAAAGTGGGCGACAAAGTTGTTGCCGGCGAGAAGACCGACGTGAAGCCGGGCAACGCGATGATGCTGAAAAGCATGCCGGTTGGTACGATCGTTCACAACGTTGAACTGAAACCAGGCAAAGGCGGCCAGATGGCTCGCTCCGCCGGGACCTATGCTCAGGTTGTTGGTCGTGACCAAGGTTACACCCAGATTAAACTGGCTTCTGGTGAACTGCGTGTTGTTCGTCAGGAATGCATGGCCACCGTTGGTGCAGTGTCCAACCCGGATCACTTCAACACCAATGATGGTAAAGCCGGCCGTACCCGCTGGCGCGGTAAACGCCCGCACGTTCGCGGCGTTGTTATGAACCCGGTCGATCACCCGTTGGGTGGTGGCGAAGGCCGTACCTCGGGTGGTCGTCACCCGGTTACGCCGTGGGGCAAACCGACCAAAGGTGCAAAAACCCGTAAGAACAAAGCGACCGATAAATTCATTATCCGTCGTCGCAAGAAGTAAGGTTTTAGGAGAGCTTAGACTATGGCACGTTCAGTCTGGAAAGGTCCGTTTGTTGATCGCCACGTTCTGCAAAAAGTGGAAAATGTGCGCAGCAGCGGCAAAAAAGAAGTGATTAAAACCTGGTCCCGTCGGTCCACGATTCTGCCGAACATGGTAGGTCTGACCTTCGGTGTACACAACGGTCAGAAATTCCTGCCCGTTCTGGTGACCGACCAAATGATCGGCCACAAGCTGGGCGAATTCGCGCCGACCCGTACCTACAAGGGTCACAGCGCCGATAAAAAAGCCGGCAAGTAATTAGCTGATAAGCGATTGAAAGCAGTAAAGGACGAACCCAATGGGACAGGATGCAAATAAACGGCGCGCAGCAGCCAACGAAGCTCAGGCCATGGCCAAATATGTGGGCTCCAGCCCGCGTAAGCTGAACCTGGTTGCGCAAATGATCCGCGGCAAAAGCGCGGCCAAGGCGCTGGTTGACCTGGAATTTTCCACGAAGCATGCCGCACGCGATGTACAGCAAGTGCTGAAAGCTGCCGTGGCAAATGCGGAAAACAACCACAATCTGGATGTTGACCGTTTGTATGTTGCCGAAGCCACCGTTGGCAAATCGGTGAAAATGCGCCGCTTCCGTGCCCGTGCACGTGGTCGCGTAGGTCCGGTTGAGAAGTTTTTCAGCAACTTGACCATCGTTGTGCGTCAGCGCGACGCCGACTAAGCGAATAAACAGAGCGCATATAAAAGAGATTTGAAGGAGCAATAAGGTTATGGGTCAGAAGGTTAATCCTATCGGTATCCGCGTCGGTATCAACCGCACCTGGGATTCCCGCTGGTTTTCCGACCGCAACTATGCCGATCGGCTGGTTGAGGATCTGAAGCTGCGCGAATACGTGAAAGACAAGCTGAAAGCCGCAGGCATCAGCAAAGTCATCATCGAACGCGCTGCCCAGAACACGAAAGTAACGATTCACGCGGCTCGCCCGGGTGTGATCATCGGTAAAAAAGGCGCCGACATTGAGAAACTGCGTAAGGATCTGTCGATCCGCGGTGGTTCCGATGTTTCGCTGAACATTGTTGAAATCCGCAAGCCGGAAGTTGACGCACAGCTGGTTGCTGAGGGCATTGCCCAACAGCTGGAGCGCCGCGTGTCCTTCCGTCGTGCAATGAAGCGCGCCGTACAAAGCGCACTGCGTCTGGGTGGCCAGGGGATCCGTGTTAACGTATCCGGTCGTTTGGGCGGTGCTGACATCGCACGTACCGAATGGTACCGCGAAGGCCGCGTGCCTCTGCACACACTGCGTGCTGATCTGGATTACGGCTTTGCCGAAGCATTGACGACCTTCGGGATCATCGGTGTGAAGGTATGGATCTACAAGGGCGATGTCCTGGAGCATGATCCGCTGGCCCGCGACAAGCGCACTGAAACGACCCCGGCTTCTACCCCGCGTGGTTAATGACTGAATTTGAACGATTGAAGATGTGAGCGAAGACGATGCTGCAACCGAAAAAGACAAAATACCGCAAACAGCATAAAGGCCGTATCCACGGTCTGGCCACCAGCGGTGCGACTCTGGCTTTCGGCTCTTATGGCCTGAAAACCCTGGATCCGGATCGTCTGACCGCGCGTCAGATCGAGGCAGCCCGTCGTGCGATCACCCGTGCGATGAAACGTCAGGGTAAAGTCTGGATCCGCGTATTCCCGGACGTCCCGGTATCCAAAAAGCCGCTGGAAGTGCGGATGGGTTCCGGTAAAGGCGCCCCGGAATTCTGGGCCGCACGGGTAAAACCGGGCCGTATCCTGTTCGAACTGGACGGTGTACCGGAAGATGTAGCACGCGAGGCTCTGAGCCTGGCTGCGGCCAAACTGCCGGTTAAAACGAAATTCATTGCCCGTATTGGCGAATAAGCCCCGGGCCGAGTGTTAGGAGACGCGATATGAAAGCGGAAGACATTAAAGGCAAAACCGCCGACGAGCTGAAAAAGATGCTTGTTGACCTGAAACAGCAGCAAATGACCCTGCGTTTCCAGAAGGCTGGCGGCCAACTGTCCAATACGGCACAAATCCGTGGCCTGCGCCGCGATATCGCCCGTATTCAGACGGTTTTAGAACAACAAAAAGGCGGTCCGACCGCGGCAAAGGCGAAAAGCCCGAAATCCGCGAAAAAGACCAAAGCCGCTTAATAGAGATACGTAGGTAAGGAGCAAATACATGCCACGTCGCATTCTGGAAGGCAACGTCGTCAGCGACAAGATGGACAAAACCGTTACGGTTCTGGTCGAACGCCGCACGATGCACCCGGTGTACAAAAAATACATCCGGAAATCCGATAAATATGCTGCACATGACGAGCAGAATATGTATAAAGTCGGCGACCGCGTGCAGATCGAGGAATGCCGTCCTATCTCCAAGCGCAAATCCTGGCGCGTGGTGGCAGGTCTGGGCGATGCCGCGACCCGTCAAGCTCCGGAAGTGACCGAAAAGGCCGCTGCTGAGCCGAAGGCGAAAAAAGCTCCGGCGAAAGCTGGCGCGAAAACCGCCGCAGCAAAGAAACCGGCCGCGAAGAAAACCGCAGCCAAGAAAAAAGACGCCTAATAAGGCGAATTGAAACGACCAAGTTTGAACGATTAAAGAAGGCAGAACGATCATGATCCAGATGGAATCAGAACTCGATGTAGCCGATAACAGCGGCGCGAAACGCGTTCAGTGCATTAAAGTACTGGGCGGGTCTCACCACAACTCCGCGAATATCGGTGATATCATCGTTGTTTCGGTAAAGGACGCCATTCCGCGCGGCCGCGTTAAAAAGGGTGATGTTCACCGCGCGGTTATCGTGCGCACGGCCCATGGTCTGAAGCGCGCCAACGGTGAAAAAATCCGCTTTGACAGCAACTCTGTTGTGCTGATCAACAAGCAGGGCGAGCCGATTGGTACCCGTATCTTTGGCCCCGTGACCCGTGAGCTGCGTGGCAAGGGCTACATGAAAATTATTTCTTTGGCGCCAGAGGTGCTGTAATGAGCAACGCAAAATTGAAAATCAAAAAGGGCGACAAAGTCGTCGTTCTGACTGGTAAAGACAAGACCAAAACCGGCGAAGTTCTGAAGGTATTCCCGGAAGACAACCGCGTTCTGGTTCAAGGTATCAACCTGGCGAAAAAACACACGAAGCCGTCGGCGACGAGTGCAGGTGGTATCGAGACCAAGGAAATGCCGATCCACGCTTCTAACGTGGCTCTGATTGATCCGAAGTCGAACAAGCCGACTCGAGTGGGTTACACGACCCTGAAGGACGGTAAAAAGGTCCGCGTAGCACGACGCTCCGGCGAAACTCTTGATAAATAAGTGATGAAGGATACGGCGATGACAACGAAGCCCCGTTTCCAGGTGATGTACGAAAAAGACATCAAACCGGCGCTGAAACAAAAATACGGTTACAAGAACGATATGCAGATCCCGCGTCTGGATAAAATCGTTCTGAACATGGGCGTAGGCGAAGCCACGACCAACCGCGCACACATTGAAAACGCTGTGAACGACATGGCGCGCATCTCCGGCCAGAAGCCGCTGATCACGCACGCTCGCAAAGCGAACGCCTCCTTCAAAATTCGTGAAGATATGGCGATCGGTTGCAAAGTGACCCTGCGTCGTGCGCACATGTATGAATTCCTGGACCGTCTGGTTACGATTGCGCTGCCGCGCGTTCGCGACTTCCGTGGCATTAATGGCCGCAGCTTTGACGGTCGCGGTAACTATGCGATGGGCCTGAAGGAGCAGATCGTGTTCCCCGAGATCGACTACGATAAAGTTGATCAAATGCGCGGGATGGACATCATCATCTGCACCACGGCGAAATCCGACGAAGAAGCAAAAGAGCTTCTGCGCGGTTTCATGATGCCCTTCCGCAACTAATACGATTGAGATACTTGGAGGATAAGGCCTATGGCTAAGACATGTTCAGTGATCCGGAACGACAAACGCCGCAAATTGGTTAAGCGTTATGCAACCAAACGTGCTGCGCTGAAAGCCCAGATCAGCGATCGCGCGGCATCGCCGGAAGATCGTTTCAAGGCTGTTCTGGAACTTGCGGAACTGCCGCGTAACTCGGCGAAAAACCGTGTTCGCAACCGTTGCGCGCTGACCGGTCGTCCGCGTTCCAACTATCGCAAGTTCAATCTGTGCCGAAATGCACTGCGTCTTCTGGCATCCCGTGGCGAGCTGCCCGGTGTGACGAAGTCGAGCTGGTAACCAGCGGCTGGTCCTTTTTATAAGGGGCCGCACAGGACCAAACGAAGTTTTTTTAAGAAGGAAGAACAAACGATGTCAATGAGCGATCCACTTGGAGATATGCTGACCCGCATCCGTAACGGTCAAGGCGCAAAGAAAGAGGTTATTACCTGCCCTGCGTCGAAACTGCGTGGACGGGTTCTGGACGTTCTGAAACGCGAAGGCTACATCCGTGGCTGGAGCGAAACGAAAAACGATCGCGGCCATGCTGAGCTGCAGATCGAACTGAAATATGACCAGGGCCAGCCGGTGATCCAAGAGATCAGCCGTGTGTCCAAGCCGGGTCGTCGTGTTTACGTGAAAGTGACGGAAATTCCGCGCGTTTACAACGGTCTGGGTATCGCTGTTGTGTCGACACCGAATGGTGTTATGGCCGACCACGAAGCCCGTGAACAGAACGTTGGCGGCGAAATTCTCTGCCGCATCTTCTAATTTTGAAAGGTTGAAGCGATGTCCCGGATTGGCAAAAACCCCGTGATCGTTCCCGATGGTGTAACCGTCGAAGTAAAAGGCCAGGACGTGAAGGTAAAAGGCAAGCTCGGTGAGCTGAGCCTGACCGTACACGAAGCTGTGTCCGTAAAGTTGGAAGAGGGCGGCAAGCAAGTCGTTCTGGCGCCGCTGTCGGAAGAGCGTAAACTGCGCATGCTGTGGCCGACTTTCCGCAACCACATCAAAAACATGGTTGTGGGCGTGAGCGAAGGCTATACCAAGAACCTGGACATCCAGGGTGTTGGTTATCGTGCAAACCTGCAGGGCAGCACGCTGGTTCTGCAACTGGGTTACAGCCACGACATTCAGTATGCAGTTCCGAGCGACATTAAAGTTGCCGTAGAAAAGCAAACGAAAATCAGCATTTCCGGTATCGACAAACAAAAAGTCGGTCAGGTTGCTGCGGAGATCATCTCCTACCGTCCGCCAGAGCCGTACAAAGGCAAAGGTATCCGTTACGAGGGTCAGCAGATCCTGCGTAAAGAAGGCAAGAAGAAGTAAGAATTAGAGGCAAGAGGACCGTATCATGGCCAAGGGTTTGACAACACAACAACGCCGCACGTTCCGGACGCGCAACAAGCTGCGTCAGGTTAACGTAGCACGTTCCGGGCAAAAGCTGGCCCGTCCGCGTCTGTCTGTGCATCGCACCGGCAAAGGCATCTATGCCCAGGTGATTGATGATGTGCGCGGCGTTACGCTGGCGGCAGCATCGTCGATGGACAAAGAGCTGAAGCTGAAAAACGGCGGCAACAAAGAAGCAGCTCACAAAGTGGGCGTTCTGGTTGCTGAGCGCGCGAAGAAAGCTGGCGTTACGCTGGTTCAATTCGACCGTGGCAGCTACGTTTATCATGGCCGTGTTAAGGCTGTGGCTGACGGTGCCCGTGAAGCCGGTTTGGAATTCTAAGGATTTATTGAGGAGCTAAGGATTAAACATGTCCAGCGCAGAAGCAACAGCAACACCGTCTGACAACAAACGCGAACGCGGTGGCCGCGATCGTGATGGCAAGGGTGGCAAACGCCGCGATGACCGCAACAGCGGTGAACCGCGTGAGCGTGAAGAGTCCGAGCTGATCGAGCGCCTGGTTGGCATCAACCGCGTTGCCAAAGTGGTAAAGGGTGGTCGCCGTTTCGGTTTCGCTGCTCTGGTCGTTGTTGGTGATGGCAAAGGCCGCGTTGGGTTCGGCAGTGCCAAAGCTCGCGAAGTTCCCGATGCAATCCGCAAAGCCACCGATCAGGCCAAACGCGCCATGATCCGCGTGCCGCTGCGTGAAGCCCGCACACTGCACCACGATATTGCTGGCCGTGATGGCGCCGGTCGCGTATTCCTGCGCTCCGCCCCTCCGGGTACCGGTATCATCGCAGGTGGTCCGCTGCGTGCGATTTTTGAAGCCCTGGGCGTTCAGGACGTTGTGGCCAAGAAAATTGGTTCCAACAACCCGTACACCATGGTGAACGCGACCTTCGCTGCCCTGAAAGGCATGCAAAGCCCGCGTCAGGTTGCTTCCCGTCGCAGCAAAAAAGTTGGTGACATCGTTGCCAGCCGTGAAGCTGCCCGTGGTGCCGCTGAGCAAGCGATTGCCGCAGCTGAAGAAGAATAAGTCGATATACGTTTAATATAGAGGACCGATCCGATGTCTGAGGAAAAAGCGAAAAAGGCTGCCCCGAAAAAGGCCGCAAAGTCCGGTAAAATGGTGCGCGTGACGCAGATCCGCAGTGCTGCCGGTCGCTATGACTATCAGGAAGCCACGCTGAAAGGCCTGGGCCTGAACAAGATCAACCGCTCCCGCGAACTGGAAGATACTCCGTCCGTGCGTGGCATGATCAATGCGGTACAACACCTGGTGAAAGTTGAAGACGTCGCCTAATTGGCTCGTCTTTCTGTGAAGGAAAGGTTCTAACGATGAAACTCAATGAGCTGCAACCCCAAGAGGGTTCCGTTAAGCGCCGCATGATCGTCGGCCGTGGCATCGGCTCCGGCAAAGGCAAGACTTGCGGCCGTGGCGTAAAAGGTCAGAAAGCCCGTACCGGCGTTTCGATCCAAGGCTTCGAAGGTGGTCAGATGCCTCTGTACCGTCGTCTGCCGAAGCGTGGTTTCGTGAACATTTTCGCGAAAGATTACGCGGAAGTGACGCTGGCCCGCCTGCAGGAAGCCATCGACTCCAAAATTCTGGATGTTAAAGGCGTTGTTGACGAGAAAGCATTGGTGAAAGCCGGTGTGATCCGCCGCAGCAAAGACGGCGTTCGTCTGCTGGCCAAAGGCACGCTGAAATCCAAAATCGACCTGAAACTGTCCGGTGCGACCGATGCGGCTGTGAAAGCTGTTGAGAAGGCCGGCGGTAAAGTCGAAATCTCCGTATTCGAGCCGAAGCCGTTTGGCAAAAAAGCCACCGGCGAGAAAAGCGGCAAGGCGAAGAAGAAGAAATAATTGGCTGCTCCGTCGGAGCGCTGAAAGAGATAGAAGCCCGGTTGGAGAAATCCACCGGGCTTTTTCTTTTTTATGGCGTGCCCGTGCGCCGCGCGTCTTTTGACCGACGGGACGGGAAAAAGACTGTGATCCTCCATGCTTAGGGCTTGTATCGGCCTCCTGTTTTCTCTAAACCTTTAAGGGTCTGCGCGCCCCTTTTGGGCTCCGCGCTCTTTCGTGTTTTGTATCGTATTGATCAAGGTTTGAAGCGATGCCATCTGCCGTAGAACAGCTTGCAAAAAATGCCAATTGGGGTGCGCTTGCAAAAGCGACCGAGCTGAAAAAACGTTTGCTGTTTGTGATTCTGGCCCTGCTGGTTTACCGGCTGGGGACATACATCCCGGTCCCGGGGATCAACCCGCATGTGTGGGCTGAAATCTTCACGCAAAAGGGCGGCGGCATTCTGGACATGTTCAACATGTTCTCCGGTGGTGCGCTCCAGCGTATGACGATTTTTGCGTTGAACATTATGCCGTACATTTCGGCTTCGATTATCATGCAGTTGGCGTCGTCCATGTCGCCGAAGCTGGAAGCGATGAAGAAAGAAGGCGAAAGCGGCCGCGCCAAGATCAACCAATATACCCGCTTCCTGACGGTGATGCTGGCAACGGTGCAGGCCTATGGTCTGGCTGTCGGTCTTGAAAGCATGCAGGGTGCCAGCGGCTCCGCCGTGATTGATCCGGGCATGTTCTTCCGTATCTCGACCGTTATCACCATTGTCGGTGGTACCGTGTTCCTGATGTGGCTGGGTGAACAAATTACTGCGCGTGGTATTGGTAACGGTATCTCGCTGATCATCTTCGCCGGTATCGTGGCGGAATTGCCGCGTGCGATTGCCAGCACGCTGGAACTGGGTCGTCAGGGCACGTTCAGCTTTGTTGAGCTCTTCGTTATGGCGGCGATGGTTGTTGCCGTGATCACCTTCATCGTGTTCATGGAGCGCGCACAGCGCCGTGTTCTGGTGCAATATCCGAAACGCCAGATTGGCAACGGCATGATGGCGGGTGAACAAAACCACATCCCGCTGAAGCTGAACACCGCCGGTGTTATCCCGCCGATCTTCGCGTCGTCCCTGTTGCTGTTGCCGTTGACCATCGTTGGTTTCTCCGGTGCATCGGGCAATGACTTCACGGCGACATTGGCGCAGTGGCTGCAACACGGTTCGCCGATTTATATGTTGCTGTATGGTCTGCTGATTGCATTCTTCTGCTTCTTCTACACCGCGATTGTTTTCAATCCGACCGAGAATGCGGACATGTTGCGCAAATATGGTGGTTTCATTCCGGGTATTCGTCCGGGCAAGGCCACGGCGGATTATCTGGATTACGTTCTGACCCGTATTACGTTGGTCGGTGCGGCGTATCTGTGCCTGATCTGTCTGCTGCCGGAAGTGCTGGTGGCGCGTGCCGGGATGCCGTTCTATCTGGGCGGGACCAGCTTGCTGATCGTTGTGTCGGTGACGATGGACACGGTTGCGCAAATCCACTCCCACATGATTGCCCATCAATATGAAGGGTTGTTGAAGAAAGCGAAATTAGGAGGCCGTCGTCGATGATGAACCTGATTCTTCTGGGCCCACCGGGCGCAGGCAAAGGCACGCAGGCAAAAAAGCTGGAAGACAAATACGGTCTGAAGCAGCTCTCCACCGGTGACATGTTGCGCGCCGAAGTGGCCGCAGGCACCGATTTGGGCAAGCAGGCGAAAGCCGTTATGGATGCCGGTGGACTGGTGTCGGATGACATCATCATCGCGATGATCGAAAACCGTATCCAACAGGCCGATTGTGCCAAGGGTGTGATTTTCGACGGCTTCCCGCGCACGGTGGCGCAAGCCGCAGCGTTGGAAACGATGCTGGCGAAAAAGGGACACCCGTTGCTGGCCGCAATTGAATTGCAGGTTGATGAAGCCATTCTGGTTGATCGCCTGAACAAGCGCGTCGCCGATATGCAATCGCGCGGTGAGCCGGTGCGCAGTGACGATAACGAAGCAACGCTGCGTAAGCGTTTGCAGGAATTCCGCAACAAAACGGCACCGATCATTCCGTTCTATCAGGGGAAGAGCTTGCTCCGTTCTGTTGACGGTATGGCCAGCATTGATGTTGTGGAAGCCGCGATTGATAAAATCCTGGTCGGCAGTGGGGCAGGGGCCGCGCCCAGTGCGCCATCGGCTCAGCACCCGTAAAATAATTTTTTAAGGGCCTCCTGATGATCAATCCGGGGGCTCTTTTTTATTTCACAGATTGATTTTTTGATGAGGTTTGAAATGACGCAATTGGTCCAAGCCAAAGACTACGATCCAATCATGATGGATGATGCCGATTTGGCTCCGATTTTCAACGCGGTGGCGGCCGCGGTCAATCCGAATGAATTGCAGGCCTATGTTATGGCGATCGAGGCGCGGGACGGTGCGCCCCTGACTCCGGTGGATTTGCACAGGATTGCCCATTACCCCAAAAGCCTGGCGCGCAGTTTTTCAATCGTCGTTTCGGCCAATCTGGGGATTGCTCTGGGTGGTCTGGGCCAGGCCCACGATGTGCCGACATTGACCCGGGCCCTGACTCAGGTTCGGGATGATGGGGTGGCGCATTTTCAGGCGCAGCGGCAGCCGGGGCGGGACGTGCATGCGCGCGTTCATAACGCCCATGCCATGTTAATGGGGGCGGTCTATCGCTCCTATTGTGATCAGCTGGTTCTGAATTTACCCTAACAATTTCCATAAATAGAAGATTCGGGCCAAAAGGTCGGTTTTGGATCGCTTTTTGACGGTTTTGGCGACCGGGTTTTGCCGGGAATCTGTTTTCCAATAAAAGGCCGTAAAAACCGCAGTTTTCCACAGCTTTTTCTATTGACGCGGGTGCGGAAATGGCTATACTCCGCCCGTCTTTCCCTGTGGGAAGGACTCTCAATTCCGTTGTAAATCAGCGGCTTGAGGTTGGTATACGAACCGGCGTCCCCTTGGTTTTGGCCTCGCGGATTTTACGGTTCGGTTTGAAATCGACAATCAAAGGAGAAAGAAAGTGGCACGTATTGCTGGTGTCAACGTTCCCGATAAGAAACGCGTTCCAATCGCGTTGACTTATATTCACGGGATCGGCCGTACGACGGCGTTCAAAATGTGCGAAAAACTGGGCCTCGATGTTCAGCGTCGCATGCACGAACTGACCGAAGATGAATTGAACCTCATCCGTAAAGAAATTGAAAACGGTGGTTTCCTGATCGAGGGTGACCTGCGCCGTGAAATTTCCCTGAACATTAAACGTCTGATGGACATGGCTTGCTATCGCGGCCTGCGTCATCGTCGTAACTTGCCTGTTCGCGGCCAACGCACGAAGACCAACGCGCGCACGCGCAAAGGTCCGGCGAAGCCGATCGCAGGTAAGAAACAAGCAACCAAGAAATAAGTAACGGAGGCATAAGATCATGGCTAAGGCTGAAAAAGCTGGCGTTCGTATGCGCCGTAAGGAACGTAAGAACATCACCTCTGGCGTTGTCCACGTGAACTCGACGTTCAACAACACCATCATCACCATCACCGACGCACAGGGTAACACCGTGTCCTGGTGCTCTTCGGGGACGATGGGTTTCAAAGGGTCTCGTAAATCCACCCCGTATGCTGCACAGGTTGCCGCTGAACAAGCTGGCCGCAAGGCACAGGAACACGGGATGAAAGAACTGGATGTTGAAGTGAAGGGCCCGGGTTCGGGTCGTGAATCCGCACTGCGCGCTTTGCAGTCGATTGGCTTCACCATTCGTTCGATCAAGGACATTACGCCGATCCCGCACAACGGCGTTCGCCCGCGCAAGCGTCGTCGCGTTTAATAAAATTTGGGTCCGGTCCCTGCGCTTCGCGGGGGCCGGGTCTTCTCTTTGCGTTACGATATGATTCTGAAAGACTGTTGAGATAAAGGGGATTCACCTTGATACAGAAAAACTGGCAGGAACTGATTAAACCGTCGAAAATTGACATCGAACATGGCTCTGATGCCCGTTCGATCGGCAAAATCGTGGCCGAGCCGCTGGAGCGTGGTTTTGGTCTGACGTTGGGCAACGCCCTGCGCCGTATTCTGCTGTCCTCTCTGCAAGGTGCGGCTGTGACCGCTGTGCAGATTGATGGCGTTCTGCACGAGTTCTCCTCCATCGAAGGCGTTCGCGAAGATGTAACGGACATCGTTCTGAACATCAAAGCAATCGCTGTGCGTATGCACGTTGAAGGCCCGAAGAAAATGCGTTTGCACGCTGAAGGCCCGTGCGAAGTGACCGCCGGCATGATCGAAGCTGGCGCTGACATCGAAATCATGAACCCGGACCTCGTGATCTGCACGCTGGACAAGGGCGCGAAACTGAACATGGAAATGACGGTCAACACCGGCAAGGGTTACCGCCCGGCTGCGCTGAACCGTCCGGAAGAAGCGCCGGTTGGCCTGATCCCGGTTGACTCCGTGTTCTCCCCGGTTCGCAAAGTATCCTACGACGTTGAAAATGCCCGCGTTGGTCAAATCACCGACTTTGACAAACTGACGCTGAACATTGAAACCAACGGCGTGATCTCTCCGGAAGATGCAGTGGCCTATGCCGCACGCATCATGCAGGACCAACTGCAAGTCTTCATCAACTTTGAAGAGCCGAAAGCAGCCGAGTCCCGTGAAGAAGCACACGAACTGCCGTTCAACAAAAACCTGCTGCGCAAAGTTGACGAACTGGAACTGTCCGTTCGCTCTGCAAACTGCTTGAAGAACGACAACATTGTTTACATCGGTGACCTGGTTCAGAAATCCGAAGCCGACATGCTGCGTACGCCGAACTTTGGCCGCAAGTCGCTGAACGAGATCAAGGAAGTGCTGACCATCATGGGCCTGCATTTGGGTATGCAGGTTGAGGGCTGGCCGCCAGAGAACATCGAAGACCTGGCCCGTAAAGTTGACGAGCCGTTCTAATCTGAATTTGTGGGATGCCGCGTCCTTGTGATATCGGCATCCTGCATTAAACGGGCATGGTGCCCGCCTCTGTCTTCAATGCTTTTTGTTTTTGGCATGTCGATGGAAAACACAATGGTTCTTCCGAGGAAGACCGCAGACGTTGGAGTGAAGTAAATGAAACACGGTATTAAACAGCGTAAATTGGGCCGTAAATCCCAGCACCGCAAAGCCACATTCGCAAACATGTCGGCCGCACTGGTGAAGCATGAGCAGATCACGACGACTCTGCCGAAAGCCAAGGAACTGCGCCCGTTCACCGAGAAATTGGTAACGCTGGCGAAAAAAGGTGGCCTGGCCAACCGTCGCCGCGCCATCGCAATCATGCGCGACGAAGTACAAGTTGGTAAATTGTTCGACGTTCTGGCCGATCGTTACAAAGACCGTAACGGTGGTTACATCCGCATCATGAAAGCCGGCTTCCGTTATGGCGACGCCGCTCCGATGGCTGTGATCGAATTCGTTGATCGTGACGTATCCGCAAAAGGTCAGGACAGCGGTCCGACCATGCTGGGTGAAGACGTTGCAAGCGAATACGAAGTTGGCGAAGAAGGCGAGCTGAAAGAAGCCAAGGCGAAAAAGGCCCCGTCTGCAAAACCGGCCGCTAAAAAGCTGGCTGCGAAGAAAGCTGCGCCGAAAAAAGACGCCGCTGAAAAGAAACCGGCTGCTAAAAAAGCCCCGGCAAAGAAAAAAGAAGCTGAAAAAGACGCGGAATAATCCCGTTTTCAGTTTTAAGGAAACAAAGGCCACCGTTTCGGTGGCCTTTTTTCTTGTGATTTTTGGGGCGGGGCTTTGGGGCGGATTCATGTATCATGGTGGTATGACCAGCGCCCCGGCCTATCCGAAAGATTTGCCAATATTGACCAGCCTGCGATTTTTTGCGGCCATGGTCGTGGTGATTCATCATTTTCGCTATTTCGCGCCCTTTGATCTGTTGGCCTATACGGGTTTCCTGCATGAGGGATATCTGGCGGTTGATTTCTTTTTTATTCTCAGCGGCTTTATCCTGACGCATGTTTATGCCCCGCAATGGCAAGCGGGCAAAATGCGGGCGGGGGATTTTATTGCGCGTCGTTTTGCGCGGATCTATCCGCTGCATTTCGTGACATTGCTGTTTATGG
This sequence comes from Micavibrio aeruginosavorus EPB, assembly GCF_000348745.1. Taxonomy (NCBI): domain Bacteria; kingdom Pseudomonadati; phylum Bdellovibrionota; class Bdellovibrionia; order Bdellovibrionales; family Pseudobdellovibrionaceae; genus Micavibrio; species Micavibrio aeruginosavorus. Next base: position 2,082,667 of record NC_020812.1, on the reverse strand, counting down.
TTGGCGTCGCGTTGACACCGTTTCGTTTTGGTCCTGTGGGGCCTTGGCCTGGTGAGTTTCCGTTTCTGTCTTTGCTGAATAATTTTTTAATGATCCAAAGCTGGGGCATGGATGGTGGTTTGACCTTTAATGTGCCGTCCTGGTCGATTGCGGCGGAATGGTTTGCATATCTGTGCTTTCCTTGGCTCCTGCCTCTTATGATGGGGCTGCGCCCTGGGCGTGCGTTGCTTGTTGTCGCCGGGTTGTACGCCTATGTGTGGCTGATGTCTTTTAGTATGGATCCAACGCGGCCCTTTACGACATACAGTTTTGATTGTTCGATCCTTCGGGTTATGCCGGATTTTATTTTGGGCATCGCTTTGTACCGCTGGTCTGCGACACGCCCTGTTTTAGGGGCCGCCGGGGTGCAACTTTTCGCGGCGGCTTGTCTGGCCATTGCGCTGATGCACGTGCGGACGCCCGATATTATTTTGATCCCAATTTTTTGTTGGATGATCCGTTTGGGTGCGGATATGTCGCGGATGCCCCAGGATGCGACGGGTCAAAGGCCGGCGACCTGGCTGGCGCGCAGTTTTCCAGTCTGGCTGGGGGACATTTCCTATGCGTTGTATATGGTGCACTACCCGGTGATGGTTGTTGTTCTGCTGGTGGCCCACGCGGTGCTGTCGGAAGAAATGTATGCAAAATTCTTTCCGCTTCTGGCCATGGCTGTGGTTCTGGCCAGTGTGGCGTTTTCGGCGCTTCTTTACAGAATCTTGGAGGTGCCCGCGCGCCGTTCTGTTTATACGCTCCTGATGACAAGGACCCCCTTGAGACGGGCCCCCGATCATTCTAAATAATAGGGTTATGACCCGTTTTATTGCATCTTTATTGGCCGTTCTTTGCCTGTCCGCCCCGGCTTTGGCACAGGATATGCCGCGTGCTGTCCCGCAATCACAGGCGCAGGCGAACCTGTCCTTTGCGCCACTGGTGCAGAAGGTGGCCCCGGCGGTGGTGAATATTTATACCAGTCGCACCATCACCCGCCGCGCCCATCCGTTCATGAGCGATCCGTTTTTCGAACAGTTTTTTGGTGATGCGTTTCCGTACTCTGGCGGGGGATTGACGCGGCAGAAGGTCGAAAATGCTCTGGGTTCTGGTGTCATCGTTGATGCGGATGGGGTGGTGATTACCAACGTCCATGTGATCGATGGTGCGGATGAAATTCGTGTTGTGTTGGCGGATGGCCGGGAATTTCCGGCCCGGGTCAGCGTGCGCGACGAACCATCCGACATTGCGGTTTTGCGCGTCGATGCAGAGGGTGAAAAACTGCCCTTCGCACCGTTGCGGGCCAGTGAAACGGCCCAGGTGGGGGATCTTGTTTTGGCCATCGGCAATCCGTTCGGTGTCGGCCAGACGGTGACCAGCGGGATTATTTCCGCCTTGGCGCGGTCCAGCCTGAATATCAATGATTTTAATTTCTTTATCCAGACCGATGCGGCCATTAACCCCGGCAATTCCGGTGGGCCGCTGGTGGCGATGGATGGCGGCGTGATTGGCATTAACACGGCCATTTATTCGCGTGACGGCGGGTCGCTGGGGATCGGCTTTGCCGTTCCATCCGAAATGGTGATGAGTGTGATGGACGCCGAAGAAAATGCCGTCGATGGGCGCCGCAGTGTGGTGCGCCCATGGCTGGGCATTACGGCGCAGAGTGTAACGGCTGATATTGCTGAATCCCTCGGCCTTGATCGTCCGGCGGGCGTTCTGGTGGCCAAATTGCACGCGGCCAGTCCGCTGCATAAGGCCGGAGTGAAGGCTGGCGATTTGATCGTGGCCGTGAATGGCCACACAATCGCCGATCCGTCGGAAATGAAATATCGCATGGCCACGACCAAGATTGGTGGCAAGGCGGATATGACCATCCTGCGTCAGGGTAAAACCCGCGATGTAAAAGTGGCCGCCATTGCCCCGCCGGATGAGCCGGCGCGCAAAAAGCAATTGATCAAGGGTGAAAACCCGTTATCGGGGGCGACGCTGGTCAACATGAATCCGGCGGTGGTGTCCGAACTGGGCTTCGGCGATGCCAGTGACGATCATGCCGGCGTGGTGGTGATCGGTGTAGAGGAACGCTCGATCGCAACGCGCTTCGTTCGCCCCGGTGATAAGGTGGTTGAGGTCAATGGCAGGGTTATTGAAACAACCGATGATGCGAAGCAGGCCTTGTCCCGCCCGGGCCGCGGTGGCGTTTGGGCCATCACGCTGGAGCGCAATGGCCGGACGCAGCAGATTGTTATTCGGTGACGCGGGTCATTGATCCTGCGATTTGGGCGGTGAATATGTCAATAATGAGAGCTTGTCTTTAGGGCGAAACCCCCGTATTTTGCCCCCATGGCCACGTTGTTTGACCCCGCAGAAACCCCGGAATCCGACGATTCCCAAGCCCATGGCCCCCGGCCTTTGGCGGATTTGTTGCGTCCGCGTGAATTGGCGGGGATTGCGGGTCAAGACCACCTGACGGGGGCGGACGGGGCCATTGGCCGGATGGTGGTCAACAACCGGATCGTGTCGATGATTTTGTGGGGGCCGCCGGGCTGTGGCAAGACCACGCTGGCGCGCATTCTGGCCGGGCATACTGATCTGCATTTCGAACAAATTTCGGCGATCTTTTCCGGCGTGGCGGATTTAAAGCGCGTGTTCGAATCTGCGCGCCTGCGCCGCCGGAATGGCAAGGGTACACTCCTTTTCGTCGATGAAATTCATCGCTTCAATAAATCGCAGCAGGATGCGTTCCTGCCCGTGGTGGAGGATGGCACGATCACATTGATCGGCGCGACCACGGAAAACCCATCCTTTGAATTGAATGCGGCGTTGTTGTCGCGGTGTCAGGTTTTTGTCCTGAAACGTCTGGACGATGCGGCGATTGAAAAATTGTTGCAGGCGGCGGAAACCCATATGGAGCGGGCCTTGCCGTTGGATGCGTCCGCACGCGACGCGTTGAAAGCCATGGCGGATGGGGATGGACGTTATGCCTTAACCATGGCGGAGCAGGTGTTCGCGCAGGCACGGGACGGCGATCTGTTCGACATTGCCGCGCTGACCGCGCTCGTCAATCGCCGCGCGCCGTTGTACGACAAAAAGGATGATGGTCATTACAATCTGATCAGCGCGCTGCATAAATCCGTGCGCGGGTCGGATGCGGATGCGGCGCTGTACTGGTTCTGCCGCATGCTGGAAGGGGGCGAAGACCCACGGTTTATCGCGCGCCGCATCACGCGTATGGCGGTGGAAGATATTGGCCTGGGTGATCCGGGTGCGCTGAGCCAGGCCGTGGCGGCGTGGGACACATATGAACGGCTGGGCAGTCCGGAAGGGGAGTTGGCATTGGCGCAGGCCTTGGTCTATATGGCCACCGCGCCGAAATCGAACGCCGTGTATAAGGGCTATAACCGCGCCAAGATGGTGGCGCGGGACACCGGGTCACTGGCACCCCCGGCGCATATCCTGAACGCACCGACCAAATTGATGAAAAATCTGGGGTACGGGGCGAATTATGCCTATGACCACGATGATCCAGATGCTTTTTCCGGCCAGAACTATTTTCCTGACGGCATGGCGCGCGAAATCTTCTATAATCCTGTCGAGCGTGGATTTGAGCGTGAATTGCGCAAGCGCGTGGATTACTGGGCCAAATTGCGCGCCCGCAAAAATGCGGAAGGGGATGAATAATGCAAACCATTCTGGCCATTGCCGCGGGCGGTGCGATTGGATCGGTGGTGCGCCATCTGCTGAATAATGGCGTGGCGGCGTTTGTTCCATCCGGTTTTCCGTGGGGCATTCTGGCGTGCAATGTCATCGGCTCGACGCTGATGGGTGTTTTGATTGGTGTGTTCGCGTTGTCTGCCGAAGCCTCCGCACCATGGCGGGCGTTTTTGATGGTGGGGGTTTTGGGCGGGTTTACGACATTCTCCGCCTTCTCCGCCGATACGATTTTGTTGTGGGAGCGTGGCGCATTCACGCAAGCGGCGTTGTATGTCGCGCTCTCCGTTGGTTTATCGCTGGCCGGGCTTGTCGCCGGGCTGGCCTGTGTACGAGGAATTCTGTCATGAGTGACGACGATCAATTTGCCGACGATCAGGATATGGATGATGTATCCGCTGATGAAACCCCCTCCGACGAAAAATCGGGCGGCGTGCGCCAGATCGTCGTTGAAATGGGCGATGATGGGCAGCGTCTGGACCGCTGGCTGAAAAAATATGCGCCGGACCTGCCCTATGCGCTGGTGCAGAAGCTGATGCGCAAGGGGCAAATCCGCGTCGATGGTGGCCGTGTCAAAACGGATACGCGTTTGAACGCCGGGCAAACGGTGCGCTTGCCGCCCGCTGGGTCTGGGGCGGCCGTTGGTAAAACCGACACATGGTTCCGTCCGCATCCGGGTGATGCGGATTTGATCCGGTCCATGGTGATTTATGATGATGGCGAAGTCGTCGCGCTGAACAAGCCCGCGGGCATCGCGGTGCAGGGCGGTATGAAAATCGCGCGCCATATTGACGGGCTGCTGGAGCATCTGGCGGATCGCGATGGGGTGAAGCCGAAACTGTGCCACCGTCTGGACCGGGATACGTCCGGTGTGCTGTTGCTGGCGCGTGACCGCGAAACGGCGAAGCGTCTGGGCCGCGCGTTTGAGGGGCGCAATATCCGCAAATATTACTGGGCCCTGACCGCGCCCGCACCGCAGATGAATGACGGTGTGATCGATGCGCCGTTGATCAAGGGCGATGGTCCGTACAAGGATATGATGATCGTCGATGCCGAAAACGGAAAATTTTCCCGCACGGAATTTCAGGTGATTGAACGCGCCGGCCCGGCCGCCGCGTTCGTGATGTTCTGGCCGCGCACGGGCCGCACGCACCAGATCCGCGTGCATGCGGCGGAAGGTGGTTTTCCCCTGATCGGTGATGAAAAATACGGCCACGCCGATCCGGAAAAAGATGATGCGCGCATCAACATGATCCACGACATGAATTTGGCCCCGCGGTTGCATTTGCATGCCTGGCGGATTGTTGTGCCGCACCCGACCCGCAAGGGGATGATTGATGTAACCGCGCCGCTGGCCGATGATTTACGCAAAAGCTGGAAGGCCTTTGATTTCCGGCCCCAGATCGACCACGATCCGTTCGCCAACGTCGAGTTTTAATCTTTTTATATCAATGGGTTAAATTCATCTTTGAGGCTTTGCATTCACGACCTTGGTGCTATACTCAATCCAAGATCTTGTTCAGGGCCCTATGAATTTTAAAGAGCAGTGTAAAAAATGAGCGATTTTCTATCGTCCCCATCCCGCAATTTGTTTCTTGCCGGTGGTTTGGCCGTGGTTTTGCTGGGTGGTTTGACCGCCCTGGTGCTGGCCACCAACAAACCGGTTGAGGAAGCCCCGAAGGGTGGTTTGCTGGCGTTCGAAAAAACATGTGGCGCTCCGGCCGATGTGGGCCGTGCCATTCCCGAAGAATGCAAGACGACAGACGCCATCAATGCGACATTCGGTATCAATCTGATGCAGGAGATTGAGCGCATTCACGTGCGCATGGTGTCCACCGCGCGCCGCATTGAATCGGGTGAATTGTCTGATCCGGCGAAATATGATGCGTGCGTGGCCGAAGGGCTCTGCGCCCCTGTCCCATTGTTGCCGCCGGATGTGGATGTCAGCACATTGGACCCGCAATCGACCGATTACCTGACCGAGCGCACAGCGTTTTGGGGTTTGGTCGAAGATCGCGCATTGGGCCGTGAGGTGTGCCAGTTTATCCGCCCGTGCGATATCGCCATGAAAACCGGTGCGATGCAGTTTGAAAGCGTGATGCCGCAGGTGCAAAGCACGCCGGTTCCGTCCGCCGACCAAATCATTATCCAACAGGATAGCGCTTCCGATGAATAAACGATCAAAGGGTCGGTTTTTTCTCCGATTGCTCATGGTGTTTGCCGTGGCGATTGGGGTCAGCCTTGGTGCGCTGTATCTGCTGGGCGGTGACAAGGCAATGTTGCGTGTCGGTCTGGAGGGGAATTTATCCCAGGCCAGCGGTTACGATGTGCGGATCGGCACGTTGAACAACGCGTCATTTTTTCCCTTTCTTGAAATTGATATGGCTGACGTCCGGTTTCACCAACCCATTCCGGGCATGGTGATTGACGCGGGCCGCGTGCGGGCGCCGGGGCGCGTTGATGCCGTGACCGAAAAACCAATGCCGGGTCCTGTTGTGGCCACGGTGGATTCGGCGAAGTTAAAGGTCAGCTTCGGCGACCTGATCCTGTCACGGACACGGTTCCGCGTGTTGGATATACAGGGCGTTCGTATTGATCAGGCGACGACCGGATATCGCGCGATTGCACTGGACCGTGTGGGGATTGATGCGGATCAATCGGCGTTGGTTGTGTCGGGTATGTATGGTGATGACGGTGTGTCAATGCGCCTGGATATGCACAATGACGGCAATGAAGCCAAGCCCGTCTGGCGGGTACGTGACGACGCGATTTTGACGGCATCGATCGGGCCGGTATCGTTGGAAACCGGGTTTGATACGGGTTTGCTGGGTGGTGCGGTGCTGAACATTACGCAATTCGGCTTGACCGGATACCCGGTCGTGGGGGCGATGAAAATTGGGCGGCATAATGGCGGCCTGCGTCTGGCGGGCGAACCGGAATTGACGTTGGGTTCATTTAAAATGACCCCTGATATTACAGTGGGTGACACGACGGCGGATGCGGCAAAAGTGCACGGCACATTGCGGGTGTCTGGTGCGGATGCGGCGGCGTCGGAACTGGCAGATTTGTATGCGGCGCTGGCCGCGTTGGCGACGCCTGTCCCCGGGACCAAGGCGGCGCAGAATGCGGCCTCCTTTTGGAATGCTGCGCTGGATCACGTTCAGGTGAGTGAGGGCGATGCGGCGGGCCAAGCCGTTCCCTTGCGCGCCAGTGCGTTTTTGAAAATTTTACAGTCGGCACCGACGGATTCCGCGCCATGAAACGGTTTTATAAAATGGTGACCGCGCAGGCCGAGCAAGGCGGTGGGTTCTCCATTCGTCTTGATGGCAAGCCTGTCAAAACCCCGTCGGGGCAGATGGTTGTGGCCCCAACGCGCGCATTGGGTGAGGGCATTGTGGCGGAATGGGCGGCGCAGGGCGATCACATTCTTCCCGATACCATGCCGTTGACGCAAATCCTGATCACGGCGCTGGATCGTGTGGCGCATGAACGTAAAACCATGACGGATATGGTGGCCGGCTATCTGGATACAGATTTGCTGTGCTATCAGACGGAGGATCCGCCGGAACTGGCCGCGCAACAGAACGCGGCCTGGGCCCCGGCGCGCGATTGGTTTGCGCGTGTGTCGAGTGTGACATTGACGGTGACGCCGGGTTTGGCCGCCGTGCGCCAGCCAGAGGCTGCGCATCAATATATCCGCCGCGCGATGGATGGAATGGACCTCTTCGAATTTACCGCCTTTCAATTGGTCACCGTGGTGTCGGGGTCGGTTGTGCTGGGGCTGGCTTTTATGGACGGGGCGGTCACGCCGGACGATGTATTTATCGCCGCGCATGTCGAAGATTTATACCGCGCCGAAATTTATAACGAAGAATTATACGGCCCGGCTCCGCATCAGGAAAAACAGCGCGCGGCCATGCGTGCGGACCTGAACGCCGCCCGCGACTTTCTGGATCGATTGGGGCATTAAAACGGATTTTTCGGGTGGGCGATGCGATACCCGCCCATGGCGCGGCGCAATCCCTTGGCCAGCCGATAGACGATATACAGATAGCCCGGAGCCCCAACGGCCAGCGTCAGGTTTTTGAGTTCGCGGATCATGGGGTGCTCCATGTCCCCGGCGGCCATCAGGCTGGCCAGATCGCCGAACTGGGCGAATGTGTAATGGGTGTAAATATAATACCCGCCAATGGCTGCCGCGACGAAGATCAGGGCAGAAAACACCCACAGTGTGATATTCAAAAAATTCATATGGTTGGCCAGAAGGCTTTCGCGATCCGCATGACGACGCAGGAAACCAATCATGCCCCATGTGAACAACAACAACAGTCCAGAGAACAACGCCACGCCCGCATGGGGCGTCAGTTGCAAAATGAACGATGCGCACAACGTGCCATAAACGGCGGTCACCGTTTTTTGGTCCTTGTTTGGCGCGGGTTTGTCATGTTTCGGGTTTTGATCCGGAATGTCGATCTCGCTCATCACGTTCTCCCAAACAATCGTTCGATGTCTTTTAATCCCAAAGTAATATAGGTCGGTCGGCCATGATTGCACTGGCCGGATTTGGGCGTGGCTTCCATCTGGCGCAGCAGGGCGTTCATTTCATCGACATTCAAAACCCGCCCCGACCGCACGGACCCGTGACAGGCCATAGTGGAGAGCAGGGCATTGATGCGGTCTTCCAGGCTTTGGGTGCTGCCCTGTTCGGCCAGTTCGTCACAAATATCGCGCACCAGGCGGGAAATTTCCGCACGGCCCGACAACAAGGCGGGCACGGCCTGCACCGCCACGGCATCCGGCCCGAACGGTTCGATGCGCAGGCCCAGCTGGTCCAGTTGCTCCGCCGCGTCCATCAACCGGGCGATGTCGGTGTCATCCAGCGTGATGATCTCGGGGACCAGCAATCCCTGCGATTCAATCCGGCCCGCATCCATGACCTGCGCCTTGAACCGTTCATAGGTCAGGCGTTCATGCGCGGCATGCTGGTCGATAATCACCATGCCGTTTGCGGTCTGGGCAATGATGTAATTTTCATGGATCTGCGCGCGCGCCGCGCCCAGCGGGAAATCCTGATCCTGAAGCGCCGCAATGGTCGGGGCGGTTTCGGACCGCGCGGCGGGTTGCAGGGGGCTGAGTGGACGATAATTTTCATACGCGCGTTCCGCCAGCCCGTAAGACGGGGCGGGTGTGTAGGAATAGGCCAGATTGCCGGTGCCATAGGACGGCGTATGCGGTGTGTTACTGGCGGTCGATTGTAATGCGGCCAAGGTGCGGTCGGATAATGTCGTGGCCGATCCTTGCCCCGCTTTCTGCATCATCGTGTGGCGGATCGACCCGACCAGCAGGCCACGCACCCCGGCGGAATCACGGAACCGCACCTCGGCCTTGGCCGGGTGGACGTTGATATCGACTTCGGTCGGGGGCAGGTCGAGGAACAGCACGGCGACGGCATGGCGATCACCGGGCAGCAAATCGGCATAAGCCCCGCGCATCGCGCCTTGCAACAATTTGTCGCGCACCGGGCGGCCATTGACGAACAGATATTGGTTTTGCGACGTCCCGCGCGACCATGTTGGCAGGCCGGCATAGCCCTCCAGCCGGACACCATCGCGTTCGGCCTCAATCGCCACCGTATTGGCGGCGAAGTCAGCCCCGAGCAGGGCAGAGAGGCGGTCACGGCGCTGATCCCACAAATCACCTTGTGTCGCGGCGGACAGGGACAGGCTCAACGCGTCATTGTGGGTCAGGCGGAAACCAACCGCCGGAAACGCCATGGCCAGGCGCATCACGGTGTCCTTCACTGCGGCATATTCGGCCTTGTCGCCTTTCAGGAATTTCAGGCGGGCGGGTGTGGCGTAAAACAAATCGCGCACTTCGACGCGGGTGCCTTCGGGGTGGGCGTGTGGGGTGGGGGCGTCTTTGCGGCCACCTTCAACTTTTATTTCCCATGCTTCGTTCGGGGTTTCGCGCGCGCGGCTGGCGATGCTCAGGCGGCTGACCGCGCCGATCGAGGGCAAGGCCTCGCCCCGGAAACCGAGCGTGAAAATATTCAGCAGGTCGTCGCCCTTTAATTTGGATGTCGCGTGACGGTCGAGGCAGGCGATGAGTTCATCATGCGCCATGCCGATGCCGTTATCGCTGATGCGGATCAGGCTTTTGCCGCCATCGCGCAAATCAATCGTGACCGATGTGGCCCCGGCATCAATGGCATTTTCGACCAGTTCTTTGACAGCGGCTGCGGGCCGCTCGATGACTTCACCGGCGGCGATCTGGTTGACCAGTGTTTCTGGCAAATGACGAATGCGCATAGGGGCAGATTAGCGGCTGGGGCGGGACGAGTCAGCCCAAAAATCGGAAAAATCCGGGGTTTTACCCCAGTTTGCGGTCGCTGATCACGTCGTTCAGCAGGGCACCGTGGAAATCGGCATTATCCAGAATCGCGCCCGTCAGGTCGGCCCTGCGCAAATCACAATCATGCATAACGGCGTAAGACAAATCCGCCCCGACCAGAAGACAATCAGCCAGTACGGCGTTGCTGAGGATCGCATAGCGCAGATTGGCCCCGGACAGGTTGACGCGTTGCAACCGCTTCGACCCATCGGGGTTGGGGAAGATCAGCGGCGACAAATTTGCCCCGACCAGATTGGCGCGGGAAAATAATCCGTTCTTCAGCGATGTGCCGCGAAAATCGGCATTGGCCAGTTTCGTGTCGCGGAAATCAGCGCGGTCCATCACCGCGCTTTGCAGGCTGGCCCCTTGTAAATCCTGATTCAGGAAGTTAGCCCCCACAGCCTTGACGGCGGTGAGCGAGAATTTTTTGAGATTCAAAACATGGCGCAAATCATAACCGGATAAATCCAGCCGTGTGCCCGATTTTCCCGCCGTTGCGATCCATGCGGTATGTTCTTCCAGTAATTGTTCCAATGTTTTGCCAAGCGCTTCCAGCTTGCTGCCCATTTTATCTTCGGTCAGGGCGTCGGTCATATTTGTGCCCGCCGTTTCGGCTTCGTCCAGTTTTGTGCCGGAAATAATGGACGATTTCATGTTGGCGTTTTTCAGGTTTGATCCCGTAAAATCAGCCCCGGACAGGTTCGCGCCTTCAAAGTTCGCGTTGGAAAAATCGGCGTCGTTGACGATGACACCGGACAAATCGGCGTCGGAGAAGTCTGCATAATTTGCGCTGGCCCCGGACAGGTTGGTTTCCGACAAACGCGATCCGCTGAAAATCGTTTTGGCTTTGGAATTGTTGATGCTGCCCGACAATGTTTTGTTGGTCGGGTTGCGTTCCAGAATAACGCCTTCGCGCATGTCGGCCTTTTCAAAATCGGCCCCGGTCAAATTCGCGCCAACGACCGTTGCGCCGCGAAAATCGGCGCGGGCGAAACAGGCGTTTTCCAAATTGGCCCCGCGCATGTCACAGGCAAAAAACGACACACCCTTGAATGTCGCATTCGACATATTGGCGTTGATCAGGATGGACCCGGTGAAATCGGCCTGTGACAAATCGCCCTTGCGGAAATGCAGGCCGGATAAATCTTTGAATTTTACGACCGCGCGCGCACCGCCCCGTATGCCGCTGATGAAGCGCATATGCTTGCGGATGATTTCATCCAGTTCGGACTGCGTCAGTTTTTGCAGGCCAGTACTCATCGGGCGGGGTATCCTCACACACGCAATTTTTGCGTTTTTGTTCTTATTCGTTCCGTCCATCCTACCGGACGGAGCCTAAAAAATCTTAAATATCCGGGTGTTAGCCCTTCATTTTTAGGCGAGCAGGGACAGCAAAGCGGCCCCGGCGGGGTCGATTTGGCCTTGAGATTCCGGGTTTTTTCCCGAATCCAGAACGGAATTCGCAAGAATCTTACCCAGCTCGACCCCATACTGGTCAAAAGAATTGATGCCCCAGATAATCCCCTGAACGAAGACCCGGTGTTCATACAGGGCGATCAGTTGCCCCAGATTGAAGGCGTCCATCCGGTCAAACAGCAATGTGACCGATGGGCGGTTGCCGGGGAAGGTCTGGTGCGGGTTGTTGTTGGATTGTTCCTCGCTGCGCCCGGTCATCAGGGCTTGCGCCTGCGCGATCATGTTGGCGAGCAGGATGTGGTGGTGGTCGGCATAGGGTGCAAAAGTTTCGCGGGATCCGATAAATTCACACGGTACGATATCGGTCCCCTGATGCAACATCTGATAAAACGCATGTTGCCCGTTCGTGCCCGGCTCGCCGAAGACGATCGGTGCCGTGGCATAGGGTAATGCCTCGCCATCACGGTTGACGCGCTTGCCGTTCGATTCCATGTCCACCTGTTGCAGGAAAGCGGGCAGGTGGATCAAATTCTGGTCATAGGGCAGGACGGCCAGACCGGAACAGTTCATAAAATTGCGGTTCCATACACCGATCAGGCCCATAAGAACGGGCAGGTTCTGGTGCAGGGGGGCCGTCTGAAAATGCCGGTCCATGGCGTTCGCGCCATCCAGCAGGCTGCGGAAATGATCGAAGCCAACGGCCAGTGCGATGGATAATCCGATGGATGACCACAGGCTGAACCGTCCACCGACCCAGTCGCGGAAGGGCAACATGTTATCGGGGTGGATGCCGAAGTCCGTCACGGCCTTTTCATTGGTGGACAGGGCGATGAAATGCTTGGCAATCGCATCGTCCTTCTTCAGTTTCGCCAGCAACCAGGCCCGCGCCGTTTGCGCGTTTTTCATGGTTTCCTGCGTCGTGAATGTTTTCGATGCAATCAGGAACAAGGTCGTGGCCGGGTCACACCCTTGCAGGGCATTGTGCAAATGGGTGCCGTCGACATTCGATACGAATTTCACGGTGATGCCATCGACATGGAACGGGCGCAGGGCTTCGACCACCATGTGCGGGCCCAGATCCGATCCACCAATGCCGATATTGATGATGGTGGTGATGCGCTTGCCCGTATGGCCCGTCCATGCACCGGAATGAATGGCGTCGGTGATGGTTTTCATCCGGTTCAGGACGTCATGGATGAACGGCATGACGTTTTCACCATCGACGATGACGCTGTCCTTTGCCGGGCGGCGCAGGGCGGTGTGTAAAACGGCGCGGTTTTCCGTTGTGTTAATGGGCGCACCGCTGAACATGCGGTCACGCCAGCCCTCTAAATCACAGGCGCGGGCGAGGGCCAGGAGCAAGCCAAGCGTATCATCATTCATGCGCTGGCGCGAAAAATCGGCATACAGGCCCGGCAACGACAGGCGCATGGCCTTTGCGCGATCCGCATGCATCAAATCATTCATATGCACATAGCGCATGGTGCGCGCATGCGTGTCCAGCGTCACCCATTCGGGGAGCGTGTTATTCAACATTGGGTAAATCCGTACGGGTTGTGGTCGGTGTGATGCCTTCGGGTTTGCCGACAATCACCGTGGTCATCGCATCCGGGGTCAGCAGGCGTTTGGATACGCGCGCCACATCATCCGCCGTAATGGCATTATAACGCGCGGTAATGCCATCCAGATAATCAATGGGCAGATCATCCAGCCGCAGGCCCAGGATCAGTCCGGCAATGCCCTGTGTCGACGTCAGGGCCAGTGGCATGGACCCGGTCAGGTAATCCTGCGCGGCCTTTAATTCATCCGCGCTGACGGGTTCGTCGCGCATTTTGATCCATTCCGTGCGGATCAGGCCCATCACTTCGCCGGCCTTGTCATTCCGGGTGGAGGTGGACACGCTCAGCGCCTTGACATGGTCCAGCTGGTACATCGATGAATAGATGCCATAGGTCAGGCCGCGTTTTTCACGGATTTCTTCGGTCAGGCGGCTGCCGAAGCCAGACGACCCAAGGATAAAGTTCATCACCTGTGCGGCGTGATAATCGGGATCGGAACGGTCAATACCACCCTGCATCATTTGAATGGATGTTTGCGGCACATCCTTGTCAAACAGGGTGATGGTGTTGCCGCCCTGAATGGTCAGATCCGAAATGGTCTGGATTTGCGATTTTTCCGGCAGGGCCCCGAACATTTTGTCCAGCAGGGGTTTTAATTCGTCTTCGGTAATGTCCCCGGCCACGGCAACCAATAAATTATCGCGGGCGAAGCTGGTTGTTGTGAAATGGCGCAGGTCGTCCGCGGTGATTGCGGCGAAACCGCTGACTGTACCGCCGCTGTTCATGGCGTAGGGGTGCCCGGCAAAGGCCACGTCATTCATAATGCGCGCGGCGATCCAATCGGGGTCGGACAATTGTGATTTAATCCGGCTGATATTCGCGGCCTTCATCCGGTCGATGGGGTCTTGATCGAACCGCGGCGAGGTCAGGGCCTTGGCCATCAAATCGGTGGCCAGATCGCGGTGACGGGTCAAGCTTTTCAATGAACTAAAAAAATCATCGCGCCCCACATCGAATCGCAGGGAGATGGAATTGTCGGTCAGTGTTTTCTGGAAGGCTTGCGAATCCATATCTGCGGCACCTTCGTCCAGTGTGTTCGATGCCAACCGGGCCAGCCCCTGCTTGTCTTGCGGGTCCAGCGAGGCCCCCGCGCCGGCGAAGGCGAATTCAATCGCGATGGCCGGGACCGAATGATCTTCCAAAAACCATGCGGTAATACCGCCATCACTGGTGACGGAGCGAATATCAAGGAAGCGCTCGGCTGGCTCTGCGTTGACGGATGATTCTATGGTCGTCACCTCCGCCGCCCATGCGGGGGTGATGGCGGGGGCGGCGACACTGAGGATGAGAACGGCGCTGAGGATCAGGGGTTTCATTGTTGGGCCCCATCTGTGCTGTTGGTGGCGTTATCGTTGGCGGGTGTTGTGGTCTCCGGCGTGGCATTTTCTGCGGGGACCGGTTCGTCTTCGCTAATGATTTTATCGGGTGTGGGGGCGGGTAAAATCCACCCTGTGACACCGCGGCCATGCGTGCCCGCCGGTTTGATCAAATATTGCGCCACGCGTTTAATATCGGCGGCGGTTACCGCATCAATGTCATCGGCCCAATATTCGACATCGTCAATCGTGCCGCCGGTGGTGATGGTCTGGCCGAAGATCATGGCCGGGCCCTGTAAACTATCGCGGGCCAGAGCGGCGCTGTCCTTCATTCGAATTTTGGCGGTGGCCAGTTCGTCATCGGTGACGCCATCGCGGGCGAATGTGGCGATAATCGCATCGGTGGCCGCCTCTATGGCGTCCATGGCGACGCCGTCGACGGGAATGGCATAGAGGGCGGCGGTCGCATCATCCCATGCGGTGGGGTTGTACGAAAAACCGGCACCGACGGCGACTTTCTGATCGACCACCAGCGCTTTATACAAACGGGATGACGCGCCATCGGACAGGATGCTTTCCGCAACTTGTAACGCAATGGCATCGTTGCGGTTCTGGCGCAGGGACGGCATGCGGATCATGCGCTGAAATACCGGCTGGTGCACACGCGCGGACTGCATCACGATGCGGGATTCGCCCGGTACATTCATCACCGGCGGTGCGGTGCGTGCGGGGACGTCGCGAGCGACAACCGCGCCATATGTTTTTTCAACGATCGGCATAATGTCGGCCAATTTTACATCGCCCGAAATCACCACGGTCGCGTTGTTGGGGGCGTACCATTTATTGTGAAAATCCATCGCGTTTTCACGGGACAGTTTTGCAATTTCATACGGCCAACCAATCACCGGAATGCCATAGGGATGACCGGGGAACAGCGCATGGCGCATTTGTTCATGCATCTGGGCGTTGGGGTTGCTGTCGGTGTTTTGACGACGTTCCTCCAATACGACATCGCGTTCGGACAAAACCTGATCCGCAGGCAGGGTCAGGCCGCGCATCCGGTCGGCCTCCATCGCCATAACATCTTCCAGACGGTCAGCGGCGATGGATTGGAAATAGGCGGTATAATCCTGGGACGTAAAGGCATTGTCATTCCCGCCCATCGCGCGCACGCGTTTGGAAAATTCACCCGGGGGTACGTTTTCCGATCCCTTGAACATCAAATGTTCCAGAAAGTGCGCGATGCCCGATTGCCCGGCGGGTTCGTCGATGGCGCCGACGCGGTACCACACCATATGGCTGACCACGGGGGCGCGGTGATTGGGAATGACCACGATGCGCAGCCCGTTGGCCAGCGTGGCCTCTTCCGCGCCAAAAATTTTTGTGCGTTGCGGTAATGCGGGGTCCGTGACAGGCGCCTGGACCGTTGTCTGGCCGAGGTCGGTCTGGCCCTGGGCCAAGACGGACGGGGAGATGAGGAAAAAACCAATAAAAACAGGAATCAAAATGTGTTTCATGTCTTCTGGTTTACCCGAGAATCGGGGCAAAGCAAAACCCCAAATAAAGGGGGTTTAAAACTTTGACATAACTGACAAAAAGACGCTAACGTCAGGCCATGACAACGCACAATACATATAATTGGGGCTTGCACGACCAGACCCGGGCGGGGATGGCGGGGTTGGCTGAATCCGTCACTGCGCTGACCGTTCCGGCCACGCCGCAAACGCTGGCCGCGCTGAAAAAACTGGCGCTGAAAGAATCGTTTAATGCCCGCGCCGGGCGGTTTGGCCTGATGCAATATCAAGTCGCGTGGCAGGACGCGGTCACGATTCTGCTGGGCAATATGCGCAATCACGTTGTGAAATGTAATACGCGCCTTGAAGCGATTGGCCGCCACATGGCATCGGTCATCGGCGATTTTCCCGAAGCCGAATATGACGCGAAATTGCGCGATTATATTCAATTCTGGGGCCAGGTTGCGCAGGAGCAGAAACAACAGGCTCACGCGACCAGCAACATGCTGATCGCCATTCCCAATATGGCCGAATTTGCCAAACAATCCGCGCGCCGGACGGAAATTGAAATGGATCGCGTCCATTTTCTGGCCAGCAGCGCCTTTGACGAGGTGGTTGATCGCCGTGACGATGGCGCACCCGTGTCCGGCGATGATGCGCAGGTCCGGCGGAACCGGCTGGCCCATGCCTGTGACGCGATGGCGGAGCAGGCGTTGGATCATGCCGTTTTGAAACAGAAAATATCCCAACGCGCCGTGGTGTGTGCCGCATCCGAACGGGTGGCCAATATCAGCGGGGACGAGGATGTGTCGATGTTGTTTACCTATCTGGCACAGGCCCTGACACGCGGGGCCGGGAACGATCTGGGGCTGGCCGATCAATTATTGCGTGGGGCATATTACGCACGGGATGTACAACGTCCGGCGTTTCTCTATAATTTCAAAAAGTAAAAATGACCGGCAAAAGCCGGCGTAAAAAACAGGATATCTGGGGTTTTTGATGAAGCCGTATAATTGGAATTTGCACGACGCCACTGTCGATGCTCTGCGTGAACTTGATAAAAGCTTTGATCAGATCAATAGCGATGCGCCCGTTCCGCTGTCCACATTCAAGGACTGGGCGTTGGCCGCCGCGTTTAATGCCCGCGCGTCAAAGAATGAATGTGATCGCGCCTATGATGGCATGAAGGATCTGGACAAGACCATCGCGGGCCGCATTCTGGGGGCCGTGCGCAAGGGTGGTATTCTGGCGTCCATGGTGACCAACCACATCAAAACCGTGATTGAACATTGCCCGCAGGAGCAAAGCACGATTGATCGCATGACGCGCGACCGTCTGTTGCGTTTGCAATATTTGCAGGAGCTGAATGTCCAAGTGGTGCCAACAATGCCCATTTTCCGCGGTGAAACGAACAGTTTTTCCGATTATCATACGACCTTGAAAAATTTCCTGCTGTCGGCGCGCCGGATCGATGAAACACACCGCGATATTGCCGCCCCCTTTATGCAGGACAAGACGGCGCGCCCGTCCGTGAGCGATTTAAAAATTTCTCTCGGCAAGGTCACGGCCGCGGGATTGGATCTGGCCAGCCAGCAGGTCGATCTGGCGAAGGACTGCCTGTCGATGGCGTCGACGCTGCTGGTCATCAAGAACTACCCGAAACCCATTCAGGTCACGCCCGATCTGGACAAACGACTGAACGATTATATGACGTTGGCCATGGAAATGTCCCGCGCGGCACGGTTTAACCTTGCCGTTGCGCGCGAGGATGTGTCGCTGCAATATTTGATGGATAATTTGGAACGGCCCGTGTTCCTGTACGCCTTACCGCGCGGTGGAAATGTACGCAGCGGCCCGGCCATGCCCCCGGCGCGGACTTTGCCGTCCCCTTAAATCATCGTGGTCGTCATCAATAAAAAACCCGCCAATATCTGGCGGGTTTTTTATTTCATCCGGGGTGAATTTATTTGTCCTTGATGGATGGCGTTTCGCCATCGGTGACCGGTTTTCCCGCTTCCGTATTGGTGCGGATGCGCTCGGCCTCGGCGGCGGGATCAACAATCTGCGCCTCGGTCTTGCCGCTGCCCAGACCCAGCAGGCGGGTCGCCACGGGTTTGTCCTCTTTGTCGGACATCGTGGCTTCGGCATCAACGACGCCGCGAATGGATGGGTCGGCGTAAACGCCACCGGTTTGTTGCAGCAAGGCCGCTTCGGCACCGCTGGCCTGCGTGCTGCGGGTTGTTTCACCCAGAACGGCGTTGCGGGCTTCTTCCGTGACGGCGATTTCCTGCGGGCGCGGGGCACCGGGGCGGGGCGGACGGATTGTGTAATCCGGCGGCATTTCCAGCGGGGCGCGTTTGACAACGGCAAATTCATCCGGCGCCTGACGGGTCAGGCCCAATTGTTCCTTGGCCCCCTCACAGGCGGATAAGGACAGGGCGCATCCGGCGATGATGATGGCGCGGGTCAGTGTTTTGGTCATTGCGATACACCTTTGTTACGTTTCGGTTCCAAGAATAGCCCATCAATCAGGATCAGGGCAATGCCGATGGAAATGCAGGAATCCGCCACATTAAAGGCAGGCCAGTGGAAACCGGCGACATGGACATCCAGAAAATCGATCACGGCCCCAAATCGGACCCGGTCAATCACGTTCCCGGCGGCCCCGCCAATCACCAGCGTCAGACCCGTGGCCAGCCACGCGCTTTTCGCCCGGACCAGCCAGACGGCAAACGCCGTCATAATCAACAGGGATACGATTGTCAAAATCGCCGGGCCGTAATCATGCCCTTGGGAAAACAGGCCAAAACTGACCCCCCGGTTCCAGACCATGACCAGGTTGAAAAATGGCAAGACCTCGATCTGGGCAAAGGGAAAGCGGTCCCCCGCCGAGAACAGCCAGTTCAGAAACGGCATTGCCGTGGCGGCTTCGTTCGCTGGGGTGACCAGCGGTTTGATCATGATTTCCGTGATCCACCATTTGCTGATCTGATCCAGAACCAGCAAAAGACCAGCCAGCGGAAATGCGACACGTGCATACGGGGGGCCCAGAAGCATGATAAATTACGCCGCCTTCTTGTTCTGTTGATACCACCGCACGGCGTCCGCATCGCGGGCCGACAAATCCGGGTATTCCGGATCGGACCCGACATCGGGCACGATGCGCCAGCTGCGCTGGCATTTGCCGCCTTCGGCGCGGGTGAACACAACGGCCACGCCGGGGACGTCGTTCAATGTGAACGCATCCGCCGGGGCGGTTTCGGTTTTTACACTGGCCTGCGATGTAATGCTCAGCTCCGCCAGATCAATGCCCTCGACCAGCTTGGCCATGTCTGCGTTCAGGTACACAACCGGGTGGGCTTCCAGTGATGACCCGATGGTCTTGTCTTTGCGCTTCGGCTCCAGCGCGCCGAGGATCACGCGGCGAATATCCTGCAACGTGGCCCATTTGGTGGCCAGTTCCTCGTTCTTCCAATCCGCCGGAATGACCGGGAAGGTGCGCAAATGCACGCTGTCCGTATCCTGTGCAAACACGCCGCGGGGGCGATAATTCCATGCATCTTCCGCCGTGAAGGCCAAAATCGGCGCCAGCCAGGTGACCAGACAATCAAAAATTTTCGCCATCACCGTGCGGCATGCGCGGCGTTCAAACGAATCCGGGCGGTCGCAATAGAGGCGATCCTTGCGAATGTCGAAATAGAAGGCGGAGAGTTCCCCGGCGCAGAAATTATGCAACCGGTGCGCCAAACGCCCGAATTCATAATTTTCAATATGGCCGCGCACATCACCGTCAATTTCGGCCAACCAGTGCAGGACCAGTTGTTCCAGTTCCGGCATGTTTTTATATTCGGATTCCGGCACCATTTCGGATTTATCAAACCCGTCCAACGCGCCCAGCAAATACCGGAACGTGTTGCGAATGCGGCGGTACAGATCGGCGGTGACCTTCAACGTGTCCTTGCCGATGCGGATATCTTCGCTGTAATCCGATAACATGGTCCACAGGCGGATAATATCCGCGCCATGTTCATCCATCATTTTCAACGGGTCCACAACATTGCCCAATGATTTGGACATTTTGTAGCCCTTGTCATCCAGAACGAACCCGTGGGTCAAAACGGTTTTATACGGGGCCACGCCATTCGTGCCGCATGATTCCAGCAGGGATGAATGGAACCAGCCGCGGTGTTGGTCTGATCCCTCCAGATACAAATCGGCTTTGCCAACGCCTTCAAAATCCGGCCATGTTTTGGTGTCGCCCAGAACGAAGGAATGGGTGGAGCCGGATTCAAACCAGACATCGACAATGTCGAACACTTGATGGTAATCGTCCGGGTTATATTGTCCGCCCAGGAAGTATTGCGCGTCATGGCTCCACCACGCATCGGCGCCTTCGCGTTCAAACGCATCGGCAATGCGGGACAGGACATCGGCATCCTTCAACACCTCGTCCGTTTCTTTGTGTACGAACAGGGCAATCGGCACGCCCCATGCGCGTTGGCGCGAAATGCACCAATCCGGGCGGTTTTCAATCATCGCGGTGATGCGGGCTTCGCCCTTGGTGGGGACCCAGCGTGTATCGCGGATCGCGGCCAGTGCCTTTTCCCGCAACGGTGCATTGTTGTCGCCATGGGCTGCGGTGGTGATGGCGTTCATGCCAATAAACCATTGCGGCGTGGTGCGGAAAATCACCGGGGCCTTGGACCGCCAGCTGTGCGGATAATCGTGTTTGATCGATCCCTTGGCCAGCAGGGCGCCATTTTCATCCAGTGCTTTCAGAACGGCGAAATTCCCGCCGCCCATTTCGCCCTTTTCGGTTAACACTTCCATGCCCGCAAATAACGGCACATGGTCACGGAATTTCCCGTCATCGGTGACGTTGTCGGGAATATCCTTTGCGCCGAAATGCTTCATATACAGCCAGTAATCGTCTTCCCCATGGCTGGGGGCGATATGCACGAACCCGGTCCCGGTGTCGTCGGTCACGAAATCACCGGCCAAAACGGGCACGTCAAAATCATACCCATGCGCATGCAACGGGTGATCGCACACGGTTTTGTTCAGGTCGAACGATACGGGGGCTTGCGTCCACTCTTCGATATGGGCTTTGGCTTTCACATCATCGGCCAGCTTGGTGGACAGGATCAGTGTTTCGCCCACTTTCGCGCGCGCTTCATCCTTCACCGCCGTGATGGTATAGGCGGCGTAATCCAGCGCGTCACCAAACGCAATCGCGCGGTTGGACGGCAATGTCCACGGCGTGGTGGTCCAGATCACAATGAATGTGTTGGCTTGCCCACGCACGGGGAATTTCACCCATACGGTGATGGATTTGTGGTCCTTGTATTCCACTTCGGCTTCGGCCAAAGCGGTTTTTTCAACCGTGGACCACATCACGGGCTTCACGCCCTTGTACAGCCCGCCATTGGTGGCGAATTTGTGGATTTCGCGGACGATTCCCGCTTCGGCCCGGTGGGTCATGGTCAAATAGGGGTTGGCCCAATCGCCATTGACGCCCAGACGCTGGAACTGCGCGCTTTGCGTATCCACCCACTTCTGGGCAAAGGCGCGGCATTCGGCGCGGAACGCAATCGCATCCACATCATCCTTGTTCTTGCCGGCATTGCGGTATTGTTCTTCCACCTTCCATTCGATGGGCAGGCCGTGGCAATCCCAACCGGGCACATACGGCGCGTCATATCCCATGCCTTGGTAAAAACGGTTCACGACATCTTTCAATGTCTTGTTCAATGCGTGGCCCATGTGGATGTCGCCGTTGGCGTAGGGGGGGCCATCATGCAACACCCATTTCGGACGCCCGGCGGATGTGGCGCGCGTGGCGCGGTACAGATCCATGTCCTGCCATTTTTTCAAAATTTCGGGTTCGCGTTTCGGCAATTCCCCGCGCATCGGGAAATCCGTTTTCGGCAGGAAGACGGTGTCCTTGTACTTGTCCGCGTCGCTCATTTTCGCGCCCTTGAAATTCTGAAGTGGATTGAGGGGGGCACTATCGCCAGAAATCCCCAGAGAATCAAGGGTTTTGGGCCAAAATGGCGAATCTGGCCTAGGGATTTTGGGCCAGAATGGCCCGGGCTTCGGCGCAATCGGCGGCAATCTGCGCGATCAGGGCGTCGAGGCCATCAAATTTAGCCTCACCGCGCAGGCGGGTTACAGGCCGCACACGCAGCGTTTTTCCATAAATATCGCGATTAAAGTCGAACAGATAATTTTCAATCCGGCCGACCTTTAATTCAAACATTGGGCGGATGCCGATATTGGTGGCACCGGGAATCCATGGTGCGTCTGGGCCGTCTTCGACAATTTTCGTCCATGTCGCATACACGCCATAGGCGGGGTGCAACGTATCGCCCAGCCCGACATTGGCGGTGGGGAAGCCCAGTTCACGGCCGCGTTTGTCGCCCTGTTCCACCACGCCACGCATTTCCCATTCCCAGCCGAGCAGGGTATTGGCTTCGGCAATATCACCGGTGCCCAGGGCCTGGCGAATACGGGTGGATGAAATGTCATCGCCCCCGCCGTCTTTATCATCGTCATCGGCGATTTTATCCATCACGGTGATGGGAATGCCGGCGGCGTCAATCATGGCGGCGTCGCCCTTGCGCAATTGGCCAAAACGGAAATCACGGCCCACCACGATGTGCGCGGCGTTCAATCCGTCTTTTAAAACGTGCTGGATGAAATGATCCGCGCTCTGGCTGGCGAAGGGCCAGTCGAAATTCAGGCTGACCAGAATATCAACGCCATGGGCGGCCAGACGGTCGGCCTTGACCCCCGCGGGCGTGATGCGAAACGGTGGGTCGTCCGGGCGGAATAGGTGGCGCGGGTGCGGTTCAAAGGTCAGGACGGCCAGCTTGCGTCCCGTATTTTTGGCAATCATGCGCGCCGCGTCGAACAGGCCGCAATGGCCCCGGTGGACACCGTCAAAATTCCCAATCACCACCACGGCATTGCGGGCGGTTTCGGGCAGGTTTGCGTAAGACTGGTACTGGTCCATAAAATTCTCTTATAAGGCGGGAAAAACGTCTTATATACTCTGTGGTAATAGGGGATACGCCAATATGCAAGAGTGGGACATGAAAATATGAACGGCGCCGATCTGGAATATGTCGCCCATGGGCCCAAAAGCGGTCAGGCGAAGAAGCTGGTGGTCCTTTTGCACGGCTATGGCCGCAATGCCAAATATATGGACAAGATGGCGCTGGCCGTGTGCGCGTTGATGCCCGATGCGCTGGTCGTGGCCCCGCATGGCCCGGAACAATTGGTGGTGCCGCACGGCATCGGCAAACATAACGGTGATGTCCTGCACATCCCGCAGGAGGTTCTGGCCGGTAATGATGGTAACGATCCCGCCATGTTGCGGCAATGGTTTGCCATTGATGGTGATTTAAAAACGTTGTATCCGCGCATGGTGAATATCGCGCGTGTGATGAATGAATTTATTGATGCGCAACGCGATTTGATGGGCCTGAAGGATGCCGACGTGGCCTTGATGGGGTTTTCGCAAGGCGGCGGCGTGGCGTTGTTCACGGGCTTCACCCGTGGGGCCAATCTGGGGGCGCTGGTGGGGCACAGCTGCATCTTCTTCCATGACCCGGCGATGAGTGCGACACCGCACACCCTGATGATTCATGGTGACAATGATCCGGAATTTGCAACGGCGGCGTATCTGGCGGCGTTTAACGCGGTGTCCGCCTATACCAAAGGCCGGGCGACGCATCACGTCGTTCCCGGCCTCGGTCATTACACCAGCACCGCATCGCGGGCGGTGATTGCGGATTTTATCCGCGATCAATTGTGCCCGTGATTATCGTTTGGCGCGTTTGCACTTTGGATAATCGCTGGCATTCACACGGGTCCATGTCTGTTCCTTGCCGAACAATGGAATGCCGACATAGCCGCTGACGGCCAGCGTGCCGTCATCGTTCATTTCCATCTGGCCATCATACACATCGCCTTCGTCGGCTTTGTAAATCTTGCCATCGCCCCATTCGTTGGCGCTCAATTTTTTCAGGCCATAGATAATCGGCAAACCGCACATCGGGCGGTTGTGCAAGGCGGCGTCCGGATTTTTGTCATCAAACTGCATGCCGCCCTCGATGATCCAGTGAATGTACCCGCACATCATGGATTTATTTTCCTGGCACGGTTCAACAGAAACGACGGACCGTTTGTTCTGTGTCAACCACAACCCTGTCGGGTCGGTTTCGGCGTGGGCCGGCTGTGTCATGGTCAATCCGATCAGGAGTGAAAAAAGCCCGAAGGCCAAAATGGTGCGCATTGATAACATGGTGTTGATCCTTCTTTTTCTTCGTTTTACGTTCCCAAAACATGGAACAGCCAAAAGGATACGCCCTTCACGGTAAAAGTCAAAAGTGGGTCTGTGCATGCCTGGCGCACGGGCGTATTCATTAAAGCCATAAAACATCCTCTAGCGCATCGCCCAACGCGCGTTCGTCCAGCTTGGTCAGGTTCTTGTCAACCTGCGCAATGATGGAGCGTTGGACGTGTTTGCTGATCGATGCGCGCAAATCGCCCAATGTTCGCGGTGCAGCGACCAGAATCAGGCGGTCAAACTCACGGGCGGCATCGGCATCATCCAGAAACGTGGCCAGATCATGCGCAAAATCCAACGCGGTGGCGCGCTCTTGCTCCATATGCGGTTCATATTTGTGATGGATGGTGCCTCCGCCTGAGCTGAAAGATCGTCCAATGGTCCGGTTGTTCAACGCGGATTGTAAGTCTTGCTCCGGCGAAGCCTCCCCAATCAATTTCAAATGTCGGTCAATTTTTTCGAAAATGCGCGCGCCATGTTTATCCGCAACGACAATCCAGACGCGCGGTGTTTTAATTCCGGCATGCAACGTCACGGGTGCGGCCGTAACGTCCCGATTTTGTTCAGCAATTTGCCCGGTCAGTTTCATGGTGAACTCTCCTTAACAACAAGACACACGATAAAGCCATACAAGGGAGGATAGCGCGCAAATTCCCGTGGGCCAGAGGGGTGTTTGCACGCTATTCCATCCGCATTTTTCTGCTATAAAAAAGCATTGTTCCCCTGTGTGGGGCAGAAGAGAGGTTTGATGAGATTGATATTGTGTGCGGCGGCCCTGATGGGATTGTCGTCTGTTATTTTCGGGGCGGCGGGTGATCACCTGCTGGTCGATAATTTGACCACGGCGATGACGGATCGGTTTGACGTGGCGCTCCGCTATCACCAAAATTACAGTATCGTGCTTTTGGCTGTGGCTTTGTATGGAATGACCCGTGTTATCCCATCGCGAATCTTGATGGCTGCGGCATGTTTGTTTTTCGTGGGAACGCTGATTTTCTGCGGCACGCTGTATGCGTCCCTGTACTGGCAGGCCGAGGGCTTAACGGCCGGCACACCCATCGGCGGCCTTAGCCTGATGACGGGCTGGATCCTCCTGCTCGTCTACGCTATCCGCGGGACGCGATAGGCCACATTCCGCGCACGCCACCCATTAAAAAACCCCACAGAAATCGCGGGGTTTTAACAATTATTGATGGTAACCCACGCGCGATTTTTCTGTCGCAGGCTTGTGTTACGTTTCCGGTGTTTGTTGCCTCTGGGCACGGTGTCGATCGTGGCGGATCTCTCTTGATTATAATTAGTGCTCTGATTTTGTTAAAAAATCCGCTTCAGTTTCGCCTCAGCTTGATGCGCCATTCTTGATGATATCGAACGATATCTGAAGGTTTTGCGTATGTATCAGTTGGATTATCAAGAAAATGGCCTGTCCTCCGGTCGATTGCGTCTGACCAGGCCCCAGTTCCTCCGGGCCGGGTCGGCGCGTCCTGTGGCTGTATCGGTTTTTTCGCAACAAACTTGCGGTCGGTTGGCTGTGGAGGCCTTTATTAAAGGCGTTTACGCAAAGTCGTACGGCGCAAAAATTAACGTGCATTACCCGATCCTGATGAGCGTTCAGGATGCGGGCGGTGTTATCCTGTCCGCTGTTGGTTTTCGTTATGCCGTGCATGAGCCTCTATTTCTGGAGCAATATCTATCAGCCCCGATTGATGAGCTTTTGCAATCACCGCGGGATTCTATAACCGAGATCGGTAATCTTGCGTCGAATGGCGGAGGGGCCTCGTCGTTCCTGTTCGCGGCACTGGCCGCATATCTTCATAATCACGATCAACGTTATGCTGTGGTCACGGGAACGAATTTTATTGAAAAGCGCTTGCGTATGATGGGCCTGCGTCCGCAGCGTTTGGCGCAGGCCGACCCATCCCGTCTCCTGCATCATGATGAAAGTTGGGGTACATATTATGATACGGATCCTCACGTTCTGGCTGGGTGTGTCGATCATGGCTATCGACGTTTACAGGCGTTTATGGGGGCAGAATATACAGCGCATGAGGCCCCGCTAACGACAGCGCTCCATTATCGTGGGGATTTGTCATGATCGAAAATCATATCCGGTTGGGTTCAGATGATTATAACCGTATTGCGCTACGTGACGATAAGCGCGTCGTTTCTTATGCCGATGTCTGGGATAAAGTTCAGGAAAAATCCTCCGCTTTAACGGGCTACAAATGTGTAGGATTGGCGCTTGATAATTCAGTTGATTGGGTTTTGTGGGACCTGGCCTGTCTTGTTCAAGGCGTTGTTGTTGTCCCAATTCCGCCCTTCTTTACGAAGGCGCAGACACAGCACGCATTGCAATCCTCTGGTTGCGATGGGTTGATTAAGGACGATGGTATTTCGCCACTTCCGTTTATACCTGTTGATCTCCCGCTCGGGACGGCAAAAATTACCTTCACGTCGGGTACAACAGGAACGCCGAAAGGGGTGTGTCTTTCATCGCAATCCATGTTGAGCGTAGCGCAAGGTGTTGTGGATATGCTGGGGGTGGATTTTGCGGGCGTTCATTGCTCTGTATTGCCTCTTGCTGTGCTTTTAGAGAACGTTGCCGGAGTTTATGCAGCGTTGATCGCTGGGGCGACTGTTGTTTTGCCCTCTTTGCGCAGTTTTGGTTCGCAATACGAAAATCTGCATAGTGTGTTGTCTACTGAAAAGGCAACGTCGGCTATTTTGGTTCCGGAAATTCTTCGTCTTTTAATGGGGCAGGTTGTTGCGCGTGCGCCTTTGCTGGATTTGGATTTCATCGCAGTGGGCGGTGCCCGCGTGGATAAGGTTTTACTGTCAACGGCGCGCAGTATGGGATTGCCCGTTTACGAAGGTTATGGATTGTCCGAATGCGGATCCGTAGTTGCGATGAATGTACCACAGCGGGATCGTAGCGGTACGGTTGGGACGATTTTACCGCATGTGAAAACGGATATTATTGATGGTGAAATTGTCATTTTGAACCCAGCCTTTCTTGGGTATGTCGGCGCCCCCCATGCGGGAATTTTCAAAACCGGCGATTTGGGCACGCTTGATGATGATGGATTTCTCTCGGTCACGGGGCGTCGCAAAAATGTTTTGATTACGTCTTTTGGTCGAAATGTTGCCCCGGAGTGGGTGGAATCAAAACTTCTATCCTTTCCAGATATAGCGCAGGCCTTTGTTTATGGGGACGGGCAGGCCCATTTAAGCGCGCTCATTGTCCCGTCGCGTCCCGATGTTGAAATCGCCGCGGTTGTTGATCGGGTGAATAAAGATTTGCCTGATTATGCCCGTATTTCTGATTTTTCGATGACGGCCCCATTCACACCAGCGGATGGGACGTTAACCGGTAATGGCCGTATGCGGCGGGATCGGATCATGGCTACACGTTTGAATTTGCAAAAGGAGAGCAAAATGAAATTTTATGATCGTCTTGTTAAAGAAACGGAAAGCGCTCGTCAGGAACTCTATGCCGTTCCGCAGCTGATGGATGGAATAAAAGGCA
The DNA here is from genome assembly GCF_000348745.1 of Micavibrio aeruginosavorus EPB. Lineage (NCBI taxonomy): Bacteria > Pseudomonadati > Bdellovibrionota > Bdellovibrionia > Bdellovibrionales > Pseudobdellovibrionaceae > Micavibrio > Micavibrio aeruginosavorus. The sequence continues at coordinate 2,054,795 of NC_020812.1, read as the reverse complement.
AAATCAGCCGTGAAACCTATATTGCGTATTTAACGGAGGCCTATCACCATGTCCGCCATACGGTTCGCTTTATGATGGCGATGGGGGTGCGATTACCGGAAAGCAAGAAATGGCTGCATGACGCGATTTCTGAATATATCGAGGAAGAAAAAGGCCATGAGGAATGGATTTTAAACGATGTCGCCGCGGCGGGCGGTGACAAGGAAGAAGCCCGGAACGCAACACCGAATTTGGAAACGCAGGTCTTGGTTGCCTATAACTACGATTATATCGCTCGCCAAAACCCTGTAGGTTTTTTGGGGATGGTGTTCATGTTGGAAAGCACATCCATTCAAATTGCGAATAAAGGCGCCGATGCCGTGAAGGGGAATTTGGGGTTGCCACAAACGGCGTTCACATATCTGTATTCCCACGGTGCGCTGGATATCGAACATCTGAAGTTCTTTGAGGACTTGGTCAACAAAATTGATGATCCTGAGGACCAGGCCGCGATTATTGAAGTGGCAAATAATACATTCCGCCTTTTTGCCAATGTTCTACGCTCCATTCCTCACGAGCAGGAGGTGCGAAATGTCGCTTAACCGCAAACGCGTGTTTATTACCGGAGGGACGGGGGGAATAGGTCGCCCGCTTGTCTTGCTGCTGGAAGGTGCGGGAGCGATTGTGACGGTCTATTCACATGAAGAAGAAGGCGGGCTGGCAGAAAATTTAGATGTTGTTTGCGCTCGCTTGGCAGCAGACCCTCCGGACATTCTTATTAATATGGCGGGTTATAACGAATTTGAAGTCTGTGAGAAGCAAAAAGCGGCTCCTATGCTGAATTTAAATCTCCTTGTTCCCATACGTATGACGCAAGCGGTTTTGCCGGGCATGAAGTCGCGTGGTAGCGGCCAGATTGTCAACATCGGTTCAATGATTGGTTTTATTCCCCTGCCATATTTCAGTCTCTATGCCGCAACGAAAGCTGGATTGAAGGGGTTTTCGGATTCATTGCGTCGCGAACTGGTCGGCTCTGGCATTGCGGTAACGCACATTTCTCCGCGTGCCGTAAAAACAAAGGCGAATAGTGGTCTAAAGGCACTGCTCAATCAGGAAACAAAAACGCCGGAGGATGACCCTATTCATATCGCGAAACGCATATTTAAAGCCATTCAGGCGCGAGAATCCGACGTTCGCGTGGGATATGCAGAGCGTATATTCGCTATCCTTAATGTTGCGTTTCCTTCCCTTGTTGATAGCGGCCTGCGCCGTAATAAAGAAATTGCTGAATCTATTCTCTCCCAACCTAACGAAAAGAAAGAAAATAGTTATGAAGAAAACATATATCGCATTCATGGCCGCACTTCTGCTTAATGCGGTACCGTCCTGGGCACAGGATGTGAATGGGATCCAGGTTGTAGATCCTGTCGCTGAGCAAATTTCATATCTGCAAAATGAATGGTCGCGAATTAAGTACCAAATTCCGGATGATGAAGAAAAATTAGCGGCTATCCATCGGTTGGAAGCCCATGCGGCCAGCGTCACCGCCAGCTTTCAGGATCGTCCGGAGCCAAAAATATGGGAGGCAATCATCCTGTCAACGGATGCGGGCATTGTAAAAGGAATGTCTGCCCTGCCCAAAGTCAAAAAGGCCAGGGATCTGCTTGAACAAGCCGAAAAAATTGATGAGCGGGCTTTGGATGGATCGGCTCATACATCTCTCGGCTCTTTATATTATCAGGTTCCCGGCTGGCCGGTTGGATTTGGCGATGATGACTTGGCCGAAGAGCACTTGAGAAAGGCGTTAGTTATCAATCCAAATGGGATTGATCCGAATTATTTTTACGGTGATTTCCTGATACAGGATGGTCGATATGATGAAGCTGCAACATATTTAAAACGCGCATTGCAGGCTCCGGATCGCCCAGGTCGGGCTTTAGCGGACGCCGGGCGTAGACAGGAAATTAAGGCAGCTCTTGCAAAAATAGACGAAAAGAAGAAAACTGGAGAAGGTGGCTATAATTAAAGGCATTTTATTTTATGCGCCTTCTTCTGGTTGAAGACGACAAAAACCTAGGGTGTGCAACGGCGCAGGGCTTGAAAGAGTCCTTCGCCGTTGATTGGGTTTTATCGGCGGAAATGGCCGATGATGCGATGGCAACACAATCTTATGATCTTATGGTTCTTGATATAAACCTTCCTGGACGGTCGGGATTGGATTTTCTTGCTGAAATGCGTTTTAAAAAGGCGCAAATTCCAGTTTTACTTCTGACGGCACGCGATGCGATCCGCCATCGCGTTGAAGGGCTGAATGCTGGTGCCGATGATTATCTGGTTAAGCCATTTGATCTGGATGAATTGCTGGCGCGTTGTTCTGCCCTTGTTCGTCGCGCTCAGGGGCACGCGGAGCCAATCGTCAGTGTTCATGATATTGTTTTTGAGCCAGCGACCGGCAAGCTTACAAAAGACGGAAAGGTTGTTGTTCTTTCCGGCCGTGAGCGTGCCATTTTTGATGTTTTGATTCACAATTTGGATCGCCCAGTCAGCAAGGATAAAATCGAGCAAAGAATTTATGACTGGTCTTCAGAGGATATTGAGAGCAATACAATTGAAGTCCATGTCGCGGCCCTGCGTCGCAAGTTAGGACGTGATTTAATCAAGACGATTCGCGGCGTTGGATATATGATAACAAGATGAAAAATAAATCTTATTCATTGCGGAAACGCCTTCTGATCTGGATTAGCTTTCCTGTTCTTCTGGCATGCCTGTTGACTGTTCTGCTCGCCTTCGTCTTCTCGTGGCACGAAATTGAGGAGGTTTATGATGCCCAGCTGGTCCATTCTGCAAAAACCTTGTTGCAAATGACCGAGCACGAGATTGGGCAAGGTGGAAACGTTACAATTGCCTTGGGCCCCGAAAATGCGAATTTGCAGCACCGCTATGAAAAGAAAATGGCGTTTCGAATTTGGCATCGTGATCATTTGGTTACACAATCGGCGAATTCTGCAGAATTTGGCGATTTTCATGCGCCGCCCGGTTTTTCCGACCAGATGATAAACGAAAAGCCGTGGAGGTTTTTTGTTTTCGTCGATGCGGAAAAGGATATCCGGGTTGAAACGTCTGAACGCTATGCAATTCGATATGAATTGATTGGGCAGTTGGTCACTAGCCTCGTTATACCTATAGTTTTGTTTGTCCCGGTTATCTTTATTATTGTCTATGTAGGGACACGGTATGCGCTCAAACCGCTCTTGCGTCTTTCTGTTCTTGTTGATCATCGGCATTCGGATGATCTTAAGCCTATTGCCATGAACGGAATCCCGTCCGAAATTGCTCCACTTACATCGGCTATGAACCGTTTGTTCATCAGAATTGAAGACAGTTTTCGTCGTGAACGAGAATTTACGGATCACGCGGCACACGAATTACGCACACCGTTGGCGGCGATGAAAACGCAAACACAAGTTCTGATGCGGCAGTTCCAAGGGGATGAATCGGCTGCTGAAGGGTTCAATAACCTTCATGAAACAATCGAGCGGGCCAGCCACATGGTGGAGCAGCTTTTATCTCTGGCGCGGTTGCAGAATGAGACAGCTTCGTTTGAGCACCTTGATTTGTCTGAGTGCTTACGACAGGAAATTCATGAATTTAGCCTTTTGGCGAAGGATAAATCCATATCGCTTGTGTCGGAGATAGCGGATTCTGTCTTTGTTTTGGGGCAAAGTGAAACCCTGCCTCTGTTGCTGGGTAATATTATCGGGAACGCGATTAAATATACGCCCGGCGGGGGATGTGTGAAAATCACCCTGTCAGTGGACGGGGTGATGGCCATTTCTGATGCCGGTCCTGGTCTTTCGGACGATGAAAAAAAACACGTTTTTGGCCGCTTCGTTCGTGTCGATAAGACCGGAAAAACGGGCAGCGGTCTTGGCCTGTCCATTGCTGAGTGGGTTGCCAATCTTCATGGTACGCACATCATATTGACTGATAACGTGCCCAACGGCCTCGTGGCCACGGTGCCATGGAAAACGATCTGACAAGCACCACCATTAAAAAGCCCCCGCTGGATTGCAGCAGGGGCTTTTTAATGGTGGCGGCGGAGGGACTTGAACCCCCGACACAAGGATTATGATTCCTCTGCTCTACCGGCTGAGCTACGCCGCCAACGGGGGGTTTTATGACGCGGGGCGGGGGAAATGTCAAGCATGGTGCCGTATTTTTCCGGTCTGGCCTATGGGGCGGGGGTTTTTGGCGGAAAATCGCGGGGCGGGCCTTAAAAAAACCGGGCGGTTGAGGGGCTTACGGGGTGGGCATTGTCCTGTCCCGGGGTGGGGCTACCTGAATTGGTAGGGCGGATCGACGTGTGCAGCGTTGTGGAGGCCAAAATGACAACCAAAGATAAAGTGCTTTTTATTCTCACCTCGCATTCCAGGCTGGGTGATACCGGGCGTGTGACCGGGTTTTTTTTCGAAGAAATGGCGGTGCCGTATTATGCCTTGGAACGCGCGGGGTATGATGTCGATATCGTGTCGATCCGCGGTGGTGCGGCCCCGGTGGACCCCGCCAGTTTAAAAGACACGGGTGAGAATGATCCGGCGGTGGATCGGTTTTTGAATGACACAAAAGCCATGCGAAAATTGGCGACCACCAAATCCATCGACCGGGTGGATGTTGATGCCTATGTCGGGGCGTTTGTTCCCGGCGGGCATGGGGCGGCGTGGGATATGCCCGGCAATGACGTGCTGGGGTCCATTCTGTCCACCATCTGGGCGCGCGGCGGGGTCATCGGCGCGGTGTGCCATGGCGTCAATGCGTTGATCGGTGTTGTTGATGAACGTGGCGTGCCGTTGGTTCAGGGGCGTATGGTGAATGGCTTCACCAACAGTGAAGAACGGGCGGTTGGGCTGGACCTGGCGGTGCCGTTCCTGCTGGAATCGCGCCTGCGTCAATTGGGGGCCCGGTTTGAAAGCGGTGATGATTTCCATGCCTTTGCCGTGCATGACGGGCGGCTGGTCACCGGGCAAAACCCGGCATCATCCCGCGCGGTGGCTGAAGAGATGATCACGGCGCTGAATGCTAGAAAAAAACAACAGGCGGCGTAATTTACGCGGCCAGTGGAATGACGCTGTGGGCGGTGGATTCAATCCATCCGCCACCGATCATGCGGTCATTGATGTAGCAGACGGCGGCCTGCCCCGGGGATATGCCGTATTGCGCGTCATTCAGTTGAATGCGCGCATGGCCATCGTGATCCAGATGCAACGTCGCCGGGATTGGGGCCATGACGGACCGGAATTTCACCATGACCGGGATATGATCCACCCCTTCGCCATCCAGCGCGCAGGTGGGTGATGCGCCCGGTGCCGGGGGCGTGTCAATCAACCAATTGCCATCCTTTAAATTCAGAATGTCGCGCGCCAAGGCATCTTTAGGCCCGACGATGATGCGGTTTGTGGCCGGGTCAATGCGCACGACATAAAGCGGATCATTATTTTCACTGACCCCACCGCCGATACCCAATCCTTTGCGCTGGCCGATCGTGTACCCGACAATTCCATCATGCTTGCCGACCACGCGGCCATCAATATGCACGATGTCGCCGGGCTGTTGCGCCTGGGGGCGCATGCGTTTGACGATGCCGGCGTAATCGCCGTTGGGTACGAAACAGATATCCTGGGAATCCGGTTTGTCCGCGGTGATCAGGCCCAAACGCTGCGCATGTTGACGCGTGACGTCCTTGGTCCATCCCCCCAACGGGAAGCGCAGGAAGTCCAATTGTTCCTGCGTCGTGGCGAACAGGAAATAGCTCTGATCTTTGCCATGATCATGGGCGCGGATCAATTCGGCGCGGCCCGTGTCGGGATTGACGTTGCGCTGGATATAATGGCCCGTGGCCATGCAATCAGCGCCCAGGTCGCGCGCAACGGCCAGCAGGTCCTTGAACTTCACACTTTGGTTACAGCGTACGCAGGGAATAGGCGTTTCACCGCGCAGGTAGGAATCGGCGAAATCGTCGATCACCTGTTCGCGGAAATTGCTTTCGTAATCCAGAACGTAATGGGGGAATCCCTTCATTTCGGCGACGCGGCGGGCATCGTAAATATCCTGCCCCGCACAGCACGCGCCTTTTTTCTTCAGCGCCGCACCATGGTCGTAGAGTTGCAGCGTCACGCCGACAACGTCATAGCCTTCCTCGGCCAGCAGGGCGGCCACAACGGACGAATCCACCCCGCCCGACATGGCCACAACCACGCGGGTGTCTTTGGGGGCTTTGTTGATGCCTAAAGAGTTCAGCTTTATTTCGCTCATGGGGCGGAATATAGGGTTTTTCCGCAGAAATGCAAGGTTTTTGCCATAATGTGAGGGTGGGGTGGTTTGAAGGCGGGTGGCGTTAATACGCCATGCTGCCAAATCCGGCTCCAAAATCAGAAAGCGGGCCGGATGAAGGGCCTTGGGGGTCTTGGTCCCTTTGGCTGGCCCGGATGGCCCCGTTCAGGGCGTTGCGGGCGGCGACGTTGATTTGCGCGGCGCTCAAGTGAACGCCCCAGATGGGGCTCATGCTGCTGCCGACCACGCTGATCCCGTTGTCGCGGGCGTGGGCTGTGTCATACCGCTCACCATGCCCGTGGCCCCCGGCAGGGGCCCGGCGAATCAGTTCATCCCGTTCCATCTGGCGTAACAGATTGCCGGGTTCGTCCTTCACAGGCGTGTCCCAGTTTGAATGGTATGGTTTGCAGTTCATAAAGCCAGCGACCCGAACATTGTACAACGCCTGGTCCAGATTGGATCGCACGGGCACGGAAAAACCACGTGCGGCTGGCGCAACCTGATCCATGACAATGCGGCCATGCGATTCAAACAAACGGCCTTGGGCGCGCAAATCCTGGTACAGGGCGATGTCATCAGGGGCGGATATGCATTTCAACTGCATCATCGCGTCATCCTGCAATTGCTGGAATGCCAATTCGGCTTGCCCCTTGGTCAGGGCATCGGGTTTGTGATGATCGGCCCAGCTTTTGAAATATTGCATGGCATAGGCCGCAATATAATAAATCGGATATTCCGGACCGAACCCGCGCGGGTTCTTTTCCGGGTCCTTTAAATCTTCCAGATCACGGTCCAATGCGGCCTTGAGCGTGGCAAAGCTGACACGGGCCGGCATTGATTGTGTCGTGAAATGGGTGAAGTGATAGGGCAGGCCATCATGCTCATCCAAATCCGGTCCCACCGACCATGGCGTGCGGCCCGACGCGTTGATCAGAATATATTTCCCGCGATAGCCCAATTCTTTTTCCAGCACATTGATGCCGTCAAAAAACGAATTGCCGGGGCCAAAGCACAGGATGGTTGATTTTGGATCGTTGAAATCCAAACCCGATGCGCGCACGGACGCAATATCGGATGGGTTGGCAATAAAACCGGGGGCGCCGTGCAGATGATCCATGGCGGTGTTGCGCGATGGGCCGGGGCTGGCGATCAGATGATGGGCCTGTATCGTTTGCCCGTCCGCCGTGTGCAGGGTGAGCGTGCCATGGTCATCCCGTGTAACGGAATCGATGCGGGCCGCTACGGTTTCAACCGTGATGCCGTGGGCCTTGGCGGTGTTCAGCGCATCAAGGGTCAGGTCGTGCATAAACGCGCCATAGATGCGGCGGGGCACGCATTGATCCATATCGGCAAGGGGGTGATGGGCCGCATAAAATTGCGTGAAGGCGTCGGGTGCGCACAGGCTGGGCTTCAGCGCATAAGCCGGCCCGCTGGTCAGCAGGCAGTCCGGTTGATCCGGGTCAAAGGCGGCGCACCGGCCAAACAATCCCTTTGCATCGACCCAGATGATTTTGGGTGCGGGTGTGGCGGGATCTTCGGATTTGAATTTCTCAAAATGAAACAGGATATCGTGCAATGCGATTGTGCCACATTGTCCGCCGCCCAGAATGGCGATGGTTGGGGAAGACTGGTTCTGATCGGCCCCGTGTGTCATCGGCTTAACATACGCCGGATCGGGGGCTGGAGGCAAATTTAACATAAGGAAATGGGCCCACTTTATCAGGCCCATTCTTCCCCTATAACGATTAAAAAATGGCGAATGTGGCCCCAAGGGCGGCTGACCAGCCCGGTTTGGGGCCCGAATCCTATGACCACGCCGGGTTCGAACCCGGCAGGGCGACAATCAGCCCGTCCAGCTCGTCCCGCATCATGATCTGGCAGGACAGGCGGGAGGTTTTTTGCAGGTCAAAGGCGAGGTCGAGCATGTCTTCCTCCTCCATGCTGACATCCCCGGTATCGGGCAGGACCTTGTCCCACCAATCGGGGTGGACATAGACGTGGCAGGTGGCGCAGGCCAATGATCCGCCGCACGCGCCTTCAATTTGTTCGATGTCGTGTTTCTGTGCAATCTCCATCACGGACAGGCCGTTGGGCGCGTCCACCATTTTGGGGGTTCCATCTTTCATGATGAAGGTCATGGTTGGCATGATTGTTTGATCCTCTAGCTTTTAATCTTGTCTTTTAATCGGGCATGCATGGTGGTCCATGCGGCGATGAAGCGGTCGACGTCGGCTTGTGTTGTGGCCCATCCCATGGAAATGCGCAAGGCCCCCATGGCGTCATTGTCACTGGCGCCCATGGCGCGCAAGACGTGGCTGGTTTTCACCGTGCCGCTGGAGCAGGCGGACCCGGATGAAACCGCAATGCCGGCCAGGTCGAGCGCCATCAATTGTGTTTCCGCCGGAATACCCGGCAGGCCGATTTGCGTGGTGGTGCCCACGCGTGGGGCCTGGCTTCCGAAAATTTTCAAGCGCGGTTCGATGGCGGAGAGTTCGCGTTCAATGCGGTCGCGCAAATCGGCCAGGGTTTTTATTTTATCCAGGTCCTTGATCGCTTCGTCCGCGGCAATGCCAAAAGCGGCGATTCCAGCAACATTTTCGGTGCCTGCGCGCATGCGCTTTTCCTGTCCGCCGCCATGGATCAGGGCCTTGATATCCGCGCCGGGCGCGATAATCAATGCGCCAACGCCGTGCGTGCCGCCGATCTTGTGCGCGGACAGGGACAGGCTGTCGACTTGCAGGGCGGAGAGATCAATCGCGATTTTTCCGGCGGCCTGAACGGCGTCGCAATGCACGCGCGTTTGCGGTGATACGCGGCGGATCAGTCGGACGATATCCCCCACGGGTTGAATGACACCCGTTTCATTGTTGACCAGCATGACCGCCACCAGCGCAACGGGCGCGCCGTTTGTCAGCATCTGTTCCAGTGCGCCAAGATCAACAACCCCAGCGGATGTGACGGGAATACGCTCTGCGCTGGGTGCGGCCTCCAGCACGGAGGGGTGTTCAATCGCGCTGATCAAAATGCGCGCATTGGCGAAGCTTTTGATCGCGATGTTGTTGGATTCCGTGCCGCCGCTGGTGAAGGTGACGTAGTTGCGATCACACGCGCACAGGGTGGCAATTTGCGTGCGCGCATCTTCAATCATTTTGCGTGCTTTACGCCCAAAACCGTGGATAGAGGAGGCGTTGCCCGTCTGCGTCAGGGCCGTTGTGATGGCCGCCATCACCGCCGGGCGCGCAGGCGCCGTGGCGTTGTAATCCAGATAAACGGGTTCGTTCTTCAAATTGTCGGTCATAACGGGCCGGAGAATAGGGGAATCAACAATAAAATTCAATGAATTACAGGAAAATTTTGGACTTTTGGCGCTGGGCTTGCTATACCCGGGGCCATACCAGAGATAAACGAAAATCGGGGCAGTGCCGTTGATTTCCGGGGGTATGGGGCCTCCGAGCGGTTTTGAACCGAAAACAAAGAAGACCGAAGAGTCAGGGGAATTTATGCCAGAGATTATTTTCAACGGGCCGGCCGGCCGTCTGGAAGGCCGTTACGTCCATGCGAAAACGCCGAACGCGCCGTTGGCCCTCGTCCTGCATCCGCACCCGGAGCATGGCGGGACGATGAATAACAAAATCACGTACCACATGTTCCAGACATTCGTGGAGCGCGGATTCTCGACTCTGCGATTCAACTTCCGCGGCGTCGGCCGCAGCCAGGGTATCTATGACCGTGGCGAGGGCGAATTGTCCGATGCCGCATCGGCGCTGGACTGGATGCAGGAATTGAACCCGAACGCACCGTATGTGTGGGTTGGTGGTTTTTCCTTTGGTGCGTGGATTGGCATGCAATTGCTGATGCGCCGCCCGGAAATCCGTGGCTGGATCAGCGTATCGCCCCCGGCCAACATGTATGACTTCACCTTCCTGGCCCCGTGCCCGACCTCGGGCCTGATTATTCAGGGCAACAAAGACAACATCGTTCCCGAACCGCATGCCGAGAAGCTGGTGCAGAAACTGCGCGCGCAAAAAGGTATTGAAGTTGATTACCGCGTTGTTGATGGTGCGAACCATTTCTACAACGACCGTATCGATCAAATGGTTGGCCACATGCATGATTACCTGAACCGCGCCGATGCGGGCCGCAAGGTTGTCGTGCCGCCGAAGCTGATCAGCGCGGCTTAATTGTGACCGGTTATCCGAACTACGTTTTCAACTCTCCGCAGGACCGTCCGGTTCTGCGGAGAGTTTTTTCTTATCATGCCGATGTGTATGATCTGGATGCGTATGAATCTGTGTCGTCCGGCCTTGGTCAACGCGTTTGGGATATGATTGAAAAAGAACAGGCGCATCAGGCGAAGATGGAACAGCTTCGCGCAAAATTGAACACCCCCAAATTCTGGCCGTTCTGATTTTTTACAGGGCTTTGACGGCATCTAAAACGTCCTCGGCATGGCCGGGGACTTTTACTTTGCGCCAGATCTTTGCAATCTTTCCATCCGCGTCGATCAGAAACGTCGTGCGTTCGATGCCCATATATTTTTTGCCGTACAGACTTTTTTCCACCCACACGCCGTATTTCTCAGTGGCAGTCCCATCCTCATCGGCGGCCAGCGGAAAATTCAAATCATATTTGTTGGAAAACTTCACATGCCTGTCCACGGGATCGCGGGAGACGCCCAAAATGGCGGCTTTCGATTTTTTGAATTTTGGCAAATTGTCGCGGAAGCTACAGGCCTGTGTGGTGCATCCGGGCGTATCGTCCTTGGGATAAAAATAGAGAACCAAGGGTGCCCCCGCATAATCCTTCAGGGTGACGGTGTCGCCATTCTGGGTCTTCATTTTAAAGCTGGGGGCCTTGGACCCTTCTTTCAATGCGGGCATGGTGTTCTCCTTTGGTGGGCCGGATGCTGTGTTTAAACATGGCATTCTGGTCATTTCGGTCAAGTGTTCTTGAAAAGTCCTGTTGGTTCCGGGGCTTGGCCGGATTATGATCGGCATGTCGTTCTATGGGGCTTTTGAGTGAACCAGCGCACTTTGGGTATTCTACGGAAAATCGGGCTCGCCACTGTTGAGGTGGTGATGGTTCTTGCTGTCCTGTTGGTTTTGGCTGCCGTCGCGCTGATGCTGCGCCTGCAGGCCGGGTCGCTGGATATCGCCTTCGCCAAATCCTTCCTGCAAACCGAGCTGAGCGATATTGACCCCAGCATCGCGGTTGAGATGGATCACGTCCTGCTGGAATGGTCGCAAATTGATTCCCGCCCGCGGATTACGTTGCAGAATGTGCGCCTAGTCAATCGTGCGGATAGCCGGACCATGCTGGGTATGGATTCGCTGGGCCTGTCATTGGCGCGCGGTCGGTTGTTGCTGGGCCAGGTTGTGCCGCGGGCGGTGTTTATTGATCGTCCGTTGTTGACGGTTGTGCGCACGGCGGATCGTAAATTTACGCTCGGGCTGGATGATGGCGCGATGCCCGATACGGATATGCCCGAAGCGCAGAGTGAATTTTTGTTCAATTTGCTGGATACGCTGTCGCAGGATGTTGATGACATGCCCGTCGACTGGCCGATGAAATCGCTGCGCATGGTGCGTGTCACCGGCGCGCGCATGATGGTCGAAGATTACGCGGTCCAGCAATCATGGTTGATCCCGCGTCTGGATGTCATGTTCCGCAAGGGGCGTGACGGGTTGCTGGCCACATCCACGTTGTGGATTGAACAAGATCGTGGCGATGCCAATATCATGCTGGATGCGGCGTACGACCGTGACAGCAAGACCCTGATGGCGCGGTTGAACGTGCAGAGTATTTCAACCCCCTTCCTGGCGACGAAATTCCCCGAACTGGCGTGGTTGCAGGGACAGGATATTCCGTTGCAGGGAACGGTCGAGCTGGCCATGGATAGCGGCCTGTCTTTGCACACCGCAAATTTCAATTTGCAGGTTATGGCGGGGCAGGTGAGCCTGCCGGATTTGTATGATGCGCCGCTGGCGTTTGAAAATATGAATGTCAAAGCCTCGTTCAACCGCACGGACCGAATCTTCCATATCGAAGATGTGTCGGTACAGGTTGGTGGTCTGGCTGTATCGGCGCAGGCCGATGTATCGGGCAACCCGGATGTCGGTTTTACCGCGCCGATCACATTGCGCATTCCCGACCTGCCGCAGGCCAGCGTGGCCCCGCTCTGGCCGAAAGTTTTGGCCGAAAAATCCATTACGCCGTGGGTGTTGGATCATTTATCCGGCGGGCGCGTTCATGATGCCGAAATCAAGGTGTCATTGAAGGCGCAAAAATCGGTGGCACCGGAAACGGGCGAAGATGTTGCTGGTGAAATGGATGTGACGGTTGACGCGCTGACCGCCGATTTCGGTATCGAAAACATGGATATCGATTACCGTGCGCCGTTGATGAAGGTGAAGGCCGCCAACGGGTCGGGGCATTTTGACATTAAAACCGATACGCTGTCGTTCAAGGTGGACAAGGCCGCTTTGGGTGATATGGCCGTGTCCGAAGGCACGGTGGTCATCGATACCGTGACGGGGGATGGGGTTGGAACGGCGGATATTGACCTGCGCCTGACGGGGCCGCTGAAAACTGTGTTTGAATATATTCGCGCCGAACCGATCGAAGCGGGGCGTGATTTCCCCGTGCCGTTGGAAAAGGTGGCGGGTGATGCCGATTTGAAAATCGGGGTTGATTTGCCGACGGCCGAACATGTGAAGGAAGAAGACGTCAAGGTCACCGTGGATGGCACGTTGAACAATGTCGTCATGCCGGGCCTGGTCAGCGGGCTGGATGTGGCGGGCACCGGGCTGGTCATGAAAATGGCGGGCAACGAAGTGTCGGTTGAGGGGCAGGGAAAAATCTCCGGGCGCGATATGAAATTCCGCTGGGCCCAGTTTCTCAGCACGGCGGGTCAGCCTTATAATTATCAAGTTGTGGCCGAAACTGTGATTGATCCGGAATTGCGGGCCCATTTCGGGGCCGATCTGGCCGATTGGGTCGCGGGGTCCGCGCCGGCCAAGATCACCTATACCGAGAAGCAGGATGGCAGCGTGGCCATCGACCTGAATATTGACGCCACGCCCGCAACATTGATGGTGAAGCCGTTCAAGTATGAGAAGAAGCCAGCCGTTCCGGCGACCGCATCGGCGCGGGTCAATCTGGGGCCGGGCGGTGTGTTGCGCGATATTCAAAATCTGTCCATCACCACACCGGATGCCAAGGTTGACAATGCGATCCTGAATTTCCGTCAGGCGAAGGAAGGCCCGCAAATATCCAGCGGTAAATTCCCCAATGCCCGTTTGGGGGCTACGCGCGGGACGCTGGAATTTACGCAGGGCGCCGATGATATTCTGCGCCTGAATGTAACGGGGCAATCGTTTGATGCGCGCCCGTTCCTGGATAATGACGGCAAGGCCGGACAACAGCCAGCGCAAGATGGCCCGGCGATCGTGGCCTTGGTTCAGGTTCCGGTCATGCTGACCAACAAGGATCAGTCGATCAAAAACGCCAAGGTCGATCTGGAAATGGATCGCCGCAGCGAAGTGACGAAGCTGGATGTCGATGCTGCGGTGGGCAAGGGGACGCTGACCTTCCGTTATAAGCCGGACAGCACGGGCCGTATGGTGTTGACGATCGACAGCAATGATGCGGGCGCGGCGCTGAAGGCGTTTGGATATTATGAGAACATGGTCGGTGGCACCTTGCGTGTCGATGGCCAGCCGCCCAAAGGTTTGTATCGCGGGAAATTACAGGGCCATGCCCTGATTTCCGATTTCCGCGTGGTCAATGCTCCGGTGCTGGCCCGTTTGCTCAGCGCGATGAGCCTGCCGGGGATTTTGCAATTGTTGGGCAGTGACGGGATCGATTTTACCAAGCTGGAAGGTAATTTTCTCTGGGAACAACGCTATGGCGGGTCGCTGATGACCATTCTGGATGGTCGCACGGCGGGTTCCGCCATGGGGTTGACGTTCCAGGGCACGTTGGATGAAGCCAAGCAAACCATGGATATCAAGGGTACGATTGTCCCGGTGTCGATGGTGAATGATTTGATTTCCAGCATCCCCTTGATCGGCGATGTCATTACCGGCGGCGGCGGGGCGGTGTTTGCGGCCACCTATACTATTCGTGGCCCGACCAGCAACCCGACAACCACCGTGAACCCGCTGGCCGTTCTGGCGCCGGGATTTTTACGGAAGCTGTTCTTTGAATAATAAAAAACGCGGAAAGAATGCTTTCCGCGTTTTTTATATGATGGTTGGCGATTGGCTTATGCCTTAACCCGGACCAGCGCGTGTTTCTTTTTACCGGATGAAATTTTGATATATCCCTCACCGGTCAAATCATTGGCCGCAATGGTGTGGGCCACGTCGTTGATTTGTGCATCATTGACACGGGCACCGCCCCCTTGGATCAAGCGGCGGGCATCACCCTTGGATGAGGCCAGGTCCAGATCGCACAGCACATCGACCAGGGCAATGCCGGAATCCAGAATGTTGCGGTCATATTCAATGCTCGGCAAATCACCGCCAACACCGCCTTGTTCGAAAACCTTCTGCGCGGTTGCGGCGGCTTCGTGGGCGGCGGCCTCACCGTGGCAGAGTTTGGTGGCTTCAAACGCCAGAACTTTCTTCGCCTCATTGATGTCCGATCCGCCGAGGGCTTCCAGTTTTGCGATCTTATCCAGCGGCAGCATGGTGAACAGGCGCAGGAATTTGCCGACGTCGGCATCTTCGGTGTTGCGCCAGTATTGCCAGTAATCGTATGGGCTGCACATATCGCCGCGCAGCCAGACCGCGCCATTTTCCGTCTTGCCCATTTTCGCGCCCGACGCGGTGGTCAGCAGCGGGCAAGTCAGGACGAACAATTCCGCGTTATCCGCGCGGCGGCCCAGTTCAACGCCGTTGATCATGTTGCCCCATTGGTCCGATCCGCCCATTTGCAGGATCGTGCCATAACGGCGGTGCAGTTCGACGAAATCGTACCCCTGCATGATCATGTAGTTGAATTCCAGGAAGGTCAGCGGCTGCTCCCGGTCCAGACGCAGTTTGACCGAGTCAAAGGTCAGCATGCGGTTGACGGTGAAGTGCGTGCCATACTCGCGCAGGAAATCCATGTAATTCAGGTTCAGCAGCCAGTCGGCATTGTTGACCATGGTCGCGGCGTTGGTCGCGGTGTCATAATCGATATAGGACGCAAAGCTTTCCTGAATGCTGGCGATATTGGTTTTGATTTCATCCTTGGTCAGCAACGGGCGCGTTTTATCCTTGAACGACGGATCGCCCAGCATGGCCGTGCCGCCCCCCATCAGGGTCACGGGTTTATGGCCGCATTTCTGGAACCACATCAGCATCATGATGGAAATCATGTGCCCGACATGCAGGGATTTGCCCGTGGGGTCATAGCCGACATAAGCCGAGCATGACCCGGCGGCCAGTTTCGCGTCCAGCCCGTCAAAATCACTGCACTGGTGGATAAAGCCACGTTGTTGTAAAATGTTCAGGAATTCGGATTTATAGCTGGCCATGGTGCCAAGTCCCGGATATCTAAGCGTTTATTGGTGTTTTTCCGAAATTGTGATAGCAGGAAGCCATGCAAAAGCCAAGAGAATACACGGTTATCGGCCTGATGTCGGGCACATCGCTGGATGGGATTGATGCGGCACTGATCCGGACCGATGGCGCGGATTCCCTGACACATCTGGGGTTTATCACGATTCCTTATGCGGATTCTGTGCGGGATGCCTTGCGTGCATGTCTGGGGCGCCGTGTGGACAATGACGGTACCGTAGCGCGGGCGGAGGCCTTGATGACCATGGCCCATGCCGATGCGGTCCGGGCTTTGCTGGCGCAGACCGGGGTGGATGCGGCGGATGTGGACCTGATCGGTTTCCATGGCCAGACGATCATGCATGACGCGCCCGGTGGTTTTACGTGGCAGATTGGCGATGGCGATTTGCTGGCGCGCGAAACCGGTATTGATGTCATCAATGATTTTCGCACCAATGATGTGAAGCATGGCGGGCAGGGTGCGCCGTTGATCCCGCTTTATCACCGGGCCATGGCGGCGTCATCGGGGTTGGATTTGCCGGTGGCGATTTTAAATATCGGCGGTGTGGCGAATGTGACATGGATCGGGGCCGATGGACGATTGAGTGCGTTTGATACCGGACCCGGAAATGCCATCATCAATGACTGGACCCGCCAACAGACCGGCGCGGAATTTGACCAGGATGGTCAATTGGCCAAATCTGGAACGTTCCACAATGGGCTGGTGCGTGGTTGGCTGGGGCACCAATATTTCCGCGTGGCCCCGCCGAAATCGCTGGACCGCGATGCGTGGCATATCATTGGCGATCTGGTCGGGATGAGCGCGGCGGATGGCGCGGCGACGCTGACCCGGTTTACCGTTGAATCCATTGCCGCCGCGCGCGATCATCTGCCCGAGGCACCAAAGGCCTGGTACGTGGCCGGTGGCGGGCGGTTGAACCCGGTGATCATGGATGGCTTGCGTGATGTACTGGGCGTGCCCGTTCATTCGATTGACGCATTGGGCTGGAACGGCGATGCGGTCGAGGCCGAAGGGTTTGCATGGCTGGCTGTGCGGTCTCTGCTGGGGCAGCCCTTGTCGGTGCCTGAAACAACCGGATGCAAAATCGCGGTCAGCGGCGGGCGGTTGCATCCCGCCCCCGGAAAAACAATGCGCGTGGGCTAGGTGCTTTCAATGCCGCGTATCGTTGCTGTGTCCTCTTCCTCGTTAAATGACGCCGCGCAGATTTTGCGTGATGGCGGATTGGTGGCCATGCCGACCGAAACGGTGTATGGCCTGGCGGCCAATGCGCTGGACGGTGTCGCGGTGGCCAAGATTTTTGCGGCCAAGGGACGCCCCGGGTTTAACCCGCTGATTGTGCATGTGCCCGATGTCGCGGCGGCGGAAAAGCTGGTCGTGATGAATGATGCGGCGCGCCTGGTCGCGGAATCGTTCTGGCCGGGGCCGTTGACGATGATCCTGCCGCGGGCGGAACACTGCCCTGTATCCGATTTATGTTCTGCGGGTTTGCTAACGCTGGCTATTCGTGTGCCCGCGTTGAAGGCGACACAGGATCTTTTGCGGGCCTGTGCCGTGCCGCTGGCGGCTCCCAGTGCCAATAAATCCGGGTCCATCAGTCCGACCACGCCGAAACATGTGGCCGATTCCCTGGGGGATGCGGTCGATATGATTTTGGCGGCGGGGGCGTGTGATGTGGGGTTGGAATCAACGGTGCTGGATATGTCGGGTGCGGTGCCCGTTGTCCTGCGTCCCGGGGCAATCACGGCGGAACAGATCGGCCATGTTCTGGGGTGCGACGTTGGGTATGATCTGGGTGATCATGGCGGGGCGGATGTGAAATCACCGGGGCAATTGCTCCGCCATTATGCGCCGGGTATCCCGTTGCGCATGCGGGCGGTGGATGTTGCGCCGGGCGAGGCTCTGCTGGCCTTTGGCTCTACGCGCTTTATGGGTGTGCGTGGTGGGGGTGCAGCCAGCGCATTGCCCGATCATGCCCTGCGGAATTTGAGCGAGAACGGCGATCTGTACGAAGCGGCCTCCAATCTGTTTCGCATGATGCGCGAATTGGATAACGGGCAGAATAATGGGATTGCCGTGATGGATATTCCCGACACGGGTGTCGGGCTGGCGATCAATGACCGTTTGCGCCGCGCCGCGGCAGGCAGTGCGAAATAGCCCCCAAAACGCATAGTCTCCTATATTGTCATTCCCGCGAAAGCGGGAATCCATGGTGATGATCCGATGTCCTCTATGGATTCCCGCTTTCGCGGGAATGACAGGAGAAAGAATAAACAAAGCGCCGCAAAATTTGCGGCGCTTTTCCTGATCTTAACCCAATCACGGATGATTATGCGTTGATCTCGAACGCATCCATGGCGCGGACCGGCTGGTATGCAACTTGTCGAGGCATGAAGTTGTTCATCATCAACGCCATCATGGCGATGAACCAGAACATGTCATCATCCGTCTTTTGGGTGTTCATGGGTGCCTTCACCGTTTGGTGGGCGCTGCGCGCGCGTCCTTCACAGCATCCCTGCATGGCGCGAACGGCACGGCCAAAGCGACCGGACAGAGCGTGACCACAGTGAAAGCATTTGCGAAGAAAACGTGTCATTTGGACCTCCTATACTTGTTTGTCCATGTCTATTTTATAGCAAAAAATGCGTATCATTTCAAGTATAGATTTAAACAGTGAAATATATATTAAATACAAATTAACAATCAGTATTTGATATTAACAATCAGTATTCGAATAATAAATACTATATTCGGATTTGTATTTATTTATAGTTACAAGTAATCATTTAAAATCCGAATGTGAATATTTGTGGAGGTGCGCAAAAAGAAAAATCCCGAATGCTTGCGCATCCGGGATCAAGGTGGGTCTGGAGTTGGAAACTGGGTCTAAACGCTGATGGATGTCATCAGGCGGGGGCGCATGATGCGCTCGTGCGCGCCTTGGTTATCGTCGTCATCTTTCTTGCGCTGATGGGCGGCGGTGTTGGTGCCCGTATCCCCCGGCGTGCTGAGCTGTGCCATGGTCATCACGGTGATCGGATCGGTGATCAACCCGCCCGTTGGAACAGCATCGCGCGATTTGTCATTGCTGAGCAGGGACAGCGATGATTTCGCCATGGACAGTTGTGCGTTGGTCCACAAGGACCCTGCGGCGGATGTTGCGTCATCATCTTCGCCAAAGCCCAAATCGCGCGTCGCGATAAATTGCGGGCGCGGTTGAATGCGCAGTCCGTCACCATTGCTGTCCAGCGGTTTAAATTGATCGGGTTTGCGTGATGGAACACCGGGGGCCAGGCGATTGGCGCGCAGCGCATCGGTGTCGATGCTGCCGTCACTGCCGAACTTCTTGTCAAAGAACGCGTACACTTGCGCCAGTGATTTGGCCTGT
This sequence comes from Micavibrio aeruginosavorus EPB, assembly GCF_000348745.1. Taxonomy (NCBI): domain Bacteria; kingdom Pseudomonadati; phylum Bdellovibrionota; class Bdellovibrionia; order Bdellovibrionales; family Pseudobdellovibrionaceae; genus Micavibrio; species Micavibrio aeruginosavorus. The sequence goes on along the minus strand of NC_020812.1, from coordinate 2,035,537 downwards.
CCGGTTTTGGAATTGTAAAAGACGTTGTAATTGGCTTTCGCGGCCTTGGGGAACAAATCGGCGGCGGCTTGGAGCGGGTTATCCTTCATCGCGTTCAGGAACGCTGTCGCCTGTCCCGCGCCCAGGAAGTGGGCGAAATACATTTCGGTGGCCCCGATATCGCCGTAACCCTTATCCAAATTCTGTTGCATATACGCCTTGTTATCGGCGGCAAATTCCGCAGCCATATAGGAGGCGATTTGCGGGTCATCGCGCAGGGCCAGAATTTCTTTCCGCACGGCCTTGTCGGCGACTTTGTAATTGCTGGAAATCTGATCGGCATAATCGCCCAGGCCATATTGCGCGCCGTGGTCCTTCACCATCTGCAGCCAGGTGCGTTCAATAAACTGGTACAGGCCGCGGGCGGAACTGGTCTTGGCTTGGGCGTCGGTGTCGAAGCTGCTCTCGGCGGCAGCTTTTTCCATCAAATAGGCAAAATCAACCCCGGTGGCCGTGCTAGCTTTGTGGATGGCGGCGGTCACGTCCGCGCCAGCCCGCTGGCTCAGGGCTTCTAACTCTTTGTTATATATGGCATTACCGTTCACATTCATGGTTTTTTGTCATATCATCCAAAAGGGTGGGGCGGATCAAATGGCGGCCCTGTTCGGAATGATCATCGCAAGGACCGTGCCAGATGGGTTCCGAATCAACCGGGGAGCGATATATAGTGAAGGGGCCCGATTCGGGCGTCTTATGCCAACCCCTTCGTTGACCTGGATTTTTTCGAAAATGACTGATTACACCCCCCCGCAAAAGGATATGGCCTTTCTTCTCAATGATGTGATTGGGTTGGGGGGCATTCCGGCGGCGGCGGATCTGGATGCGGAAACAATTGACGCCATCCTGGGCGAAGCCGGCAAACTGGCGCGCGATGTTCTGGCCCCGCTGAACCACAGCGGTGATCAGGTGGGTAACGTGTTGAAAGACGGCGTCTTAACCACGCCGCCGGGGTTCCGCGATGCGTACAAACACTATGCCGAAGGGGGGTGGAACGCGGTGCCGTTTGATCCCGATTTCGGTGGGCAAGGTTTGCCGTGGGTTGTGGCCTTCCCGGTGATGGAGATGTGGCAGGCGGCCAACATGTCCTTTGGTCTGTGCCCGTTGCTGAACCAGGGCGCGGTTGAAGCCATTCACAGCCACGGGTCCGATGCATTGAAAGCGGCCTATCTGGAAAAACTGATTTCCGGTGAATGGACCGGCACGATGAACCTGACCGAACCGCAGGCGGGGTCCGATTTATCGGCCATTACCACCCGCGCGGTGAAACAGGCCGATGGCAGTTATAAAATCACGGGCCAGAAGATTTTCATTACATACGGCGAACATGATTGGGCCGACAATATTATCCATCTGGTTCTGGCCCGCACGCCGGATGCACCGGAAGGGGTGAAGGGCATTTCCCTGTTTATCGTGCCGAAATTCATTCTGGATGAAAACGGTAACCCGGGTGCGCGCAATGACGTCAAATGCGTCGGTATTGAACACAAATTGGGCATTCACGCATCGCCCACCTGCACCATGCAATATGGTGATGCGGGCGGGGCCACCGGATATCTGGTCGGGGTTGAAAATGAAGGCCTGAAATACATGTTCACCATGATGAACAATGCGCGTCTGTGCGTCGGGTTGCAGGGTGTGGCCGTGGCCGATCGCGCGACACAGGCCGCCATTGATTACGCCAAGGGGCGCGTGCAGGGCCGTGCCTTGTCCGGCGCGGGGGATCGCGTTGCGATCATTCACCACCCGGATGTTGTGCGTATGATTTTGTCAATGAAGGCGCAGGTCGAAGCAGGTCGCGCCATGGCATACGAAGCGGCGCGCGCGCTGGATCTGGCCCACACGGGGGATAAGGCGATGCAGGCGCGTGTCGATTTCCTGACCCCGATTGTCAAAAGCTGGTGCACCGATATGGCGGTGCGCGTGACATCGATTGGCGTGCAAATTCACGGCGGTATGGGGTTCATCGAAGAAACGGGCGCGGCGCAATATTACCGCGATGCCCGCATCCTGCCGATCTATGAGGGGACCAACGGTATTCAGGCGGCTGATCTGGCCTTCCGCAAGATCCTGCGTGATGGCGGGGCGGCGGCGCAGGCGTGGCTGGATGACATGGATGGCGTGTGCGCGCGCCTGAATGCGGCGAACCAGAATGATCTGGGCACATTGGCGACCGCATTGAAAACGAACGTGACGGCGTTGCGTGCGGCGACGCAGGCGCTGGTGCAATCCGGGACCAATGATCCCGATCGCGTCGGGGCGATTGATGCCCCGTTCCTGCATGCGTTTGGTACCGTATCGGGCGCGGCGATGATGGCGCGGCGCGCGTTGGCGGCCCATGGTGGTGCAGCCGATGCCGCGTTCCAGGCCACGCAAATGGATATGGCGCGGTTCTACTTCGCCCATATTCTGCCCGAAGCGCAGGCGGCCCTGGATGTCGTGTCCCATGGGGCGGATGTTGTGACCGGGTTTGATATTGCGCGGTTGTAACAATGCGCCACAGGTTTAAAAAAAGCCCCGGATCAATCCGGGGCTTTTTTTATGGGTGATTGGTGTGACGCTTTAATATTTCACATCCGGATCATTGGTTGCGCCAAAGCCGGGCATGCCACATTCCAGCATGGCATTCTTGCGCAGGCCGCCGATATAATCATTGTTCATGCGTGGATTGCGTGTGTAACGCTCGGCCACCTTGTTCGCGGTGCATCGGCAGAAATCTTCGTAATCTGGGCGGGCCCAGCTCATATATTCCGTGCAGCTTTTATAGATATATCCCGCAACGCCCGGCGTGTTCGGGCACATGGTGTTCACGTCATTCATTATGATGTTGCGTACGGCATAGGGGCCGCGCTTGATGCGTTCGTCCAGATATTTCACGGCGATGCAACGGCAATCCTGGAATGCGGAAAAATACGTGTTGTCACTACATTCCTTCTCGACGCTGACCATTTCATCCAGCAATTCCTTGGGCAATTCTTCCGGTGGAATGTCGGCGACACTGCGGGGGCCGGGAACTTTCGGGGCCAGAATGGTCAGCCCCGTGCCCGGTGCGGGTTGCGCGTTTGCGTCGGGTGCGGCGGGCGTCGCCGGGACGGGGGATTTGCCCGCGGCATCATCGGCGGCAATTTGTCCTTCGGTCACGTGCTGGGGCGCGCTGGGAATGCCCAGCCGTTCTGATGCGGCATCGGCCCCCGGTGGCGGTGCGGACAGTGTGTCCTGCGCCCGGGCGGATAAAGCGAGCGGGGCGGATAAAGACAGGGTCAAAAACAGGGTCAAAAGCAAATGTTTCATGGGCTTATCATACCACCACCGGGTAAATAGAAAAATAACCCATCACCATCGGGGGTGTAAAAATCGAGGCATGAAAAAAGCCGGGCTTTCGGGCCCGGCTTTTTCGTATCCATAAAAACCCGTTGGCTTAAGCGGAGCGGTTTTGTCGCCGCGAATTTTTTGCCACAGACCCTGAATTTGGGCGGCGGCGGCCTTTCCGGAATCGCCGGCGGTTTGATCGGCGTTCTGGCTGATGCCTTGGGCCGGGTTGGCCGGTTTTTGCAATTTTCCAGCTTTTTCCAGTTCCTGCATGCGGCGCATTTTAATGCGGCGTTGTTGTTCAACCAGTTCGGCCTTCAGTTCTTCGGCCTGTTTCTGGCTGTACTGGCTGGTCAGCAGGACTTGCTGCGCCTGTTTTTGCCACTGGTCGCGCTGGGCTTTGTTGTCTTCCAGTTGGTCCTTCAGCGAATCAACCTGTTCTTCCAGCATTTTGACGCGCATTTTCAGGCGCTCAATTTCCAGCATGTCGGCCGCGCGTTTCAATTCGGCTTCGGCGCTGGCGTTGTTTTGCAGGGCGGCGTGGCCGGTGCCTTGCGGCAACAGGCCGAACACGCGGTCCAGTTCGGATACATCAACGGTGCGGCGGCCATTGGCGTCCACTTCGAACGACAATTTACCCGTGCCCATCGCGCGCTGGATGGTGGATTTGGAACGGCCTGTTAATTCTGCGGCTCGTTGTGCGCCAACTTTTGCCATGGTGAAATCTCCCTCTGATTAAATTATTTCGTTTTGCTGTCTTCTTTTTCCAGCTTTTCATTCAGCAGGCGGGTCAGACGTTGCCACTGGCTGCCCGAGAACAGGTGGGCATACAGGAACGGCAGCCAGCCGCGCTTGCGCCACTCCAGGAAGTCCTTGTCATCCATCTGGGTCAGTTTCTGTTCGTCCAGAATGCGGAACCCGGCGAAGTTGATGCGACGGTTTCCGGCCACGACGATTTCGGCCTTGCGATCCACCAGCAATCCGCTGGCGGCCAGATACCGCGAAAACTCCAACGTTTGCTGGGCGGCGGCGTGATAGGACTTGCAGAATTCCAATGCGTTCTGAGCCAGCGCGCTCGGCTTGCCATCGGCATCAAAGAATTTCTGTTCGCCGTTTTCTTCGGTGACTGTGTCGTTGATGTCCACGCACAGGGTCAGTTGATCACTGCCCGGCAGTTCGGAGAAGATGAACGGGTAACGGCGGATATAAGCGGGAATGTATGCGCCTTCTTCCCACGTGCCCTTGTTTCCAACGAACAGGTTTTCATTATCGCGCAGACCCATGATCGCAACCGGGGTTGCGTTTTCATCCGGGCTGAATGCGATCGGGTAGAAGTGGCAGACCTGCGGCATCTCGATCATGTTGACCGGAACGGCATTCACATCGGAGGCGTAATCAAAACCAAAATTTTTTTTCAGCGCCAGGTTCGCATGGCGTTTGGAATCCAGCGGGGCCGGATTGGTGTAAAACAGCGGCATCGGTCGGACTGTGCCGTCGTCCTTCGGGGCGGTGTTCTTGTCGACCATGGGAATGACCTTTCGCGTGTCTTAATCAAGTGGTGCAATTTTTAATCTGGAATGGCTCCACTTAAGCAAATGCGCCCCTGTGGATCAATCCCAAAGGGGTAGATGAGCGGTTTTATCCGCAAGGGCCCGTCAGTTGAGGTGGGGGGATCAGTCGAAGGTCAGGCGATAGCGCAGGGCCGCGTCACCATAGGCGATATAAGAGGGCAGGCGGTCCCGTGGGGCGGTGAACAGGACCTCGCCCCCGTCTTTGAGGCGTTGCATATTGCCGCCCGCGGCTTGCAAAATGACCAGGTCCGCGGCGATATCCCATTGATATCCGCCGCCTTTTTCCAGTGTTTCATCGCGGCCCGTGCCGACATGCAGGTCGGCTGTGCCTTGGGCGACCTGCAGATTGCGGGGCAATCCGGGGCGGATCGCCGGGGTTTCGGGCAGGTGCAGGATATCCGCCAGCCGTTCCCGGGTGGCATCATACAAAGCCGGGTCGGCATGAGTCTGGTTGAACAGGACGCGCAAACGCCCGGCTTCCTCGGCCGGGGCTGCTGGACGGGTCTGGATCGTATGGATCGCGCCTGACCCGATCTGGCGCATGGCGGGCAGGCCGGTGGCCCCCATATAGAGGACATCCTGCACCGGGCTGTAGACCACACCAATCACGGGTCGCCCCTCTGCGATCAGGGCGATTTTGACGCAGAAACCGCCCGTGCGGGCCAGAAATTCCTTGGTGCCATCCAGCGGGTCAACGACCCAGTATGGGGCCCCATTGGCGGTGTTGGGGTCGGTGTCGTTTTCTTCGGATACGACCGGAATCGTGGGGGTCAGCTCGGTTAAGGCCTGAACGATATAGTCGCTGGCGGCCTTGTCGGCGGCGGTGACGGGGGAATTGTCGTCCTTGATTTCCAGTTTCAGCGCCGTTTCATCCGTGTTGGCATAATAATGCATGATGATCGCCCCGGCATGCTGGGCAATCAGGCCGACAGGGGGGAGCAATTGTGCGGCGGCGGCTTTATCCATCAAGTTGCGGGCCATCTGTGGTTCGAGGTTTGCGCAATGAGATTTCAATATTCTGGAAATACTGTCCCAGATTGTGCGGGATTGGGCAAGAAAAAAGGCCCATCGCCCGCGCACTCTGCGAAGACGGGGGTAGATTAATCGCTCACGCGCCGCAATGCAACGCAGCAATTGCCCGCGCCCTGTTCCGGGTGGGGCAAATCGGCTAAAGTTTGGGCCTGATGATGCGCGACCATTTAACCCAGCTTGAAAACCAGACTTTGTACATCCTGCGCGAAGCGGTGGCACAGGTGGCACCGCTGTGCATGCTCTGGTCCATGGGCAAGGATTCCACCGCGTTGTTGTGGATGGTGCGCAAAGCGTTTTTCGGGCGCGTGCCGTTTCCGCTGGTCCTGCTGGACACCGGACAGGAGCTGGAGGCGGTTTATGAATTTCGTGACGCCCTCGTGCGGGATTGGAACTTGCCCTATATCACCGTGCCATGCCCGCCGGAATCCGAGATGGATGCGACCCTGCCCCCCGCCACCCGCGCGGCACAGCGCAAGAGTGTCGGTCTAAAAAACTTCATTGCGCAGGAAAAATTGCGCGGCGTCATCGTTGGTATCCGCCGCGATGAACAGGCGTTGCGGGCGAAGGAACGTGTTTTTTCCCCGCGCGATTCGTTCGGCGCATGGGATGTACGCGAACAACCGCCGGAATTGTGGGATTGTTACCGCCCCGTGGTGCCCGATGGCGGCCATGTGCGCATTCACCCGTTGCTGAACTGGACCGAGTCCGATATCTGGCGTTATACGCAACGTGAAAACATTCCATTCGTGCCGCTGTATCTGGCGCGGGATGGGATGCGCTATCGGTCGCTGGGGGAAAAAAACATCACCCATCCGGTGGTCAGTGAGGCCGCCAGTATTGATGATATTATCCGCGAACTGGATTCAACCCGCACATCCGAACGGGCCGGACGGTCGATGGATTGTGAAACGGAAAATTCGTTCGAACTTCTGCGCACGCGGGGGTACATGTAATGCACACCCCACTTCGTATCGTTATGGTCGGGCATGTCGATCATGGAAAATCCACTTTGCTGGCGCGTCTTCTGCATGATTGCGGGTGTTTGCCCGATGGGGCGGTCGATGCGGCGCGGGCGGCATCCACTGCGCGTGGTAACGATGATTTTGAATGGGCCTATGTCCTGGATGCGTTTCAGGCGGAACGGGACCAGGCCGTGACCATCGACATTACACGCCGGATCCTCAAGGCGAATGACCAATCGTACGTTTTAATTGATGCGCCGGGGCACCGTGAATTTCTGCGCAATATGGTGACCGGGGCCAGTGATGCCGATGCGGCGATCTTGGTTGTGGATGCCACCGAAGGGGTGTGTGACCAAACCCGCCGCCATGCCCTGCTGGTCCAGCTTTTGGGTGTGTGCCATGTGATTGTTGCGGTCAATAAAATGGACGCGATTGATTATGATTCATCTGTGTTTGACCGGATCGCGGCGGATATGCGGGCCCTTCTGGCGGGATTGGATCTGGCGATCATGTCGATTATTCCGGTGGCCGCGCGCCATGGGGTGATGGTGCGGTCCCGTGGTGACGAGATGGGCTGGTATGACGGCCCCACAATTGCCGAGGCGCTGGGGCGGTTGACGCCTCCGCCCGCACATCATGGTGGGCCTTTGCGCTTTATTGTGCAGGATATTGATCGCCGTGATGGTCAGCGCGTGATTGTCGGGCGGGTTGATCGCGGCACGATCCGGGTGGGTGATCGGGTTTTATTGTCCCCGCTGAATGAAACCACAACGGTTGATAAGATTGTGGTCTGGCCCAACGATCATGATCATATCACGGCCCAGGCCGGGGATGTTGTGGGATTGGTGTTGTCTGACCGCGTGTTTGTCGAACGCGGGCATGTGATCAGCCATGGTGATCACGGGCCGTTTCTCAGCAATGTTTTCCGGGCGCGGCTGGTCTGGCTGGGGGATGCGGATGTGCGGCCCGGTGATGTTTATACGGTCCGGGTTGGCACACGTGAACTGGTGGCCAGTGTGCAGGCGATTGAACGCGTGGTCACCGCCGATGATTTAACGCCGCATTACCACGCCGCATCCGCCCCGCGCCACGCGGTGGTCGATATGACGTTGCGCGCGCAAGGGCTGATGGTTCTGGATGCGGGGCATGACGGGGGTGGTTCGACCCTGTCGCGTCTGTGTTTGTATGATGGTCCCGATCTGGTCGCCGGGGGTGGGGTTGATGTGTCCGGGTATCTGGACCAACGCGTCCGCCCCAGCCGTGGTGGTACGAATTTGCACACGGTTCACGGATTGGTGACCGCGGCGGAACGTACAACGCGCATGGGGCATCGTGGTGGGGTATTCTGGCTGACCGGGTTGTCGGGGGCGGGAAAATCGACCCTGGCCATGCGGGTGGAACGGGCGTTGTTTGACCGCGGTTTTGCCACCTATGTGCTGGATGGCGATAATGTGCGCGGTGGGTTGACCGCCGATCTGGGGTTCAGCCCCGCGGATCGCAGCGAGAATAACCGCCGTGTCGCCGCCGTGGCGGGGTTGATGGCGGATGCGGGGTTGGTGGTTTTAAGCGCCTTTATCTCCCCTTTCCGCGCCGACCGGGCGCGGGCGCGTGGATTTGTTCCGGCGGGGGCTTTCCATGAAATCTATGTGCGGGCCGATCTGGCAACATGTGAATTGCGCGATCCCAAGGGTTTGTATAAAAAGGCCCGCATTGGACAGATCGCCGATTTTACCGGCATCGATTCCCCATACGAAGAACCGGAAAATCCGGATATGGTCGTGGACACGCAAACCCATGACATTGACCATTGTGTGCGCATGATTGTCGATTACGTGATTGCAAAAACCAAAAATGAAAAGGCGTGAGCATCCATGAATAAATTATTCGACCCGGCTTATTATGGGGCGCTGTGCAATATGGTCCGTCGCGCGGCCATTGCCGCGGGGGATGAAACGCTGAATTATTTCGACGAATCCGGTGTGCCCGAAACGATGATCAAGGATGATGGGTCACCGGTGACTCTGGCCGATCATGCGGCGGAAGAGATTATTTTGAAAGCGTTGGCCGATATCGACGACACGGTTCCCGTGGTGGCCGAAGAATCCGTGGCCGCGGGGCGCATTCCCGATCTGAACGGTGTGTCACGATTCTGGCTGGTCGATCCGCTGGATGGCACCAAGGGCTTTATCAGCGGCAGTGGCGAATATTGCGTCAATATCGCCCTGATCGAAAATGGCGTTCCGGCCTTGGGGGTGATTTATGCACCCGTGGTTGGCGAATTGTTCGCGGGCTATGGTCCGGACACGGCGTTGCGTTACATGGTGGATGATGATCAGGAGAAAGATATTGCCTGTCGCCGCGCCCCGCGTAACGGCCTGACCGTGATGACCACGCGCCATCATGGTGATGTGGACCGTCTGAATGGATATCTGGAATCGCTGAAGGTGGAAAAGCTGCTGAAGCGCAGTTCTGCTTTAAAATTTTGCGCCATCGCTTTTGGTAAGGCCGATTTGTATATCCGTGCCGGGGAAACATCGGAATGGGACAGTGCGGCGGGGCACGCCATTTTGCTGGCGGCTGGGGGCAATGTTGTGGATGCGTCCGGCAACCCGTTGACCTATGGCCATGCCGATCGCGGATTTAGAAATCCGGATTTTGCCGCCGCGTCGGATGATGTTCTGCCCATGCTGGATGGATTGTTCTTTACGCGCGCCGCTTGATAAAAATTACCGGGGCGACCTGTTCAATCACGCTGCGCTTGATTTGATCGGTGTAGGGGATTTGGGGGGCGTTCTCTTTCTCTGGGTCCAGCCATCCCTGCACATGCACCCATATATCATCCTCACGCACCAGTCGTTTGATGGTGGATGCGCCGTCATTGCGGCGGATCAGCACGGCATCGCCCGTGTGCGCCCGTGTGTTGGGGGATATGATACAGATATGGCCGGGGTGAATTCCCTCGGGCACCATGCTCAACCCGCTGGCCACCACGGCGTATAGTTCCGGGTCCGGCCAATCCAGCGTCGCGTTGATTTTATACCGCACGGGATTGTACCACCCCTGTAATCCGCATTCGGCAAAGCCGTAGACCGGAACAGGATTGTGCGCGGGCGATGATTGTTCATCCATGCCGCCATAGACCAGCCAGTCGAGCGATACATTTCCCGCCGTGGCCAGACGGATCAGCGCGCCGCGCGTGGGCTCGCCCCCCTTCAGGTAACGTTGAATGGCGCCCAGCGATAATCCGCTCGCGCGCGCCAATGCGTTCTGGCCCCCGGCACGGGTGACCAGGCGCGCAATGCGTGCGATGAAATCGGAATCTGTTTCAGCGTTGGTGTCGGGTTTTGGTGCCATGAATCAAAAATACACGTAAAAATTGTTTTTGGCCTTGACCAAGGATGGGGTCCGGAGTTACTTTTATAAAAGTTGATTGCAACTTTTATAATTTTAATGGATGGGGCGGATATGGCCAAGGATAATCGTAGTGATTTGAATATAAACGAAAAAATCGGTGAAAATCTGCGCCTGTTGCGACAGGTGGTGGGGCTGTCGCAACGGGATCTGGCCGATATTCTGGGGGTGTCGTACCAACAGGTGCAGAAATATGAGGCGGGATCAGATCGCATCCCGGTGGAGGGGTTTGTCCGCCTGCGCACCACGCTGGGTATTTCCATGGATTCTCTGATTGCGGATGAACCGGATTGGATGCCCCTGTCGAACGATCAGATGACGGATGATTTGGCGGCGGATGATGATGCGCGCGGACCGACGGGCATGCCGGAATCCTATGACCCTTTTGTCCTGGGCCAATATCTGCAAAAGCGGGTCCGCGGGGTGAAGCACCCGGCGGAGGGGTATAAAATTGCCCGCGTTGTGGATGTGCTGTGTGCCGGATGATCAAGCCCGCGGGTGACAGGGCGGGGGGGAGAATGGTACAAGGGATGTGGCTTTGACCCCCCCCATAACCACAGGACCCTGAAACCGTGCCGCACTCATCTTCTTCCGCTCTTGATGATCTTTTGACCGTGCGCGATTTTATTCGCTATGGCGTCAGCCGCATGATTGAGGCGAATGTTGTTTTTGGCCATGGCACCACAAACGCCTATGACGAAGCGGTCTTTATGGTGCTGGAAGGTTTGCACCTGCCCGTGGATCAGTTGGAGCCGTATCTGGATGCGCGACTGATCGGGGCAGAGCGGGAGAAGATGATCAGTTTGATCAATGCCCGCATTGCGACGCGTAAACCGGCGTCCTATTTGCTCAACCGTGCGTATATTCAGGGCATTCCGTTTTACGTTGATGAACGCGTGATTGTGCCGCGCTCTTATATTGGTGAAATTCTCTGTGCCGAAGATGGCTTTATCGGCATTTCCGATCCGTGGGAGATTACATCCGTTCTGGATCTGTGCACGGGGTCGGGGTGTCTGGCCATTCTGGCGGCGCATTTGTTCCCGAACGCAACGGTGGATGCCGTAGATTTGTCCAAGGATGCGCTGGCTGTTGCGGAATTGAATGTGAAGACACTGGAATTGACGGATCGCATCAGCCTGCATCACGGTGATTTGTTTGCGCCGTTGAAGGGTAAAAAATATGATTTGATCATCACCAATCCGCCTTATGTCGACCCGGCGGAGATGGAGGTGTTGCCGCCGGAATATCGTGCGGAACCGTCCATGGCGCTGGATGGCGGCGGGGATGGCATGGATATTGTTCGCCGCATTCTGGCGGATGCCCCCGATTATTTGAATGATGATGGGGGCCTGTTGTGTGAAATTGGCACCGGGCGGCACATCATTGATGATGAATATGCCAATCTGCCCTTCCTCTGGCTGGATACAGAGGATAGCCAGGGTGAGGTTTTCTGGATCACGCGGGATGAAATGATGGACGTTTGATTTTTAGAACGGCCAGAATTTCGGGATCACAACCATTGATACCGCGAACATGATCAGGTTCATCGGTATGCCGATGACAAGAAAATCCTTGAATTTATATCCGCCCGCACCATAGACGAATGTGTTGGTCTGGTAACCGATTGGTGTGGCGAAGCTGGCGCTGGCGGCGAACATGACCGCAACCAGGAACGGTTTGGGATCCAGCCCCAGTGATGTGGCCACGCCAATCGCAATCGGGGCCAGCAGGGCGGCCACGGCATTGTTACTGACAATTTCCGTCAGGACGGATGTCAGGATATAGAACACCGCCAAAATCATCAGCGGCCCGCCCAGCGTTTCGGCCAGTTGCACCACTTGTTCCACCACCAGCGCCGCCGCGCCGGTGCGTTCCATGCCCAATGACAATCCCAACATGCCGAAAATCAGGAACAGGATCGACCAGTCGATGGTCTTGTAAATATCACGCGGTTCGATGCAGCGGGTTACGGTGACGAAAAACGCGCCAACAATCGCCAATGCCGCAATCGGCATAACATCCAGCGCGGCCAGCCCGACCACGGCGATCAGGGTCAGAACGGCCAGCGGGGCCTTGTTCCGGCGCATGGGCTGTTCTTCCTGAACGGTCAGATTGACCAGGCCGCTGTCTTCGAACAATTGCGTCATGCCTTGAATGGGGCCTTCCAGCAGCAGGGCGTCACCCATTTGCAATTGCTGGCGCTTGGGGCCGCCGATGGCAGTGCGGTGCTCGGCCTGATGGACGCCGACCACGTAAACGCCGTAATTCCGGCGAAAGCGCAGGGCGGATACCATTTTCCCGATCAGAGGGGAATTGTTGCCCACGATTCCTTCGACCACGACGTTTTGGGATGCGCTGACCGGTTCGAAATCGCTGAGCGTGGTGGTGTCAAATTCGACGGCGCCGGATTCCTTGATACCCAGAATTTCCCCGGCGTTGGTTTCCATGACGATGCGGTCACCGGCTTTCAGCAACAATTCATCCAGATGATCCTTCATGGAATCGCCGTGACGGATGACGTCCAGAATGTGCGTGTCCTCGCCCTTGTTCAGCATCGAACTGGTCAATTTTTGTCCGATCAGGGCTGAATTGTGCGGGACCAGCAATTGGGCGATATATTTCTTACCCGTGCCGCCGCCGATCATGCTGGCCAGCGATTGGCGTGTGGGCAACAGATGGCGACCAATCAGCACCATGAACAAGGTTCCGGCCGCGGCCAGGATCAAGCCGGGGGCGGTAATTTCAAACATGGAAAAGCGCGCCGCACCGCTGTTCTCCGCAATCCCGCTGACCAGCAGGTTGGTGGATGTGCCGATCAGTGTCGTGGTGCCCCCCAGAATGGCGGCATAGGACAGGGGGATCAAAACCTTGGATGATGCGATGTCCATCTTGCGCGCCAGCGCGATCAGGACGGGTGTTAAAACAATAACGACGGGTGTGTTGTTCATAAACGCCGAAATCACCAGCGCCACGGGCGTGACCGCCAGGATCAGACCCAATTGCCCCTTGCCTGCGAAACGATTGATGCTGCGCCCCAGATACTCAACACATCCTGTGCGTTCCAGTGCGGCGGAAATAATGAACATGGCCCCGATGGTGATGGGAGCCGGGTTGCTGAACACGCTCAGCGCATCCTTGGTGGACAGAATTCCGGTCAGGATCAGAACGGCCAGCGCGCCGAGCGCGATAATGTCAGGTGGCATCCGCTCCAGAAGGAACGCCACAAACACGCCAATGATCAGGCCGTAAATCAGCCAGATGTCCCAGGCGATGCCAAAAAATTCAATGCCACTCATAAACCCGATCCCGTCCCATAATGTGCGGCCATACTACCAAAGGATGGTCCTTCAATTATATAGGCGTTGGGCCAAGGATCTGTATATATCGGGTAAAATATTGATTTTTATGCAAAAACAACCGTAACGCCGCGGCGTTTGAAATACGATTGCATCATTTTGCGACCCTGACGGTTATTTTGCGGCAGGCGGGCCGGATCGACGGTGATGCTGGCCGCGCCATTGGTTTTCAAGGCGGCTTTCAGCGCATCAATGCATTCATCAATGTTTTCGTTGTCGTTGTCGAGAGAGGCGTAAACCGCTTCCAGCGCCTGTTCAATCGTCATAGTCCGCTCACCGTTATTATGTGTGTCTGTTGGGCTTTATGACTAGCACAGGCGTCGGCGGTGGAAAAGGGGGGCTTAGCCCTTGAAGCGGCGGAAAATGTCCAATGTTTCGGCGCTGATATGGTGTTCGATGCCCTCGGCGTCGAATTCGGCGGTATCCGGTGGCACGCCCAGCCGGATCAGGAAGGCCAGAACGATTTCATGCCGCTCCTTGCATTTTTGCGCCAGCGCCCGGCCCGTATCCGTCAGGAAGATGGATCGATAGGGTTCGCTGTCCACATACCCTTCATCCTTCAGGCGGGATATGACCTTGCTGGCCGTGGCATGGGACACGCCCAGCCGGGTGGACAGGTCGCTCAATCGGGCTTCCTGTTGCGCGTCGATCAAATCGGCGATCAGTTCCACATAATCTTCGGTGGTTTCCGTCTGATGGGCTTCGCGCACGCGGGAAAACCATTGCGATTGCGTCTGCGGATCGGCCAGAACCAGTTTCTTCTTTTTCGGGGTCATGTGTGTGCCTTTACCGTTGGGCGGCGCGTGGTGGACCACACCAAAGCCCCCAGAAAGAACAGGGATTGAATAACAACGATCAATGGGGCCGTCGCCGCATCGATGTGGAAACTTATAATCGTTCCGGCCAGGCAGGAAAAGACCGAAACACCAACCGCCACCATCATCATGCGGTCAAACGACCGGGTCAGCAGGAAGCCAATCGCCCCCGGCGCAATCAACATGGCGACCACCAGAATAATGCCGGCGGCTTTCAATGCGGAAACGATGGTCAGGGCCAGAAGGATCAGCAGGCCGAAATGCAAGAATTTGATGGGCAGGCCCAGAACGGCGGCGTGGGCCGGGTCAAAGCAATACAGCATCAAGTCGCGGCGTTTGATCACCATGATGGCGGTGACGATGGCGGAAATACTTCCCGCCTCAACCATATCGCGGGTGGAAACTCCCAGGACGTTGCCGAACAGGATGTGGAGCAAATGCACGTCGGTTTCAATTTTGGTCAGCAGGACGAGGCCGAGCGCAAACATACCGGAAAAAAGAATACCCATCACGGCATCTTCCTTCACCCGGCTGTTATTTTTTAAATACCCCGTCCCGACGGCGCAGAGCAGTCCGGCGACAAAGGCGCCAATCGCCATCGGCATGCCAATGACATAGGCAATGGCAATGCCGGGCAATACGGCATGCGATACGGCGTCCCCCATCAGGGACCAGCCCTTGAGGACCAGGAAACAGGAAAACACCGAACACACCACGCCGATCATGGTGGAGATGATCAGGGCGCGTTGCATAAAATCATGCGACAGCGGTTCGATCAGGAATGAATACAGCGTGTCCATGTCCTACACCCCCATCGCGGCGTTGCGCATGGCGCGTTTGCGCGGCACCAACCCGTATTTCGGTGAAAACAAAAAGGCACCGAAGAACAGAAGGGTTTGCAAACAGACAATCAATCCACCCGGATTGGCGTTCAGGTAATAGCTGGCATAGGCCCCCATGGCGCTGGTCAACGTCCCGATGGTCACGGCAAGGGCGATCAAACGGCCAAAGCGGTCGGTCAGAAGGTAGGCCGTGGCCCCCGGTGTCACCACCATGGCGATGACCAGACATGCGCCCACGGTCTGTAGCGCGGCCACGGTCGCGGCGCTGAGCAGGGTGAAAAACAAAATTTTCAGCGGCATGACATGCAGGCCGATGGATTGGGCGTGTTTTTCATCAAAAAACACCGCCAACAAATCCCGCCATTTTAAAGTGAGCGCGATCAGGCAGATCACGGAAATGATGACAACCTGCGCTACATCAGAATCGGAAATGGCTAGAATATTCCCCAGAACGATGGATTGGATATTGACCGCCATCGGGTTGATGGACACCAGCAACAAGCCAACGGCAAAGAATGTTGTGAAGATCAGTCCGATAATGGTGTCTTCGCGCAATTTCGTTTTTTGCCGGACCAGCGCCATGCTGCCCGCGGCCAGGAGGCCAGCGAAGAAGGCTCCGGCGGCATAAGGCAGCGCCAAGAGATAGGCCAACGCCACGCCGGGGACGATGGAGTGAGCCAGCGCATCCCCCATCAGGGACCAGCCCTTGAGCATCAGATAAGAGGACAAGAACGCGCAAACACATCCGACCAGCGCGCTGACGCCAATGGCTTTCACCATATACATATACGTAAAGGGTTCGAGAAGCAGGTCGATCATGGTTTATCGCGCCCTGTTTTTACGATCCGTTCCCCGCCCTGTTCTCCGTACAGAACCAGCGGGCGTTCATCATCGGTCAGAACCGTAACGCAGCGTGAATCTTCGTCATCATGCAAATCGCGTCCCGCCAGTTGCAGGTGGCGCAGCATGCCGCCAAAGACTTTCGTCAAATTCGCTTCGGTAAAGGTTGTTTCAACTGGCCCATACGCAATCACGGTCCGGTTGATCAAGATCACTTCATCACAGAAACTGGGCACACTGCCCAAATTGTGGGTGGACACCAAAATCATGCGCCCTTCGGCGGCCAGTGACCGGAACAATTCGATCAGGGACGCCTCGGTTTTAATATCCACGCCAGTGAACGGTTCGTCCAGCAGGATGATGGATCCGCCTTGTGCCAGGGCGCGGGCGACGAAAATGCGTTTCTTCTGCCCGCCGCTCAGTTCGCCAATCTGGCGTTTTTTGTAATCAAGCATGCCGACGCGTTTCAGGGCGCTGTCCACGGCATCGCGGTCGGGCTGTTTCGGGTTGCGCAGGAATCCCATATGACCGTACCGCCCCATCATCACCACGTCTTCGACCAGAACGGGGAAGTTCCAATCCACTTCCTCCGTCTGCGGGACATAAGCCACCATGTTCCGGCGCAGGGCCTGCTTCACGCTTTGTCCGGCGATGGTCACCGTGCCCGTGGTGGGGGTGATAAACCCCATCATGGTTTTGAACAGGGTCGATTTCCCGGCCCCGTTGACGCCGACCAAGCCACAAATCACCCCGGAATGCAGCGTGACATTGACGTCATGCAGGGCGCTGTGCCCGTTCGGGTACGTCACGCCGACATTGTGCAGGTGAATTGTGGCGTCGTTCATTATTTTTTCTCCGCAGTTTTCTTCATGGCCGCCTGAAATCCCTCGGCAATGGTGTGTGTGGTCACTTTCAGCAGATCCAGATAGGTCGGGACCGGGCCATCCTGCTCACTGAGCGAGTCGACGTAGAGAACGCCGCCATAGGCCGCGCCCGTTTCCGATGCCACCTGTTTGGCCGGGCGGTCGGAAATGGTGCTTTCGCTAAACACGACCGGGATATTTTTTTCACGCACGCGGTCGATGACGGCGCGCACCTGTTGCGGGGTGCCCTGCTGGTCCGCATTGATGGGCCACAAATACACTTCCTTCATCTTCAAATCGCGGGCGAGATAGCTGAATGCCCCTTCGCTGGTGACCAGATAACGCTGGTCTTTGGGAATGTTGTCCAGCATCGGGGTTAAATCCGCCTTGATGGTGCGGATTTTGTCCGTATAGGCGCTGGCGTTTTTGTTATAAATATCGGCATTGGCCGGATCGGCGGCGATGAAGGCTTTGCGGATATTGTCGACATATAAAATGGCATTTTCGGTCGACATCCACGCGTGTGGATTCGGTTTCCCGGTATAGGGGCCTTCGTAAATGGATATGGGTTCAACCCCGTCGGACACCACAACACTGGGTACATCTTTGACGTCTTGCAGGAACCTTTCGAACCAGCGTTCCAGATTCATCCCGTTCCAGAGGATAATGTCGGCCCCCTGTGCGCGGATAATATCCTGCGGGGTGGGTTGGTAATCGTGAATTTCGGCACCGGGTTTGGTGATGGATTCGACGATGGCCGCATCGCCCGCGACATTCCGCGCAATATCGGCGATGACGGTGAAGGTGGTCACGGCCTTGATTTTTTCCTGCTCCGCCGCGGCGGTCTGGGGGGTGGCCAGGATCAACGTCAATAAAGCCAGAACCGTGAAGCGGCGGGAAGAAAACGTGCGATGGGCGCGTGACATGGGGTGTTGTTCCTTATACAATTTAGGTCTATGTTTAATATTTAGCATAGGCTAAATTTCTAAGCAAGAACTAAAGCCAGCATAAGGGACTCGAAATGAAGTTATCGCATTGTTTTTATTCTTTTTTATTCGCGAGCGCCCTGTGCGGTGGTCAGGCGCAGGCCCAGAGCATCAGTGCCGATGTCCTGATGGAATTGCAAAGCGAAAGCGGGGTGGATTCGTCGAATGATGACAATCACCGCACCAATATGTTCTTCCGCACCGAGGTCGCGCCGACGCTGACATTGAATGATCACTTTTATATCGACGGTACCTTGGTGTTGGAGCCTGTGCGCGATCCGGAGCCGGGTGATGATTTATTTTTCGAAGATGAAGGGATTTATGCCGAGGAAATCAAACTGAATTTCGTGCATGGTCCATGGCACGTGTTTGCCGGGAAATTCAATCCGGCGTTTGGTTTTGGCTGGGAATGGGGGCGCGGGATCTGGGGCGAAGATTTCGCCGAAGATTACGAAATCACCGAAAAAATCGGCTTTGGCGTTTCCTATGCGTTTGAAACCGAAACGATGGGCACGCATACACTGACCGGATCGACGTTCTTCACCGATACAACAATTTTGAGCCAGTCCATTATTCGCGGGCGCGGTACGGTTGAAAAAGACGACGGTGGCGCATCGAATACAGAAGATTTTTCATCCTTTGTTGCAGGGCTGGATGGCGACAATGTCGCCGGCGTCGATGGGCTGTATTATAAATTAGGATATCGTTTCCTCGGCGAGGGGGATGCCGATCATGCCACGGGTGGCGCGGATGAATCCGGCTGGGTGGCGACGCTGGGGCATCGCGTGATTGTCAATGAACGCATCAATCTGGACCTGTTTGCCGAATATACGGATATCCAGAATTTTGGTGGTGTTGATGGCGAAGGCCGCGATTATCTGAGCGGCAGTGTCAAAACGATATTGGATGAGCGTTGGAACCTGACGCTGGCGCATACGATGCGGAATATTGATGTTACGGGTGCGGATGATATTGACGATCATCTGAACCAGATGTCCGCCGGATACGATTTCCAAAATGGCCTGACGCTGGAAGCGGGGTGGAAGAATACTGAGGAAGATGGTGTTGATGACCATATCATCGGCGTTCTGGCGCGATATCAATTCGGGCTGTAAAGCGCAGACATAATAAAACCCCCGTCCGGCGCAAACCGGGCGGGGGTTTTATGTATGAAAATATTACATGCCCGGCAGAGAGAAGCTGTCCGAGTTGATCAGGTCAAACACGGTTTTCTTGCGTTTGCTGTAGGTCGGGCCGCCGCTGTCCAGAACGGTGTCAACAACCGGCTCTTTGCCAGAGCAGGTGTTGAAAATCATTTGAACATTGTAATTGAAGCCCTTGGTTTCTTTCTGCCAACGGATCGGGTTGTTAAAGGCGTATTTGCCGTTATCATCCGCATATTGGAAGCTGGAGCCCTGCAGGCATTTCAGAACGTCGGCGGTCAGCGTGGATTTCACCAGCGGCATCGCGTTCGGGCCGGTGCCTTCCAATGCGCCACGAATTTCCGAACGATCCATGTTGCGCAATTTTTTCGCTTTCACGCCCAGGATGTTCAGCACTTCGGTTTTGGTCACAACTTTGTCGGTGCCGGTGACGGATTTCAATTTGTCCATGCGAGCCAGAAAATCTTTCTCGTCCTTGAACAGGTCGGTGTTCACGCTGTCGCCACCGCCCGGTACGCCAACGCCCACGGCGGCGCAACCACCGCCAGCAACGGCCAATGCGGTTCCCAGTGCGGCTGCTTTCAGAAATTTGGTCATTACGCTTACATTCAGTGATGACATGGTTGTCCCCTGTTAAAAGTGTCAATTATGAATAAGGATGGGGACGGTGCCGCAGCCCCTTGTATTTGTCAAAATACAAGTGTGATGCGATGCAAAACTTATGAAAAAACAAAGTTTATCTTTTGATTTACCCGGTTTTTACCGGTGAAACGAAATTATCCGGCTTCAGGGCCAACAGGGAGCATGTCAGGTTTTGGACGATATTTTCCGCCGTATTGCCCATGATAAATCCGGCGATGCCGCCGCGGGCGACGGTGCCCATAATCAGGACATCAATACCATGGTTGCGGATCAGTGACGGAATGACATCCTCCGGAATGCCACGCAGGTGATGCACGACCTGACGATCCGTTTGCCCGGCTTCGTCCAGCAGACCTTGCAACGCTTCGCGATGTTCGGCGGCGCGGGCGCGAATGTGATGTTCGATTTCATTTTCAGGCCGGCTTAAAAACGCGCTGTCCCGCAGGGCGGCCTCGTAGGGTAGGTCCCAGCATGAAATAATGTTGAGTGTCCCATTGCACGTATCGGCCATGGCGCGCCCCAATTTCAGCATTCTGATCGACAGTGCGTGGGCTGATGCGTTCGGGCTTTCCGGATCAATGGCGACGGCAATGCTCATATTTTCGCGCGAATCCGGGATCGGACGGCACAGCCAGACGGGGCAGGGGCATTTGCGCAACAGGGACATGTCCAGGGCCTTGAACCCGGCGTTGCCGTCCCGTACGTCGGCGTCCTTGATGACCAGATCGTGTTTGCCTTTTATCGCGTGTTGAATAATGCGAATGGCCGCGGTGCTGCCGCCTTCAATATCATAGGTGATGTTGAGCGGTGTATGTGGTCCATGCAATGCGGCGGATGCGGTTTCAACAAGATTGCGCGTGTGGGTCAGGATCAAATCATCCAGTTGCTTGCGGTAGTCCGGCATGGCATCGGGCATTTCAGGGACCAGAATCAGGATTTTCAGCTTGGCGTTGTTATTCCGAGCCACGCTGATGGCTTGTTTCAGGCCTTCGGCTTTATGGTCGGTTCCGAGGGTGACAAACAGGATATTGTGAAAATTATTCATAATGTTTGGTGGCCTTTCCTGCGCGTAAAACAACACCCGTGAACGATATGACGTTCACGGGTGCGTGTAAATGTATAAGGCACATTGCCTGCGGTTGTCGGCCGGTGCTTGTCCTTACGGGGCTGGGGCCTTTGGCGTGTTTTTCTTGCTGTCCAGTGTCGCCGTTTGTACGGGGGCCGTGACGCCGCAGGCTTCGTTCAGGAACGGCTTCAGCATGACCAGAATGTTTTTCAACACCTGAGTCGGTCCGGCGCTGGTGAATTTATGTTTGGCGGCATTCGGACCGTCAACATAGAGCAGGACGGAGCCGAAGAAGCGTTTTCCCGAAACCGGGTCATCAATTTCAAACACAAAAGTAGCCGTGCGGTTCTTCACCTCGGCGGACGTCATGCCGCCGCCCGCGGTAAAGAATTTATCGCGGTTGTCACCTGTTCCGGTTTTACCGCCCACGTTCAAAACGCGGCCGTCATCCAGAACCACTTTCCCGGCGCGGAATCCGGTCCCGTCGCGCACGATCAGTTGCATGGTTTCCAGTGCAACGTCTGCGACCTCCTGTGGCATTACGCGCACGGATTCTTCCGGCTTTCGGGTGTAGGCGCGCTCGCGTTCCTCCGTATCCGGGGCCAGCGTCATGTCGGTGAAACGGATGCTGGGTTTACGGATGCCGCCGTTGACGATGATGCCGGAAAATTCGGCCAGAGCCGCCGGCGTGTCGCCGGAATCGCCCAGGGCGGAGCCCAGTGACGGCGTCATCTTTTCAAAGGAAAACCCGTTTTTCGCCCACATTTTGTGAATATGGCTGAAGGCGTCTTCTTCCAGAATGATGCGCAGACGTTTGTTCTGGGCTTCCATTTTGTGGGGTTTCAACAGCCATGAATAAATATCCTTCATCACTGTTTCGCCCTCTGCGTTCGGGGCGGTGGCGGCGGCGTAGGCATCGCTCCACGACAACGGCGTATCCGTCTTGGTGTTTTCGTGTGCCAGCCACAGATCCAGCGGGTGAACCTTGGTGATAAAAGCCAGGTCGTTCAGGTTGAATTTGTTGCTTTGCGGATCGCGTTTCCATGGTTCGTAAACGAAGCGTTCCGGGTCGTACATGGTGTACATCGCCTGCATCTTCTTCATGACTTTTTCGTCGGTGGATTTGGCGACCATATATTCGATCACCGCATCATCGCTGGCGTCCGGGTTGTCCTGACGATATTCGATTTCGTGCAGGCGGGCGGCCATCTCTTCGACTGTCCCTTGCGGGAAAATCATGCGGTACAAGGCCGCAATCTGGTATTGGGCGCGGTGATCGCGTTTGTTGACCAGATCGGTGAATATATCGTCACGCGATTTATCCCGCTGGGCGTTCCAGGCGCGATACAGGAAGACCTTGCCTTCCTTGTTGATGAATTGTTCCAGATAGCGGGCGCGTTGCGGGCTGTCCGGGTTGGTGAAAATGTCGTCCGGAACGTCCATTTTATGTTCCATCGTGAAATTCACGATGTCGCGCATAATCCGAACGGACGGCAGGTTGTGCGAATTTTGCAACGTTTCGCGGACGGTCGGAACGCGACCATTTTCATCGTTCTTGAAGTTGTTGAAGCGGTGAATGCCACCGCCGGTGAAGAATGTTTCACCTGGGTTGGCGGAATAGCGGCGTTCCATCGCGGCGTCCAGCAGCGCGCGCAGGGACAGGTTGGGCTCGTCCTTGGCGTGTTCCGCAATCAGATAGTCAATGGCCCAGCGGCTTAAATTGTCTTTGTACTGGTTTTTGGCTTCCTCCAGTGCGAACACGTCCTTGCCGGACAATTGTTCATGCAGATAGGCCATACATTCCAGATAGGTGACAAGTGTGCGCAGTTTTGCGGTCGAACCCAATTGCAGTTTGGATCCTTCGTTCAGGTTCAGGGCCCCTTGGTAGGTGTCCGTTTGAACGCGCAGATAGTTGGCTTTCTCGCCCGCTTCATACAGGGTGAAGGAATAGGTAATATCCTCCAGCCCGGCTTCTTTCAGCATGGGATAGCCCAGCAAACCGGCGGCGCGAACATTTTCAACGTCTTTCAACCCGTGCAGGAATTGGGTAACGGCTTCGGACGCGTCCTTGTTGACCGTTGTCACGGCGGAGGCATCGGTGCGGTCCAACCCGTACAGGCCGGTTTTAACGCCGAGCGCGTTCATCATCTCAATCCGCAGGGACATTTCCGTTTTGTTATGCGGAACGGCCATTTTGCGTTTGATATCTTCAGATTTGCTGAACTCCAGCTTGGCGTTCAGTGCGGCATCACGCATCCGTTCGGAAATAATGCCTTCGCGTGCCAGACGGGGCAGCAGGTTATCAACCCGCGCATTCAATTCATCGCGGCCACGGGTGCGCAGTAAATATTCCGACGGCTTCTTGATGGACAGGGCCAGATAGAAGGCTTCGCGGAAGGTTTGACCCGCTTCGGCCATTTCGGCGTCGTCCATTATGGATTCGTCTTTGGTCAGCAGATGGTTCAATTCCGCGAAATCGCGGCCAAACCACAATGCAATGCCGTCGCCAATCCCTTCAACATCGCCTTGCCCCGGATAGGATGACAGCGGGATAGAGTTGATGTAGTCGAGTGCGATATCCTTGCGGACTTCGGTGGTGTCCACGCCGTCTTTGTAGGCGCGGGTGGTTGCGCTGGCCATTTGTTGTAATTTGTCGATCGGGCTTTCGGTGCGGCCGCCATCGGAATATTTATATTTTTCCTTCTGTACGGCGGCGGTGGACCCGCCCGGATATTCACTGGCCACGCCCAGTTTTTTCAGAACCTGGTGGAACGATGCCTTGGCAAAACGGTCCCACTCAACGGCGGGGTTTTGCCGGTCCGGATGATCGGCCAGCAATTCGGCGTTTTCAACGAACAGCAAAGCGTTCAGTAATTTTTTCGGAACGTCATCGAATGTTTTATAAACATTCCGCGGGAACCGGGCCTGATACATCGTATCGCCAGTGTAATCGGTGATCGTTGCGCCGGCCTGTTGCTTTTCATCTTCCAGCAGGTTGAGTTGAATGCCTTGAATATTGCGGTCATACCATGGCGCAACGAAGGATCGTTCCCATTTGCCGCGGGCGGTCAGGGTCTGGTCATACGCGGCGAAATGTCTGTATCCGCGGCGATCATCAAACGGCCCCTTGGCCGGCGGGAAGATCAGCGGATCGGTGATTTTGGTGGTGTGGCGCTTGCCGGTTGCGATTTCGTTGAAATACTGGGATTGCCACGTGCTTTCATTGGCCTCGTAAAGGCCCAGCAATGCCGCGGGCGTTCCGACGATGGCGGTCCCGGCAACGGTGCCAATCATCCATTTGCGCAGGGCTGATTTCTTTTTTGGCGAAGGGGCTGGCGCATTGTGATCCTCTGTTGGAGGAGTCACGTTTTCGGTGTTGTTATGATCTACGCTCAATTTTTGACTGACCGCAGTTTATGTCCTGCGGTGCCTCCCTGTGGTTCGCATTCATGTACGATTGGGGGCAAATTACACCGTCGTCCGGTCAATATGCAAATAAATTGCAAAAAGGCCAAAATGTGGCGGTGCAATATTGATGTTATGGTGATTAAACTGATCGGTTTATGTGGTTTGCGCCTGTCTTCAATATGTTCAAAAATCCAGAATCGCATTATAAAGTCGCCATCATAAAAACCATGAACAATCATGCCGTTAGGGCCATAGCCCGCCGGGTGGGCCGGCGGCTTTGAAAATGGACTTTTCTATGCGTATCTGGCCCGGTTCCACACCGTTGGTTTTGCTGATGCCGTTGTGTCTGGGTTTGGCCGGATGCTGGGGCGGTGCGGACGTGCGCACGGCATACAGCCTGTCGGGTGTGGAGGGGGTGTCGGATCCGACATTGGTCCCCTTCTTGCAAAAAATTGTTGATGATCGCCTGGGTGGTGATTTTGAACTGGGGGACGATGTCGCCGAGAACCAGCGCCGCGAAGCCTATCGCGAGCAGATGATCCTGATGGATCTGCAGAAGGCGATGCGGGCGAAGGGTTATTATGATGCCACGGTCAAATATGTCGATGATACAGAAACACCGTTTGTGGGAACGTATGATATTGCGGCGGGGCCACTTTACACCATCGCAACATTAACGACCAACCCGCCGGAATTTTCCGCGGTGATGGGTGATGACGCGCTGAAACCCGGCACCCCGCTGGACGCCGCCGCGGTTCTGGTTCTGCAGGAAACGCTGAAAGACCGTATTGCCAAGGACAAATGCTATTTCACGTTGGATGTGAAAAACGAAGTTCTCCTGAACCCCGATACGCATACGGCGGATGTGACCTATCGTGTCGCAGTCGGTCCGGAGGCCACGCTGGGGCGCGTGACCTTCACCGGGCAGGACAGTGTCAAAACATCTTATCTGGACAAGCTGGTGCCGTGGAAAGAGGGGGATTGTTACCGGGACGCTCGGATCGAACGTTTGAAAAGCGCTTTGATGGAAACCGGTTTGTTTTCGCGGGCTGAAACGATTTTGCCAGCTGCGCCGGATGAAAACGGGATGGTTGCGGTTGAGGTTCGGCTATCCGAGCGCGCCCACCGTACCGTCAAAGCGGGGTTGAGTTATTATACAGACGAGGGCTTGGGCGCGACGTTTGGGTGGGAACATCGCAATTATCTTGGTGCCGCTGAAAAGCTGACCACCACGCTGGGCTTGTCTGCTTTGAAGCAAAGCCTGTCCGCGAATGTGTTGAAGCCTTTTTTCCTGCGTAAGGATCAAAGCCTGTCATTGAATACGGAAGTGCGGCGTCAAGACACAGATGCGTATGAAGAGTTAGGGATTGACGTCGGCGCGTCCATCAATCGCACGTTTAATAAGCGTCTGATCGGATCAACAGGGGTGAAGCTGGGCCTGACCCAGATTACAGAAGATAATGATCGCAAGGATGGCGATGATCTTTATGGTCTGGTGTCCTTGCCGAACAGTTTGACCTTTGACAACCGCAACGATGCGTTGGACCCGACACGTGGATGGCGGATCGCCGGAACGGCGACGCCGTTTTTCGATGTGTTGGGCGTCAGCGATCCCTTCCTCAAATTGGAATTTGGGGCCAGCACTTATTGGGCGCTGGATGAAAAGAAATGGTCCGTCCTGGCCCTGCGCACCAATATTGGCAGTATTGTGGGCAGTGGAACCTTTGATATCCCTCCCACGGAGCGGTTCTTTGCCGGGGGTGGTGGGTCCGTTCGCGGCTATGGGTATCAAGAGGTGGGGCCAAAGGATTCAAACGATGATCCCGTCGGTGGCCGGTCCATGGTGACGGGCAGCGTTGAAATGCGCCAGCGTTTTACAACGACATTGGGGGCTGTGGCCTTTGTCGATGCAGGTACCGTGGCGAATGAATCATGGCCAAAAATGAATGATGTGGCCGTTGGTGCGGGCGTTGGGGCCCGTTATTACAGCGGCTTTGGCCCCATTCGGTTCGATATTGCCGTGCCTTTGACGCAAAAGGACGATCTGGAATCGAATTTTCAAATTTATATCAGCATCGGGCAGGCGTTTTAAATGCGGATAAAAACCATTTTGCAAAAAACGGGTCATGCGGTGCTGGAGGTTCTGTCCGTCCTGTTCCTGTTTGTCATGATGATCCACGTGCTGATTGCGGTCGGGTTTGTCTGGCTGGGAACCCCCGGTGGGCAGGCCATGCTGCGCAAGCAGATCAATCTGGCGTTGGACGGTACCGGATACGCCGTTGATTATCACGCCGTGTATTACAGTGCGATCAGCGGACTGACCATTACGGGCCTGCGTATTGACGATTCCGACGGCATTGTCGCGGATGCGGACCGGATGACGATGCGGTTGGGCATTGTGCCCCTGGCGGCGCGTCATGCCGCAATCAGTTTTGATGCGGGGGCTGTGACGGTGCATCGTCTGCCCGCTGGCGCAAAGGATGAAGATACGGAGAAACCGACAGGCTTCACTCTTCCGGATTTGTATTTCAGCAGTTTGTCGCTGGACCGGTTGCGGATTAAACGGCTGGATTTGCGCGATGGTGTTGTGGGCTCGGCCGTGGTTCTGGCGCCAGATGTTACGATGAAAGTGAATCTGTCATCCGGTCTGGGGCTTGATATCAGTGCAGCCATTGGGCAGCCGGGTAACACGGTGATTGCGTGGATGCCGCAGATGCTCCGTATAAAGGGTGCCGTGGATACGCAAAATTTACGGGCCAATCTGGAAACATTCCGGGTTGAATCGGCGTCTTATACAGCCGATGGCGCGGGGCGTGCCGACCTGCATACCGGTGGGGACGTTGATTTCACCTTGGCGGTTCAGAGCTCCGACCTGCGTCCCCTGACGGGTGAGGGCGGGCAGGCCGATGTGCAGGTTCGGATTCATGGTGTGTCCAATGACCCGGCCCTTAATTTATCCGGTTCGCTGGTCATGGATCGTTTGGTTGAAAATGGATTGCCGCGCCTGGACGTGACGGCCACCGCACAAAATATAGTATCCACCCCCGCGGGCACGGTAGAGATGACCGGGCGTTACCGGGATGTTGATTTGCAGGCGGCGTTAAAATTTTCGTATGACGCGCCAGAATTAAATATTTCCGCTTTGACACTCACCGGGCCGGATTTGACGGCGGGCGGTGATGGTCTGGTCAATACATCCACCAGGCTGATCAGCGGCGAAGCCCGTGCCGATATTGCGGCGCTGGCGACCTATGCCCCCTTGATTGGTAAGGATCTGGCGGGGCGGGTGAAGGTGAATGCCAGCTTTGCCCCGACCGCAGCGGCCACGCAAGCCGTGACGCTGGATGCGGATATTCAGGGCGCGCGCTATGATACCTATAGTGCCGATCATTTGCGGGTGAAGGCCGCGTTGGCGGATATTCAAAACCCCTGGCCGCAAACAATGGATGTGGTTTTGGACGGCGCAAAATTATCCGATACGATCGCCGTCAAAACGATGGTCGCAAAAATTACACAGAATGATACGGGTGATTATCGCTTGAATATTGATGGGACGGGCACCGTTCCACAGGCTTTGCGGGTGAACGGGCAGGCCGACCTGTCAGCGTTGGATCAGCCGGTTCCATCACTGCGAAATATTGATATGGCCGTGACGATGGGCGGATCATCCGTGCGTTTGACCGGGGATGTGGTCGATCAGATCGCCAAGCTTTCGATGGTGACCAAAGATTTTAAAATGGCCGATATTCCGGCCACGCTGCCCGTGGCGTTGACGGGCACGGCGGTAACGGGGACTGTCGATATTACTGGACCGTTGGCCAGCCCGATGATTGCCGTAACGGCGCAGTCCGATGATCTTGTGGTTGCGCCAGATGTTCCGGCCATAACATTGGCCGTCAAAGGGGGGTATCAGTCCGGTATCGCGCGTTTTGATGTCAACGGTATAGGGCCGGCGATACAGGCCTTGTCCGCGCGGGCGTCTGTTCCACTGGCGGTGTCGCTGTATCCATTTGCATTTGACCTGCCGGGGCAGACCCCGTTAGAGGGTGCGGTGAATGCGCATTTGGACAGTGCCGTTCTGGCCGGCCTGATCTTGCCGCCGGGGCATCGTCTGTCCGGGGATTTGCGCGTTGATGGTACGATTATGGGGACGCTGTCCGCGCCAGATGCGCGTGGGACGGTGACATTCCAAAACGGGACATATGATTACGACCAATATGATGTCACGTTGCGCGATATTGATATTGCGGCGGATCTGGACCGCACCAGAATAAAGTTACAAAAATTATCCGCTGTGGATGGACGGGGTGGGCATATTTCCGGGGGCGGCGTTTTTGATCTTGTGAGTACCGCGGCAACGTCGATGACGCTTGATCTGGATGGCGTGCGTTTGGTCAAAAGCAATCTGGCCGATGGCACGGCGGATGCCGCTCTGGCTCTGAACGGACGCGCGGATGGTTACGATGTGACGGGAATGGTGACGTTGAACGATTTCAACGTCACGATCCCGGAAAAATTTCAAACGCAGATTCCTGAGTTGAATATCATAACGCCAGAGCGTACGGCGGGGCAGGACCCGTTGCTGCAAAAAATTGCGCTGGATGTGAAATTGCGTGCGCCACAGCGCATTTTCGTGCGGGGCTGGGGCTTGGATGCGGAATTTGGCGGTAATCTGGATGTGACGGGCACGGCGGCGGCCCCGCTGGTGAACGGCACATTTTCATCCATTCGGGGACGATATGAAGAATTTGGCAAGCGGTTTGATCTGGCCCGGGCCAATTTGCGGTTTCAGGGGGCTGTGCCGCCATCCCCCTATCTGGATGTTGAGGCCACACATGATACGGGAGAGGTAAAGGCCTCTGTCCTGCTGACCGGGCGCGTCAGTGAACCGAAAATCAGTTTTGCCTCCGTGCCAGCCTTACCCGAAGACGAAGTGATGTCGCGTATTTTGTTCGGTAAAGACATGAGCCGGATCAGTGCGTTCCAGGCCGTGCAATTAACACAGACGCTGCAACGTTTTTCCGGCAAGGGGGGCGGGTTTGACCCGGTGGGGATGGTCCGCGATATCACGGGTTTGGATGATATCAGTGTGGAAAGCGACGATGACGGTGCAACCACTGTGGGGGTTGGAAAATATTTGACCGACCGCGTGTATTTGCGTGTTGAAAACGATACTGGCGGCACAGGAAGTGCCGCCAGTATCGAAGTTGAAGTCACGCCGAGCATATCCGTCGAAAGTTCCGTCGGGCAAGATGCAAAGGCCGGCGGCGGTATCTTCTGGACGCGCGATTACTAAATCGCTGCACTCATCTTTCTGCTTTGGTCGGCATAGATGGCGTCCGAGGCGAATTTATATCCGAGCCCGCGCACGGACTGAATCATGCGCGCTTCGGGGCAATGGTCGCCCAGTTTTTTCCGGATACGCGCGATTTGCGTGTCAATTGCGCGGTCTGTGACGTTGAAATTACCGTTATGGACTTTGTCCAAAATCTGTTCGCGCGTCAGAACCCGGTTCGGGGATGACACCAAGGCTTCCAACAGGTGGAATTCCCTGATAGTCAATCCGGCGGATTTGCTGTTGCGATCAAACAATTGAAATTGGCTGCGATCCAGAACCCAATCACCAAATTGGATGCGGTCGCTGTTGTGCGATGTTGCCGTGGCTGCGCGCTGGAACAGTTCGCTGTGATGGCGCAATTGCACCTTGATCCGGGCAAACAATTCGCGGATCTGGAACGGTTTGCACAAATAATCATCCGCACCGGATTCCAACGCCTTGATTTTTGAGGCCAGATCGTCGCGGCTGCTGATCATAATGATGCGGGCGTCGGTCAAATCACGGATATGGGGCAGGGCATCAATGCCATTCCCGCCGGGCAACATGTGATCCAGCAAAATCAGGCTGGGGCTGCATGCGCGCAGAATTTTCTCCATCTCGGCAATGTCGCTGGCAAGCAGAACATTGTAATTTTCATATTGGAGGGGTTCTTTAAGTATTTGTTGGACCAACGGGTCATCATCGACAATAAGAATGGTGTGTGTCGGTGTCTTCATTCTGAATCTCACGCTCACTAAAAATAAATACGCGGGTACTCAATTTTCTACTTCCCCCATCATATCCGATGAACCTTATAGAAAGTATGAACGTTAGAATCAAAGGCTTAGCGCTTAAGGATAGTTTATATAGCCTTAGGTATATGTTTTTGGTGTTCTGTAAAACCGCAGACCTGCCTGCGCGTCTTTACGATTTCCCAATGGGTTCAATATTTTACGGAATCTTATCCACAGGTGCCCCTGATTCGGGGGCGGGCGGCTCTGCGTTTGTAACAAATCTGTAACAAACCGGGCATCGTTCTGTAACACGTCTTTGCGACCATCATTTGATAGAGCGGTCCAGAATGGGCCCGCCATTTTAATTGCGTCAAATAACAAAAATGATGGGAAGTCAGAAATGAAATTCTTCAACGACAGAAAAATTATGACGAAGGTCCTGTCCCTGGTGACCGTAATGGTTGCTCTGGTGGGTATTCTGGCCTTTGTGTCGTATCGGTCCGTGGATCAGATGCAGGATGCGATTGCGGTATCAATTTTGCGCAGTGATCTGTTGAAGACATCGAATGATATGCTGGATGCACAGGCGACGTTGATGTACGCCGAAGTGTCAATCGCCGTAAAAGACACAGCGCAATCCGTCAAGGACGCGGAAGAGCGGACAGAGTTCTACAAGAAGGTTTTTACCGAAGGTCTTCCTTTTATGAAATCTGTTGCCGATGCGGAAGAGGCTCCGATGTTGGAAGACATCAAGGCGAAATATGATGTGTTCATGGCGCAGATGGAAATTACATTGCGTGAAGCCAACGCAATTTATGTGACGAAGACCAAAGAGGATGACTCGGCGCTAAAAGAATCAGCGGCCAAAAATGAAAAAAATGGACGCGAGATGATGGAGCTGCTCTGGGCACTGAATGCGGACATGAACGAAGATGTCAAAGAACTGGGTGATAACACTGCGGCAATGGCAGTTCGGTCAGAACATACAGTTGTTGTTCTGTCGATTAGCATCGTTGTTCTCGGTTTCTTGTTTGGATTTGTTCTGTCATCCAAAGGGATCGCCAAGCCTTTGAATGCGTCCGTCGATGTACTGAAGAAACTTGCGGATAATGATCTGGATGTTGATGTTCAGGGTGCCGATCGCAAGGACGAAATTGGCGACGTGGCTCGTGCTGCTCAATTTTTCAAAGTTGCCCTGATCAAGCAGCGCGAAATGGTTGAAGCCGAAAAGCGTGAGCAGGTATTGAAAGAAAAGCGTCAGCAGCGTGTTCAGGAACTGATTCAATCCTTTGATGCCAATGCAACCCATACGGTGTCCACCGTTGCGGCGGCATCGACACAATTGTCGCAAACGGCGGAAGGCATGTCGAAAATTGCCGATGAAACCAACCGTCAATCGGTCGAGGTGGCATCTGCATCGGAACAGGCCTCACACAACGTGCAATCTGTGGCCAGTGCGGCCGAGGAAATGGCCGCAACGGTGCAGGAAATTTCCCGTCAGATCGCCATTTCCAACAACATGGTACAGGACGCCATGTCCAAAGCCGAAGCCGCCGATGCGTCTTCACGCGAATTGGTGGATATGTCCGGTGCCGTGGGTGCGATTGCAACGCTGATCGAGGACATTGCGGGGCAGATTAACCTGCTGGCGTTGAATGCCACCATCGAATCAGCTCGTTCCGGCGAGGCAGGCAAGGGCTTTGCTGTTGTTGCGAACGAGGTGAAAAACCTGGCCACGCAAACGGCCAAGGCAACCGAGCAAATTCGCCAGCAATTGGACGGTGTTCAAAAAACCGCTGTGAACGTGGCCGACGTTCTGCTCAGCGTGCGTGAAGCCATTGGCAAGGTTGATGAAACATCCGCCACCATTGCCGCCGCTGTTGAGGAACAGGCCGCGGCCACCCAGGAAATCGTGTCCAATATGAACACGGCGACCCAGGGGGTTGAACAGATTAACGGCGGCATCTTCTCCATCAAAGGTGGGACGGATTCGACGACGGCGGCGACGCGCGAAGTTCTGGATGCGGCCCGGATGTTGTCGGTTCAGGCCGAAAAAATGGATGGCGAGGTTAAATCTTTCCTGCGTGATATTCAGGCGGCGTAATCTGGCTTTTCCATTAAGTAAACTTACATAAATACAAGTAACAATGAGGTGTAACCAATGACTGTTAATCCGGCGCAAATGCAAGTTTTGATCGTTGATGATTATAAAACGATGTTGCGTGTGATCCGTAACCTCTTGGCCCAGATTGGTTTCAAAAATGTTGACGAAGCCACTGATGGAACCATGGCGTTGGATATGATGAAACATAAAAACTATGACCTTGTCATTTCCGACTGGAATATGGAACCGATGACGGGCTTAGAGCTTCTCAAAACCGTGCGGGCCAACGGGAATGATAAATTGCCGTTCATTATGGTGACGGCGGAAAGCAAGATCGAAAACGT
Source organism: Micavibrio aeruginosavorus EPB (assembly GCF_000348745.1). Lineage (NCBI taxonomy): Bacteria > Pseudomonadati > Bdellovibrionota > Bdellovibrionia > Bdellovibrionales > Pseudobdellovibrionaceae > Micavibrio > Micavibrio aeruginosavorus. The sequence continues at coordinate 2,002,736 of NC_020812.1, read as the reverse complement.
GGTTGCCGCACGTCAGGCCGGCGTGAACAACTACATCGTGAAGCCGTTCAGCGCGGAAATCCTGAAGAGCAAAATCGCCGCCGTTCTGGGGAGCTTCTGATATGAGTGGGGAGAGCGAAATCAAAGGGGGGGCTGATACCATGTATCGCCGCGACCAGGTTGTCACCATCGTCAATTCCGTCATCGGGAAAATCCAAAGCCCGCAGGGAATTTCGTTCGATGTCGTGAACAAGGAATTGAACAGCCTGAAAGATGCCATCGAAACGATGCGCACGGAATTACAGGCGGCCCAGCCAAACGCCATTCAAAACACCCACATTCCGACCGCGACGGATGAGCTGGACGCCGTTGTTGAAACAACGGAGAAGGCCACCGGATCCATCATGGATTCATGCGAGGCCATTATGGGTGAAATTCAGGGCAGTGACCCGGAATTGGTGCAAAAAATCGAGGCCCATATTGTCAGCATATATGAGGCATGCACGTTCCAGGACATCACCGGCCAGCGGATCAAGAAGGTTGTAACGGCCCTGAAAACCATCGACCAGAAAGTCAGCCATATGTTGCAGACGCTGGGTGAGCGTTTTGCGCATTTGCGCGATGAAGATGGTGGCGATGCGTCCAAGGACAAGCCCAGCCTTTTGAATGGCCCGGCTTTGCCCAATCAGGGTGGCGTCAGCCAAGATGATATTGACCGCCTTTTGGCAGAATTTGACAGCTGAAAGGGCAATGCAGAGGACCCCGTCATGGATGACTTAATTAACGAATTCCTGACCGAAACCAACGAAAGTATTGGCGCGTTGGATAATGATGTGGTTCTGCTGGAGCAGGATCCGGGCAATATGGACTTGCTCTCGAAAATCTTCCGGATCATGCACACGATTAAGGGGACGTGCGGATTTTTGGGCCTGCCACGTTTGGAAAAAGTGGCGCACAAGGCCGAAGATTTGTTGGGTTTGTTCCGTGAAGGCAAAAAGACAGCCACGCCGGAAAATATCTCTCTTATCCTGGAAGCCCTGGATCGCATTAAGGATATTCTGGACGGAATTGAAAAAACGGGGACTGAACCCGAAGGCGACGATAGCGCCTTGATTGCGCGTCTGGAAGCTGCGGCCGTTGTTGGTGATGATGCGCCTGCCGCCGTTGTTGCGCCCGAGCCGGAGCCAGAACCCGTGGTCGAAGACCCGACGGCGGGGATGGAATCAATTGATGATTATGTCCCAATTCCGGCGAGTGCCATGGGTACTCCTGCGCCTGAGGCTCCTGCAGAGGTGCCGCATGTCCTGAACGTCCAGCCGCAGGCAAGTGAGAAGCCTGCGCCGGCGGCGGGTGAGCATGGTGAGGCCCGTGGTGCAGCAGCCCAGACATTGCGCGTCAGCGTGGATGTTTTGGAAGAGCTGATGACCATGGTCAGCGAATTGGTTCTCACCCGGAACCAGATTTTGCAAATCTCCCGGATGCAGGATGACAGCTCGCTGTCCTCTTCGCTCCAGCGCCTGAATCACATTGTGTCCGAACTGCAGGAAGGTGTGATGAAGACGCGGATGCAGCCGGTGGGGAATGCCTGGGCCAAATTGCCGCGTATTATTCGCGATATTTCTTCGGAATTGGGCAAGAAAATTGACCTGGATATGCAGGGTCAGGAAACGGAACTGGACCGCCAGGTTCTGGAGATGATCAAGGACCCGTTGACCCACATGGTCCGCAACGCCGCCGACCACGGGATTGAAAACCCGGAGCAGCGCCGCGCGGCGGGCAAGCCCGAAACCGGTAAGGTCAAGCTGAACTCCTATCACGAAGGTGGCCACATCATCATCGAAATTTCCGATGATGGTCGCGGTCTGCCGATGGACAAGATCAAGAACAAGATTATCCAGAACGGTTTGGCGACCGAGGCCGAGCTGGCCAACATGTCGACCCAGCAAATCCAGCAATATATCTTCCATGCCGGATTTTCCACGGCCGAAAAAATTACGTCTGTGTCCGGACGTGGCGTCGGTATGGACGTCGTGCGGTCCAACATTGAACAGATCGGCGGATCGATCGAAATGAAATCGATCGAGGGTAAGGGGTCTACCTTTACCATTAAGATCCCGCTGACGCTGGCGATTGTTTCGGCGTTGATTGTCGGTGTGGGTGAAGAACGTTTCGCCATTCCGCAATTGGATGTGCGTGAATTGGTCATGGTGAATGCCAATGGCCCGAACAAGATCGAAAAGGTCAATGATTCCGAAGTGTTCCGTCTGCGGAATCGCATCCTGCCGCTGGTGTCCCTGCGCAAATTGATGGGCTTGCCGCAGCAGGAGGGATCTGCCGAACGGGCGCGCCACATTGCGGTGATCAAGGTTGGCGGGTTCAATTTCGGTTTGATCGTCGAACGCGTATTCGACACCGAAGAGATTGTTGTCAAGCCGCTGTCCAGCATTCTGCGCCAGCAACAGGTGTTCTCTGGCAACACCATTCTGGGCGACGGTCAGGTGATTATGATTTTGGATCCGTCTGGAATCATGAAAACCGCGGGCATTCTGGACAATATGTCCAAGCAAGCGGAAGAGGACGCCGAAGCCGAGGCCAAGGAGAACGTCATGGAAACGCCGCTGCTTCTGTTCCGCGTTGGCAACAAGGGCCTGAAGGCTGTGCCGTTGAAACACGTCACACGGCTGGAAGAAATCGAATTGTCCGAGATCGAGCAGGCGGGCGAGCAACGCGTGATCCAGTATTACGATACGTTGATGCCGGTCTTCTACGCGGGTCGCGCCGAAACCCTGCCGAAAGAAGGCAAGCGCCCGGTGATTGTGTTCGCGGCGAAAAACGGTATTGCCGGCTTGATCGTTGATAAGATCATGGACATCACAAACTTCCGTGGTGAATTCCAAATCAAGTCGGATGGTCCGTTGGCGGGCAGCGCGATTATCGAAGGCCAGGCCGCCGATATTATCAACCTGACCTATGAGCCGGACATGAAAGCGGTGGCACCTGTCATTCAAACGATCAATCATAATGGTCATGATGCCGATGAATTCGGGATGTATCAGGGGGCAGCGGAATGACACATGTAACGTCAAACGAATATTTGACCTTTATACTGGCCGGGCAATTGTTCGGGGTTTCGGTTTTGCAGGTGAATGATGTCCTGCGATCCCAAAAAACCACGCGTACGCCGTTGGCCCCACCAACGATCGCCGGAATTATGAACCTGCGCGGTCGTATCGTGACGGTGATCGATGTGCGGCGTTGCCTGAACCAACCGCCGGCCAGTGATGGATCTGGTGGCATGAGCGTTGTTGTCGAACAGAATGGTGAATTGTTCAGTTTGATTATCGATGCTGTTGGCGATGTTTTAACGCTTGACGAAGATAATATAGAGCCAATTCCCCCGACCTTGGATGCCTCGTGGAGTGCTGTGGCCGCAGGTGTCTATAAGCTGCCGGACCAGTTGCTGGTGACATTGGATGTCAAAAAGCTTCTGGCGTCAGCCCAATTTTACGAAAACAGCCTTGTGGAGGGTGTCGCATGACATTTTGCCTGATTGTTGATGATAGTGCGACCATCCGAAAAATCGCACGCAAAAGTCTGGAAGAGTTCGGCCTGGTCTGTGAAGAAGCAGAAGATGGCGTCTACGCCTATGAATTTTGCCAGAAAAAAATGCCGGGGATGATCCTGTTGGATTGGAATATGCCCCGCATGAATGGTCTGGAATTTATCGAAAAACTGCGCGGGATGGAAAATGGCGATACGCCGAAAGTTCTGTTCTGCACAACAGAAAGCAGTATGGACCATATTATGAGTGCCATGAAAGCCGGTGCGAACGAATATATTATGAAGCCGTTCGATCAAATTATTCTGCGGACAAAGCTGGTCCAGCTCGACATCCTTGAAGATGTGGAGGCGTAATGACCGCCATTACGACCGGCCCGCATAACCCGCAGGAGGCGCCGAATATCCGCGTCATGATCGTCGATGATTCGGCGGTTATTCGTGCGGTTATCACGCGCACCTTGACCCCGGAACAGGGGATCGAAGTTGTGGGGACGGCGCCAAATGGTGATCTGGCGGTCAAGGCCATTGCGCGGCTGCAGCCCGACATCGTCGTACTGGATATTGAAATGCCGGTGATGGACGGGCTGACGGCTTTGCCGTTGTTGCTGAAAGAAAAGCCGGATGTTCGTGTTTTGATTTGCTCCACCCTGTCGGCGCGCGGGGCGGATGTTACGATGAAGGCTCTGGCGTTGGGCGCAACGGACAGTATTTTGAAGCCGGGTGGTGAATCGATTTCCAGTGCGGCTGATTTTCAGCGTGATTTGGTCCGTGTGATCCGTGTTCTGGGCCGCCCGCGCAAAAAATATGCACCGACCAATCATACGAATGGTGCGGATGCGGGGACGGCGAAAAAGCTCTACCCGCAGGCTACGATTACATTGCGTCCACACAAAACGCCATTGCCGCCGAAAATTCTGGCGATTGGCAGCTCGACCGGCGGGCCGAAGGCGTTGATGGATATGTTGAAGGGGCTGAAAAACTTCCCCCTTCCCATCGTGATTACCCAGCATATGCCGAAAACATTCACGGCGATGCTGGCGCAACATATCGAACAAAACTGCGGGATACCGTGTTTTGAAGGGGCTGAAGGAATGGTGTTGAAGCCTGGATCTGCCTATGTGGCACCCGGTGGATTGCACATGATCTTTCAGAAAGGTCCAGGTGAATATCCGGCGATTCATCTGGATTCGGGGCCGCCGGAAAATTTCTGCCGCCCGTCGGTGGATGTGATGTTGCGTAGTCTGGTTGATATTTATGGATCGCGAATTCTGACCGTCATTCTGACCGGTATGGGCAGTGACGGGTTGGAGGGATGTCGCAAAGTCGTCGATAACGGGGGCAACGTTATCGCGCAGGACGAAGAGACATCCATCGTATGGGGCATGCCGGGAGCCGTGGCAACGGCCGGGCTATGTTCTGCGGTCCAACCGCTATCTCAATTGGACGTGACGATCAAAAAGCTTGTCACAGGGTTATAACGCAGCAAGGGTGTAGAGTAGTATGGAATTATCTGATTTTGAGTTTTATAAGGTCTTGCTGAAAGATAAATCCGGCTTGTCGATTTCGCCGGAGAAAATCTATCTGCTGGAAACCCGTCTGGCCCCGGTGGTACAGAAATGGGGTCACGGTACGCTGGATCGTATGACGCAGTATCTGCGCATGAAGCGCGATGAAGCCATTATCAAAGATGTGGTCGAAGCCATGACCACAAACGAAACGTTGTTTTTCCGCGATGATCGTCCGTTCAAACATTTCCGCACGGTTATTCTGCCGGAAATGATCAAAAGCCGCGCGAATACACGCAATTTAAAAATCTGGTCCGCGGCTTGTTCGTCGGGACAGGAGCCGTATTCCATCGCCATGACGCTTGAAGAGGCTGCTTTTGAAAAGACGGCATGGAGATTCGATATTTTGGCCACAGATATCGCCGATTCCGTTTTAAAACAGGCGCAAGAAGGGCTGTATAGCCACTTTGAAGTGCAGCGCGGTCTGCCGATTCAGACGATCATGAAATATTTCAGCCAGGACGGCGATCGTTGGCGCGTTAAAGAAAACTTGCGCAAAATGATCCGTTTCCAAAAATTCAACTTATTGGAACGTATGAGCAGTGTCGGGCAGTTTGATATTATCTTCTGCCGCAATGTGCTGATTTACTTCGATGAAGAAACAAAGAAAAAGGTCCTGAATGGGCTGATGCAACAATTGGCCCCGGATGGCTATATATTTCTGGGCAGTTCGGAAACAGTTTTGGGCCTGTCCCAAAATCTGAAGCCGGTTGCGGCGTGTCCGGGCCTGTATACCGTGCAAAAGGCAGAAGCTGTATCGCGTGAACCTGTAACTGCAACCCCGAAGCCGACATCATTGGCAACATCGTTGTCCAGAGTTTAAGGCCGTTTTCGGCGGGTGGAAGAGGATCCGTATGGATTACAAACTGTGTTTTGTGGCCGGTGGTGGCGCGGAAACCCGTGAACGAACCAGCCGTATTATCCGCGATAATAATCTGTTGTGTATTGAAATTGACACAATCGATCAGGTGATTGATGCGTGCAAAACGATCATTCCCGAGATGATTGTCCTTGATGACGAACATTCCTGCGTTGAAATCAATCAATGGGTTGGAAAATTACGATCCTTGCCACGTGGCAATGGGCCAACCGTTCTGTTACGCGAGCCGCCAAGCCATCTGCGCGGTGAAAAAGAACATGCAGGTCGATCCGTTGATCGCCTGCATGTTCTCCACAATACACATTTTCACGAAGAATTGCGGTTCTTCCTTCAGGACATTTGATTGTCCTACGCGGATTTGCCGTGTTTCATAAAGTCCTCCAGCTTGCGCAGCAGGACATAGAATGCCGGCGTAAAGATCAAGCCGAAGAACGTGACGCCCAACATCCCGTAGAACACGGCAATCCCGATGGCCTGACGCATTTCCGCGCCGGCACCGTGGCTGTTGACCAGCGGCAGAACGCCCATGATGAACGCGAACGATGTCATCAGGATCGGGCGTAGACGCAGACGTGATGCCTCCACGGCGGCCTGGGTGATTGTTCGCCCTTGGTGTTCCAGTTCACGGGCAAATTCCACGATCAAAATCGCGTTTTTGCACGCCAGCCCGGCCAGGACGAACAATGCAATCTGGGTGAAGATGTTGTTGTCGCCGCCGGTGAAATAAATCCCCAGAATGGCCGACAAAATAGCCATCGGTACGATCAAAATCACCGCCATCGGTAAAGCCAGGCTTTCATATTGCGCGGCCAGCACCAGGAAGACGAGGAAGATACAGAGCGGGAAGATAAACACCGCCGTATTGCCCGCCAGAATTTGCTGGAACGTCAATTCCGTCCATTCAAACGTCATGCCCGGGGGCAGGGTTTCGTTCAGGATTTTGGTAATCGCGGCCTGGGCCTGACCGGATGAAAATCCCGGCGCGGCATCCCCGTTCAAATCGGCGGAGCGGAAGGCGTTATACCGCATGGCCGTTTCCGGTCCGAATGTTTCGGTGACGGTCACGACCGAGCCGAGCGGAACCATTTCCCCTTCAATATTCCGGGTTTGCAGGCGCAGGATGTCCGCCGGGTTCGACCGGAAATCACGATCAGCCTGGGCTTGCACCTGATAGGTCCGGCCAAACTGGTTGAAATCGTTGATATACAGCGACCCCAGATAAATCTGCATGGTTCGGAAAATATCGTCGATTGGGATGCCCAATTGTTGCGCCTTCGTCCGGTCGACATCCGCAAACAATTGCGGCACGTTGACGTTATAGCTGGAGAAGATTCCACGCAGGGCCGGATCGGCATAGGCCTTGCCCAATACGGCCTGGACCGTATCGTTCAACGCTTGGTATCCTTGGTCCGCGCGATCTTCAATCTGCAATTTAAAACCACCAACACTGCCCAGCCCTTGAACCGGCGGGGGTGGAAAGATGGCGATAAAGGCGTCATCAATGCCATTGAACTTGGCTTGCAATTGCTGGGCAATCGCGAAACCGTTCTGGTCATGGCCTTTGCGCTTGTCAAAATCCTCCAGCGATACGAACACGATGCCCGCGCTGGAGGAATTGACGAAACCGTTGATGGACAGGCCGGGGAACTGCACCGCACCTTTTACACCGGGGTGGGCCAAGGCGATTTCGCCCATCTGGCGAATGACGTCTTCGGTCCGTTCCAGCGTGGCGCCGGCCGGAAGCTGGGCAAAGCTGACCAGATATTGCTTATCCTGTGCCGGAACGAAGCCTTTCGGGACAAGGTTGAAGCTGTAGACGGTGGAGGCGACCAGTGCACCATAGATGACCATCATGATTGCTTTTCGGCGGGTGAAAACACCAACGCCCTTGGCGTATCCATTCTGGCTTTTATGGAACATTTTGTTAAAGGCGCGGAAGAACCAGCCAAACAGGAAGTCCATGATTTTGGTCAACCCGTCTTTCGGCGCATCATGGCTTTTCAGCAGCAGGGCGGACAAAGCCGGGCTGAGCGTCAGGGAGTTGAACGTGGAAATCAGCACGGCAATCGCGATGGTCAGGGCGAATTGTTTATAAAACTGTCCGGTCAAACCGCTGATGAACGCAATTGGCACGAAAACGGCGCACAAAACGAAAGCGGTGGCCAAAATCGGTCCGGTGACCTCTTTCATCGCTTGCATGGTCGCTTCGCGCGGGGATTTTCCTTCTTCAATATTCCGTTCGACGTTTTCAACGACGACGATGGCATCATCCACCACAATCCCGATGGCCAGGATCAACCCGAACAGCGACAGGACGTTGATGGAAAACCCAAGCAGATGCATAACAGCAAACGTTCCCACAATAGATACGGGTACGGCCAGCAAGGGGATCAGGGATGCACGCCACGTCTGGAGGAAGACAATCACGACCAGAACGACCAGCGCCACAGCCTCAAGCAGGGTATGGATGACGGCCTTGATGGAATCTTTCACGAAGACGGTCGGGTCATAAACGATGGAATAGTCCACGCCTTCGGGCATATATTCCTTCAATTCGGCCATGGTTTTGCGGACATTTTTGGAAATGTCCAGCGCATTGGCGCCGGGCGAGGCGAAGATTGGAATGGCAACGGCCTGCTGGTTATCCAGCAGGGAGCGCAGGGCATAGCTTTGCGCATTCATTTCAACGCGGGCCACATCGCTCAGGCGGGTGATGACACCGTTGGTGTCGCGTTTGATAATAATTTGTTCGAATTCCTCGGCCGAGGTCAGGCGGCCCTGAACGTTGACGGGCAGTTGGACTTCGATGGCGTCATCATACGGGGGGCCACCAATCATCCCGGCGGCAACCTGGACGTTCTGGGCGCGCACGGCGTTGACCACTTCAGTTGCGGTCAGGTTCCGTTCAGCCACCTTGTCCGGGTTCAGCCAGATGCGCATGGCGTAATCGCCCGATCCGAACAAGCGAACCTGGCCCACGCCTTCAATTTTTGCCAACTGATCTTTGACGTTCAGCGTGGCGTAGTTGCGCAAATACAACATGTCATACTGGTTGTTGGGGGAGCGCAGGTGAACAACCATGGTCAGGTCTGGTGAGCTTTTCACCACGGTTACACCCAATTGGCGCGTCACCTCGGGCAGGCGCGGTGTGGCCTGGGCCACGCGGTTTTGCACCAATTGCTGGGCCAGATCGGGGTCCGTGCCGATGGCAAAGGTCACGGTCAGGCTGAGATTCCCGTCCGTGGTCGCCAGCGAGTTCATATACAGCATGTCTTCCACGCCGTTGATCTGTTCTTCCAACGGGGTGGCCACGGTTTCGGCAATGACGGCGGGGTTTGCGCCGGGGAATTGCGCGTTGACCACGACGGAGGGCGGGACCACTTCCGGGTATTCTGAAATCGGCAAATTGGGAATGGCGACCAACCCGGCCATAAAAATCAGGATCGAGATAACCGACGCAAAAATCGGGCGGTCGATAAAGAAACGGGAAAGGTTCATCGGATGAAATCCTTGTTTTTTTAAATTTATGGTCAAGTTGGCCCTCTAAAAAACAGGTGGGGGACACACCTGTTTTTTAGGGGATTCGGTTTATGCGTTACACGCTATTTATGAGAAGCAGAAGTTTTGTTGTCGTCTGTTCCCGCACTGGTTTCAATAGAGGCCAGATCTTTTTCAAATTGCGGCGCTACATCCATTCCGGGGCGAACGCGGATAATGCCATCGGATACGATGGTTTCCCCTTCGGTCAGGCCGGACAGAACGATCCGTTTTCCGGATACGCTGTCGCCTAATGCCACTTCGCGGTATGCCGTTTTTCCATCATCGCCGATCACGTAAACGAATTTACGGTCCTGATCCGTGCCGATGGCGCGGTCGGAAATGGCGATTTTTTTCTCTGCGGACGGGCTGCCCATACGGATGGTGGCAAACATGCCGGGTAATAATGTTCCGTCCTCGTTTGCGAACAATGCACGGGCGCGAATGGTTCCCGATGACGTGTCCAGACGATTGTCAAAGCTGTGAACAAAGCCTTCAACCAAAACGCTACCGTCGCTGGCCATCAATTGAACCGGAATTTTATTTTCCGATGCATTATCGCCCGCGATGGTGCGGACATGGGTGAGGTAGGTCTGTTCGTCCACCTCGAAATCGGCATAGATGCCGTTATCGGATACGATGGACGTCAAAACCGGTGCGTTCGGGCCGGCTTCGACCAGATTGCCCTTGGTGATTTCGGCGCGGCTGATCCGTCCGGAAATCGGTGCTTTCACAAAGGCGTGATCCAGATTGATTTGCGCTTGCTCCAGACGGGCCAGGGCTGCGTTCACATCGGCCTTGGTGACGTGTACGGTGCTGACGCGTTCGTCGTAGACGCGCTTAGGAATGTCATCGGTTTTGACCAGTGATTCCGCGCGGGCCAATTCTTTCTGTGCCAGATCGGCACGGTCGCGGGCGGCGTTGACTTCGGCACGGGCCTGATCCACGGCGGCCTGATACGGGCGCGGGTCAATGACGTAAAGAACATCACCCTCGGCGACAATCTGGCCATCGGCGAAATTGATATCGTCGATACGGCCGCTGACCTGCGGGCGGATTTCGGCATAATCAACGGCCTGCAATCGGCCAGAAAAATTTTTCCAGATGGCCAGTGGGGCGCTTTCAACCTTTGTGGCGGCAACGGGCATGGCCTGCGGAGCGGCGGCGGCCAGCTCAACCGTGCTGGCCTGCGCGGCGGTGTTCGCATAGAACAAGGCACCGGCGCTGCCCATAGCGATAAGGGCCACGGCGCTGGCCAGCAGAAGGGTGCGTTTGGATGGGGTGGTCATACTCAACTCTCCGTTTGTTGCGTCGCTTCTATATGTATTGACTGATTGGTCAAGTTCTTGGTCCAAAAAAACGCGGGATTCCCGCGGGTTAAGCGTTTTTTTGTGGCCGGTATTTCTATGCGGCATCCGCGGCGGAGCCCGGATCCTTCAGCCCCAACAGGCGGAGCAATCCGGATTTTAAATTCCGCTCCAGATGGTCCAGCGAATTTTGAACCCGCGCCACCAGCATTTGGCCGGTGATGTAGTCCAATATTTCGTCGGCGCGGGCCTTGCAATCCGTATCTTGGGGGAGTTGTCCCTCCGTCACCAGGTCGCGGATTGTGGATTCGTAATACCGCTTTTTAAACGTAAAGATCTGGTCGATCTTGTCCTTGATAATGCTGTCAGTTCCGGCCAGCTCGCAGCCCAGCGAACCGCTGGGACAGCCACAAACATGGCCCACTTCGCGCAGCATGTCCGCCTGTTTTTCAACAATCAGGTCGGCCAGCATGGTCAATCGCTCAACCGGCGGGCGCGAGGCAGAAAAAATCATATCGTAAACCGGGCGCAGGACCGCTTCTTCGTGGTCCAGCGCGGCCATGGCCAAATCCGCCTTCGATGGGAAGAAATGATAAAAGCTTCCCTTCTTCACATCGGCGGCCTTGCAGATATCATCCACGCTGACCGCGCCGTAACTGTTCATCCAGATCAGGCGTCCGGCTGTATCAATCAGTTTCTGGCGTGTGTCTGTCGCTGCTTGGCTCATACTCCTACAATATCAAGACTTGACCGGTCGGTCAACAAAATTTTGATCCGATCGGTATGTATTTTATAATGCTTTGATATATATGGCCATTATTCGGGTTTGCATAAGGTCGCCGGTCTGTGTCATAAGGCTTGCGCACAGAAAGGGCGTACAATGCTGAATATATCCAACCTGACCTATAATATTGGTGGCCGGACCATCATCGAAGAAGCCACCCTGAATATTCAGGACGGATGGCGCGTGGGCGTGGTTGGCGTCAACGGTGCGGGTAAATCGACCCTGTTCAAACTCATCACCGGGAAACTGCACGCCGATGGCGGCACGATTTCCCTGAGCAGCCGCCAGCGTTTGGGCGTGGTGCGCCAGGATATTCCCGAAACGGATATGCCGTTGATCGACATGGTGCTGTCCGCCAACGAAGAAATGGCGCAGTTGTGGGCCGAAAGCGAAACCGCGACCGACCCCGATCGCATTGCCGAAATTTTCCAGCGTCTGGGTGACATGGATGCGTATGCCGCACCATCGCGTGCCGCGACCTTGCTGACCGGCCTTGGTTTCCGTGAAGATCAATTGAGCGAGCCGTTTTCGTCGTTCAGCGGTGGCTGGCAGATGCGGGTGATGCTGGCGTCTGTCTTGTTCGTGGAGCCGGATTTCCTGCTGCTGGACGAACCGACCAACCACCTAGATCTGGAAGCGATCATGTGGCTGGAGACATATTTGATGTCTTATCCGCATACGCTGATGATTATTTCGCACGACCGCGAATTGCTGAACAAATGTATCGACCATGTAATCCATGTCGATAAAAAACAATTGATGCTGTATACCGGCAATTACGACACGTTCGAACGTGAACGCGCCGCGCGTTTGGGCATGCAACAGAAAATGTTTGAAAAGCAGCAGGCCGAACGGGCCCATATGCAGCAATTCATCGACCGGTTTAAAGCGCAGGCGAGCAAGGCCCGCCAAGCGCAAAGCCGGGTCAAGGCGATGGAGCGCATGGATCTGGTCGATGCGGTCATTGCCGACCGGGCGATTAAATTCAATTTCCCCAACCCCGATAAAATCGCCCCGCCGATGATTTCCATTCGTCAGGCGGATATTGGCTATGTCGAGGGCAAGCCGATCCTGCGCCGCGTTCATGAAAACATTGATCCGGATGACCGTATTGCGCTGCTGGGGGCCAACGGGAACGGTAAATCGACGCTGATGAAGCTGATCGCCGGGAAACTGGGCATCATGGGCGGTGAAGTGGCACGGTCGAATAAATTGCGCATCGGCTATTTTTCCCAGCACCAGACCGAAGAGCTGGATGTCACCCAAACCCCGTATGAGGCCATGCGCGATTTGATGGCCAAGCATAAACCCGATGTGCGCGAACCGGTGGTGCGGGCCAAATTGGGTGCGTTTGGTTTTTCCAAGGATCTGGCCGATAACAAAATCGGGTCGCTGTCCGGTGGTGAAAAAGCCCGCTTGCTGTTTGCGTTCATGAGTTTTGACGCCCCGCATCTGCTGTTGCTGGACGAACCGACCAACCACTTGGATATCGATGCGCGCGAAGCTTTGGTGCAGGCGTTGAACGCCTATGAAGGGGCCATCGTCATCGTCAGCCACGATCCCAATATGGTGGAACGTGTGGCGGACCGTTTGTGGTTGGTGAAGGACGGCGCGGTCCAGAATTTTGACGGCGATCTGGAAGATTACCGCAAGTTCATCGTTCAAAGCCGTCGCGAAGAACGCAAAGAAGGCAAAAAGGAAAAAGCCGCTGAGGTGAAGCCCGTCGTGGTCGACGACGCGAAATCCACCCGCGTCAATCCGCACAAGGTCGCAAAAATCGAAAAAGAAATTGAGCGTCTGAACGCAGAGAAGGCCAAACTGGAAACAAAAATGGCCGATCCCGATTTTTATAAAGACGCTCTGCGTGCGGCCGATGCTCAAAAATCATACGCCACAATCGTTTCCCAGTTAGAAGAACAGGAAGAACTGTGGCTGACGGTGAATGGATGAGGATTAAAACGTATCTGTCGCGCGCCATTTGGTGAACAAGCGGGCTTTGTTCATATAATTACCGTCGGTGCTGAACACGCCTTGTCCGTGGTAATGCAGTGTATCTGGCCGTCTCGCGGTCGATGACACATGCGCCTTCACCACTTCGAAGATAAAGAAATTATAATCCTTAATCATCCGTTTGTCGTGAATACGGCATTCAAAGCTGGCGAAGCATTCGGCAATCATCGGGGCGTTGACTTTGGATGCTTTGGTCGGGGTTAGCCCAAACGCCTCAAACTTATCACCGCATTCGCTTTGCGACACATTCCCAATTTTAACGACGGTATCGACCATATCCGTCGTGGGGATATTGATTACGCATTCGCCGCTCTTGCGAATAATCTCAAAGCTCTCATTCGCTGATGTAATCATGCAGCCAATCAGTGAGGGCGAAAATTCTAAAACCGTATGCCACCCCAGCGTCATAATATTCCGCACATCTTTATGCGCCGATGAAACCAGAACAATGGGTCCGGGTTCGAGCAAGCGACGAACGTCGGCAACGGGGAAGTCGGATTTTTTGTATTGTTTCATGGCGCCTCACTATACAAAAACGGCCCCTTTAACGGGGCCGTTTGAATATTTAGAAGTTTTTCGACACACTCATAAAGAACCGTGGGTCCTGGTCTTTCATCGTCTGTACGCTGCGGTCCAGCGGGACGGCGACGGTCATGTCGATGTTTGTGCTGCTGCCGATTTTTGCGCGGACGCCGACGCCGGCGGAGGTGGCCGTGTTGGCCTTGTCCTTGGCGTTTGTCGGGTCGTCGTTCCAGACGCGGCCAGCGTCATAGAAGCCGTACAGCTGGTGGCTGTTGGTGATGCCGAATTCACCCGGCAGGTTCCATTGCACTTCAATCTTGCCGGCGATACCTTCGTCGCCGATGATTTCGGATGGGTCGTAACCGCGGCCATAGCCCATGCCGCCAACGCCAAACTCTTCCGAGCTGAGCAGCGGGCCGTTGGACAATTGTCCGCGGGCGGCCAGCAACAGGTTCCATTGGTTGGCCAGGCGTTGCAGACGTTGCACTTCCACATTCAGCTTGGTGAAGCGCGGGTCGCCATCGGGGCGGGATTTGTTCGGGTCGTTCTTGCTGCTGGCGCCCAGAATGTCCAGGCCGTGGGCCAGTTCCAGATCCAACACGTTCAAACCAGCGCCAAAAACGCGGTCCAGTTTTTCAAGACGCATCCCGGTGCGCAGGGCGCGGATATTATCCGTGCGGGTGTCTTCGATATTGTTGCGGGTGTCGACATCGCGCATGTCAAAGCTGAACATGGTGTACAGGTTTGTATTCCGGCTGCGGATCACGGGGTAGTTCAGTTCAATGCCCAGGAAGCGCGCATTGCCCTTCACGTCGAATTCGTCCAGCGTATAGCCCGGTTCGGTCGCGGTGTAGGACGCGTCGAAATCCAAGCGCAGGCCGCGCGTGCCGATCGGTTGCGAATATCCGGCGGCGAAGTAGGCCAGTTCCATCGGCTGGCCCGGGTCCGGTGCCAGAACGGCCTGCGCCGTCAGGCGTTCATTGTTGCCCAGCATGGAGTTCAAAGCGCCCGCGCCAGAAAACTGGATCGCGCCCAGATATTTCGTGCCGTAGTTATCAACGCCCAGAACGGCTTCGAACGGATCACGTTGGACCAGAATGTTCAAATCCGCCGCGCCCACATTGGCCGCGTTCGGGGACAAGACACCGCGGGCCGATACGCCCGGCAAGTCGTTGATGAACAGCAGATAACGTTCGAGATCGGCAATGTTCAGGGCGTACCCTGCCGGAATGCGGTTGGCGTAGCCGCGGATCAGGGCCATGGCGGCCTCTGTTTCCGCCGGAGCGCCTTCTTCCAGCGCGACATTGACGCTGTACAGATAACCTTCAACAACTTGCAGGCGGACATTGCCACCTTCGATCGTTTGTGGCGGTACGATAACCTGAGTCAGAATGTAACCATCATTGCGGTATTTGTTCGTCAGCGCTGCAGCAATGCCATACAGGTCGGCCAGCGAAATCGTTTGACCGACAGATCCGGCATATACACTGCGCAGATCGGATTCCTTGTATGCCGTTACGCCATCAAGCTGCAGATTGTTCAGAGTGAATGTAATGTTTTCTGCGCCTGCGGGTGCGGCTTGTGCTTGCGGGCGATCAACTTCGACGGCGGGCATCACGGCGCGATCACTGAAATTCGGGCGCGGCGTTTGTTCCTGTACACGGCCCGGGCTGGCGGAGCCCGTTTGTGCGGTGGGCACCTGCGCGTATGCAGATGCGCTTGCACCCATCAGGGCGGCCAGAATCAAAACGCGAAAAGTGGAGTGGCGGATCATGGAACGGTGCCTGTCTTTTTTAAGAAATCTATCAAACTGTTAAGTCCCTCTTATTAGAGCATTGGCCGGGGTTTGAAAACACCCCCGATTGTGTTTCCCGCATTATGTTTTGATGTTTTTGCTCTGCACAATTTTGGCCCCCCGCGTTCGGGTAAAATATTTTCATAAGGCTTTCCGCCATTTCTGTGAACAAGCCGGGGTAAAAGGTTAATTTTCCTTAATCATTTCTTGTCATCCGCGCGGATTTGGGGGTATACAACCCCATCCAAATTCAAATGATTCTGCCTTTCTGCGTACCTTGCCCGGCGCATCGCGTCACGGGCCAATACATGACACGTAATTATTCACCATTGGGCGACCAAGACGGGGACTTTATAAAATGACAACACAACGCGGCACCGTAAACAAATTCCTCTCCACCTCGGCATTGACTCTGGGCTTGATCGCATCGGCCAGCGCGACCGCAAACGCGATGGATGCGAACACCACGCCGACAGGGGAACAGATTGTTGCCGGTTCCGCGACGATGGACCGCCCCGATGCCAGCACGTTGAACATCAACCAAAACACAGACCGCGTTGTCATTAACTGGGATTCGTTCAACATCGGGTCCAACGCCAAAACCGAATTTTTCCAACCGAATTCCGGATCGTTGGCTGTCAACCGCGTGACAGGCCGCAATTCCGACCCGACCCAAATTCTGGGGACGTTGAAGGCCAATGGCCGCGTCATGGTTCTGGACCGTAACGGCGTTGTTTTCGGTGCTGGGTCCCGCGTTGATGTGGGTGGCATTGTGGCCTCCACCGGTGATGTGAATGACGCCGCCGTGATGCGCGGTGATACCAAATTGGAACTGTCCAATTTTGGTGACGCATCCGTTGTGAACAATGGCACGATTTCCGTGACCGGTGCCGGTCTGGCCGCTCTGGTCGCGCCGCACGTCGCCAACAATGGCGTGATCGAAGCCCGCTTGGGTAAAATTGCCCTGGCCGCTGGCGGTGAACGCGCAACGGTTGATTTGTATGGTGACGGTCTGGTGGAAATTGCCGTTGGCGGTGCCAAGGGCAAGGCTCTGGCCGAAAATGCTGGCGTCCTCTCCGGCGCAACCGTTCTGATGACCGCGCATGGTGCGAAGGAAGTCGTGGACACGGTCATCAACATGTCCGGCGTGATCCAGGCCACATCCGTGAGCGTACAGGGTGGTAAGATCATTCTGGATGGCGGTAACGCAGGCAAAGTGAAAGTGTCCGGCACGATTGATGCCTCCGGCGCAGCAGGCGGCGGTGAAGTTAAGGTTGTCGGTGAGTCCGTTATCCTGACGGATACGTCGGTTGTCAGTGCTGATGCTACAAGCACAGGTCATGGCGGTCGTATTGGCATTTGGGGCAATGATTACGCCATTATGGGTGGCCGTGCGTCGGCGCGTGGTGGAAAATTGGGCGGAAATGGCGGTTTTATCGAACTGTCGGCGGCGAATAACGTTGGTTTTGATGGATTTGTTGATACGTCCGCTGAGATTGGCGAAACGGGCCTTTTCCTGATTGATCCGAAAACGATCAAGTTGGGTGATTATATTTTTAATGATTTGATTGGTGATGACTGGGCAATTGATGATGATAAATTGGCTTTGACGTTACTCTTTTCCAATGTCCATCTGTGGGCAACTGATCGGATTTATACAGCATCCGATTTCAATATATCGACATCTTTAGGAACGACAACGTCAAATGACCTGACGTTGAGCGCAAAGACAATTGATATTAACCACAATATTACCCTCGGCACTGGTTCCTTGATCCTGCGTGACGCGTTAACGACCGACAGTGTTTTTGGTTTTGGTCTGGTGCGTCCCTCCTCGGACATCAATCTGGCAACAGTGAACCTGAATGCGCAGATTTTGAAAAAATCAGGTGATTTGGCTGGGGGCAATCAGATTGAGGGCTTCTCGGATGTTGTGAATGTTATGTCGCCAAGCGCCTATATCTCTCAAGGTATGGAGTTCGTGCGTGCTGGCGGCACCGTGAATGTCGGTAATGGTACCTATAACGAAAATGTCATCATCAACAAATCTCTGACCTTGCAGTCTATGAACGGAGCGGATTTCACCGAAGTTCGCGGCGTTTCTGGTGTGGGTCAGGATACGACGCTGAGCATTGCTAACAATTTATACGATGTGACTGTCGGTGGTGTTGGTACGGGTATTGCCTTCCGCGGGTTTGCAGGCGCGGATTCTGTCGTTAAGATTGGGCAGCAGAATAGCAATGCCAAAATTATTGACAATAAAATCATTGGGGCGGGCGCTGTCACTGGTGTCAAGGTCGGTGGATCAGGTAGCTATTATACCCAAATTTCGGACAACATCGTCCGTAACGTCACCGGAACGGGCATTGAAATTCAAGGTGGAAGTTTTGCTACCATCCAAGGTAATACGGTGCACAATACTGGCAGTGACGGTATTGCTGTAGGCGGTAATTCGTACGTCACGATCAACGCCAATACGATTTTTGTAACAGGCGGTGACGGTATAGATGTTCGTGGCGGCGGATTGTCGTCCACCTATGCAACAATCACAAATAACTTCATTGGCAGTAAGGCGGGCGTATCGCAAGGCGCGAACAATGTTAAAGGTGATGGCATTGTTATCGACGGCGCACACGGCACAGATGTTTCCGACAACAAAATCATGGAAACCGCATCCACCGCCTTTGATGTGGGCAGCGGTATCCATTTCAAAAACAGCAATGATGTAACCATTTCCGGTAACACGCTGGATCAAATTGATTGGGACGGCGTTAAAATTTCCGGCGGCACCAATGTTTTGGTTGATGCCAACACATTGTCCAATGTCACCCGCGTTGCGGTTTATGGCGGCGGGTTTAACGGCCTGACCGTTTCCAACAACGTCATTAACAATGCGGGCGCTGGCTTGGCTGGTTACGGCGCAATTTCCACCGATGGCGGCAATAATTTGTCCATCACCGGAAACACCGTGAACGGCAATATTGGTTCCGGCGTGAAAATTAACGGCGCTGGCGGCACCAATCTGGTTGACGGAAACACCATTGATAATGTCGGTGAAAACGGCGTTGAGGGTGTATCCGTTGGTGGTTTGACGATATCTAACAACACAATCGGCACCTTGGGTGCGGCTGGAAACATTGGTGGAAACGGTGTGTCTGTGTCCACATCCAACGGCGCGATGATTCAAGGCAACACAGTTAAAAACACCGCGAAAAACGGTGTGAATGTGGCCGATTCCAACAATGCAACGGTTGATGGCAATACGGTTGTCGGCGCGGCAAAAACCGGCGTGAACATCGTACGCGGCACGAATGTAACGGTTTCGGACAACATTTTGCGCGATATCGGTAACCAAGGCATCCGCACGGAGCAGGTCCAAACGTTGAACGTTCTGGCCAACACGCTGCGCAATGTCAGCTGGTCCGGGGTTGAAGTTCAAGGCGGTAAAAATGTTACCGTTTCGGACAACAATTTGAAAGACGTGCGCGGCAACGGTGTACAGATCAGCGGCAGCCAAGGCACCGTGAATATTCTGGATAACGTGCTGAACGATATTCGCCAGCACGGCATCGTCGTGAATGGTGCGCCGGGTGCGGTGGTTATTGGCGGCAACAAGGTGATCGGAGCGGAGGCGTTCGGGATCTACACCAACGGCAGCAAAAACGTTGTTGTTTCCGATAACCGCGTTTCCGGTGGTAAAAACGGGATTGTTGTTCAAAATGCGTCCACCAGCGCAAAAATTGAAAACAACATTGTGTCCGGCGCATCCGCCGCGGACCGCGTGGCCAGCGGTTACCAAACCGCCATCGGCATTTTGGTAAAAGACAGCGCCGGGGTGGTCAGCGTAACGGGCAACCGTTCCAACGCGAACACGGGCGACGGTATCCGCATCCTGAATACCGATGGCGCGACTGTTTCGGGTAACATTACAAACGATAACGGTGATAAGGGTATTATCATCAATCGCAGTGATGATGCGGTTGTGGATGATAACCGAGCCAATGGTAATGCGACCGGCATCTGGGTTGAGTTGAGCAACGGGGTTGATTTAACCAACAACGTAATCCGTGACAGCAAGGTTGATGGTGTTCACTTGCGTGATAGCGATAATACGCTGGTATCCGATAACCGCATTCTTGATAATGACGGTAACGGTATCTTTGTTGAGCGCAGCGATAACGCCGACATCTTCCGCAATATGATCACGGGGTCTGGTGTTGGAACGGGCGTTAAAGTAACGGGGTCCAGCAACACTGATGTTGGTGCTGCATCCTTCTTCTCTAATCGCGGCAACACCATCACCAATTTCGACAACGGTGTAACGGTTGCGGGTGGAAACGATAATGATGTTGTTCGCAACACGATTTCTGGCGTTGATTATGGTGTGCGTTTGTCCGGTACAACGAATTCGGATGTTCTGGGCAATGACCTGACGGGTAACTCCGTTGTTGGTATCGAAGTTGTCGCAGGCAGCCACAATGCTGTGATCGACAACAACACGCTGGATCACTTCGATACAGGTATCGTTGTGAATGGCAGCAACAATGTTGAGATCACCGGCAACGATCTGACCGATGTTGGTTCCGGTATTGTTGCGAATGCATCAAACGGCTTGCGCGTGACGGGGAATGATTTGACGGGTCGTTATAATAGCGGCACGGCGATCAGCGTAACCAACAGCGATGATGTAATCATCGGTGGTGGCACGGTCCTGATCTTCCCGGTTGGTGTAAACAGCGCCGAAGGGTTCCGCAATGGCATTTACGCCGATAATGTCAGCAACCTACGCATTCGTCAGAACGATCTGACCGGCTATGGTCGTGGCGTTGGTATCGATGTTCGCAACAGCGATGGTGCGATTGTCGGTGGTGTCGGTTTCCTGACCAGCTATGGCAGTGATGTCGATGGTTATAACAACGGCATCCGCGTGATCGGCAGTGATGATGTTGAAATCACCCAGAACGATGTCGCGAACAGCACTCATAACGGTATCATTGTCCGTCATAGCGATGACGCGGTTGTGTCCGAAAACACTGTTACGTTCACGGGCAATGATGCCATTACAGTGAATGGAAGCCGCGATGCTGTCGTTAACGGTAACTTCGCGTTGTTCTTTGGTGGCGATGGTATCGTTGCACGGAACAGCGGGAACATCGAAATCGCAAACAACGTTGTTGGTCTTGGTTGGGGTAATGGTATTGCCGTTGATGGCGGTAACAAGGCCCATATCCACGGCAACCTTGTTGGCTTGCTGGGTGGCGATGGTATCGTTGTGGCTGGTGCCAAAAACAGCTTGATTGAAAACAATCTGGTTGCTCTAGTCGGTGGTAACGGTGTTACGCTGATGCCGGGCAGTGGTATCAATGATTTCAGCGATGGTTCGAAAGTTCGCAACAACACCATTATGTTCGTCGGTGGAAACGGGGTTGACTCATACAACACCTACGGTGTGGTCGTTGATGGTAACGTCATTACCAATGTTGCCGGAAATGGTGTGAATGTTGAAATCAGCGAAGATACGCAAATCACGAACAATATCGTTGATGGTTTCGGTGGTCATGGTATTGCTGTCGATGATGAAAATGCCTTCGTCGACATTGCCTTCAACACCATCCAGAATGGTTCGGGTGATGCGATCAATGTGCGTGATTCGGAAAACGTTCTGATCCGTCGTAACCTGATTAACAATGTTGGGTCCGATGGTATCGATGTCGCAAACAGCGATATGGTTGATATTCGCCGCAACGTTATCGACAATGTTGGTGCGGATGGTATCGATGTCTCTGATAACGATATTGTAAAAATCCGTCGCAACACGGTCAGTAATGTTGGCGATAACGGGATTGAGGCTGACGACAACCGTCGTGTTCGCATCGCCCGTAACGACATCAGCAATGCCGCCAATAACGGCATCATGATTGATGACAACAACCGCGTTCGTATCGTGTCCAACCTGATCACCAATTCCG
This sequence comes from Micavibrio aeruginosavorus EPB, assembly GCF_000348745.1. Classification (NCBI taxonomy): domain Bacteria; kingdom Pseudomonadati; phylum Bdellovibrionota; class Bdellovibrionia; order Bdellovibrionales; family Pseudobdellovibrionaceae; genus Micavibrio; species Micavibrio aeruginosavorus. Next base: position 1,980,827 of record NC_020812.1, on the reverse strand, counting down.
GCAATGCTGGCCTGTATGCGGCTGGTGCGGATAATGGTGTTGTTATTCTGGAAGACAACGTCTTCACCGGTAGCCCGATCGGGGCGTGGTTCGAAAGCGGGGTCATCGACCTGACCGGTGCGACCAACACCTTTAACGGTGGCGACATCGGGATGCGTTTTGCACCGGTGGGTAACCCGAACGACCTGACGCTGGTTGGGAACACCATCGGTACAACGGCGTTCAATGGCCAGTCGCAATACTACATCGAGCTGGCAAATGCGGCGTTCTTTGCGCCGGGTCTGCCGACCATTCTGAACGGTCTGAATGCGTCGTATGACGGGTTTGTACCGAATTCGGTGGGCGGTATTTTGACCAAAGCACAGTTTGATGCGATTGAATCGAAAATCTACCACTTCAACGATGATGGTTCTCTGGGCCTGTTCTTCTTCGGTGCCGTTCCGGGTATTGATGACGAAGATGTCTATAACCGCTTTGGTGACCTGAACTGGGCCGGTGGCCGCTTCCGCATGACCATTCTGGGTCTGCCTAGCGTTCCGGGCGCAGGGGCGAACCGTGTTGGTGCGAACAGTCCTGCGGGCCAGCCGGGCTTCACGGGCAACGTGGCCGAATTCCTGGCCAACCTGGCACCAGCCGCGGGTGGTGACGACCAGCAAGGCCAACGTGGCCAGTCGGTCAGCATTGCCGGTCAATTGGCTGATCTGGAGCCGGCTGCGGGCGGTGACGGTGGCGAAGTCTCCTGCTGGAGCGATGCGATGAACCAGGCCGCTGGTGGCGGTGCTGTCAGCTACAGCTTCGGCGGTTCGATGGAGGAATCGTTGAGCCAGGCCGCGTCGTGCGGTGGTGCCATCTAACCACACTGAACGATAATTATAAAAACCCCGTCATTATGGCGGGGTTTTTTCTTTATGGCTTTTGGATCCGTTCCCGATTAAAACCAACGCCATGGACACGGATGTCGTCATTATTGGGGCCGGGGCGGCCGGGTTGATGTGCGCGCTGACCGCGGGTGGGCGTGGCCGTCGTGTGTGTGTGCTGGAACACACCGACAAGATCGCCGAAAAAATCCGTATTTCCGGCGGTGGGCGGTGTAATTTTACCAACCTTCATTGCGCGCCGGATCGGTATCTGTCCAACAATCCGCATTTTTGCCGATCGGCGCTGAAACGCTATACCCAGTATGATTTCATTGATTTCGTGTCGCGGCACAAAATTCCGTACCACGAAAAAACGCTGGGGCAGTTGTTCTGTGATGATTCCGCGCGGGACATTATCGACATGCTGTCGCGTGAATGTGACCAAGGCGGGGTTGATATTCAAACCGCCACGACCGTGCAGACGGTTGACCGGGATGATTCCGGGCGGTTTGTGGTCACAACGTCGCGCGGCGTTGTCACGTGTGCGTCGCTGGTTGTGGCCTGCGGCGGGTTATCCATCCCGAAAATCGGGGCCAGCCCGTTTGGGTATGAAATCGCCAAACAATTTGGCTTGAACATTATCCCGACACGGGCGGGACTTGTGCCCCTGACCTTCGATCCGGCGGTGCTGGATATCACGAAGGATCTGAGTGGTGTGTCGATTGACCCGGTTCGGGTGCAATCACAATCAGGCATGACTTTTGATGAGGCGATGCTGTTCACCCACCGTGGCATCAGTGGTCCGGCTGTCTTGCAAATTTCATCCTATTGGCATCCGGGTGAAGACATTGCCATTAACATGTACCCACAGGCGGATGTTTGGGCGTGGTTAAAGGATCAACGCAAGAAACAGCCAAAATCAATGCTGCACACCGTTCTGGGCGATATTTTATCCAAACGGCTGGCGCAAAAGATTGCAGAAGATGTGGCGGTGGATGGGCGCATGGCCGATTTGTCCGATAAAATTCTGATGACGGTTGCCACGCGCATTTCTGATTGGCGTGTCAAACCGTCGGGCAGCGAAGGCTATCGCACGGCGGAGGTGACGTTGGGCGGCGTCGATACCGATGACGTTTCATCGAAAACGTTCGAGGCAAAGACCGTCCCCGGCCTGTATTTTATTGGCGAGGTTCTGGATGTTACCGGCCATTTGGGCGGGTTCAATTTCCAGTGGGCCTGGTCGTCCGGCCATTGCGCCGGACAGGTTGTTTAATGCTCTACTGAATCGCTGACCCCGATCCCTGTCTGGGCCCGTAAATGCAGGGCATGGAACACGGCCCGGTCGGTCTGTCCACGGTCCGAACGATCCGTGACCGAGAACAGCCAGATCCCGATAAACGCCGCCGTCATCGAAAACAGGGCGGGGTATTCATACGGGAAAATCGGTTCGTCATATCCCAAAACACTGACCCAGACCGTTTTGCTGAGGATCATCAGAACAACGGCCACGCCCAATCCCAACGATCCGCCGACAACGGCCCCGCGGGTGGTCATGCCCCGCCAGTACATGGACAGCAGGATAATGGGGAAGTTGGCGCTGGCCGCGATGGCAAAGGCCAGACCGACCATAAAGGCGACGTTTTGTTGTTCAAACGCGATGCCAAGGAAGATTGCAACGACCCCCAGCCCGATGGTGGCGATTTTGGAGACGCGCACTTCCTGTTGTTCGGTGACATCGCCACCTTTGAATACGCGGGCGTACAGATCGTGCGAAATTGCCGATGCCCCCGCCAGGGTCAGGCCCGCCACAACCGCCAGAATGGTGGCAAAGGCGACGGCAGAGATAAAGCCCAGCAAAATGTCCCCGCCCACGGCGTGGGCCAGTTGGACCGCGGCCATATTGGTGCCCCCGATCAAGGCTCCTTTGTCATCGACATAGGATGGTTGCCCGGTCAAAAAGACAATCGCACCAAACCCGATGATAAAAGTGAGAATGTAGAAATAACCGATGAAGCCTGTGGCCACGACCACGGATTTGTTGGCGGCTTTGGCGTCCTTCACCGTAAAAAACCGCATTAGGATATGGGGCAGGCCGGCGGTCCCGAACATGAGCGCCATGCCCAGGGAAATGGCGGAAATGGGATCTTTAACCAATGTGCCTGGGCCCATGATGGCCGCGCCGCTGGTGTGTTTTTCAACGGCGGCCGCGAACAAGGCGGGCAGGTTGAAATGGAAATGCGCCAGAACAAGAACCGCGACAATGGTCGCGCCGCCCAGCAATAAGACAGCCTTGATCAACTGCACCCATGTGGTGGCCAGCATGCCGCCAAAGGTGACATAGGACACCATCAAAACGCCCACAATGATGACGGCGGATTCGTAAGGCAGGTGGAACAAGACTTCGATCAGCTTGCCCGCGCCCACCATCTGGGCAATCAAATAAAGGCAAACAGTGGCCAGCGATCCGAATGCGGCCATGATGCGGATGGGGGTTTGTTTGAAACGTAATGATGCCGCATCGGAAAAATTATATTTCCCCAAATTGCGCAGCGGTGCGGCGATCAGTAGCAGGATGATGGGCCAGCCCACCAAAAAACCGATAGAATATAAAAGCCCGTCAAAGCCAGAGGCAAAGACGAGCCCGGAAATCCCAAGGAAAGACGCCGCCGACATATAATCGCCGGAAATGGCCAATCCGTTCTGCCACCCGTTGATGCGGCCCCCTGCGGCGTAAAAATCCGATCGCGTTTTTGTGCGCTTGGCCGCCCAGTAGGTGATGCCCAAACTGAGCGCCACAAACAGGAAGAAAACAATAACGGCGGTTACATTCAACTGATGCAGATTGGCGAGAAACTCACTCATCGTGTGTCGCTTTCTGATAAATTTTATGCAGCAAAGGTTCAATCAGGGTGTTGGCGTACCAGACATAGAAGGCAGTTACGGCAAACGTTAACAGGATCAAGCCCAACCCAAAAATAATGCCAACCGATGTCAGCCCGTTTTCAACAATCGGGCGCCCCATAAAGTCGGGGGCATAAGCGACCAGAATAATAAAGGTGTAATAGGCAATCAGAACAATCGCCGCCAATGGCGTTGTGATGGCGTTGCGGCGTCTGAGCAATTCCGCATATTCCGGCATTTCGGTGATAGATTTCTGAAGGTTTTCATGCATCGGATCACTCCATCGGTTACGCAGTCGTGACAACTAAAATGTCCCTGTTTCCCGATTTTAACATGACGAACCTGATGAGAAGCCTGATTATGTCATTAAAGTTGTGCTGCGCCGCGAAAAAACGGGGCGTGGATTCAAAGAAAATGGCGAAAATCTGCGATTTTTTGGGTGGGTATTTTTCTTGACGGGGGTGACGTTAGGCAATAACTATGGGGTCTATTTTATGGCAATAGGGGGCGGGGAACATGTCACTGCGCGATAACAATAAGGGTAAAGGTCTGGTCGTCACACCCAATGGGAGCGTGAAGAAAGCATATGGCGCGGTGGCGCGCCCGAATGCGTCGGGGCTGGAAACGTTGAACAAACTGGCCGTGCGCGATGTTTCTACCGCGACCAAGGGGCGCGGTCGTATTGGGTTTATTATCGATGCAACAGCCAGCCGCGGATCAAACTGGGTTGAGGCGCAGGATATTCAGGCCTCGATGTTTCGCGAAGTGTCGGCTGTTGGCACCATGCAATTGCGTTTGGTGCATTTTGGTGGTGGCACGACGACCGCGCATGAATGGAAATCCAATCTCGACGATGTTGCCGCTGATATGAAGCGCGTGTCCTGCATGGGGGGCGCGACGCAGATCGTTGAATCTTTACGGTCCTTTGATGACGCGAATGAGATGACGCGCGCCAGCAGCATTATTGTCATTGGTGATTCATTCGAGGAAAATCTGGGTGACCTTGAAGAAATTGCGAAAAAACTGGCGTCTCAAAAAATTAAAATTTTTACTTTCCTCGACGGCAATGACTCGTCTGCTGAAAAAGCATTCCAATCCATATCCCAAATCACGGGTGGGGCCTTTGCAAAGTTCGGGGCCAATATGCCGCTGAAAGATTTGTGCGAAGGGGTTGCCCTCCTATCGGTGGGTGGGGCCCAGGCATTGCAACGTCTGAAAAATCCGCAGGCCAAGACGTTGTTGTTGACGGCACAACCCAAATAAACCGTACAGATCAAGGGACAGGCCATGAGCGATCAAGAAGAAACCGGTCCGCAGAACGATCCGGACAAAATTGAAAAATTATATACTCGTCTGGGAAAAATTATGGCGCGCCTGCGTGATGATTCGTCGGACGAGGAATTGCTGGTTTCCCTGCGCCATACTTTATCCTATATGCGCAAGATCAACGAACTGGAAGAATCCATTCTGGTCCCCGGGGATCATTACGAGCCCCTGTCGTTTGAACGTATTTATACCTTGGCGTCGTCCGGTGGGTCGAGCAGTCAGCTTCAGGAACTGGCTGAGGCCAATGCGTCCTTTGCTGAGGTTAATCAGCTTCTGACCGAAACCATCCAGAATTTAACCTATCGTCTGGATGCCATGAAGCGCCAATCGGCGGACGAAATTATCGGGCGGAAAGACGGGGCCTTTAACCTACGGACCGATATTAAATCGGTGATAAGCGATATCAGCGCGCTGATCGTGCGAATGGAAAAGACGCTGCCCACATCCATGGCTGGCCAGAATGGGGCATCGGATGGGGCCGGTCTGCGTCTGGATGAACAATTTTTAAATGAACTGTCGGGCAATCGGGATATCGGCGCCGATCTTCTGCGCTTGGCACCGGATCGTCTGTCATGGTCCGGGGCATTGCTCCGAAAAGCTGGTCTGGCCTACGATTACAAGGATGTTTCGGCCTTGCGGCAATTGCTGGTGATTGTTCTGAAGGCCAACCGTAAGCTGGCGGATCTAAACGAAAATATTTTGCCGAATGTTCAGGAGCAGATCAATCTTGTCCGTGAAAATCTGGCGTTGGTTGAGTTGTACGCCGGGCATGATGAACGCCAATCGCCGCAATATCAAGAGGCGTTGGAGCATATTGAGCGCCTTGAATCCGCATTGGATCAGCGCGAAACCCTGCAAGGGTCGATTGATGATATGCAGGTTAAGCTGGATAATATGCTGGCGCAGCAGAAATCCCTAAAAATGACCTTGGATTCATTGCACGCGGAAATATTCTCCTTGCGGGAACAGCGACATGAGCTGAAGCATGACATGGTCCAGCGCGCTTGCGACATATTGACAGGGAAAGCTGATCAAAAAGTGCGACCGGACCCGGTGCGCGAGACATCGGGGCGGCATTTTTGGCAGGACATAGTTCCCGGTAAAAAGGCGTCGCGCCAAAACGATAACGGTGATGGTTATTCCGATCAAGCGCGGGCGGAAGAGCCGCAACTGTCTGCTGAACAACTGGCTTTAAAAGCCAAAGAACGTGAAATTCTTCGTTTGCGCAGCGATATGGCGCGCCTCAAACAGGATCATGAAAACGAGGTGGCGGGGTTAAAGGCTGTTCACCGCACGGAAATGGCGGCCGTCTTCTGCCAAGCGGCAGAAACAGAATCCGGGCGTCTGGCACAGCGTTTGGAGTCCGAGGTTGTCGCCTTGCGTCAGGTTGCGTTGCAGATGGATGACGAGTTGCAGAAATCGCGCCAGGATAATGCGGCTTTGGAAACCCGTGTTGAAACATGGGTGTGTGCCCAACCTGCTTTGGAAGCGCAGATTGAAAAATGGAAAAAACGTTATGCCATAAAATCGGCCTTTATTGCCGCGGCATGCGGCGTTACGGCCGTGGCCGGATACGGTGCGGGTGCCGCGATTATGGGGGCGATGTCCCACGGCACGATGATGGCATGGTATTTTGGTCTGGCGGCGGGCGTGTCCGGTCTGGGCGGTTTTATCGGTGCCCGGGTTTCCGATGTGACGCGATCGCTCAAACAATGCGCTAAAATTAGTGTCGGGTTTTCCTGTGCCGGGGCCTTGGTCGCCGCCGTTGGGACCGGGCCGATTGTGTTTGATAGCCTCTATCACGAGATCGAGAATGAGCGGAACCTCCGTTCTGAAAAGCAGAAGATTTTTGAATCTTGTTCCGCTGCGCCATGCCAGTTTCAGAAAAAAGACGATGGAACCTATGACATTATCCGCCCGGCATCGTCGGCCGTAAATAAAAAGCCCGTCTCTATCGCGATGATGCAGGGGCGTTGATATGGATCACTGGGAATATGAGGCCTATATACGTGGCCACACGGGGGATTTGTATGACTTGGATGATAAAAAAGATCTAGGCGATTACTGGGCTTTGGATCAAAGCAGGGCGTTGCAATCGCATCGCCGCATTTATGACTCGCATGCCGATGTTTATGCGAAAAGCGCGATTAAAAAATCCGCGCACGGGAAAATTCTTTACGAATTTGCCGAAAAATCAGGCGTTGTTCTGCGGCAATCAATGTCGATGCCGAATAATACGTTGGCGCATTATCTTCATGGTGAAGATACGCTTCATCCGGGTGTCGTTGAATATGCGTGTTTTCTGACGCCAGCGATTTTGGGGCATGAATATCGTCATGCGTGGCAACATCTGAACGGCCTGATGGCGATACCGGTGGGCTCGCCGGAGGAAATGATAATGCGTGATCGTTTTATTGAAGCGGACGCGCGGGCCTTTGAATTTGCAACGGCGGTTGAATACATATCGGCAACTGGCGTGAAGAATAATTATGCACGCTGTATGCTCGGCGCCATGGAAGGCTGGAGCAAGGAGATTTTGCATTATAGCGAAGACGAAGTTATGCGTCTGGGCCAGGATGCGGAGGCGCTGAAGCAGACGATGCGACACGTTTTTGATCGCTGGATCAGCCTGACGCCCTTGGCTGAAACGTATAACAATCTTTCCTTGGGTGCCTTGGATCGGACCCGCAAACCCGGAATGCTGTCCCGCCTGTTTAAGGGGCAGGTTCTGGACGTCGTGTTTGACCTGCTGGACCCGGCGGCACCCGCGGGTAAGCCATTTCAGCATCGTGGGGTGACGCCCGCCTTTGCTGAGGAGCTTGTGACACGGTTGGGGCAAATGGATGAAGCGGGTCATGGAAATTACCTAACCCAGACGACGGGGTTGGCGTTTACGCATGCGTTTTATACGCGTGTCCATGATTTCCGCTTGGAACGCAGCGCGGCGTCATTGAAAATTTAGGTTTTTTACTGTCCGGATGCCAGTTGGGTCGGGTTGTAAATAAACCCGTTTGCCGCATAAGGGAATCCAAAGACATCATCATGCGCGTTCCAAAACCGCACACGCGACCAGTCATTGTTCGCTGAAATATCCTGCACCCGCATAGAATGGTAAATCGCCCGCCGTGTTTCGCGGGTGTTCCCCCAATTCGTGTGGGTTACGTTAATGTTGCGGGAATCAATAACGTCTTTCACAACGGCGACATGGCCGTGGGTCATTTTCTTCGTGCGCGGTAAAACCAGAACGGCACCGGGGGCGGGGCGTTGCCCGCGCGGATAGTTTTGTGCGGCGGCCTGGTTCCACCAGCTGTGGGCATCGCCAAAAATTTCAATCCCGGACACACGGCGGGCATAGGGCACACATTGTTCCGGTTTGCGGAGCATGCTGTAGCTGGCCATCGGGACTTGTGCAGGGCTTGGTGCGGTGCTGGCCGCGGTTTGCGGTGTGGCATCCCTATAGGTCCACTTCGCCGCTGGCGGGGCGGAGCGGGTAGTAGTACAGGCCGATAACAGCGTTAAAGCAGAAAGCAGGATGATAAGCGGTCGCATAACCCCATTCTATGATGTTTGCGAAGGCAGTTCACCCCGAAAATATATTTCCATATTTTGTAGTGGGGTGTTTACGGGGCGTCGTAGGTCATCACAGACCGGGCGCGCATGCCGTTCCATTCAAAATCGTTGAGGAATTTCAAGTCAATCAGGACGGCGAAGCCTTTCACATTATATCCGGCATCCTGACACAATCCGGCGGTGGCCTTTAATGTTCCGCCGGTGGCCAGTACGTCATCAATAATGATGACATTGCCGCTGCCGGGTTTCAGGTGCAGTTTCGCCGTGCCGTATTCCAGCGCGTATTCCGCCTCGGCATAAGGCTGCGGCAATTTTCCGGCTTTACGCGGCATGATGAAATTCTTGCGGCAATGAACGGCCAGGGCCGAAGCGAAAATAAACCCACGTGAATCAACGCCGGCAAAGCCGTCAATGTCCGCCAATTCATGCGCGGGGAAAAGATCGGCGAAGGCGTGGACAACCTCCGGAAATTTCTGGGCCAGCAACGGCGAAATATCGCGGAACATGACGCCCGGTTCGGGGAAGTCGGGGATGGTGTCGATATAGGATTTAAACGGCATGGTGCGCTCCTGTCCGGTGAAGATCCGGGCCCCAGTGTAACGCGCCCGTTCGGGTGTTTAAAGTATTGCTTTTCCTTTGTAATTTTTTGCATGTCCAAGGCGGGGCGGTTTTATTGCGATGGGGGCGCGTTTCGTGGTATAAATGAAGTAACGCACGCGTCTATGGCCCTTCTCCCAAGATGTTAAGGTTATGCAGCGACGGAAAACTTGAAAATTAACCGGGCCCCGCGCCCTCTTAATTGGGTTTGACGATCATGCATCACACATTCGGGGCCACCGCCCCGTCACAGGACCATTCTACCTTCCCGCAAATCAACGATCTGGCCCGTTATATCCGGGATACGCAACCGCGCTACCCCGTGTCGGTACTGCGTCCCGATGTTCTGGTGGACAAGGCGCGCGAATTTACGACGACCTTTCCCGGTGATGTTCTGTATGCCGTCAAATGCAATCCGGATGAACGGGTTATTCAATCCTTCATCACGGGCGGTGTATGCAATTTTGACTGCGCGTCGATCAACGAAGTGAAATTGATCAATCGCCTGATGCCCACGGCCACGATTTATTTCATGCACCCGGTCAAGGCGCGGGAATCGATTTATGAAGCCTATCATCATTATAATGTGCGCCGCTTTGTTCTGGATTCTTTCGATGAATTGCAGAAAATCGTCGATGTTCTTGGCGATGTGGATGATTTAATCCTGTTCGTCCGCATGGCGGTGCCAAAGGAAAAAGTCGCGGTCGATTTTTCCGCCAAATTCGGCGCGCCACCGGTTTTGGCGATTGATTTGTTGCGTCGGGCGCGGGCCCATTGCGCGCAATTGGGCGTATCGTTTCATGTTGGCACACATTGCCTGCAAACGGGGTCCTATGGCCGCGCGGTGCAGGCCGCGTTGGATGTCATTACCGCCAGTGGCGTGCATGTGGATGCGCTGGATATTGGGGGCGGGTTCCCGGCCAATCTTTCGCCGGACAATCCGCCGCCGCCTTTTGCCGATTATGTGGCCGTGGTCCATGATACGCTGGAACGCAACAGCCAATCGCATCTGCATTTGTTGTGCGAACCGGGGCGCGGTCTGGTCTCCGCTGGCGGGGCGCTGGTCGTGCGGGTGGAATTGCGCAAGGGTGATTTGCTGTACCTGAATGACGGAACCTATGGCGGCATGTTTGAGGGCGGGCCGACGGCGGATCTGTTCTACCCGGTCGAAATGGTGCGTGCCGGGGGGCAAACGGCGTCATCCGACCTGATGCCGTTCCGCTTTGCCGGGCCGACCTGTGACTCCATCGATATGATGAAGGGGCCGTTTATGTTGCCCGCCGATATCGGTGAAGGGGATTGGATCATCATTGATCAACTTGGTGCCTATGGAGAAATCAGCCGAACCCCGTTTAACGGATTTGATCAGGTGGTACGGGTGGAGCAGGTGAAAGCCAAGCAGAAAAAACGCATCCGCAAGGTGGCATGAGTGAGACGCATTCTCAGGCAGTAAAAAAGGCCCGTTCCGTCGGGCCTTTTTTACTGCCTGAGAATGATTATCCTTCCGCTGTATGGCGTGTAATCGATCTTGATTTCGTCCGTTCTACGGATAGAATTCGGCGTCGCACAAACGTCTTTTCCTGTTTCGGATAAGGAAACACATCATGCCAATCAAAAAATCTTCTGTTCTGTTGTCGCTTCCATGCCTTGTTCTTTTAATGGTGCCGGATGCTCTGGCGCAGGAGGGGACGGACTGGCTGTCGAAAGAGCGTTTTCAGTTGCGCGGTCGCGTTGTTGGCGTGCTCCCCGATGGGGATGGTCATGTGAGCGGAACGGCATTGAAAACCGATGTTGGTGATGCCGTAACGCCAGAGGTTGATCTGACCTATTTCCTGACCAATGCTATTGGGCTGGAGATTATTGCGGCAACGGCGCAACACGAAATTTATGCCAATGCTTCGAACTTGGGTAACACATGGATTTTGCCGCCGACGGTCACCCTGCAATACCACTTTATGCGGGATCAGAAATTCAGCCCGTATATCGGGGCCGGTTTGAACTATTCCTGGTTCTATGGTGAGGATGACGGGGCGAGATTTGATGATCTCGATGTCAGCGGTGGATTTGGTTATGCCCTGCAGGCCGGTTTTGATTATTGGATCAATGATCACTGGGGCCTGAATTTTGATGCCAAATACATCGATCTTGATGTGGACGTCGATGTGAACAGTGGCGGCACGGCCCTGTCCGCGGACGATGTGGAATTGAACCCGTTTATTATCGGGGCTGGGGTTTCGTATCGTTTTTAAGCAGGTGGCTTTAATACGTTGATTGCTCTGTGGTCCATAAAAACCACAGGGCAACAAGAGCCAGCGACAAAGACAGCAGGCGGCGCGCGATGCGCTTGCGCACGGGATCGTCTAAAAAATTACGCGCCGTCCCTGCCAACGTTACAATCAATGTATGAATGCATGTTGCAATACAGACATAAAGCGTTGTCAGCAACACAGCCTGTACTTCCGTATGCGGTGATGGCGTGATGAAATTCGGTAAAATCGCGATATAAAAAACAGCCGCTTTGGGGTTGAGCAGATTAGTAATCAATCCACGCTGGAAGAAGATGACGGCCTTTTTATCACTATGGGGCCTTTTGTCGCCATGGGGCTGTTCCGGTGTTTCGCTGGATTTCCATCCATCCCAGGCCAGCCAGAAAAAATAGGCAATTCCACCCCATCGCAGCGCTTGATAGGCCAAGGCCGATTGGCTGATGAGTGTGGCCACGCCCATGGCTACGGCGCACCCCACAACCAATAATCCCAGAGCAACGCCAGCGACTGCGGCAAAGCCGTATCGGCGGCCTTCGCTGGCGCTGAGAATGGCGAGATACGCCATATTGGGCCCCGGCGTTAATTCAACAATCACGCATGTGGTGATGAATGACAGGATTGTAACGGGTGAAAGCATGTCCATGGCTTTATCTCTCCCATATCTTTGTTGCTCTGATAAGGGGAATACGTATGATTTTCATATTTCCGGCTCAGTGCGCGACATTTTTCCGTGATCAGGGGGGCGAAACCGGCGGATGATCCGTATATAGTGGTGCCCACAGATTCTACCCCAACACTGACAACGGGATGACGCGCAATGGATATGATTTACTGGGACCATTATTACAACACTATTTTGGCCCTGAACTTTCTGGTCGTGATCGGATTGTTTACGTCATTGCGCCTGTTTTCCGGGGTGATTGCGCATATTCACGCTTCTGACGAATTGTTGCGCAAGGATAACCCGGCTTTTGGCATTTCTCTGGCCTCCACAACGCTGGCGGTGACGATTGTTTTAAGTGGTCTGGTTTATGGCCGTCCCGATAATACTGTGTTCCACACGGTTGCGGCTGTCGCGGTGTTTGGTGTTCTGGGTATCGGGCTGATGGCTTTGACCCGGATTATTTTTGACCGGGTTACATTGCGCGACGTGTCGTTGCGCGATGAGATTGTTGGCGGCAATGTGGCTGTGGCGATTGCCGATGCGTCCAATATTCTGGCGGCGGCCATTATTATTCGGGCATTGATGGTGTGGACCACGCCGGATTCCGTCGAAGGGGCCATCGCTCTGTTCGGTGGGTTCGCCGTATCCCAGGTGATTTTGACGGTTGTGACATGGATCAGCATTAAAATTTTCCGTCCCGGCGCCGATGGCATCGGTTTGCAGGATTATTTGAAACAGGATAACCGGGCCTTGGCCTTGCGTTTTGCCGGTAAGAAAATCGGTACGGCGTTTGCGATTGCCATGGCCGCGCAAATCGTTGTTTACGAAGTCTACGATATCGTCCCGCTGTTGGCCGCATGGTTTGTCGTGTCCATTGTTGCGGTGGCGGTGTGGCGTGTTCTGTGCCTGATCGCGGAAAAAATCATTCTGTTCCGCGCCGACGTCCAATCCGAAGTTCTGGATCAGAAAAATATAGCGATTGGAGCCCTGCAGGCGGCTATTTACATTTCTCTCGGTATTTTGATGTCGTCATTGTAAACGGCAGAAGCGGGAGAGTGTGATGAAGCTGACTTTTCTGGGGGCGACCGAAACGGTAACCGGGTCAAAATATCTTCTGGAACATGGCGGCAAAAAGTTTTTAATTGATTGCGGCTTGTTTCAGGGGTCAAAAGAACTGCGATCCCGAAATTGGGATGGTCTTCCCGTTGCGCCCAATGCGATTGATGCGGTCATCCTGACCCACGCGCATATCGATCATAGCGGGTACATTCCAAAGCTGGTCAAGGCGGGGTTTCGTGGCCCCATTTATTGCACCGATGCGACATTTGACCTGTGTAAGATCCTGTTGCCCGATTCCGGCCATTTGCAGGAAGACGACGCAGCCGAGGCCAACCGTTACGGATGGACCAAGCACCAGCCGGCCTTGCCGCTTTACACCGAAGATGATGCGGGTGAATGCTTGCAATATTTCCGGCCATTGTCTTTTGGAACGCCCCATGGGTTGAGCGATGAGTTGAGTTTTACGTTCCATCGGGCGGGGCATATTCTGGGGGCTGCGTTCATCCGGATCACGGATGGATATACATCAGTCTTGTTCTCTGGCGATATTGGCCGCCTGCACAACCCCGTGATGAAACCGCCGGCAAAGATGCAGGATGCGGATTATCTGGTTTTGGAATCGACCTATGGCGACCGTCTGCATGACAGGGATGATCCCACGGACGAGATTGAAGCCGTTGTTCGCCGGACCGTGAATCGTGGCGGAACCGTGGTCATTCCGGCCTTTGCCGTTGGGCGGGCCCAGGCCTTGCTGTACCACCTCTATGTTCTGCGCAGCGAGAACCGTATTCCGGATGTCCCCATTTTTCTGGACAGCCCCATGGCGATTAACGCCACCGATATGCTGAAACGCCATATGAGCGACCATCGCCTGTCCGCCGAAGAATGCGATGCGTTGTGCAGTGTCGCGCGCTATACGCGCACGGTTGAAGAATCAAAGGCGATTAACGAAAATAATCGCAATAACAACATGCCGAAAATTATTATCTCGGCCAGCGGCATGGCCACCGGTGGGCGTGTGCTTCATCACCTGAAAAACTATATCGGGGATACGAAAAACACCATTTTGTTGACCGGTTTTCAGGCCGCAGGAACGCGGGGTGACCGGCTGGCGCGTGGGGAGAAAGAGCTGAAAATTCATGGCAGTATCTGGCCCGTCCGCGCGGAAATCGCCATGTTGGACAGTATGTCGGCCCATGCCGATTATTCCGAAATTTTAAGCTGGCTTGGGAATTTTCAATCCGCACCGCGGCGCGTCTTTATTACCCATGGTGAAATCAATGCCGCCAACGCCATGCGCGACAAGGTTGAAGAGACGTTCGGCTGGAATGCGGTTGTGCCGTCTTATATGCAGAGTGAGGATTTATGACACAAATACCCAACCAGCCCGCTGTGTGTGACAAGCCGTGCAGCGGTGGCGTTTTTCCGGGCAACGGGCATCCGCGCCTGATCGTGGTTACCGGTGGTCCCGGGGCGGGGAAAACGGCTGTGCTGGAAATTATTCGCAAAGATTTGTGCGAGCACGTCGTTATTTTACCGGAAGCGGCTTCGATTGTGTTTGGGGGCGGATTTTGGCGTCTGAATACGGCGGTGGGTGTGCGGGCATCGCAACGCGCCATTTTACACATCCAGCAAGAGCTGGAGTCCATTGTCGAAGGTGAGCGGAAATGGCCCGTTTGCCTGTGTGATCGCGGTGTATTGGACGGGCTGGCCTATTGGCTGGGGGATGAAGCGGATTTCTGGGCCGCGGCGCAATCCAGCCTGGCGGCGGAATATGCGCGGTATCATTGCGTGATCCATCTGCGTACCCCGACGGAAGAGCATGGGTATAACCATGACAATCCGCTGCGTGTTGAAACAGCATCGCAAGCGGCGTTGATCGATGAAAAGATTCACAAAATCTGGTCTGGCCACCCGCGTTACCACATGATCAACAGCCATCCCGATTTTCTGGTCAAGGCCGAAGAGGCCGTGCGCCATATTATCCGGGAATTGCCCCCCATTTGTGCGCGGGTTGCATCCGCAGATGCGGCTTAACGGCACACATTGACCGTGACGGTCTTGATCTTGTTGTCACGGCGATAGGTTTCGATTTTTTCCCGCGCGGCCAGTGTCGTCGGATATGTGTGCTCGGTTCGCGCACGTTCCTGGGCCAGGCCGGGGAATGTTTTTTCAATCAACGCCGTCATCAGCGCCAGTTTTTCCGGCTTCTCATTGTTCAGCAGGCGGACCGGAAATTTCGGTTCTGCGGAAATATAATAACGCACATAATCCTCGATCATTGAAGCCTGCTGTTCATTACAGAAATCTTCAAAACGGCTTTTCGGTGTCAGGTCATAGTCGTATGTCTGGCACAATTTCCACGCTTGCTTGAACAGCGACCAGTTCTGCGCCTGCCAGATATGGGTCATTTCATGGACAAACAGGCTGATGGATTCCGGTTTGGTCCTGTCGCTGTAATCGTGCGCATGGTGGCCATGGTAAAAAATGATGGAGCGCGGACTGATCGTTTTGGCTTCGGAACATGTATTGGGATCCTGATCCAGATATTTGTTCACGATATTGGTGTTGACCTGCCCGGCGAAAATCGTATGCACCAAATCCTGCTCCCCTTCGGTGAGGGGATGCGGCGGTTCCGTAAAGGCGGCACATCCGGACAAAGCGCTGGTCAAAATCGTGGCCGCCATGGCGTGGGCGGCCCGGGCGCGGAAAATGGGGGTTGGTCGGGGTGTGGTCATTGCTACAAATCCCTGTTTTTATTAATTTTTCATATTTGCGCGTACTATAGGGCGGGTCGATTGGGCCTGTCCAGAAAAAATCCCTCGGCAAGAGCCTCTGTGAGGGTTCACGTTGCCATTTCCTGTGATTTGACGTAATTTTCGGACGTTCGGAAAAGAGGCCCCGCATACGGGCCCGGAACGGGGAGCAGGATATGCTGATGGATGTTTTCACGACGACGGGGGACCGCGCCGCGCTGTTGGCGCATCGACGGCACAGGCTGTCGGCTGTCTTTCGTGACAATGCGTATCCGACGATCAGCGTCAATCCGGCTCAGACTTATCAATCTATAGACGGTTTTGGATTCTCCCTGACAGGGGGCAGTGCCCAGCTAATTGCAGGGCTGGCTCCCTCTGTGCGGCGGGATTTGTTGTGCGAACTCTTTACCCGCGACGGGCGGGGGATTGGGGCCAGTTTCCTGCGCTTGACGATTGGGGCATCCGATCTGAGTACCAAAAGTTATTCCTATAACGACCTGCCTCCCGGCCAGACGGATTTGGCCCTGTCGCGCTTTGATCTTATGGCGGGGGACGAACATGTTGTTCCCGTTTTGAAAGAAATTTTATCCATCAACCCGGATATTCGTATTATGGCCAGCCCCTGGTCCGCACCACCATGGATGAAGGATAATGGTGGTTTTATCGGGGGATCGTTAAAACCGGAATGTTATGATGTTTATGCGCGCTATCTGGTTCGTTATCTCGAAGCGATGCGGGCGCACGGCATACGCATTCATGCCATGACATTGCAAAATGAACCCCATAATCACAAAAACGACCCCAGCATGGTCATGACCGCGTCTGATCAAGCCGCGTTTATAAAAAATCATATGGGGCCCGCATTGCAAACATCCGGATTGGACACGCAGATTTTTTGCTGGGATCACAATTGCGATGAACCGGACTACCCAATCGCTGTTTTGTCGGATCCGGCGGTTAAACGTCATGTGACTGGCGTTGCCTTTCACTTGTATGGTGGTGGGCCGGAAGCTTTTTCACAGGTTCAGGCATTGCACCCAGATCAGAAAATGTATCTGACGGAGCAGTGGGTCGGTGCCAACGGTGATTTTGCCGATGATCTGGCTTGGCACGCGCGCAATGTTTTTGTTGGTGTTCTGCGTCATGGTGGCTGCGCGGTTTTGGAATGGAATTTGGCGTCTGATCCGGCGTGTAAGCCGCATACGCCGGGCGGCGAGCCGCATTGCGTTGGCGCGCTGACGATTGATGGGCAGATTGTGACACGTAATGTTGCGTATTATCTGGTCGGTCATGCGGCTAAATTGATTCCACCGGGGTCCGTGCGTATTGAAACGAATGACCATGATACGTTACGCAATGTGGCGTTCCGCACCCCCGATGGGCGCATCAGTTTGATGATTTTGAACGACAGTGATCGGATCCAACGATTTAATATTCTTCATAACGGGACGCGGGCGACCATAACCCTGAAAGCCGGAGCGCTTAGCACCTGTCGCTGGCCAGCGCCTTAATACGCGTACTGAAATGGCGGGCGTGGCGGCGTGTAGGGGCGATAAATTGTCGCCGATAACGTGGTTTTATCCAGATTTTCGCGATGAAGAACGGTACCGTCTTTGATGTCCAGATGCCGTGTGTGATAGCGCATCAGGCCGCTGCGGTGGGCGATGCTGATGACCGTGGCATCCGGCATAATTTCGCGCAGGCGTTGGTACATAAGCTCCTGTAGGTCCTCATCCAATCCCGACGTGGCTTCATCCAGAAACACCATATCGGGCTTGTGCAGGAATATACGCGCAAAGATCAGCCGTTGTTTTTCACCAATCGATAGATCCCGCCACGATGTGTTATTCCGTTCCTTGTCCTGCAGGTGCGGGACAAGATAATCCAGCTCTGCAAGGCGCAGAGCCTCCGTCACATCATCGTCATCGTATGATGCGGCGTCGCTGCTGGGGTATATCACGTTTTCTTTCAGCGTAATATTGCCCTTAATATGCGGTGTTTGTGATGCAAAAATCAGGGACAGGTCCGAAGGCAAAGTCACTGCGCCATCGCCATGTTTCCACAGCCCGACAATGGAGCGCAGTAACAAGGATTTCCCACTCCCCGATCGACCGGTCAGAAGGATGCGCTCGCCTTTGCCAATCTGAAGATGGTTGATGTTCAGAATGGGTTCATCGTGGACGGAGTTTTGCAATTTTATATCGCGCAGAATGATGGATTGATCAGGCCCTTTTTCCACCTTGATATTCGCGTTCTTGCCATGCGTGGTGTAAAAATCCTGCGGGTCCTTGGACAGTTCAATTTCATGGGCGAAATTTGTCATCAAATTAACGCGCGTCTGGATTCTGAAGATCGCCTGACTGACCTGCATGGGCCATGCCAGGCTGTCGCGCAGACGGTCAAGAAAATTGACATAGGTCAAAACATCGCCGGTCGTGGCGATTTGACCAATTTTATATCCTATCGCACCGACGCCCCACGCCACCAGTTTTGACATGTCGTTGTTGATGCCCAGCAAGGCTCCAATCTGGGCCTGCATTTTTTCAAAGCTGATCCAGCGTCCCTTGACGGCGTCAAAATCGCTTTTCAGATTTTTGCGTTCGACATTCTGGTCGTTATAGGAGGCGATTTCGCTGGAATGCGAAAACATATTGGTCAGGTTGCTGCGCATTTCGCCTTGCGCGTGCACATAATGCTCGCCCAATTGAACGCTGGGCTTCCCGGTTTTTCGCAGCATCACCGTGCCAATCGCCGCGCACACCAAGGCTGTTGCCGCGCTGGTCCAGAAGAACGGTGATGGTGCCGCAATGGCCATTCCCGCTGCTTTTGTCGCGATGGGGCCTGTGATTTGGTACAGGGTGTATGTTGCGGCCACAAGGTTCAAAAAAGCCCGCAGCCCGCCGGTGTAAAGTTCGACAATCTGGCTGGCCAGAACGTCGGGATCCTCGGACAGGCGCTGATCCATATTGGGAACGGTTTTTGAGTTGTTGATGTGAAAGAACGATTTCCCTTTCAGGACGGCATTGCCGAATTGTTCAGTCAGGTATCCGCGCCAACCAATAATCAAGTGGCGTTCAAGGTAGTAGCGATAGTTCCAGACCCCGGCAAACCCAATGCCAAGCCCAACAAATTTTAAAACTTCTTTGCCCAGGGCCATGGCGTCAAAGTCGGGTGATGCCAAGGCGTTCAGGAACGCTCCCGGCCATTTCAACATTTCCATACCCAGATAAATATCGGCAAAGGTCAGGGCCGTCATCGCAGCCAGAAGGCCAAAAGCTTTATATTTCTGGTTCGATTTCCAATAGGACGAGATGAGGCCCCGGGCCGTTTTCATCTGTGCAATATCGTCGGTGTGGGATGTGCTGGCCATCAAACGGGCGCGGATTTTCGCGCCCAGCCCGTTACCGGATACTGGGTCGGGTGTGCTCACTTTCGTGAACAAACGGCGCAACCATGGTCGCGCCTTGTCGTCTGGCCCCTGATCTTCGATTTTCTTGTACCTTTTTATTGAATAGGAGGGTTCTAAGGGCATTCCCCGGCCCTGACAAGATAATTGGCGGCGGGCTCCCGGGAAATAATTGTGCAGCGCAAAAATGGTTGCTGCGTATAGGTTGCGGTGCAGCGGAAAAGACCCGTTTTTTATATTGGACAAGCCGATTTTTCCCCATTATCGCTATGCCCCTATCATTGAAAAACCGAAAACCAGCAGGGTGTTGAAAATGTCTTCCACGAACGACATGAATGCATTTGTGACCGATCTGATGAGCCGCATGACGCTCGAGGAGAAAATCGGACAGATGAACCTGACGCAGCCTTCGCATGGTGATGGCGAAGATGAAATTGTGACGGGCGAAGCCAAGAATAACGGGACAGAAGAAAAAATTCGCCAAGGTCTTGTCGGGAGCATCCTGAACGCCCGTCGTCCGCATGTTGTGCGCCGTTACCAACAGATTGCGATGGAAGAATCGCGTTTGAAAATTCCCCTGATTTTCGCGCTCGACGTTATTCATGGCCATGTTACGGCGTTTCCGACGCCGTTGGCCCTGTCATCCAGCTGGAATATGGATCTGATTCAGGAAACGGCCCGATTGGCAGCGCGTGAAGCTGTGGCCGATGGGATTAAACAGGTTTATTCCCCGATGGTGGACATCGCCCGTGATCCGCGGTGGGGGCGTATCGCTGAAGGCTCGGGTGAAGACCCGTATCTGGGATCGCGCATTGCCGAGGCGATGGTGCGCGGGTATCAGGGCGATGATCTGTCTGCGCCGGATTCCGTTATGGCCTGCCTGAAACACTTTGCTGCCTATGGTGCCGCCGAAGCTGGCCGCGATTATAACACGGTTGATATGAGCCGCCTGAAGCTACAGGAAGTTATTCTGCCGCCGTTTAAGGCTGGTGTGAAAGCCGGGGCGGGCAGCATTATGAATGCCTTTAATGATCTAAACGGTGTGCCCGCATCAGCGGATAAATGGCTGATGACAGATGTCGCGCGCGAAGATTGGGGCTTTGACGGTTTCTTTGTGTCCGATTTTACCGGCATCAATGAAATGATCAAACATGGTGTGGGCGACTTGAAGGCCGTGTCCGCATTGGCGGTAAAGGCCGGATTGGACATGGACATGGTCGGTGAAGGGTATCTGACCACCCTGAAGCAATCGATTGAAGATGGCAGCGTGTCGATGGACGATGTCGACCGTGCTTGCCGTAAAATTCTCGAAGCGAAATACAAGCTGGGCCTGTTCGACAATCCGTATTACGGTATGGACCCGGCCAATCCGGAAAAAATCCATCTGGCACCGGAAACCCGCGCCGTTGCGCGCGAGGCGGTGGTGCAATCCTGTGTCTTGCTGAAAAATGATAATGCCGCTCTGCCATTAAAACGTGCGGGTACGATCGCGTTAATTGGCCCTCTGGCGAATGACAAGCGTAATATTCCCGGTATGTGGGCGGGCAATACCAATATTGATGCGTGCGTGTCGATTATGGATGGCTTGGTGCGATCATCTGGTGGCAAGGCGAATATCCTGTATGCCAAGGGTGCAAACATCACGGATGATCTGGATGAAGTCGAGCGCCTGAACATCTTTGAGAAAAAAGATGCCCCCGTTAAGAATGCCATGATCGATCCGCGCTCACCCGCAGACATGCTGGCCGAGGCCGTTGCTGTCGCATCGCAGGCTGATGTGATCGTGGCTGTGGTTGGAGAATCCAAAGAGCATACGGGCGAAGCATCCAGCCGGACCAGCCTTGATCTGCCACAAAGCCAGCGCACTTTGATCGACGCGCTGCATAAAACTGCGCAAGCAACAGGCAAGCCGTTGGTCCTTGTTATCATGGGTAGTCGCCCACTGACTTTGGGGTGGGAACGGGATCATTCCGATGCGATGCTGATGGCGTGGCACGGGGGAACGGAAATGGGGAATGGGGTTGCAGATCTTCTGTTCGGTGACCGAAATCCGTCGGGCAAGTTGACGGTCACATTCCCGCGCAATGTGGGGCAAATCCCAATTTACTATGCGCATAAAACGACGGGCCGCCCGCTGACAGCGGATGGAAATGATGCCGGTGAATGGAAAAAATTCCGCTCGGCCTATCTGGATAGCCGCAACGATCCCGAATTCCCGTTCGGTTTTGGTCTCAGCTACACGCATTTTGATTACAGCCCAGTTAAGGTGAGCAAGGACACGCTGACAGGGAATCAAAAGTTGAAGGCGTCTGTTACACTGACCAATACAGGGACGCATGCCGGCGAAGAAACGGTCCAGCTTTACATTACCGATCCGGTTTGCACGCGCACCCGCCCGGTAAAGGAATTGAAAGGCTTCCAGAAAATTTCGCTTCAGCCAGGTGAAAAGAAGGACGTGACGTTTGAAATCACAACCGAGGACTTGAAATTCTTCATCACCGAAAACAAATTCGGCTGGGAGCTGGGTGATTTTATCATCCATATCGGCACCAACGCCCAGGACACCCAAACCGCAACGGTACGCTGGGAAAAGGCCGTCGTAAAAAAACAGCCCAAGCCAGAACCGAAAATTTAAAAAGTTTTTGTTGAAACCAGCGTTTTAAAAGCCCGCCTTGTTGCGGGCTTTTGGACTTTTATTGTAAAGTCCTGCTCAGTCGTATTTATTGATCTCTGTCATTTCGCTATAGGGTGCGGGTGATTTGAGAATGTTATTTTATTAAAGTATTGTTATTGCTCATTTTTCTTGTGACGGGGGTTTTTCAGAGGGGTGCCTGGGCATCTGGGTAATTATAGAAAATCATGTATACTTTCAGCTAGGATGTATTTTTTTCAATAAAACGTTCACTGTTGGCTCAGTTGCGTGAGTGAATGAATAATGGATTTAACAGATTTTATTTTACGGTCAAATCGCTCTGAAACAGTTGAGGATCTGACACGGGATTTTTTAAAGCTAATTAACTCGTTTGGCATGGAACGCTTCATTATGGGCGAGCTGTCCCATGATTCGACCGACCAAAAAGAGAGGCATCTGGGGATTCTGGTGAATTACCCAGAGGAGTGGCTTGAGCATTACGTCGCTAATCATTACGTCGATTATGATCCCGTTTACCAAGCGGCTTTGACGGCGCGCAGGCCATACACATGGGCGGAGGTCGAGCAGAAAAGAGACATTACCGATCAGGCGCTCCAGGTTATGCGGGAGGCCAAAGAATGCAAATTGTATAGCGGTATCGGCCTTTCAATACATCAGCCTATGGGCGGCATTATTGGCATGGGTTTTGCGGGTTCGGAAAAAGACGCGCGTTGCGATAAGGATGCGGTCAGTATCATACATGCCGCCGCCAATCAGTTTTTTACCGTTTTCTCTGAATTGCAGGGATACGGCGCAGAAGATGACAATATTCACCTGACGCGCAGGGAGAGGGAGGTTTTGCTCTGGCTTGCACGGGGCAAATCCAAATCAGAGATTGGTGACTTGTTGCAGGTTTCTGAATCGGCCATCAAGCGGCATTGTGAAATGATTTTTCAAAAACTGGATGCGAATTCAGTGACGTTCGCTGTGACCAAAGCGTTGCGGATGGGCCTTGTTAAGCCCTTTTAATATTACGTAAACGGTATCTGGCCGATCAGCCAAGTGAGGCCTCTTTCGTATTCAGGCACTAATCCCTCGTAGGGGGATAAGGCCGATGATCATTACTGTATCAATTGAAAACGCGCATCTATACGGGGATATTTTACCCTCAATCTATCGACTGCGATATCGCGGATTTAAACAGCGACAGAATTATGATGTGCCTGAATATAAGGGCATGGAATATGATGCCTATGACACCCCGGCGACAACGTACCTTGCCTGGCGTGATGACAATCAAATTGTGCGCGGTTGCGCCAGACTTTTTCCAACATCCCGGCCATATATGATCGAAGATCTTTGGCCCGATCTTATTCAATCCATCGACAAGCCAAAATGCGATAATGTGTGGGAAGCATCGCGCCTCTGCATTGATAAAGATTTGCCGCTTGCGCTTCGGCGAAAGATACATGGTGAAATTCTGTGTGCCTTGCAAGAGTTTGGTGCTCTTAATGGAATTGAATGGATGCTGGGGGTTATGACCCCGCTGATATGGCGCGCGGTTTTCATCAATTCCGGGTGGCCTATTGATTTTCTAGGGTCAAAAAATCTTGGTGGGCGGGAACAAATATCCGCCGGGCGTATGAATATATCAGAATCTATATTGTCCAATTTGCGTAAGACTTTTGATGTTCAGGGAAGCGTTCTTGCGCATTCCCATGCTTACGATGTCTCTGGACAAAGTATTGCGGCATAAAGAGGGTGAAATGTCAGATAATAAAAATATTGCGAATGATTTGAATAATATTTTTCTATGTGCGGAATGGTTGGTTGGCCAACTGCGGATTATTGATCAGGAGCTGGTCGCAAGAATATTCCAAAAAGCCATCGATGATTCCTATTCATGGATAAGGTCAGAGGGTGGCGTTGATCTTTCCAGCTTGGGTCGAGATTTTATAAAAGAACAGGAGGTTGAGGCCATACATCGCATTTTAAGGCGTTACGCCGCGATTGATAATTCGCGAGTCCGTGGGCTTATGCTGGGTGAAATGGAACAAATTTTTGAATCTGGGCGTCGCCATGAAAACTAATGCGTATTCTAGTAATCCTGACTTGTCACGTGATGTTGGCCTTGATTTAAATGAACAGAGGCTGTCTTTGGTAAAGCATATGATGCTGTCCAGAGAATCTGATTTAAGGGAAAATATTCTATTTCGTCAGGGGCGGGGACAATTTCATGTCTCAAGCTCCGGGCATGAGGGGCTCGTGGGCCTTTCAACGTCGATTATGCCTGGTGACTACGTATACGCCCATTACCGCGATCGGGCCTTGATGTTGTCTTTGGGGATGTCGCTTTATGACATCGCGCTCGGATATTTCGCCAAGGCGGAATCGAGCAGTGGCGGTCGGCAGCTTGTGAACCACTTTAGCTGTAAAAAATTAAATATCATATCTGCCGCAACGCCAACGGCATTGCAGTGCTTGCCGGCTGCGGGTACGGCATGGGGACTGAAAAAAGAAGGCAAAGATAATGTCGTTTTTTGCTTTATTGGCGATGCGAGTGCGCGACAGGGTGAGTTTTTTGAGGCTTTGGCCTTTGCGATACAGGAATCTCTGCCTGTTGTCTTTGTTGTAGAGGATAATGGGTATGGAATTAGCACTCCTACGGGTGAAATGACGCCATTATCCTTGGGAATGCTGCCACAAGATTATCTTCACGAGATCGACGCAAGAAAGCCTTTTCAATTTGAATTACGCGCACGATCTGTTGTTGAAGATGTGCGTTCTGATAGAAAACCCGCTGTCATTTGGGCTCAATTAGACCGATTGTCCCCGCACACGGGCTCTGATGATCACGAAAAATACAGAAGTTCTGAAGAGCTTATTCGTATGCAGATGCGTGACCCGCTGGATCAGGCTCAGTCTGATTTATTCAAATTGGATAGCTCTTATAATCAAGAATTTTTTGATGAAATGGCGAAATGGGCCAAAGAGTGCGTGCGTGAAACGTATATCCGTGCTGAAAATGCCGCCGATCCCGATCTGGACGTTGCGGATTCCAACGTCCTTTGCGCGCAGAATGAAAATCTGGATCGTTCATTTTTTAAGCGCAATGTATTCAGTAATGACCATCAAACGTGGGATATGGCTGGAGCCTGGGTATCAACCCTCGATGCCATTCTTCATGAGAACAAAAAAGTTATTTTGTTTGGCGAAGATATTGAAGACCCCAAAGGCGGTGTTTTTGGTCTGACAAAAGGGTTGTCAACGAAGCATCCGGGGCGGGTGGTGAATTCGCCTCTTGCCGAAGCGACAATTGCTGGATTGGCGTCTGGTTTATCCGTAGCGGGGTTTTTTCCTATATTTGAGTTACAGTTTGTTGATTTTGTTGGGCCAGCGCTCAACCAAATCGCCAATCAAATATCGACCTTGCGATGGCGGAGCAACGGTGACTATAGCTGTCCGTTGGTCA
Source organism: Micavibrio aeruginosavorus EPB (assembly GCF_000348745.1). Lineage (NCBI taxonomy): Bacteria > Pseudomonadati > Bdellovibrionota > Bdellovibrionia > Bdellovibrionales > Pseudobdellovibrionaceae > Micavibrio > Micavibrio aeruginosavorus. Next base: position 1,955,320 of record NC_020812.1, on the reverse strand, counting down.
TCTATGCCCCGTGCGGCTCATTCATATCGAATGGCGGGCCGTGGCACAGCCAAAGCAACGAGGCCTTGTTCGCGCATTGTCCGGGTTTGAATGTCATTGTGCCGAGCCGTCCGGAGGACGCATCAAATGCCCTGTACGCGGCGCTTCATTCTGGGAATCCTACAATTATCCTCCTGCCGAAGCGACAGTTTCATGTTCAATACGACATGGCGGAGGCGCATTCTGGTCAACGAAACGGGGCACATATTCGTATTCGAGGAGAGCATGTCACGATTGTCGCGTGGGGAAATTGCGTTTCCATTGCTGAGGATGCGGCTCGCTCTTATGCCGCTTCCGGCGTTTATTGCGAAGTTATTGATTTATATTCAATCGTTCCCTGTGATTGGGAAACTGTTTTCGCGTCAGTCAAAAAAACCGGCCGTCTTGTCGTCGTTCAGGAAGACGTAAAGACTTGCGGTTTTGGCCAGGCGATTATTAGCGAGGTCTGTAGTCGTCAGGATGTGTGGGGCAATATGTACGCGTCTCCGCAACTTGTATCAAGGGGGGATGTCCATATAGGTTTCCACCCTAATTTGGAACGCCAGGTTCTCCCTGATGTAAATAAAGTAAAATCCGCAATCGCTTCGACGCTGGGGCAATAATCATGAGTAATCTTTTTGAAATGCGTGTTCCTCAATTGGGCGAAAGTACGCGGAGCGTCAAGGTGCTAAAACTTCTCAAAAGCGAAGGGGATCGGGTCAGCGCGGATGAGAGTCTTCTGGAAGTCGAAACGAACAAAGCTGTAATGGAAATTCCTGCGCCGATCTCTGGTGTGGTTAATCAGATTTTGGTCGATGCAGGAGCGACAATTGATGTCGGTGAAATTATTGTTAGGATTGATGGGCAAAACCCTGTTCATGTCCTTGGCGATAATTTTGGTCAAAAACGGAAAGGTGAGCAACGCGTCCCGCGCGTATCAAACGACCCAGCTTGGAGACAGGAAAACCTTCCGCCATTGCAAGTGTCACTTATCAAAAATATGGTGCATTCAAAGCGTGATATTGTCCAGGTTTCAATCGAAAGCCAGGTTAATTGGTCTTACATCGATGATCTCAAGAAGGCGTATAGAAAATCCAGCGCTGATAAAATATCAAGCCTTGGGCTTTTCACCTGGGCTTGTGGTGAGGCCATGCGCTCATTTGATAAATTCAGGGCCCGGCTGATTGATGATGCGCGAATTGAGATAAACGAATCAGCCCATATTGGAATCGCAAAGTCCTGCGGTGATGATGTTCTTCTGACGCCTGTCATTACGCTCTCGGGTGGACCAAATCACTTTGAGGTGCAGTCTAAACTGAAAGCTCTTCTGTCAGACGCTAACGCCAGCTCGGCCTATCATTCTGTGTCAATCAGCGATATGTCAGCGTTTGACACCATTCGGGGGACACCAATTGTTGTTTCGCCCTCTGTGGCCACCTTATTCATTGGGACGCCCTATTGGGGGTTTGATCGTGATGGTTCCAAGGTGCGCATCAGCAATCTGATTCTGTCCTTTGACCACAGGGTTATAAATGGCGTGTATGCGGCTAATTTTCTTTCAAGAATTAAACGCAATATTGCCAGCCTTCGCCGACGAGAGTGCGGGGCTGCCTGAGGAGGGCGCTGTATCAAATAGGGCCCCTTTCTCTTAACGGCTTGATTTCATGGCCGTTTTCATATTGAGCCACCCCCTTGCCAAGAATAAAAATCTAACTATATTTGGTCGATGTGGCGGGCCGGGCCCCTCTGGCGATAGGAAATTAATTTACAAATCTTATCGTGATGTCGGACCGCATCGGGAACATGTTTTCCGGTGTCGGCTGACTTTTTCTAAATCCTGACACCGAAAACCTCCCGATCAAAGCTGTAACTTTGATGATAAGGAGGATGATATGTCAGTGCAGCACTTCAAATCACTGTTATTCAAATCGGCTCAGATCCAGCAAGAGATCGAGAGAGAGCGCACACGCCGTTGGCCGGACTGGATGCGCCTGCTCAAGCTCAAGAAAATTTGTCTGGCGATCCGCGCGCGTATGGAAAGGTACAGGTATGACAATACGTATCTGCATCTTCAGCCTGTCCGTGTTCGCGTTCGCGGGCGGTCCGGGCGCGCCCTATAAATCCCATCAGCATTCTCATAGGAAAGGATAAATCATGACATCTGGTACAGAAACGTCGAAACAAAGCCGAGATATTGAAAAAACCTACAGCGTTGAGCAGTTTGTCGAAAAAATCCGTCGACTGGCAGACTGCCTTGAACAGGGTGATCGTTTTGATATCCAGGTTGCTGGTGAGCGTATTTACGTTCCAAAAGGTGCCGTTCTCAGCGTCGAGCATGAACGTGGGAACGGTGAAGAAGAAGTCGAATTCCAAATCAAATGGACGTATTAAGCGTAAAAATTTAAGAGAAAGAGGAGTTTCAAATGCCACTCATGACATCGCCTATTGATGGTTCCCCGATGCGTCAGATTCATCGTTATGGGATTGAACTTGACGTTTGTCCGACATCCGGCGGGATATGGCTTGATAAAGGTGAACTCGAAAAAATCTTGCATCTCGTGCGTGAGGATATGGAGGCCGAAATGCGCGCAACGGCACAATCCTATCAATCAAACAAAAGCTTTGATGGGGGTGAGCGATATCAGCGCGATGATGACGATTATCGTCGATATAAAGAAAAAGGCTATTACGGTTCCGGGAAGCATTACAAAAAAGAAGGTAAAATGTCTCGGATCATGGATCTGTTTGACTTTTAATGCCGTATGCCGGGGAAGGGGACTCTCTTCCCTGGCTGTTTTCAAGGGGAAGAAAAATAATGATTGATATTCTGATGGTTGTGGGTGGCCTGATCCTGCTGTTCTTTGGCGGCGAAGGGCTCATTCGTGGTGCTGTTTCTCTGGCACGGAATTTTGGCCTTTCCAAACTTTTGGTCAGTGCGGTCATTGTTGGTTTTGGTACGTCTATGCCCGAAATGACCGTTTCGGTCGGGGCCGCGCTAAAGGGAGCATCTGATATCGCGATTGGTAATGTCGTTGGAAGCAACATTGCCAATATCCTTCTGATTGTAGGGTTGGCGGCTGTTTTATACCCAATCACGATCGCCGGAAATTCTATCAAGCGTGATGTTTTTGTCATGCTCGGGGCCAGCCTTGCCCTGTGTGGCTTGGCGACCATGGGTATGGTTTCGTTTTTCGCTGGACTGATCATGTTTTTGGCTCTCGTCGCCTATATTGTGTGGTCTTATTGCCAGGATAAAAAGGTTTGTTCCGACGTAGCGCATCACATCGAAGAGGACGTCGAGGGGGAGCCCCGGTTAAGCCGAATGACGGCCGCTGGTTTTGCATTAGGCGGTTTGGTTCTGTTGATCGGTGGCGCGTATATCCTTGTTGAAGGTGCGGTTTCAATCGCCAGAGGTTTCGGCATATCAGAAGCCGTTATTGGGTTGACGGTCGTTGCGGTTGGTACATCCTTGCCGGAGCTGGCGACGGCCTTTATTGCGGCGATGCGCAAGCATAGCGATGTCGTGATCGGCAATATTCTGGGCAGTAATATTTTTAACATTCTGTCCATTCTTGGGGTTACGGCCATCATTTCGCCGATCCCTATCTCATCGCACATCGCCGCCTATGATGTGTGGATTATGCTGGGGGTATCTGCTTTCCTGTCTGTTTATCTGCTGCGCGGTATGACGATTGGCCGGATCAGCGGTGCGGCCATGCTGGTCGCTTATACGGCGTACACGGTCTGGCTTTATATGAATGGTACACCCACATAGATGAATGGAGGTCGCAAATGATGAGTACCATGAAAACATTTGTCCTGCTGGCCGCGATGACGGCGTTGTTCGGTGGGATTGGCATGATGCTGGGTGGCCAGCAAGGAATGGTGATCGCCCTGATTTTTGCAGCGGCGATGAATGTCGGGAGCTGGTGGTTTTCGGACAAAATGGTTTTACGCCTGTATGGTGCGAAGCTGATTGAGTCCGGTCCTATTTATGATATGACGTATGAATTGGTGCAGCGGGCCAATATGCCCATGCCTCGTGTTTATATCATTGAAAATGCCCAGCCCAATGCCTTTGCCACCGGTCGAAACCCGCAAAACGGCGCTGTGGCGGTCACGACCGGCATCATGAATATTTTGAATGAGCGTGAGTTACGCGGCGTGATCGCGCATGAGCTGGCTCATATCAAAAATCGTGACACATTGACCATGACGATTACCGCGACAATCGCGGGGGCCGTATCAATGCTAGCAAACTTCGCGATGTTTTTTGGCCATGATCGTGATCGTCCCGGCGGTATGTTGGCGTCGATAGCCGTCATGATTTTGGCGCCGCTTGCGGCCTCTTTGGTGCAAATGACCATATCGCGCGTACGCGAATATTCGGCCGATAAGGATGGCGCGGCGATATGTGGCGATCCGATGGCGTTGGCTTCAGCTTTGGAAAAACTGGATTCCATAGCCGGGAATGTCGACAATCATGTCGCTGAACAAAATCCGGCAACGGCGCATATGTTTATTGTGAACCCCCTGCATATGCGCAAGATGGACAACCTTTTTTCGACGCACCCGAGCACTGAGAATCGTGTATCAGCCTTACGAAAAATGGCGAAATCGGCCCCATCTGCGAGAAAAACAGAACAAAATCCATGGCGGCGCGCTGTCTAATGACGCGGATCAATATCGCCACCGCTTTTCCGCCATGTGGATATAGGCAAGCTGCGGGAAACGCGGTATTGATGTTTTCATGTCAGGCAGGCGGGTTTTAAATGAAAATTCTTATTGTTGAAGATGATCAGAAGATAAGGGATTACATCCATAAGGGCCTTAAAGAAGCCGGCCATGTCGTGGACCTTGCCGCGGATGGCGAGGCGGGATTGCATCTGGCATCAAATGAAAAATATGATGTTTTAGTGATTGACCGCATGTTGCCAAAGATGGACGGCCTGTCTGTCATACGAACATTGCGTGGCAGTGGGAACCTTACGGGTGTCCTGATTTTAAGCGCGCTTGGTGATGTTGATGACCGGGTATCCGGCCTTCGCTCTGGCGGGGATGATTATCTTGTTAAACCGTTCGCGTTTATCGAGCTCCTTGCGCGCGTTGAGGCACTGGGCAAACGATCGGCAGTGGCCAATAAAACGCAGCAATCAGCCATTCTAACAGCCTGTGACCTTGAAATGGATCTTTTAAGTCGCAAGGTGAAACGCGCGGGCCGTTTTATTGAATTGCAGGCGCGCGAGTTTCAGCTTCTCGAGTATCTGTTGAAGTTTAAAGGCCAGCTTGTAACCCGGACAATGTTACTGGAGGGTGTGTGGGATTATCATTTTGATCCACAAACCAGCGTCATCGACGTGCATATCAGCCGTCTGCGCAAAAAGCTGGGTGATGCGGATAACAGTTTTATCAAGACGGTGCGCGGTGCGGGATACATTATCGAAGACAGTTTCTAGGCGATATCTGGACAGCTCAAGTTTCAGGATGGCTTTATTGTTTACCATCCTGCTGGCTTTGTCTGCGGGGATGTTAGGCTATTTTCTGACCGAGTTCGGGAAGCGCGAATTTCTCCGTGAAAGCGAAGCGGCGATTAATATTGAAATCGCCATGCTTTCCACTCTTGCCGAAACAAAGAACGATAATCTTGTCCCCTATATCAAGCGGCGTGGAGACAATGATCCGATTGTTCGTTTTCGTTATGAATCCGTAAATGGTACCCTCATCGCCGGGGCCATTGACCCCATGCCAAACGATATTGAAAATTTTATGGAAGGCGTTTTACGCTTTACGCTGAATACAGCAGATGGCGCGCAGGTTTTTGCAGCAAAAATCCATACGTTTGATGATGGATCAAGGGTCATCGTCGCGCGAAACGTGAATGAATTAATCACAAGCCATGAAACCCTGAAACATATGACATGGATGGTTATGGTTTTGATGCTGGCTGTCGTTATTGTCAGTTTCGGGATCAGTTATTTCGTGGTGAGCCGAATTAATCGTATTGCCGCAACGGCACAGAATATTATTGAAACGGGCGATCTGTCACAACGTTTGTCAATTGATAGCGAATGGGATGATCTAAGCAGCCTTGCGACCGTCCTGAACGAATTCTTGGAGAAAATAGAAAGCTTGATGAGTGGTATTCGTGAGGTCAGCAATAACATTGCGCATGACTTGCGGACCCCATTAACTGGCTTGCGGAGTGATATAGAGGCGTTGAAAAATCAGCCTGCGGATCCCCGCAAAATCGATACGCTGTTGGCCGATGCAGACCGTATTCTTGGAATTTTTCATGCACTACTGCGCATCGCAAATATTGAGAAGGGGAAGCGCGCAGATTTTTTCCGTGATTTCGACCTGTCCCGTCTTTTGCTTGATGTTGCCGAATTATACGAGCCCGTAGCAGAAGAAAAAATGGTGAAGCTTGAAACGCATATTTCGCCTGGCTTGTTTATAAAAGGCGACAGAGATCAAATTTTTCAGATGTGCACGAATATCCTCGATAACGCGATTAAATTTGCACCGCCGCATTCAGTTGTTCGCGTTCTGGCGGCGGTTGATGGAAAGCGCATAGCGTTGCGTGTCGAAGACCGCGGCCAAGGCATTCCCGATCATGAGAAGGACGATGTTTTTAAACATTTTTACCGCTGTGATAGCAGCCGCAGCACCCCAGGAAACGGCCTGGGCCTGAGCCTGGTTCAGGCTGTGGTTAACCAGCATCAGGCAAAAATCATACTCGAGGATGCAAATCCGGGGTTGTGTGTGCGCATTTTGTTCTAACCTTACCAATAATTCAGAATTGTGTAAGCTTGAGGCAAAAGCCTGTCCTTTAATAATAAAGTAAGAACGATGAAGGATTCCGGTCTTGGGCACACATGCGCGTAAAAATATAGCGGTTATCGGAACGGGAATCTCCGGCTTGGGGATCGCATCTCTGCTGCATCCCCATCACGACGTAACGCTATACGAAAAAAACGCCTATGTTGGTGGCCACAGTCGTACTGTAGAGGCGAAGACATCCGATGGTGTCGTTCCCGTTGATACGGGATTTATCGTGTTTAATAAGAAAAATTACCCACTCCTGACACGTCTTTTTGAACATCTTGATGTGCCTATCGTTGAAAGCGATATGTCATTCGGGGCGAGTGTGGGGGGCGGTTGGCTTGAATATGGTACCCGCACGGTATCCGGTTTGCTCGCGCAAAAGACCAATCTTTTCCGGCCGGCATTCTGGCGCATGATCCTTGATATTCTAAAATTTAACGCACAGGCGAAGCGCTATATTGATAAAGACCCCGCATTTACGCTGGGGGCGTGCCTGGATGAGCTGGGGATGGGGCGGTGGTTCCGTGATTATTACCTTTTGGCTATGGGGGGCGCGATATGGAGCACGCCAGTCGGAGGGATGTTGGATTTTCCGGCCTGTACATTTATTCGATTCTTTGAAAATCATGGGTTATTGACGGTTAATGACCATCCGCAATGGTATACGGTACGCGGCGGAAGCCGTGAATATGTGCGTCGTTTGACGGCCAATTTTCAGGATCGCATCCTGACAAATCGGGGTGTCGTGTCTGTGCGCCGTACAGAGTCAGGTGTTGTGGTTGAGGACGTATCCGGCGATGTTCGTGCCTTTGATGAAGTTGTTTTTGCATGCCACGCGGATCAGGCCTTAACCATGATGGCCGATGCCAGCGCGGATGAGAAAAAGATTCTTTCTGCGTTCAAATACCAGCCAAACCGTGCCGTCCTGCACAGCGACACGCAATTTATGCCGAATCGGCATGACGCCTGGGCCAGTTGGGTTTATCTGTCTGAGAATGTGGCCGATGCAAATCCGTGCGTTTCCCTCAGCTATTGGATGAACAATCTGCAACCGATTGGGGTGAAAGACACCATCATTGCAACGCTTAATCCCGGTCGCGATCCAAAAGCGGATTTAGTTTACGATGATTATATGTTCGATCACCCTGTTTTTGATGAAGGGGCAATTCGTGGTCAGTCCATGATTGGATCCATACAGGGAAAGAACAAATTCTGGTTCTGTGGTGCGTATCAGCGCTATGGTTTCCATGAAGATGGGTTGGCGAGTGCGGTTGTTGTTGCGGCGCATATGGGAATTGATCCGCCATGGTAAGCGAGCCCCGGCTATATACCGCAAAAGTGATGCATCGAAGGGTTTTCCCAAAGGAAAACAGCTTTTCCTATGGGGTATATTATTTGGCGTTGCCGTTGCCTGCCCAAAAAATCCCTGGCCGCCTTGCCAGTTTTTACCCGAAGGATCTGGGCAAGCGTGACGGTACTGATCCGCTGCCGTGGGTGCAATCCATTCTTTCTTCCCATGGATTTAAGGATGATGTTAAGGACATCATTCTGATTACGATGCCGCGGATTTTGGGGTATGTCTTTAACCCAGTCAGCTTTTATCTCTGCCTTGATGAAAAAGGTGTTTTGAGAGCGGTCCTGTGCGACGTTCACAATACTTTTGGTGAACAGCATAGCTATCTGTGCGCTCATCCCGATCATACCCCTATTAAGGGTGAAGATTGGCTAGAGGCAGAAAAATTATTCCATGTCTCTCCTTTCCTTGCACGCGATGGATCGTACAAATTCCGTTTTGACCTGCGACAAGACGGGCTTGGGGTTTTTATTGATTATTACGACGGGCATGGCCAGCGACAGTTAGTCACATCTCTGTTGGGGGAATTCTCTCCATTGAACAAAAAAACCTTGAGCAGTGCGTTCTGGCGGCATCCATGTGTGACGTTAAAGGCAATTTTTCTGATTCACTGGCAAGCGTTGCGGCTTATCGCCAAGGGAATCCGTTATGTTTCAAAGCCCGATCAGCGCACAGAAAAGATCAGCGCAACGCGCAATCTTGGTAAAATGTAAGGGCTAAAAAACTTCATGAAATTCAAATCGTTTTAACGGTTAATTTAAAAGGCAAAATCATGCTGGATCGCTTGATAACAAATCGCTTTCTGGAGTCTCTGAATAATATTCGCTACGGTTCCTTGTCTGTGACAACGCCGGACGGAAAGATTCGCTCTTTCCATGGGAATTTCCCGGGCGCTACGGCGGAGCTGGTTCTTCATGATTGGCATGTCCTGGCCGGTGCCATGTGTCGCGGCGATATCGCGCTGGCGGAAACGTATCGCGATGGAAAATGGGATTCACCTGATCCCGCCAGCTTGTTTGAATTTGGCATGCAAAACCAATCTGTTCTCGATGATTATATTGCCGGTGCCTCGTTCGGCCGGGTTGCGGCCAGAATGGCTTACATTTTTACCCGCAATACAATTCGTGGCAGTCGAAAAAACATCCATGCGCACTATGATATCGGCAATGATTTTTATGCGCTTTGGCTCGACCCGACCATGACCTATTCGGCGGCGATGTTCAGTAACCAAAATGAACCCTTGGACAAGGCGCAAAATCGTAAATATGACCGAATTATTGAGCGAATGAAGCCGTCTGGCCGTTTGCTGGAAATTGGGTGCGGGTGGGGAGGTTTCGCCGAGCGTGCCATGGAAAAGGGGGATTACGCAATCAAGGGGTTGACGATATCACAGGAGCAACATGATTATGCGTCGCGTCGCCTTGGGAAAAACGCAACAATCGCGCTTGAGGATTACCGTCACCAAAAAGGCCTATATGATCAGATTGTTTCAATCGAGATGTTCGAAGCTGTCGGAGAAAAATTTTGGCCAGTTTACTTTTCAAAAATAAAATCCTTGCTGGCGCAAAAGGGGGCTGCGCTTATCCAGACGATCACTATTTCTGATGCTTGTTTTGATCGCTATCGCAAGGGTGGAGACGCCATTCGCACATTCATATTTCCGGGCGGGATGTTGCCATCCCCTGAACGGTTTCGTGTGGAGAGTGAGAAGGCCGGTTTGCAAGTCTCTGATTCATTCGCCTTTGGGCAGGATTATGCCCTGACTTTGACGCGCTGGTTGGAAAATTTTGATGCCCGCGTCGATGATGTAAAGGCCATGGGGTTTGATGATAAGTTTATTCGTTTGTGGCGTTTTTATCTGACGTCCTGTATCGCGGCATTTCGCCATGGCCGTACCGATGTGATGCAGTGGGAGTTGCGCCATGCTGCGTAATATTATTGCAGTTCTTTTGGTGGTGATGTCCCTTCCGCAGCCGGCCGTTGCCGCTTCGGATGTCATCCTGGCAAAATTGCAGAACCCCAAAATTGTTGGCGAAGGTGTTTTGACCTATGCATTCTGGGATGTTTACAAAGCGACTTTGTACGCCCCGGATGGGCGGTGGGATGCCCGAAAGCCCTTTGTTCTGTCCATCGAATATTATCGCGATATAAAGGGCGCGGCGATTGCTGACCGATCCGTGCAAGAAATCCGGCGCCAGGGTTTTTCGGATGAAGTCATTCTAGCGGCCTGGCATTCCCAAATGAAGGGGATCTTTCCCGATGTTCAAAATGGAACAACGCTTTCGGCGGCATATATTCCTGGGAAAGAGACAATTTTTTACCGTAATGGTAAAAGAATTTCCACCATCAAGGGTGATGCTTTTGCCCAACATTTCTTTGCGATATGGCTTGGCCAGAATACGTCAGAGCCAAGCTTGCGCCAGGCGTTGTTGGGGGATAAATGAACCAAACGCCGGTCACGCGCGATAAGCTTTTTCAGTATGGCGCAATTGCCATACCGCTGGCGTTTGCGGGTTTCCCACTTTATGTCCTGGCGCCCGACTTCTATGCCACGAACCATGGAATATCGCTTGCGCTTTTGGGCATGATATTGTTGTTCATCAGGCTTTGGGATGCGGTGCAAGACCCTTTAATCGGCTGGTTGGTCGACAAATCGGTTCGTTTTTTTGTGCCGATTACCACTGTTGCGCTTTTGTCTTTATGTCTGTCAATCACGCTTCTGTTTAATACGATCATGCTGTCACCGCTTATATGGTTCGGTGCTTGCATGTTTATGGCCGTTACGGCATACAGCGTGATTGCGATTATCCTTGGTGCGCAAGCAACATTGTGGACCGAAGACAAAAATGATCAGACACGAATCGCTGGAGTCCGCGAGGCATTCGGACTTGTCGGCCTTATCCTCGCCGTTTCGATGCCGTCCATCTTGCAGGACATTGTGCCGGAAGGCCGTGTGTATCTTTGGTATGGTTTTATCCTGACCATTTTGGGAGCTATTGCTCTCTTTCTTTTCTCAAAAGCGGCTCGCATTAATATATCGCGCACACCATCTTTGCGGGTGCCTTCCCCCTTCACTGCGGTGCGGTCCACGCCGCGTCAGATGGGGCGCTTTTTCGCTATTTATGCAGTCAGTATGCTTGCATCGAGCGTTCCTGCGGTTCTTGTGATTTTCTTTGTGCGCGATTTGCTGGGCGCGGAACATATGGTGGGGCCATTTCTCCTGCTCTATTTTCTGTCGGGAATTGTGGGGATGCCCCTTTGGAAAAAAATCAGCGAAGCCCGCGGAAAATACGCGGCCTGGGCGATGTCCAATATTCTGGCTATCGCTGGATTCGCGGGGGCCTTCCTTCTTGGACATGGCGACATTGTGGCTTACGCCATCGTGTGCCTGGTTTCTGGCTTGGCCTTGGGGGCGGATTTGACGTTGCCGCCATCAATCCTGTCCAGCCAAATTCACGCGGACAACAAGCAAAATCTGTCTGGAACCTATTACGCGCTTTTGGCTTTTATTGGAAAAATAAGCCTCGCTGTCGCTTCGGCGATTGCGCTTCCCTATCTCGATTATGCTGGGTTTGTGCCGCAGGCCATAAACGCCCCGAATTCTTTATGGTCGCTTTCTCTGGCTTACGCATTGATACCATGCGTGCTGAAATTCATCGCGGCGGTTTTGCTCTATTGTTTCTTCATCGCCCCGTCTTCAGGAGAGAAAAATGAAACCGTTTAAGATTATTGCAACTATAGGAGCCCTAATCATGCTGAGTAGCTGTGCCGGAAATAATATTGATTATTACAAAGGAACGACACCGCAGGCGGATATTCGTGAATATTTTAACGGTCCCGTCAAAGCATGGGGGATCGTGCAGGATTGGCGCGGGCGTGTCGTGCGTCGTTTCGATGTTGATATGGTCGGAACGTGGGATGGTGATGTTGGAACACTGATTGAAAACTTTAATTATTATGATGGAAAGACGCAGCAGCGCGTATGGACCATTACGAAACAGCCGGATGGAAGCTATACCGGAACGGCGTCCGATATTATAGACAAAGCCAGTGGCGTAGCCGAGGGTAGCGCTGTACGTTGGAATTATGTGATGGATTTGCCTGTGGGTGATAAAGTATATCGCATTCGTTTCGATGATTGGATGTGGGTTATGAATGACGGTGTTTTGATAAATCGTTCCTACTTGAAAAAGTTCGGCGTAACGGTGTCTGAACTGACAATTTTCATGCAGAAGCAAGCGCAATGACAAAGCGGGGGTACGAAAATCAGGTTGTATGGATCGTTGGGGCCAGCAGCGGGATAGGTTTATCCCTTGCGCGGGACCTGTCCGCGCGCGGTGCCATTCTCGCGCTTTCTGCCCGGCGTAAAGATGACCTTGAACGCATCGCCGCCGAATTAGGGCCGCAACATCGTGTGTTCGCCCTTGACGTTACGAATGCAGATGCAGTGATGCGTACCGCGCAGGCCATTCGTGCCGCGTTTGGCCGGATCGACCGTGTCATTTATCTTGCTGCGGCGTATGTCCCCATGAAAATGGATTCGTTGGACATTGCCGTTTCCGGGGAAATTGTTTCCGTGAATTTAATGGGAGCGTTCAATCTGGTGCATGCAGTTTTTCCGATCCTCAAGGAACAGCCGGAAAATTCACAGATTGCTCTGTGTGGTAGTGTCGCGGGATATATCGGCCTTCCCAAGGGGCAACCATATAGCGCGACAAAGGCGGCCATCATAAACCTCGCCGAAACGCTAAGGGCGGAATGCGACAATCACATTGATGTGAAGCTAATTAGCCCCGGTTTCGTACGGACGCCCCTGACGGAAAAAAATGAGTTCACCATGCCGGCCTTGATGGAGGCGGAGCAGGCGGCTTCGGCCATTGCCGATGGATTATTGTCCCGGCGCTTTGAAATTCATTTTCCAAAGGCATTGACGGTGCCAATGAAAATGCTGCGTGCTTTGCCCTATGGCTTGTCCTTAAGGCTGATGCGCATGATTAAAACATAAGGAAAAAATCAAAATGAAAAATTTTATTCGTACAATGATGGCGACAACCCTGTTTCTTTTTCCCGGATATGCGCAAGGCAAGGATATGACAAACCATAATGCGTATGATTTTTCCTTCAAGACGTTAATGGGCGAGGCGCCTTTGCCCCTCACTCAATTTGAAGGAAAAGTTATAATGATTGTGAATACGGCTTCGTATTGCGGGTTCACATCGCAGTTTCAGGCGCTCGAGGAGATTTATAATGTCTACAGGGACGATGGTTTTGTTGTGATTGGGGTGCCAAGCAATGATTTTGGTGGGCAAGAGCCGGGCACAAATCAGGAAATCGCGACATTCTGCAAGGCAAATTACGGTGTTACATTTCCAATGGCGTCCAAGGAAATTGTCTCTGGCGATAATGCGCATCCTTTTTACCTTTGGGCGCGACAAACTCTTGGTTTTGGAACGGCGCCTAAATGGAACTTCCATAAATACCTTGTCGACCGGAACGGAAATCTAATCGATTATTTTAATTCCACAACGGCACCGGATAGCAAACGCGTCAAGGCCGCGATTGAGAAGGCGCTTGGAGAGAAATGACGACCCTTCGCCTCGTTCTGGGGGATCAGCTTTCCACGACATTGTCCAGCCTTGATGACTGCGCGGATGGCGATGTCATTTTAATGTGCGAGGTGATGGAGGAGGCGACGTATGTTCGCCACCATCCAAAAAAAATAGCCTTTCTTTTTTCCGCGATGCGCCATTTTGCACAAGAGTTAGTGGAAAAGGGGTATAGGGTTGTTTACGTTTCGCTGGATGATCCTGAAAATACCGGAAGCCTTAAGGGGGAGGTCTCGCGGATCCTTCACAGGGAACGAGCAAAAAGAATTGTCATTACGGAGCCCGGTGAATACAGGCTGCTAAAGGATTTTGAATCGTGGCATACCGAGCTTGGTGTTCCCGTTGATATTCGTCCTGATACCCGTTTTTTGTGTGGGATAAGCGAGTTTTCGCAATGGGCCGAAGGCCGCAAGCAATTACGTATGGAATATTTTTATCGCGTTATGCGCAAAAAATATAACATCCTGATTGATGAAAACGGTGAGCCGACCGGAGGGCAGTGGAATTTTGACAAAGAAAACCGTAAATCCCCACCGCGCGGTCTTTTTTCACCACGGCGCATATCTCATGCAAAGGATGAAATAACCAGGAATGTCCTGTCCCTTGTTAAAGAACGTTTTTCAAATCATTTCGGGCATCTGGAGCCCTTTCACTATGCGATCAACCGTGAACAGGCCTTGATCGAGCTGGATCATTTCATCACGAAATTATTACCGCATTTTGGTGATTATCAGGATTGCATGGTGTCGGGCGAGCCCTATCTTTACCATTCGCTGATTTCCTCCTATCTGAATGCTGGCTTGCTTCTGCCGTTGGAGATATGCCGCCAGGCCGAGGCCGCCTATCTGTCTGGCCATGTGCCCTTGAACGCGGCGGAGGGGTTTATCCGCCAAATTCTGGGTTGGCGCGAATATGTCCGCGGCGTTTACTGGTTGCATATGCCCGAATACGGCGAAATGAATTATTTCAATGCATGCGAACCGCTTCCCGATTTCTATTGGACCGCAGATACAAAAATGACCTGTGTCCGCGAAGCTGTTTGTCACACACGTGATCACGCCTATTCGCATCATATACAGCGATTAATGGTGACAGGTAATTTTGCCTTGTTGGCTGGCCTTGATGTCAGGCAGGTGCAGGAATGGTATCTCGCTGTATATAGCGATGCGTATGAATGGGTTGAAATGCCCAATACACTGGGCATGGCTCTGTTCGGGGATGGCGGGATCATGGGCAGCAAGCCTTATGCTGCGAGCGGAAAATACATCAATAAAATGAGCAATTTTTGTACACGTTGCGCGTATGATGTGAACGATATGACGGGGCCGCGGGCCTGCCCGTTTAATGCTTTATACTGGGACTTCATGGCGCGCAACGAAGCCAAACTGAGGCCGAACCATCGTCTACCCTATGTCTACGCCACCTGGGACAAATTCAGCCCGGAAAAGAAGCAGGCCATTCGTGAGAAGGCGCAATCAATTTTACGCGATATGCGTGATAATGCGCTCTAATCTTCCTATTTTTTCGTTAGGTTCCGCATCCCGTTAAAACTCATTCAATAAATGAATGTTTTAGCTGCGATGTAGCCATGGTTTTAAATGTTTGACGAGGAAAGGCATGACAATCCATGTCAGCATTGCGACCATACAGGCAGAAAAAATGAACGATCGAAGAGGCAAAGGCAACGGTTCCAAAGCTTTGGCGACTGTATAGGTCAACAGAAGGCTGACCGGATAAACGCCCGCCAAAGTCACCAGCGCCATTTTCCAGCGTGCCGGTGCGCCGGGCGTGCGGAACCATGCTTCAAGGCCGGTCAGGTCGCGGTATGTGGCTTCACCTTCGGTGAGTGTTGCTGCATAGGCATCCCACTCCTTAAAGAAGGCGGAGTTATAGAACGCCTCACGTTCTTCCTGGTTCGCAAACGTGCGCAGGATGCCGATTTCATGTGTTCTTTCATGTGGAAACGTAATGATTCCGGCGCCGTGAACGGCATCATTCTCGAATGATTTTCCAATGAAACGGCGCAAGGCATCGTGAAACTCCTGCTCTTTACCGGGCAGGGCCTTGCGGGTGATGGCAACATGAATGGGCATTGACGTCTCCTGTTAATAGGCGAAGCAGCCGCAGCCCATAGACCACGGGTTTTCAAAATTGGGTTTCTTTGTCTTGTCATCCAGGCCCAGCCATTTTGATAGCTTTCCATCGTGGCCAGCGCCATGGCCATGATGGGCGCAACCATGAACGGCACATGATGGGGCTGCGGCCATTTCAAACTGCGGCGATTCCGCAAGGCTGGCATGCTGGTACCCGCCAAAACGTTTAACAGGTGACCAGTCGGGGCTGATCGGGGGCAGCGGTGCATCGAATGACTTGAATGCGTCGGCCGCATATACAATTTTGCCGCCCACAATCGTCATCACAGATGTCAGGCTTTTGATCTCGTCATCAGGTATATGCATGAAATCTTTGGAGAGCACGGCAAAGTCGGCATATTGCCCCGGGCTAATGGTGCCTTTTACCGATTCTTCGCTCGACTTATAGGCGCTGCCCTGTGTCCACAGACGCAAAGCTTCTTCGCGGTTCAGGCGATTGGCATCCCCATAGAGAGCCAGTCCGCCGACCGTCCTTCCCGTTATCATCCAGTAAAGCGATACCCAGGGGTTATAGCTGGCCACGCGTGTGGCATCAGTGCCGCCCCCTACGGGTACACCCATATCGAGCATTTTGCGGATCGGCGGGCTGTTTTCGGCGGCTTCCTTGCCATAGCGATCAACGAAATATTCGCCCTGGAACGCCATGCGATGCTGGATTGCGACGCCACCATTCAGGCGTTTAATCCGCTCAAGATTCCTCTCGCTGACTGTTTCCGCATGATCGAAGAACCAGCGTAAATTGTTAAACGGCGTATCTTTGTTAATGTCTTCAAAGACATTCAAGGCGCGGTCGATGGTTTCGTCATAGGTTGCATGCAGGCGGAATGGCCATTTTTGCTCCACCAGAAAACGCACGACATCGCCGAGTTCTTTTTCCATGGATTTCGCCATGTCAGGGCGTGGCTGCAGGAAATCTTCAAAATCTGCGGCCGAGAACGCCAGCATTTCTCCCGCACCATTATGGCGCAAGTAATCATCCCCGCTGTAAGGCGTTACAATTTTAGACCATTTTTGGAAATCTGCCAGCTCGCTCCCTTTGTTCTGTGTGAACAGGTTATAGGCGATGCGGACGGTCATCTGGCCATGGCTATGAAGCTGATTGATAACATCGTAATCATCGGGATAGTTCTGGAATCCGCCACCCGCATCGATGACCGACGTCACGCCCAGCCGGTTCAGTTCGCGCATAAAATGGCGGGTGGAATTGATCTGATCAGACAGGGGCAATTTCGGCCCCTTGGCCAACGTGGAATAAAGGATCAGCGCATTGGGTTCGGCAATCAACATGCCTGTGGGGTTGCCGTTGGCATCACGCTCGATACGGCCACCGACAGGGTCGGGTGTATCCCTGGTTATGCCTGCGGCCTTTAATGCGGCACCGTTTAATAACGCACGGTCATAAAGATGCAGGATGAACACGGGTGTATCAGGGGCCGCGGCATTAATTTCCGCCAGTGTCGGCATGCGGCGTTCCTTGAACTGGAATTCACTCCAGCCCCCGACCACACGCACCCATTGCGGCGCGGGTGTATTATCGGCCTGAATTTTCAGCATTAACAAGGCGTCAGCAAGGCTGGTGACGCCGTCCCAGCGGAGCTCCATATTGTAGTTCAGCCCGCCCCGGATCAGGTGCGTATGCGAATCGTTCAGGCCCGGAATGACCCGGTGTCCCTTAAGGTCGATATAACGCGCGTGTTCGCCTGCGATCTGTCGCATGTCTTTATCGCTTCCGACGGCAACGATTTGACCGCCTGCCAGTGCGACCGCGCTGACCTCAGGCTGCTTCTGATCCAGCGTTGTGATCTTGCCGTTATAAAAGACGGTGTCGGGCGTTAACGGTGACATGGCATGAACATCCTTGGTCATAAGGTGGAATGAAGCAGGGAGCATAAGTCCCGCGCCCAGAACAGCGGCGCTTTGCATGAAGGTGCGGCGTTTTATGTCTTTTGAAAGAAAATTATCTGGCATGATGTTCCCTGTCTATCCAGTTCTTTATATCGGAAAAGTCGGAAGGGGTCAGCCCGTGTGCCGCCGGCTTCATTGTGAATGTTATATCGGCCCCGGATTCTTTCAAAATCCATGACAGGCGCTTGGCATTGTCCACCGGGATAATCGGGTCCATCAGACCGGACAAGAGCAAAATCTTCTTGCCCGACAAGTCCGGTAAAGTTTCTGGTTCAAATGGGACCATGGCGCGCAACAAAACCGCACCGTCTAAGATTTCCGGTCTGCTCAGCAGAAGGCTGCCTGCGATGTTGGCGCCATTGGAAAAGCCCAATGCGTAGATGGGCTGTGTTAAATTATATTCTGTGCGGGCTTCGGTGATAAAATCTGCCAACTCCTGTGTGCGGAAGGCAAGATCTTCCAGATCGAATACGCCTTCGGACAGGCGGCGGAAAAAGCGCGGCATGCCGTTTTCCAGCACCTTGCCCCGTACCGAGAGGATGGCAGAGCCCGGGGCGACCGCTTGCCCCAGCTCCACCAGATCCTGCTCGTCTCCACCGGTGCCGTGCAGCAGCAGCAGAACCGGCAAAGCGGGGTCACCCGGAAGATAGATATGTTTAAAATCGGTCTTCATGGTGACCTCCGTTCACGCGTTAGAGTACAGGCAATACCGCAACGATGTCATCGCGATAGTTTTCGAATTTCTGTGGCAGTTTCAATTCCTGCCCCAGCTGTTCCCGTGGCTCATCGACATCAAAACCGGGATTGTCGGTTGCGAGTTCGAAAAGCACATGGTTTGGTTCCCGGAAGTAGACCGAATGGAAGTAGTTACGGTCAATCACCGGTGTCAGGCTATGGCCATCCTTGATAATGGCGTCACGAACCTTGGTTTCGGCTTCGTCGTCACCAACGCGGAACGCCACATGGTGAATGGTGCCCGCGCCCGGAGCGCCACGCCACATTCCGGGGATGGATCGGATGTCGACAATTTTGCCCACACCGTCTCCTTCCGCAATGTAGCGGTAGCGGCTTCCATCGTTACCGACATACTTAAAGCCCAGATGCCGGGTCAGGATATCGGCGGTTTTTGTGTAATCATCGACCCACAAAGACACGCTGTGAAATCCACGAATGGCTGCATCCGTGGGGATGTCATCCGTGGCCCACGCCGTATCATCGGGCAGATCATCCACGCCAACGAACTCCAGCATCAGCCCGTCAGGGTCTTGAATACGCACAACGGTTTCGTCGAAGTGCTTTTCAGGCCCCTGATAGGTGATACCCATTTCGTGGAAGCGGTTCATCCAAAATGACAACGCTGCCTTGGGGACGGCGAAAACGATCTCCACCGCTTGCCCTGTGCCATGACGACCTTTGGCCAGATCGGGATGCGGGAAGAAGGTCAGAATACTGCCCGGTGACCCAATGCTATCGCCGAAGTAAAAGTGATAGGTGGACGGATCGTCAAAGTTCACGGTTCTTTTAACAAAGCGCAGGCCCAAAACTTTGGTGTAAAAATCAAAGTTCACTTTTGGATCGCTTGCGATTGCCGTGATGTGGTGAATACCGGATGCTGTTTTCATGACACTTCTCCTTTTTATGGCTCCTATTTGTTGATTTTGTGGGGATATTTTGCGCGTTGGCCGTATTCGTGGACCATGCTGGCGGCATAATCGATGCCCATGCCATAAGCACCGAAATGCTCACGGACGATATCGGTTGTGCCCTGATACGTTTCTTTCCGGCTCCAGTCGCGTTGCATTTCCAACAGCAACTGAACGGTTGAGATGCTTTCCGCACCATGTTGTTCTGCACGGCGAATGGCTGCGTCATGCGCCACTTGCGATGTGCCGCCGGATGCATCAACGTTCATAATGACTTCAAATCCTTCATCCAGCGCGCAGATGGTCGGGAAAATCAGGCACGCCTCGCTCCAGAGTGCAGCCATAACCAGTTTCTTGCGGCCTGTTTTTTTAACCACATCAACGAAGGCTTTGTCTTCCCAGCTATTCATGCTGGTCCGTTCAATCGGGTCCTGCTGCAAAACGTCCATCAGCTCCGGCCAGATATAGCCCGAGAAACTTTCGGTTTCGACAGCGGTCAGAATTGTTGGAATGTTGAACAGCTTCGCTGTCTTCGCCATGGCGATGGTGTTGTTTTTTAAAAGCTGGCGATCGATGTTCGTCACGCCAAAAGCCATTTGCGGCTGATGGTCGATGAACACGAAAACGGAATTTTCAGGGGTCAGCAATTTGTCTGTAGCGGCGGTCATAATCTATCTCCTAAAGGTTTGAATTTTGATGGGGGCTGGTTTGTGTGTGCCTCCATTCTTTAAGTGTAGATTGTTCTTTAAAAAATGATAATATTGATAAATTGAACAACACTATTCGAATAAATGGAACAATGGATAAATTCGCAAATATGCAGGCCTTTCAAGCGGTTGCCGAAAACGGCAGCTTCGCCGATGCGGCCCGGAGGCTGAACCTCGCCAACTCGGTGGTCAGCAAACGCATCAAGGATTTGGAGGATTTCCTCGGCGTCCAGTTGCTGGTGCGTACGACGCGTCAGGTGACATTAACCGAAAGTGGGCAACATTATCTCGACCACGTCCGCCAATTGCTGGGGGATATGGAGGAGGTCGAGGCCTCCTTGCGCTATCAAACGCAAAAGCCGGTCGGGACGATTAAGCTCACGGCACCTTTAAGCTTTGGCTTGCAAACTCTGGCCCCGGCGCTGGCCTCGTATCTTGATAAATATCCCGATGTGTCGATTAGAACATACCTGTCGGATCGCCGCGTTGATCTGGTGGGGGAAAGCTATGACCTGGCCATTCGGATTGGCGCGCTGACCGATCCGACATTGATGGCGAAGAAGCTGTGCGCAGGGCGGCGCGTTGTTTGTGCGACGCCCGCTTATTTCAAAACGCATGGCCGCCCCCAATCCCCCGCGGATTTAAAGGCGCATAACTGCCTGAGCTATATAAACCTTGCCGAAGGTAAGTCGTGGCCTTTTATAAAAGATGGAAAAAAGATATGGCAGGCCGTCAGCGGGAATTTCTTGTCCGACAATGGTGATCTCTTGCACCAGGCGGCCCTGGCGGGATGCGGCATTACGATGTTACCAACATTTATCGTCGACGAATCTCTGGCGGCTAAAAAGCTGGAGGTCGTTTTAGAGGATTACGAGGAAAAAGATTTTGACGTGTATGCGGTCTATCAACAAACGCGCCACCTCTCGGTCAAGATCCGCACATTGATCGATCATCTGCATACGTATCTGGCGCAGAGCCATTAAAAAACCTACGGCAACGGGCTGGATTTTATGTAACGGTTCTTATCGCCGGGGCAGGGGCGTTTTTCTCAGGCTATGGCGGAGGGTAATGGAGATGGCTGGGGCGCTAGGATTCGAACCTAGGAATGGCGGTACCAAAAACCGCTGCCTTACCGCTTGGCGACGCCCCAATAACCATGGGAAAACCGGGCTTGTTTGCCGATTTGTGTGATGACCCGGCTGGATCAACGGGGGCCAAACTACCCAAGCCGCGCGCGAAATGCAAGCCCCGTGAATCAGGGAAATTTAATTTACGTTATGGGAAATTATTGGGGTGGTGAACGTCATCGTTAACACCATGGTGAACGGGCCCATGTGGACAGAATCGGCCCTGTTAACACATTCGTTCTTGGCCATATTTTCCAAAATCGGTTATAGTCCCCGGCATAATCCATATTTGAATTTGAAAAATTGCCGGGATCGGCGCGGCCCTTTGTGGGGGCTGGACCGTCGTCCTGTGATGGGAGTAGGGACCGCATGAGCAATCAGGCGCGTAAAGCACCGGACGACCGTAACGCGGTTGTCGTGTCTTTGTTGAATCAATTGGCGGATCGTTTGCACAAAAGCGAACATGAGCGCCAGCGACTGCTATCCGCAATCGACGATCTTGAAACACGTTCAGACCAGAGCGAGCGCATCTTCCTGACCCTGCAGGACAAGCTGAGCAAGCAGGACGCAACCGATATCAGCATCCTGCGCCGTCAATCCGAACTGGAACAAATCTGGAAAGAAACGCTGGATCGCCTGAACCGTGCCGAATCCATCGCGACGCGCATGGAAGAAGCGTTTGAGATGCAGGAACGCTTGGCCCGCCGCCTGGAACAGGCCGCGCAGGACAAAGCGCGCATGCTGCGCAAGATCGAAGCGATTGAGCAATCGGTGGAGCGCACAAACGAAGCCATTCGCACGGGCGCGCTGGTGCCCGCGGGGCAACAATCGCGGTCCATTTTCGTGGCCGAGCCCAGCAACCAGAATGCGTTCTGGTGGCAACGCGCGGTGCGTGTCAACACAACGGCGCTGGTTGGCGTTTTGGCGCTGACCATTCTGGCCGGATATGGCGTCAGCCAGTGGGATCGCTGGCGCGTGCAATTCATGCCGACGCTCACCATGACCCAGAATGATGTTGAGACTGTAGCGGATCTGAACGCCGAAGATGCTGCGCCGGTCCTGAATGCGACAACCGAAACCGATACCCAATCCGATCCGTTTATCGCCGGGCTCGATGCCACGTTGAACACGGATGAGAATGATCTGGCCGCCTTTGGCCCGGCGGACCCGTCCCTTGTGACGGATGTGGCCAGCGAAGCGGCGGGCGCGCTGAGGGTTGAAGATCTTTCCGACATGATGGATGTAAATCCGGATGCCGTGGCGACGGCTCTGAATGCGATTGAGCCGGGAGAGGCCGGTGTCGTTCCCGATCTGGAGCAGGATGTTGCCGCCATTGCTGCCCAAACCAAAATTGACCAGACGGACGCAGACGCCGCCCCGATTGAACGCGCCGAAGATGTGATGATCGTCGATCCGGTTCCGCCGCAAACCGTGCAGGACAAGGGCGATGCGACCGCTGTTGCGGATCGTGCAGACATTGAATCCTTCCTGCGCGCCAAGCGCGAAGGGTTGGCACCGCTGACCGAGCGGATTACGCCGGATTCATCTTTGCCTACCGTGATCAAAAATGTTGAAGACAAAGCCTTTGCCGGCATTCCCGAGGCGCAGCACGATCTGGCCGCCATCTATACCGCCGGACATGCGGGGGTGAAGGTTGATTATAAACGCGCGGCCCTCTGGTTTGAGGAAGCCGCTGCACAGGGCATTGCCAATGCTCGCTATAATCTGGGCGTCCTGTATCATCAGGGTCTGGGCGTGGGCAAGGATGTCGCCACCGCCATTCGCTGGTACCGTGCCGCCGCGCAACTGGGCCATCCGGAAGCGCAATATAATCTGGGCATTGCGCATATCGAAGGGATCGGTACCGCGTATGATCCGCGTCTGGCCGCCAGCTTCTTTGAACAGGCCGCCAATGCGGGCATTACCGAAGCCGCCTATAATCTCGGTTTGATTTATGAGAATGGGCTGCTGGGTGCGGTGGATACGAAATCCGCGATCTACTGGTACAAGAATGCCGCCGATCGGGGCAGCCCGGAAGGTCAGGTCGCGTTGGACCAGTTGAGCGCCGCGCTGAACATGAGCAAGAAACAGGTCGCTAGCCTGTATGAAGAAATGAGCCGTGATCGCGATCCGGCGGGGGCCGTGCAGAATGCCGCGCCGCCCGCAGTTATGCCGCAGAAGCGCAGCGATGCCGTAAAACCGGTGACGAATATCGTGAAGACAGCCGCGACTGAACGCACGCGCCCGCGCGCGGAAGACATCGCCCCGGCGATCCCGCGTTTGTCGGCGGCGGATGCCGCGTCACTGGCGGGTGAAGGTGTTGTGAAAAGTGATCAGAGCCTGACCGCGCAGGTGCAGGAGCAGTTGATGCGCCGTGGCCTGTATCCCGGTCCGGCCGATGGTATTGGCGGCCCGCTGACCACGGATGCCATTCGCACCTATCAGCGCGACAATGGTTTGGCTGTTGATGGCGCGGTGAATGCGGATATTCTGGCGCATATGCTGGGTAAGCAGAACTAAGGTCTCTTTACAGAGGATCAGGCAATGATCCCTTTTGAAACCCACCATCCTGGATGGTGGGTTTTTATTATTGTATAGGCGGCATCACGGGCGGATAGATCGGGAAAAAGTCCAAAGCATGTGGCGCCACTGCCCGACAGGCGGGACAGGGCGCAGCCCTCCATGGTGTTCAGTGTGTCCAGAATGGTTTGAATGACGAGCACGGTGGCGGTTGCGGCGGCGCTCAGGTCATTGCGCGTGGTGCGTAAGGTTGCGATGAAATCATCGTGGCTCTGCCATTGCGGATCGTTCTGCATTATGGGGGAGAACGGGGCTTTGCTGGCGGCATAGGCGCGGAACACGCCCGGCGTCGGACAAGGGACCAGCGGGTTGACCAGCACGATGCCCATGCCCGGCGGAATGGCTGGCGCGCGCGTCACCACATCGCCAATGCCGCGCATAAAGGTCGCCGCGCCGTGCAGGCATACGGGAACATCCGCCCCCAGTGACAAGGCCAGCGGTGCGATGAAATCCGCATCAGGCGGAATATCCCAAAGCTGGCACAGCCCGCGGATGGTGGCCGCCGCATCGCTGGACGCGCCGCCAATGCCGGAGGCCACGGGCAGGTTTTTGGTCAGGTGGATGGTCGCGTTGGGATGCTTCCGTCCCGTGGCCCGCGCCATCGCCCATGCGGCGCGGACGACAAGATTGGATGACGCCTCGCCAGGATCGGTATCTGCATCACTGAACTGTGGTTCAAACGGCCCGTCGATGGTGAGGCCAAAATGGTTTGATGGCGTGATGGTGATATCGTCGCCAATATCGGCAAACCCGACCAGCGAATCGAGCAGATGGTATCCGTCATCCCGGCGTCCGGTGATGTGCAGGTACAGGTTGATCTTTGCCGGTGCAAAATATGATAAAGGGCCCATGTGGGTTTTTACCACACCGGGCCCTTCAATCAAATATGGGATGATTATTCCTGTGCCGTATTGGCCGGATTGGTGCTGGCGGCCTTGATCGCGGGTTTGGTGTGATCGATCGGAGGCAGACCGCTTTGCAGTTTATCCCCCAGCGTGATGATCAAGTCCGCGTCCTCGGCCGTATCGGCAAAATTGCGGGCGCGTTCCCACTGGAAACGGGCTTCGTTCTTGCGGCCCACCGCCCAATACGCATCGCCCAGATGGTCGTTGATGGTGGGGTCGTACGGCAATAATTCGACGGCACGTTCCAGATATTTGACGGCCTCCGGATATTGACCGAACTTATAGTGGACCCAGCCCAGTGAATCGGTGATGTATCCGTCATTGGGCTGTAATTCCAGCGCCCGCGCGATCAGCTCCAACGACTGGTCCAGGTTTTTCCCCTGATCCGCCCAGCCATAGCCGAGATAATTTAACAAGTAGGGCTGGTCGGGTCGGAATTTCAGGGCGGCCAGAAGGTCTTTCTCCGCCGCCGGCCAATCGCCAACCTGTTCCAGACACATACCGCGGGCATAGAGCAGGTGCCAATATTCATCGCTCACATCACCGCCCAATGCGTCGATGGCGGCATTATATTCAACCAGCGCCTTGTCATACATTTCATGGCCGCGATAGATGTCGCCAATGCGGGCCAGCGCATCCACATCACGGTGAATGTCATACATCGTGCGCAGGCGGCGGACCGCTTCATCCGTCTGTCCCGATTGGTCCAGCATATCGGCGGCGGCATATTGCGCCTCGGCCCAGGCCGGATGTGTCTGCGGAATCTTGTCGAATTGTTTCAGCGCGTCCTGATATTGGTGGGACCGCGCACTGGATGTGGCCAGAATAATACGGGCTTCGGCCAGATTTGGGTCCAGCCCCAAGGCCATATTGGCGAACACGCGGGCGCTGGCGTCGCTGTTTTCCTGGAACAAAATGCGGGCCAGATCAAACACGGCCTGTGCCGCGCCTTGGGCCGGGGTGGTGATGCGGTGGGACGCCAACAACGGATTGATGTCCTTGTTCCCCTTTAACGCTTCGATCTTTTCATGGACCAGGGGGGAGCCAATATCTTCATCGCGCAGGGCGGTGTAAATTTCCATCGCCTCTTTTGTATTGCCGGCCAGCGCGAATAAATCGGCGGCGCGTTCATATTCTTCGGCGGTTAAACCGCTGGGTTGAATGATGACGCGGGCAAAGGTTTCGATCTGCGATTGATCTTTCTTCAGATATTTAGCCATCAACCCGCCGTGATAGGCATGGATGGTCGTTCCGGCCAGCTCGGCCTGGTTATATGTGCCGTTGCCCACGCGGGCCCAGTTGGCCAGCAGCGGTACAACAAATTCCGCCATGTCGCCCTTGGGCAGATGGTCGAGAACCGCAATGGCCTCATCATATTGCCCATTCACAATCGCGTTGGATGAAAGAATGAGATAAGCGAGCGGATCTTGTTCGCTGGTTGTCGAATCCTGCGCCTTGGTGATCATGTCGGCGCGTTGCGCGGCCAGTGTGAAATCACCGGACCCAAGCGCCAGAACCATGGCGCGGCGGATCAGTTCAATATTGTTGGGGTCGCGTTTCAATACGCCGCTTAAATAATCGCTGGCGGTGCGCCAGTCATTTTGCGATTGGGCAAAATGCGCGATCAGGTAATCACCCGTGGCGTTTTTGGGAATATCGGGAATGAAGGTCGGAATAATCGCGGGAACCACATTCACCGGATTGCCGCTGGCATTCAATGTCGGGGCCAGTTCTTCCAGTACATCATCCGCATCCGCGCTGGTGGTGCTTTCCGCGGGGGGCGTTGCGGCCTTATCCCGATGGATATACTCCCACACACCGCCAATTCCGGCGGCGGCCATGGTTCCGGTCAACAGCACGGCCAGAACCGCGCGGGGGGCAGATATCTTGATCATGGCCTTATTATAAGTCGCAAAGGTTAATGTTTTCCCGCGCGATTTCGGGTGTATGTTTGTTATAAATCAAGGCCTTACATGTTTGAATAGTTCGGCCCGCCGCCGCCCTGTGGCACTGTCCATTCGATATTCTGGGAGGGGTCCTTGATATCGCAGGTTTTGCAGTGAACGCAGTTCTGGGCGTTGATAACAAATTTAGGGCCGTTTGCGTCCTCGACAACCTCATACACGGCGGCCGGGCAATAACGTTGCGCCGGTTCGGCATAGCGGGGCAGGTTGACGGCGACCGGAATAGACGGGTCTTTCAGCTTCAGGTGGGATGGTTGCCCATCCTCATGCATCGTGTTGGACAGGCGCACGGATGTCAGGCGGTCAAAGGTCAGCACGTTATCCGGTTTCGGATAATCAATTTTCAAATCATCGGTCGCGGGTTTCAGGGCCGCGTAATCCGCATGGTTTTTCATGGTATAGGGCAATAACCATCCGCCCACCGTCTGGAATGCGGCATGGATCATGCCGACCCACAAACCGAAATTGAACCCGGGGCGAATGTTGCGCACCTTCTTCAACTCCGGCCAGATCCAGCTGGCTTTGATGGCAGCGGTATATGCCGTGCACTCCGCACTGGTCGCATCACCGGCGGTGAGCAGGTCATATAACGACTCCGCCGCCACCATGCCGGATTTCATCGCGGTGTGGTTGCCCTTGATTTTCGGCACGTTCAAAAATCCCGCCGTATCGCCAATCAAAATCCCGCCGGGGAAGGTGAGTTTCGGCAAGGACTGGAACCCGCCCTCGACCAGTGACCGCGCGCCATAGGCAATGCGGCGTCCACCTTCCAGATATTTGCGCACATCCGGGTGGGTTTTAAACCGCTGCATCTCGGAAAAGGGGGACAGATACGGGTTTTGGTAATCCAGACCGATGACGAAGCCGACCGATACCTGATTGTTGTCCAGATGGTACATCCATGACCCGCCATAGGTTTTGGAATCCATCGGCCAGCCAACGGTGTGGATGATCAATCCTTCGCTGTGTTTGTCGGCGGGAATTTCCCAGATTTCCTTGATACCCAGACCGTAGGTCTGCGGGTCGGAATTTTTGCGCAGGTCATAGTGTGCGATCAGCGTTTTGGTCAGCGACCCATGGCACCCTTCGGCGAATACGGTTTGCTTGGCGTGCAATTCAACGCCGGGTTCGAAATGGTCGGTTTTATTGCCGTCTTTATCCAATCCCATATCGCCGGTGGCCACGCCCATCACCGCGCCTGCATCGTTGTACAACACTTCGGCGGCGGCGAAGCCTGCGTAAATTTCAACGCCCAATTCTTCGGCCTGTGTGGCCAGCCAGCGGCCCAGCATGGACAGCGAAATAATGTAATTGCCGTGGTTGTGCATTTGCGGTGGGGTGGGCAGGCGGAAGGATTTGTTTTTCGTCAGGAACAAGAAACGGTCCGTCTTCGCCTGCACGTGCAGCGGTGCGCCTTTTTCCTTCCAGTCGGGGATCAGTTCGTTCAGCGCGCGCGGTTCAAACACCGCGCCCGACATCAAATGCGCGCCGACCTCGGACCCTTTTTCAATGACGCACACCGAAATATCCGTGCCGCGTTCCGCCGCCAGTTGTTTCAACCGAATGGCGCAGGACAGACCCGACGGTCCGGCCCCGACGATGACAACGTCATATTCCATGGATTCGCGGTCTGTGCGCGGCTCGGTCATCTCAAAGGCTCCTGCTATTTTTGATTTTACGTATTGTATTCGGTGTTGTTTTTGCGGACGGGGTCCGGTAAGACTGGGGATGTTACCACATCTATAATGTTTTTAAGAGAGCGATGGCCGATCTGCAACGCCAGACATACAAAGCCGCCTTGTCCTGGTATCTCGATGCCGGGGTGGATATCGCATTGGGGGATGACCCGGTCGATCGCACCGCCATGCCCGCGTTGCCGGTGGTCGAGGATGCGCCCGCCGTTGCTGCGCCTGCGCGTGCCCCCATCGCGGCCCCAGCCGCTGAATCTGCCTTCATCGGGGCCAGCGAGGCCCGGGCGGAATCCCTGAAACTGGCCATGGCGGCCAATACGCTGGATGAATTGCGGGACGCCATTGCCGCCTTTGATGGCCTGTCGCTGAAACGCACCGCGACCAATATGGTGTTTTCTGACGGCAATCCATCCGCACCCATTATGGTGATCGGCGAAGCCCCCGGCGCGGATGAAGACCGCCAGGGCAAGCCCTTCGTCGGGGTCAGCGGCCAGTTGCTGGACCGCATGTTGGCCTCCATCGGCCTGAATCGCGAGGCCGAGGATCTGGCTCACGCGGCCTATATCTCCAACATTCTGAACTGGCGCCCGCCGGGCAACCGCACCCCGTCCCCGGCGGAGATCGAAGTCAGCCTGCCCTTTATTGAACGCCATATCGCGCTGGTCCGCCCGCGTCTGCTGGTCTTTGCCGGTGGGGTTGCGGCCAAATCCCTGTTGGGCAGCGGCGACACCATCTCCCGCCTGCGTGGGACGTGGCATGACTATGTGCCGCAAACCGCCGAAATGCGGGCTGGCTTTGCGCCCATTCCGGCCATTGCCACCTATCACCCGTCTTATCTGCTCCGCACCCCGGCGCATAAACGGGCGGCCTGGGCCGACCTTTTGATGCTGCGGGCCAAGGCCCGCTCCATGGGTGTGTTCTAGGGGCATATTTGTGGAATAACAAAGGGTTAGTGTTTTTATAACCCCACTTTGGCTGGACAGGCCCCCCGCCAAAGGCTATCATAGACCCCATCATGACATTGGACCGGATTTTGATTATCACGCTGGGCGTGGGACTGCTGCTGGCGCATGCTGGCGTGTGTTCGCATGCCTGGGCCGATGATGACCGCATCGCCGGGTCCAAGGGGCGCACCTATAACCTGACCCTCGGCACGATCTACGCCGGGGACGGGGATGTGCAGGTGGCCTTGCCGGTTCCGATGATCGTGGATGAACCGGATATTGACCCGGCGGATCTCCGGGCGGTTGATGGGGGCGCGCCTGTGTCGCCGTCCATCATTCCGGCCTCGCTGCCCCCCGCACCACAGGCCAAGCCGACCGCGCCGGAGCCGAAAAAAACGGCGATTATCCGCCCCGTGAAAAAGCCCGTCGCCCCGCCATACCCGGCCCGCAAACCGGATCAGATTCCTGTTGTTGAAGCGGCTGAAACGCCCCCCGTTGTGCCGTTGCCCACGGATAAACCGGAGCCGATTGCAGAGGCCGTGCCGCACGCCATTGATCCCGCGCCCGCGATTATGGAGGCGGCAGAACCAGAGGCCGCGGTGACGCAAGAGGCCGCCGCTGAACCGCCGTTGCCCGCCATTATGCCCGTGCTGATCCCATCGTCTGAACAATCGCTGCACCCGCTGCGCGATGGTGATGTGGCGTTGTATCGCACCATTTTCCGGGCTCAGGGCGAGGGCGACTGGACAGAAGCCGATGAAGCGCTGGGGCGGTTGAAAGACAAACGCTTGCTGGGGCATGTCCTGCATCAACGCTATGTGCATCCTTCCTATCGCACGCGGTACGAAGAATTGCGCGCATGGCTGTCGGCTTATGGTGACCATCCCGGTGCGGACCGGATGTACAAGCTGGCGATTGCACGACAGGGCAAGGGCGATCCCGCACCGGACCGTCCGTTGGCGGTGTCGGGCCTGCCGGCGAATGTCATGCAAATCCTTTCGGGCCGCGGCGATACATATGTCACGCCGCGCAAACGCAGCGCCGGACAGGATAAATTGATCCGCAGCCTGACCCGCATGATCGGGGCCGATTTATCCGATGGTGCGCCGACACGGGCTTTGAAAAAATTGAATACCGACAAGGTTGCTGAAAGTCTGGATTCAACGGAAAAAGACCAGATTCGCGCCCAGATCGCCATGGCGTATCTGGTGTTGGGCAAACCGGATGAAGCGTTGCAGTTGGCGCGTGATGCGGCGTCACGCTCCGGCACGCGCGCCCCGATGGCCGGGTGGGTCGTCGGTCTGGCCGCATGGCAGAAACAGGATTTCAATCTGGCCGCGCGTCATTTCGAATTGGCGGCTACATCATCCTACGCCGATTCATGGATGCGATCCGCGTCGGCCTATTGGGCGTCGCGGGCGCATTTGCGCGCTGGCCGTCCCGGTGACATGACGCGGTGGCTGGAATTGGCGGCGCGGTACCCGCGGACGTTCTACGGCATCATTGCCACGCGCGCGCTGGGGTGGGATTACGATTTCAATTGGGCGTCACCAGAATTTACCAAGGCGCATTTTGAAAAGCTGGTCGCCATTCCCGGTGCATGGCGGGCCATGGCGCTGGTCGATGCGGGGCAGAACCATCTGGCGGAATCGGAACTGGTCCGGATCAAAACGGGGGATGATGAATTTTTGCGTCAGGCGTTGCTGGCCTATACGTTGCACGCGAAATTGCCGGGTCTGGCGATGCGGCTGGCCGCGTCGTTCCCCAATCCGGAAGGCGGGTTGTATGATGCCGCACTCTATCCGCTGTTGCCGTGGCAGCCCCGCGATGGGTACAGCGTTGATCGGGCTTTGATCCATGCCATCACGCGTCAGGAATCCCGTTTTGACGCCTTCGCTCTCAGCCCCAGCGGGGCCGTGGGGTTGATGCAGTTGATGCCGAAAACGGCCAGCTTCATCACGGGTGTGGAACGGTTCAAAAAGAAGGATGGGAAGTTCCAGTTGCGCGACCCCGAGGTCAATCTGCAGATTGGTCAGCGTTACGTGGATCACTTGCTGGGCCTCAGCCGGGTGAAGGGCGATTTGTTGCACATGGCCATGGCTTATAACGCCGGGCCCGGCAATCTGGCCAAGTGGCAGGACGAGATGGGCCCGAATGTGAAAGACCCGTTGCTGTTCATTGAAACGATCCCGGCCCCGGAAACCCGGAACTATGTCGAACGGGTGCTGGCCAATTACTGGATCTACAGCCTGCGCATGGGGCAGCCAACCCCGTCATTGGATGCCGTCACGGCGGGCCGCCCGGCACGCTATCTGGCCATGGATACCGGCCACGAAGGGGACAAGGGCCGCCAGACCCGCCTGACCGCGGCGCACTAGGGGGCCAATCACGGCCTAAAACCCTGTAAAAATCACGCATTCACCATGGATTTTTGGGCCGTAACCGCCTAATATCGGCGGAGCGGTCCAATTGACCCTTTATGCATAAATGAGCTGGCTATGACCAAGACCGTTCAGGATATTCGTTCGACCTTCCTTGATTTCTTCGCGGACAAGGGGCACCAGGTGGTGCAATCCTCGTCTCTGGTGCCGGACAATGATCCGACGCTGATGTTCGCGAACTCGGGCATGGTGCAGTTCAAAAACGTCTTCACGGGCGTTGAAACCCGTCCCTATAACCGCGCGACAACGGCCCAGAAATGCGTCCGCGCCGGGGGCAAGCATAACGATCTGGACAATGTCGGTTATACGGCGCGTCACCACACCTTCTTTGAAATGATGGGGAACTTCTCCTTCGGTGATTATTTCAAGGAAGATGCCATTGCCTTCGCGTGGGAAGTGGTGACCAAACGTCTGGACATGCCGACGGACAAGCTGTTGGTGACGGTTCATTCCAGCGACGAAGAAGCCGCAGGCATCTGGCGCAAGGTTGCCGGATTTTCCGATTCCCGCATCATCCGCATTGATACCAATGATAACTTCTGGATGATGGGTGACACGGGTCCGTGCGGTCCATGCTCTGAAATTTTCTATGATCAGGGTGACAAACTGGCTGGCGGCCCTCCGGGCTCCGCGGATCAGGATGGCGACCGTTTCCTCGAATTCTGGAACCTTGTTTTCATGCAGTATGAACAGGAACCGGACGGTAATGGCGGATATATCCGTAAACCCTTGCCGAAACCGTCGATTGATACGGGCATGGGGCTGGAACGCACCACTGCGCTGGTTCAGGGGAAGTTTACGAACTACGACATCGACCTGCTGCGCGCGATTATCGAACACTCCGCCGATTTGACCGGCGTATCGCCGGATGGGGCCATGGCACCGTCGCACCGCGTCATTGCGGACCATTTGCGTGCCAGCGCCTTCCTGATTGCCGATGGCGTGATGCCGTCGAATGAAGGGCGCGGTTACGTCCTGCGCCGGATCATGCGCCGTGGCATGCGCCATGCCCATTTGCTGGGTGCGCGCGATCCGCTGATGTTCCGTCTGCTGCCGACTCTGGTGGCGAAGATGGGTGAAGCCTATCCGGAATTGAAGCGCGCTGAATCGCTGATTTCTGAAACGCTGAAACTGGAAGAAACCCGTTTCAAACGCACGCTGGATAACGGCCTGAAGCTGCTGGACGAAGAAACTGCCGATCTGCAAAGCGGGCAGGCGTTGGATGGCACTGTGGCCTTCAAGCTGTATGACACGTTCGGCTTCCCGCTGGATTTGACCCAGGACGCCTTGCGCGCCCGTGGCATTGATGTGGATCTGGACGGGTTCAACACCGCCATGGAAAAACAACGCGCCCAGGCGCGCAAAAACTGGGCTGGGTCCGGTGATGCGAAAATGGATGCGGTGTGGTTCGACCTGCTGGACAAGGTGGGCCCGACGGAATTTTTGGGTTATGAAACCGAACATGCCGAAGCGCAAGTGCGTACCATTGTGAAGGATGGGGTCGTGGTCGACGCCGCAAACGTGGGCGATACCGTTCACATTCTGGTGAACCAGACGCCGTTCTACGCCGAATCCGGTGGTCAGGTCGGTGATACGGGCGTGATCCGCACGGCGGGCGGCGCGGACATCACCGTGAATGACACGCGCAAGATGCTGGGCAAATTGTTCGTTCACGTTGGCACGGTCAAGGCCGGAACGCTGAAGGCCGATGATGTGGTGGAATTGGTCGTGGACCATGACCGCCGCAGCGCGATCCGCGCGAACCACTCTGCCACCCACCTGCTGCACGAAGCATTGCGTCGTGTTCTGGGCACGCACGTGGCCCAGAAGGGATCATTGCAAACGGCGGACCGTACACGCTTTGACATTTCCCACAACGCCGCCATCACGCCGGAGCAGATTGCCGAGGTTGAGCGCATGGTCAACGAAGAAATCCGTGCCAATACGCCGGTCATTACCCGGGTCATGCCGATTGATGACGCGATGGAATCCGGTGCCATGGCATTGTTCGGTGAAAAATATGATGACGAAGTGCGCGTGGTGTCCATGGGCACCACGGCGGATGGGGCGAACAAATCCTATTCCGTTGAGCTGTGCGGCGGGACGCACGTGAAACGCACGGGCGATATTGGTCTGTTGAAAATCGTGTCCGAATCCGCGGTCTCCGCCGGCGTCCGCCGGGTCGAGGCCGTAACGGGTGCGGGTGCGCTGGCGTACCTGAATACACAGGAAGCTATGTTGAAGGCTGTGGCCGATGTGTTGAAGGCGGGCCCGGCGGATGTGTTCGACCGTGTCCGTACCCTGATGGATGATCGTCGTCGCATGGAAAACGAAATGTCCAACCTGCGTCGTCAGATGGCCACGGGTGGTGGTGCTGGCGCATTGGCGGGGCCGGATGTGAAGGATATTGGTGGGGTGAAATTCACCTCCCGCGTGCTGGAGGGGTTCCCGGCCAAGGATCTGAAGCCCATGGTCGATGATCTGAAAAAGAAAATCGGTTCCGGCGTGATTACGCTGATCGCGACCGATGATGGCAAAGCGTCCATCGTCGTCGGTGTGACCGATGATCTGACCGCCAAGGTCAGTGCCGTTGATCTGGTGAAAACCGGGGTCGAGGTGTTGGGCGGTAAAGGCGGCGGTGGCCGTCCGGATATGGCGCAGGGCGGTGGCCCGAACGCCGACGCCGCGAATGACGCCGTGAACGCGATTGAGCAGCAATTGGCATCGTAAGCACAGAGAACAATCAAAATAAAAAAATCCCGCTTCAATGCGGGATTTTTTTATGGCCTGCGTATTGTCATCAAGGTTTCACAACGGTGACGGGCAATATGTGCGGGCGAACATGGCAGACGGTGTCGGAACGATATTGATGGTGGTCGTGGACGCGGATGACAGGCGGAAGGACAAGGCGATGGAACGATCCGGAATGGACGGGTCGATTTTATGTTCCGTGCAAAACGCGTCAAACATATCCTGGGTCAGCGGTTCGCCATCGCCATGTTGAATGTCGATGATGCGGACATCTTTGCGCAGGAGTGTATTCTGTTCGTCGTCGGCGACCCAGGCCTGCAAAGCACGGCGCTCCGGCGTCATCACCAGGATGATGTGCTCGGTGCCAATGCGGTAATATTCCTTGATATGCGGGGTCATCTGTATATGCCGTCTGCGTCATTAAAATGTACGCAGGTCATATACCCTTTACATGCTGCACTGCAAGCTTTTGGGCATGCGGGATTCGCATGGCTGGTATCCGCGAAGCGTGTCCAAGCCCAGTTTTGCGGCGATTTCCGTGTTCAGATCGCCGCGCTTCTGCATCAAGTCATTGTATTTCTTGTCTGATGCGTGCCATTTCTTTTCCAGATTGCGAACCGTTTCCGGGCATCCGGCCATATCCATGGCGTTTTCAAAATACTGGCGGCGGATCAATTCGGAACGGGCTTCCTCGTACACCTTGTGCGATTTCTCGTACACGGCCTTGGTGCCCTTGTGCAGGAACTGGACTTCGCAGATATGATAGGATTCTTCACCCGTATCCAGCGTGATCGGCAGAGCGATCTTCACATCCAGATTGCACAGGCCCGGCTTTTTCGCGCTCGGTTTGCTGAAGGTGTTGTCGACATCCAGAATGTTCAGCGTCATGGCGTCGGCCCCCTTGCCCAGGGTGGCTTCGCCGGGGCGGCCGAAAATGTCGATCGCCTTCTTGATCTGGTTCAAATCTTTCAACAAAACGCGGGCACGGCTGAAATCGCAGTTCAGGGCCAGGTCGCCCTTTTCTTTGGTCTTGGCCATGGCGCGGCCCAAATCCTTGGCCGGGCCGATTTCAAACTGGCCCTTCATTTCCGTACGGAGCAATTTTCCGATTTTTTCCAATGATTCCTGAGCGATAAAAGCTTCGGTAATCAGCAATTCGCCATTGGCGTGCGGTTGGCGCGGCGGGGCACCCGCAGCGGCGGCATTAAAAGCTTCGGTCAGGGAACGGCGTTTGATCGCGGGCGCAGGGGCGGCCACAGCGGCGGAATCGGCAGAAAATGCAAGGCGTACAGAGCTACTCATTTTGATCCCTATAAACTCCCTCTGAACAGGGTACTCTTCTTATTTTTCTTATTGTTGGGCCCATCCTAGCAGGAAATTTCTTAATTTTCTTCATTTTTATTGGAAAAAAGCGGAAATTCAGCCGTGCACCGGGCGCAAGGCTGGTTTGGGGTCCATTTGAAACATTGCAATTCGGGAAAGGCCCCTCTATAACCATGTCCACTTTCCGGGGGAAACCCGCAAATTTATCAGAGTTTAGAAGAGGATAGCCAAATGGCGATTGAACGTACTTTCTCCATCCTGAAGCCGGATGCAACCCGCCGCAACCTGACCGGCGCGATCAATGAGCGTTTCGAAAAAGCGGGCCTGCGCATCGTGGCGCAAAAACGCATCCACATGACCGAAACCCAAGCCGGGAAATTCTATGAAGTTCACAAAGAGCGCCCGTTCTACGGCGAGCTGGTGAAATTCATGACCTCCGGTCCGGTTGTTGTTCAGGTTCTGGAAGGCGAAAACGCCGTTCTGAAAAACCGCGAAATCATGGGTGCAACCAACCCGGCGAACGCCGATGCCGGTACGATCCGCAAAGACTTCGCTGAAAGCATTGAAGCGAACTCTGTTCACGGTTCTGACTCGCTGGAAAACGCGGCCATCGAAATCGCGTATTTCTTCGCCGGTTCCGAAATCGTCGGCTAATTGCACTGACTGTATTCAAAAACGCCAGCCGGGCAATCGGCTGGCGTTTTTTTAATTCTGTAACCACTCACCAACCACCTTGTGTGCGCGCATACCTGCGGCGGGCAGGGCGCTTAACACATCGGGCAGGGTGTCGATATGCCCGTCTTTGACGGCTTTTTCCGCATGTTCCGCGATCAGGCTGAGTTCATGCAGTCCAAAATTCCCGCACATGCCTTTTAATTCGTGCATGCGGGCGCGGAGGGTGTCCATGTCATGGGCATGCATTGCGCCATGGGTATGGGTGATGATTTCATCGACTTTTTCCATCAGCCCGTCCATCATCTCGTTCAACGATGCCTGGTCCATGCTGCCCTTCAGCCCGTCGAGCAAGGTGGAATCAAAAACAATCGTGCCATCCATGGCCGGGGGCGAGGGCAGTTCTTCCGTCCGGGTCATGATGTCATCAAAATCATCATCGATGAAATCGTCGATCAGTCCCGCTTCTGTAGACGCATCCAGTGCCTGAACAAACGAATCTTCGTCCAGCTCCTCTTCGCTGATCGCTAGGCTGATCGTGCTGGCGTCGTCCTGCAACGCGGCCTGCATGATCGGTGCGCGTTCGGCTGTGATGGGGGTTTCCATGATGTCGCCAGCCGGGCCGTCGATATCGGCCATGGTATCAGCCATGGTGTCAGATTGATCCATTTGTCCCGGCAAAATCGGGGCGTCATCTTCGATCATGTCTTGCGGGTCATCAATCGACACGATGGTTTCGTGCACGGGTGTAAATGTATCTCCGCCGCTTCCATCGTCCTCGACAATCACGGGGTTGTCCAATTTTCCGCGCAAGACTTTTTCAATCTGGGCCTTCATCTGTGCCGGGTCGATGGGTTTGGCCAAATGTCCGTTCATGTTGGCGGCGTAACATTGGCGAACGTCATCGTCCCGTACATTCCCGGTCAGGGCAATCACGGGCAAATGTGATTTTTGTGGTGCGCGGATGGCACGGATGGCACGGGTGGCCCCCATGCCGGAAATGCCCGGCAGTTCAATGTCCATGAACACCATATCGAAATCATTGTCCTCGATCAGTTTCAAGGCGTCTTCGCCACTGCCGCACGTGGTCGGCTTGTGTCCCATGCGGGATACGAACTCCTGCAACAATTTCTGGTTAATTTCGTTGTCGTCCACGCACAGGATGCGCAAGGATTTGGTCGGCGTGCTGCCAGATTCGGACAGGGATTTGCTGCCCGGTTCCTGAACACCCGCGGCATGGCCATGCTCCATCGTGATGGTGTAGAAGAAGGTTGACCCTTGTCCTTCCTTCGAATTGATCGCGATGGTGCCGTCCATGGCGGTGATCAAACGTTGGCAAATGGCCAGCCCCAGGCCGGTGCCGCCGAATTTGCGGCTGATGCTGGAATCCGCTTGGGCAAAGGGGTTGAACAGGTTTTTCTGGGCCTCTGCCGAAATACCGGCCCCTGTATCGCGTACGGCGAAATACAGACGGTGATGATCGGCATCCCCGCCTTCGCGACGGACGATAATGGTCACGCCGCCTTCGGCCGTGAATTTGATCGAGTTCCCGACAAGATTGAGCAAAACCTGGCGCAGGCGGACGGGGTCGCCTTTGATAAAACGAGGAACATCCGGGCCAATTTCGGTGGTCAGGCTGATGGATTTCTGTGTAGCGTGGCCCGACATCAATGTGACCACACCGTTGATCATGCGGTGCAGGTCAAAATCGACATTCTCCAGATCCATCTTGCCGCTTTCGATTTTTTCGAAATCCAGAATGTCGTTCAGCAGGGCGATCATCGCATCGCCGGAATCCTGAATCGTGCGGGCATAATCAACCTGATCCCGGGTCAAATGTGAATCCAGCAACAAGCGGACCATGCCCATAATCCCCGTCATGGGGGTGCGGATTTCGTGGCTGATCACGGCCAGGAATGCGGATTTCGACCGGTTGGCGGCGTCGGCGGTTTCCTTGGCGATGCGCATTTCTTCGGTTTGCTTTAATTCGCGTTCGCGTAATTCTTCCAACGTCTGGCGTTCGTGTTCAATGACTTTCAAAAGGCGGGCGTTTTCAACCGATTCTTTGGTCTGTTTCAAACGCCCCAGCGTATCCAGATCATCTTCGGCCAGAGATTCATCGCTGATATTCTCCGCATCTTGGGCCCAGCTGCGAACGAAAATTCCGGCGATAAAAACCGGGGCTTGAACGAACAGGGCGACCCAATAGGCATTCACCATGATCGGTGTCGGCGGCAAAATACCAAGAACGGCGAGTCCCGCGGTAAGCGCCCCGGCAAACCCAATCAACCATCCCGTGCCCATGATATTCGCGGCGGGTGTTCCGGCATGGCCCTGGGCAAAGCAGAAGAGGGACAGGAAGGCCAGAACGGCAACGGGCACGCCCGTGATCAGCAGGGGGCGCAAAATGGATGAATCCGGAACGGCCATAATGCCGATGGTGATCGTCATCCCGATCAGCAAAACGCATCCATAGAGAATCAATTTTTCAACCGTCTGCCCCCGTGACAGGTTCAGGAAAAAACGGCTGAGCAACAGGCCGGCCACAACAGTTCCGGCAAAGAGCAATGGCGATGTTTCACTGGCCAGTGGCGCGGGGTCGTATATGACATCGTTCTGGATCATATAGGCGGCCATATTCGCCGCATAATACGTGATAAATCCAGCCGCAATGATCATGCGGCGAAACACCAGCGCCCCCGCAAACAGCCCCAGTAAAACAATCAATCCGGTGCGGATCAGTGCGCCAGTGCGCAATGGGTTGTTTTGGGATTCAAAGAAAGCGCGATCCGTTTTTAATGTTGGAGCCAATGTTACTGGCCCGCCGCCCTCGGGCACAACATACAGAACCATCAAGGCCTGTCGCCCGACGGGCAAATCAAAAGAGATGGATGCGCCTTGCGTTGGAACATCTTTCGGCGACGGTGCGTCGGCCGTCGCGGTTTTAATCGCGGTCAGGATGCGACGTTGGTTCAGGTGATCATACAGATAAATTTGTTGCGCGACGCCATAACGCCCATCGCCATGACGGCCCAGTGATAGGCTCCAGTGGGATGTGTTGCTCTGGTTGTTGAGGGCAAAGACCATCCAGTGCGGGACCGGCTTGGTCCCCAGCGTGATAATCGATTGGCCGCGCAACGCACCGCGCATGCCTTTCATGTGACGATCGATCAGGCTGGCATAACTCATCTGCCCCAGCGGGTCCGGGGTGATGAACAAATTGTTGTTCAGGTCGTATGAATCCTGTCCATCGCGCAACGTGATGGGGGCTGGCAGGGTCGCCAAATTACCAGCACCTTGGGCCAGAACCGGCAAAGCAGGCAGGCCGACCAACCAGATCAGGGTTAAAACCCACAAGCGTACAACCGCCCGCATGGACATGCGGGGGGCGGACAGGCTGGAATGGATCTGTGTCTTGTTCATGACGGGCCCCGGATGGGCCCGGTGGACAGGGTCCGAGCGCGCATCCTCCCGTATCATGCGGGGAAAAAGTTACAGAAGAGTGAAAAGTTTTAAGGACTTAGCCCGGGGGATGGCGCGGACAGCAAAAATCCCCCACTGCCCGCTGGCCGTGGGGGAAATCGCAGAAATCCGCCAAAAATGAGAGGATTAGAGCAGGAACAGGGCCATCAGAGCCAAAATGACCACAACGGCGATAATTCCATATTTCGAGTAATGAACGAAAGCGGCCCACAAATTCTGGGCGTCGGCCAGGGCTGCCGGATCAACGTCAACGGCGGTGGCGGGGGCGTGGTGGTCGTTATGGTGGCTCATGTTCGGCTCTTCTACATAAAGAATGACTGCCTCATCCATACCCTTAAATGCCCATCTGGATCAAGAGGGGTGGATCAAAACCCCCGGGAATGTCATAAAAGGGGGCCATATTCCGGGCTCAATCGCGTGGTACAGTCGATGCCTTGGGTGTGATCCATTTTACAGGGGCCTTACGACCACTATGATGAAATTGTTCAATCGTCGTCACATTATTTTGTCTCTGGTTTTGGTCTGTGGGATGCTGGCGGTTGCCGCACCTGCGGGCGCGCAAAGCGGTGAGCCAGCGCTTGCGCAAAACAGTGAAATTGTGGCAGAACCCGTGGTCCAGAACGCGGATGTGGCCGTTGCGGCGGTTGCCGATCCCTTCACCGTGGCCGGGGTCGAGGTGGATGCCACCGCCAAGAATGCGGTTGAAGCCCGCGAAAAAGCCTTCGCCGAAGCGCAGGTGAAAGCCTTCACCCAACTGGCTGAACGGTTGATGCCCGAAGACCAGCGCGCCGGATTCAAAGCCCCGGATGCGGCCACCATTTCAACCATGATCAATGATTTCGAAGTGACACAGGAGCGCCTGTCCGCGGTGCGTTATGTGGGCACCTATACGTTCCGGTTCAATGCCGATTATGTGCGCCAGTATTTGAATGTGCAGGGTGTGAGCTACACCGAAATCGCCAGCAAGCCGGTTTTGGTCCTGCCGTTCTTTCAAGTCGGGGCCAGCCAGGTGCTGTGGCGCGATAACAACCCGTGGCTTCAGGCCTGGAACCGTCTGGATCAAACCGGTGGTCTGGTTCCCGTGGCGGTGCCGCTGGGCGATGTGCGCGATGTCGCCAGCATTGGTGATAACGAGGCCCTGACCTATCAACCTGCCGGTCTGGCCGATATGCTGGATCGTTATGGCGCGAACGAAGCGGTTATTGTGATGGCGTCACAAAGCACGGGCGCGCAGGGTTTGGATGTTTTGATTTACCGCACCGACCGGTCCCAACCGGAATATGTGCAAACGCTGAATATTCCCGCCGGGGCCGACGGCAATGCGTTGTCCGATGCCGTGTTTGATCAGGCGGTACAGGCCGTACGCCAGACCTTGCAGAAAGAATGGAAGGCGCAAACCGCCGTGGCGGTGACGGCCGATCCGCAAAATGTGCTCTCTGCCCGCGTGCCGTTTACGACGATGCAGCAATGGGTGGAAACGCGCAACGCTCTGAAACGGGTGCAGGGCATTGCTGATATGCGTATCCTGTCCGTGACGCCGCGCGAGGCGCGTGTGGAATTTGTGTTTCA
Source organism: Micavibrio aeruginosavorus EPB (assembly GCF_000348745.1). Taxonomy (NCBI): domain Bacteria; kingdom Pseudomonadati; phylum Bdellovibrionota; class Bdellovibrionia; order Bdellovibrionales; family Pseudobdellovibrionaceae; genus Micavibrio; species Micavibrio aeruginosavorus. The sequence continues at coordinate 1,913,659 of NC_020812.1, read as the reverse complement.
GGGTGGCGAAGACCGCTTGCGCCTGGCATTGTCCCAGGCGGATTTAATTTTGTCCCAACCGTCCGTCGCGACGTATGATCCGGCCTATGGCGATATGGCCATGCCGCAAACTTATGATCTGATGCTGAAAAAATACGGGAGCCCCTATTAATGACTCTGCGCGCGCATATGCTGTTCTGGACCGCCATGGCGGAGCGGTCCTGTTTCTGGGGCTGGTTTGGGCTCTGGGTGATGTGCTGGTGCCGTTTGTGATCGGTCTGGCCATTGCCTATCTTCTGGACCCGGTGATGCAGCGTCTGTCGCGCACGGGTATGCCGCGTGCGGCGGCGGCGTTGATTATTCTGCTGTCATTCTTCGTGATCGTTATTACGGTTCTGGCCCTGATCATCCCGTTTGCCTATCGCGAAGCGGTGCAGTTGGCGCAAGCCTTGCCGGGCTATGCGGAACAGGCGCGCGTTGCGTTGCAACCCTATTTCGAAACATTGCAAACCCGCTTCGGCGCGGGCGATATGTCGTCTTATCAGGATATGGTGCAAAAATGGCTGGGCCGTGTGTTCAGCGTGGGCGGCGATCTGGTTGGCGGTATTCTGAGCGGCGGGCAGGCCTTGGTCGGTATGATCGCGCTGTGCGCCCTGACGCCGCTGGTCGCGTTTTTCATGATGGTTCAATGGGAACCGATTACACGCTGGATCGACGGCATGATCCCGCGGGGGAGTTACACCGTGATTAAAGATTTGCTGCACGATATGAACACCAAACTGGGCGGCTTTGTGCGCGGGCAATTGACGGTCTCCTTCATCCTGGGCATGGCCTATGCGCTGGCCTTGACCATCGCGGGGTTGAATTACGGATTTTTGATCGGTGTGGTGACCGGCATTTTGTCGGTGATCCCGTATGTGGGTTCGACCTTCGGTCTGGTCACCAGTTTGGGGATCGCGTGGTTCCAGACGGGCGGGGATTGGTCCTATATCGGCATCATCGCCGCGATCTTCCTGACGGGGCAGTTTATCGAAGGCAACTTCATCACCCCGCGCATTATGGGGCAGGCTGTGGGCCTGCACCCGTTGTGGATTTTGTTTGCCTTGCTGGCCGGTGGAACCTTGCTGGGGCTGGTGGGCATGTTGCTGGCGGTTCCGGTGGCGGTGATTATCAGCGTCCTGACCCGTTTTGCCGTGCGCCAGTACAAGGCCAGCCTGTATTACAAAGACGGGGAAGCCGCGTCCCCATCGGTATCATCGGATGATACGCCCGTTGATCAGCCCCAGGACGGGGATCAACAACAGTGAGTAATGCCAGCGTACAACAACTGACATTCGATCTGGGCCACCGTACGGCCCAGGGGCGGGATGATTTCCTGATCGCGCCCAGCAACGAAGATGCCGTGGCGTGGATTGATCGCTGGCCTGACTGGCCGGCTCCGGCGCTTGTTCTGCATGGGCCGGCGGCGTGCGGTAAATCGCATCTGGCCGCGGTGTGGGCGGATCAAACGGATGCGGCGGCCATTGCGCCATCCGATCTGGCCCAAATTCCGGCGGATGAATTGTTTGCCCGCGGGGCCCATCTGGTGATTGATGGTGTCGATCCGTGGATTGGGGATCGTGCCAGTGAAACGACCTTGTTCCACCTGTACAACATGGCGCGGGAACAGGGGCATACATTGTTGCTGACCTTCCGCGTGCCGCCGTCACGGCTGGATTTTGCTGTGGCGGATCTGGCGTCGCGCTTGCGCGCGGCCCCGGCCGTGGCCATTCATGCGCCGGATGAAACCTTGCTGGGGGCGGTTTTGGTGAAAATGTTTGCCGATCGTCAATTGCAGGTGGGGCAGGATGTGATGACCTACTTGCTGCCGCGCATGGAACGGTCCTTTGCGGCGGCGCGTGATCTGGTCACGCGGGCGGATGCGTTGGCGCTGGCGCAGAAGCGGGCCATTTCCGTTCCGCTGGTGCGTGATGTGTTGACACAGATGCAGGGTGAATTTTAGTCGATAACGTCGCCGCGGAAATCTTTTCCGGGGATCAGCAGATTTTTCAAATCACACTGCGCGGGCAACAGGCTGGCCCATGAATCAATCGGGCAATCCAGCGCGGCCATCGTGCATTCGCGGTAATCCAATTCCAGCAGCATCAATAAATCCGGTTGCCCCAGGCCGGTTAAAAACCGCGCCAGCCCGTGGACCGACGGGTTGTGCGACACCAGCATGATATTGCGGTATTTCGAATCCACGCGTTTGATGTGGTCGTAAAGCTGCCCGGTTGTGGCGAAATAGAGGCCGTTGGCATATCCAACGGGTGTTTCCTGTCCCAGCGTTTCCTGAATTTTGGCCAAGGTCTGGCGTGTCCGCCGTGCGGGGGAGCAGAGGATGTAATCCGGTTTATATTCCATCCGGTCCATCAATTGGCCAAGCGCGCGCGCATCGGCTAAGCCCTGACGGGTCAGGGGGCGATGCTTGTCATCCACCCCTTGCGGGGAGGCAGCCTGTGCATGGCGGAGAATGTAAAGTTGACGCATGGGTAAGATCCTTGCCTATAAGGATAAACCGATAAGGTTAAGGATCAATAGTTTTCACGATAAAGTCTTCTCGTCATCCCGGAAAACGCGCCAGCGTTTATCCGGGATTTTTGCCATTGAGGGCTCCACGGCACAAACCCCGGATAAGGGCGTTGCCCTTTCCGGGGTGACGATGTTTTGGTTTTCGTTCATATGAATTACGCGGCCTCATCACGCGACCACAACCATGCCGCACCGCGCACGCCCGATGAATCGCCGTGACGGGCCGGGGCGAGGGCTGTATTGACCTGATCCGAAAAGATATAGCGACCCCAGATTTTGGGCAGCAGATCGTACAACGCATCGACATTGCTCATCCCGCCGCCAAGGACGACGATATCGGGGTCCAGAATATTGATCACCCCGGCCAGCCCGCGCGCGACGCGATCGGCATAACGGTGCAGGGCGGCGGTGGCCTTGGGTTCGTTTGCTTTCGATGCGGCGATAATGTCGTGGGTGGACAGGGCGTCGCCTGTAACGCGGTGATAATCGTTTTTAAATCCGGTCCCGGAAATCCATGTCTCCAAACACCCGCGCCGCCCGCAATAACAAAGCGGGCCGGGATATTCGGACAGTTTTACATCATCGGTGAAGTAACCGTGCAATGTATCGGTGACGCCCGGTGCGGATTCGAACGCGCCGAACAATGATTGCGCATCAGGGTTATGAACGGTTGGATAGGGCAACGGGTTGTGCCCCCATTCGCCGCCGATGCCGTTAATGCCGGGAACGGCGCGCCCATCCACCGCAATGCCCGCGCCACATCCGGTGCCAATGATCACGGCGAAGACAACGGATTTTCCCGCGCCCGCGCCGTCGGTGGCTTCGGATACGGCCAGACAATTGGCGTCGTTTTCGGTGCGGATCGGGCGGCCCAACGCATCGGACAAATCCTTGTCCAGTGGTTTGCCGATCAGCCATGTGCTGTTGGCGTTTTTCACCAGACCCGTATCGCGCGACACGGTACCCGGAATGCCCACGCCGACGGTGCCGGTCTGGCCCAATGTTGATTCCGCCTGTTCGACCAGACCGCGAATGGTGGTGATGGTGGATTCGTATGATCCCTTTTGCGTGGGCACGCGCTGGCGATAGAGTTCTTTGCCGTTGTTTTTGTCCAGGCAAATAATTTCCGTCTTGGTCCCGCCAAGGTCGATGCCGATACGCATGGTCATGCCGTCCGTGTGTTTTAAGGAATCAGTTTTTTGCAGATCGCCCGCAATTGCTGTGCATTATACGCGTGATAATGCGCGTTCGGCGCGGCAAAAGCCGGGTCATCCACAATTTGAATGACGGTGCATCCGGCGGCGACCCCGGCGGTGACGCCGGTTTTGCTGTCTTCGAAAACGATACATTCGGACGGTGACACGCCCAGACGTTCCGCGCCCATCAAATACGGGTCGGGGGCCGGTTTAATCGGGCGGCCCGCGGCCTTCACATCATCGGCGGTCAGGACGAACTGCATATACGGCAGGCATCCGGTCGCGGTGATGTTGGACATGGCAATATCGGTCGGGGAATTGGTGACGGCCGCAATCGGCATTTTGTTGCGGATAATGTGGTTGAAATTATCGACCATGCCATCGCGGGCCACAACTTCGAACGCGCGTTGCAGGTAGCCCTTTTTGACTTCCATGACGAAATCATCGGCGGCGATGTTGAATTGTTTGAATTGCTGGGCCAGCCAGCCATGAATGAAATGGTCGTTGGTGCCGGCCAGGATCAGCCAATCCTGCGGCTCGATCTTCCCGCCATGAGCGGCGGCCACATCTTCCAGCACACCGCGGTTGCGTTTTTCGCAATCGGCTGTGGTGCCATCAATATCAACCAAAACGGCCTGAAACTGTCCCATTATTTTCACCCTGCATTCTTTATGTTTTTAGGATGCGGGACTGTACTCCAAACAGCGGGAGGCGGGCAAAACTATTGCTTGTTGCGTTGCGAAAAATGAAGGGGGCTGGCGTTTGGGTGGCGTTAGCCCACGGGAATCCGGCGAATGCCCTGCCGCCCGTCAACGCCCAGGGCGATCTTGCCGTGTTTCAGGGCGAGGGCCTCGCGCCCAAACACTTCAAACCGCCAGCCCTTCATCGGGGCGACATCGGCGTCGTCATCGCGGGCGATGGCTTCCAATTCGTCCGGATCGGCAATCAATCGTGCCGCCACTTCGTTTTCGGCGGCGACGATGCGCAGGAGAAGCTTCATCATCTCCACCACAGGGACCATCGACATGGGCAGCGGCTTTTTCTTCTCAATCACCGGGACCAGTTCCTTAGGCAGAGCCAGCCCTGCTTCAACCGCATCCAAAATCGCCTTGCCTAATTTGCCGCGTGCGACATCTTCGCCGATATTGCGGATATGTTTCAATTCATCCGGCGTGCGCGGTGCATGCACGGCCAGATCGGCCAGCGTTTCATCGCGCAGGATGCGGCCCCGCGGAACGTTGCGGCGTTGGGCTTCGCGTTCGCGCCATGCGGATACTTCTTTCAATACGGCCAAGGCTTTTGGTTTTTCGGTGCGCAGTTTAATGCGCTTCCACGCCGTATCCGGTGGGTTGGTATAGGTGGCCGGGTCGGTCAGGATGTTCATTTCCTCGTTGACCCAACTGGTGCGATCGCGCTTTTTCAAATCGTGATCCAGCTTGCGATATACATCGCGCAACCATGTCACGTCATCCAGCGCGTATTTCAATTGCTTGTCCGACAACGGGCGGCGGGACCAGTCCGTGAACTGCGCGCCCTTGTCCAGTTTTTGGTGACAGATTTCCTGCACCAAATTCAAATACCCAATCTGGTCCCCGAAGCCGCACACCATGGCTGCGACCTGGGTGTCGAACACCGGGGTGGGGATGGACCCCATCATATTGAAGAAAATTTCCAAATCCTGCCGCGCGGCGTGGAACACTTTCAACACGGCGCGGTTCATCATCAATTCATAAAGCGGTGTCAGGTCGATGCCCTCGGCCAGCGGGTCGATGGCATAGGGTTGCCCATCGGGTGACGCCACCTGAATCAGGCACAAAACCGGGAAGTATGTTTTATCGCGCAGAAATTCCGTATCGACCGTGATGAATGGGTGGTGCGCCAGATCGTGGCACAGCGTTTTCAATTCATCGGTGGCGGAAATAATGGTCATGTGTTTTATGGTAATAATGTGAAGGGCCGGACCATATTGGCAGATGCCCGCCTGATGGTCCAGAGCCAACCCGTTGATTGATGGGGCCGTTATTCCGGGGTTGGACCCTTCTTGTCCTGATTCCGGGGGCGCAGGGTGTAAATATTCCCGTCCTGGCTATACAGGCTGGTGCGGTCGAGCGCGGCCTGATCCATCGGGGCGGGGACATAGGGGGTGTCGGCTCCGGCAACAACCGGGCCGATATCCGATGTCCGTTTCCGTGACGCGGCCAGAATGTCCTCAATCAGGGTCCAGCCCATATTGACGCATGTGGTGACCTGTTCCCGGGCAATGACATGCACCAGCGCCCCATGCTTTTGCAGGGCAGCGTGGCGGAACGCCCCGGAACAATGGCTGTTTTGAAAGATGAAGCCCGACAGCTCCATGCTGATTTTCGAAGATTGGCCATAGGTTTGCAGGGCGGCCTGTTTGTCCTGTGTGGTCGACGGGTTGGCGGCGCGGAAGGCGCGCGTGAGGTCGATAATCTGGTCGATGTCATCCACGATGCGTTGGTGGACTTGCTGGGCATTGTCCTGATCCCCGGCGAACGGGGCGCAATCGGCCCGGATGACGCCCAGGCGCTCTTCCTGAATGTCCAGAAGCTGCTTAAAATTATCACTCAACATAACGCGATCCCTGATCTTTTATTGTAATTGATTATGAATAATTGTGCTTTTAGCCAAGGGGATAGGGTTTGTCACGCTTTTTCTGCCTCTTTCGGGGGTGGAAACCCCATTGTTTCTTGAATTTTCGGGGGCTTAGGGCTATTGTCCGCCCCTGTATTTCTTCACTTTTGACGGGGTTTTATGACCATGCACGCCTATCGCACCCACAAATGCGGCCAACTGACGAAAAAGGATGAGGGCCAGACGGTGAAACTGTCCGGCTGGATCCATCGCAAACGCGACCATGGTGGCGTGCTGTTCATTGATCTGCGCGATACGACGGGCCTGACCCAATGCGTGGTGGACCAGGACAGCCCGCAATTGCAGGAAATCGAAAAATGGCGTCCTGAATCCGTCATCACGATCGAGGGCCGGGTGAAGGCCCGCCACCCGGGCACCGAAAACGCCAAAATGACCACGGGTGATATCGAAGTGTATATCGACAACGCCATCCTGCAATCCGCCGCCGATGTTCTGCCGTTGCAGGTCGCGGACGAAGATAACGCGGGCGAAGATATCCGTTTGAAGTACCGGTTCCTCGATCTGCGCCGCGAAGGCATGCACAGCCGCATCCGCCTGCGTAACAACGTGATCGCATCCATGCGTCGCCGCATGTGGGATCAGGGGTTCCAGGAATTTAACACACCGATCCTGACTGCATCCAGCCCGGAAGGGGCGCGTGACTATCTGGTGCCGTCCCGTCTGCACCCGGGCAAATTCTACGCCCTGCCGCAGGCCCCGCAGCAATTCAAGCAATTGCTGATGGTGTCCGGCTTTGATCGTTACTTCCAAATCGCACCGTGCTTCCGTGACGAAGATGGCCGCGCCGACCGCCTGGCCGAGTTTTATCAGCTCGACGTTGAAATGGCATTCGTGACCCAGGAAGAAATTTTCGCCACCATGACGCCGGTGATTGATGGCGTGTTCAAGGATTTCGCGAACTGGACCGGAACCGACCATCGCGTTGAATGGTTGCCGAACCTGACCTATGCCGATGCCATGTCGAAATATGGTTCGGACAAGCCGGACCTGCGCAACCCGCTGATCATCGTTGATGTGACCGAAGTGTTCGCACGCGAAGACGTGACGTTCAACGCGTTCAAGGGTGTTCTGGCCAAAGGTGGCGTGGTGAAAGCCATTCGCGCCCCGGGCGTTGCCGGACAGCCGCGTAGCTTCTTTGACAAGTTGAACGACTGGGCCCGTGGCGAAGGTGCCGCAGGTCTGGGCTATATCCAGATTGAAGGTGGCGAGGGCAAAGGTCCGATCGCGAAATTCGTTCCGGCTGAGGCTTTGGCCGTGTTGAAAAACATTGCGGGCCTGCAGGATGGCGATGCGATTTTCTTTGCGTGCGATCTGCCGGAAAAGGCCGCGAAATTTGCCGGCAAGGCGCGTGACCGTATCTGTGATGATATGGGTGTGCGCGAGAAGGGCGTTTACAAATTCTGCTGGGTCGTCGATTTCCCGATGTACGAAATGGACGAAAAATCCGGCACGGTTGATTTCTCGCACAACCCGTTCTCGATGCCGCAAGGTGGAATGGACTCGCTGGAAACCAAAAACCCGCTGGATATTCTGGCGAACCAGTATGATTGCGTGTGCAACGGTTTTGAATTGGCATCCGGCGGTATCCGGAACCACAAGGCCGAGATCATGGAAAAGGCCTTCGCCATTGCCGGATACGGCAAAGACGTGCTGGAGAAGAAATTCGGCGGTATGCTGAACGCCTTCCGTTACGGCGCGCCGCCGCACGGTGGTTGTGCCTTCGGGATCGACCGGATTGTGATGTTGCTGGCCAACGAACCGAACCTGCGCGAAGTGTATGCCTTCGTCATGAACGGTGCGTATGAAGACCAGATGATGCAAGCGCCGTCCGATCCGACCCCGGAACAATTGCGCGACCTGCATTTGAAGGTCGTGATGCCGGTGAAGGTTGAAACGGCGGAAAAGAAAACCGCTTAATCATCCCATCATTACAAAAAATTGACCCCCGGTGTGGATTCACGCACCGGGGGTATTCATTTGTCGTTTTTGCAACGGTGCTTTACTGCACGTCCTTGATGGCGATTTTTTTCGTTTCCGGGCGCGCGGCTTTGTTGCGTCCGATGCTGACGGTCAACACGCCATCTTTCATCGTGGCTTCGACCGCATTTTCATCGGCATCGTCGGGCAGTTGCAGAAGGCGTTTGAAACTGCCGTAACGGCGTTCAATCCTGTGGAAGGTCTTGCCTTCCGTTTCCGATTCAATCGCCTTCTGTCCGGACAGGGTTAACAATCCGTCTTCCAGCGTGATGTCCACATCCTTGCGGTCGACGCCGGGCAGGTCGGCGGCAATGATATAGGCAGCGTCGGTTTCGCTGATGTCGATATTCAGGCCCAGCGTCCCACCCGTCATGGCGGATGTGGGCGATACCGTGCGGTCAAAACCATCGCTGAAAAAACTGTCGAATAATTTGTCAACTTCGCGGCTGAATTCTTCCCATCCGCGCAGGCCCGGATGATCGGATGTCAGCGTCTTACGTTGAAATGGTACAAGATTTGAGAACGCCATTGTGGGCCTCCTACGTGTGTTTTTTCCATTACTTGTTTACGCAGGCTGGAACGGGTCGCCACTTTCAACGGACCCCCACACGCTTTACGCGACACGGCTGGCCTGCACACCACCCGATAAGAGTCATCTAGGCACTTGGTGTGAAACGTCAAGCTGTCCCATGGATATGACTGTACGGGATCAATCTTACAGAAAAATTACAGGGGTTCAGGATATGGCGGATGTTACGGGCGGGGGCGTGGATATTTCTTTGCCCGGTCATATTCCGCGTGGCGCAGGTCCTGTTCCGCGGCCAGGGCGGCGTTGAATTCTGCATTTAAATCATGGGTTTTCGTATATTGCGAAAACGTGCCGCGCAAATTGAGATTGTTGCGCATAAAGCTAAATTTTTCGAATAAATCTTCCATGTGTGCGGTCGGGGCTGGCAGCTGGGCCAGTTTCTTATCCTGCACCGGGTCCTGCCAGTAATTGTAATCTTTGGCATTCATCTGTAACAGCCACGGTTCAAAATCTTCGCTGCTGAATGCGGCGTTGATGTAATCGGTGACCATATCCAGATTTTCACGCAGATTATTCCAGGCATCCAGCCGTTGTCCCCCCCGCTCCGGCAGGATGGCAAACAGGCGGTCAATTGCGGGATAGAACAGTTGCATGCCACGTCTCATCTGCTGATGCAGGGTGAGCAGGGTCACGGTGTGGGCCAGCGGCTGGTTGTCGCTGCACAACGCATAATCGGCAGGCAGCAACCCGCAATAATCCGGTGATAACAAATCGGCCCCGTAGCGGATCAGGTTTTTGGCTGCCCGGTCAATCGTTCCGGCATGCATGTCACTTTTGGGGTCCAGGTGAATCAGATACCGCAAGGCCGTGCCGCCCAGCGGGTCAATCGGGTGGTCCGCGGGCAGGCCTTGTTGCATCAATCCGCACATGGCGATGTGGTCTTGGGTCTTGAGGGCCTTGTTCCATGCCGCACAGACCATGTCTTCGTCCATCAGGGGAAGCAAGGTGGTGTTGAAAGAGCTTGTCAGCGACAAACGGTCAGACATCGGGTTTTCTGCTCCTGCTCCTGCTTTTGGGCCGGGGTCTCAGGCGCCCCGTTTTTCATATTTTTGTTTTAGGGGCGGGCGCGCAGAAAAGCAAGATTTTCCGAAAAAGTTAACGTTTGGATGGATCAAAATCCCCAAAAGAAGAGCCCGGCTTGCATGGGGGACGCAAGCCGGGCTGGGGGGATCGCCTGTTGCCCTTGGGGTTTGGGGTTGGGTCAGGGGGCAACACGGGGTGGCGACTGGAAAAACCATGGAATGGCGGGCGGGGTTAAGCCCCAGGGGTTAAGCCCTGTGCATTCCTTCTTTTCCCCCTATCGGTTGGCCGGGTCCGGCACGGATGTGCTGTGGACCGGGGTTGAAAGGGAACGGCTGCGCGCGGCCTTGGTCTGGTACATGCGCGCATCGGCATCACGGATGATCATGTCAATCTGGTCCCCGGCACCGAAATTTTTCAAACCGACACTGGCGCGGATCGGGATCAGATCGCCATACCAGGCCAGCGACAGATTGTTCAATCGTGCGGCAATGGTTTGGGCGCGGGCGGTGGCGTCATCACGTGTCGTGTTGGACAGCAACAGGATAAATTCATCCCCACCCATGCGGGCGGCGGTATCCATGGCGCGAATTTCGTTTTGCAAGGTGCGTCCAACCAGGCGCAGGCACGCATCACCCGCCAGATGGCCATGCGTATCGTTTGTTGTTTTGAAATTGTCCAGATCAATCATGACCAGCAAACCCCCGTGGGACTTGCCGCGATTGCACAGATCCAACTCACGCTCAAACGCTTCAAAGAAGCCGCGGCGATTTTTCAAACCGGTCAGGTCGTCGGCGGTGGCCAGGTCCTCGAGCATGAAAATGCGTTCCTGTTGGGCACGGATTTTGGATTCGGCCTGATCGATGATGCTGTTGGCATGGCGGAGCAGGGCGACGGTCGCGCTCATCTTTCTCCACCATCCTTCGCGCTCCATATTGTGGTTATGGACCAGATTTTTGATGGCCTTGTGTTGTTGGTCGGCGTGGTCCGGATCTTGGTGTCCGGCTGCTGTGGGCCGCGCCCGTGTTACACTGTCGCGATAGATGCGGTTGACCACGTTGGTCGAGATTTGATTGGTGCCGCTATTGGCGGTCAAATCCTGTTGTGTCGGATATGTGATGTCGGTTGTCATTTCTACGCATTCCCTTCCGTCGAATACACCCCTTATTACGAACCGGCGTCCCATTGTGTGGGTTGTGTGCCCGTTCGGTTTTAATATTGCGAAAGCTGTGCCAGTTTTTTGTGATAAAAAATCCAATTTTTTCAATTGATTATGGTTTTTGATGGGGGAGCGATTGTGCCGGAGGGGCGCGTTTTTCCCGGTCGATTATGGGCACTAGGCGTTTTTTGCCCGGTTGGTCCCCGTGCGCTTTTTCGGGTATGATGCCGCGGTGATCGTTTTCATGAAGGGCGTATAGATAAGCCGATGATGCGGATTTGGACACTTATTTTGTTGGGCAGCGTGGCCGTTGCGGGGCTGGCGGCGTATGGCGCCGTGACCTTCCTGCGCGATGTGCCGGGCGCACATGTGTCGCTGGATGATCCGGTGATGGGCGGTTCTGCCCGTAATGAAAAACCATCAAAACCCGCCAAGGCCCGCAAAAATCTGGCGCAGGTTTATAAGGATGAAGTGGCCGCCATCGTGCCACACAAAGCGATTTATAATATTGAGATGGTCGAGCGCCGCAGCGGATCACAAGTCCTGAACATCAGCGGTCAGATGTATTTCGAATTGAAAAAAACCTGCGACGCGTGGATTAGCGATCATCGCTTTAACATGCTCTATGAATATGCCGATACGCCGCCCATGCGCATTACCAGCGATTTTGCGACCTATGAGCAATTGGACGGGGATACGTTTGATTTCACATCCCGCCGCCGCCGCGATGGTACGGTGTTCCAGGAATTGCGTGGCCGTGCCACCGTTGATTCCAAGGGCGGAAAGGCCGTGTTCAGCAAGCCCGGTGGTCTGGATTATCGTTTGTCGCCCGATATATTGTTTCCTATGGGACATACGTTGGCCACGCTAAAGGCCGCACGGGATGGCAAGACATTCCTGACTCTGCCCATGTTTGATGGCAGTGATGAAGAAGGGCCGGTGGATGTCAGCGTCTTTATCGGCAAAAAAATAAACGCCATGGATGAACGCAGTTTCGGCACGGCGGTGGACCCAACGTTGGTCAATACACCTGCATGGCGGATGCATTTGGCGTTTTTCCCGCAATCCAACCCGGAACCGCAGTCGGATTACGAAATGGACGCGGTGTTCCATGACAATGGCATGATCAGCCATATGTATGTCACGTATGATGAGTTTTCTGTGACGCAAAGTCTGGTGGCCTTGGAAAAACTGCCTGTAGACGATTGCGGGCAGGGTGGTGTTGCAAATGGCAACGGCGGGCGCGGCCGGTCTGTGAAATAAGTCCGTGAAATAATAAAGGCCGGCAATATGGTAAGTGCGCCATTTTCTTAACGGTTTGGCAATAACTTGGGCCCTATCTTTGGGCAGGGGAATCCTTCCAAAGACACCATCCGGGCGATTCGTCCATTCACGGTAAGCCTTTCTGAAAAGATCCGAGCGCGCATGACAAAAAAAGTCCTGATTGTTGAAGACAACGAACTGAACATGAAGCTGTTCCGCGATTTGCTGGAAGCCCATGGCATTGCCACGGTCGACACCAAAAACGGGAACGAGGTTCTGGATCTGGCGCGTCGTGAAAAACCCGATTTGATTTTAATGGATATTCAGTTGCCGGAAGTGTCGGGGCTGGATGTCACACGCTGGTTAAAGGCGGATGCGGAATTGAAAGTGATTCCCGTGATCGCCGTAACGGCCTTCGCCATGAAGGGCGATGAACAGAAAATTCGTGAAGGCGGGTGCGAAGATTACATTTCGAAACCGATTTCCGTGATGCACTTTATTGAAACGATCCAGAAGTATCTGGCCCAATAAGCTTGATTGAGTGTGAATTGAACCATGTCTGCACGCGTTCTTGTCGTTGATGATATTCTGCCAAACGTCAAGCTTCTGGAAGCCAAGCTGTCCAGTGAGTATTACGACGTCTTGACCGCAACCAGCGGGGAAGAGGCATTGAACCGCGTGGCGCAGGACAGCCCGGATATCGTTCTGTTGGATGTCATGATGCCCGGCATGGACGGGTTCGAAGTGTGCAAACGCATCAAGGCCAATCCGGCATCAGCCCATATTCCCGTCGTCATGGTCACCGCGTTGACCGATGCCGCCGAACGCATCCGCGGGTTGGAGGCGGGGGCCGATGATTTCTTGTCCAAACCCGTCAACGATGTTGCCCTGATGGCCCGTGTGCGGTCGCTGGTGCGATTGAAGATGACGGTGGATGAGTGGCGCGTGCGTGAAAACACCGCGACGCAATTGGGTGTGACCGACGACAATAAAACGGTCATGGATGAATCGTTCGAAAACGCCCGCATCCTGTTGGTTGAAGACCAGAATTTCGAAACCGATAAAATCACCAAAACGTTTCAGGTGGATCAGGATCATATCGTGTCCGTCACCGGTGGCATGGCCGCGATTGAAGAAACGTCGAAATCCGATCTCGACCTGTTGATCGTCAGCTTGAATTTGAAATCCGAAGACGGCTTGCGTCTGTGTTCGCATTTGCGGTCCAATGAACGGACGCGCGCCATCCCAATTTTGATGGTGGCCACGGACGAGGATATGCAGCGTATTGCCCACGGGCTGGAAATCGGTGCGCATGATTACATTTTGCGTCCGATCGACCGGAATGAATTGCTGGCCCGTGCCCGTACGCAAATTCGCCGGAAACGGTTCCAGGATCGTCTGCGCGCCAATTACGAGATCAGCCTGTCGATGGCGCTGACCGACTCCCTGACTGGCCTGTATAACCGCCGCTATCTTGAGGTCCATTTGCAGAAATTGCTGCAGAAGAACGAACAGTCGAAGAAGACGCTCTGCGTTCTGATGATGGATATTGATAAATTTAAAGGCGTGAATGACACCTATGGCCACGGCGTGGGGGATGAGGTTTTGAAGACCTTCGCCTATCGCGTGAAGGATTCATTGCGGTCCTTCGACCTTGTCGCCCGGATGGGTGGCGAAGAATTTGTGGTGATCCTGCCGGATGTGACGGATGACATGGCCCAGTTTGTGGCCGAACGTCTGCGCCGCTCCATCGGGGACAAGCCGTTTAATGTGAACATTCCTGCCGGCGCTCTGACCGTGACGACATCCATCGGCGGGGCAATTATCCGCTCTGGTGATCACACAGTGCAAAGCGTGCTGGAGCGGGCGGATAAATGCCTGTACGCGGCCAAGAATGGCGGGCGCAATGTGACGATCTTTGAAGATATCGGTCCCCTGGACCCGGACAAGTTCCGCCAGGAAGCGCGGCAGATGATGGAATAAATAAAAAGGGCACCAAACGGTGCCCTTTTTGAATCCATAAGATTCGATCCAAAAATTACTTCTTGGACTCTTATTTCTTTGAGGGGGGCATTTTCTTCTGTTCGAACAGAACGTGTGCGCCCTTTTTACCGGTTTCCGGGTGAATGGCCCACGGATCGAACTTTTTCAGCTCGAGCTTCTTGCCTTGCGCTTTCGCGTTTTGTTTCGTGTAGTAACGGAAGCCCGTACCTGCGGAGCTTTCCATGCGCACTTTAACGGCGTTGCCTTTTTTACTGGCCATTTTCTCGGTCCTTCAAGAACACTTACAATTTGAAATCAGGTCGTCATATTGCGGATTTCGACCGGAAAGTCAACAAATGAAATGGAAAATATCGGGTGAATTCGGGGGCAAAACCCATAAAAAATCCGGGAAAGTCCCGGATTTCTTAAGGTTTTAAGGTTTTTGGCCGTTTGGCGGCCCCCTGTTAACTGTTTCAGGGCTCCCGTTTCCGGCCTTTCTGGGCCATCGACTGGAGTGTACCCCCCTTGGGGTAGGTGTACCCGTCCATGGCAATGGAGAAGGTCCCGGTCAGCGGGTTACAGGACAAAATGCGCACCGGCACATTGTCGTTGATCCCGATCACGGTGCCCATATCGTCCACCAATTGGCGTTTCTTCATATTGATGCGGAAATCATCCGCCGGGACAAAGGATTTGTCGACGGTCAGTTTCAGCGGCGTGTTTTCAAACGCCAGAACCAGCGCGCCATCCTTTTTAATGTCTTTCAGCTTCGCCTGATGCACCGGACCTGTTTTATGCAGGAAGGCCAGGGCGTAGCGGTCGGTGGCGATGCGGTACACGGCGTCGGCCTGGTTATCCAGTGCGTTGATCGCCGCGGCCTGATTGAACATGGATTTCAGATCAACGTCCTTGGCCATGCCGCCTTCGCCCAGATTGAAGGCGGAGATCAAAGCGCGGTGCACCTGCAAATCCGGGTAACGGCGGATTGGCGAGGTGAAGTGACAATATGTTTTCAACGCCAGACCAAAGTGGCCCGTTTCGTTGATCGCATATTCCCCACGGTTGATCAGCTTCATCGCGGCGGATCGGATTTTATCGTGTTTATCGGCATAGGCCGGATCGTCCAGCATCTTGTTGATGTCGGCCAATGTCCAGTCTTCGCCGTGACGTTTGGTAATGCCCGCGGCGGACAGCAGGGCCCTGGCCTTGGTCACTTGATCTTCGGCGGGTTCTTCGTGGACGCGGGTCATGACCGGGTATTGGCCGTGGGCCAGCAAATCACGCGCCACGACACAGTTGGCCAGGCACATCAATTCTTCGATCAGCTCGCGTGATCCTTCGCGGTTGTCGTCCTTGGCGAAACCATTGACGAAACCATCCGCGCCAATCGTGCTGGACATCTTGCCAAAGCTGAATTTCAGCTTGCCACGGATCATCGCGTTCTGGTTCAGGATTTCATAGACATCATGCAGCGGCGGGACCAGCGTGTGGGCCACGGCCGGAATGCTGTTCAGATCACCCGCCAAAAATTCATCCACACCCTCATACGTCAGGCGGGCGCGGGAGCGGATGATGGCGCGGCTGTAGGAACTGTCCAGCACATCGCCGTCCTTGTTCACGCGGATATGGGCGACCAGCGCATAGCGGTCAACATCCGGTTTCAGCGAGCAGGCCTGTTCAGACAACTCATTCGGCAACATATGCACGGCACGATCCGGCGGATAGACGGAAAAGCCACGGGACAATGCCTGATCATCCAGCGCACTGCCCGGGCGGACATACCAGGCCACGTCGGCAATTGCGACATTGACCAGATACCCGCCAACATTATCGGCGGCGGTGTCGGGTTCGGCATGAACGGCATCATCGAAATCACGGGATGTAATGCCGTCAATCGTGACGAATGGAATGTGGGTCAGGTCTTTGCGTACGGCAGACGCGTCAACGGTTTTGACAACATTGGTGGCCTCGGCCACAGCCGCGGCGTCATGTTGTTCCTTGATTTTAAAGCTGCCCAAAACCGCGGTGGTGATGGTGGATGCCTTGAATGCATCGGGGTCGGTTGGGGTTTGGTCGTTGGTTGCGGCAATGCTGACCTTGATCGATTGTGCGGTCGGGGAAATATTCCGGCCCCGTGGTGCGGTGCCATTGCCGTTATTGTTTTTGCGTCCGTTGTTCTGCGCGTGGTTATTATTGGTTTGTTTTTTCTTCGCCACGATGGATACGCTCCCTGTTCTAACTGGGTTTAGAGTGGTGCGAAGGGGAGCGGTCGTTCAATACGCTAACGGCGCTTTTTCCCTCCACGTTTTGGCCCGCCTGGCTTTTTGCCGGGCTGACCATCCGAAGCACCCCGAAATCCGCCGCCTTGCCCCCTGTGAGAGCTTGGCTTGCCGGACCCCTTGCGCGGGCCGCCTCTATGGAATGGTTTCTTCTTAGAGGGTTTTCCAGAATTATGCAAAGTTTTCTTGAAGGTTAGCCCCGGAATATCGGCCCCTTCGGTGCCAATAACCGCGAAAACTGTCCCTCCGGTCAGGGGGTCGGCTTCTTTCAGCTGCACCGCAATAGAGGCCCCCAGGCGGTAAATCCGGCCTGAACGCTGCCCGATCAAAGCGTGCTGGTCCTCGACATGGTCGTAAAAATCGTTGGGCAGGGTGCGGATGGGCACAATGCCGTCCGCGCCGCTTTCATCCAGCGTGACGAACAGGCCAAAGCGGGTCACGCCGCTGATCCGGCCCGAAAACTGCGCTCCGATCTGGGTGGACAGGAAGGTGGCGGCGAAACGGTCCACCGCGTTGCGTTCGGCTTCCGCCGATGTGCGCTCGGTCTGGGAAATATGATCGGCGATTTCTTCCATCTGCACGACTTCTTCATCGCTCAACCCGCCGGGGCCAAGGTTCCACGCGCGGATCAAACTGCGATGCACGACCAGATCGGCGTAACGGCGGATGGGCGATGTGAAGTGGGCGTATTTTTCCAGCGCCAGGCCAAAGTGCCCGATATTGTCCGGATGGTAAATCGCCTGCGCCTGCGACCGCAGGATCATCTGGTGGACCAGATGGCCGTAGGGCAGTTTATCCGCCTGGCGCAAAATGCCGTTCAATTGCGCCGGTCGGATCACCTGACCGCGCGGCAGGGACAGGCCGAAACTGTCGATAAAATCTGCGGCGGCGTCAATTTTTTCCGCGCTGGGGCGATCGTGAATGCGGTACATGCACGGGGCCTTGCGGGCCTCCAGCGCCATGGCCGCGGCCACGTTGGCCAGAATCATAAATTCTTCGATCAGTTTGTGGGAATCGTACCGCGCCCGCACGGCCACGCCCGTCATCTCATTCTTATCGTTCAAAACGATTTTACGTTCGGGAATATCCAGATCCAGCGCGCCACGTTCATTGCGCGATTTTTGCAGGATTTCATACACCTCATACAGCGGGTTGATGACGTCATCCATCAACGGGCCGGTCGTGGCATCGGGCGTGCCGTCACGCGCGGCCTGCACCTGTTCGTAAATCAGGCGGGCCTTGGACCGCATCAACCCGCGCACGAATTTGTATTTCTGCAGGTTGCCGGATTCGTCAATCCACATATGCACGGCCATACAAGCGCGATCTTCGTTCGGGCGCAGGGAGCAGAGGTCGTTGGACAAGGCTTCCGGCAGCATCGGCACGACGCGGTCGGGGAAATAGGTGGAGTTGCCACGGCGATAGGCTTCGCGGTCCAGATTGCTGTCCGGGCGGACATAGAAGGCCACGTCGGCAATGGCGACGATCAAATGGTATCCGCCATTTTCGGTATCTTTTTCGGCAAAGACCGCGTCATCGAAATCGCGGGCGTCAATGCCGTCGATGGTGACCAATGGCCAGCGACGCAAATCATCGCGCTTGTCCAATGTCGGCACGGTCATCTTTTCCGTTTCGCGCAAAACCGCGTCGGGGAACGTTTCGCGCAAACCGGCCTCGTTCAGGGCCAGCAGGCTGATCGCTTTCGGGTCGTTGCGTGATCCGATAATTTCTTTCACGCGCACCTTGCCGTTGCGCACGCCACGGCTGGGTTGAATTTCGGCGACGACCAGATCGTTTTCATCCGCGCCGTTCAAATCTTTCTGCGCGATGTCGAAATCGTATTTGGCCTTTTTGTTTGCGGGGCGCAGGATAAAACCACTTTTCGTGCGGACGACCAGGCCCATGACGCGGCCGCGTTCGGTGTCCAGCTGGCGGATCACGCGGGCTTCGTACATGTTCGGCGCAACGCGGCTCAGCTTGGCCAGCGCGCGGTCACCGGGGGCGAGGGCCGGGTGACCCTTGTTCGCGTCGGGGGTGATTTCAATGCGGGGGGCGGGGCCTTGATATTCCTCGCTCCAATCCACCGGGCGGGCCAGCGTGTCGCCATCCAGATCAATGTCGGTGACTTCGATAATCGCCACGGCGGGCAGGGCTTCGGGAATGCCATAGGTCTGGCCCGGTTGTTTGATGATGATGCCATCATCTTCCAGCGCGCGCAGAGCGCGTTTTAAATCGACGCGGGCTTCTTCTCCCTTGATGTCCAGGGCTTCGGCAATTTGGCGCTTGGTCAGCGGCTCTGGGCTGGCGTTCAGGAGGTCGGTAATAGCGGAAGGATCAAATTTTTTCATATACAAATCCATAGCACGAAAGCGCCCTTTTGTACGGGGAAACGTGTGGGCCAGACAAAACCGGCCACCGCTTTTTTACGGTGGCCGGCTTGCTTGTGTGTGCGTGTGTGGTGTGTGTTGTTTTTATGTGTACGCAGAAAACTCGATGATGTTCGTCAGTGTTCCGTCCGCGGTGTCAGGCATCAGCATTTGAAACCCGGTTTCCAGCTCCTCCCCAAGTAGGCTGGCGATGCGATGGATGTGGCTGATGGCCTTTTCATCCAGCGCGGCGTCATTTTGGCCGCAGAGGAACAGAATCGCGTGAATATGATTTACATAATTCTTGCAGCGATCCAGCGCCAGCTGACCACACATCAGTGTGTTGGCATCCATGGTCTTCCCCCCTTCAAGGTGTTCCATTGATCAGTGTGTCAAAATTCAACGATATTTGAACATTATTCCGAAAATCATACGATTGCAACAAAAATCGGTACAAAGTTCAATTTCTTTTGAATTTAGTTCGTGATAGACTGATTCTATGATTACGAAAGAGCAATGTCGGGCCGGGCGCGGCCTTCTGGGGTGGACACAACAGGACCTGGCCGATGCGGCGGGGATGTCCAAAACGGCTATCAACAATTTCGAACGGGGCACGAATGATGTCCGGGCGGAATCGCTGGAATCAATCCGTTTGGCGTTTGAACGGTCCGATATCGAATTTGTGGGTGATTATGGTGTGCAACGCCGCCGTGACACAGTCAAGGTCCTGAAGGGGGCTGATGCACTGCCTTTATTGTGGGATGACATTTTTGAAACGATGAAGGCGGCCGGGGGCGAGGTTCTGATTACCAACCTGGATGAACGCCGGTCCCACGAATCACATCCTGACAAGCTTCTGGCGCATTTGTCCCGGATGAAGGCTCATAACATCACCGAACGCCTGCTGGCGTGTGAGGGTGATGCCTATTTCGTGCAACCGGCTGAATATTACCGCTGGCTGCCGCGCGATGTGTTCCGCGCGGGGATGAGCTCGTTCATCTATGGCGACAAGGTGGCCCTGCAATTGTGGCAGGAAGCGATGATTATCGTCGTGAATAGCCGGTCCGCCCATGACGCGGAAAAGCAGCGGTTCGAATATCTGTGGACCAACGCCATCATCCCTCCGTACGAATCCTCCCAAAAAGATGCAGGCTAGTTGCTTTCGCAACCAAAGATTGTATAATCCGGGATATAGGTGCGGGGCACGGGAACGGTTTTCATTGTGCTAAGCGGTTTTTCGTATGAAAAATTTGATGACCTGATCCACCGGTCCAGCGCGGTCCGGGACGACACCTATCTGAATGCTCCCATTTATTATGTTTTGACCGGGCGGCGCGGTGCGTGGCTGCACGAAGGGTATGGTGCGGCCATGGTCGTGTGCCGTGATCCGCATAACCCGGCGGGCCTGCTGGCCTTTCCCGAAATCGGGCAGGAAGCACGCGGGCGTCTGGCGGCCTCGGTTCTCTGCGGGTTGGACCCACCACCCGGCGGGGTGCGCCTGGCCCGGTTTACGGACCAGGATCTCGCCCAGTTGGAAAAAGCGCTCCGGGCCCGGCGGGATGACCGCGTGGCCCGGATCGAACGCATTGATGAAACGGTGATGGATTGGCGGTATCCGGTCCATGTGC
Organism: Micavibrio aeruginosavorus EPB; assembly: GCF_000348745.1. Classification (NCBI taxonomy): domain Bacteria; kingdom Pseudomonadati; phylum Bdellovibrionota; class Bdellovibrionia; order Bdellovibrionales; family Pseudobdellovibrionaceae; genus Micavibrio; species Micavibrio aeruginosavorus. The sequence continues at coordinate 1,892,973 of NC_020812.1, read as the reverse complement.
TGGATACGGCGCGCGTGGCGGAGATGAAGGGCACGGCCTTCATGAAAATCCGCAACAAATGCCGCAAGGTGGAAGATGAAATTTCAACGCTGCCCTTGTCCGATCCGCGCGCGTTAAAAGCCATGCGTGCCGCTCAAAAATATTGGGAAGGGTCCATGGTCCTGCGTGATCTGGACGATATGGATTTATCGACCTATTACACGATGCTGTTTTCCGTGATTCAAAAATGGCCGCATCTGTTTGGCGGGCTGGTGTTTTTGCGTGGTGAATTTCCGGTGGGGTTTACCGTGTATGATCGCCCTTATATGGGGACGTCGAACTTATTGGCGAACCTCAGTGATGCGATGATTTCCGGGCTGGCGGATTTTCAGGTGGTGGAAACATGCCGTGCCATGGCGGCGGACCATATCGCATGGATGAATTTCGGTGGGTCGGAAACGGAAACGTTGGATAAATTCAAACGCAAATTCATGCCCGTCAAATCCATCACCATCCATTCGGCGGAGGTGCATTACGAACCCCGCTTTGATGTGAATGTGAGAACGACGGCGATTTTGGCGGATCAGATGGCGGCGTGTTAAAAAAGAAAGCCCCGACTGGATCGGGGCTTTTTCTTATTCTTTTGCGGCGGGTTTCTTTGTCGCTGTTTTCTTTGCAGCAGGCTTTTTCGCGGCTGGCTTTTTTGCCGCAGGTTTCTTGGCGGCTGCCTTTTTGGCCGGGGCCTTTTTCTTCGCCGCTGTTTTCTTCGGTGCGGCTTCGCCATCTTCGGCTTTGGCTTTTTTCTTGCCCCATCCGCCGCGACGGCCACCGCCATTGGCGGCGCGTTCGGCCTTGGCCGCGATCAGATCGACGGCGCGGTTGATACCGATGGTCAGGACGTCATCGCCCTTCGGGATTGATGTGTATGATCCTTGATGGACCAAGAACGGGCCAAAGCGGCCAATGCCGGCTTTGATCATTTCCTTGGTTTCCGGGTGTAGGCCAACCTCGCGCGGCAGTTCCAGCAATTTCAGGGCGGCAGCCAGATCAATGTCTTCCAGCTTCAGGCCCTTGGGAACGCCCTGGCGCTTTGGTTTCTCGGCGGTTTCTTTTTTCTTCTTGGCTTTGCCCTTGCCCTTTTTCGCGGTGCCGTCTTCGACTTCCGGTGCCTTTTCTTCGACGGCGGGGGCGGGCGGGGCTTCTGGCGGGTCAATCTGCACGTACGGGCCGTATGGACCGCGGCGCAAAGACACGGCGCGGCCCGTGACCGGATCATTGCCCAGAATTTTCGGGGCGTTGGCCAGTTGGGCGGCCAGGCCGCTTTCACCGCCAGCGTCGCCACCTTCGGCGTTTTCATCCGCAGATGGAACGACCAGCGGACGGGTGTAGCGGCAATCCGGGTAGTTGGAGCAACCGATAAACGCGCCAAATTTTCCGAGCTTCAGGGACAGGCGCCCTTCGTTACACGCCGGGCAGACCCGTGGGTCCTTGCCATGTTCAACCACCGGGAAGAAGTGGGGGCCAAGCTCGGCATCCAGATTGTCGATGACTTCGGTGATGGTCAGGTTTTTGGTGTCACCGACGGCCTTGCTGAAATCCTTCCAGAACTGGGCCAGCGCATCTTTCCAATGGGCCTGGCCCGCGGCAATCGCATCCAGCTCTTCTTCCAGTGTCGCGGTGAAATCATAATCGACATACCGCGTGAAGAATTTGGACAGGAAGGTGGTGACCAGACGGCCGCGATCTTCCGGAATAAAGCGTTTTTTATCCAGCCGCACATAATCGCGGTCCTGCAACACCTGCAGGATCGAAGCGTAGGTGGACGGGCGGCCGATCCCTAACTCTTCCATTTTCTTCACCAGCGAGGCTTCCGAATAACGCGGGGGCGGCTGGGTGAAGTGCTGGTCTTGGGCGACGTCGATCAACTTGGTTGCATCGCCTTTGTCCAGAACGGGCAGGCGGCGGTTTTCTTCATCGGTTTCGTCGTCATCCTGACCTTCCTGATACAGGGTCAGGAAACCGTCGAACGCAACGGTGGACCCGGTGGCGCGCAGGACGACGTCGGTGGTGCCATCGGAAATATCCGCGCCCACTTGGTCCATCACAGCGTTTTCCATCTGGGACGCCATGGTGCGTTTCCAGATCAATTCATACAGGCGTGCCATTTGGTCATCGACATACATCCGGACTTCGTCCGGTGTGCGCGACAAATCGGTGGGGCGAATGGCTTCGTGGGCTTCCTGTGCGTTCTTGGCCTTGGATTTATACAGGCGCGGCGCATCGGGCAGGTATTTGGGGCCGTAATTGGATTTAATCACATCACGGCATTGCGTCACCGCATCTTCGGACAAGGTCGTGCCGTCGGTACGCATATAGGTGATCAAACCGACGGTTTCGCCGCCAATCTCCGTCCCCTCGTACAAACGCTGGGCGAGGCGCATGGTCTGCGATGCACCAAAGCCGAGCTTGCGGGATGCTTCCTGTTGCAGGGTTGATGTAATGAACGGGGCCGGCGGGAAACGGCGGACCTGTTTCTTTTCAACATTCTGAACGATCAGATTTTTGCCGCGAATACGGTTGGCGGCGGCGGTGGCCTGGGCTTCGGACCCGATATCCAGCTTGTCCAGCTTGTTGCCGGACAGATGGGTCAGGCGCGCAGTGAACGGGGCGCCGTCGCGGTTGTGCAGGCGCGCCTCAATCGTCCAATATTCATCGGCACGGAATTTTTCAATTTCAGATTCGCGTTCGCAAATCAGACGCAGGGCAACCGATTGCACACGGCCCGCCGAACGGGAACCGGGCAATTTGCGCCACAGAACCGGGGACAGGTTAAAGCCGACCAGATAATCCAGTGCACGGCGGGCGAGGTAGGCCTCGACCAGCGGGGCGTCCAGATCGCGGGCGTGTTTGAACGCTTCCTGAACGGCCTTCTTGGTGATTTCGTTAAAGGTAACGCGGAAGACCTGTTTGCCTTCCAGCAGTTTTTCATCGTTCAGCAGTTCTTGCACGTGCCATGAAATGGCTTCCCCTTCGCGATCAGGGTCAGTTGCGAGATAGAGGGCTTTGGCCTTTTTCACCGCGCGGCGAATATCGTTGACCGGCTTGGCGGCGCGGTCCCCCAGTTCCCAGAGCATGGCGAACCCGTTCTCCGGATCCACCGACCCATCTTTGGGCGGCAGGTCGCGGACATGGCCATAAGAGGCCAAAACCTCATAATCCGGGCCAAGATATTTGTTAATGGTCTTGGCCTTGGACGGGGATTCAACGATGACGAGATTGGATGCGCTCAAGTGAAAATCCTGCCTCTATATATAAAGTGTCTTTCAGGAAATGACACGGGATGGAGCGTTCGTCAACAGGGTGGTTTTTATGGAAAATGTTAATGGGGTTGATTTTGTTGACATAACTTTTAGTCCGGCGTTAGGGTGGGGCACCAGAACAGATTTCGTATTCGCCCGGCTGGAACGGGAAAAGGAACCATGGTCATGAAGCAATCAAAAGTAACGCTGGGGCAAACGGCTCTATTCTATGCGACGATGCTCGCTATCATCTGGGGGGCTCATCTGTGGAACGAAGACAAACGGGAACAGGATGCCCGCGACAACGCCAACCCGGATGTGATCGTTGATAAATATTGCGAGCGTCTGACCCGTGATGCCAGCGCCTTTCACACGCAATTCACCCACCGTGCAACAGGCGAGGCCAAGGGCGCTTTGTTCGAATTGACCAAAGATGATTGTTTGAAAATTATGGCGGAGAAGAAGGCCGCGGCGTCATCTGCACCGGCACCGAAATAATTAGATCAGTTTCAGGCGTAAATCTGCGCGATCATTAAAACGAACACCATGGTCCGTCCCCTCAATCAGGGCGGACCATTTTTCTTGGATATCATTATCCATGATGTGGCCGAGAAAAACCGTGCTGTCGCAATCCTTGGATGGGTTGGTGGCGTACACAGTGCCGTTGTCATTCATAAAGAAATAGGCGGATTTGCGCGTGCTGCGCGCGCCCGGTTCGATGGGCAGGGACGGGTATTCGCGCCGCAGCGTATCCATCGCAGTGTTAAAACGCCCGGGGGCCAGTTCAAAATCAATCCGGTTCATATCCCCACGTTCGGCGGGGATGAATTCATAAATGCTCCAGCGTGCCAGCGGATTGATCGCGCGTGTGGTGAAGGGCGAGAGCGTTTCCGCCAGCACCGGCAACGCGTGCAGGTTTTTGGCGCAGGCCACGGTGTTGATCTTTAATCGAATGCCTGCATCCAACACGTGGGGTATGACATCCAGAATATGCGCGAAGTGTTTTTTATTCCCCCGCATTATTGTGTGGGTGTCGGAATCGCCTTCCAGCGGCAGGCTCATAAAACTGACATAGCGTTGCAGCAGGGGCAGGGTGTCCGCATTCAAAAGCAATCCGTTCGTATCCATCTGGATTTTAATGCCATGGGATGCGGTGTGGGCGAATACGGTGTCCAGATCACGATCCAGCAACGGGTCACCACCACCAAAGGTGATTAATTCCGTCCCCATTGCGGCCACGCGGTCGATGGCGGCCAGCCGGTCGGCCAGCGCCGTGCGCACCCCGTTGAACGGGATGTAGCAAAAGGCGCACGGCATATTGCACCGCGCGGCATAGTTAAAAATCACCCGGGTTGGTGTCAGCATGGCCGGATCATGTGTTTATTTATGGAAATTTGCAAGCTTTTTGGGCGGGCGGGCCGGGGTCAGGCCGCCAGCCGCACGACCCGGTTGCCGGGCAGGCGCTGGACCCGGCCAGAGAGTTCAAGGGTCAGCAGGGCGCTTTGTACCGCGGCGGTCGGCTGGCCCAGCGTGCGGATCAAATCGTCCACATCGACGGCGGTGGTGGACAAATGGTCCAGAATGGCCTCGCACAGATCGGCGGGGTTCGTCGGCACGGGGCGCACGCCCAGATCCAGCATCATGTCCAGAATGTCATCATCCAGGTCGGCGAAGACGTCATCGTCCGGATTGCTGGTTTTTGTGTCGTGGACGAACCCGGTGGCGCGGTCGAACAATCCGCCGGGAATGACGCCCGCCGCCGTGTGGAATTCATCCGGTTGCAAGGTGCGCAGATCATCCAGAATGTCCTGCGCGCTGCGGACCATCACGGCGCCATCGCGGATCAGGCTGTTGGTGCCTTCGGCGCGCGGGTCCATGGGGTGGCCGGGTACGGCAAACACATCGCGCCCCTGTTCGGCGGCCACGCGTGCGGTGATCAACGAGCCGGAACGCAAGGAGGCTTCGACAACGACAACGCCTTGCGACAATCCTGAAATCACGCGGTTGCGGCGGGGGAAGCTTTGGGCAAAGGGTTCCTGCGCCAGGGGGCTTTCCGCCACGATCAATCCTTCGGCGCGAATGGAATCGTACAGCTTCTGATTTTCCGGCGGATAGACAATATCAATGCCGCCCGCGACCACGGCAATGGTGCCGCCGGAGAGTGACCCCTCGTGTGCGGCGGTGTCGATGCCGCGGGCCAGGCCGGATACAACGCCGATGCCCGTCGCCGATAAATCGGCGGCCAGCTTGCGTGCAAAATTCCGCCCGTTCATCGACGCGTTCCGCGCGCCGACAATGCCAACGCAACGGCGTTTCAAAAGTTCGATATTGCCCAGCACGGTGATGATTGGCGGGGCATCCTCAACCGCGCGCAAGGGGGCGGGGTAGCGCACATCATCGGCGCACAGGATTTGGCCGCCGATTTTGCGCAGGGCGTTTAACTCGTGATCGATATCGGCCAGCGGTGCGGGTGTAATTTTCTTGTGCTTGCCGCTGGTCTGGGCCAGATCGGGCAGGGCATCCAGTGCGGCGCGGGCGGTGCCGAATTTTTGCAGAAGGCGGTAAAACGTGATCGGCCCAACATGCGGGGTGCGCGCCAGCCGGAGCCAGTCGCGGATCATATCGTCATCAAAATGCGACGTTGCGGCATGTTCATGTATGCGAGCCATACAAAAGTATGTATCACCCGTTGGGTGTGAAATCCCATCTAAACCAGAGGGTGTGGGGGATATGCACAGTTTTTGACAAAAGTTCCAAGTATATGTAAACCGATCTCCATGCCCGAAAAGCCCCAAATGCCAATATTGCGCCTGCCCACCATCCGCACCCGTCTGGTGCGCGGGGCCGGGATGATTCTGGCCCAGTTTGGTGTGCCGGCCGGGTTGGCCATGGCGGCATCGACGATGTTCGGGTTTGGGCCGCTGGCGGGTTTGGCCTTGGCGGGCGCAACCTATGGCGCCGCGTTTTTCCGCGCCGTGCAGATCGGGCGCGATCACGATTTTGACCGGGCCTATGCCGACGCGCCCACGATCCCGGCGATCCAGGATAGGGCGGCCGTGTTGGCCAAACGTGTTGGTCTGGCTCCGCCTGCTGTGCGTTTGATTGGTGATTGGGATTTTTACGGGCTGGACATGATCGGGGATGTGGCGGCGACAACCGGCACCGCCATCTACGTGTCTTCGCGTTTTAAACGCATGCCTTGCGCGGAACGCGAATTTGTTCTGGCGCATGAAATGGCGCATATGCGCGCCGCGGATTTAAGTACGCAAATACCAATGCGGGCCGCTGTTCAGGGGTCACTGTTCCTGACCGGTGTTGCGGGTGTGGCGATGGTAACGGCTGTGATTGCGACGGGCGGGTCGGTGGTGGCGGCGTTTTATGGTGCGACATGGTCTGGGTTTTTCTACGCCCATCATATGGCACAGAAAGCGCTGGCCGCAAAAATCGTCCGGGAACAGGAATATCGCGCTGATGAAAACGCCCTGCGCCTGACGCGGGATTTTAATGCGGCGGCGTCACTGATTGACCGCTTGGATGATACGGGGCCTGGTGGCATTTATGAAGAAGATGCGCCGCAGCCGTCAATGTTCACGGCGCTTGAAAAATTATTCGGCACCCATCCGGTGCGTGATGATCGGATGAAGGCCCTGCGCGCCGTGTGGCGGGAGATGGTTGCCGCGGACCCGTCCTTGCAAAAACCGCGCGCGGTTCCGCTTGCGCCCGCACCAACGCCGCGCCCTTAAGCGTCCTTTTTCTTTTTCCCGATTTTCGGTTCTTCACCTTTCAGGATACGCTGGATGTTGGCCTTGTGGCGGATCCAGACAAAGGCGGCGACGCCCGCGCAAACGGCGGCCAGTTTGGCGTCGTGATAGACCAGGAAAGCCGAAATCGGCATCGAGACCATGGCAATCAGCGCCGACAGGGACGAGATGCGGGAGATAAACGCAACAACCAGCCATGTGGCACAGGCGGCCAGACCCGTCAACGGGGCCAGCGCCAGAACCATGCCCAGCGTGGTCGCCACGCCCTTGCCGCCCTTGAATTTCAACCAGACAGGGAAGCAATGGCCCAGAATGCTGAACAACCCGGCGGCCATGGCGGCGTCGAATGATCCAAAATGGTTGGCGATTGCAACGGCCAGCGCGCCCTTGCCCCCATCCAAAATCAAGGTCAGCAATGCCAGCGGTTTGTTCCCGGTGCGCAGAACATTGGTGGCGCCAATATTGCCAGACCCGATTTTGCGAATATCGCCATACCCGCCCAGACGCGCCAGCACCAACCCGAACGGGATCGCGCCAAGCAGATAGCCAAAAACGGAGAAGAGAAGAACGCTGGTCATTTATGGTACGTCGTTTCGTTAGCGGTTGATCAAAAGGTCAAGGACAGCCATGCGAACGGGAACGCCGTTGCGCACCTGTTTTAAAATCAGGGATCGTGTCGGATCATCGGCGACTTCATCGGCAATTTCCACGCCCCGGTTCATCGGGCCGGGGTGCATGACGCATGCATCCGGCTTGGCCAGATCCAGACGTTCGGCGGTCAGGCCGTATTGGTTGAAGAAGGCGATATCGGATGGCATGCGAGACGGGTCCATGCGTTCCTTTTGATTGCGCAACATCATGACGATGTCGCAACCGGGCAATCCGGATTCCATGGAGGTGAATTTTTCAATGCCGGCGGCCAGCGGTTTTTCCGGCATCAGGAAGTCGGGCGCAATGACGCGCACCGTCGCACCCAACCGGGTCAGCAGGGCCATGTTGGATGCGGCCACGCGGCTGTGGGCAATGTCGCCGCAAATGGCGATGGTCAATCCTTCGATCCGGCCCTTGGCCTGACGGATGGTGAGCGCGTCGAGCAGGGCCTGCGTCGGGTGTTCGCGCCATGAATCCCCGGCATTGATCACCGGGCATTTGACCATGGAGGCCACATAATCCGGCGCACCATAGTCGGAATGACGGATGATGATGGCATCCGGATCATATTCGGCCAGCGTTTGAATGGTGTCGGAAAAGCTTTCGTTCTTTTTCACCGAGCTGGATTCAACGTCCCAGTTGATGACATTGGCCCCAAGACGCAGCGCGGCCGTTTCAAACGATGTGCGTGTGCGGGTGGAATTTTCAAAAAACAAGTTCATCACGATCCGCCCGTTCAGGGTGGTGGTGATCGGCTGGCCCGCATTGATTTGGTCGGCATAGGTTTGGGCGCGGGATAAAATGGCATCAATATCCGCGTCGGTTAAAGCCTGTATGCCGGTGCAGTGTTTCATGTCAGTGCTGGTCCACAATGTTACGCGTGATCAGGGTTTGGATGTCCGCCTCATCCATCTGCAAAACACCGTGCAGGATGTCCCGTGTATGTTCCCCGCAAATCGGTGGCGGCAAACGGTAATCGACGGATGTGTCGGACAGTTTCAGCGGGCTGCCCACCAGATGAATGGGTGTGGGCGACAACGGGTGTTTCATTTCAATGTTCATGCCCCGGGCATCAACCTGCGCCATGGCGAACACCTGATCCATCTTGTTGACCGGGCCGGCGGGCACGTCGATCTCGCGGCACAACGATACCCATGAATCCACGGTGCGCGTTTTCATGGCGGTTTCGATCATGGGCACCAGAATGTCGCGGTTTTTCACGCGCGATTGATTGCGGGCGAAGCGGTCATCCTCCGCCCATTCGGCGTGGCCGATCGCGGTGGCGAACCGTTTGAATTGTGTATCGTTGCCAACGGCAATCACCATCCATCCATCGGATGCTTCAAAGGCCTGATACGGGACGATGGTGGCGTGGGCATTGCCCTGGCGTTTGGCGACGGTGCCGGAGGTTAGGTAATACTGGGCCAGATTGGTCAGGCCCGCCAACGTGCAATCCAGCAGGGCGACATCGACATGCTGGCCCTTGCCCGTGTCCTTGCGCGCGTTCAGCGCGGCCAGAATACCGATGGTGGCGTATAACCCGGTCATCACATCGCTGAGCGCGACGCCGATTTTCATCGGTTGTCCGCCGGGTTCGCCGGTAATGGACATCATGCCGCCCATGGCCTGGACCATCAGGTCATAGCCCGGTTCGCTGGCCAACGGGCCGGTGTGGCCAAAGCCGGTGATGGATGCGCAGATGATGTGGGGGTGGCGTTTTTGAATATCGGCCCAACCCAGCCCGTATTTATCCAGCCCGCCGACTTTGAAATTTTCGATCATTACATCGGATTTTTCGAGCAGGGCGTGAATAATCTCTTGCCCTTCCGTTGTTGTGATATCGACGGCGAGGGATCGTTTGTTGCGGTTGGCGGACAGGTAATAGGCGCTCTCGCTGGTTGGTGCGCCGTTTTCATCCTGCAGGTAGGGTGGGCCCCATTTGCGGGTGTCATCGCCCTCACCGGGGCGTTCAATCTTGATGACGTCGGCCCCAAGGTCGCCCAAAATTTGCGTGCAAACCGGCCCGGCCAGAACGCGGGAGAGGTCGAGAACGCGGATATTGTTCAATGCGCCAGTCATGACCTGTTACCCCCCGATCCGGAAATGCATGTATTGGTACGCGCCAACGCACAGGATGCCGACAACGAAACCGGGCCCGGCGGGAATTTGCAGGCGGGAGAGTTTCATCGTCCCGCCTTCGCGCCGGGCGGTCAGGGCGGCAACGCCCAGCCCGTGCAACAATCCGGCGGTCGCGCCGAGGGTCAGGGCCAGTGTGATGCCCTCAGCCCCCAGCCATAATCCGGCGGCCCCCATCAGTTTGACATCGCCAAGGCCGAGTGCGTCCTGACCATAATACCGGCTGCCGAAATAGCGAATAATCCATAATACGCCAAAGCCGAGCACGGCCCCGAAGATCATGTCGGGTAAAGTCAGGGATTGGGCGGGGGCAACAAAATGGAAAATGACGGCGAGCAGGGCAAGGGGCGCAACCAGAACATTGGGCAGCAGCCAGGTTTTCAGATCAATGATGGCCAGCGCGATCAGCAATCCAATCGCGCCCGCAAGGCATAACAGCGCCACCCAGTCCAACATACCAGTCTTTCCATCGGGTTATCGGGAAAAGCGATGGGGCGACCCTACACCCGGGCGGGGTGGGGCTCAATATGCGAGGGTGTGGTGATTCACAGCGATTTTTCGAAGCTGAAGCAATCGTTAATATTTCGGGGGTGGGGGCCGGAACCCACGGATTTGCGCCAAAAGCGTTTGCATCAAAGGGGTTCCTTGTTTACCCTTGTTATGATTTATCCGGTTTGGCGAATCACGTCAGACCACCTCCCAGTCCTTCTTTTGTTCCCGGCTCGTCCCATGTCCGCCGCCCAGATTTTAGTTGTCGAAGACAATGATTTTGTACGGATGCAAATTGTCCGTTTTTTGAAAGATGCCGGTCATGAAACGGTTGAGGCAAAAGACGGTCACGAAGCACTCGGTTTGATGAGCGCAGATATTGCGGCCGCCGTTGTCGATGTGCGGATGGAACCGATGGGTGGATTGGATTTTATTCGCGCGGTGCGCGGCAGAGATTTGGAAACGCCGGTCATTTTGGTGACGGGCGATCAAACGACCGATTTGTTGGAACAGGCGGCCAAGTGGGGTGTCGGTGCTGTTCTGATCAAGCCGGTTGTGAAAGACAGGTTGATTAAAGCGATTGAACGGGTGTTGGTCGCCCGGGGGACATGATGATGAAAACACACGCATGCAAAATGCAGAACCGTAAAGGTATGGCGCGACAATTGCTGTCCGCTGCGGTGTTGCCGCTGATGTTGCTGGGTTGCGCGCAGGCCAACGTGCCGGGTGCTCGCGATCTGGATATTCCCGCGCCCGCCTTTGCCGAGGAGCGCAAGGAAGCCATCAACGAACGTCCGGATAGCGTGATGTATCTGCCGCTGGGGCGCGATGTGCTGATCCCGGAAATTTCCATGGATGATCCACTGCCGAGCGATATGGTCGGTCCGCTGGAGCTGCGTGGTGAAACGCTGGCTGGTGCGTTGCAGTTGATTTTGGCGGATTACGATGTGCCGCTGGCGTTTGAAAGCAACGAAGGCCTGACCCGCACGATCACGGTCGCCAATTTGCGCGGACCGTTGAATTCGGTCGTGCACAAGGTCTGCGGTCTGGCCCAGCTTTATTGCTCGTTCGAAGATGGTGTTCTGGTTGTGAAAGAAAACCAGACCTTCACCGTCAAAATTCCGCCGATCAGTCAGGATGAATCGTTTATGCAGAACGTCGCCGCCGGTTTGGCCGCGATTGTCGGTACATCTCCGATTATCGACAGCTCGACCCGGACATTGGTTTACACGGCGAACCAGACATCCGCCGATATGGCGTTGCGCTATTTCCAGCGCATGCGTGCATCGACCGCGTTGATCGTGTTTGAAACCTATATCTGGGAAGTGTCGCTGAACGCCGGTAACGCTACGGGTATTCGTTGGGATATGCTGGCCGATCTGGGCAAGTTTGGCACGGGCTTTAGCATCAATGATGCGACGCTGGGCGAAGGATTTACCAACCCGATCAGTATCGGTTTGCCGACGACGAAGGGGATTGAGGGCGCGGACGGTTCTTTGAGCGCGCGTGAGATTTTCAACTTCCTGTCACAATTTGGCGCGGTGAAAACCGTATCCCAGCCGCAAATCACCGTTCTGTCCGGGTCTGAGGCGCGCCTGCGCGCGGCGGAACGCCAGAACTATGTCGCAGAAATTTCCGAGACATTGGATAACGGCCAGTCGACCACGTCGGTCAGCACGGATTCGGTGGATACGGGCTTTACTCTGACGGTCGGCAGTGCGTGGGATAACGCGACGGTTTATGCCGATATTGAAATCGCCCTGACCGATGTTCTGGAGATTGAGGATTTTGCCTTTGATTCCACGGGTGGTGGATCGACAACGATTCAGTTGCCCCGCACGACCGAACGTGAATTGAACACGCAGGTGCGCGTCCGTCCGGGTGATTCAGTCCTGATCGCTGGACTGGTGCAGGAATCGGACAACTTTAATACCAATGGCCTGGGGTTGATGGAGCCGATCGTGCCGACCAACCGTTCGACCGTGACGACGAACCAGGAACTGGTTTTCCTGCTCCGCCCCCGCGTGGTTGTCTACACCAACCCGGAAGAAGGCCAGCGCAATGCCATTCGTGGGTCGGCCATGCCGGCACCGTCTGATGCGCCGGTGAATCCGGATGTGCCGTCGCCGGGCCAAACGCCGTTTGTGGCGCCTGCGCCCGTGGCGACATCAACGGGTGGCGAGGCATTTGTGTCGCCCGTGACGGAGTCCAATGTTGCGCCGATCGCACCTGTTGTGCCTGCGGCCAGCGCGGCGATGGATTCGTCGGTTGAGGTTGCGCCGTTGGATACGCAACGCCCAGCGACGCTGGCGCGCGATGCGCGTATGACGGGGACGTCCAATAACGGGGCTCCGGTGGATCTTCTCGAATCCGGCCGGCTGACCGGAACATATTGATAGGTAAATGATCCGATGATGACATTATTGAACATGGCCCCATCGTCCGCACACACCCTGATTTCACGGGGTTTGCGTGCATGCCTGATCGGCGCTGTTGGCGCTGGGTTGTTGTGGACCGGTTTTTCATCGCAAGCGGTCGCGCAAAGCGCGTTTGACGATCCGGGCCGGAACGTGACGGGCAAGGGCGGCGTGATCGGTGATCTGACCCCAGTGCAGCCGAACGTGGATACCGGCCAAATTTCGTTGGGATCCACGGCGCAGGTCGTGGTGTTGTTCCGCAACGACAGCGGTCGTCCGTTGCAAACGGGGGCGATCAATCTCTATCCGTCATCCAGCGTGTCGGCGTCGGTTGCGATCAATGAATGCCAGGGCTCCTCGCCCGAAGATATGTTGCCGCCGGGGGCGGTCTGCGCCATTGGTCTGTCCGTGAAGGGGTTGCAGGCGGGACGTTTCCGTATCGAAATGCTGATGCGCCACAGTGGCACCACGCGTCTGGTCACCGCGACCGTCGTGGGTGATGTGCAGGCCAATGATGATGATACCGATGTATTCCGCAGCGATATCGAAGCCATTCCTACCGAGCTGGATTTCGAGGATGTGGATACCAGCCAGCCCGTCGTCAAACCGGTTGTGTTCCGTAATATTACGTCCGAAGCGATTGATATCGAGGCGATCTATGTTGAGGCCGCCGATAAATCCGGGATCAGCTTCCGCACGGATTGCGCAAAACTGGGCCCCGGTCAGGCCTGTATTGTGTCGGTGATCTGGTCACCGATCCTGCGTGGTCAGGTGTCGGGCGTTCTGGTGATTGAACATTCCGGCCCGACCAGTGTGGCCAGCGTACCCATTCTGGGTGAGTTTGATCCCGAGGATCTGGAGCAGGCCAAGCCGTTCCCGGAAGCCATTCCGGGCAAGGGGTTGCTGGTATCTTCCCAGGAAGAGATCAATTTTGAAACCGGCGTTTCGACATCGTCCGCTATGACCGTATCATTGGTGAATGCGGGTGATGTGGCTTTGACCCTGAACGACATTCGTTTGTCCAACACGGACACGGGGTTGTCGATTTCGAAAAACGGATGTGCCCCGGATATGATGCTGGAACCTGTTCAGGCCTGTCCGCTGACCGTCGTTTGGAACCCGGTCCGTGAAGGGGCCATTCTGGATGATATTCAGGTGATGCATGATGGGGCCCGCGGCATTCTGGTCCTGCCTGTACGCGGGACTGCAACCGGCATCGTCAGCAAGGATAATCAGGCTGTTCGTCTGGCCGAAACGGTTGTGACCAGCGCGTCCGGTGAATCGCGTCAGGAAATTATCGTTCGCGACAATGATATTGATCCGGCAACGGTTCTGGACGGCTTTGCTGTGACATCGCACTCGCCGAAGCGGGCCATTATCACCGGTCCGGGTGGCAGCCGTATTGTGTTTAATGGGGAAGAGGTCGTGATCGGCGGTTTCCTGTGGAACGTCAATATCCGCTCCAGCGGTGTTGAATTCCAAAGCGGCGATGAAAAAGTCTTGTTGCTGTTCGATCGTGCTCTGTCGTCCAATTCCGTGAATGTGGGTCCGGGCCGTTCATCGTCTTCGACCACATCATCATCGTCCTCATCTTCGTCGTCCTCATCCTCAACCGCGACACCAACGCAGTAAGGGCCTGAAGCGATGAGCGATCAGGATTATCCAGACGATCAGAACCCGATTGACGCCGTCCCCTCTTATGAAGGCGAAGAGCGTCGAGGGCCGGGTGAGCGTGTTGATCGCCGTCAGGCGGAGCAGGGCGCGCCCGGTGGAATGGAACGCCGCATGTGGGCGGATCGTCGCCGTATGCGCGCGAACGAAGGGCGCGAGCGTTATCTGGATATGGTGCAGAAGGAACGTGCGATCCTGATGGATCAGGGCGTGTCACGCACCACGGAACAATTGCTGGAAATGGCCGGAGCCACGGTGGCCGGTGGTGCGGAAGCCGAAGAAGAAGGCTTGCGTGACCGCGCGTCGGGTGACCAGTTGCGGTCAATTTTGCCCGTGCAATCCTGGTTGCCGCTGTCGATCCATTTGATCGGCCTGCAGGACGGGGTGATGCGGATTGCGCCCCTGCATGAATTAAATGATCGCCAGATCAAAGCGTTGCTGTCCACCGCCAACCGTTCAGGTCTGGTTGTCGATCGTATTGAGATCGAGGTCTGGGATCGGGCGGAGCTGTTGGAAACACTGCGCGCCGTCCATGATCTGTCGGCCGACCGGACGGAAAAAACATTGGCGCAATGGTTGTCCGATACGGATAACGGTTTGCTGTTGAACCAGTTCCAGCGCGACATGCTGGCCGAAGCGTTGCAGATGCGCGCATCGGATATTCACATTTTGCAGGATAACAACCCCGATACGCCGAACTGGATTCGCTACCGTATCGATGGTGATATGATTCCCATGCACTTGCTGCCGTCCGATGCCATGGCGCGTCTGACAACGTTGATCAAACGTGATGCGGGTTTGAACTTCGGTGACCGGACCACGCCGAAGGATGGACGTTTTGCCTTTATGTGGCAGGGCCGGAACATTGATATTCGTGTGGCCGCTGGACCACAGGCGCAGGACGGTGAAAAAATCACTCTGCGTCTGCTCGACCGCGCGTCGCTGAAGGGGTTTGACGAATTGTTCCGCCGCCATACAGATGTGGCGGATTATCTTTCGCAGTTGCTGTCGCCGGATATTAAGGGTGGCGGTGGTTTGATCTTGCTGTCCGGTCCGACGGGTTCGGGTAAAACGACAACGCTTTACGCGTGCGTACAGCAGATTGACCGTCGCCGTCGTCACGTTCTGACGATTGAAGATCCGATTGAATATGAATTGCGTTACGCCACGCAGTGGCAGGTGCGCCCGGGCATGCCGGGTGGCGAATTTGCCGATTTGATCCGCGCCGCGATGCGTCACGATCCAGACTATATCGTGATCGGGGAGATGCGGGATGGCGATACGGTCGAAACCGCTTTGCGCGCCGCTGAATCCGGTCACACGGTGATTTCAACCATTCACGCCGATACGGCATTGCAGACATTTGAACGTTTGCGTTCATTGATGCCGCATGAGCGAGAGCGTTCATCAACCTTCACCCTGGCGCAACAGGTGAAGGCCATCATGAACCAGCGTTTGGTGAAAACGCTGTGTCAGGGATGCGCCCACAAAACGCGCGCAGTCGAGGCGATGAGCGAAGAAGAGATTTATATGCTGGGTATCAGTCCCGATGCCATCGTGCGGACGCACAACAGCTCGGGCTGTGATCTTTGCAACCGCACGGGGATTATGGGCCGGACATTGCTGCTGGACGCGGTGATGATTCCGATGGGCCCGGCGCAGCGGAACCAGATTTACGAAGCGCTGATGTCTAACGTGAACGCGGTGCTGCATGTCGGGGGCGTGATTGTTCACACGCGACGCGAGGGGCTGGTGGATCTGGTCTTAAGCGGGTTGGTGGACCCGAAACTTGCGCTCTCGAATCTGGAAAATTAAGCTTTTTGTCGTTATAATAAGGGGCAGGGCAAGCGTGCCCGCCTTGGTCTAGAGTCCGAACCTGATTTATTCAAGCCATGCAGCAATGGGTCGCCGAAATTGCGTATGATTCCTCCAGCGGACCAAAAACCGCTGTGGAATCCTTTTATCTGCCGACGGCGGATGATGTGCGCCGTGCTGTGTCGAAGAAGGGCGGATATGTCCTGTCCATTCGTCCGCATGAACGCTCCCCGATGGAGCGGATGCTGGCGCGATCCACATGGTGGCAGGTGCAGTTGTTGCGCGGGATTCAATTCCGCTCCACGGCGACATCGCCGGGTGTGGCATTCTGGCGGATTATTCAGGCCGAAACCAACCCGATGCGCCAGAACATTCTGGCCCCCGCGCGGGAAGCGCTGGCACGCGGTTTGGGTGTGATTGATGCGCTGAAAGCCTTGCGTATTTTCGACCACGGCACCATCGCCATTCTGGCGGCCAGCGAACGCGCAAACAAGTTGCAGGATGGTATTCCGCACGCCATTCACTCGATTACACAGAAACGCCGCAACACCCGCGCCATCGTGGCCACGATGTCGTGGCTGGCGATTGACGTTGTGTCGATTGTGCAATCCCTGTTTTGGGGCCGGGGGATGGTTCTGGATTGGTTTAAAAACAACGCACCGACCGACCCGGCGGAGCAGGAAAAATTCACGCGCGTGGTTGGGCAATTGGCGCTGACCTGGGATATTTTGATATTTACGGCGTTTGCGGCCGGGGCCTTTATGGCCTGGGCGGTTATTTCCTTCTGGATCAACAAAGGGAAAACCGACTGGCCGACGGCGCGTGTGGTGCGAAAAATCCCCCTGATTGGCGCATATCTGCGGGATCTGGGCTTTGTGGACTCGATGATGGCGGCGGCGCGTATGTTGCGCGGGCTGGTGCCGATTTCCGATACGCTGAAACAATCGTCCGAGGCTACAACGGTGCCGGAAGTGGCCCGGTATTGGACCGAGGCGAATACGGAGCTGGAACGTGGGGTCGGGCTGGGGTCTGCGTTGGACCGGGCCCCCCTCAGCAGGAGTGAACGTATGGAACTGGCCAGCTTGTCCGATCTGGGACAAGTTGCTACAGTATTGGAGTCAATCGCAGAAATGCGTGCGGCCGCGGCGAAGACGAAGCATAGCCTGATCGTCTGGATCGCGTTTGGTCTCACCGGTGTTTACCTCACCATCGCCTTTGGTAGCGCCATTTACGCCCTGACCGTGATGAACATGAGCATGGACAGCATGATGGGCGGCCTGATGAGCGGAGCAATGTAAGATTATGGCTTTCCCGACGAAAGACACATTGAAAAAAATGACCCGGGCGGGTGCAACGCCGGGTGCCTCCGTTGGCGCGGATCAAGGGCCGGCGCGCATGCGTCCCGGTATGGCTGATATTATCGCCGGCGAAGCGAAAGATTTTCGCACTGATCTGTCGCCGTTTCTGCCGTCCGAAATTTTTGGCGGATCGTTGCCGCACATTCCCGGAACGGAAGAGGAGGCGGTGTGGAACGCCGCGTCACAGGCGTGCGGCACGGAGCGTGTGCATTATTGTTACACGGTGGATGATGGGCGTTGCTGGTATCTGGCTGTGCCGTCTGTGGCCTTGGCCAGTGCGCCGGATACGTGGTGTCCGCTGGCCGCGGCATTGCCGGGCAATAGCGAATATTGGGATCGTGAAACCGTTTACCTGTATGAACAAGAAGGTATGGCCAGCGCTCTGCGATGGGATCCGGAAACGGCGCGGATGCAGGTTTACATTGGCGCGGCCCGGACATTGTTGCCGCGTATCCAGAGCATGGATGCCAATTTCGTGACCATCAACCCGGATGTGGCCACAATTATTCCGTGGCGCAATCGTGCCCTGCGTACTGAAAAACTATCGCGCGCAACGGCCATGGTGCTGCTCTATTCCGGATTGGCGGTTTCGTTTCTGGCCGTTGGCGTAATTGTTCTGCAGTTCCTGATGACGGGCTTTGTCAAACGCGACCTGGCCAAGGTGAAGGCGGACAGCGAAAAATTATCGAACGATCTGATGATCAATGCCTATGGCGCATTGCAGTCGGATACCATTCGTCACATGGTGCGGATTCAGGAATTGTTGGATACGTTGCGCACGATCGAGGGGACACTGGTCCGCTACGAAGTGAAGGGTGGCAAGGTTGAATGGGAAGCGCTGGTGCCGAAATCGTTCAGCCAGGGTGTGGGGCCGATTCGTGGAACCATCAAACCGGGGATCGAGGGCGATGGCCGGGTGCGTTTGGTGGGAACGTCGTAATGCTGTGAATGGGGGCGTTTTCCAGATAGCGCGCTCTTGTTAATAAAGGCTTCAGATTGGTGCTGTTGCAACATGCAAAAACGCCCCTAAGGCCTTTAAAGAGCTTTTAAATCTTTGTCTTTAAGATAATATATTAAGGTTCATAAAGTCGGATCAACCGACAGGACTGATCGGGTCAAAGGGTTATAATTTTGGACTTCAAGTCGTTCGACTGGCGGTCGCTTCAAAAATATATGAAGCCGCAGGCCAGTGAAGATTTAAACCGCTTTTTGGAAAACCTGCCACAGACGGCGGGCCAAAATGCATTGATTGCCGCGGGCATCGCGTGGGCCGCCGCCGGGGCACTTGGCCTGTATGCCACCATCCAGACCCAGAAAATGATTACGCTGCGCGCCGAACTGAAACAGGTTGAGGCGCTGAAGCCCATGGTGCCAAAGGTCACGGACGTTCCCGTCCCTGCGGCCGATGTAAAAAGCTTTGCTGAAAATCTGGCGCAAATTTACCGGGGATTGAAAATTCAAGCCTCGGGCTCCAGCATTCAGGTGTCGTCGACGGATACGTCGCGCTTTGCCGAATTTCGTGAAGCTATCGGCCATATGCAAAATGGTGGTACGGGGTGGCGCGTGACGGTGGATCGCATGTGCGTCGGCCGCGAATGCGACAAGGATAAATTGATTGCCCTGTTGAAGGTGAATAAGGTTTCTGTCGATAAGCCGAAGTAATATTGGAATGCAATATTATGGTGGATTGTCGTCGGATGTCATTGCATACTACGGACTGAAACATTTTTTCGAGCGAAAGAGGAGTGGAAAATGACCACAACAATGATTGAAAATAAACGTTCGGGGGAGCGCGGGAACGTGTTGTTCCTGATCCTGATCGCGGTGGCGTTGTTTGCCGCTTTGTCCTACGCCGTGACGCAATCCACCCGGTCTGGGTCTGGTGACGCATCCGGTGAAACTGCCTTGATCAGCTCGGCACAGTTGACGCAGTACCCGGCCGGTGTGCGGACGGCGATTGTACGGATGGTTATTGCCGGGACGGACGTGAATGAATTGAAGTTCAACCCGCCGTCGGATTTCGATGAAATTACAACAGAAGATGAAGAGCGTTCGGCTGTATTCCATCCGCAAGGGGGAGGCGCAGTTTTCACGAATGCTCCTGCTGATATGATGGCGTCAAGTGGAGGAAATACCGCAGGAAACTGGTATTTTAACATGAAGAACCAAATTCAGGATATCGGTTTGACTGATGCCGCAAGCAACTCTGGTAACGATCTTATTGCCTATTTGCCGGGTGTTACACAAACAGTGTGCCGGAAAATGAATGAAGAGTTGGGGATCGGTTCAAGCATTCCAACCGGCGAAGCTGCTTATGTTCCGTCTGGTGCACAAGAAGGGGCAACATCTGACTTTATGAACGATAGCTACCCTGCTTTGGCAGCTACGCCCGGTGAAGTTATTGGCGATGGTGCCAGTGATACATTGAAAGGTCAGCCTTTTGGTTGCTACGATGCGGGTGGCAACGTATACGTCTACTACCACGTTCTGGTTGAACGGTAAGATGCGTGCTGGGGGGCGGGTTTTCGTCCCCTTGCATTGACCTGTTTCGCTTGAGTTTGAAAGGCTGGTCGTCCAGGGTTGGATGGCCAGCTTTTCTTTTGTATAATAGTAACAACGGTATTTTTTAAAGGTGATTGGAATGGGTGTCGGTTTGATGATGGTACAGAGACGGGATACGCGCGTGAACGAGCGGGGCAGTGCGTTGGTCTACATCCTTATTGCCATTGCGTTGCTGGCGGCGCTGACGCTCAGCTTTATGGAGCCGTCGGGACAACAGACGCAGAGCCAGAATACGTTCAAAACCATCTCGGAAATTGAATCGCAGGCGGAATATATCCGCACCGCGATTCAGGAATGTGTGATCCTGCATGAAAAAGGGGATAACACGATTGATAACAGCCCGACGGGCAGTGACCCGGGCGCAAATAAAAAATTCCCGATCAAGCCAACATCAACACATTTCACCGGTGCGACACCGCCCGCAGATACAGATGATTTTGTTGAATATCTGCGCTGCCCCGGTAATCCCGGTGATGATAATAACCACAAGCGCATCTTCACGGCCGAGACAGGAAAATTCCTGCCGCCGCCGCCGCCCTTGTTTGAAAAATGGGAATATTATAACGGTGATGACGGAATTTTCTTCTGGACCCATACGACGAAGAGCGATTCCTATCTGCAAACGGCGCTGGCTAAGCTGGAAGAAAAGTTTGGCAAGTGCGAGGCGGATACGGTTGTCGCGGGTGGCAGTGCGGTGGATCTGGATACCGATGGCGGTGTTGAGTGCCCAGCCAATTCAACCTGCTTCCGCGTCTGGATGACGATCAAGGGTTCTCCTGCGGTGTTCCAAGAAGCGGGTTGCCCGAACTGATTTAGGGGCTTTCTCAATTCCCTCCTTTTTGTCATTCCCGCTTTCACCCTTCGCATAAAGCTACTGGCGACGAAGTCGCGGGAATGAGAAACGATGGGGATCGGATAAATGCCCGCCATATTGCTTTATTTTAAATCAAAATATCAGATCACAACGCTGCAACAGCCGTCCGCACTGATTCAAATTCCTTGGCGGCGGCGATGATCAAATTGGCGTTGATGACATTATTTTCCGCATCACTTTGAATCTGCGCGGCGATGTCGCCCAATCGGTTGCAACAGGCGGATCGTGCGGCGCCTTTCAAACTGTGGGCTGTTTCGCGGATGTCGGCATAGGATCCGGAGGCGGCTTCACGTTGCAGGGCGTCGATTTGCGCGGCGGTCATGTCGACAAACATCCGCATCATGTCGATTGCTTCGGCGGGGTCCGTGCCCATCTGTTCGCACAAGGCGGGGATGTCGATGGAGCCGCCGGATGGTGCCGCGGTGTTTTGCGCAGTGTCGGATGATGCAGGGGCGTCGCCCTCTTCGTTCAACAGGCCCCAGCGGATGAGCAGGCGTTTAAACTGCCCCAACGATACGGGTTTCAACAAACATTCATCGAACCCATAAGCCAGATAGGTTTGGCGTTGCGCCATCTGTACATCGGCGGTCAGGGCGATGACAGGCATGTGCGATTCATCATCGCGGTCCCGTTCAGAATCGCGAATGGTGGCCACCACCGTATATCCATCCACACCCGGCATATGCAGGTCGGTGAGCAGGATGCCGTAGAGCCCGGTCTCAAGAGCATTGAGCGCATCCTGTCCATTCACAACGAAATCGGCATCCACGCCCAATTTTTGCAATTGGCGTTCCAAAACGGCGCGGACGCTGGCCGTATCTTCGGCAATCAACAAACGGCGCGGGCCGTCGATTTTGACGCGGCTGACCTTGCTGGCCACATCCATCACGGCGGTGCCCAGGCCCAAACGGCTGGCCGGTTTGGCGAGATAGGTGACGCCCAAAGACTGCAACGTATGTTGCAGTCCGATGTCATCCCGCACCGTGTACATGATCAACCCCATAAAGGGGCGGATTTGCATGATATTGCGGATCAAATCGATCCCCAGCCCGTCGGGCAAGCCCTGGTCAATCACGGCCACGTCGAACGGACGGCGTTGCACCAGATCCATGGCCTCGGCCACCGTGCCGCAACTTTCAACCGTCGCCCCCATGGATTGCAGGGATTTGACAATTTCGCGCGCGCCCTGCGGGTGATCCTCAACCGACAAAATGCTCAGCCCGTCCAACGCGGGCAGGTTGACGGTCGGGGAATCGGTGGAGACCTGTTCCGTCGGAATTTCGAACCAGAAAACGGAGCCTTCGCCCGGCGTGCTGTCAACGCCGATCTGCCCACCCATCAATTCAACCAAACGGCGGCAAATGGACAGGCCCAACCCGGTCCCGCCGAATTTGCGCGATGTTGTATTGTCGGCCTGATTAAACGGCTGGAACAAACGGGCCATCACGTCCGGTGTCATGCCCATGCCGGTGTCGGCAACTTCGATGCGCAGAACGATGCCGTTATCCTTGGGCTGTAACACTTTGGCCTTGGTACTGACCCGCACGGTGACGGACCCGCTTTCCGTGAATTTCAGCGCGTTGCCCGCCAGGTTCATGATGATCTGGCGCAAGCGTTTCGGATCGCCAATGATCACGAACGGCACATCGGATTCAATGTTGTCGAGCAGGGATACGTTCTTGCCAATGACGCGGACGGACAAGGCCTCCAATATCCCGCGCACCAATGTGCGCACGGGAACTTCGAATACATCCAATTCCATTTTATTGGCGTCGATCTTGGCCAGATCGAGAATGTCATCCAGAATTTCCAGCAATCCGGCGGCGGACCCGCGGGCGGTATCCACCATATTTTGAATGGCGGCGGGCGGCTTTTCCTCGGAGATGAGTTCGAGGAAACCATAAACAGATTGCATGGGGGTGCGGATTTCATGGCTCATCGTGGCCAGGAAATTCGATTTCATTTCGGCGGCCTGGTCGGCTTCCTGCACGGCCTGCTGTAATTTTGCTTCGGCTTCTTTGGTGGCGGAAATATCCGTCACCCACAGCGCGTAGCAGGGGGTCCCTTCGAATTCCGTTTCGCTGACCGTGATTTTGGCCCACCGTTGGCGGCCATCATCATCATCATAGATGGGCAGGGTGATGTCGCGTGGCGGTTGCCCGCTTTTCAGCTTTTTGACCAGATCGCAGATGGACGGGCTGGGCCAGATGTCGTCCAGCGACCAGCCAACGACGTCGAAGGGGCCGGCGATCGCGGGGCCCTCTATCCCCTTGGGCGGGCGGAGCATGTAAATCAGGGCATGGTTTGCAAACAGGATATCCAACGGTCCCGCATTTTCCGGTGCCGGACCACGGCGCAGCAGGCACAGGCCCAGCGGCACATTTTCAAAAAATTCCCGATTTTGCGTAAGGCGGGACATGGTGGGTTGTACGGGCCTGTCTTAAGGGGGGCTTGTCTTCCAAACCCGTTCATCCTATCACAAGGAAGGTTAATTTCATCTACCGGAAAATGAGGGTTCTTATGGGTTACAAAGTGGCGGTCGTCGGGGCTTCGGGCAATGTCGGGCGGGAAATGCTGGCGACGCTGACCGAACGGAATTTCCCGGTGGACGATATTGTGGCTTTGGCGTCATCGCGGTCGGCGGGGCGTGAAGTATCCTTTGGCGACGATACGCTGAAAATCCAGGATCTGGCGAAATATGATTTCAAGGGCACGGATATTGTCCTGTCATCCCCCGGCGCAAAGGTGTCGGCGGAATTCGCCCCCCGCGCGGCGGCGGCCGGCGCGGTGGTGATTGATAACACCAGCCATTTCCGCATGGACCCGGATGTCCCGCTGGTGGTGCCCGAGGTGAACGCCCATGCGATTGCCGATTACAAAAAGAAAGGCATCATCGCCAACCCGAACTGTTCCACCATTCAAATGGTTGTCGCGTTGAAGCCGTTGCATGATCTGGCCATTGCGAAGCGCGTTGTCGTGTCGACATACCAATCCGTATCCGGCGCGGGCAAGGACGCGATGGATGAATTGTTCAACCAGACGCGCGGCGTGTTCATGAACAATGCGCCCGCCCCGGAAGTCTTCACGAAAACCATTGCTTTCAACGTCATTCCGCAAATCGACATGTTCATGGATGATCACATGACGAAAGAAGAATGGAAGATGGTGGTGGAGACGAAGAAAATCCTCGATCCGAAAATCAAGGTCTGCGCCAACTGCGTGCGTGTTCCGGTGTTTATCGGCCATGCCGCCATGGTGAATGTAGAATTTGAAAATGATATTGATGCCACCATGGCCAAACGGGCGTTACAGGGCGCGCCGGGCATCACCCTGATCGATCTGGAAAGCGAAATGGAATATGTCACCCCGGCTGAAATCGCGGGTGAGGATAACGTGTTCGTCAGCCGCGTGCGCGAGGATGCAACGGTCGAAAATGGCCTGAATTTCTGGTGTGTTGCGGACAACTTACGGAAAGGGGCCGCCCTGAACGCCGTCCAGATTGCAGAAATTCTGGCGCGGGAGTATATGTAACCGTCTGATGAAGGCCGGGTGCAGGGAGCCCGGATATATAAAAAAATAGGAGGCCAGCCAATGAGTGCCCCAGTAAGAAACAGGGACGTTTTAGTCCACCCAATGATCTACCGGGCCTATTTGGTCCTGTATCTTGAAAGCTGTGCGATGTTAAATCGCATGGATGCCGTGCTGGACAGCACATTGCATCAGGCCATTGTGGCGGAAGCGATTCAAAACGGCTTTGTGATGCCCGATGTTGAATCTATGCGCGAAAAAACAAACGCGTTGCGTTTGGCCATTGCCATGTCCCCCGATCCGCATGATGTGCGATTGTATAAAAACAACATGTTGTTGATGCCGGTGAAAACGGCGCGCGCGTTTTATAATGTTGCGGCGTGTGGACAGGATATTGTCGTGGATGTTTTTCATGCCATCGAAAAGACGCAATATCTGCCCTGGTTTACCGTGTTGAAAAACCGGGGTGAACCCTATGCCGGGCCGACCAGCCTGCAGGAAGTGTTCAACGTTTGGGCCAATCTGGAGCGCAGTGTCAGCAGCGAAAAGAAATATGCGGCCCCCAACGCCCTGCCGCGCAGCTGGTTTGATGCCCAACCATAAGATCGCCTTATTTTTCGCGTATTTTTAGACCTCTGGTTATTTGTGGGCAGAGGTCTATTCTTATTGGGAGAAAAGGGTATCAGTCATGATCAGCAGACGCGCATTTTTATCTGGCATTGGGGCTGTGGGTGCCGCCACCATTCTGACACAAGGAGCATGGGCCATGGGTCTCTTCGGCGAAAAGAAAACGACACAAGATACGAAAGCCTTTCCCTTCACTCTGTCGGATGCGGAATGGAAAAAACGCTTGAGCCCCGAGGCCTATCACGTCCTGCGCGATCACGGAACGGAACGGGCTTTTACCTCGCCACTGAATGATGAAAAGCGGGCGGGTGTGTTTCATTGTGCCGGGTGTGATCAGGCCCTGTTTAAATCGTCGGATAAATACAATTCCGGTACGGGTTGGCCATCCTTTACCCAGCCGATCGCCCCGGATGCGGTCGGGACGTCCACCGATTATAAAATCGGCGTGGGGCGGACCGAGGTTCATTGTTCCAATTGCGGCGGTCATCTGGGTCACGTGTTCGAAGATGGCCCGGCCCCGACGGGCTTGCGCTATTGCATGAACGGCGTGGCGTTGGCGTTTAAGCCCAGTGAATAATTCTATCTATTTGATTTAAAACAAAAATCATCTTTTTATTTTGGGGATTCTCCGCCGAAAGAGGGTTGCATTCATGCGGCGCGGTATTATTATAACCGCCTGAATTCAATCTGTTTTTGTCTTTTGCCGGAGCGTCCATGCAACCGACCACCACGTCTAAACGGCCCCGTCCGCTATCCCCCCATATTCAGATTTATCGCTGGGAAATCACCATGGCGCTGTCCATCCTGCATCGGATGAGCGGAATCGCTCTGGCGATTGGTGCCTTTGTGCTGGTCTGGATGCTGGTTGCGGCCGCCATCGGGCCAGAGGCTTATGCCTTTTTCCAGCGGGCGGCATCGCACCCGGTGGGTACGCTGTTTCTGGTCGGTTGGACCTTTGCGCTGATTTTCCACGGGTTGAACGGTATTCGTCACCTGTTCTGGGACATCGGGCGCGGTTTTGAAATTAAAACGGCGAAGAGTAGCGGCTGGCTGGTTGTGCTGGGTGCGCTCGCGGCGACGGCGGCGTTGTGGTGGCATATGTGCCCGTGGTCCGATGTGGACTCCATGCTGATCGCGCTGAAACAATTTTAATCGGGGTTTTGAACATGTCGATGAAATGGAACGATACACCGCATAAAAACCCGTTGGCGCGTGCGCGTGGTCTGGGCGCGGCCCATTCCGGTGTGACGCATTGGTGGCACCAGCGCATTACGGCTGTGTCCAACCTGGGCCTGATGGGCTGGTTGATCTGGACGGTCACGCAAATGCCGGTGTGGACGTATGACACGTTCACGGTATGGCTGGCGCATCCGGTCAATGCGGTATTGATGATTCTGACGATCCTGTCGACCTTCTACCATGCCGTTCTGGGCACACAGGTGGTGGTTGAGGACTACGTGCATAACGAAGGATTCAAAATCGTGAAGCTGGCGGCGATCCGTCTGGCGTTTATTGCTGCTGGCGTTGCCGGTATTTTCTCCATCCTCAAAATCGCATTTGCGTAAGGGCGCATAACCATGACCAACGCGTATCAAATCGTCGATCATTTCTATGATGTCATCGTTGTCGGTGGCGGCGGGGCGGGTCTGCGCGCCACGTTCGGCATGGCGGAAAAGGGTTTGAAAACCGCCTGTATCACCAAAGTGTTCCCGACACGCTCCCACACCGTTGCGGCACAGGGCGGTATTTCCGCCGCGCTGGGTAACATGGGTGAAGATGACTGGCGCTTCCACTTCTATGACACCATCAAGGGGTCGGACTGGCTGGGCGACCAGGATGCCATCGAATATATGTGCCGCGAAGCCATTCCGGCGATTATCGAACTGGAGCATTACGGCGTGCCGTTTTCCCGCACACCGGAAGGAAAAATTTATCAACGCGCCTTCGGCGGCATGACCACGCACTACGGCAAGGGCACGGCCCAGCGGACGTGTGCGGCGGCGGACCGGACGGGCCACGCCATTTTGCACACGCTGTATCAACAGGCGTTGAAGCATAAGGCTGAATTCTTCGTTGAATATTTCGCCCTCGACCTGATCATGACGCCGGACGGCGAATGCGCGGGCGTTTTGGCGTGGGATTTGAACACGGGCACATTGCACCGTTTCCGCGGTCACCAGACCGTTCTGGCCACGGGCGGATATGGCCGTGCGTATTTCTCCTGCACGTCGGCACACACCTGCACGGGTGATGGCGGCGGTATGGTTCTGCGCGCCGGCCTGCCGATGCAGGACATGGAATTCGTTCAATTCCACCCGACGGGCATTTACGGTGCCGGTTGCCTGATCACCGAAGGTGTGCGTGGCGAGGGCGGTTACCTGACCAACAGCGAGGGCGAGCGTTTCATGGAACGTTACGCGCCGAGCGCGAAGGACCTGGCGTCGCGTGACGTTGTATCCCGCTCCATGACCATCGAAATTCGCGAAGGGCGCGGCGTTGGCAAGGACAAGGATCATATTCACCTGCACCTTGAACATTTGGACCCGGATATCATCCATTCCCGTCTGCCGGGTATTGCCGAATCCGCCCGCGTGTTTGCCGGTGTTGATGTGACGAAGGAACCGATTCCGGTTCTGCCGACCGTTCACTACAACATGGGTGGCATTCCGACCAACGTGAATACCGAAGTGCTGAACCCGACCGCCAATGATCCGCACCGCGTTGTGCCGGGCCTGATGGCGATTGGTGAAGCGGCATGCGTATCCGTTCACGGCGCGAACCGTTTGGGCTCGAACTCTCTGCTCGATCTGGTCGTGTTTGGCCGGGCCGCGGCGATCCGTGCGGCGGATATTGTTCGCCCCGGTGCCCCGCACCGTGCCTTGCCGTCCGATCATCTGGATGGCGCGCTGGCGCGTTTCGATGGCTACCGCAACGCATCGGGTTCAACCCCGACGGCGAAACTGCGCCTAGAAATGCAAAAGGCGATGCAGGACCACGCCGCCGTTTTCCGCACCGGCGATGTTCTGGCCGAAGGGTGCGAGAAAATCGCGAAGTGCTTTGCCGCACGCGGTGATATTGGTGTCAGCGATCGATCCCTGGTGTTCAACACCGATCTGGTTGAAACGCTGGAGCTGGATAACCTGTTGTATCAATCCGTCGCCACGATCCAATCGGCCCTGAACCGTCAGGAAAGCCGTGGCGCCCACGCGCGTGAAGATTTCTCCGAACGCGATGACCAAAACTGGTTGAAGCACAGTGTGACATGGGTGGGTGCGGATGGCAGCCACTCCATCGGCTACCGCCCGGTCAACCTGCACACCTTGACCAACGAAGTCGAACCAGTCCCGCCGAAAGCGCGTGTGTACTAAAAATTCAAAAGCCCCCGGTAAACGGGGGCTTTTTTATTGTGTTCGTTTGCGTGCGGATTACTTCTTCTCATCCAATTTCAATACCCCGCCAATCGCGTAATCATGTTTGGCCATGTCGGACAGGATGATTTTGACGTGTTCCGGGGTGACGTTGACGGATTCGCAGACGGCGGCGGTGACTTTTTCGACCAGCGCGCGTTTTTGGTCCACGGTGCGGCCTTCGATCAAATGGATCTGGACGATGGGCATGGGGATATCCTTTGTTTAAGACGGGGTTATCGGCTGGGTTCGAGGATGCCAGACTCTGTGGGCGTTGAAAAGTACGGGATTGACCCCCGAATCGCGCGGGGAGGGCTTTACAGCCCGCCGCCCCTGTGGAATCAGTATGAAAAATAATAAAGTACCACTTATCAGGGAGTAACCGGGCATGATCCCCGTTTTTGATTTGCGTGACTATGATGCCGACCCGGTTGGGTTCGCCGCCGCTTTTGGCAAGGCATTCCATGATTTCGGGTTTGTCCGCGTGCGCGGCCACGGCATTTCAAAAGACATCATCACCCAGGCCGAGGACAATGCGCGTCAGTTTTTCCGCAAACGCCCGGCGACGAAAGATCGTCACCAGCATCATGGCAACGAAGGATTGATCGGATATTCGCGCAACCATGAAACGGCGCGCGGGCAAAATATTCCGGACATGAAAGAACAATGGAATATTCGCACCCGATTGCCATCGGGCCATCCACTGGCCGGACAGGAACAGAAAATCCTGACCGTACCGCGTCAATCGTCGTTCAAGCCATCAATGACAACGTTGTATGCGGCGTTTGAGGATCTGACCGCCCGCGTGGTGAAGCCGTTGGCTGTGTATATGGGCGAAGATGAAAATTTCTTTGATGATAAATTGCAGGATAGTTTGAGCATGATGCGTCTGCTGCATTACCCGAAAGCGGGCAGTGCTGCCAATCACCTCGACCTGAACTTCCTGACATGGTTGCGCGCGGATGAACCGGGCTTGTTCGTGACGGCACGCGATGGTCACGAGCATGCCGTCGTTGCGGAGGGCGATGACGAGCTGATCCTGAATGGCGGCATGATGCTGGGGTTGATGACCAACAATGATTTGAAACCATCATGGCACCGGGTCGAAGCCCATTCCCCGCGTCAGACCATTGTGTTTTTCGTGCATCCCAATCCCGATGTCATCCTGACCCCGTTGAAGAAATTCAATCAGGTGGCGGAAGGGGCCGCGCCCGATTATTTCCCCCCCGCCGGACCGGATGGGCGCGTGGCCGTGTCGGTTCGGGATTTTGTGACCTGGCAAATCCAGCAGATTCACAAGCCCAAATAACGCGGTCCTCGCCATAAGGGCAGGGGCATTTTATTGCTGCATTAACACTTTTCGTGGTATTTTATTGCGATACTTGTCGTATTCGTCCCGCGAAAGGATGCGATTTTGGCGTATTATAATGAAATTCCCAAAGTGCGCGCCGCCACCTGGCATGATGTCGAGGCGGAGGAACGACGCCGTGGCGGAGGGGCTGGTGGGCCGCCGGACCCGCGCCGGAGCCTGTGGGACGCCTTCAATGATAAAGTCAATGACATGACCCGTGACCTGCGGTTAAAGGCCCGCAAGGCGATTGGCGATGAGATTCAGCGCCTGCAGGCGGAGTTTCAGCCGACGCTGGACACCGTACAGCGTGCCCACCATGAAGCGCAGATCAACGATTTAAGCCGCCGTTTCACCACCGTTGTGAACGGGGGGATCAAGGGGGCCTGTGTCGCCGTGGGCACATTACGGTCTTTGAAGCCCGGGTCGTTCAATCCCTCCTGACAAATCGGTCTAACCCGCACATTTTTCACAGGAAAAGGGCGTTTTTTCGCCTTTTCTTTGCGCCTGCAAAAGCGTACTTTAAAGGAAGCGTAACCGCTCCCGATTTATACTGTTTTATGGAATATTCGACGGGCGGGTTTTTCCAACAAACTTCAATGTGACGTCTGCCATCATGGTTCAATTGTCTCTGCCTCAGCATTCCAAAGTCAAACCCGGCCGCACGGTGAAAGCCGCGGGCGAGGGCGCGAAAAAGAAAAAGACTTTCAAGATTTACCGCTGGGATCCGGAGACGGATGAAAACCCGCGCGAAGATCGCTATGAAATCGATCTGGAAAAATGCGGCCCGATGGTTTTGGACGCGCTGATCCATATTAAGAACGACGTCGATTCCACGCTGACCTTCCGCCGTTCCTGCCGCGAGGGGATTTGCGGGTCCTGCGCCATGAACATTGACGGCAAAAACACGCTCGCCTGTTTGAAGCCGATCAGCGAGATCAGCGGCGATGCTAAAATTTCTCCGTTGCCGCATATGCCGGTGGTGAAAGATCTGGTCCCGGACCAGACGCACATCGTTGCGCAATACCAATCGATTGAACCGTGGATGAAAACGGAATCCCCGGCCCCGACGCGCGAGCGTCTGCAAAGCGCCGAAGATGCTGATCTGCTGAACGGCAGTGATGGCCGCGGTCCGGCGGCGTGCATTCTGTGCTTCTGCTGCTCGACATCGTGCCCCAGTTATTGGTGGAATGGTGACCGTTTCATGGGGCCGGCGATTTTGATGCAATCCTATCGCTGGGTGATTGATTCCCGCGACGAAGCCACAGGCGAGCGTCTGGATCAACTGGAAGATCCGTTCCGCCTGTATCGTTGCCACACGATCATGAACTGCACCAACGCCTGTCCGAAGGGGTTGAACCCGGCGAAGGCGATTGCCGAATTGAAAAAATTGATGGTGGCGCGCCAGGCATAATTGGGGCGTCATCTTTAAAAATAATTTATCAGGAGGATCAGAATGGAATTTTCAGGCTTTGCGTTTCCGATCGTTGAAACCGTTGTATCGGGTATGGCGGCCTTCCTTCTTGGTTTGCTCTGGTATCATCCGAAAGTTTTGGGCAAGAAATGGGTGGAAGCCCGCGGCAAGGGGCTGGGTGAAATGCACCCGACGCCGTTGCCGATTGTTGTGTCCTTTATGCTGTGGATGATGGCGGCGTTCTTCTTCTCCTTCTTCGTTGTGGCGATGGATATTCATTCGGCACCAGGTTTGATTTCGCTGGCATGTTTGCTGTGGGTGGCTTTTGCCATGCCGCCGACAATTATGGGCGCGTTTTATACCGGTTATCCGTTGAATGCCGTGGCCATCGACAGCGCGTATCAATTGGGCGGGTATTACCTGTTCGCGGTGACGCATATCGTTATGGCCGACTTGCTGAAAGCCGCGACATAGGGGCTTACATTCTTCAATAAGAAGGCACCCAATCGGGTGCCTTTTTTATTTGACCTGTGCCGGGATGACGAGTGTAGAGGCTAGGTTTTTGGGAATGCGGCCTCAATCAAACTTTCATCCAATCCATCAAAATACAAAACCTTGTTCCGGTCGGTGTGGCCGCTACGAATTTCAATCGCGGTTTTGGGGTGCTTGAGTGTTTTGGACAGGAGCTTGATCAGCGCGTCATTGGCTTTGCCGTTTTCGGCAATGGCGGTCACGCTGATTTTCAGGATATTGCGCCCTTGTTCATCCACCATCCACCCGCGAAATCCGTCCGATGATGCGCCGGGGGACAGGCGGATGTGCAATATGGCACCATCCAATGCGTTATTTTGTGCCATATTTTTCCGACTTTATTTTCTCTTTCGCGATCACGCGGACATGGGCCTGGCCGGTGCGATCTTCATACTTCTCGTAATATTGCTGGTGGTAATCCTCCGCCGGCCAGAATGTCGGCGCTGCAACCACTTCGGTTACGATGGGGTTTTTGTAAATTTTCTCGGCATTGATCCGGGCGATGGTGTCCTCGGCCATCTGTTTCTGGGCATCGTCATGGTAAAAAATCGCTGAGCGATATTGCGATCCATGATCGACCCATTGCGCATCCTTGGTTGTCGGGTCATGCGCACGGCGCAGGAAGTGGTCGAGCAAAGTCTGGTAATCCGTTTTTTCAGGGTCGTAATAAATTTCCAGCGCTTCGGCATGGCCGGTGCGGCCCTGGCTCACCTGTTCATAACTGGGGTTTTCAACATGGCCCCCGGCATAGCCGGAGACGGTGTAGACAACGCCGGGCTGTTTTCTGAATTCACTTTCCAGACACCAGAAACATCCACCGGCAAAGGTCGCTTTTGGAAGATTGTCGGGCATGGTACTCACCAAATCAGGGTTATTGGGTTTGGCCGTGATGGTCCCATCGGTCGCTTTTGCTGCAAACGCATAAAAAGCGAGCAAAATCGCTAATAAAATCAGCGGAAAGGGACGGGATAATCGGGAAATCCGGCTTTTCATTTCAGGTCCAATCGTTTAGCTATTATAACTATCTAATTCATTGGAAACAGGAGAAAAGGCCCCCTTATGATTGGGTCTTCCGGTATGGCCGCGCCAGCGGTCCCATCGCCGTCTTTACCGCTTGATCGCACAACACGGCGATCAATTGCGGCGTGGTGCCTGTATGACTGGGCCAACTCGGCTTTCGCCACGGTGATTATCACGTTTATTTTCTCCGTCTTTTTTGCCCGCAATATTGTTGGTAACGAAGTGTCCGGAACGGCGCAATGGGGAATGGCGATCGGTATTTCCGGTTTGATCATCGCGGTGCTCAGCCCGGTTTTGGGGGCGATTGCCGACCATTTTGGCGCCCGTAAACCCTGGGTCGGAATTTTCAGTGCGATTTGCATTATTTGCACGGCCCTGATGTATTTCGGCGAACCGAATGGCTCGCCGGGTAATATCGCCTTTGTGTTGACGTTGCTTGTCATGGCGAACGTGGCCTATGAAATTGCGCTGGTGTTCAACAATGCCATGTTGCCCCATATCGCGCCGCACCGTTTGATCGGCCGTGTGTCCGGGTGGGCGTGGGGTATGGGATATATGGGCGGGCTGATTTGTCTGGCGCTGTCCCTGTTTGGGTTGGTGGGGCTTGGTGATGTTCCGCCCTTCCTTCCCGTATCGGAAGACGGCGGGCAGAATCTGCGTCTTGTCGCGCCGCTGGTGGCCGTGTGGTTTGGGTTGTTTACCATCCCGATGCTGATCTGGACGGGGGACGTGGCACGGTCACAAATCTCCGTCATGGAATCTGTGCGCCGCGGTTTGCGCCAGTTGAAAGAATCCGTCCACACTGTTGGACGGCAGAAAAACATGGTGCGTTTCCTGATCGGCAGCGCCATTTACCGTGATGGTTTGAATACCTTGTTTGCCATGGGTGGATTGTACGCGGCGGCGACGTTCGCCATGTCGTTCACCGACTTGCTGATCTTTGCCATTTTGTTGAACGTATCATCGGGCATCGGGGCGGCGTTGTTCGCGGGCATGGATGATGATCGCGGATCGCGCCAGACGTTGATCCTGTCGCTGACCGGATTGATCTTGGCCGGGGCTGCTGTCTTGCTGGCACAGGATAAAATGCTGTTTACGTTCCTGGCGCTGGCGCTTGGCCTGTTTATCGGCCCGGTGCAATCGGCCAGCCGGACCTATGTCGCGCGCCTGTCGCCGCCGGAACTGGTCGCGCAATCTTATGGTCTGTATTCCTTTACCGGGCGGGCCGTGGCGATGGTGGGGCCGTTTGTTTATGGGCTGGCCGTTGCGACCTTTGAAACGCAACGCGCTGGTATGGTCAGTATTCTGCTGTTCTGGATTGTCGGAATGGCGTTTTTGTTTACAATTCACGACGAAGAAGAGGAACCCGAAGAATGAGCATTTTTGGCCGTAAGAAAGACAATGAGAATCTGGATATCGCGATTGCTGAATCCACCAATATCATTTTGAAGCATCTGAATGGGATGCAGCCGAAAATCGCCGTGATCCTGGGCTCTGGTCTGGGCGGGGTGGCGGATGCGGCGGATGTCGTGGCCACGATTCCCTACACCGATCTTCCCGGTTTCCCGCGCCCCAGTGTTGAAGGGCATGCCGGCACGTTGATTGCGGGCACCATTGAAGGGGTTCCGGCCATCTTTCTGAAGGGCCGCGCGCATTTGTACGAAGGTGTGGGCCCGGCCCCGTTGAAGGTGATGATCCGCACGATGAAAACGCTGGGGGTTGAGGTTTTGTTCCTGACCAACGCGGCAGGGTCACTGCGTCACGAAGCACCGGCGGGCGAATTGATTGCCATTGCCGATCAAATCAATTTCACGGGCCTGAACGTTCTGGCGGGGCCGAATGACGATGCGTGGGGGCCGCGCTTCCCGCCGATGGACAATGCGTATGATGCCGAATTGCGCGCAACCTTGTTCAATGCGGCGGCCGCGATTGGCACGCCGCTGATCGAAGGGACCTATGCCGGTTTCCTCGGCCCCACATTCGAAACCCCGGCGGAAATCCGCATGGTCAAGGCGATGGGCGCGGATTCGGTTGGTATGTCGACCGTATCCGAATGCATCATTGCCCGCCATTGCGGTTTGAAGGTTGTCGGGTGTTCCGCCATCACAAACATGGCCGCGGGTATGAGCGAAGAAGCCCTGAGCCACGACCAGACCATTGAATGGGCGGCGATTGCCGGACAAAAACTGACCAAACTGGTTTTGCGTTTTATCTCGGACTGGGGTGTGCAAAAGGGTTTGAAGAAAGCGGCATAATAAACCATGACCATGCGGACAAAAAATTCACCAAACTTCAATGAACGGGCGGGCGGTGTTGCGCCAACCGTTCTGATCCTGCATTACACCGGAACAAAAACGGCGCAGGATGCCGAAGACGTGTATATGGACGCGAACCCGCCGAAACTAAAATCGCCGGGTCCGGTCAGTCCGCATTACATGATTGATTACGATGGAACCGTCACACAATTCGTGGCCGAAGATAAACGGGCCTGGCATGCCGGGGCGTCATGGTGGGATGGGCGTGATGATATCAACAGCCATTCCATCGGGATTGAAATCGTCAACCCCGGCATCAATTACGGATATGTTGATTTCACCCAGGCGCAGATGGATGCGTTGGCCATTCTGGTGCGGGGTATTCTGTCGCGCAATCCGATTCCGGCGCATTACGTTCTGGGGCATTCCGACATTGCACCCACGCGTAAACCCGATCCGGGTGAAAAACTGGATTGGGCATGGTTGGCCGCACGCGGCATTGGCCTGTGGCCGCAACCGGATCAGCGCGATTACGATCTGGGTGATATCTTCCTTGGCAATGCGGCGGATTTGCACCGGGCCTTGACGGAATATGGGTATGACCCGCGTCTGAAACTGGATGAGCTGATCCCGGCGTTTCAGCGCCATTTTCAACCCGATGCCTTTATCGACCCGGCTCGCCGTGGGCGCAGTGACCGGGAACTGGCGGCGCGATTGCATTGGCTGTTGCGGATGAAAAACACCGTCACCGCGGCCCCCGCGCCATAATTTCTTGCAAAACCCCTCAATTTCCTCGATGGTGTGCCCGCCAGAGGGTCGGATGGCCGCGCCTGTCGCAAGATGGGTGAGGAAAGTCCGGGCTTCACGGAAACACGGTGCCGGGTAACACCCGGGCGGGGCGACCCGACGGACAGTGCAACAGAAAACAAACCGCCGATGGATCCTTCGGGATCACAGGTAAGGGCGAAACGGTGCGGTAAGAGCGCACCGCGGACCTGGTAACAGGGACGGCATGGCAAACCCCACCGGACGCAAGACCGAATAGGGGCCGCATATGGTGCGTTTCCGCATCGCGGCCCGGGTTGGTTGCTTGAGGTGCGTGGTAACACGCATCCCAGATGAATGGCCATCCATCATCTGTCCTTTCGGGGGCGGATGGTGACAGAACCCGGCTTACAGACGCTCTGGTTTTTTTATTTGATTTGTAAAAAGCCGCCCGGTCAAAGGGGCGGCTTTTTTCCTGGATGCTTCCCCGTTGTTGAAACGGGTCCTAGCCCCAAAGTTTTTGGTAAACGTCCAGAACTTGATCGAACCGCGCGGTTTCGACAGCGGTGTGCAAAATGGTGCCCACATACAGGCCGCCATTAATGGCCAAGGTCAGAAGTAACAGAATAGCAATCATGGAAAATCTCCCCACACACAAATTGTGGGCGCGGTATTGCGCCCGTTTTTCGTTTTCACACACATGCCCTGGTTCCACACACTGTCGCCAGGACGATCGATGGTTTACCATAACGAATCTTGCGGGGCAATCAATTTTTTCATAATAAAATTTCGTTTTGAGGGCGTGGGGGTGAAAACTGTGGATTTCTGCGGGTTATGCCGGGGGTGTTTGGGGGTGCGGGCCTGTTTTTTTGCGGGGCCAGCCAAGGGTTTCAAAAACATGGGGGTGAATCTGTGGATAACTCTGTGTGTTGGGGGGGGATAAGCACCTCTTTCTCCTCGGCTCCAAAGCCCACGAACAGCGATTTTGATGCGGTTTTACAAGCGTTCCCTGCATTTATTCCGGGCCCGTTTAGGGGTGGGGGCTGTGGATAAAGGGTGGGCCGGAAACCCTTGGAAAACCGGGGTTTTTGGATGGTGGCTCCGTTGAAATCCATGCCATCCCATGATATCCCATATAGAACCATGTTTCACCGTGGCGGGCGTATGTGATTCGCGCTTGTCGGGGCTTCGAAGCTGGGGCCGGCCTTTGACCTTCTTTGACATGAACCCTTTGCAGTAAACGGAACGCATTCGTCCCCTATGGCGTTGTTTCTTTCGACATACATCAATCGAGTCGACCGCAAGGGACGGGTATCCGTTCCGGCGGCGTTTCGCACCGCCCTGAACGCACAGGCGTTTCAGGGGATTGTTGTATTTCGTTCGCCCGTTCATGCCTGTCTCGAAGGATTTGATGGCGCGAAGATGGATGATCTGGCGACGCGCCTGGATCAATTCGATTTGTTTTCCGCCGAACAGGATGATCTGGCCACCGCCATTTTTGGTGATGCTGTGCCGTTGGCGTTTGATGGTGATGGCCGCGTTACGTTGACGCCGGATTTGCTGACCCATGCCGCGATCACGGAACAGGTGGCGTTTGTCGGTCTGGGTCGAAAATTCCAATTGTGGGAACCCTCCGCGTTGAAGGCGCGCCAGGTGCATGCGCGCGCCAATGCGCGGGATAAAGGTTTGACGTTGCCCTCCATCATCGGGGGGGCGGCATCATGATGCAGGATACGGCGCCACATATTCCGGTGATGCTGGATGAAGTTTTAACGGCCTTGGCGCCCGTTGCGGGTGAGACCTATGTCGATGGCACATTTGGTGCGGGTGGGTATTCCCGCGCAACGCTGGACCGCGCACCGGGATGCCGCATTGTCGGTATCGATCGTGACCAAACCGCGCATGACCGGGCCGCGGCGTGGAAAGATACATACGGCGATAAACTGATTTTGTTGCACGGTACGTTTGGCAATGTGCAAACCCTGTTGGATCAGGCGGGAATTGATCGCGTTCAGGGCTTTATGCTGGATATTGGCGTATCGTCGATGCAGATCGATAACGCCGATCGCGGTTTTTCGTTCCGCTTTGATGGCCCGCTGGATATGCGGATGGATCAGAGTGCGGGTGAAAGCGCCGCCGATATCGTGCGCGATATGGATGAAACCGATCTGGCCAACCTGATTTACAATTACGGCGAAGAACGCCATTCCCGTCGCATCGCGCGTGCCATTGTTGATGCGCGTGTTGTGGCGCCGATTGAGACAACCGCCGCATTGGCGTCCATCGTTGAAAAAGCGATGCCGGGGCGGCGCAAGCCCAACGATATTCACCCCGCCACGCGGACATTCCAAGCCCTGCGCATCGCCGTGAATGACGAACTGGGCGAACTGGAGCGGGCACTGGCCGCGTCCGAGCATATTCTGGAGGAGGGGGGGCGTCTGGTTGTTGTCACGTTCCATTCTCTGGAAGATCGTATCGTTAAAAACTTCTTCAAAACGCGGTCGGGCGATGTGCCTGCACCGTCCCGTCACGCACCGATGACCGCGCACAGCGATCATCCGGCCCCCACCTTCCGCCTTACGCAACGCAAGGCGATTGATCCCACCGATGCCGAAACCCGGCGTAATCCCCGTTCAAGATCCGCAAAATTGCGGAGTGCTATCCGTACCAATGCCCCCGCATGGAATGAAGAATCATCGAAAAAATTTGCGAAAGGGGGGCGTGGATAATGCGCATTCGCCTTTCGTCGATTGTTTCGCTCGGCCTGGCCGGGATGGCGGGATTCATGCTGTTCCAGACCAGCCAGAATGTGCAGCAGGCCGAGCATCAATTGCGCGGTCTGAATGCGCAACTGACCAAAGAGGGCGAAGCCCTGCGTGTTTTGGAGGCGGAATGGGATTATCTCAATCGCCCCGATCGTCTGGAAGAATTGGCGCGCCAGCATTTGAAAATGGGGCCGATTGATCCGAAGTTGCTGGTGCGTGATGGCGGGGCTCTGCCTGATCATGTTGAACCGGTTATTCCCGCACGCAAGCCTGATGTGGCGCTGCGTCGCGCTGTTTTAAATTCCTCTTCCTCTGGTGCGGGTTCTCCGCCTCCTGTTGCTGCTCACGATTCTGTGACATCTCCGGCAACATCTTCTCCCTCGTCTGAAAATTTCGATACGCTG
This sequence comes from Micavibrio aeruginosavorus EPB, assembly GCF_000348745.1. Taxonomy (NCBI): domain Bacteria; kingdom Pseudomonadati; phylum Bdellovibrionota; class Bdellovibrionia; order Bdellovibrionales; family Pseudobdellovibrionaceae; genus Micavibrio; species Micavibrio aeruginosavorus. Next base: position 1,853,897 of record NC_020812.1, on the reverse strand, counting down.
ATCAATCGCCTGACTGATACGGAACCCAGTGGAGGGACGCCATGAGCCCATCCCCGTTTTTCCGGCAAAAAGTAATGAAGCTGATCGGAACGCGGCGCTCCGCCTTGGATCTGGCGCGTGGGCGGATCATGTTTATGCGGCTGTGCTTTGCATCGGCATTCGTGCTGGTGGCTGTGCGCGGGTTTGACCTGACAATTCTACAGGGTGAATTGCCGCGTTTGAGTCAGGGATTGTCCAGCGGATTTTCACAAGAAGCGCCCGCGCGTGATTATGCGCAAGGGGCAAAGACGGCTCCAACAAATTTGCGGGCCGATATTGTGGACCGCAACGGTGTTATTCTGGCGCGGTCCGTACAGACGGCATCGTTGTACGCCGATCCGAAATTGATTCCGGACCCGGAAGGGGTTGCGCGCGATCTGGTCAAGGTTTTGCCGGATCTGTCCTATGGCGATGTTTTAAAGAAGCTGCAACGTGACGGGCGTTTTGTCTGGATCAAACGTAACCTCGCGCCACAGGATCAATATGCGGTTCTGGGTCTGGGGCATCCGGGCCTGTCCTTTGAAACTGAAGCCAACCGCCTCTATCCGCAAGGGGCCTTGGGCGCGCATCTGGTGGGGTACACCAATGTGGATGGCAACGGCCTGGCGGGGGTTGAGCGCAGTTTCGACAACGTTCTGAAAGCGGGTAAGGAACCCGTGCAATTGACGATTGATGTGCGCCTTCAACATGTCTTGCGCCGTGAAATTTCCCGCACGATGAAAGAGTTCAACGCCAAGGGCGGCATGGGCGTGATTATGAACGTGCATGACGGTGAAATTCTGGCGGCGGTGTCACTGCCCGATTTCGATCCGCACAGCGCAGGGGCCGCCAAGCCGGATAATTTGTTCAACCGCCTGTCGCTGGGCGTGTATGAAATGGGGTCGACGTTCAAACTGTTTTCGACCGCGGCCTATCTCGAATTAAAAAATGCGCCGATTGGCCAGACGTTTGATGCGACAAAACCCCTGACCATTGGGCGTTTTTCGATTCGAGATTATCACGCGCAAAAACGTGTTCTGACCATTCCGGAAATTTTCATGTATTCGTCCAACATTGGTTCGGCCCTGATGGCGCAGGCCGTCGGAACGGATGCGTTGAAAAATTTCTATGCTGATCTGGGTTTTATGGCCCCGGTGAAAATCGAAATTGATGAAGTGGGTCAGCCCATCATCCCATCGCCGTGGCGTGAAACCAGCACGTTGACGGCATCGTATGGTCACGGCATTGCGGTATCCCCATTGCATGTGGCTGCGGCGGCATCCTCCATCGTGAATGGCGGTTTGCGCGTGAATCCGCATGTTGTTTTGGACACTATTGCCGATGACAAGGAAAACGCATCGGTCCGCGTTGTATCGGCGGAAACCGCACACCGCATCCGTCAATTGCTGCGGTTGACCGTCAGCCATGGTACGGGGGGCAAAGCCGATGTTCCCGGTTATATGGTTGGTGGGAAAACCGGGTCGGCGGAAAAACCGGGTGCGCATGGTGGTTATGATCGCAAACGCTTGCTGTCATCATTTTTGGGTGTCTTCCCATCGGATGATCCGGACTATGTCGTTTTGGTGATTGTGGATGAGCCGCAGGGGAACAAATCAACCTATGGCTATGCCACAGGCGGGTGGGTCGGGGCTCCGGCTGTTGGGCGGGTGGTGACGGCGATGGCGTCGGTCCTGGCGCTGCCGCCAAAAGATGTGCCGGCAGAGAAGGATATTTCCGCCGAGCTGGTTCGCTATATCCACGATCCGAAGAAAGCGGGGGAATGATGGCGAAGATGCTTTCGACCCTGCTGGATCATTACACGGGCCCGGATATTGAAATATCCGGAATCGCGCTGGATAGTCGTGCGGTCAAGCCGGGGTATGTTTTTATTGCCGTTCCGGGCGTGAAGGTCGATGGGCGCGATTTTATTGCCGATGCGATTGCGTCGGGTGCGGTAGCAATTGTTGTGCCTGTGGGGACAACGGTTGAGGGCGAGGCTGTACTTATTGCGCATGATAATCCGCGTCATGTCGCCGCGGTGATGGCCGCGCGCTTCTACGGTCGCCAGCCGGAGATCGTTACCGCCGTAACGGGCACCAACGGTAAAACATCCACCGCGCATTTCACGCAACAATTATGGGCGGGGTTAAACCTGCCATCGGCCAGTTTGGGCACCATTGGCGTGCGTGGAACGCATTTTAATCGTGACGGGTCCATGACGACGCCGGATCCGGTGTCTCTGATGGCGTTGATGGCCGAAATGGCAGATGCGGGCGTCACCCATCTGGCGATGGAAGCCTCCAGCCACGGGTTGGACCAAAACCGTTTGGACGGAGTGCGCGTGTCGGCGGCCGGTTTTACCAACCTGACGCGCGATCATCTGGATTATCATGGCGACATGAAGACTTATTTGGCGGCAAAAGCACGCCTGTTTTCATCGGTCCTGCGCGATGGTGGAACGGCGGTGTTGAATGCGGATGATGAAGCCTTTGTGGCGTTGGCCGATATTTGTAAGTCGCGCGGCCTGCGCACATGGTCCTACGGTCAAAAGGCGCAAGACATTATTTTAAAATCCCGCAACCTGCGCCCCGATGGCCAAGATCTACAGATCAGTGTTCTGGGGCGTGATTATACGGTGGCCTTGCCATTGGTTGGTCAGTTTCAGGCTATGAATGCGCTGTGTGCGCTCGGGTTGGCGCTGGCGGAGGATGTGTCGCGTATTGATGATCTGGTGGATGGCTTGTCCCGTCTGCAGGGCGCACCGGGGCGGTTGCAAAATATTCCCGGTCATCCGAACAATGCGGCCGTGTATGTCGATTATGCGCACACGCCGGATGCGTTGGTGAATGTGTTGCAATCGCTGCGCCCGCATACAACGGGGCGACTGGTGTGCCTGTTTGGATGTGGCGGAAACCGTGACAAGGGCAAACGCCCTGTGATGGGGGGGATTGCCGCCGATCTGGCCGATCATGTGATTGTCACCGATGATAATCCGCGATTTGAGCAGGCCGATGTGATCCGCGATGAAATTATGGCGGGTGTGACAAAGAATGACGCCGAAAATATCGGTGATCGCCACGTGGCGATCCAGCATGCCGTTGGCATGTTGAAGGATGGGGATGTTCTGGTCATTGCCGGCAAGGGGCATGAGCAGGGGCAAATTATTGGGAATCGGGTGGACCCGTTCGACGACGTCGAAGAGGCCACCACAGCAATTTTGAATATCGGGCTTGGGGAAGCATAAAATGTTATTTTGTAAGCACAGGCAGAAGCCAGCATCGCACGTGATCTGGAGCGCATCCGACGCGGCGAACGCCACGAACGGACGGTTGCTGGGCGCACGGGATTGGGCGGCAACGGGTGTGTCGATTGACACCCGTACATTACAGCCGGGTGACCTGTTCATCGCGATCAAGGGCGATGCCAGCGATGGCCATGCCTATGCCAAAATGGCATTGGACAAGGGTGCCGCGGCGGTGATGATTTCGCATCCGGTTGACGGATTGCCCGAACATGCGCCGGTTTTGATGGTGGATGATACGTTCACCGGCATGCAGGCGTTGGGCCAGGGGGCGCGCAATCGCACGGCTGCAAAAATTATTGGGGTCACCGGATCGGTCGGTAAAACCGGGACCAAGGAAATGATGGCCGTGGCGTTCGGCGCATTGGGCCAAACCCATTACAGCAAAGCCAGCCATAACAACCATTGGGGCGTGCCATTATCGTTGTCGACCATGCATGCGGGATGTGATTACGGCATTTTTGAAATGGGCATGAACCATGCCGGTGAATTGTCGAACCTGACGCGACAGGTGCGCCCGGATATTGCGATTATCACCACGATTGAGCCGGTCCATCTGGAACATTTTGGCACGACCGAAGCCATCGCGGCGGCGAAGGCCGAAATTTTTGAAGGTATGGATGCCAGCGGCGTGGCCATTTTGAATGCGGATAACCCGCATTTCGATCAATTGGCTCAGGTTGCCCGCCAATGCGGTGTTGGCAAAATTCTGTCTTTTGGCGGCGGGGATCAGGTTGATGGGCGGTTGGTGGAATGCCTGCTGGCATCCAATGGGTCGCGTGTGAAGGCGATTATTTGCGGGGAGGAAGTGTCCTTCACCCTGTTGATCGCCGGACGCCATATCGCCATGAATGCGATTGCCGTTTTGCTGGCCGTATCCGCCGCCGGTGGAAATGTGCGTAAGGCCGCGAAAGCATTGGAAAAAGTCGAACCGCCCGTGGGGCGTGGCCGGCGCGAGCGTATCAATATCGGTGATCGCCGTAATCCTGTCACATTGATCGACGAAAGCTATAACGCATCCCCCGTGGCGATGCAGGCGGCGTTCAAGGTTCTGGCCCTGATTGATCCGGGCCGGGGTGGTCGCCGTATTGCGGTGCTGGGCGATATGCTGGAACTGGGTGATGATGGCGCGCGTTTGCATGCTGAACTGGCTTTGCCATTACAGGCGGCGGATGTGAATTTGGTTTATACATGCGGGGCGTTGATGAAAAACCTGCATGATGCTTTGCCGCCGGAACAACGTGGCGCGCACCGCGCGACCAGCACCGAGCTGGCCGAGATTGTGCCCGAAGTTCTGGTGCCCGGCGACGTCGTGATGGTCAAGGGATCACACGGCAGCCGGATGGATGTTGTGGTGGAAACACTGCGCCATCTACCACAAACCCGAAAACAAAAGAAAAACGCAAACACATCACGCCGCGAGGTTGAAGATGCTTTATAATTTGCTGGCCCCGCTGGGCGATGATTTTATCTTTTTCAACCTGTTTCGGTACCTGACCTTCCGGACCGGGTGCGCCATTATGACGGCGCTGGTGATCTGTTTCCTGATCGGTCCCGGTATGATCCGCTGGTTGAAATCCAAACAGGGCAGCGCCAGCAATATCCGTGAATATCTGGAAGAAGCCCACGCGAAAAAGGCCGGTACCCCGACCATGGGTGGTTTGATGGTGTTGATTTCCGTCACCATTTCCACATTGTTATGGGCGGATTTGTCCAATCATTATGTGTGGATTGCGCTGATGGTTATGGTCGGGTTTGGCTTGATTGGTTTTGGTGATGATTATCTGAAACTGACCAAGAAAAATTCCAAAGGTCTGTCCGGTAAGTTGAAACTGGTGGCGCAGGTGAGCATTGGCCTGATCGCCACGCTGTGGATCATGCACGTGGCGCCGGAAACGCTGAACCATCATGTGGCGATTCCGTTTTTTAAATCGCTGTTCCTGAATTTGGGCTGGTTCTTTATCCCCTGGGCGGTTGTGGTGATGGTGGGGGCGTCGAATGCGGTCAACCTGACCGATGGCCTGGATGGTCTGGCGATTGTTCCGGTGGCGATTGCGGCGGCCTGTTTCGGGTTGATTGCGTATCTGGTCGGTAACGCCATTTACTCCAACTATCTGCAAATTCCGTTTGTGCCGGGTACGGGTGAACTGGCCATCCTGTGCGGTGCATTGGTTGGCGCGGCGATGGGATTTTTGTGGTACAACGCGCCCCCGGCGATGGTGTTTATGGGTGACACGGGATCGTTGTCCATGGGCGGCGTTCTGGGCGCGATGGCGGTGATTACGAAACACGAACTGGTGCTGGCCATTATCGGCGGCCTGTTTGTGTTGGAAACCGTATCGGTGATCGTTCAGGTGGCGTCGTTTAAATTGACGGGCAAACGCGTGTTCCGTATGGCACCGCTGCACCATCATTACGAGAAAAAAGGGTGGTCGGAACCGACCGTTGTGATCCGTTTCTGGATCATTGCGGTTATTCTGGCTTTGATCGGGCTTTCAACATTGAAATTGCGATGATTGATTTATCGTCTATAGCCGCCGGTTTGGGTGGTCGTCCTGTTGCGGTGTTCGGGTTGGGGTTGTCCGGCCTGGCCACCGTTTCGGCTTTTGTGCGGGCGGGTGTGTCCGTCACGGCCTGGGACGATGATGAAACCAAACGGACGCAAGCGGCGTCCGAAGGTGCAACCATCACCAACCTGAGTATTGCGGACCTGTCCGGTTTTGCCATGCTGGTCGTGGCGCCGGGTATTCCGCTGACGCACCCGGAACCGCATGTGGTTGTGGCACGGGCGCAGGAATCTGGCGTGGAAATTCTGGGCGATGTTGAATTGTTGCACCGGGTTCATCATGGCCGCAAAACCATCGGCATTACCGGCACAAATGGTAAATCGACAACCACGGCATTGATCGGGCATGTTCTGAATGCCAACGGCATAACGGCGTCCGTCGGCGGGAATATTGGCCGCGCGGCACTGGATATCGAATTGCCACCGAAGGACGGCGTGATCGTTCTGGAATTGTCGTCCTATCAGCTGGATCTGTGCCCGACCTTTGCCCCCGAGATTGGCGTGCATATGAATTTAACGCCCGACCATCTGGACCGCCATGGCGACATGGCCGGATATGCGGCGGCGAAGATGCGGATTTTCCGCGGGGCCGGGGCCGCCATTATCGGTGTGGATGACGAACCATCCCGCGCCATGTTCAAACAGGTGCAGGAGGCGGGCGAGCGCGATGTGTACGCGATTTCTGTCGTCAATCCGGTGGAACGCGGCGCGTATGTGTCAAACGGCGTGTTGTTTGACTGCATGGATGGGGATGCGCGTGAAATCGGGTCTGTCTCCGCGTTTTCGACATTGCCCGGCGTGCATAACCACCAGAACATTTGCGCGGCCTATATTGCCGCACGATTGTCCGGGCTGGATGCGGATACGATTATGAACGCGGTGAAAACCTATCCGGGCCTGCCGCACCGTCAGTTTATGACGCGCGTGATCAATGGTGTCGCCTATGTCAATGACAGCAAGGCCACCAATGCCGATGCCACGGCGAAGGCTCTGGTCTGCTATCGCAATATCTGCTGGATCGTCGGGGGCAAGCCCAAGGATGGCGGCCTGAACGGTCTGGAACCGTTTATGGACCGCGTGCGCAAAGCCTTCGTGATCGGCGCGGCGATGGATGATTTTTGCAAGTGGCTGGACAATCACGGCGTTGATTATGTGCGCAGTGAAACGTTGGATCGCGCGGTCAGTGATGCTCACATCACGGCGCAATCCGCACGGGGCGAACCGGGCGGGGCGGGCGTTGTGCTGCTGTCCCCGGCCTGCGCGTCGTTTGATCAGTTCCGGTCCTTTGAACACCGGGGCGACGAATTTACGAAAATGGTCATGGCTCTGCCCGAGGGGGACAAGGCATGATCGGTTTATCTGCCAACCATAACCGCACCGGGCGCATGTTTTCCCGGACCGACCAATCCATTGTCGGGCAATGGTGGTGGACGGTGGATCGCGTGTTGCTGTCCATCATGCTGGCGTTGGCCGGAATCGGGATTGTGATGGTGGTGACCGGGTCGCCGCCGGTGGCGGAACGGCTGGGGCTGGATCAATATTATTTCTTTAAACGCCATATGGTGTTTTTGGTGCCATCGCTTCTGGCCATGGTGGGGTTGTCGATGTGTTCGCACCGGACCATCTGGCGCATTGCCAGTGTTATTCTGGCGGGCAGCATTTTGTGCATGGCGTTCGTTCTGGTCGCCGGGGCGGAAGTGAAGGGCGCGCAGCGTTGGATTCACTTACCCTTCGGGTCCATTCAGCCCAGTGAATTTGCCAAGCCTGCTTTTGCCGTTGTCATCGCCTGGTTTATGGCACGGCAGAAAGACCAGCCGGGGTTCCCCGGCGATCGTCTGGCGGCGGGGCTGTATGCGTTGCTGATTTCACTGCTGATCCTGCAACCCGATTTCGGGATGTCGATGCTGGTCACCGCCATTATCGTGGGGCAGGTGTTTCTGGCGGGGCTGCCGTTGCGCCTGGTTGTTGGGCTGGGTGGTGTCGCGGCCTTGGGCGGCGTTGGCGCGTATTTCGGCCTGCACCACGTGCGCAGCCGTATTGACCGTTTCCTCAATCCCGAAACGGGCGATACGTATCAGATCGATTTGGCGCGGCAAGCGTTTCAGGAAGGCGGCGCATTTGGCGCCGGTCCGGGGCAGGGGACGGTCAAGCTGGCCATTCCCGATGCGCATACCGATTTCGTGTTTTCAGTCGCGGGTGAAGAAATGGGGTTGGTCCTGTTGCTGATCATCATCGGCCTGTTTGCCTGGGTTATTTTGCGTGGTCTGAACCGTGTGATGGATTCGGATAACATGTTTGTTATTCTGGGCACTGGGGGCCTGTTGACCATGTTCGGATGCCAAAGTTTGGTTCATATGGGGTCGAATCTGGCCCTGATCCCGACCAAGGGCATGACCCTGCCTTTCTTGAGCTATGGCGGATCGTCGCTGGTGGCGGTGGGAATCGGCATGGGGTTTTTGCTGGCTTTAACCCGGCGTCAGGGGCGATCCACCATTGCCAAAGGCGGCATGGCCCCCAAAACCCAGATGAATGCCTCCTAAACCTTTGGGATAAGGCGGGTTTGTGGCATGATGCAGGTCTGTACAGACCCGTTTTCAGGCAGTAAAACGTCATTATGACAGATACATCCAAACTGATTCTTTTGAGTGCCGGTGGGACCGGCGGCCATGTGTTTCCAGCGGCGGCGTTGGGACGCGACCTGATTTCGCGCGGCTATCGCGTCGAACTGGTCACCGATGCACGCGGCAGCAAGTTCGCCAATATTTTCGAAGACATCCCCGTTCATGTAATCAGCGCGGGAACGCTGGGCCGTGGGCTGGTAGGCAAGGTGCGTGGCGCGGCCGGATTGGCCTTCGGTATTTTACAGGCGCGCAAGCTGGTAAAAAAATTGAAACCCGCTGTTGTCGCCGGGTTTGGTGGGTATCCGTCGTTCCCCGCCGTGTTCGCGGCGCAGGGAATGAAGATTGATACAATCATCCACGAACAAAACGCGATTGTTGGGCGTGCCAATGTCATGCTGGCCGGGCGCGCCAGCCGCATTGCCCTGTCCATGCCGCATGTGCATGGGTTGGAGCCGGCGGATAATGCCCGGGCCGTTGTCACGGGCAACCCGGTGCGCGAAGAAATTTCGTCGTTAAGCTACAAACCCTATCCCATCATCCAGCCGGATGGCATCCTGCGCATCTTCGTGATGGGCGGATCGCTGGGGGCGCATGTGTTTTCCGATGTGGTTCCGGCGGCGTTGTCGCGCCTGTCCCCGGATTACCGCGCGCGGATCGAAGTGGTACAGCAATGCCGCGAAAGCGACATTGAAAACGTGCGTCGCATTTATGATGCGGCGGGGATCAAGGCGGAATTGGAAACATTTTTCCGTGATGTGCCGGACCGTCTGGCACACACGCATTTGGTGATTGGCCGTTCCGGTGCCAGCACGGTGGCCGAGGTTACCGCGGCGGGCCGCCCGGCGATTTTTGTGCCGTACCCGCACCACGCCGACCAACAACAAAAAGCCAACGCCGATATGGTGGCCGATGCCGGTGGCGCATGGGTGATGACCCAGAACGGATTTACCGAGGAAGCACTGCTGGCCCGCATTGAAACCTTCCTGCAAAACCCGCAAACATTGTTCCGCGCGGCGGAAGCGGCGCGCAGTGTGGGCCGCCCCGATGCGGCGCGGCGTTTGGGCAATCTGGTGATGGCCGTGGCCTCCGGTTGGGATGGCGAAGCCATGCGCCCGCAGGGCCCGACGCCCAGTAACGAGGATAAATAAAATGCGTATTATTCCCTGCGACACCGGAACATTGCATTTCGTCGGTATCGGCGGCATTGGCATGAGCGGGATCGCCGAAATTCTGCACGGCATGGGCTACAGCGTGCAGGGATCGGACCAATCCGAAAACGCCAATGTGCAACGCCTGCGGGACAAAGGCATTCATGTGTCGATTGGTCATGCAGAGGAAAATTTGCAAACGCCCAAGGGTGATATGGCGGCGGTTGTCGTTGTGTCATCCGCGGTGAAATCCACAAACCCGGAATTGGTCGCCGCACGGGATGCGCGCCTGCCGGTGGTGCGCCGGGCGGATATGCTGGCCGAATTGATGCGTCTGCGTCGGGCCATTGCCATTGGCGGCACACACGGTAAAACCACCACGACATCCATGGTGGGGGCAATGCTGGAATCCGGCGGGCTGGACCCCACGGTGATCAATGGCGGTATCGTCAATGCCTATGGCACCAACACCCGTATGGGCGTTGGGGATTGGATGGTGGCCGAGGCGGATGAAAGTGATGGAACATTCACGCGTCTGCCCGCAACGCATGTCGTTGTCACCAACATTGACCCGGAACATATGGACCATTACGGCGATTTTGATGCCGTGCGTGAATCCTATCGCCAATATGTGCAAAATATTCCGTTCTATGGCTTCGCGGTTTTGTGTCTTGACCATCCGGAAGTGCGCGACCTGGCCGAATCCGTCACCGACCGCAAAATCATCACCTATGGCTTCGCGGATGATGCCGATGTGCGGGCCGAAAATGTGCGCGTTGAAAATGGCGTGTCCGTTTTCGATGTGATTTTTGATGATGGTTTGATTTTGCGTGATATGCGCCTGCCAATGCTGGGCTTGCACAACGTGCAAAATTCCCTGGCGGCGCTGGCCATTGGCCATCAATTGAACTTTTCCGAAAGCGCCATGCGCGAAGCCTTGTCGAATTTCGCCGGGGTGAAACGCCGCTTTACCCGCACAGGTGTGGTTGATGGCATTACCGTGATTGATGATTACGGCCATCACCCGATTGAAATCACCGCCGTGTTAAAGGCGGCCCGGATGGCTGTGTCCGAAACGGGTGGGCGTGTTCTGGCCGTGATGCAGCCGCACCGTTATTCGCGCCTGTCGTCGTTGTTTGACGAATTCTGTGCCTGCTTTGCCGATGCGGATTACGTGTTTATCGCGCCCGTCTATGCCGCCGGTGAAACGCCGATCAATGGCGTTGATCACCAGATTTTGGCGGAAGGGGTTGAACAATCCGGTCACCATCGCGTGGCCGTTCTGGCGGGGCCGGAAGGGTTGCCGGTGGCGATCAATGCTGTGGCGAAGCCGGGGGACTACGTGGTCTGCCTGGGCGCCGGGGACATTACCAAATGGGCGTACGCCCTGCCGGGGCAGATTGAAAATTTACGCGGCCAAACGAAAAAATCGGGAAGCGTTGCGTAAAACCCGCCATGACAAAATCCGCCGTTAAAATCGCATCCACACAATTGCCGTCCGTGCGCGGGCGTTATACCGACAATGCCCCGCTGGGTAGCGTGGGGTGGTTCCGGTGTGGCGGCACGGCGGATGTGTTGTTCAAGCCGGCGGATCTGGATGATCTGGTGGCGTTCCTGTCGGCATGTCCGGCGGATATTCCGGTAACGACGTTGGGCGTGTTGTCCAACACCATCGTGCGTGATGGGGGTTTGCGCGGCGTGGTCATTCGTCTGGGGCGTGAATTTGCCGATATCCGCTTTGATGGGCACGACGTATTCGCCGGGGCCGCGGCGTTGGATGGCAATGTGGCCACTGTCGCCGCCGATGCGGGGCTGGCGGGGTTGGAATTTTTAAGCGGCGTGCCCGGCACGATTGGTGGCGCATTGCGCATGAATGCCGGGGCCTATGGTACGGAAACGAAAGATGTTCTGGTCCACGCCACGGCGGTGGATCGTGTTGGATGCGTGCGTCAATTAACGCCCGCCGATATGCACATGACATACCGCCATACCGATGTTCCAGAAGACTGGATTTTTACCCATGCGGTGGTCCGCGGCACGCCGGGTGATGCGGACACCATTCGCGCACATATCGCCGATATCAAAACCAAACGGGCGACGACGCAACCGATCCGGGAAAAAACGGGCGGGTCGACCTTTGCCAACCCATCCGCCGATGAACTGGCCGCCGCCGGATTGCCCGACGGCACGAAGACTTGGCAATTGATCGACCGCGTCGGGGGGCGGGGTCTGACCATCGGTGGGGCGATGATGTCGGATTTGCACTGTAATTTCATGATCAATACCGGAACGGCCACGGCCGCTGATCTGGAAAATCTGGGCGAAGAAATCCGCCGCCGCGTGCTGGATCAAACCGGGGTGACGTTGCGGTGGGAAATTCGCCGTATTGGTGATGTTTTGCCCGATCCGGCGCTTGTCCCCGACCCCCAACATCTGCAATGATGGTAACAGGTCACGGAAACGAAAGGGGCTCATCATGGCGAAGAAGGTTGCATTGCTGGTTGGCGGTTGGTCTGCCGAACGTCAAGTGTCTCTGGATAAAGGAAAATCCGTCGAGAAAGCCCTGATCGAAGCGGGCTATGACGTGACCGTTATTGATGTGAAAAAAGATATTCCGGCCCTGATCGCCGCGCTGACGCCGAAACCGGATGCGGTTTTCAATAACCTGCATGGCCGCGGCGGTGAAGATGGCGTGATCCAGGGCGTTTTGGAAATGCTCGAAATTCCCTACACCCATTCCGGTGTTCTGGCCTCCGCGATTGGCATGGACAAGCCGATTGCCCGCCGTCTGGCCGCGTCGGTTGGCGTGCCCGTGGCCGAGGGCCGCGTCGCGACGAAGGATGAAGTGCTGTCCGGCAAGGTTATGGATGCGCCCTATGTTGTGAAACCGACGAACGAAGGCTCCAGCGTGGGCGTGCGCATCGTGCTGGAAAACGACAATCACCCGCCGCTGGATGCTGAAAGCTGGGTTTACGGTGAAACCGTTCTGGTTGAACGCTATATCCCGGGGCGCGAACTGACCGTGGCCGTTCTGGACGGCGTGGCCCAGGCCGTGACCGAGATTGTATCGCAAACCCGTTTCTTTGATTACGAAGCCAAATACCACGACACCCGCACATCCTACGTCATGCCGGCCCCGGTTTCGGATGATGTTTACAACACGGCGCTTGACTATGCGAAGCGTGTCTACGATGTTCTCGGGTGCGAAGGGCTGGCCCGTTGTGATTTCCGCTATGATGATTCAAAGGCGGGCGCGACGGGGTTGTGCTTCCTCGAAATTAACACCCAACCTGGATGCACGGCTGAATCCATCGGTCCGTCCCAGGTTATTCGCAACGGCAAAACCTTTGCCGAACTTTGTGCCCACCTTGTGGAGAATGCCCGATGCCACGCTCTCGATCAGGCAAATCAAACGGCGCACGGCGCAGCTCCGTCCTCGGACGGCGCAGCCGCAACGCAAAAAAAACGCGCATAATTAACGCGTTACGCCGTTTTGGTTTTATCACCGCGCTGGTCGTGACCAGCGCGTGGGGTGGTGCATGGCTGTGGATGTCCGGCACGGTGACGCGCACGATGGATAATGCCGAACAGGCGTTCCAATCCTCCGCCGCCGAAGCGGGCTATGCCGTTCAAAACGTGTTGGTCGAAGGGCGCGTGAACGCCGATCCGGATGTGCTGTTGGGGTTGATCAATGTCCGCCGGGGCGACCCGATTATGGCGTTCGACCCGGTTCAGGTGAAAAACCAACTTGAACGCGTATCATGGGTGGAAAGCGCCCATGTGGAACGCCGGTTGCCCGATACGATTTACGTGCGCTTGACCGAACGTGTGCCGTTGGCTCTGTGGCAGCATCAGGGGAAAGTCCGTCTGGTGGATGGCAAGGGTGCGGTTCTGGCCGAAACCAATCTGGCAAAATTCCGTGATCTGCCCTTGATCGTGGGCGAAGATGCGCCATTCCACGCCGCGCCGTTGATCGGCCTGCTGGGCGGCGAGCCAACCATTCGTGATCAGGTCGAGGCCATCACCTGGGTGGGTGAACGCCGTTGGGATTTGAAAATGAAAAACGGCGTGGTTGTTCGTTTGCCGGAGGGGGATGTAGCCTTGGCGCTGTCCCGTCTGGCCAAGGCCGATGCCGAAGATGGTTTGTTGAAAAAAGACATTACGATTGTTGATTTGCGTGAAAGCAATCGCATCACCGTGCGCACCGCGCCGGGGCGGGTTCAGGAATATAAAGCCAGCTTCAGCACGTCTGGCGAGAATGATATTTAAGGGTATGAACGGCGTATAAGCTTATGAAACACAAACCAAAACCAAAAGGCTCTGTCCTTGCCGCACTGGATATTGGCAGCAGCAAGATTGCATGCTTTATCGCGCGCATTATTGATGACGAGGGCGGGTTTGAAGTTTTGGGCATTGGTCATCAGGCCTCCAACGGAATCAAGGGCGGCACCGTTATTGATCTGGAGGCGGCCGAAGCTTCTATCCGTCAGGCGGTGAATGCGGCCGAACACATGGCGGCGCAGACGATCAAGGGCTATCCCTTGCGCGAAGTTGTGATCAACGTTCCCGGCATTCATGCGCAATCGCATTCCTTTGGCGTTGATATTGACGTTCTGGGACACGAGGTGACGGATCACGATATCCGCCGCGCGCTGGCCCGGGCGCAGACGCAAGCGCTCAGCACTGATCACGAACTGGTCCACACCATAGCCACGGGATTCACCGTTGATGGCCATGGTGGCGTGCGCGATCCGCGCGGATTGTTCACACAAAAAATGCAGGCTCATATCCATCTGGTGACGGGGGATACCGGGGCGTTGCGCAATATTGCGACATGCATTGAACGTTCGCATCTGGATATTACGGCGATGTGCCTGTCCTCCTATGCCGCTGGTCTGGCCAGTCTGGTGGAGGATGAGATGGAGCTGGGCTGTACCGTCATTGATATGGGCGGGGGCGTGACGTCGCTGGCTGTATTCCAAGGCGGATCAATGATTTACGCCGATTCCATTCCCGTCGGCGGCCAACATGTCACCAGTGACGTGGCGCGCGGATTGACCACCACCATGGCGGCGGCCGAGCGGTTGAAAACGCTGTATGGCTCGGCCATGGCGTCCTCGACGGATGAAAGCGAATTGATCGACGTGCCGCAAATCGGTGAAGACCCGGATGTCGCGCCCAACCATGTACCGCGGTCCTTGCTGGTCGGGATTATCCAGCCGCGTTTGGAAGAAATTTTTGAATTGGTGCGGGCCCGTCTGGATGATTCCGGTTTGGGCTCGGCCATTGGCCGCCGTGTGGTTTTGACGGGCGGAGCCAGCCAGCTGCCGGGCCTGCGCGATCTGGGGCAGCATGTTTTGGATAAACAGGTGCGCTTGGGGCGTCCTCTGCGCGTCGGGGCCTTACCCGAAGCGGTGAGCGGCCCGGCTTTTGCCACGACCGCCGGTCTTTTGACCTTCATCTCCGAACATGCCGACGAAATGCCCGCCGCCATCATGGCCCAGGCCGAGCCGGGCAACCTGTTCGACCGCGTGCGTTTGTGGTTGCGGGAAAACTGGTAAAATCGTGATTACCGATTGAGTCGTCACCCCGGCGAAAGCCGGGGTCTTCGTCCCTTATGGCTGGAAGATCCCGGCTTTCGCCGGGATGACGCATAGGGGGCTGGATTGCTTGTTCGGGTTTGAAACCTCCGCTATAACCAACCCCATGGCAAAACCCAATTTACGGACATGGAACGGGCGGATTGAATGGATGCGCGCACAGGCGTGGGCCAGTTTTCATGCGGATGGCATGGTCAATCACGATGCGATCTGGCAACCCAAAAACGATGTGCCCGCAACCCGCTATGCCACGTTAAGCGATGCGTTTAACGCTTTGAATCAATTGGCGCCGACCTTCTCTAATCTAGGTGGAAATCTGGCGGTGCGGGCGTGGGCTCCGATGCCCGATGTCGTGCGGGCGCGCATGACGGATTTCGTCGCTGATCATGGCTATACCGATTTATCCTATCTGGGCAATGGCGGGCGGGCCGTGGCGTTGCGGGCCCGGCATAGCGCCAGCGGCGAAATGCGCGTGGTGCGGGTTGAGGGCGATCATCATTGCCGCCAACCGCGCCCCCTTCATTCGACCGTGTTGCAGGCTTTTTCCAGCAACCAGAATATGTTGGATGATTTTGATCAGGTGCGCATTGAAATGTTGCCCGAAGTGGTTCCGCTGACGCGCCTGCCCGAACGTCTGGTGTCGGAGGGTGGTCGCGCCTACACCAATGCCATTGTGGATCTGTCGTGGGGGACGAACAAAGCCTATCCGCGTGACTGGTTTGATTATGATGCCGAACCACAGAATGTCGGCATTTTGCCGAACGGGCAGGTTGTGACGTTTGATCCGGAAATTTTCACCGATGCGGATGCGGCCCAGCGGCGGCGTGAATTTGAACGGCATCAGCACGGCCCGCGCGCCGATCTGTGGCTGGCGCTGTATGGGGTTGGGGCTTAAAACGCCTGTCTTGGCGGTGTTTCTGAATCATCCGCAGCTTTATCCCGCGCTTCATCCCCTGATGCCTGTGGACGAATCGTATTGAATCCATGCACAGAATCAATATTTATCCACAGGAAAACGCCGCGCGACTCTTTCCGAATCAATGTGGGTTTGCCACACTGGCGAAGTCTTGAGTCGGATGAATCACTTAGCGGTTCGTCCTCACCTGAAAAACAATGAATTAAACGGGTAAAATGGCACGTATTTCAGGGCTTTCCTGCGCTTCTGCGGCGCGAAGGCTCTTTTAATGGCGAATCATCCCCCATAGAATCACGAGTAGTCAACTCCACCGCGTCCACGGAGGTCCTTTCAAAATGATCAATGTAAGAATGCAGCATAAAGAGGTTAAGAAATTGTCTCCGAAAATTACAGTCGTCGGTGTCGGCGGCGCGGGCGGCAATGCCGTCAATAATATGATCACCTCCGGTCTGGAAGGTGTGGAGTTCGTGGTCTGCAATACAGATGCGCAAGCGCTCGACGGGTCCCTGTGTGAAAACAAGGTTCAGTTGGGTATGGCGGTGACCGGCGGTCTGGGCGCGGGTGCGCGACCGGAAGTCGGCGGCGCGGCTGCTGAAGAATCTCTGGATGATGTTCTGCGCTTTCTTGATGGTGCGAACATGGCCTTTATCACTGCCGGTATGGGCGGTGGCACGGGGACGGGCGCTGCACCCGTTATCGCCAAAGCCTGCCGCGACAAGGGTATTCTGACCATCGGTGTTGTGACCAAGCCGTTCCATTTCGAAGGCGCCCTGCGCATGAAGATGGCCGAGGCTGGTATCGCCGAGATGCAGGATTATGTCGACACGCTGATCGTTATTCCGAACCAGAATCTGTTCCGTGTTGCGAACGAAAAAACCACCTTTGCCGATGCCTTCAAAATGGCGGACGGTGTTTTGCAATCCGGTGTACGTGGCGTAACCGATTTGATGGTTATGCCGGGTATGATCAACCTGGACTTTGCCGACATCCGCACCGCGATGATGGAAATGGGCAAGGCGATGATGGGCACGGGCGAAGCCACTGGCGAACGCCGTGCTGTCGAAGCTGCCGAAGCCGCCATCAACAACCCGTTGCTGGACGACGTATCGATGAAGGGCGCCCATGGCGTGATCATCAACGTGACCGGCGGTTACGACATGACCCTGTTCGAAGTGGACGAGGCCTGTAACCGCATCCGTGACGAAGTTGACCCGAATGCCAATATCATCTTCGGTTCCACGTTCGATGGCACATTGGACGGCGTGATGCGCGTATCCGTTTTCGCAACGGGTATCGATGTTGAGGCTGTTGCCAAATCACGTGGCCCAAAAAACGTAACCAACACGGTTCTGAACGCGCTGACCAGTGCGCAACAGGCTGAACGTCGCGTTGACCGCACCGCCCGTCCGGCGGATGCTGTTGTGGCTCCGGCTGCAAAGCTGACGGCTCCGGCACAAACGTCTGCGCCGGTTCGTCCGACGACGACGCATGCGGCTGTGTCCGCTCCGGCGCGCACGACGGCAACGTCCGCGGTATCCGGTTCGATGGTTGGTTCCGCTGTACGCAAGATGGATCAGGCCGTTGAAATGGATATGTTTGAACAGCAGGCCGTCGAAGTGGCCCCGGTTCAAGCCTATGTGCAGGAACAAACCCAGGTTCAGGTCCAAGAAACAGTTCAGGCCCAGCAATCGTACTATCATCAGTATGAGCAACAAGCCGCACCGCAACCGGTAACCCGTCCGACCCAAGACTCGATGCGTGGTAGCCGTTACGGTGAATCCTTTATCCCGCCGCGCGCCGTTGAACCGGAACGCCAGCCGGATGTTGTGTCCTATGGCGCCCCCGCACCGATGCACCGCACGGTCGAGGCCCCGGTACAACCGTCTGGTCTGACCCTGCGTCCGCCATCTGTGGCCACGCAACAGGCGGCCCAGCCGAAAAAACGCACGCCGTCCATTTTCGAGCGGTTTACACGCCGCCACGAAGAAGAGGACGTGCTGGATGTTCGTGAACAAGCCGCTCCGCAGGCTGGCGAAAGCCACAATAATGCGGGTGGTCTGCGCGCCGGGCACCATGCTCCGGTTCAGCAAGCCCTGGCGATTGATGCGCCTGTGGCCACCAAGCCGGGTCTGCAAAATGATGAAGACCTGGATATTCCGGCTTTCTTGCGTCGCCAGGCCAATTAATCCCTGATTTCATCAGGGGCGTTGGCCTCTCCTTCCAAGGGGGTTGGTTTATCCAGCCCCCTCTTTTTTTGCTGGGAGGGTGGTTGGGGTTTAATCCATTAAAATCAAGACGTTAGCGTTTGTAACAAACCGCAATAAAGCGTGATTTGTTTTGGAAAATCAGAGTCTTATATAGTCACTCTACGAGATCTCTCTTTTCCAATGGGCCGGGCCTTCCGGTGGTGTAATGCGCGTATGCAACAGACTTTAAAATCATCCGTACAATGCGTTGGTGTGGGCCTTCATTCCGGGGTCGACGTCACCATGGTGATCAACCCGGCTGGGACCGATCATGGCATTGTGTTTGTTCGGACCGATGTGACGAACGGTGATAACCGCATTCCCGCCCGCTGGGATCATGTGGTCGATACGCGCATGTGCACTGTGGTCGCCAATAAAAATGGCGCCAGCGTTGGAACAATCGAACATTTGATGGCCGCTTTGCGCGGTTGCGGCGTGGACAACGCGTTGATCGAACTGAACGGCCCGGAAATTCCGGTGATGGATGGTTCGTCCGCACCGTTCGTGGCCCTGATTGATTCCGTCGGAACTAAGGCGCAGGAAGCACCGCGCCGCGCCATCCGCGTATTGAAAGAAGTCGAAGTGCGTGACGGCGACAAGGTCGTGCGTCTGCGCCCGTCCAACGGGGCCGTGTTCGGCGGCGCCATTGATTTTAACCACCCGTCCATCGGGCACCAGACGTACCAAACGCGTCTGGTCAACGGCAATTTCCGTCACGACATTGCCGATGCCCGCACCTTTGGCTTCGTACAGGAAGTCGAGGCCCTGCGCGCAGCAGGTTTGGCACGCGGCGGTTCGCTGGATAACGCAATCGTGTTGAATGACGCGGGCGTTATGAATGATGGTGGCCTGCGGTTCGTGGATGAATTCATCCGCCACAAATTGTTGGACGCGATCGGCGATTTGTATCTGGCCGGTGGCCCGATCATCGGGGAATATGACGGGTTCAAGGCTGGTCATGCCCTGAACAATCAGATCCTGCACGTTCTGTTTTCCACGCCGGGGGCTTGGGTTCCGGTCGATTTGTTCGTCGAATATGATGCGATGAATGATGGTGTGTTGTCCGCCGTTCCGGATGATGCGCGTGTTGGTTCCGTGGCGATTGCCTGATCTTAAAAACATGTTCCGGTGCGGATCGTTTCGCAATCGCGCCGGGCTTTGATTTCCATGAAAAACAAGATGTTATGCGACATGCTTCAAGACTCTCTTGACGGTGGGCTTGGGGCGTGTTTTTTATCGCGTTTTCGTCAATACGATACGAAGTAGAACCTGTATGTGGCCCTTTCGCAAAAAAACGAACCAGAGCGTATTGAATAATCCGGGTGTGCCTTGCGATGTTTTTGGCCGCGTGCGTGAGGGGTGCCGTTTCGTTGCCGATCATGCCCAGCATGTCACAATCAATGACTGGGTCCTGCGTGATTACGCGCAAACATTATCCCCGCGCGCGCCGAATAATGTTCTCGATCTCGATCACCATTACGACAGCAACGATCTGGAATCTCTGGCCGCCTATATCATGGCGCTGGAGGCGATCAATTTCGGATCGGGGTATGAAGCCGCGTTGGTGGAGGAGGGGTGGCGTCTGCGCGACCATTCCATTTACTACACCGTGTCCACGGCGCTGAAATATCATTTCGAAAGCCAGGGGCCGATGGATGCGGCCACCATGGCGAATTTAAGTGTTTTGGATTGTCATCGCATGTTCGGCCTCCCCCATCGCACGGTAGGGACGGAGGTGGCGGTGTTGTTTGCCGCCGCCCTGAACGAATTGGGGACCTTTGTCCGCGATCATTTTGATGGATCGTTCCTGAAACTGGTGCAGGATGCCGATGGGCACGCGGCGCGGCTGGTGTGCCGTATGGTCGAATTGCCGGGGTTTCAGGATGTTCACAATTACCATGGCCGAGCCATCCCGTTGTATAAACGGGCCCAGATCGCGGCGGCGGATTTGCATCTGGCCTTTGTCCGCCATGGCCGCCCCTTGTTCGGGGATATGGACCGTCTGACCCTGTTTGCCGACAATGCCGTGCCCCATGTGCTGGTGACCGACGGGGTGCTGACCCTGTCCGACGATCTGGCCGCCCGGATAGCTGCCGGGGTGTTTATCCCCGCGGGCAGCGATGAGGAAATCGAGCTGCGCGCCTGCGCGGTTGAGGCGGTGGAGCGCATTTGCGCCATCAAGGGTGTGCGGGTCATGGATATTGACCATGTGCTGTGGCACCGCTCGGTTGAAGACCCGCGTTATATGGCCACACCGCCGCACCGGACCCGGACCCGGTTTTATTGAAAATCGACCTGTTGACAAGGGGGCTTTTCTGCCCCGTTCCCCCTTTCAATCCGGGGGGCTTCGGGCTATGAATTTCAATGGATTTCCGTTGATTTTGACCGGGTGTGTCATGAAGCGTTTGAACAAAATTCTCCCCATTCTGTGCGTGCCGGTTTTGCTGGCTACGGCTGCGTGCTCCAGCACGGGCAACAAGGAAGACACAAAGACCGAAGTCGATACGCCGGTGGAAACATTGTACACCAATGCCGCCGCCGCGATGGATGCCAAGAATTACCGCGAAGCCACCCGCCTGTTCCAGGAAGTTGAGCGCCAGCACCCGTATTCCGAATGGGCCGTGCGCGCGGAATTGATGGCGGCTTATGCCCAGTATGAAAGCATGCGGTATGACGAAGCCATCCTGTCGCTGGACCGGTTCGTTGAACTGCACCCGGGGCACAAGGACATTGATTACGCCTTGTATCTCAAATCCCTGTGCTTCTATGAACAAATCAGTGACGTGGCCCGCGACCAGTATATGACGGATGAGGCATTGAAGGCCTTTGACACGTTGATCCGCCGTTTCCCGGACAGCCGTTACACACGTGATGCCATCCTGAAACGCGATCTGACGCTGGATCACTTGGCCGGTAAGGAAATGGAAATCGGGCGTTATTATCTGACCCGCGGCGAAATCAACGCCGCCATCAATCGGTTCCGTGTTGTTGTGCGGGATTACCAAACCACCACCCATGTGCCCGAGGCGCTGCACCGCTTGGTCGAAGCCTATATCACGCTGGGCCTGACGGATGAAGCCACGCGTGTGGCCGCTGTTCTCGGTTACAACTATCCGGGCAGCCAATGGTACGAAGATACGTATGAATTGCTCGACCCCGCGATGCGCCAGAAGATTATGGACGAGCGCGGATTTGTCGATCGTACGGTCGATTCCCTGTTTAAACCGAATTGATGGGTTTGGGGTTGGTGAATGCTCGTCACGCTGACCATCCGCAATATTGTTTTGATCGACCAGTTAACGGTCGGGTTTGACCATGGCTTTTGCGCGCTGACCGGTGAAACGGGCGCGGGGAAATCCATTTTGCTCGACTCGCTCGGTCTGGCTCTGGGTGCGCGCAGCGATTCCGGTCTGGTCCGCAAGGGGCAGGATCAAGCCAGCGTCACCGCCGAATTCCACATTGATTCCAAGCATGCCGTTCTGACTCTGTTGAACGAACAGGGCATTGCCGCGGATGACACGTTGATCCTGCGCCGTGTGCTGGGCGCCGATGGGCGCAGCCGGGCCTTTATCAATGATCAGCCCGTGGGCGTCGGCCTGTTGAAACAGGTGGGCGACCAATTGGTGGAAATCCATGGTCAGTTTGATACGCACGGCCTGTTGGACCCGACCACGCACCGTGATTTGCTGGATGATTATGCCGGGTTGCATCACGATGTGCGGGTTCTGAAATCACTCTGGGATATATGGTCGGACGCCCGTGCAGCGTTGAAAACCGCGCAGATCGAAGCGGAAAAAGCGCGTGCCGAAGAAGAATATCTGCGCCATTCCGTGGCCGAACTGGACAAACTCAACCCGGAAGAGGGTGAGGAAGATGCCCTTCTGACCATTCGTGAAACGATGAAGCACAAGGCGCATGTCTTAAGCGCCCTGGATGAAGCGTGGCAGGCAATCAGCTCCGATGACGGGGCCGAAATGCGCATCGCCGCCGCCGCCCGTGTTGTGACGCGGATTGGGGACAAGGCTCCGGCATCGATCGACCCTGTTCTGGCCGCTTTGGATAACGCCGCCAGCGCGTTGCAGGATGCGGTGCGCGATATTGAATCCATGACATCGTCTTTAAGCGACGGCGACATGTCGTTGGAAGCGGCGGAAGATCGCCTTTACGCCCTGCGCGGTGCGGCGCGTAAGTTCGGGTGCCGCCCGGATGATCTGCCGCGCCTGCATGCGGAGATGGCCGAAAAATTACGTCTGGCGGATCGCACCGATGATATTCTGGCCGACCTGATGAAGGCGGTGGATGCCGCGCGCGCCAAATATAAAACAGCAGCGCAGAAAATTTCCGATGCCCGTGCCAAAGCCGCGAAGAAAATGGATACGCTGGTCGCCGCCGAATTGCCGCCGCTGAAATTGGACAAGGCGCGGTTCTTCACCCGTGTCGATGCGGTGGATGATGAACAATTGTGGGGCCCGACGGGTATGGACCGGGTGCAGTTCCTGGTCGCCACCAATCCGGGGGCTGATCCGGGGCCATTGAACAAAATCGCCTCGGGCGGTGAAATGGCACGCTTTATGCTGGCGCTGAAGGTTGTGATGGCCGATACGGGTGCGGCCCACACCTTGATCTTTGACGAGGTGGATACCGGTATCGGTGGTTCAACCGCGGATGCCGTGGGTGAACGCCTGGCCCGTTTGTCGGGGCAAAAACAAATTCTGGTCGTCACCCATTCGCCGCAAGTGGCGGCCCGCGCCAACCATCATTTGATTGTGATGAAATCGGGCGGGGCGGATTTGACCACGAAAATCATCCCGCTGGATGAACTGGCCGAACGCCGCGAGGAAATTGCGCGGATGTTGTCCGGTGCCACCATCACCACCGAAGCCCGCGCGGCGGCGGATAAATTGCTGGAAGCGAAGGCGGGGTAGGGTTTGGGCGATTCTTTATTCAACACCCCGCCCGAAATTGTCGCGGAATATAAAAAACTGGTGAAGGAACTGGAACGGCACGACATTGCCTATCACCAGAAGGACACGCCGGAAATATCCGATGCCGAATATGACCGGATGAAGAAGCGGTTTTTTGACATTGCCGTACAATACCCGGAAATTGCATCCAAGAAAGATCTGGACAAGGTCGGTGCCCCGGTGGCCGCCGGATTTAAAAAAATCCGCCACACGGTCCCGATGTTATCACTGGGCAACGCATTCGAAGACCAGGACGTTAGCGATTTCATTGATCGCGTGCGCCGATTCCTGAATTTCAATGATGCAATCGCCGTCGTGGCCGAGCCGAAAATTGACGGGTTGTCCTGTTCCCTGCGCTATGAAAACGGTGTTTTGGTCCAGGCGGCGACGCGCGGCGATGGGACCGAGGGCGAGGACATTACCGCAAACGTCCGCACCATTCGCGATGTGCCGCAGGACTTAAAGGGCACCGTTCCCGATATTTTGGAAGTGCGCGGTGAAATTTACATGCGCCGTGATGAATTCATGGCGCTGAATACGCGGCAGGAGGAACAAGGAAAACCCGTCTTCGCCAACCCGCGCAATGCGGCGGCGGGCAGTGTGCGGCAACTGGATTCGTCCATTACCGCGTCGCGACCGTTGCGGTTCTTTGGCTATGCGCTGGGCGATATCTCTGCGCCAATTGCCGATACGCAATGGGGCATTCGCAAGGCGCTGGTGAAGATGGGCTTTGCCGAGGCCGAACCCGCGCAATTGTGTGAAACAACCGAACAGATCCTTGAATATTATACCAAGGTTATGAACCTACGCCCGGACCTGGATTACGATATTGACGGGGTGGTGTACAAGGTAGACCGCCTTGATCTGCAATCCCGCCTTGGGTTTGTATCGCGCGCGCCGCGCTGGGCCATTGCGCATAAATTCCCGGCGGAACAGGCCGTCACCATCGTGCATGGCATTGATATTCAGGTGGGCCGGACGGGAACATTAACACCCGTGGCGCGACTGGAGCCCGTCACCGTTGGCGGTGTGGTCGTATCCAACGCGACATTGCACAACGAAGACGAAATCGCGCGCAAGGATGTGCGTATTGGCGACCATGTGGTGATCCAGCGCGCGGGCGATGTGATTCCGCAAGTGGTCAGCGTGGTGATGGACAAGCGCGCGAAAGACGCCGCGCCTTATGAATTTCCGCACATCTGTCCGGCCTGTGGTTCACCTGCCGTGCGGCCTGAGGGGGAAGTGGCCCGCCGTTGTACGGGCGGTATGATCTGTCCGGCGCAGGCGGTGGAGCGGTTGAAACATTTCGTGTCCCGCGATGCGTTCGATATCGAAGGGCTGGGCGATAAAATCATTCGTGAATTCTGGGATGATGGTTTGGTTCGAGCGCCAGCCGATATTTTCACCTTGCAGGACCGCGATCGCGGTAGCCTGACGCCCATCCGCGCCCGCATGGGGTGGGGGGATCAATCGGCCAAGAAATTATTCGATGCGATTGAAGCGCGTCGAACCATTCCGCTGGATCGTTTTATCTATGCCCTTGGCATTCGTCAGATAGGGCAGGCGACGGCCAAGCGTCTGGCGGCACATTACGGCACGTTTGATGCGGTGTATGACGCAATGCGTGCGGCGTATGATCCGGAGTCTGATGCTGTGGCGGATTTGTTGCGCGTGGAAGATGTTGGACCCAGCGTAGCCGAAGATCTCATACGCTTTTTCAACGATCAGAAAAATCACGTTATCGTTGATGATTTGCTGGCCCAACTCACCATCGAACCCTATGTCGCACCGCAGGTGGGGGATAGCCCCGTGGCCGGGAAAACCGTTGTGTTTACCGGCACGCTGGTCACCATGACGCGGGGCGAGGCCAAGGCCCGCGCGGAATCGCTGGGGGCCAAGGTGGCCGGGTCCGTTTCAAAAAAGACGGATTATGTCGTAGCGGGTGACGATGCCGGGTCAAAACTGGCCAAGGCCCGGGAATTGGGCGTGAATGTTTTGACCGAAGCGGAGTGGGCGGCGCTGATCGCGGGGCTGTAAGTCTTAGTGCCCGGCAACGCCCTTGCGGGCTTTCAATGCGTGCAATTTGCGCATGGCTTCTTCGATCTCTGCCGGGTAATCGCGGCGTTCAACGAATTCACCACCACCGGTGTTGCGTGTCATCGACATTTCCAATGCACGGGTCAGCATATCGGCCACCTGCACATCTTCCTGTTCCAGCGCCAGTTCCAGTGCATACAGAATGCGATCGCTCAGTCGGACTTCGCGCATGGCTTTTCGATCGATCGGGGTGGTCATGGTTGACTCCATTTATTGTTCTTCTTGTTTTTAAAAGGGTGTGCGTTGCGTGCGTATTTTGTTGTGTTGTAACAATTCATCAAAACCGTTCAAGAACGCGTTCCGGATCGGGTCGCGCTCCATCAAGATTTCATGCAGGGATTCCTGCAGGTCAATGACCTTTGCATGGGGCATGCGTGTGGCTGCATTATGCGTGGCGCGGTTATCGACCAATTTTTCATTTCCGGCACAGGCCATGAAGCAGGGCGTGTGAATATCTTCCAGGATATGCTTCTGTTCGAGAAGTGCGCAGGATTTTACGGCTTCGTACAACCAGCGGAACGTGACGTTCCCGACCTGTAAAGCGGGGTCAAAGCGGCTCCACGCATTGTGAATGGCGGCGCGTCCGGGATGGGATGAAAAGATATTGCGTTTTGGGTCATCACGTTCGGCCGGCGACCACCCCTTTCCTCCGAAAACATACTGGGTTCCGGCGATTTCATTAAAAATCCCGGTCAACAGCAGGCGCACACGGTGTGGCAGAATATTTAAAGCCTGAATACCCAGCATGGGGGCCGAAAACGCGGCGCAGGCAAACATATCCTGATGATGCGACAAATAACGCAGGCCAATATTTCCCCCCATGGAATGGGCGAGCATGACCAGTGGAATCCGCCCGACATCGGGTTGAACCGCGGCGTGTTTCACGTATTCGTTCAGGAAGAAATGCAAATCGGCGACATCATCATCAAATCCGGTGGAATAACGGCGATGGGTGTCGTTCAGGTGGCGGTGGGATTTCCCCTGGCCCTGCCAGTCCAAAATCCAGAAAGCCAGATTGCGGTCCAGCATGTCATGGGCCAATTCAAAATATTTTTCACCAAATTCAGACAGACCCGGCAGGCAAACCACAACAGCATCGGGAATCTTATCGCGCGGGCTGATTGTACCAAAACGCAGGATACGGCCCTGCGGATTGGTAAAATTGTGCCACCGCCACCCATCGGGTTGCAGAAAGCGGGGGTTAAGATCGGGATGATCTGTTTTACGGTCCATGGTCTGATGCTAAGGCCCAAAATGTGGCAACTCAGAAGGGTAAATCGGCCCTGTACCTTATGCAAGGAGGAAGGCCGTGTCCTCCCGCTTTTTATGGCTTTTTATGCGGCAAACGGGGCGTGTTGCGGGCTCCGCGTCACGATCTGGGCCGGGTCGGGTGGCGGGGCGGGCGTTGGTGCATTGCGGCGGCTGTAAAAATCATTCACCGTCGCCTCCAGAAAGCCATTCACGCCCGACGCCCAGCGCGTATAATTTGGTTCATCCTGAAGCCACAGGCTGTGGCCCGCCGTGGGCAGTGTAATGTGTTTTGCGTTGGGCAGGGCCGCCACCGCGCGGGCATGGGCACCATTATCGACCAATGTTTCGTGCCCGGCGCTGCCAATCAGAACGGGAATGGTGACCTTGCGCAAATTGGTGGGGTCGTTCAATTCATTCACG
Source organism: Micavibrio aeruginosavorus EPB (assembly GCF_000348745.1). Lineage (NCBI taxonomy): Bacteria > Pseudomonadati > Bdellovibrionota > Bdellovibrionia > Bdellovibrionales > Pseudobdellovibrionaceae > Micavibrio > Micavibrio aeruginosavorus. The sequence goes on along the minus strand of NC_020812.1, from coordinate 1,826,749 downwards.
GTGTCGTAAACGGAATTGATCCATCCAAAACTGGGGCGGGCGATATTGTGTTCGGGGGCGCTGGCGCGAACCGCGTTGCTCCAGACCTCGCGCACATTGTGCATGCCGACGGTGCGGCGTCCATCTTCTTCACGCCATTGTCCGACTTTGGCCAGAACACCTTCCAATGCTGGGACGGGGCGATTTTGTAAACCGATATGGGATGCCGCATTAAAAATGGCGTGTACCAAAGGTCGCGCCCATGGGCCGGCCCCCAAACGGTGAATGTCAAACATTGGCGCGCTCATCACCGCGGCATCGAAAACGCCGGGATGGCGTTGCAAATACAACATTCCGGGGTGCCCACCCATGGAGTGGGTCGACATGATCAGGGGGGTATTTTTATCGTGCTGAACGACGGTGCGTACAAACTGATCCAGATCACGGACGTGTTGGTTCATGCCCTGGGCGTCGACCAAATGGGGCTTCTTGGGATTGTCACGGTCGGATCCGCCAAAGCCCTGCCAATCCATGGCCCAGACATTGAAACCCTGAGCCTGATATTCCTTGATGGCTTCGTAATACAGATCGGCAAATTCACCATAGCCATGGGTCAGAACAATGGTGCCGCGTGGTGACTCACCGGGGGCTGTGTGGGCCGGGATTTGTGCATACCGTATGCGCTGGTTGTCCGCATTGACGAACATGGCCTCGTGCCAACCCGTGGGCGGCATGCTGACGCGATTAAAACTGTCGGTTAGGCTCCGGATTGCCGGCATATGCTTTCCCCACGCAGAACCCGGTGCGTATGTCCGGGTTAATCCCTGTTTATGGCCTGTTTTTCTTGTGATGCCCTTGTTGTAGCAGGGCAGGCCTTAAAACTTGGTTTCATTGTTATGAAAACCAATAGAATTGTCAAGTTTTCGGGGTTTTGCGGTGCGAAGTCTGCATACCCCCCCCGGATCAGGCCCCCCAGCGTTGCTCCGCAACGCGCCGATAAAAAAGCGTTGTCTTGCAACGCGCACATAAAAAACCCCCGGATCAGGGGGGACACTGATCCGGGGTTCGGGTTCACGGATTGTTTGTGAGAGGGCCACCAACGGGGGAGGAGGAACAAGGCCCAAAACAAGTCCGTGCGGGGAACGGTGTATGCGTTATTCGGCTTTCGGGGCCTCTTCCGCAGGGGCGGCTTCTTTTTCAGCCTTGTCTTTCATTCTTTCGTGTTTTTCCTGCATGCGCTCTTTCATCTTGGCTTTGTGGGCTTCGTGGGCCTGGCCAATTTCATCCTTGGTCAATTTGCCATCAGCGTTGGCATCCATGGTTTTGAATTGTTCGGCGTGTTTGGCCTGAAACTCTTCCAGCGACACATCGCCGGATTTGTCCGTATCCAGGGCTTCGATCATGCGTTCGCCAGCGGGCGGGCGCTTCATCGCGTCGTTGGCGGCTTTACCGGCAACGTCTTCGGCGCGCACAGCAACAGGCACGCTCAGCGCGCTGACCAGAACAGTACCCAGAACGTATAATTTCATATTTTTCATTGATCCCACTCCGATTGATGATCCGACGGTTGAAAACCTTATGTTCCCATTCTCGGGGTCGAAAGGGGCAAAAATGGGGCGCAAAATGTGATTTTTGCGCCCCATTTGGTGTATTTTTGTGATTTTTTATAATGCGTTAGTGTTCTAAGCCTTTGACAATGCTTTCCGTCATGGCTTTGGCATCGCCCAACAACATCATGGTGTTGTCCTGATAGAACATCGGGTTGTCCACGCCGGCGTAACCCGAGCCCAACGAGCGTTTGACGAACAAAACCGTTTTTGCTTTCGCCACGTCCAGAATGGGCATGCCGTAAATTGGTGATGTCGGGTCGGTTTTCGCCGCCGGGTTGGTGATGTCGTTGGCGCCGATGACATAGACGACATCGGTTTGTGCGAAGTCGCGGTTGATGTCTTCCAGCTCGAACACTTCGTCATACGGCACGTTGGCTTCGGCCAGCAGGACGTTCATGTGGCCGGGCATGCGGCCCGCGACGGGGTGAATGGCGTATTTAACGCTGACGCCTTCTTTCTTCAAAATGTCGGCCATTTCGCGCAAAGCGTGCTGGGCCTGGGCCACGGCCATGCCGTATCCCGGAACCACGATCACGCTGGATGCGTTTTTCATGATGTAGGCGGCATCATCAGCGGACCCGATTTTCACCGGACGATCACCCGCATCAGCCGCCGGCCCGCCGGATGCCGACGCATCATTGCCAAATCCGCCCAGCAGGACGTTCAGGAAGGACCGGTTCATCCCCTTGCACATGATATAGGACAGGATGGCACCCGATGCCCCGACCAGCGCGCCGACGATGATCAGCAAGTTATTGTGCAGGGTAAAGCCAATACCCGCCGCGGCCCAGCCGGAGTAGGAGTTGAGCATCGACACAATCACCGGCATATCCGCGCCGCCGATCGGAACGATCATCAGAACGCCCAGGGCCAGAGCAAGGGCAACAATGGCAATGAACCAGATACTGCTTTGCGTCACGCACAGCATGATCAGGAAGAACAGCAGCAGGCAGCCCAGAAGGGCGTTCAGTTTATGCTGGCCGGGGAAGGTCAGGGGCTTGCCGGAAATCGTGCCCTGCAATTTGCCCCAGGCGATGATCGACCCAGTAAATGTGACCGCACCAATCGCGGTGCCCAGCGCCATTTCAATCAGGCTGTTCAGGCGGATCGCGCCGGATTGGCCAATATTATAGGCTTCCGGATTTGTGAAGGCGGCGGAGGCCACGAACACAGCCGCCAGACCGACCAGCGAGTGAAACGCCGCCATCAATTGCGGCAAAGCCGTCATCTGGATTTTCAGGGCAATGCCCGTCCCGATCGACCCGCCAATCACGATGGCTGGGATAATCCAGAAATAGGATACAACGCCCGGCATCATCAATGTGGTGGCCACGGCCAACGCCATGCCCACCATGCCGTAAACGACGCCGCGGCGTGCGCTTTCCGGGCTGGACAATCCGCGCAGCGCCATGATGAAGCAGACGGACGCAATCAGGTAGAAGAGGGGGGCAAGCGATGCCATTTTTATCTATTCCTAAAACTGGATGTTTTTTGTGTATCAGCCGCGTTTGACGATAAAGCCCAGCGGGCGCAGTTCGAACAACAGGGCGCGAGCATTTGCGGTCGGCACAGATCCATCCGCAGTCGGATCGTGGAGGGACCAGCTGTCCTTGTATATCGTCGCGCCATGACGGGCGAGAATGCCGGAGATGGAGTTGAAGGCGTTGCTGAGGGAGCTTTTCTTCTCCCACAGGGCGTAGCCATTGATGGGGCCGGTATATTTAATTGTGATATCCATCGGTTTGGATGGGTGCGGTTTCATGTTCATTTTTTTTATGCTCCCTTTTTCTTGAACATATGCAGCATGCGCCGCGTGATGATGAAGCCGCCAAAGATATTGACGGAGGCCAGCATCACGGCCAGAAAACCAAGAACTTTTGAAAATGAAAAACCGGCCGGGCCCGCGGCGATCAATGCGCCAACGATAATGACCGATGAAATCGCATTCGTAATACCCATCAATGGGGAGTGCAGGGCGGGTGTTACCTTCCACACCACGTAATACCCGACGAAGCAGGCCAGAACGAACACGGTCAGCCCGGTGACCAGAAACGCATCGCCGCCATGGGCCGCGCCGCTATCCGATATGGTTTGCCCGGCCTGCATGGCCAGTGTGGCGGCCTGATCGGCCAGCGAACGGGCGGCGTTGGCCAGATCGACGGCGCTGGTGCTGATGTCGGTTTGGGATTCGCTGGTCATTGTGCGGCTGCCTTCTCTGTCGGTTGTTCTTTCGGTGCGGCTTGCGGGCCACCAAATTGGGGGTGGATCAAGGCACCGTCACGGGTCAGGGCCACGCCCTTGATAATATCGTCATCCCACGGAATGTCCTTCGCGCCGTCTTTGTTCAAAACAAGACCCAGAAGGTTCAGCAGGTTTTTGGAATACAGGGCGGATGCGTTGGCGGACAGGCGGCTGGGCACGTTGCGGTGACCAACAATTTTCACGCCATCAACATCAACCACTTCGCCGACCTTCGACAGTTCGCAGTTTCCGCCTTGCTCCACGGCCAGATCAACAATCACCGATCCGGGTTTCATGGTTTTCACCATGGCGGCGGTGACCAGTGTCGGGGCCTTGCGTCCGGGGATCAGCGCGGTGGTAATCACAATATCTTGTTTCGCGATTGTTTCGGCGATCAGGGCTGCTTGTTTTGCCTTGTATGCATCGGACATTTCCTTGGCGTAACCGCCGGCGGTTTCGGCGGCTTTGGATTCCTCATCCTCAACCATCACGAATGTTGCGCCCAAGGACTGGACCTGTTCCTTCGTCGCTGCGCGCACGTCGGTGGCGGATACGATGGCACCCAGACGTTTGGCGGTCGCAATCGCCTGCAACCCGGCAACGCCAACGCCCATAATAAAGACGCGGGCCGGGGGCACGGTGCCCGCGGCGGTCATCATCATGGGGAAGGCGCGGTTGAAATGTTCGGTGGCGTCCAAAACGGCCTTGTATCCCGCTAGGTTGGATTGGGACGACAAAACGTCCATCGCCTGAGCCCGCGTGATGCGCGGCACCAGCTCCATCGAAAAAACATCAACGCCCTGTTTGGCCAGCGCGGCGATCAGATCGGCGTTCTGGTACGGGGCCATAATACAGGCCAGCAACGCGCCCTTTTTCATTTTGGCGGCTTCGTCGATGGTCGGGGCCTGAACCTTCAGGACGATATCGGCTTGGGCAAAGCCATCGGCGGCGGTGTCGATGATTGCCGCGCCCGCATCGGTGTACAGCGTATCAGGGATGGAGGATTCAAGACCCGCCCCTTTTTCAACGCGGACGGCACATCCTTGCGCGATCAGTTTTTTGATGGTGTCCGGCGTGGCGGCAACGCGGCGCTCGGCCTGGGCGGTTTCTTTGGGAATAAAGATGGTCAGACTCACGGTCGTAAGATCCCCTGATAAATTCAGTGATTAGATCTGGCCATGGGACCAGAAATCGGCTTGAAAAGAATCGATGTTCTGAAAAATCATTATGGTATTTTATTTTTCTTCTGATTCTCTGCGCGTCATCACGCGGTAAAACCATGGCAGATATGGTGCTTTTTGTGAAGCCTGCGCCCCTATGGAATGCACTGTTATTGCGGTGTTTGCGTGCTGGTATTCATGACGCGCTGCACGCGTGCGGTGCAATTGGTCTGCTGTTGCTCTGCGGCCTTGCCTGTTGCGTCGTTTTTGTTTAGATTCAAGGGGCTATTCTTTGTTCTTATAAAACGAACGCGCCCCTGTATGTCCATGTCATTGAAATTTTTTCCGGCTTTCCCCCTGCGGGCCTCCTTGTTGGCGCGCACGGCGGTGTTTGCTGTGCTTGCAGGGGCTTCGGCCTTTGGGTTTGCCACATCCGCACAGTCCGAGACGTTGCAGGAGGCCATGGTATCGGCCCTGAACGCGCACCCCACGGTGCAGGCGGCGATGAAAAGTCGGGATTATTATGCCGAGGAGAAACAGGAACAGCGTTCCGGTTACTTCCCTGAATTGAACGCCAGCGGGTCCATGGGGCGTATTTATGGCGACAACAGCACCAGCCGCGGCCTGACCGTGGAGCGAGGGGCTGGGTATTCATGGCTGTATGAAGGCAGCGTGGCCGTGCGCCAGACGCTCTGGGATGGATTGGAAACAGTCAATCGTGTCGGTGCCGCCGATGCGCGTGTGCGGTCCGCCGGAAGCAATGTGGCCGATGTGCGGGAAAATCTGGGCTTGCGTGTTGTGCTCGCCTATCTCGATGTGCTGCGAACTCGTGAAGCTGTGGCCATGATCACCGATCACAATAAATTGATCGCCGATTACCGCACCCGCATTGACTCCATGGTGGAGCAGGGTGCCGCCGATGAATCCATGGCCGTGCAGGCGCACGATATTCAAATCCAGTTGGACAGTACGCAATCCGAAATCGAAGGCGAATTTGCCAAGGCCGTTGCCGAATATCGCGAAGTGGTGGGACAGGTGCCGACCGACCCGCTGATCCGCCCCGATTTGCCGTCCGATACCGTTTTGGCGGATGTGGACGAGGCGGTCATTCTGGCGTTGCAGGAACATCCGGCGCTGCGCGTGGCGGATGAAACGAAGGAAGCCTTCGCCCGTGATGCCGATGCGGAAAAAGGGGCGCTGTACCCCGATTTCAGTGGTGAGCTGTCTTACCTGAAAAAAGATCAGGCCGACATCATCGGCGGTGAAGTGGTGGACGCCAAGGCCGTCGTGCGGATGGATTGGACATTTTCAACCGGTGGGGCAGAGTTGGCCCGCATTCGCAAGGCGACCAGCCGCTATGCCGAAAGCCAGGCCCGCCGCGATGAAATCAGCCGCAACATTGAACGCCAGATTCGTACATCCTATGCCGAAATGCAGGCCGCCAAAGACCGTCTGGACAATGGGCGCGACCGCGTTGGTGTGACCAAGGATTTGTTGACCACCTATGAAAAGCAGTTTGAAGCGGCAAAGGTGACGTTGCTGAATCTGTTGCAGGCGGAAAACAACAATTTTAATGCCCGTCTGGGTGTTGTGAATGCCGATTACCGTCATCTGGCCGCGCAATATGCGGTTCTGGCCCATATGGGGCATTTGCAGGATGTGATGAGCATCGTGTCTGCCTATGAAAATGCGCAGAACGAAGCAAAAGAAGACGCGAAAATGGCGGCGGGCGCGGCGCATGAATGACGCACCCGTGGATCCGTCAACCCCATCTTCCGTTATTTCCGCGGCGCAATCGGTCGATCCGCTTTTGAATTGTCTGGTCTTTCTGACCGGACATTTCGGCCATGCACGTTCTGCCGAGGCTCTTCATGCCGGCATGCCGTATGATGAACGCGGCATGGGGCCGAATTTGTTTTGCGAGGCTGCGGGCCGTATTGGTTTGAAAACCAGTATCGTGAAACGCAAGACCGTGACGCATATTTCATCCTATGCCTTGCCTGTCGTTCTGGTGATGCAGGGGGGCGGGGCCTGTGTCTTGCTGGCGCTTGACAATGATAAAAACACGGCGCGCGTATTCCTGCCCGAAACCGGCGCGGAAAAAGATGTGGCGATTGATGCGCTGGACAAAAATTACGGTGGATATGCCATTTATATTCACCCGAACGCCGAATTTCATGATCCGCAGGCCCCGCATTTACAAGATACGGATCGTCACTGGTTCTGGGGCCCGTTCCTGAATAACAGCGCCATTTACGGGCAGGTTGGCTTGGCCGCCGTGATGATCAATATGTTCGCGCTGACCAGCCCGATTTTTATCATGACGGTGTATGACCGCGTCATTCCGAATGCCGCGGTTGAAACTGGATGGGTGTTGGGGATTGGGGCACTGACCATTTTTGGTTTCGATTTCCTGATGCGGACCTTGCGCGGGTATTTTATCGATTTCGCCGGACGTAAAATTGACGTCGTGGCGGCGCGCCGCATTTACGGTCAATTGCTGGATATGAAACTGTCCGCCCGTCCGCCGTCGGGCGGGGCGTTTGCCAACATGTTGCGCGAATTTGATTCCGTTCGCGAATTTATGACGTCGGCGACGCTGACTACATTGGTTGATCTGCCGTTTACGTTGCTGTTTCTGGCGGTCATCTGGGTTCTGGGTGGTCCGATTGCATTGTTGTTGGGGTCGTTGATTGCGGTGGCGGCGGCGGTGGGCTGGATGGTGCAAATTCCGTTACAGGCCGCGGTGCGCAAAACCATGTACACGGCGGAATCCAAACATGGTCTTTTGGTTGAAACCATCCATGGTCTGGAAACCATCAAGGCGATTGGGGCCGATGGTCGTCTGCGTGCCCGCTATGGCGAAATGGCGGCCGATGCCGCGGCACACGCACAAACATCGCGTTTTTATTCCGCCATGGGCGTCAACATTGCCACCTTCCTGCAACAATCGGCCAGCATTGCGGCGGTGTTGCTGGGGATGTATCTGGTGCGTGACCAGTCCATCACCATGGGTGCGCTGATTGCCTGTGTGTTGCTGAGCGGGCGGGCCATCGCCCCGATCGGGCAGATTGCCGGGCTGATGTCGCGGTATCACCAGACGATGCGTGCGCTGAAATCGCTGAATGAATTTATGGCCAATCCGGTGGAACGCCCGCCGCATAAAAATTTCCTGCATCGCCCGGTGTTGAACGGAAAAATCAAATTTGAAAACGTAACCTTTGCATACCCGCATACCGATCGCGATATTCTGCGCGATGTGACCTTCACCATCGAACACGGCGAAAAGGTTGGTATTGTCGGGCGTGTGGGGTCGGGAAAAAGCACGGTTGCCCGGTTGATTACGGGATTGTATGAACCGAAGGCCGGCACATTATTTGCCGATGATACCGATTACCGCCAGATTGATCCGGCGGATTTGCGCCGGAACATTGCCTATATCGCGCAGGACATCGTTCTGTTCCGCGGGTCGGTGCGTGAAAATATCTCCATCGCCCGCCCGCAGGCGACCGAGGAAGAAATTCTGGCTGCATCCATGGCATCAGGCGTGCATGAATTTGTGTCACGTCACCCCATGGGGTATGACGCGCCGGTGGGTGAACAGGGTGCGGGCCTGTCCGGTGGCCAGCGTCAGGCGATTGCGCTGGCGCGCGCCATGTTGCTCAGCCCCGCCATCATGGTGTGTGATGAACCGACCAACGCCATGGACATGCAGGCCGAAGAAGCTTTCGTTCGCCATATCCGCGGACAATCCGAAGGAAAAACGCTGATCCTGATCACGCACCGCCAACATTTGCTGACGCTGGTGGATCGTTTGATCGTTATGGATCAAGGGCGTGTGTTGATCGACGGGCCGCGTGACAAGGTGATCCAGGCCTTGGCGCAGGGTGTTTCCGCACCGAAGACTGGAGCATCGGCATGACCATCCGCGAAACTGATTATATGTCCGAATTGGAAGCGGCAACGCGCATGCGTCCGGCCCGTGCATCGGCCATTATGTTGTATAGCGTTGTCGGTTTGATTGTTCTGTTCTTTCTCTGGGCCGGATTTTCCAAGGTCGACATGCTGGTGCGCGGTCAGGGGCAGGTGGTTCCGACCAGCGAAATCCAGATTGTGCAAAGTCTGGAGGGCGGCATTTTACAGGACCTTTTGGTCCGTGAAGGCGACCGCGTGGCCAAGGATCAGGTTCTGATGCGTCTGTCCGACGTGTTTTATTCATCGGAACAAGGCGGCGCACAGGCGCAGAGCCTGACTCTGCGTGCCAAACGCGCACGGCTGGAAGCGGAATCAACCGGGGCCGCGTTGGCTCTGCCCGCCGACATTGTGAAGGATGCACCGCAAATCGCGGCCAATGAAAAGGCGCTGTATGAATCGCGTCAGCGCGAACTAGCCAATGCGACTTCTATTACCAAAGACAAGATTGAAAAGGCCAATGCCGAGATCGCCGAAACCAAGGCGCAAATCAATCGTCTGAGCTCCAGCGCAGGGTTGTTGAATCAGGAATTGGCCATTACCCGCAAAATGGTCGAGCAAAAGGCCGTGCCGAAGTTGGAGCAAATTCGGCTGGAACGTGAATTGAATGATATTCAGGGGCAATTAAACGCCAACCGTCAAAAAATGACCGGGTTGGAGGCGCAATTAAGCGCGGCAAAGAAAGAAGCCGAAGACCAGCAGGATCGTTTCCGGTCCCAGGCCTTGAGCGAGATGAACGCCGTTGAAACCGAAATTTCCCGTTTACAAGAAAGCTTGAAATCCATTGGCGATCGGGTGTCGCGCGCAGAAATCAAATCGCCCGTTGATGGTGTGGTCAACAACATTGCGATTAAAACCATCGGCGGCGTGATCCAGCCCGCCCAGCAATTGGTGGAAATTGTTCCGGCGGAACCGGAATTGAAAATCACCGCCCGCGTATCGCCGAATGATATTGCGTTTCTGGATGTTGGGCAGGATGTAAAAGTGAAGATCAGCGCCTATAACGCGCAGCGTTATGGCAGTCTTCATGGGAAACTGGTCCGGATCGGTGCGAACAGCATTGCCGATGAGGAAGGCAATACATTTTTCGAAGTCGAAGTGCAGACCGATAAAAACTATCTGGGGACGGCGGAAAACCCGTTGCCTATCACGCCGGGTATGGTGGCGATGATTGAGGTCATCACGGGCCGTCGTACCATTCTTGAGTATCTGGCCAAGCCTGTTCTCATGGCTAAAGATAAAGCCTTTACAGAGATTTGATCGCTGATGATGCGCCTTGCCATCAATCGCTGGTTCCATTTGTGCCTGCTGCTGGTTTTGGTGGCGGTGGCTGTGGGGTTGAGTTTTTCCAACGCCCGCTGGCGGCAGGAAATTCGTCATTTTACCTTTGATTACTACAATATTCTGAAGCCACGCGATCCCGGCAATAATGTGGTGATTGTCGATATTGACGAAGCATCAATGGCGCGGCCTGAATTGGGGCAATGGCCCTGGCCGCGCGATGTGCTGGCGCAGTTGGTTGAGAAATTGAATGAGCAGGGCGCGTTGGTCATCGCGTTCGATACCGTTTTTCCTGAACATGATCGGGTCAGCCCGCAACGTCTGCTCTCTTATATACCGACGGAAGACGGGGCCGGTGATTTGCGCGCAGCGATTGAGAAATTGCCCGATAACGACACGGTTTTCGGGGACGCCATCGCCAAGGCGGGCAATGTCATTACCGGATTTTCCTTCGTCACCGAAGAAACCGGCAATCGGCCCATGCAAAAAGCCTTTTTCAGCCAGAAAAATGCTGAGCGTTACGTCCGTATCATGAACAATGCCACGGTCAATTTACCCGTGATTAGCAAAGGGGCCTATGGCGAAGGCAGCTTCTTCGTTACGGCGGATACCGATGGCGTTATTCGTCGCGTGCCGATGGTCGTGGCGATGCAGGATCAGGGCAAGGATGGGGGTGATATATCCTTCTTCTATCCGTCCTTGTCGTTGGAGGTTGTGCGTTATCTGTTGGGTGAAAAGGCCCTGTCCATTGAATTGGCGGATGAGCGGTTTGCGGAACTGGATTCCAGCCGCTTCGGGGTAGAGGGGCTACGCTTCCTGAAAAACAAGGTTCTGATTCCCACGGATGCACAGGGCAATTTCCTCGCCTATTTCGCCAAGTCGCGCGACGATTGGTATGTGTCGGCGGCCAGCGTTCTGGATGGCACGGTCGATCCGTCCCTGATCCGCAGTAAAATCGTTTTGATCGGAACCAGCGCCATCGGACTAAAAGATATCCGGGCCACGCCATTGGACGTATTCCGTCCGGGGGTTGAGGTTCACCTGAATATTATTGACCAGATTTTGCAGGAAAAATTCCTGCACCGCTCAATCGAGGTTGAGGGGCTGGAGGCTGTGGCCATCCTGGTCGCGGGGTTATTGATCGTCGGCTTGGCACCGTTTATCGGGGCCTTTGGTCAGGCGGCGATGGTGACCCTGCTGGTCGGGGGTGGGGTGTATGGCGGGTGGTATGCCTTCCTGAATCATGGCCAGTTGATTGATGTGTTTTATCCGTCCCTGGCGCTGGGCGTGATTTTTATGGCGTCCGCCTTGTTGGCCTATATCCGGATGGAGGCCGATCGCCGCCAGATTCGTCAGGCGTTTGGCCTGTATATTTCGCCCGACTATATGAAGGAGCTGACCAACGACCCGGACAAGCTGCGTTTGGGCGGGGAAGTGCGTGAACTGTCCATCATGTTTACGGATATTCGCGGCTTCACCAGTATTTCCGAACGGTTGAGCCCGGAAGAGCTGATCCAGCTGATGAATGATTTCCTGACGCCGATGTCGTCATTGGTCATGGAAAATCGGGGCACCATCGACAAATATATGGGGGACGCCATGATGGCGTTCTGGAACGCGCCGCTGGATGACCCGGACCATGCGCGCCGCGCCTGCCTGACGGCGTTGCAGATGAATGACGCGCTGGCCCCGATCAATGCCGCATTGGCGGAACGGGCCGCACAAAATGGACAAAAGCCCTTGGTCTTGAGCGCGGGAATCGGCGTCAATACGGGCATGACATCCGTCGGCAATATGGGATCGAAACAACGTTTTGCGTATTCTGCTTTGGGCGATTCCGTGAACCTGGCCTCGCGGCTGGAAGGGCAGACCAAGGCTTATGGTGTGCAAATTCTGGTGTCGGAGCGTACGAAGAATGCGGCGGGGCCTTTGGCTTTTGTCGAACTGGACTTGCTGCGCGTGAAGGGGAAAACAGAACCCGTGCGCATCTTTACGTTGGTCGGTGATGAATCCTATGCCATGACGCCAGATTTTATGGCTTGGATGGTCGCGCATCAATCCATGCTTGATCTGTACCGGGCGGCGGATTTTGACGGTGCGGAACAGGCCTTGGTTCAGGCGCGGTCGGCATCGAATGCGCAGATGAACGGGTATTATGATGTATTCCTGTCCCGTATTCGGACCTTAAAAAACAACCGCCCCGGCGATGGCTGGGACGGTGTTTTTGAAGCGACGTCGAAATAGGCGTTAGACGGTCACAGCGACGTTTGTGTCGACATATAATTGGTACCCACCCATTTCAAACACATTGTAATCGGTTCCGCCAACGCTGGATGTTCCGGTTTGCGTGAACCCGGCATTGGTCAGGGATTCAACCGTGCCGCCTTCATATAATTGCAGGGATCCGCTCAATGTTCCTTCGGTGTTGATATAAAGCTGGTTATCGGCCGATTGTTGCAACAGTTTGAAAATGTCGGCCATGTCCATCTTTAATGTGCTGGACGCCTGCATCAAGGTGATTTCCTCGACGTTCATCAGGCTGTTGCTGCTCGCCCCTCCATCGGCACCGCTCAGGTCGATCAAGCCGGAACTGTTCAGTTTAACCTGATCGTATCCCGACCCACCATCAACGTGACGCGTGTTGGCCGAGAAGAGGGTGATCACGTCATTCCCGGCACCGCCATTAATGGCAACGTTCGAAAATGTCCCGCCATCCGACAACGTGTCATTGGCGTTCGTTCCAACAACGGCCTGACCCGCGGCCGTGGCCGTTGCGTTTGTTCCGGTGACCAGGGCTTGCCCGGTGGACGTCAAACCGCCATCGGATTGTCCGTACATCAGGTATAATCCACCATCACCACCATTGCTGTCCGGTGTGCCAATGGCGAAATCATCATATCCGTCGCCGTTCAAGTCGCCGAGCGCGGTGATCTCAACATCAAATGGGTCGGTCGTGGGGTTGCCCAGTCCCAGAGCCGGGTCGGCCAGATTGATGCGAATATGTTCGTATTGGTGTTTTTCCAATGTCAAATTATCCAGATCAATCGAACCTGCGACACCGGCGCGACCGTAAACCACGTAAATATCCATCGTGGAATCGGTGCGAACGGCAACCGCCATGTCATCGCGCCCATCACCGTTATAATCACCAACACTGCCGCCGCCTTCAATTTTTGAATTGGCGTCGCTGGCCGTAATGCGTAAATCAGACACGGTACTGATCGTTGTTGTTCCACCGGCGGTGAACGTTTTTCCTTCACCAAAGACCACGTGAATTGTGTCGGTTCCGCTTTCATAAATGGCGAAATCGTTTTTATACCCGCCGTTCATGTCGCCCAGATTGATCAGGCCCAATCCGCCGTCGGATCCGGTCTGCAACCCGGTGATTTTGAACGGGGTGGCCGTGTTTAATGTGTTGCCGCCGTTATAAATCCAGACTTCACCGTTCATGGCGCCGGCTGTTTTCGGTACTGTAACAGCGAAATCGTCAAATCCATCCTGATTCAAATCGCCCAGGCTGGCGGCTTCACGGCCCAGATTGCTGTTTGTCGACGGACCGTTGATCACGTAATCCGGCGTGGTTGTCAAAATATTGCTGAAATCACTGCCACCCAGATAAATTCCGGCCTTACCATAGACGGATGCACTGGGGGAGGTGATCATCACATCGGCATATCCATCGCCGTTAATGTCGCCAATACCAATTGCTTCATGGCCAAAATGGCTTACGCCTGACGATCCATCGACCCCGGATGTGGTGCCATTTCCGCTGATCAATACGGCGCGGCCTTCGCCACTGGATGTGTTTCGGCCACCGACGATATAATCCAAAAGTCCGTCGCCATCCACGTCACCGACCCCGTTGATCGACAGGCCCTCGGTGTTGTCAAATCCCAGTGTTGACAGGCTGTATTGTGAAATGTTGCCGCCATTATCGTCCAGGAACAACGTATTGTTGCTGGCAAAAATGTAATTTGCGGTGCCATTTCCATCCGTATCGCCGACGGCGGCCACCGCTTGGGCGTGGTGTGATCCCGCGGATATGGACGGGATATACCGTCCATCGGCTGTGGACCCGGCCCCCAGAATATCGTTCAGGGAAATATCGGCCTCATCCATAACCGGGGCGGTGTTGGCCGTGGATGCCGTGCGTCCAGAGGATGGCTCGGTCACGGTCACGCTCAGATTATAAGTCTGGTTGGCCAGTAGATGCAGGGCCCCCGCGGGGGTCAGAACGATATTGGCTGAATCCGGACCCGTGGATACCAGCTGGAACAGTGGATCCCCACCGCCGCTTAAGGGGGAATTCAAAACAAAGTTCAATGTTTCAGTATAGGCCACGGTTGTCGACACCGTCCCGACAACAACGCCGGACAGACTGATATCGCTCAGGTTTCCAAGCATGTTCAGGTTCAGGGCCAAGGTCGGTGGTGGCGGTGTTGTCACACTCCCGCCGCCCGAACCCGTTCCCGTATCCGTGCCCGTGTTGGGCAGGACAGACGGATCGGTCGGGCTGGTTGTGTCCGTTGGTCGTGTTGTGATGGCGGGCGCGGTGTTGGTTGTTGTGGATCCCAAGATCCCGCCCGTTGTGTTTACAATCGTCCCAACGGTGTTGCCGACTGTTCCTGTTGCGTTGGTCAGTGTGGTGCCCGTATCGGCGGCGCGGTCAAACCCGCTATCCAGTCCGCCGGTCATGCTATCATCACCGACCAGAGCTGTGTCTGTCTTGGGGGCAACGTTCAACGCGCCATCTTGTTGCGGGGCTGTCTCTGCCGGGGTGCTTTCCTGTGCGGCACCGTCATCTTCACCCTCGGGAACGGTCGTTTCGGACGCGTCCGGTGCGGCGGCATCGGCCGGGGCCTCGCCTGCGGTGTCCGCGGATGGGGCATCACCCGTCCCAAAGGCGCTGAACAACGTACCGGATACGGATTTTACGGCACCGTAATCATCGGTCACGCGGTTGGCATCCAGCGTGCCTTGATAGGCGGGTTCGCTGTCCTGTCCGGTCAGTGTGACGGTTTCGAATTGTTCGGCCAATGTGCGTTCACCCGCTTCGGTGCGCACGACGATGGCCCCTTCGACCACGGTGATCTGGCTCTGACCGCTGGGGTCGATATCGCCCATGATGGTTGTGCCGCGAATACCGATGGACCCGACAGGGGTGTCGATTGTCACGTCATCCGGATCTTCACGTCCGATCAGTCCGGACGTAAACACGAACACGCCTTTCAAAACCGAGAAATCCGTTTTCCCCGATCCACTGGCCGGGTCGAAAATATATTCGTCAATCGCCAGTTTGGCGTTTTCGGATACGGCGAAGCTGGTTTCATCGATGAAGGTGATATTGACCGCACCATCACCCTGCGTTTCAATCACGTCACCCTGGAAAACTTTCGTTCCCAGCGTGATGGTTTCGGTTGTGCCATCGGCGCGGGTAACGGTTGCGTTGCCATTCAATTCGGTGATTTCGCCAACAGGGCTGACGTCATCGACGGAGCCCATTTGCGCGTATTGTCCTGCGGTTTCACTGTGAACAAAAGATTTGACCATCGCGGGGCTGAGGATGGCGCCATTCGGGCTGCTCAACACGGGGGCGGTGTCGGCGCTGAAATAATTTTCGATGGTGATGGTTTGGCCATCATCATTGCGCAGGGTCAGGTCTTGCCCGTCGCGCGTCATCGTTACATCCGTGATGAAGCTGGAATCCGGCAGATCGATTTTCGTCTGTCCGCTGGCATCGATTGTTTTCACTGTTCCCTGATCGGAACTGGAAACGCCTTCGACACTGCCATCAATATTCCGTGCCATCTTTTAAACCCCTTTGATATTCCCCAAATTCACCCGCGAAATCCCCATTTGATCCGCGATGCACACGATGCGGACGGGTGCATACACCTGTGCCGCATTCTCCCATTATCCCGGACATTGTTTAATTTCGTGTAATTATTGTCCTGCATTTTATTGAAATCTTTGAAGGACTTGAGGCGGATATAGATAAAATTTTATCCATTAAAAAATCCGCAGAAAACCTGCGGATTTTAATGAGAATTCAAAAGCGTAGGGCGCGTGTTACGCCCGCAATTTGACCGGCTGATAATTGCGCAGGAACTCGATGACGTCTTTTTCCGGCATCGGTTTCGCAAAATAGTAACCCTGCACCTTGTCACAGCCCATATCCTGCAACAGGCGGGCTTCTTCAACAGTTTCAACACCTTCGGCGATAATCGACATTTTCATGTTTTTGCCCAGCCCGACGATGGATTTAACCAGTTCCAGGCTTTTTTCATCCCGCTGCATCGCGCGAACGAAGCTTTGGTCCACTTTCAACGTATCAATCGGGAAGTAGTAGAGATAGCTGAGCGAGGAGTATCCCGTCCCGAAATCGTCAATCGCAATGCCCATGCCGGCATCTTTGCACATCTGCAACATCGCTTTGGCGTTATCCGGTTGCTGAATCAGCAGGCGTTCGGTGATTTCCAAACGGACCTGTGTCGGCAGGACATCGCTTTCGCTGATGATGTTATAGAGGTGGTCGATAAAATTCTCCGACGCGAAATCGGTCGAGGAGAAGTTGACGCTCATATACATTTCGCGATCGGCGCCAACGCGGGCCTCGATCCGGCGCAGGGCGCGACATGATTCACCCAGCGCCCAACGGCTGGCCTGAACAATCAATCCATTCTTTTCGGCGATGGGAATAAAGACGCCGGGGGAAATAAATCCCTTCTCCGGGTGGATCCAGCGCATCAACGCTTCGAACCCGACAACATTGCCGCGCGTCAAATCAATGATCGGTTGATAGTGCAGGGACAGTTCGCCCTTTTCCAGCGCGGTTTGAAATTCGTTGGCGATTTTGATGGATTCAACAACATCGGCTTTTTCCGCCAGATCCTGTTCCAGCATTTCTGGGGGCGGGAATGAATCGCTGTCGTGTAAAATATCGGCGCGTGTCAGCGTATCGCGATACCGGGTCAGGATCACCTGCATAATCATTTGCATGACCGGATCGGTGCCGGTCAGGCGGCTGGTGAAATCCTCCATCGTGATTTCCAGCATCTTGCATGGTTTCAATGCGCGCACGGTTGCGGTGCGGGGTGCGCTGTCAACAATGGCCATTTCGCCGATCAATGCGCCGGGACCACGCGTGCCCACGTGCTGAACACGGCCATCGGGTTTTTCGATCAGAATTTCGACGGTGCCTTCTTCGATGATATAGGCGCAATCGCCCGCATCACCCTGGCGCATGATGATTTCGCCGGTGTCAAAGCTGCGTTTGGAATGGCTGGCGCCGTTTGAATCGGATTTTGTCAAAGTCGAAGTCCGCAGGTTTTGAAGTGATGGTCGCAACAGAGTATTCGGGCATTTCCCCCACACCATAATGGGGCAGGTCGGTGAATGGATGGTTAACAAAACGGGTGCAATCGTACGAAATCAATCCTTTGCTGGACGGCATCGCAGATTGCTTCCATAATTATATGCAGGGGCCGATGACGGGGACATATGTATGACATCGTGGGTTATTCTTTTACCGCTGCTCTATATCACCTTCCGTGCCAAGCAGTTTGCGGGGGATTTCCTGCTGCAAACCGACTGGATGGCGATGAACAAGGGCGCGCCCGGGCTTGCGGGCTATACGGCTCTGGCGATCCATGCGGTTATTCATGGGGCGATGACATTTTTGATAATGTTGGTCTTCGCGCCGGGCCTGTGGTGGCTGGGATTGGTGGATTGCGTGGTGCATGGAACGATTGACCGGACCAAGGGGATGGTGACCCGCCGGTATGGCTGGGGCCCGAATGACCGATGGTTCTGGTGGTCGTTTGGGCTGGATCAGGAGGCCCATAACCTGACTCATTTCGCTTATATCATGCTTGTTTTACTGAGCGTGGCGGCCTGATCCTTCCTAATGCTTTGATAAACATACGTTTTCTTTCTTAAAAAAGTCGGGCAGGAACGCTTGACAGGGGGGCGGGCGATGGCTATTGTGCGGCCTCTGTAAGAATTTTGGACATATATGGAATTGTGCCATGAAAGTCGTGAACTCGCTGAAAACGCTGAAATCCCGTGACCGCAACTGCAAAATGGTGCGTCGCCGTGGCCGCGTATACATCATCAACAAGAAAAACCCGCGCATGAAAGTGCGTCAGGGCTAATTGCTCTTGTGACACAGGATCAGAGGCTGGGACACTGTTGGTGCCGCCAGCCTTTTTTCATGTCCGCAATAATGAAGAAAAGCAGGTGAAAAGCCATTTTTTCTCTGCTATACAGGATAAAGAAGACCATCCCTCCTTTCTCGATTTTTCGGACCATCATCCATGTTCTCTAAGCTTTTCGGTTTTATGTCGAATGATATGGCCATCGACCTTGGCACGGCCAACACGCTGGTTTATGTGCGTGGGCGGGGCATTGTTCTGAACGAACCCTCCGTTGTGGCCATTTCCATCAATGGCGGGAAAAAAGATATTCTGGCCGTCGGGAACGAGGCCAAGCAAATGCTGGGCCGGACGCCGGGTAACATCGTCGCCATTCGCCCGTTGCGCGATGGCGTGATCGCCGACTTCGAAGTGACCGAAGCGATGATCAAACATTTTATTCGCAAGGTTCACAATCGCCGTTCATTCGTATCACCGAAAATGGTGATCTGTGTTCCGTCGGGTTCCACCGCCGTTGAACAGCGCGCGATTATTGAGTCCGCTGAATCCGCTGGTGCAAACCGCGTTGGATTGATCGAAGAGCCAATGGCCGCAGCCATTGGTGCAGGCCTGCCGGTGACGGAGCCATCGGGTTCGATGGTTGTTGATATTGGTGGCGGCACGACCGAAGTGGCTGTTATTTCATTGGGCGGAATCGTGTACGCAAAATCCGCGCGCGTCGGCGGCGACAAGATGGACGAAGCCATCATCGCCTACACACGCCGCGTGCATAATTTGCTGATCGGTGAAAGCACGGCCGAGCGGATTAAAAAAGAAATCGGGTCGGCATGTCCGCCCGCCGATGGCGAAGGCCGTCAGATGGAAATCAAGGGCCGCGATTTGATGAACGGCGTGCCGAAAGAAATCATGATCAGCGAACGCCAGATCGCCGAGGCTCTGGCCGAACCGGTCGGTGCGATTGTCGAGGCGGTGAAGGTTGCGCTGGAACACACGCCGCCGGAACTGGCCGCCGATATCGTGGACAAGGGGATTGTCCTGACCGGGGGTGGGGCGCTTCTGGGCAACCTCGACCACGTCCTGCGCCATGCCACCGGGTTGGCCGTGACCATTGCCGACGACCCGCTGTCCTGTGTGGCGCTGGGCACCGGCCATGCGCTGGAAGAGGAAAAGGCCCTGAAAAACGTCCTGATCGGCAGTTACTGATCGCGTTGGCCAAGGAATTTAGAAAATCCGGCTGTCCCAGGGGCGGCCGGGTTTTTTATTGGCTGGCATTTTACATACATTTGAAATCAATACGCACCGTATTTGAATCGATGGTCGTGGACGATTGTTAAAATTTCCGGTAGATTAAACATTGGAAGGTCTTGAAACGGCTTTCATATTTGTTTTACCTCTTTCGGTGTAATTTTCTCTTCAGGAATATCATTTCGTCCGTCCGAAAGGGGCGCTTAAAAGGTCAGGGTTTTGAGAATACGCACACGCAGCAGAGGAATGACCCGTTTACTGTCCCTTCGTTTGTGGGGAACGCGGACTCCGTCGCTCGTCTTTCTCGCCACTGGCGTGATCCTGTTTATGGCATCGGCAATGAACCCGGCAACGTTGCAGGGGGTTCGTCTGGCCGCGACCGATGTGGCCGCGCCGTTGATGGCCGCGGTGAACACACCGTTCCGTGTGGCGGCTGATTATGTGACGGCCGTGACCGGCCTGGCCGAATTGCAGGCGGAGAATGAACGCCTGAAATCCGAAAACGCCCGTCTGCGCGAATGGTACCAGACGGCGCTGAGCCTGAAATCCGAAAATGAATCGCTCCAGCAATTGCTGAACCTGAAATTGCCGCCGCCGTATACTTATATTACGGCCCGCGTGATTGCTGATGCGGGGAACACGTTTGCCCGCAGCCTGTTGATCCTTGCCGGACAGAATGATGGCGTGATCAAGGGGCAGGCCGTGTTGTCGGGCGAGGGGCTGGTGGGCCGTGTGATTGAATCCGGTGGCCGTGCGGCACGCATTTTGTTGCTGACGGACATGAACTCCCGCGTGCCGGTGGTTATTGAAGGATCTGACATCAAGGCGATCGTTGCCGGGCAGAACAGTTCAACGCCCGCGCTCATTCATTTGCCGCGCGATCATGAATTACAGGCTGGTGCCCGCATCGTGACATCGGGCCATGGTGGCTTGTTTCCGCCGGGTGTTCCGGTTGGATATGTTGTTCTGGGTGATAATGGCCAAGTGAGTGTTCAATTGCTGGCGCAGGCCGATAATCTGTCCTTCGTTCGTATCATTGACCGTGTACTGGAACGCACCGTTCTGGGCAATCTTGCGGAAACGCCTGCAGTTCTCTCTCCTGCTGCCGCGCCTGCGCCTTGATCCATCATGCGAAGACGCCGTTCGCGACAAATTTCAATCACCAGCATTGATGCTGCCCTGCGGTTGACGGTTCCGTACATCCTTCTGGCTGTATTGTTCCTGTTGAACGTGACGGCTTTGCCCGTGCCTTACATGGGCGTGGTGAAACCGTTTTTGGTGTTGATGCCGGTTTATTATTGGGCTGTGTATCGCCCGACATTGATGCCGCCGGCGTTGTGTTTCATCGTGGGCATTTTGCTGGACATGATTTCCGGTACGGCGCTGGGCGTGAATGCCATCTCGTTTGTTCTGGTCCAGATGGTTGTGCGCGATCAACGCCGCTTCCTGATGGCGCAGCCATATATCACAACGTGGGCTGTTTTCTCATTTGTCGTTGGCGGGGTGGCGTTGTTGCAATGGGGGCTGTATGGTCTGGTTGATATGGTCTGGGGACCGTTGATGCCGGTCATGGTGGCCGCGGCCATGACGGTTTTCCTGTTCCCGGTGATTACGTTGTTCCTGATTTTGACCCACCGCCTGTTGCCCTCATGAAACGCAGACGTGACAAGGACCGGTCTATGTCGTTTACCCGCCGCGCGCTGCTGATCGGCGCGATGCAGGGCGGGTTGATGACAGTGCTGGCCGGCCGTCTGGCCTGGCTGCAGGTGGTCGAAGGGCATCGTTATAAGACTCTGGCCGAAAACAACCGGATTAACGTTAAATTGCTGGCGCCGTCGCGCGGTTTGATCCTGGATCGCTATGGCGTGGCGCTGGCGGAGAACAGCCAGAATTTCCGTGCGTTGGTCGTGCCGGAACAAACCACCAATCTGGAACAGGTTCTGAACAATGTCGCCCGGCTCATCCCTTTGAAAGAGGGGACGGTACAGACCGTTTTGAAAACAGCCAAAAAATCCCCACGTTTTGCATCGCTGGAAATTCGCGACAATTTGTCGTGGGATGAAGTGGCAACGATTGAAGTCAATTTGCCTGATTTGCCCGGTGTGTCGATTGATGTGGGCGAAGTACGCTATTACCCGTTGGGTGAAGCGGTTGCGCATATGATCGGTTATGTCGGTGCGGTGGACAAGGCGGACCAGAATACCGATGATCCGTTGTTGAAAATGCCGGGATTTAAAATCGGCAAGACCGGGCTGGAGAAAGTTCTGGACGGTGAATTGCGTGGCCGCGCCGGTGCCGCCGAGGTTGAAGTCAACGTGGTCGGACGCGAAGTGCGTGAGCTCAGCCGCAAACCGGGAGAGCCGGGCCGCAATGTGACCTTGACCATTGATTCGGAATTACAGGATTACGTGCGTGAACGCCTGTCGGCTCAGCGTTCGGCATCAGCGGTCATTATGGATGCGAAAACGGGGGCGGTGTATGCCATGGCCTCCGTCCCGTCTTTTGATCCGAATGAATTCAGCCGGGGCCTGACTCCGGAAACATGGAACCGGTTGCTGGCCGATCCGGGCGTGCCGCTGAACAACAAGGCGATCGGTGGGCAATACCCACCGGGATCAACCTATAAGATGATCACAGCCATGGCGGGTCTGGAAAGCGGTGCGATTACGCCGGGTCGCCGTGTATTTTGTCCCGGCCATTTCAATATGGGCGATACGCGATTCCATTGCTGGAAACAAGGCGGGCACGGCAGTGTTGATCTGGTGACGGCGCTGGCGCAATCCTGCGACACGTATTTTTATCAGGTGGCGCTGGATATCGGCATCGACAAGATTGGCGAAATGGCCAACCGTTTTGGGTTGGGCGTGATGCTGGATACCGGTTTGGCCGAGGAACGCAAAGGTTTGATCCCGACACAGGCTTGGAAACGGTCCCATTTGGGTCAGCCATGGCACCGGGGTGAAACGGTTGTGGCCTCGATCGGGCAGGGCTATGTGCAGGCCACACCGTTGCAACTGGCCGTGATGACGGCGCGTCTGGTGAATGGCGGTCACGCGGTTATGCCGCAACTGACGGCCATGATCGGCGATGTCCCGGTAGAGAAGAAAGAATGGCCGTCCATGGGTTTCAACCCGGCGCACCTGGCGATTGTGCGTGATGGCATGGAACATGTCGTGATGTATCCGCGCGGCACAGCCTACGGCTCCCGTATCACGGTTGAGGGAATGGAGATGGCCGGTAAAACCGGAACATCACAGGTTCGCCGCATTACCAAGGAGCAGCGCGCGCTGGGGATCAAGAACGAAGACCTGCCATGGAATCATCGTCACCACGCGCTGTTTGTCGGATATGCGCCCTATAATGACCCACGCTATGTCGTGTCTGTGGTGGTGGAGCATGGCGGCGGGGGATCGGCTGTGGCCGCGCCGATTGCCAAGGATCTGATTTTAATGGCGCAACAGCGTAATCCGGCGGCGCGGGTTGTTTCGCCGGATGGCCATGGGGCGGTGCCCGCACCGATGAAGGTGAACGCCACCACGACATTGAACGCGGACCCGGCGGATGCCGATGTCGATTTTGAGGACGAGGTCGCACCAGAATCCGAACCGGTTACACCTGAAACCGAACCATCACCAGAGCAGGGGGCGGGATAATGCTCGGCAGTTTTGATCTTCAATCCGGCCCGACCCTGTCGCAAAAGCTGACCAATATGAATTGGGGGCTTATTGTCCTGATTTCGCTGGTGGCCTTGATTGGGATTGCGGCGCTTTATTCCGCGGGGAATGGTATGGATCCGTGGGCGTCGCGCCAGACGGTTCGCTTCGTTTTCTGTATGGTGGCCATGATAATCGTGGCGCTGATTGATCAGCGTTTTTGGTACAACATGTCGTACCTGATCTATGCCGCCGGTTTTGTCATGCTGATCTTCGTCGAATTTATGGGACAGATCGGCATGGGCGCGCAGCGCTGGATCAATCTGGGCTTTATACAGATCCAGCCATCGGAATTGATGAAGCTGGCTCTGGTGATGGCGCTGGCCCGGTATTTTAACGGCGCGCGATCCGAAGATTTGCGGCGTCTGACCTTCCTGATCCCGCCTGCGTTACTCATCCTTGCGCCTGTCGGGCTGGTGTTGTTGCAACCGAACCTGGGCACGGCGGTGATGCTGGTGGTGGACGGGGCGGCGTTGTTCTTCCTGGGTGGGGCGCCGATCTGGCTGTTTATCGTTGGCATTGCGGCGGGGTTGGCGGCGATTCCGCTGGTCTGGCATTTCTACATGCATGATTACCAGAAACAGCGGGTGCTGACCTTCCTTGATCCAGAGGCCGATCCGCTGGGGTCTGGCTATCACATCATGCAATCGAAAATCGCGCTGGGGTCTGGCGGGATTGAGGGCAAGGGCTTCCTGAATGGCAGCCAGAGCCACCTGAACTTCCTGCCGGAAAAGCAAACGGATTTTATCTTTACCCTGTGGGCCGAGGAATGGGGGCTGACGGGTGGGTTGGTGTTGCTCGGGCTGTTGTTGTTGATCTTCATTTATTGCGGATGGATTTCGTTCCGCTGCCGTCATGTTTATGGGCGTTTGCTGGCCTTTGGTTTGATGGTGAACTTTTCCCTGTATGTGTTTATCAATATTGCAATGGTGATGGGGTTGATCCCGGTTGTGGGGATTCCGTTGCCGCTGGTGTCCTATGGTGGAACATCCATGCTGGCGGCCATGATCGGGTTTGGTTTGGTCATGTCGGCCAATATTCACCGTGACAGCAAACTGCCACGAAACTGACGTGGTTGCGATGGAAACAAAAAAGGCCGGATCAATCCGGCCTTTTTGATATTCAAAATCTGAAACAGTGCGATTATGCCGCGTCGCTGAAGGCCACGCCCTTGTCGCGCAACAAATCCTGCAATTCACCGCTGGCGAACATTTCGCGCATGATGTCGCACCCGCCGATGAACTCACCCTTGACGTATAATTGCGGAATGGTCGGCCACTGGGCGAAATCTTTGATCCCCTGACGGATGCCGCTGTCTTCCAGAACATTGATGTCCTTGAAGGCGATGTTCAGTTGGGTCAAAATTTGTGCGGCCGCCGCGGAGAAACCACATTGCGGGAACACGGCGGTGCCCTTCATAAACAAAACAACATCATTGGCGGTAATTTCGCTGCGGATGCGGTCAAAAACAATATTATCCATTCCTCGTCACTCTCTTTCTCTACGCAGTGTTTCTGATTCTATTATTCTTCTGGCGGGACTGCGGTCTGGATTGCCAGCGCATGCAGCTCGGCCCCCATTTTCCCCTGAAGCGCGGCATAGACCATCTGGTGCTGTTGCACGCGGCTTTTCCCACGGAAGGATTCCGACACGATATAGGCCGCATAATGGTCCCCATCGCCGCGCAAATCGGAAATTTGAACCTGTGCATCGGGGATGCCTTGGCGGATCAAGTCTTCAATGGCGGCGGCGGTCATGCCCATGGCGTTACTTTCATCCTTCTGATCGGTTTAGCATACTCATGCGCTCGAAAATGCGCAAGTTTTCGTGCCTTTTCCGGATGTTAAATAGAAACTTTGGAATAGCTTTCCAGCTCTATCGCCTGTTTATCCATGATTTTCGGAACCACTTTGAACCCATACAGGGCCGCCGTGGCGACCATGAACAGCAGGGCCAGAATGATCAGCCGATAACCCCGGTCCTTCATCGCGTCCAGAAAATCGTCGGAGAGGGCGGCCTGGGCCCGGTGGCGGCGGGCGTAGGCCACGCCCGGTAACAGGGTCATAATCAGCGCCAGAGGGATGTTGACCACGAACAGCACGCATAAACAGGCCATCCACCACACCAGAATGGCGGTCCGGCCGCGCCCGGTAAACAGGCGGTCGGCCTCCCGCGCCATAAAGAAAACGATGCCGATCATCGCCCCGATCAGGCACACATTGTTCAACGGGTAATCGGACACGGCACCTCCGACCAGCATGAGGGCCGCGACGGAGAGCGGAATATCCAGCTTGATGCCGCCTTTCAGCGTGGGGAGGGAGAATGTCGCCATGTCTGTGCGCCTAGCCTTGTGCCTGTTTTTAAAGGGTATTTAAGCCATAGCAAGGGAATCGGTCCGACGGAAGCGGCTTGCGAAGGTCTCTGTCTGGCTGGCTTATTCTTTCATCCTACCATCCCGGTTCGCAAAACGCGAAAAACGGGGGCGGGGCGGGGGTGGTTTGGGCGGTGAAAAAGGGCGAAAAAATGGCATGATGCGCCGCAAAAGACCGAATTTTCGGAAAAAATGCTTATATTCGCAACTTTATTACGTGATTTTGCGACGAAAGGATGGATTATTGCTTGCATCCCCAGCCCCGCTTGGCTAACAATTCTCCCATACCAAATTTGAAGAGGTGGTCACGCCCTGTGCAAAAGTCCGCAAGAGAGACTTCCCACAGGCGCACGTTCGAAGGTTATGGGTCCGCTGAAGAGACCCAGCCGCGAGTTGGACTAGGGAACACAAAGTAAAAAACCGAATACAAAAAAGCCCCGTTTTACGGGGCTTTTTTAATTGTTCTGCGGTTCCGGGTTTATTCCGCCATGATCTGCTCTTTGGCGGTTTGGCCGCACTGGTCCAGCATGGTGTCCAGCATGTGGTCGGAAATATCCAGGCCCTTGGCATCAATGTCCGGGCGGACCTTGCGCTTCACATCGTCAAATCCGGCTTCTTCCAGGTTGGCGGCCACGACTTCGCCGGCATAGGTGGTTGCGTCCGCGCCGGTCAGGCCCAGCTGTTCCGCGACCCACAGGCCGAACAGCTTGCAGGTGCGGGCCTCGACCCGGAAGCGCAGGCCTTCGTCATGGGCGAATTTGTTTTCAAAAGCGTCCTTGCGGTCATTAAAGCTCGACATACTGTCCGGTCCTCTTGATCGGGGTTAAAAATGCGAATTTCGGGGCAAATCTAGCATTTGAAAGCCGCTGAATCCATGGTTATATAGGGGCCTTATCGACCTCATTCTGTAAAGTTTGTGCCCATGATGTGGAACAAAGACCCGCGGACGTCAAGACGTCGCGTGATTTATGAAGGTGCGGCCAAGATTATCTATGAAGGACCGGAACCGGGAACGGTGATCCAGTATTTCAAGGATGACGCCAGCGCATTCAACAATTCCAAAAAGGCCGTGATCGCGGGCAAGGGCGTGTTGAACAACCGCATTTCCGCGCACCTGATGACGCGTCTGGAAACGATCGGCATTCCGACCCATTTCCTGAAATCCATCAACATGCGCGAACAATTGGTGCGGCAACTGGACATGATCCCGTTGTCGGTGGTTGTGCGCAATATTGCCGCCGGCCCCGTGTGCCAGCGTTTGGGTGTGAAAGAGGGCACCATCCTGCCCCGTCCGGTGGTGGAGTTTTATTATAAGAAAGCCGAAAGCGGCGACGCGCTGGTGAACGAAGACCACATCATCGCGTTCAACTGGCTCGACCCGTATGAGCTGGATGAATTGCTGGCTATGGCATGGCGGATCAATGATTATTTGAACGGCCTGTTCACGGGCGTTGGTTTGCGCCTGGTCGATTTCAAATTGGAATTTGGCCGGATGCACGGTGAGTTCGGGGAATTATATTTGTTCCTGGCCGATGAAATTTCGCCGGACAATTGCCGTCTGTGGGATGCGCAAACGGGCGAGAAGCTGGACAAGGATCGTTTCCGCCATGATCTGGGGGGCGTGATCGAAGCGTATCAGGATGTTGCAAAGCGTCTGGGCCTTGTGCCACAGACGGGCATTATTGATGGCGGCAACATCAACGAACAATTGGCGGCATCCTTGGCCACGATTGAAAATGATTTGGGGCAGGAACGCCAATTGCGATCCATCCCCAAAGGTCCGACGCCGGGAAAACCGCGCAAGGCTTAATTGGCCAACTGAATTGAACAGGGTATAAAAATGGATATTAAAACATTGATTGATCGCGTTTCCACCGCCATCCGTGCCGGGGAACGCGTCCAGATTTTTAGCGATTTTGACGATACGCTGTGCCATTCCGGCAATGACCCGTTGCGCGCCAAGATTGATCGCAATGCGCTGGTGGGGATCCGGTCGCTGATCAATCATACGAATGTGTCCTTTACGATGATTACCGGGCGGTCGGCAACGAATATGCTGGCCCGGTTGCCGGTTTCAAAAACAAAGCCGCCCTTTCACATTATGGGCAGCCACGGAACGGAGTTGATGCGAGCCGGAGGGACTGTCATTGAAAAACTGCCTTTGCCATCCGGGGCCGATTACATCATTGAACAGTTTAACAAGGTGGCGGGGGCGCTGGGCGCGCTGACGCCGGGGCTGATCGCGCATTACAAACACGGGTGCGTGAATATTGATGCGCGCAATATGGTTGATACAAATCCGCAAGTGCGTGCCGCCATTCTGGCCGAGGCGCGTGGCGCGTTTGAGGTCATCCTGCAATCGCCGCACCATCCGGTGGTGAATGGTGAAAAAATATTCGTGATCCACAGCGATACGGAACATGACGTGACGGTGTTGTCCGAAGTGTTCAACAAGGGCTATGCGATTGATAATGCCGATTATGTGGATCGCAACGCCCTGACCATTTTTATGGGGGACAGCCTGTCACCCGGTGGCAATGATCGTGCGGCGGCGTTGCTGGTCAGCAACGCGGAAAAATTCCCGCAAGGCGTGGTGGTTCAGGTGCGCAATGGCCGGGCCCCGGATATCCGGCGGACCGCGACGGATGGTGGAGCGGATATTATCCTGAACCACCCGTCGGAAACGGGATTGTTCCTGTTGCATGCGGCGCGCGCGGCCAAGGCGAAACCCACGCTATAGGCCTTACGGCTCAAATTGTTCCCGCAAAATCCGTTCGTCCAGCATATGGTCGGAATCATACAGGATTGTGAACGGGGTGGTGTTGTCCTGGGCAATGTCCACCTGCACCACGTCGCGCATCTCCGTGTAATCGGCGGTGGCGCTGACCGGGCGTTTTTCGGCTTCCAGAATTTCAAAGCGGACTGTGGTATGGCTGGGCAACAATGCCCCGCGCCAGCGGCGTGGGCGGAACGCGCTGATCGGTGTTAAGGCCAGCACGTTGGCCGACATCGGAATAATCGGCCCGTGGGCAGAGAAATTATAGGCCGTTGATCCCGCCGGGGTGGCGACCAAAACGCCATCACAGATCAATTCCGGCAGGCGTTCCACACCATCCAGCGCAATGCCGATCTTTGCCGCCTGACGGCTTTGACGCAGCAGGGAGACTTCGTTAAACGCCAGCGCTTCAATCGTGCGGCCGTTTTTGTCCTTGGCGATCATTTTCAACGGATACAGTGTGATGGCGCGCGCGCCCTGTAACCGGTCCAGCAGATTGTCCGGGCGGTAAGGGTTCAGCAGGAACCCGACCGATCCGCGGTTCATGCCGTAAACCGGCTTGTTGTGTTTCAGCGTTTTATGCACGGTTTCCAGCAACGTGCCATCACCGCCCAGAACGACAATGACATCGGCATCCGCCACGCCGGTCTGGCCATGGGCGGCGGTCAGGGTGCGGATGGCATCCTGCGCTTCATCGGTGTCGTTGGCTGTAAAATGAATCCGCATCAATGGGAAATTCCTTCTTTCACATGGCCGCCATGGGCGTTGGACCAGTCTTCCGGCGCGTGCAGGAATTTTTCAACTTCATCCAACGTGGCGGTGTCAAAATAATTGCGATCCCGCGCCACGGCCAGAACGTCCCAGAACGTGGTCAATGCGTGCAATGTCACGCCCATGGCCTTCATGTTGGCCTCGCTGGACGGGAAGATGCCGTAATGGAAAATGACGAAGGAATGGTTGATCGTGGCCCCGGCGGCGCGCAGCGCGTCGATAAAGACTTTCTTGCTGGCACCATCGCTTTGCATGTCTTCGACCAGAAGGGCTTCCGCGCCTTCTTGGTCCATACATCCCTCGATCTGGGCCATGCGGCCAAAGCCTTTCGGCTTTTTACGGACATACAGCATCGGCTTGTTCAACCGTTCGGCGATAAACGCGGCGTAGGGAATGCCCGCCGTTTCGCCCCCGGCGATATAGTCCACATTCGGGCATTGCGTGCGGATGATGTCGGCACCGAAATCCATCAATTGCGTGCGCTCCGCCGGGAAGGCGATCAGACGGCGGCAATCGGTATAGACCGGGCTGGCGCGGCCGGATGTAAAGATGAAGGGCTGTTCGACGTTGAACAAAACGCTTTTGGTATCCAGCAAGATTTGCGCGGCGATGCGGGCGATCTCTTTACGGTCTGTGTTCATGTCCTGATCCGTGTTTTTAAAAAACGTCCCATGACTTTAACCGAACCAGCCGTGCGTGCAAGGCGGCGATCCGGTGGCCGAGGGATTCATCCATCGTCCCCATGCGGCGCAAACGCCGTTGGGCACAAAACAAATCCCATAAATCGACGGACAGGGATGGGGGAGGGCCATAGAGCGCGGGCGGGGCCGCGCGGGTTTGAAGGTGCCGTGGGACGGGGCCGTCATAGCGGGCGTCGGATACAGGTGATAACATGAAATTAGGATATAATTCCTACGCCTAAAAGTCAAGGCGGGCATCTAAAGCGTCAGTGGAATCGTTGTTTCAGGCAGCCAGCGGCCGGGCGCCCGGCTGGCGCAGGATTTCGGTGGCGTGTTGCATGCCCTGGGCACAGCAGGCTTCCAGATCCAGCCCCTCGACCAGTCCGGCGATAAATCCGGCGGAGAATTGGTCGCCCGCGCCGACCGTATCGACGATGTCGGCGGGTTTCAGGTGGACGACGGATGGGATGCGCGAAATTTTTCCCTGATGGATCAGGGTCACGCCGCGATCACCCATGGTGATGACGCAGGACTGGCCGGAGGCCAATGCGGCGTTTTCCATCGCCTCGATGCTGTCGGTGTTGAACAGCACCTTCATCTCTTCATGGTTGCCGACGATAAAGGCCAGGCGATCGCCCATCAGCGCGGTGATCAGGTCGCGGTGGTGGCCGGTGACTTCGGTATCCACCAGATTGAGGATGATGCGCGTATCATCCGCCGCATATTTATCCAGCACGGCATGAACCATCGACGGCTTATCCGTTCCGGCGGTCATGCGGAACATGTTGGTTTCGATATAGACGATCAACGGGCGCGATGTGTCGCGGTCCGGCAGCGTGTTTTCAGGCAGGAACCAGCTGGCCATATCGGTGGCCAGCACGAAACTGCGTTCCTTGTCCGGTGTGATCAATGTGATGCACAACGACGTATGTTTTTTCACATCCGTCACCGGGTGATAGGCAACGTTGTACGATTTAAAACCGTTGCGGAAAATATCGCCGTAAAAATCGGTGCCGATCATGCCACAGAAGGTGGTGTCGACATCTTCCAGCCCCAGGCCACAGGCCGTATTCGCCGCGCATCCGCCGGGCAGATAGAACGGGCGGTTCAGATAGCCCATCAGATTGAGGAGGGCGTCGCTGCTCAAAACCGTCGTCGTGCCCTTGTCCAGATTGTGGCGTTCCAGAAATGAATCATCGACATGCGCGATGACATCAACATTGCAAACGCCGATACAAAGGGCAGCAGGGGTATTCGACATAGTGTTACGCGTCCTGATTTTTTATTTGCGCGTCATCGCGCGCATTCAATTGGTGTTCCAGCGCCGCACGGAATTGGTCCGCGTTGGCGATAAAGGGGATCATCATCACGCGGTTACCCGTACCGGTAACGACAACGCTGGCATAGCCCAGCAGGCGGCCCATGATGGTGCGGGCCAGTTGCACGCTTTCGATCCGGTTCATCTGCACCTGCACCGTGTCCAGATTGATGATGCCGAAGCGGATAATGACGTTTTTGTTGGTCAGGGCCAGCAGAAGGTAATGTTTGGTCAGCGCGGCATAGGCAAAGGCCAGCGCTGTGATGATCAGCATGAAAACGCCCAGATTAAACACGCTCAGCAGCAGAAGAAGGCTCAGGCCCCCCAGCGCGGCGGCCTTCCAGTAAATGCCGTAATGGATCTGGCCCATCAGGGTCAGGGTTTCACCATCGCGCAACAGGGTGCGGACGTACAAATCGCTGCGGCTTTCCTGGTTTACCGGGCGTGTGTTGTTCCGGACTTCGGTCATGGCGATGCTCTCCACTCTCGGGTTTCGCATGGTTTAAAGGGTTTTATTCCGGCGGGCAAGCCCGCGCGCACTCTTATATATAGAGAGGGGGTTACGCTTATTGGGTGGCCAGCACGATGCGGCCCATCCATGCCGTGTCGGTGGCGGCCATCGTTTTGTGCGTGCCATCGGGCAGGGTTAAGTCCCATCCAGCTTTCTGCGCGGCTTTCACAACGCCACAGACCAGCCCATCCCGGCGGGAAAATGCCAAAATACGGTCACCGGGGCCAATGTCACCATCGGTATCAATCAGCAAATCGGCCCCCTTGCGGAACAGCGGTTCAAACCGTTTGTCATCAATATGGGTTGCAAAGCAGGCCGGGCCATAGTGCGCCGCCGCCGCCGCAATGGTGGCCGGGGCGGTTTTGTCCTTGTCTTTATTGCTTTTTTCGCGCGCGGCGGCCGGATTACGCCCGCCCGCCAGCGTGGCCAGGTCCAGCAAGGGGACGGCGGTTGCGGCCTTGCCCGTGGTTTCGATCCCCCCCATCGACAGGAAGTCCCCGACGGCGCAGGCCGTAACGGACAGGATTTTGGCGATGGATTCGGTCGACGGCCAGCGCGGCTTGCCACTGGGGCTCACGCGCTTGCTGCGGTTAAAGGATGTCGGGTCCAGCCCGGCCTGACGGGCTAATCCTGATGCGGAATAGCCCCGGTCTTTGGCCAGGCGGTCGATTGCGGTCCAGATTTGATCATGGGTAAACATAGGAGAATAATCCCATCATATTTTTCGCCCGTAAACCAAAAAAGAAAGGAACATTTTCCTATTTTGGGCTTGACAGGGCGAAACTTCTCCGTCATAAAGAACAAAATGAGAACAAAGCGGTGTGGGGCCGTGTGTTCTTTGAGAACATTATACGAACCTTTGTGTGGAGTAAAGGCATGGCGAGAGACCGATATATCCCGACCCCCGTCACGATTGCAGCGGCGCAGGCCTTCGATTCGATGGACGCGCTCTGGTTCTGGTTCATACAGGCGCAACAGGCGCGCATTGATGGCGCCAAATCCCTGCAGGGGGCCGGGCTGGTGGCCCGCCCGTGCGAGCCGATTGACGTCCTGCGCGTTCTGGACCGCCTGCACCGCAATCGGGATTTGAGCATGGATCACATGCTGGTCCTGCGTCATTACGGGCTGCGCATGTTGCCGCCCGATCCGCGCCGCGCCCAGGAACAGCGCGCCCACCGCCTGTGGACCGAAGCCATGGCGGTGATGGAACAACCGTTTATCGACAAGGGAATTTTAAGCCCGCGCGCCGACATGGTGCGGTTTTGGGGCGGGTCCGTTGTCGTTCCCATGCATGTATTACAGGAGGCCGCAGAATGAGCATGATGTCCAAATTTTCCAATTCGTCGTCCAACCGCCAAAACGCGTGGGTGGTGTTCACCGGGGAAACGGATTTGCCGTGGCTGCGCTTCCTGCGTCCGGGGTTCCGTCATTGTTTCGTTCTGCTGAATGACGGGCGGCATTGGCTGTCGTGTGATCCGCTGGCCAATAAAACGGAAATCACCGTGCATCACGTTCCGGCCGATTTCGATTTGCCGGCATGGCTGGCGGGGCGGGGGCAACGCGTGGTGCCGACCACGGTACGGCAAGCGCCGCGCCGTTGTGCGCCGCCGATGCCGTTCACCTGTGTCGAGGCGGTGAAGCGTATTCTCGGCCTGCATGATCGATGGATCATGACGCCGTGGCAATTGTATCGCCATATCGCGGCCGCCTGATTTTTTAAACCAACATTGTTATCGAAGGAGAACACGATGGGAAGCTTTGCTTCGCGTCCGAAGACGCCGTCTGTCCAATATGTCCCGGTCTATACGCCGACCCCGACCACCACACCATCTACGGGAACGGGGACGGATACCGGAACGACCACGCCGACCGATGATGAAACACGGTCCGCCCAACGTGCGGCCAGCCTGCTGGAGCGCGGGCGCGGACGGCTCAGCACGATTACCACGGGGTTCCGTGGGCTATTGTCCCAAGGGGACACCCCGCAACGCAAAACCTTGCTGGGGGAATGATCATGGTATCAAATTTTGTTCTGGATACCGCGAAACCGACTACGGTGATGGATGCAACGGCGCGGGATGCGTTGATGCAACGGTTTAACGCGGCAAAATCGCGCCGGTCCCAGTGGGAATCGTTGTGGCAGGATGCGTATGATTACGCTTTGCCGCAACGTCAGGGGTTTGGTGGCGGCATTCGCCCCGGCGATACGCGCATGGATCGTCTGTATGACGCCACGGCGCTGGATTGTGTCGAACAACTGGCGGCCAGCCTGCTGGGTAACCTGACCCCGCCCTGGACGCAATGGTTCGGTTTGAAACCCGGGCCGGATCTCAGCGCGAGTGATGCCGAACGTCT
The DNA here is from genome assembly GCF_000348745.1 of Micavibrio aeruginosavorus EPB. Lineage (NCBI taxonomy): Bacteria > Pseudomonadati > Bdellovibrionota > Bdellovibrionia > Bdellovibrionales > Pseudobdellovibrionaceae > Micavibrio > Micavibrio aeruginosavorus. Next base: position 1,792,613 of record NC_020812.1, on the reverse strand, counting down.
GGCCCCGGCGCTGGAAAAGGCGGCGCGCACGATTCAGGCGCATCTGGATCGGTCCAACTTCATCGTTGAAATCCATCAATGCTTCCTCGATTTGATCGTCGGTGGAACGGCGTGTTTGTTCGTTGAGGAAGCGCCGCCGGGATCGTTCTCCGCCTTCCGTTTTACGGCGGTGCCTTTGCATCAACTGGTGCTGGAGGAGGGGGCCGATGGGTACCTGAACGGCCTGTACCGCGAAGTGAACATGACGTTGGCGCAATTGCGCGAACGCTATCCGCTGGCGGATTTGCCCGCCGATGTGATCCGCAGCGGTGAGCGCGATGCCCAGGCCCGGTTCCCGGTTCTGGAATCCATCCTGCCCGATGGGCGTGGCGGATATGTGTTGCAGGCCACATTACAAAGCGCGGGCAGTAATGCCACAGTGTTGAAACAATCACGCATGGCCGATACGCCGATGATTGCCTTCCGCTGGCTGAAATCACCGGGGGAAATTTATGGCCGGTCACCGGTGATGAAATCGCTGCCCGATATTAAGACTGCGAACAAGGTGGTGGAGCTGATTTTGAAAAACGCCTCCATCGCCGTAACCGGGATCTGGCAGGCGGATGATGACGGCGTTCTCAACCCCGCCAACATCGAACTGAAACCCGGTGTGATTATTCCAAAGGCGGTCGGGTCGCAGGGGCTGAAGCCGCTGGAAATGCCGGGGCGGTTCGATATTTCGCAGCTGGTTCTGGATGATTTGCGCGCGCGCATTCGCCACGCCCTGCTGACCGATCGGTTGGGACAGATTTCCGATCGCCGCATGACCGCGACGGAAGTTTTGGAACGATCGGGGGAAATGGCGCTGTTGCTCGGTGCGACCTATGGCCGGTTGCAGACAGAATTGATGACGCCGCTGATCATGCGGGCCTTCGCCATCCTGCGCCGCCGGGGCGAGGTGCCGGATATCGCCATTGATGGCCGTCTGGTCACGCTGGATTACCGCTCACCGCTGGCCCGGGCGCAGGGACAACGCAACGTCCAGAATACGCTCAGCTGGCTGCAGGCGGTTCAGGCCATGGGGCCGGAGGCCCTGGCCGCCGTCAACCTGCCACAGGCCGCGCGGTTCCTGGGCGATGCGCTGGGCGTGCCGTCTGATTTGATCCTGAACGATGTCCAACCCGCGTCGCAAGCCCAACCCACTCTTGATATGGAGATTTTGAACGATGAACTTCTTGCCAATGACGAAGCATCTGCCCGTGCCGCCGCATCTGTTTTCTAAGGGTGATGACACCCCGGCGATGACGCAGCAGGATATTGACCGCCTGTTCGCCCGCTGTTTTTCCAGCGATGACGGGAAAAAGGTTCTGGCCCATTTGCAGGTGATGACCTTCGCCCGCGCCCATGGCCCGGATATCAGCGACACGCATCTGCGCTATGCCGAGGGGCAGAGGGCGCTGGTCGCCTCGGTCATGCGGATGGTCGATCGTGGCCGTTCCAGTCGATAACTGAAATTTTTAATGAAAGAAGGAGAAAGACGATGAGTGTTGATAATTTACTGACCCCGGAAGATGAATCCAAAATGACCGCGGATAATGCGGGCGCCATGAATGCTTCGGCTACTGATCCGGCGCGTCCGGCGGGCCTGCCCGATAAATTCTGGGATGCCGAAAAGCGTTCTGTGCGGGTGGAGGCGCTGGTGCAATCCTATCTGGCGCTGGAGAAAAAACTCTCCACCATGGTCGCTCTGCCGGGCGAGGGGGAAGACCGCAGCCGTATCCATCGTGCGCTGGGCGTGCCGGATACGCCGGATGCCTATAATGTCCGTTGCGATCACGGCCTGTTTACGGCGGATGCGGATTTGAACAAGCGTATGCACGAACGTGGTTTCACCCCGGATCAGGTGCAGATGGTTTACGATCTGGCCGCCGAAAAAATGGTGCCGATGATTCTGGAGATTGCCGAGGAGTTCAAGGCCGACCGCGAGGTTGACCGTTTGATCTCCGCCTTTGGCGGGCCGGAACGCTGGGCCGAGATTTCGCGCCAGTTGTTGGCCTATGGCCGCAAGAACCTGCCAGCGGATGTTCTGACCAACCTGTCCTCCAGCTTTGAAGGCGTCATGGCGCTGTATCGCATGATGCAGGGTGGGGAATCCGCGTTGGATCACCCGGCGGGCAAGGATGCATCCGGTCTGGCTCCGGATGAAAACGCCCTGCGGTCCATGATGCGTGACCCGAAATACTGGCGCGACCGCGATCCATCCACGATTGCGCAGGTCACCCAAGGGTTCCAGCGCATTTATGGTGGCGCTGAGTAAAACAAAAACCCCTCCGTTTCGGCGGAGGGGTTTTTATTGTTCTGTGATCCAATTAAATCTGTGAATTGGCGAATTCGGCCGCAACGTGATCGTCAATCACCTGTTGGAACGCGCGGCGGATCGTGTGGCTCAGCGGTTCGAATTCAACGCCAACATGATCGGCGGTCTTGCGGATGACGGTGCCGCGCACATCAATATCAACGATTGTATTGCGCAGTTTGAATTTCAACACCATGTCGACGCTCTGCCCAATTCCGAACAGGCGTTCATCGGCCATGATCTGCAATCCGCCAAAGCTCCAGTTTTCGATAGGGAAAATGCTCCCGTTCACGCTGGCGACACAACGGTCGACGTGACGGCGGGGGTAGCGGCGGCGTGTTTCGGCGGCATCATTGCTGCCATTGGCGCGCAGGCCAGCGAGAAGGATATTCAGCATGCTCTAACTCTCCATCGGGCGCGTGAAAACACACAGGAACGCAGCCCTTTTGTACGGAAGTTATTTCCGTAACGCGGTTAATATCAGACCTCTATTGCCGCATGCAAGAAAAAGACGGGCGGGAAGGATTATTTGTTTTTTATGCCCAACCTCAGTCTTTCACACCCTTATATAATTTTCAAAAAATAAATTGCCAGTTTTAAAAATAAGAATTGACAACTTAGGAATTTAATCCTAAATTAACTCCTGTCGACGCCCTCATTGCGTCCGCGGTTTGGTTTCGCTCTTAGAGTGGGGCCGGGGTTGCGGGGTATGACGGTTTTGATCTCCCTTTGAAACTTCGTGGTGACGGACAACGGTCGCGGTTTTCGCGCCGCCCGTTGCCATGCTTTTCAGGGTGTTTTTGCCGGGTTTTCTTTTCGTGGCCGTGACGAACGACAACCGCCCCCGGTTTTCACAACGTGTTTTTCATCAACAACATACAGAACGAGGAAATGTCATGGCCACATCCATTGACCAAGCCTTTATCAAGCAATTCGAACGCGAAGTGCATGAATCCTACCAGCGTATGGGCTCCAAACTGCGGAACACTGTGCGCACCATCTCCAACGTCCAGGGCTCCAGCACCGTCTTCCAAAAAGTCGGCAAGGGCGTGGCGTCGACCAAATCCACCCACGGCATGGTTCCGGTGATGAACCTGTCCCATTCCACGGTGGAAACCGCGTTGCAGGATTATTACGCCGGTGACTGGGTCGACCGTCTGGACGAACTGAAAACCAACATCGACGAACGTCAGGTGATCGCCAATGCCGGTGCCTATGCCCTGGGCCGCAAAACGGACGAGCTGATCATCAACGCCCTGGCCACGGCCAGCACCAACGTGGTGGCTGATGCGGGTGCAGGCATGTCGATTGCCAAAATTCTGGAGGCTTTTGAACAGCTGGGCGAAGCCGACGTTCCGGATGATGGCGAGCGTTATGCCATTGTTGGTTACAAGCAATGGAGCGAATTGCTGGCCACCGACGAATTCACCAGCGCCGATTATGTCGGCCCGGATGAATTGCCGTTCCGTGGGATTCAGGCAAAACGCTTCCTGGGTACGTTGTTTATTCCGCATTCCGGCCTGCCGATTGATGGCACGGGTGTGCGGTCCTGCTTCTGGTTCCACAAAACGGCCATCGGCCATGCGTCGGGTTCGGATGTTCAGACGGATATTACGTGGCACGGCGACCGTGCAGCGCATTTCGTCAACAACATGATGAGCCAGGGTGCATCCCTGATCGATGGCAACGGCGTTGTTGTCATCGAATGTGACGAAACTCCGTAATCGTCTGTGCAACCTTAAAGAAGAAGGACAAAAACAATGGCTTTCAAAGCAAGCGACTTAAGCGTTCTGGCCTATGCCAATAATTTCACGTTGTGGCACTACACCACCGTGGATGCATCTGGCGTTGTGACCGGCGGTGGTTATTTCAACACGGCATCGGACATGATGCGCGTGAATGATCTGATCATTGCCAATCTTGATACCGATGGCACCCCGGCGACGAAATTTTATATCGTGACCGGGAACAGCGGCGGCGCCGTGACGATCGCGCTGTACAGCTAAGGCTGTATTGCCGGTTGCCGTGATGGCGGGCTTGCGCGGATCCGCATGGTAATCGACCATTTTGGTTCCTCTGGTCGGTTCATGCGTGTGACGGGCGACGTCCATGCCCATCGGTATCGGGCCCCCCGCCGGATTGTTTGTGTGTCATTCAATCCGGCGGGGTACGGCCCCGATTTTTTAACCATTCCACATTTTATGATTGAAGGCAGGCTTTCAAATGGCTCTTTCCGATATTGCCCTGTGCAGCCGGGCGCTGATCCGCCTGGGCGCGGCACCCATTACATCGTTTCTGGACGGCACCGCTGAATCCGATATTGCCGGGGCCTTGTTTGGGCCTGTGCGCGATGCGCTGCTCTCCGCCTATGGCTGGAGCTTTGCCACGGGGCAGGTGGCGTTGAATCCCAATGCGACCGCGCCGGCGGCGGATTACGCCCATGCGTTCCATTTGCCGTCCGATTATCTGCGCGCTTTATCCGCCGGCACGGCGGGGCGCGGGCGGGGTTTGAATTACCGCATTGCCCGCGGACGGTTACAGGCCAATTCGGATTCGGTCCTGCTGACCTATATCTTCCGGCCAGAGGAAGAAGAATTTCCACCGTACTTTGACGCGGCGCTGATCGCACGGCTGAGCGCTGAATTTTGCATCCCGGTCACCGAAAATACGTCCCGGGCCGAGGCGATGTTCCGTCTGGCCGACGGAGAATTCCAGCGCGCGCGCCAGATTGACGCACAACAGGACTCCCCCAACCGCATTGAAGATTTCAGCCTGATCGATGTGAGGAATTCATGAGCCGTATTCGCAACGTAAAAACCACGTTCACCGCCGGTGAAGTGTCACGCAGCTTGCTGGGGCGCGGGGATTTGCGCGCCTATGATAACGGAGCGCTGTCCTTGACCAACGTCTTTATCCAACCCACGGGGGGTGTGACCCGCCGGGCGGGCTTGCGCCATATTGATGTTGCGGCAGGGGCCGGGCGTTTGATCGCGTTTGAATTCAACACGGAACAAACCTATCTTCTCTGCCTCAGCGACGGGCAATTGGACATTTATGCCGATGGCGGATTTTTACAAAGTCTGGCCGCGCCGTGGGATGCAGACCAGATCGCCAATATTGCCTGGACGCAGAGTGCGGATACGTTGCTGATCGTCCATCCCGATCTGACGCCGATGAAGCTGGTGCGCGGGGCGGGTGGGGTCTTTGGCCTGAATGACTGGGCGTTTTTCGTTGACGATGACGGGGTGAAATTCCAGCCTTATTATAAATATGCCGATGTCACGGTCACGTTGACACCATCGGCCACCACCGGAACCATCACCCTGACCGCGTCGGCCAGCGTGTTTACCGAAGATCATGAAAACACACGCCTGCGCGTGGCCGGGAAAGAGGTGGAGATTACCGCCTTTAACTCCCCCACCGTGGTGACGGTAACCGTGATTGAAACATTACCAAACACCAACGCGACCATTGATTGGATGGAACAGGCGTTCAGTGCCGTGCGCGGTTACCCGGCCAATGTGGCATTCCACCAGGATCGTCTGGTCCTGGGCGGCAGCCGCGATTTGCCCAACCGGTTGTGGTTTTCAAAATCCGGGGATTTGTTCAATTTTGATACCGGTACGGGTCTGGATGACGAATCCATTGAATTTGCCATTTTGTCGGATCAGGTGAACGCCATTCGCGGCCTGTTTTCCGGACGGCATTTGCAGGTTTTTACATCGGGTGCGGAATGGATGGTCACGGGGGACCCGCTGACCCCGACCAATGTGCAGTTGAAACGCCAGACCCGCATTGGATCATTGACGGATCGTCATGTGCCGCCGGTCAGTGTAGATGGGGCGACGTTGTTCATTGCCCGGAACAAGAAAGAGGTGCGGGAATTTATCTACACCGATATCGAACAGGCCTATCAGGCGACCGATCTTGCCCTGTTGTCCCGGCATTTGATTAACGACCCGATTGACCAGGATTTCGATGCCAATCGCCGTTTGCTGTTCATGGTGCGGGCGGATGGGAAAATCGCGACCCTGACCGTGTATCGGGCCGAAGCCGTGGCGGCGTGGACTTTGCTCGAAACCGATGGGCATGTCCTGTCCGTTGCGGTGGTGGGCGAAAATGTTTACGCGTTGGTCAACCGCGGCGAGGCGATCCATATCGAGGAATTTGATGATGAATTGTTTCTGGATGCCGCGTTGAACGGCGAATCCGAAACCCCGACCGATACATGGGCGGGGCTGGATCATCTGGATGGGCGTGAAGTGTCCATCGTTGCGGATGGTATTTTGCATGACCCGCGCACGGTGATTGACGGGGAAATCACATTGGATGAACCGGCCAGTTCCGTCGTCATCGGTTTGCCCTATACACATATTGTCGAACCCTTGCCCCCATCCGCCGTGGCGGAGGCCGGGGCGGGGCGGGCGGTGCGGTTGATCGAGGCCCTTTTCCGGGTGCAGGACACGTCTGCCCTGCGATTGGATGTGGGGCGGGGCCTGCGCGATATTCCACTGCGTCATGTGGGGGATATTGATCCACCGGATGGTCCGCCGCCACTGGTCAGCCGGGATGTATCGGTTCGGGCCATCGGGTGGAATACAACCGGGGCCAATCCGCTGTGGCGGATTGAGCAATCAGCGGCTTTGCCGTTTACGCTTTTGTCTGTAACAACTGAAATGAAGGTGAATGACTAATGGGAACGCTTTCCTCCGCCGTTAAGGTTCTGGGCCAGTTCGGCAACATGGCCGGCAGCATCAGTTCAATTTACTCCGGCTATAACGCCGCCAAAACATTGCTGGGCGATTCCGATCAGAAAGACGCGCTGCGCCGGGAACAGGAACTGGCCATGCGCCAGTTGATCGAGGCCCAGAATGCAGGCCTGCAAAAAGCCGAAGAGCAGGCCGGGCTGGAGCGGCAAAAAATTTCTGCCGATGCGCAAAGCGCAGAAACGACACGGCGCGCCGCATTGAAACGCGCCATGGCACGGCAGAAAGTGCAATACGGTTCATCGGGATTGTCCGCGGTGGATGGATCGGGCGAAGCCGTTCTTCTCGGTATGTTTGAAGAGAGTGATCAGGAGCGGCAAACGCGTGAGAAGCTTGATGGCTTGCGCAATCAGGCGATTGATCTGGATATTGCCGACCGCAACCGCATCAACGTTTTACAGCGCACGCAGCTGCAGGAACGGCAAAAACTGGACACGATGTTGTTGTAACCTTTTGGGTGTGGATAGGGGTTTAATATTCAAAAAAGCCCGGAAATTAACACTTTTCGAAGCATGCTAACGCTTTGGAATACCATGCTTTTGACGGGTTAACTTGCGGCATTTGAGATAAATCATCTATAACACCGCCATCGTTAACAACAGCGAGCACGGAGTAATGATTTATCGACTGTTAGAAACTGTGAAAACAATCTGCGTACAAAAACGTTTTGCAATCGTTTTGCCGATTTGTTTTCTGATGCTGGGTATGCTGGCTGCCGGTGATGTTCTGGCCCAGAAATCCGAAAACGCCCCTGGCTTCTGCCGTCCTGAAATTCAGGTTGGTACCGCACAGAACGGCGTTGCATCCTGGTATGGTCCTGGGTTCCATGGCCGTAAAACGTCCAGTGGCGAAATTTACAACATGAATGAGTTGACCGCCGCCCATCGCACGTTACCGATGGATACAATGGTCAAAGTGACCAACAAAAATAATGGTGAAACCGTTATTGTTCGCATCAATGACCGTGGCCCGTATGTGGGCAAACGCGTGATTGATCTGTCCCTGGCCGCCGCAAAGGCGCTGGATATGGATCATGATGGTCTTGGCAACGTTGCCATTACCGTGATGTGCGAAAATACGCAACCCGTTGTTCCGGGGCAGAAGCCGGCGACCAACGCCTAAGCCATTAAAAACGATTTTAAAAAACCCGCCGGTTGTGGCGGGTTTTTTTGTGCCAAATTTTTGAGAAAGGACGAACTATGCCCTCCGATCACATTAGAATTCCCGCGATTGCTCCAATTGTTCGCAGTCTTGGTGACGGCGTACAGGATACGTTCACCTATGACTTCCCCCTGTTTGCATCCGAAGACATGGTGGTGTCGCTGAACGGGGCGGAACAGGCCTATGGCTTCACCGTCAATGGCGCGGGCAATACGGATGGTGGAACGGTGGTGTTTGATACGGCCCCGGCCAGTGGTGTTGTTGTGACACTGGAACGCCGCCTGCCGTTGGAACGCCTGACCGATTTTATCGAAGGCGGCGATTTTTCCGCCCGGGCCATCAATACAGAGCTGGACATGTTGATGGCCGGTTTGCAACAGGTGGACCGGATGCAGGGGCAAATGTTGCGCTATGGCGACCACGAAACACCGGGGGATATCACGTTGCCATCCCGCGCGCAGCGGGCCAATCGGGCTTTGGGGTTTAACGCGGATGGTGACCCGATTGCGGTGTCGCTGGACGGATCAATGGCCGCGCCCGATTTTACCGCAACGGGCACGGGGGCAGAAACACGGACCAGCACAGACAAGCTGGGCGATCTGGTGTCGGTGAAGGATTTTGGTGCGGTGGGCGATGGTTTGAATGATGACACATTGGCCTTTCAAAACGCGCTGGCGGCACATGATTATGTGTTTGTGCCGTCGGGGACATATTTGATCAGCAATACCGTTCAGGTGAAAAATCGCAAAAGCCTGATCGGCGCGGGACAAAAATCGGTCATGCAGGCCATCAATAATAGCTTTGTCGCCGTGGAATGTCCCGCTGGGTATGCCAATATCCAGCATTTGCGGATTGAAGGGGGAAGCATCGGGTTACGTTTAATCGGTGTGGATGGGCCGTGCGTTCAAAATGCCGTGGCGGATGTGACCATCTGGCTGTCCGACATTGGTCTGCAACTGGATGGGGGCAGTGACACCAATAAACCCTGTTACTGGAACAATTTTACTCGTGTTCTGGTGGCGCAAATGGCCACACATGGCATACACCTGACCTTATCAGGCGCGGGGGATACGCCGAATGCCAACCGATTCCAATCCTGTCGCGTCTATTCGCTGGGGGCGGATATTACCGGGGGCGGGATTTATGTTGAGCACGGGTCGTTTAATAACAGCTTTGTCGATTGCGAAGCCAATGTGAAGGGCACTGCGGCGGCGTGTGTGCGCATGGGGTCGGGCAGCAACAAGACCCTGCTGGTCAACCTGTTCACGGAATCGAATAATGGCGTGCCAAACGTGCAGATTGACGCAGGATCGGAAGAAACCGCCATTATCAATCTATCGGCGCAGAGTGATGGGGCGGCGATTTATGATTTATCCGGTGGAAATTATGACGCGGTGAATGCCGGGTGGCCGGATAAAAACCGCCTGCGCAAAACCAGTGTCACGGATCTAAAGGCCACATTATTGCGCCATGATACGGAATTTATCGACACGCCGGGCACGACGCAGTTGGATTTGTCGCATTCCGTCCATCTGGTCAACGCGACCAGCGGTGCCATTCGTGTGGATTTGCCCAATGCGGGTGATGCGCCGGGGGTGGTCATGGTGGTGAAAAAACTGGATGACACATCCAACATTGTCACCATCGGCGAAGATGACGGCAATGGGCCGGATGGCACGACATTGCAACTGGGTGGTCGGTATGATTACGCGGAAATGATTTCCAATGGCGCGGCCTGGTCGATTATTTCGTCGAACCGCATGGCGGGAAACACCCGGTATTATGACGGGTCGGGGACGTATGACATTGATATGGCGGTGGATGTCTATCTGTTGTCCAGCTATGGCGGGGTGTTGACCGCGCGTTTGCCCCCCGCAAACGCGGCCAAGGCGGTGGGGCGCACCGTGACCATTAAAAAGGTCGATGGGTCCGCCAATGCAGTGATGGTCAGCGAACAGGGCGGATCCGGGCCGGATCAATACACGCAACCTTTATCCGGGCAATATAACGCGATCACAGTCACGTCGAATGGGTCGCAATGGTATATCGTGTCAAAATTCACCTAAGACCTTAGGGAAAGCGTAAGAAAAATGACGAATGACATGACAGGCGATGCGCGCGAGCGTGTCGCCATTTTTTTACCCGATGCGCTGGCGCGGGCGCTCAATTCCTATCACGCGTTTTCCGGCGAAAATGTGCCGACGGATATCAAGGCGTTCAAGGAATATCATAATGCGTGCAAGGTCGCGATTGCGCATATCGACCTGTTGATCAAGCTGGCGCGGTGGGCGGATTTGCCGAGTGCGGATGATGGTCATGATGATCTGGCCGCCATGGTCAAAAATGCGGAAAGCGAACTGGCCGATTATCATGAAAAATTTGGTGAGGACGATGATGAAAAGGGGGATGGGGAATGATTCAAAAAACCAATCCCATGGCCTTTCGTCTGTTCGTTGTGTTGTGGAACCAGCGCCAGGGGCTGGCCACGCCATCGGTGCATCTGTTCATGGCCACATGGCTGGAATCGGCGTGGCGGGCAGGTGATAAGCGGTTGTTATTAATGGCTTTTCGGTCGTGCGGCAAAAGTACCTTGGTGGGCCTGTTTGCGGCGTGGTTGCTGTACACCAATCCGGATTTGCGGATTTTGGTGGTGGCGGCGGAAACGTCGTTGGCACGGCGCATGGTCCGCAATGTACGCCGAATTATCGAACGCCACCCACTGACGCAAAATTTGAAACCGAAAAACGCGGACCAATGGGGCGCGGACCGGTTCACGGTTAATCGCGCGATGGAATTGCGCGATCCGTCCATGGTCGCGGCGGGTATTACCGCCAACGCCACGGGCAGCCGGGCCGATGTGATCATCTGCGATGATGTCGAGGTGCCCAATACATGCGACACGGCGGACAAACGCCGCAATTTGCGCGACCGTCTGGCGGAGATGGATTTTATCCTGACCCCCGGCGGTACGATGCTGTATGTCGGCACACCGCATAGCTGGTTCACGATCTACGCGGACAAGGCACGCAGCGAGATTGGTGAAGTACGCCCGTTTTTGGACGGATTTCGCCGCTTGAAAATCCCCGTTTTGGATCGCGATGGGAACAGCGCATGGCCGGAACGGTACAGCGTGCAGGATATTGCCCGCATGCGCGCCAGCACGGGTGAAAACCGTTTCCGCAGCCAAATGATGCTGGAGCCCGTCAATATTGCCGAAGGGCGTTTGGACCCGGCGCGGCTGGTCCGCTATGGGGATGAGGCCGTTTTTTCGCCGGAATTGCGGCAATTGCATATCGGCACGGCCCGCATGGTTTCGTGCGCGGCGTACTGGGACCCGGCGTTTGGGCGCAGCGGCGGGGATCGGTCCGTTCTGGCCATCGTGTTTACGGATACGGATGGCAATCTTTATTTACACCATGTGTTGTACATGAATTGCGATGCGGCGACAGAAGATGAAGCCACCGCACAATCCCGCGCCGTGGTTGATGCCGTGAAGCGGTTTCATGTTCCGGCGGTCACCATTGAAATTAACGGGATCGGTCGTTTCCTGCCTGCGATTTTGCGACGGGAACTGGCCAAGGGGCGCGTGCCGTGCGCGGTGGTTGAACATTCCAGCACGCGGCCCAAAAATATCCGCATTCTGGAATCGTTTGAAACCATCATGGCGGCGCGCCTGTTGCGCGTGCATGGCGATGTGTGGAAAACGCCATTTTTAACCGAGATGCAGGATTGGACGCCCACGCGGGATAACGGGGCGGATGATGGCCTGGACGCCGTGGCGGGGGCGTTGTCATTGCAACCGGTCCGCCTGCAACGGTTGGTCGCTGTATCGGGTGGGCCGACATGGCGCGGGGACGCCATCACACACGAAGCCCGCACGGAATTTGAGGTTTAAAGGGCATGGATCATTTTGCATTCGATATGAATTGGTGGGTCACCGTTATCCAGATTCCCGTTTTGGGCGGAATGTTCTGGCTGATCTGGCATATCCGCAATGAGTCAGAAAACGCCGAGCGGCATTTGCGCGATCTGATTGACACGCGCCACAGCCAAATGCGCGAAGGGTTGGCGGCATTCAAGCTGGAAGTCGCAAAGACATACGCATCCGTGGCGGAGATGCGAGAGCTTGAATCCCGCCTGGTGGGGCATTTATTGCGCATCGAATCGAAACTGGATGCCACCGCATTGAAAACAGAGGCGCTGAACGCGCGGAAGGAACGATAAAATGGTTCGATTTTTAAAACCCAAAGACAGTAAAACACCAAAAACAACACCGCGCAGTATTGATGAAGATACGGCGGTGGATATTCTGGCCCGCACCCTATGGGGGGAAGCCCGAGGCGAAGGCAGCGCCGGTATGCAGGCCGTGGCTGCCGTGATCATAAACCGTGTGAAAGTGGCGGAGGCCCATGGTGGAAAATTTTGGTGGGGGAACAGTATTATTGCCGTGTGTCAGAAACCCTATCAATTCAGTTGCTGGAACGACAATGATCCCAACCGGGTCAAATTGATGGGCGTAACGGAATCCGACATCCATTTTGCCACGGCGGTCCGCATTGCGCGGCGGGCGGTGGCCGGGGTTCTGGATGATCCGACGAACGGGGCCACCCATTATCATGCCGCGGGCATTACGCCGCCATGGACACGGGGCGAAAAACCATTGGCGGAGCGGTCATTGGCCGCCATATTTTTTATCGTGTGATGTAAGGGATAGATATCATGGTCGCACCCGTCATTTTGCAAATGGGACTGCCCGTCCTGGCCAGCATCGTGTCCGAGGCTCTGGGCACCATCAAACATCCGGCGGCACAGGTGGCGTCAAAATCGCTGGGGCAGGTGAGTGACGCCCTCAGCATGGGGCAGATCACGCCCGAACAAATGGCCGAAGCCAATCGCCATGCCGAGAAAATGGCCGAGGTCGCGGCGCAGGAAAACGTGGCGGCGTATCAGCAGGTGAATGAATCTCTTCGGGCCGAAGTAGCCTCCAGCGATCCCTATGTCCGGCGCATGCGGCCCACATTCGGGTATTTGATGGCGCTGACATGGGCGGCGCAGATGCTGGCCTTGGCTTATGTGATTGTCTTTGAAACGGCGCAGGCGGATATTGTCCTGCAATCCATGGAATCGCTGGGCACCATCTGGATGGTGGGGCTATCGGTTCTAGGGATCTATGTGTACAAGCGCAGCGAGGAAAAGAGAATAACGCCGTCACAGGGCGTTAAGCCGAGTGTTAAAAATTCTGTCGCGCCTGCACCTTCTGTACAGACGCGACAGAATTTTAAGGTGAATGAATAATATTAATGCAGGCTGGCTTCCCCGCACAACGGTGCGCGGGCAGCGGCTTGCAACATGGCGTAATAAACGCGACGGACGGTATCAGGGTCCAGATCGCTGACGGCCATGCCAGCATCGCACATATAGGTTGTCGGTTGTTCAGGTGTCAGGCGCAATCCAATATCACGCAGGACGCGCAGGCCGGCGAAGAGGTCCGCATTCTGCGGCGTATGATTATTTTCTTTACTCATCTTCAGTACTCCAGATCAGACGTAAGGGGGCTTGTTGATGGATGTACTGCAAAGATTGTGCTAGGCGAGGGAACCCTATCCTTCAGATATAAAGACCGAACGGCTATGTGTTTGAATTAAGAAACTTCTTACATTCAAATATACTGATATGCGTTTGTGATGAGGCGATTAGTGTCCTGACCCAGAGGATAGGGCGGTGGTAGCATTTTGCATGCAAAATGCGAAAAATGGCGCATTCGGCTTTGCAAAATGCTTGTAAGTTTCACGTAAGGTGTTGTTTATAATGGATATGTTCGCGCCATATCACATATAACCCTGCGCATGCGATGATCACCGATCCGGCGATGGTCGGGGTGGTCGGTAATTGGTCGAAAAGGGCGTAACCCAAAAGGACACCCCAGATCATTTGCGTATAATGAAACGGGGCCACAATCGCGGTTTCGGACACGCGGGAAAACGCGGACGCGTAAAATAAAAATCCCAGGAATGACAGCGGTGCCAGTGCGAGGAACAACGTGATGTCCAACGGCGTTTCCGGCATGCGCATCGGTTCGCCCCAGATCACCATCGGCGCGTATAAAACCGTCCCCGCAATAAAGGGGAAGAACGCGTGGTGAATGGCGCGGGCCCCCGGGCCGATTTTGCGCACGATAATGGCGCCAACGCTGGTCAGGCAGGTGGCGGCAAAGGCCATGATCAGCCCGATATTATTATCCGCAAATTGTGGACCGGCCAGAACGATAACGCCGATAAAGCCCGCAATAATGGCCGTGATGCGATGAATGCCGACCTTTTCCTTTAAAATCAGCATGGCCAGAAGTGTGACGATCAACGGCGACAAAAACACCACGCCATAAAAATCCGCCAGTGAAATATGTTTGAGCGCCAGAATGATGCAATAGGCGTTGATCGCCATCAACACGCCGCGCGCGGTGTAAAGTTTCCATTGCGCCGGTACAAACCCGCGCCAGCCATGCCGTGCGATGATCCACAGCCCGCAAATCACAGCCCCGATGGCGGATGAAACGAACACGATCTGGGCCGCCGCATAATCTTGTGACAGCCATTTGGCCGTGGTATCGACCAGCGAGAAAAACGCCCAGCCCAAAACCCCCGCACCAATCGCGGACAGGTTGGTGCGGAAATGGTGGTGTGTGGTGTTCATATCAGGGTGTGATCCGTTCACGAATAATCGGGCCGGGTGTGGTGGTTTCACCCTGTGGCACGATGGTGTAAGCGCGTTTGATGATGTCTTCGGCGCGTTTGATTTTGGTTTCATCCCGACCGACAATAACACAGAGCGGGGCGGCGTCGCGACCCACGCGTTCACCAATCGCGGCCATGGCGGCCATGCCGGTGCCGTGGTCGACTTTATCGGTGACCAGACGGCGGCCCCCGTCCAGTTCAATGACGGCATAGCCAATCTGGCGGACATTGATGGATTGCACCACGCCGCCCTGATCCGGGTATACGGCATGTTCAATCGGGGCCAGTTTCATGTGTTTGTCGAACCGATCGATAATATCGGACGGCCCGCCCAGAGCAGCGACCATGCGTTCAAAGAAATGCGCGGCGCGGCCATTCTTTAAATTTTCAACACATTTCGCGCGCGCGTCTTCGATCGTATCCGCCAGTTTACCCAACAGCAGAAGTTCCGCAGACAGTTCAATGGTGACATCATACAGGCGTTGATCAACATTTTCATTGCGCAGGAATTCAATCGCTTCGCGCACTTCAATCGCGTTGCCCGCCGTGCGGCCCAAAACCTGGTCCATGTCGGTCATCAATGCGGTGCAGGGCAGGCCGCCATTATTGGCAACGCCAACAATGGATTCCGCCAAGGCGCGGGCGTCATCATAATCCTGCATAAAGGCGCCAGAGCCGAATTTCACATCCATCACCAACCCATTCAGGCCCGCGGCCATTTTTTTCGACAAGATGGATGCGGTGATCAAATCAAGGCTTTCCACCGTGCCGGTGACATCACGCACGGCATACATGGTGCGATCAGCCGGGGCCAGGTCCTTCGTCGCGCCAATGATGGCACAGCCTTGTTCCTTGACCACTTTACGGATTTTATCCAGCGGCGGCTGGCTGACATAGCCGGGTATGGAATCCATCTTGTCCAGCGTGCCGCCGGTATGGCCAAGGCCACGGCCCGACAGCATCGGCACAAACCCGCCACAGGCCGCGACGATCGGGGCCAGCATCAGGGACACCTTGTCACCAACACCGCCCGTCGAATGTTTATCCAGCACCGGCCCGTCCAGCGACTGGTCCGACCAGTCCAGCGTGATGCCCGATGTGGCCATGGCGCGGGTCAGGGCGACACGTTCGGCAACATCCATTGGGTTCAGGCAGGTGGCCATGCAAAAGGCAGCAATTTGCCCTTCGCCCACCGATCCATCGACGATGCCACGGACGAACTGGCCGATTTCGGCCTCGCCCAGCGGTTGGGCCTGACGACGGGCGATAATGATTTCCTGGGTCAGCATGCGATGATGTCCTGTTGGCTCTGCACAATCGTTGAAAAATAAGGTATCCTGTCGTCCCAAGATTTAGCGGTTTTTGACCGTCTTGTCATCAATATCCATAATCTTATCCCGGAGTTTAAGGCAGGCCCATGGCATCACACCATTCCAATCACGGACCCCACGACCTCGATACAGAAAATGGCAAATCCATCGTCGTGATGATGCGCGATTTCTTCCGCTTGGAAGCAGCGGGCGGGATTGTATTGATTTGTGCGTCCATTCTGGCGCTGATCATCGCCAATTCGCCGTTGAGCGGTTTGTATGACCACATATTAAATAATGTGAAATTCACCATCGGATTTTCGACGGCGGATGGGTTTGATCTGGCGCTGCAAAAATCTGTTCTGTTGTGGATCAACGACGGGTTGATGGCGATCTTCTTCTTTCTGATCGGGTTGGAAATTAAGCGTGAATTTCTGGAAGGGGAATTATCCAGCCGGGATCGCGCCTTGCTTCCGGCGCTGGCCGCGGTTGGCGGGATGGTGGTTCCGGCGGCCATTTTCTGGTTCATCAACAAGGATACGCCGGAAAACCTGGCCGGGTGGGCCATTCCGTCGGCAACGGATATTGCCTTTGCGCTGTGCATCCTGACCCTGGTGGGGAATCGCATTCCGATTTCGTTGAAAATCCTGCTGACGGCTGTGGCGGTGATTGACGATTTGGGGGCGATTATCATTATCGCCATTTTCTATTCACACGGGTTCAACCCGGACCCGCTCTATTTCGCGGCGGCGGCTTTGGTTGGCTTGTTTATTCTGAATCGCCGGAATGTTCTGCGCATTGCGCCGTATATCCTGCTCACCTTCGTTTTGTGGATTGCGGTTTTGCAATCGGGCATCCATGCAACGCTGGCTGGTGTGATTGCGGCCATGTTTATTCCGCTGCATGGCAAGAAACACCCCGGAAAATCCCCGGCAAAAACGCTGGAGCATAATTTGCATCCGTGGGTCGCCTTTTTGGTGTTGCCGTTATTTGGTTTTGCCAACGCGGGCGTACCGTTTGCCGGTATGGGTGTTGATGCGTTGGTCGACCCGGTGACGCTGGGTATCGCGCTGGGCCTGTTGCTGGGTAAACAGATTGGTATTTTCGGCATGATCTTTCTGGCCGTCAAAACCGGATTGTCGCCCAAGCCGCACAATGCCAACTGGACCCAACTCTATGGCGTATCGGTTATTTGCGGGATTGGTTTCACCATGTCGTTGTTTATCGGCGGTCTGGCCTATCACGATGTGCATATGCAGGCCGTGGTTCGTCTGGGCGTGCTGATGGGGTCGATTGCGGCGGCAGCGCTGGGCTATTGCATCCTGCGCTATGGCCCGACCAATATGCGGCCCGACTGGCGCGGCAAGGCGGACGCGTCCTTGCAACAACGCATGACGCAACAGGTTGATTTTCTCTTTGGCAAACGAAAGGGCCAATCCAAATGGTAAGTACAAGTAAAACGAATCTGGTTCCCATCACGGTGGCGCGGGGCGATGGTATCGGCCCGGAAATCATGGATGCGACGCTGAAAATCCTGGATGCGGCGGGCGCGGCCTTGGCGATTGAGGAAATCGCCATTGGCGAGGCCGTGTATAAAAGCGGCATCAAGAGCGGGATCGAGGATTCCGCGTGGGATTCCCTGCGCCGGACCAAGGTGTTCCTGAAATCCCCCATCACGACACCGCAGGGCGGCGGGTTTAAAAGCCTGAACGTCACGGTGCGGAAATCGCTGGGGCTGTTCGCCAACGTGCGCCCGTGCGTGTCCTATGCGCCGTATGTGGAAACCAACCATCCGACGATGGATCTGGTGATCGTGCGCGAGAACGAGGAAGATTTGTACGGCGGTATTGAATATCGCCATACGCAGGACGTTGTTGAATCGGTCAAGATTATCAGCCGTCCGGGGTCGGAGCGGATTATCCGCTACGCCTTTGAGTATGCGCGCGCCAATGGCCGGAAAAAAGTGACCTGTATGTCCAAGGACAACATCATGAAAATGGCGGATGGTTTGTTCCACCGCACATTCGATGAAATTGGCGCGGAATACCCGGATATTGAGCAAAGCCACATGATCATCGACATCGGGTCCGCCAAGGTGGCGGTGCAGCCGCATATGTTCGACGTGATCGTGACCGAAAACCTGTATGGCGATATTATTTCCGATATCGCGGCCGAGGTGACGGGATCGGTCGGCCTGGGTGGGTCATCGAATGTTGGTACGCAATGTGCGATGTTCGAAGCCATTCACGGGTCCGCCCCGGATATTGCGGGCAAGGGCATTGCCAACCCGTCGGGCCTGTTGCTGGGCGCGGTGATGATGCTGGTGCATATCGGCCAGAAGGACATCGCCACGCGGGTTCATAATGCCTGGTTGAAAACCATCGAGGATGGCATTCACACCGGGGATATTTACCGTTTGGGCAAATCGGTGGAAAAGGTCGGCACCGACGGGTTCTCCAAGGCCGTGATTGAACGCATTGGTGCCACGCCGGAAAAATTGCGCGCCGTGGATTATGGTGCGCCGGTCATTGGGGCCGCCGGGGGCATGGTTCTGCCGCCGCTGAAACCGCGTGTGACGCAGGACAAAAAACTGGTCGGCGTGGATGTGTTCGTGAACATTGACCAATGTGACCCGAACGGTCTGGCGGATCGTATTCTGGCGCTGGGTGTGAATGATAACGGTCTGGCCATGGAATCCATTGCAAACCGTGGGACCAAAGTCTGGCCCGATGGACAGCCGGAAACATTCTGTTCCGACCATTGGCGTTTGCGGTTTATGAGCAACAGCGGAATCAAACACGATGCCATTATGGCGTTGCTGGCGAAATTTGACGCTGCGAACATTGATTTTATCAAGGTTGAAAACCTTTATAATTTCGACGGGAAACCGGGCTTTACCGCCGCGCAGGGTGAATAAATCACCATTCGATCAATGAATTTAAGGGCGCGGACCAAAAATCCGCGCCTTTAATTTTTTGAACAGGGCACAGCCGCCGTTTTCGTAAGCGGCGCGCTGGTCCGGGTCATCGGCCCACGCGCCTTCATTGAACGGGCGATACAGGCGGCGGGTCATGGCGGTTTGAAACGCGAAAGCATCGGTTTCAATCGCCTGTGTACGGTAGAGCGATGGAATATTTCCGGGCATGTAACATTCTTCGCGTGTCAGCAGATAGAAGATCCGCGCGTCATTATAATACGGATTTGATTTTTCGATGCGCCCATCGTGAAACGCCATGGCCAGGGCACCCTGGAATACGTGTTGCTGTTCATGGTGCATCGCCCCGGCCGCGGCGGCGAAGCTGCGTCTGAAATAAAAATTGTCGTTATGGGTGTTGTAGTAAATATGCGCACCCATGCGGTCCATCGCGGTCGATATAACGGACCCGGACGAGTTGTTAAACACATTGCTGAAAGCGTTATGCTGGAACGCCAGAAAGAATTTTGGGTTTATGCTCCCGTTCTTGCGCGTCATTGGAATATTCGAAAATGTCAGTCCGGTCAGCATTTCGCAGCGCAAATCACCAAGTTTTTGATGTTTTTCATGCAAATGCTGAACGATTTTCAGGGCGCGAATTTTTTGATCATCGTTCATCGACGGCCAATGGCGTTGCGCGTATTGCAGTGTCTTGCTCTGTGCCATGGCGTGGGCGACATCATTGGCGACCACGGCCATTCTGGATTGATAGGCATCCGACAGGCGGAAATGATCCATTGTTGCATGGATCAAGGTGATATCCAGCGGGTAATAGTCTTCGCGAACATACGTGTTGGGGGTCAGGAGAATACCCCGTGCGGCCAAACGGGCCTGCTCGGTGCGCAAGATTTTGTATGCCAGGTTTTTCGCCAGCGCGATCCGGGTTAAATCATCACCGTGGCGAATAACGTTGATTTGTTCTTCCAGAAGCAGTGCATCGGCGGTGGACATGTTGCGCATGTGCCGGGCCAGCAGGTGCACCAGCCGGGCGAGGGGATCGGAATGGCCGCTGTCGTTCGCGTGCATGATGTGGCCCTGTTCTAAAGTACAGGGCGTATATTATGTCAACAAAAGAGGGCGGTCAAACATTCCGTGACCGCTCCCTAATTCATTGAAATATTATGATTTATCAGGCTTCGGGGCCGCGAAACCATTTGCGGATCCGGCCAAAGAATCCGTCCAGCGTATTGCCATGGGCGCGGGCCTGGGTGGGGTCCTTGGCCCAGCCGGAGCCGGGAAAGGGGCGGCGCAAATGCGTTTCCATCAAATGCTGGAAATCAAACGTGTCGCGCTCCAGCGCCTGTCTGCGATACACGCTGTAGATAGATGGCGGAACGTAACAATCATGCACGCGCAGGCGATAAAGCAATTCGGCATCCTTGTAATACGGGCTGGCCGGATCGATGCGCTTTTCAAAATAGGCCAGCGCCATGGCGGATTGAAACGCGTGTTGTTGTTCGTGGTGCATCGCGCTGAGCGCTGTTGCGAATCCACCGCGCATGAAACTGTTATCGGGGTGGGTGTTGTAATTGATGACGCTGTCCGGTGTGCCGAACATCCAACCCAAGGCTTTGCTGTTAAAAATACTGTGCAGGCTGTCGCTGTGGGACGCATAGCCAAATTGCGGATTGTGTTGCCCGTCGGGCAGGGCGCGGGCCTCGTTGTTGAAAATCACGCTGATATTCTGGCCGGTTTGAATGCCATCCAGCTGTTGGACCTGGGCGTGGATTTTCTGGGCCTTGCGCAGGATGGCTTTCTTTTGCGTCATATCCATGCCGTTCCAATTGTGCTGGGCAAACTGCATATCTTTGTCGGCAGCCATTGCGATGGCGATATTATTGGCGATTTCCCGCATTTTCAGGCGGTATTCACCCGAATATTCAAAATCGGCGCAGAGTTTCAGCATCAGGTGAATTTCAACGCCATAGCGGGATTCATCCACCGGGGTTTGCCACATGATCCCTTCGGGTGCGTCCCCGTTAGGGAAGAGGATTTTTTCCTCCTCGGCAAAAATGTAATCGCGCAGTTCCTGGATCAGATCCAGTTTTTCATCCGCCGTACCGGATTTCAAAATCCGGTTATATCGGTCGAACCGGGCCCGCAATGTGGGCATGTGGCTGTGAAAGGTTGAAGACAAAAACCGGGTGTTATCACCATCCCGTTCGGATGGTGAGGCGGCGTTTTGATTCATCATGTGGCTTCGTGATCCCTGTTCGAGAATCGTGATTTTTATTTTTATGATGTGCGATTTTAGTTATGCACAAAAAAATTGTACGCGAGGATTCGCGTTTGATCAAGCGTGACGGGCTTTTGCGGGATTATGGTT
This sequence comes from Micavibrio aeruginosavorus EPB, assembly GCF_000348745.1. Classification (NCBI taxonomy): domain Bacteria; kingdom Pseudomonadati; phylum Bdellovibrionota; class Bdellovibrionia; order Bdellovibrionales; family Pseudobdellovibrionaceae; genus Micavibrio; species Micavibrio aeruginosavorus. The sequence continues at coordinate 1,771,010 of NC_020812.1, read as the reverse complement.
TATGCGCGTAAACTTCGGGTCAGGCGTTCCTGCATCCGGTTCTGGATGTAGTGGGTATCCTGTTCCTTGTGCTGGATGCGGTAAATGCTTTGGATCGCATGGGTGATGTAGGCGCGTTCTTTGTGGAGCGCCCACATGATTTCAACATCACGCGCGATGGGGTGGCATTTGGGAATGCGCCCCTGGGCATAGGCCAGCATCAGGGCCGATTGCATGACATGATGTTGTTCATGGTGCACGGTGGACGCGGCGCTGGCAAAATCCCGTTCCAGGAAATTTGTATCGGCATGGGTGTTGTAAAAAATTTGCGGGCGCAACGGTGGGGCCACACCGCTTTTTTGAATGCACGCTTGCCCCAGGGCGCTGACGCCAGCGGCTTCGTCCAGATTGTCGCTTTCATACGCCATTACAATCGTGGCATGCGCGCCCGGCGTGGCGGGCAGGGTCATGGCGCTTTGGTTAAAGCGCATGGTTAATGTCGGCGGTGTTTGCACGCCGGCAATATTCTGCGTTTGCGCGTGAATTTTCTGAATGTGGTTCAGGGCGGTTTTGCGGTATACGGGCCCCAAATGCGGCCATGCGTCCTGTGTTTCGCGGACAAATTCGCTGCGCTGTAAGGCGGCGTGGATTGTATCAACGGATTGGTCGAGTTCGTTCAAATAAGCTTCGGAATAATCCAGCGTTTTAATAATGCGGCGCATCAGGGCAATTTCGCGCGTGAATTTTTTTTCATCAATCGCGTAACCGATGGTGTTCGGAACGGGCAGGTTGTTTTCGCGTAACGATTGCCGTTCGGCAGCGTGGATATAAAGTTGCAGGTAATGCAGGCTGGCGGCCTTTGCTTCCAGATCGGCGGAATCAAGGCTGTGATCCGCATCGTTGAGAAATTCCGCGTGTTTTTGAATCAGTATGCTGTCTTTGATCGCGATCATGCCTTCCCGGTCGCCATCTTTTTTGATGGGCACGGGCAGTAAGGCTTCGTCGTTCTTATTATTGTTGTTTTTTTGTCCCTGCATGGCGGGGAGTATGGCCAAATCCGCCAATAAATGACAAGGAAATTATGCCCGGCCGCGGATTTGCGTGGGTTACGGGGTGGTTTGTTGCGCCGCCGCAACGGTGTTGGCCAGCAGGCAGGCAATGGTCATCGGGCCAACGCCGCCCGGAACCGGGGTGATGGCGGCGGCGCGCGGCATGATCGATGCAAAATCGACATCCCCCACAATCGTGCCATCGTCGCGGCGATTGATACCCACATCGATCACAATGGCGCCGTCTTTCACCCAATCGGCCTTGACCATGGCAGCCTGGCCCACGGCGGCGATCAGAATATCGGCCTGTGCGCACAGGGCGGGCAGGTCGCGGCTTTTGGAATGGGCGGTGGTGACCGTGCAATTTTGGGCCAATAATAATTGCGCCATCGGCTTTCCGAACAAAATCGATCGGCCCAGAACGACGGCGTGTAATCCGGTTAAATCCGCGCGGACGGATTGGATCAGTTTTAATGCGCCCTGCGGTGTGCACGGAATAATGGCATCCCTTGCGCCCGATACCAGTTTCCCGATGTTCAGCGGATGCAATCCGTCGACATCCTTCGCCGGGTTGATCCGGTTGATCAGGGCGCGCGTGTCAATCTGCGTGGGTGCGGGCAGTTGCAGCAAAATGCCGTGGATGGATTGATCGGCATTCAACGTGTCGATCAATGTGTCCACGGCACCCTGGGTCACCGTGGCGGGCAGGCGGTATTCCGCACTGTGGATGCCGACGGATTCACAGGCGCGCATTTTATTGCGGACATAGATATCGGACGCCGGGTCATCACCAATTAAAATAACGGCCAACCCCGGTAAAATGCCCCGGGCGCGCAAGGCCGTCACATCACCGGCGATGGATTGCCGCATGGTGGCGGCAATCATTTTCCCGTCGATGATGGTGGCGGCCTTGTTCGTCATTGCTTATGGCTTAGCCCGTAATGGTAATCGCCGGAGCGCTGAAGAACATGCTGGCGATAATGCTTTGCAACAGGTAGATGCCGAAGATGATAATAATCGGCGTAATATCAATGCCACCAATCGGCGGAATGAATTTGCGCAGCGGGGCGTAAACCGGTTGCGTGATGCGTTCGATCAAGCGGACCAGATTGCCGGCCTGGGGGTTGCGGGTGTTGATCACGTCAAAAGCGATCAGCCAGCTGATGACAACGCCAGCGATAATAATGAAAAGGTAAATATTCAGTAACGTGATCAGCAATTGTCCAATGGCGTGCATCATGGTCGAAAATCCCCGTATTCAGCCAGTTTCAGGTGCGCCCATCATAGTATGGCAAGGGCAAATATAAAAGGGCGAAGGGGCGAATTTTCTGATAAAATTAAGGGGTTATGCGGATAAAGCTGCTGTTTTTCACCGCCCTTGTGTGTGGTTTCGGCATGATGTGGCCGGTTGCCCTGTGGGCGGCCAAGGGGCAGGCCGAGTCGTATCCGCTGAAAATCCGCAACGGTAAAATGGTGTGTCCGCCGGGTGTGCCCCCGGTGATCAATATCAATCCGGTCAGCAACCCCATCCAATATGACTTTTCCAAAAAATCGGCGGACCTGACCGCCGCGATGCGGCGGGAGAATAATTACAATCCCTATGCCGGAATGGCCGACACCGCGACCGGCGGCATGCGCCACGATGAAGTTGTGACGTCACTGTCCATCGAGTGGCAAATTTTCGAAAGCCCCGATCTGGGGCAGGCCTGTATGCAGTATAAGAGCGTGAATGTAACCGTTACATTATCCCCCGTCGTTTACGTCGCACAGGAATTTTCAAAACCCCCGTGTCGTGATGCCGTGATTGAACACGAATTAAAACATATCGAAGTTGATCGCCGGATCATGAACGCGTATGTGCAGGCTGTGGGGACATTGGTGAAGCGGGCGGTCGATCAGACCGGGGTGATTGGCCCCGTATCGATTGCGCGGGTTGAAGATTACAAAACCACCACGCTGGAACAGGTAAAGCAGGCAATGCAGGACCGCAAAGCCGCATTGGAACAGGATCAATATAATTTACAGGCTCAGGTCGATTCACGCGCCGAATACGACCGGATCAGCGCCATTTGTAAGGGGCTGGTCAGGCTGAAACGGTAACTTATCTATATTATAAGTTACTGATATAATCAAAAGGCGTATTTTAAATGGGTCCAGAGATGTTGCTGGAATCGATACAGGCCGGGTTGATGGCCTCGGGTTTGTGGTTGGCGGCGGGCAGTGTGCCCGGCTGCCCGGCTCCGCCCGTTCCGAATGTCAGCGTCTATGCCGTGACGGCGGCGACGAAAATCGATGATTCATTGCCGATGAGCGTGCTTGAAACATTTGAGATGGATACAGACACGGCCAAATCGGCCACCAATATGACCCACGCCAAAACGGGTGGTGTCATGCGCGGCAATATCGGAATTGAATACAGTATTGAAATGGATTGGCAACCGGCGGAAACCGGCGGCTTAAGCTGTCTGCACTTTGCGGAAGTGAATATTATTCTGACGCTGGAGCCAACCATTTTCATCGCGCGCGATTTTGCGCGGGGTGGATGTGTGTATAATGCCGTGCGCGATCATGAAATGGAACATGTGGCCATTGATCGCACTGCAATCGAATCCTATGCCGCGCAAATTGATCGGGCGTTTGATTTTGTGTTCGAAGTTGATGGCAACCGCCAATCCCCGCCGATTGCCGATAACGAAGTAACGGTGATGCGCAGCCGGATGCAACAGGCCGTCATTAACCAGACAGAACAGATTTTACGTGACATGTATGCCGACCGCATGGCGCGCCAAAACGCGCTGGATTCTCCGCAAAATTACGCCGCCTTGATGAATCAATGCCCGGATGCTGTGGCGGAAATGGCGCGTTGAATATCGGCACGGATGGGATGTCCCTTGGGGGCATAGGTCAGGGCGGCTTCCATCTCTTTGCGGGCCGCGTCCATTGCGCCGGGTTTGTTTTCTTCCGCAATTCTCAAGCCATTGCTGAAATACGCCGCGGCCAGGGCAATTTGAATGTCTGCATTGCCGGGGCGTAGCGTGTTGGCGCGGGCCAGATGGGGAATGGCATCATCCGCACGGCCCGATTCAATCTGGATCGTTCCCAGACGCAGCAGCAAGCCGGTGTTGTCCGGTTCCCCGGACAGGGCTTGCAACAAAACCAGTTCTTCCTGTTGCTTCAGTCGGATTTGTGCGCGCGGATTGTCCAGTGTTTCGAAAGCGGCGGCGCGGGATGGCGTGTCGGGCGAGCCCAAAAACAAATACAGCGCCAGAACGCAGAGCGCGCCCGTGATCAGCAATTTAACGCCGGATTGCCACGTCGTTGCCGATTTCATCAGCGGATCAGACAGAATGACCATGATAATCGCGGTCAGAATGGCGGTGATAACAAACAGGATCATGATGGATCATCCATATTGGATGCACGGCTTAAAGAACGAACGGCGACAAACCCGCCAACCCCCAGAATCAGAAGCGGCATACCCCATAAAATCCATGTGCGTGGGTCAAAGGGGGGTGTCATGAGAACGAAATCGCCGTAATTGCGGTGCAGTTCGTTGACGATGTCGGTGTCGGTCGCGCCGGATTCAATGCGGTCGCGCACCAGTTTCCGCATGTCGCGTGCAATTGCGGCATCGGATTCGGCAATGGTCTGGTTCTGGCACACGACACAGCGCAAATCGTGGAACAGGGCTTGCGCGCGTTGCTCCTGTGCCGGATTGGCCAGGGCTTCGCGCGGGTCCTGCATGGCCCACGCCGGTGTAGAGAGAAACAGAAGGGCCAGAACAACGCGGATCATGGGGCGTTTTCCTGTTTGACCAGCGGAACGATCAGGGCGTCAATATCCGTTTGCGTGATCGGTCCGGTGATGCGGTGGCGGATGATGCCGTCCATATCAATAATGAATGTTTCGGGGGTTCCGCTGGTGCCCCAGGCGATGGACAGGCCACCATCGGGATCGTTCAGGATTGTGTCGAATGGATTTCCAAGCCGGGCCAGAAACGCATCGCGTTTTTCCGGCATATCGCGAACATTGATACCGATAATCATGACATTGTCCATTGTCGCCATGGTTTTCAGCATGGGGTGTTCGGCTTCGCATGGCGGGCACCAGCTGGCGAAGAAATTGACAACCCGCACAGGGCCGGGGCCGCGCAGAACCGTATCGACAATGGCCGGATCAAACCCGTCCGCGGTGTAAGCGGGGGCCTGCTGCCCGATCAGGGGGCTGTCCAGAACAGACGGGTCGGTGCCTTTTAACAAAGGCGTCACAGCCGTTGCGATCAGGAACCCGAGCAAAACGAGCGGTAAAAGGAAATACAGGCGTTGGATTTTTGTGACCATTCTTATGACCCTTCCTTATTTTTCCGACGTTGCCCGAACAACGCGCATAGCCCGCCGCTTGCGATCATCGCAAACCCGCCCCAAATCAGGGCAACCAGCGGATGGGTGGTGGCGCGAATAATCCATCCGTTTCCTTGGCCATCGCCTTTATCAATCGTATCCTGTTGCCCTAACACAACATAAATGTCATCGCGCAGGGACGTGCGAATGGCGGCCTCGGTCGTAGCCATGCCGCCGACGGGGTAATAGCGACGTTCGGGGGACAGGTTGATGGATGTATCGCCCGCCCGTGCCGTGACATGGGCCATGATGGTGGAATAATTCGGGCCGAATCCGGCATCAACCGAATCCAATGTGACGGTCCAGCGTCCGGCGGTTAAATGTTCGCCCGGTTTTAAAATTTGCGCGGTTTCAATTTTCCACAGCGTGGTGCCGACGATGCCAATCACGGCCACGCCCAGCCCCGCATGGGCCAGCCGCATACCCCAGCCGGATAAGGTCAGTTTGCCACGGCGCGCCCAGGTGTCGGCCAGCGTTGTGACAATGGCCCAGATCCCAAGGGCAAAGCCGCCCAAAACGATCAGGGATGTTTCCGTTTGAATGGCAATGATCAATCCAACGATGGTCGCGGTCATCAACGCACCCGCAACCAATTGCTCGCGAATGGCGTTTAAATCGGCTTTCTTCCACGCCAGAAATGGGCCAACCCCCATGAGCAGGATCAGCGGCACAGCCAGCGGCAGGATGGTCGCGTTGAAAAAGGGCGGCCCCACCGAAATTTGCCCGGCATTCAGTGATGACAAAATCAGCGGATAGAGCGTACCGACCAAAATGGTCGCCGCCATCGCCGTTAAAATCAGATTGTTGACGACCAATGCGCTTTCGCGGCTGATGGGTTTAAACCCGGCATCGCTTTTCAAATCTGGCGCGCGCAAGCCGTAGAGCAGGAACCCGCCACCCGCAAACACGGTCAACAGGCCGAGGATAAACAAGCCGCGTGACGGATCGGTGGCAAAGGCATGCACCGACGTCAAAACGCCGGAGCGCACCAGGAACGTGCCAAGCAGGGAGAAAGTGTAAGCCAGTAATGCGAGCAGGACGCTCCACCGTGGCAAGGCCCCACGATGGCGCGTGATGATAATGGAATGCAACAGCGCCGTGCCACACAGCCATGGCATCAGAGATGCGTTTTCCACCGGGTCCCAGAACCAAAACCCGCCCCAGCCCAGTTCGTAATACGCCCACCATGATCCAAGCGCGATGCCCGCGCTCAACCCCGCCCATGCGGCCAGAACCCACGGGCGGACGAGGGCGGCCCAGTCGCGGTTGATGGCGTTGGTCAGGAGGCCCGCACACGCAAAGGAAAACACAATCGAAAACCCGACATAGCCCAGATAGAGCAGGGGCGGGTGAAAGGCGAGGCCCGGGTCCTGTAAAAGGGGATTTAAATCCATCCCGTCCGCCGGTGCGGGGTCCAAACGTGTGAACGGATTGGATGTAAACAGGATGAAGGCCAGAATGCCCACCGCCTGCATTCCCTGCACGGCCAGCACCATGGATCGCATGGCATCCGGCATGGTCTGGCGCAGGGACAGGGCACCGAACAGCGCAAGGATCAGAACCCACAGAACCATCGACCCCTCGTGGTTGCCCCACGTACCTGCGATTTTATACAGCAAGGGTTTGAGTGTGTGGCTGTTATTCACGACCAGTGCGACCGAGAAATCCGACACAACGAAGGAATAAATCAGCGCAGCAAAGGCGGCGACGATGGTTGCGCATTGAATAATGGCTGCGCGGCGAGCCACCACCAGCCATGAATCCATGCCGGGCTTGCGCGCTTTCCACCCCGCGGCCATTTGCAGGGTGGCGCAGAGCAAAGACAGGATCAACGCAAAATGGCCCAGTTCCGCAATCATTGCTTTTTGGCCTCAATGGCGTCGTAATGCGGTTTCATGGCTTTGGCCACCTCGGGTGGCATGTAATTTTCATCATGCTTGGCCAGCAATTGCGTGGCGATAAAAACATGATCGTCGTTGATGGTTCCGGTGGCGATGATGCCTTGGCCTTCGCGGAATAAATCGGGGACGATGCCGTCATATTCAATCACGACATTGTTTTCATTGTCAGTGATGGTGAAGCGGGTGATGGTGCCATCGCGTTTCACGGTGCCATACACAACCATACCGCCGACGCGGATCGGGCGCCCCCCAGCCAGCGGTCGGGCGCTGGTCGAGACCAGATCGGTCGGGCTCATGAAATAGGTCACATTCTGGCGCAGGGCGAACAGCAGCAATGCGGTCGCCAGCGCAACACCCGTGAGAATTAAAGCCAGAGCCACCAGACGGCGGTTTTTACGCGTCATCTTATTCATCATCCTGTTTAATTTCATGGGCACGGATAAACGTGGCCAAGGTCAGCACGATAAGCACAATCGCGGCAAAACCGTAAGAGCCCCAGACATAGAGGCCGTAACCGTTCATGGCGATAAAGGTTTCGAATGTCACTTTATACTCTCCATCTTGTCATCCCGGGCTTGACCCGGGATCCAGAGCCACAGGCGCAGAATTGTCCCGGTCTTCTGGATCCCGGCTTTCGCCGGGATGACGCGTTATGTTGCTATATTGAATCAGCCAGCATGCGCAGGGCTTTTAACCGTTTCTTCCGATGTGTCATCACAATGTTCAGCCGGGTCAGCGCCAAAGCAAAAAACAGCGCCGTAAAGGCCCCTGCCATCAAAAACAGTGGGGTCATCATGCTGGGGTCGATGGCGGGGTTGGCCATGCGATTGATGCTGGTGATGCTGGCGGGTTGGTGCAGCGTGTTCCACCATTCGACCGAGAATTTGATGATCGGCAAATTGATCAGGCCAATGGCGGCCAGCCATGCGGCGGCGTGCAGCCCCTTGTCCCGGTCGTCATAGGCCAGGTCGAGGGCGAAAATCCCGACATAGAGGAAGAAGAGGACAAGCACGGAGGTCAGCCGCGCATCCCATACCCACCATGTGCCCCATGTGGGCATGCCCCACAAACTGCCCGAAACCAGACAGATGGCGGTGAACGCCATGCCGATGGGGGCCACGGCGCGAATCCACAATCCCGCCAGCATATGTTTCCACACCAGCATGACGATGCCAGCGATGCCAAGGCTGGCATACGCCATCAACGCCACCCATGCGGCGGGGACGTGGACATACATGATGCGCACGGAATCATGTTGCTGATAATCCGGCGGGGAGGAATAAAGCGCGGTGTACAGACCGGGGATCAGCAACGCAATGCACAGCAGCGCCATCAATGGCGTGACAATCGCGCTGATGCGGTTAAATCGTGTGGGGTTGGCCAGTTTCATAATTTTACCCTCGTGCCATACGCAAAGTGGCCGCCGTGACCAGCGGTGTTAACGGCGTGGCCAGGGCCACGCACGCCCATAAAATCGCCATCGGCATGGCGGCATTCATACCGGTGGACAGCAGATGCAACGCCGCCCCGGAAAAAATCAAAACCGGAATATAAAGGGGCAGGGCCAACACGGCCAACAACACACCGCCAAGGCCGGACCCCAGGCTTAATCCCTGAACCGCTGCGCCGATTAGGGTCAGAAGCAATGTCGCGGGCAGGATGACGCCAAACACCGATTCCGCAAACGGCAACGGTGCGTTCAAAATCATCGCCATGACCGGACACAGGATCAGCAAGGGCAGGCCCGTCACCATCCAATGCGCCACAATCCGCCCGGCGGTGTAAAGCGACAGCGGTGCAGGCGACAGGATGACGGCATCCAGCGTGCCATCTTCGGCATCATCACGAAACAGGCGGTCCAGATGGACCAGCGTCGCCATCAACGCAGCGGCCATCAACACGCCGGGGGCAATGCGGGCCAGCAAGTCAGGATCGGGGCCCAGGGCCAGCGGAAAAATCGTGACCAGCAAGATGAAGAATGTCGGCACCGCAATCATGCGCGCCGGGCTGCGCCGGGCGAGGGTTAAATCCCGTTTTATGGTGGCGGTCATGGACAACATGGCAATTACGCAACCTCCGACATCAAATGATATTCGGGGGACAGCGGGATGATCATATTGGCGTCCCACCGCGGCGGGCGGTGCGTGGCGACAATGGCGCATCCGCCATCGCCGCAATGCGCGTGGGTCAGGGCGATCAATTCATCCGCCGCGTGATCGTCCAGCGCCAGCGCCGGTTCATCCAGCAACCAGATCGGGCGCGGGGCCAGAAACAAACGGCACAACGCCGTGCGGCGACGTTGCCCGGTGGACAGTGTGCCGACGATACGCCCGGCCAGATGCGCGACCTCCATCCGGTGCAAGGCGGCGGCGATCATATCGTCATCGGCGCGCACGCCCATCATGGCGGCCCAGAAGATCAGGTTTTCGGAAACGGTCAGGGCCAGTTTGAACGGATTGTCCGGCGCGATCCAGTGGATCAGCGGCGCGCGGTCTTCGACATCGCGTTCAACACCGTCGAACAGGATGCGGCCCGCATCCGGGGTGATCAATCCGGCGATGGTTTGAAGCAGGGTGGTTTTGCCGCTGCCATTCGCGCCCGTCAACGCGGCCAGTTGCCCCGCCGGAACGGCAAAGGACAGGCCGTGCAGGACCGGAGTTAACCCCCGGTGCAACGCCAGATTTTCAGCGGATATCATCATGGGGGAGGTTTTAGCGTGGGGGTGCCATGGGGACAAGGGGAACAAAGCTGAAATGGGTAGGAAATGGGCGGTAAAAGAAAAATCCGTCGCCCGGGGAAGGCGACGGATTCGGTAATAAGCTGGAACCATTTGCGAAGGAGGAAGCTGGAAAACTTCGCTCTCACCCTTCAAGCTTGACGGCCAAATATGGCCAAATTAAGGGCCGTAGACCAAAGAATAAGGCAAAAATTGGCGGATTTCTGCGGTTTTTTGTTAGGGTTTTGTTAAGGGGTTCGGGGCAGGGTTTTGATTTTTAAAGACTTTGGCGTTGGCTGAACGATTGTGTCATCCCGAACGGATGTGAGGGATCCCACCTTCACACAAGAGGAGATCCCTCGTCGCTTCGCTCTGTCGGGATGATATGGGGTGATTGTCATAAGAAAAATGGGCTTAACACTCCATTAAACATCCCGTCCTACACTCCCTTGCGCGCGCTATTTGCAAGGCGTTCTCAACTGCATCCTCATGTGGGTCGAACACTTTGATTTTTGCGCCAGCATGCTAAGTTATCTGCACAATTCATCTGCCGAATTTTCAACCACTCCACTCTACGACCAAGGACTTCATCCATGACACGCACCGGACACGATAGCCTGAAAACCCGCAAAAGCCTGACCGTTGATGGCAAATCATACGATTATTTCAGTTTGCCGGATGCCGCGAAGCAGATTGGTGATGTGTCGCGTCTGCCGTTTTCGATGAAAGTGCTGCTGGAAAACCTGTTGCGCTTTGAGGACGGCGTGTCGGTCAGCGTTGATGATATCAAAGCCTGCCACGCATGGCTGGAGAATAAGGGCAAGACCGAACACGAAGTGGCCTATCGTCCGGCCCGCGTGTTGATGCAGGATTTTACCGGTGTTCCCGCCGTGGTCGATCTGGCCGCGATGCGCGAAGCGATGAAAGCATTGGGCGGCAACGCGCAGAAGATTAACCCGCTGACGGCTGTTGATCTGGTTATCGACCACTCGGTGATGGTGGATGCATTCGGCAATGGGGCCGCGTTCCAAACCAACGTGGACCGTGAATTTGAACGCAACGGCGAGCGTTATGCGTTCTTGCGCTGGGGCCAACAAGCCTTCCGCAATTTCCGCGTTGTACCGCCGGGCACCGGCATTTGCCACCAGGTGAATTTGGAATATCTGGCCCAAACCGTTTGGGTGGAAAAAGATGAAGAGCGCGGTAGCAATGTGGCCTATCCCGACACGCTGGTGGGCACGGATTCGCACACCACGATGGTCAACGGCCTGGCCGTTCTGGGCTGGGGTGTTGGTGGGATCGAGGCCGAGGCCGCGATGCTGGGCCAACCGGTATCCATGTTGATCCCGCAGGTGATCGGTTTCAAAATCACCGGCAAGATGAAAGAGGGCACAACCGCGACCGACCTGGTCCTGACCGTGACCGAGATGCTGCGTAAAAAAGGCGTGGTGAACAAGTTCGTTGAATTTTATGGCCCGGGTCTGGACAACATGTCGTTGGCCGACCGCGCAACGATTGGCAACATGGCGCCGGAATATGGCGCGACATGCGGCTTCTTCCCGATTGACCGCGAAACCATTCGCTATCTGACCTTCACGGGCCGCGATCCGCACCGTGCGAAACTGGTTGAGGAATATGCGAAGGCGCAAGGCATGTGGCGTGATGAAAATTCCGCCGATCCGGTGTTCACCGATACGCTGGAATTGGATCTGGGGTCGATTGAACCGTCCATCGCCGGGCCGAAACGCCCGCAGGACCGCGTCGTGTTGTCGAATGCCGCCGCCGCATTTAAGAAATATCTGGCGGAATCGCTGGGAACGTTGCCGCACGATAATGGCGATGCGCGCATGGTGTCGGAAATGCCAGAATCGTCCGATGCTGCCGCGAAACACGACACCACCCACGCCGTTCCGGTGGCGGGTACGGATTACAGCCTGAAACACGGTGATGTGGTGATTGCGGCGATTACGTCCTGCACCAACACATCGAACCCGTCCGTGATGCTGGCCGCCGGTTTGGTGGCGAAGAAGGCCCATGAAAAGGGCATGAAGGTGAAGCCGTGGGTGAAAACATCTCTGGCCCCGGGGTCGCAGGTTGTGACCGATTATCTAGATAAAGCGGGCCTGACCCAGCATCTGGATGCAATGGGATTCAACTTGGTTGGTTATGGTTGCACAACGTGCATCGGGAACTCCGGTCCTCTGCCGGATGCAATTGCCAAGGCGGTTGAAACCGGTGATTTGACGGTGGCGGGCGTTCTGTCCGGCAACCGGAACTTCGAAGGCCGCATCAACCCGCATGTGAAGGCCAACTATCTGGCATCGCCGCCGCTGGTTGTTGCTTATGCGCTGGCTGGGAATATGAAAGTGGATTTGATGAATGATCCGCTGGGCGAAGACAAAGACGGCAAGCCGGTTTATTTGAAAGATATCTGGCCGACCAATGATGAAATCGCCGATGCGGTGAACCGCAATTTGACCTCGGCCATGTTCTCCAGCCGGTACAAGGATGTGTTCCTGGGACCAAAGGAATGGCAAGCCGTGAAAGGGGGCGAGGGAGAAACATATGATTGGGATGCCAAATCCACCTATGTGGCCAACCCGCCATATTTCACCGGTATGTCCAAGACCCCGCCGGGGATTAAGGACATCAAAGGGGCCGCATGCATGGCGTTGTTTGGTGATTCCATCACCACCGACCACATTTCACCCGCCGGCTCGATCAAGAAAGATTCCCCAGCCGGGAAATATCTGATCGACCATGGTGTTGATGTGCGTGATTTCAACTCCTACGGCGCGCGCCGTGGCCACCATGAAGTCATGATGCGCGGCACCTTCGCCAACATCCGCATTAAAAACGAAATGCTGGGTGGCAAGGAAGGCGGTTACACCAAATACCTGCCGACCGGCGAAGAGATGCCCATCTATGACGCGTGCATGAAATATATTGCCGATGGCACGCCGTTGATCGTTGTGGCGGGCAAGGAATATGGCACGGGGTCATCCCGTGACTGGGCCGCGAAGGGCACGTTCCTGCTGGGTGTGAAATGCGTTCTGGCCGAAAGCTTTGAACGGATTCACCGCTCCAACCTGGTGGGCATGGGCGTGTTGCCGTTGATGTTCAAGAATGGCCAGACGCGCCAGTCGTTGAAACTGGATGGCACGGAAACGTTCGACATTCTGGGTCTGGAAAAAGGCGTGAAGCCGCGCATGGATGTAACCGTGACGATCACGCGCAAGGATGGATCGAAAGAAGAGATCCAGGCTCTGTGCCGCATCGATACCCAGGACGAGATTGGCTACTACGAAAATGGTGGCATCATGCACTACGTCCTGCGCGATCTGGCCGCGAAAAGCGCGAAGGAAAAAGTGGCGTAAGTCACTCTAACAACACAAAAAACCCCGCCGGGACCGCCCAGCGGGGTTTTTTCTTGGTTTATTTTCCAGAATCGTGTAATTTCATGACCCATGACCCAATGGTGCGATGAATTTAACAAGGTTGCATTGACCGACGAGGCCCAGGCCCGCCGGGTGTGTGCCGAAATTTGCGCCCGCAATCCCGATCTTCCCCGTTTGAAAACCATTGCCGTTGTCGGCGCGTATGAATTGGATGTGGGGGGCAAGGGCGTGGATAGCGACCGTCTGACCCGGATCATGGAATATCTGCTGTGCAGTGGGTTTATGATTGATCCCGATTTTGAATTGGATCGCATCAATTTCCGCGATGGCCGCGATTTTCTGGCCGAGGATAAACAGGCGGATATGGTGTTCGTCGCCTTTATCCCCGCGCGTCATATGTACCGCATGACGACGACATATTCACCGCAACTGCATGAACGGGCCGAAGGCGCGGAGAATTTCCACCAATTCTTTGGCCCCGCGCTCAGCCCGCACCATTCCTACGAAGGATGGCAGGATCGTTTGAAACAGGCCGGTACGAAACTGGTTGTGACTTATGGCGGGGCTGGTGAAATTGGAACGGACAACTTAGTCGTTGCAAATGATGTTTCGGGATTGCGTGTTGTGTTGCCGACGCCATCCCACAATGTGGGTGATTATGTTGGCCCGCCGATCCGCGATGACATCACATACGATATCGAAACCAAGCCTGACCTGCGGTATCAATACAATGATGCGGCGAATGATCTGCCACTGAAATGGCTGGGGTTTGCGGCTGATCCGGAATATCTGCGCACCATGCGCGACCATCTGTCCCCCCATTCCGATCTGGCGCGGAATGTGCGCAAGCTGGCCCTATAGTTTTAGTCCTATAATTTCGGGGCGGCGACAGCAGAAAATTTCAACGATGAATCCGGCTGGTACGCGCGTGCGGCCAATGTTTTAACGCGGCGGACATACGCATCCGGGTTTTGCATGATCCGTGAAATGGAATAGCCGGGCAATGCCATGGTGGTGGCCTCAGCATGTGGCAGGGTTTTCATGTCATGCAAATGCGTTTCATAAATATGCGCATGATCCAGATTCATGGTCAGCTTGCCGTTCTTCAGCCCGGTTTCACGGGCCAACGCATCCAACAACAATGCATAAAACATCGTGTCATAGGGCAGGCCGACGGCCACATCCGAACTGCGCATATGTACGGCGACGTTCAGGCGGTTGTTCAAAACCTGCATCGTAAAATCCACCGGGCAGGGAACGAGCGCCTTGCTGTGCGCGTTCAGCCCATCTTTCCCCGGGTGCCATGCCGACACCATGATCTGGCGGCTGGATGGTTCGCGGCCCAGGACGTCAATGGCCCCGGCCAATTGGTCGCGGCCAAATTCATTGCGCCAGCGTTGGCCATAGGCGCCTTCGACCTTGCCATCGACCGCGAATTTGTCCCAGATTTTCGTGTGTTTTTGTAACCACGTAATATCCTCGGTCCCCATCAACACCCATGCCAGTTCGGCGGCGGCGATGGCCGGGTTCACCCGGCGCATGCCGGGCAGGGGAATGCCGAATTTGATTTCGGCATTGATATTGCGGTGGATCAATGTGCGCACAACGCTTTCGGTGCGGGCATTGATCTGGTCCATGCCGTCATTCACGATCTCACGGACCAAATTCATGTAACGGCGGCTGAACACCCGGTCGCCATGGGTTTGATAGGCGCGGCGGTTGGCCAGATCGTCGATTGATGGATCTTCGATATAAAAATCGGGGAATTCTGGATCAATAACAAAATGCCCACGCGCCACCAACGCGAAAGCCCGTTTCCGTGGGTTGCACTTGGGGTTTTCACGTATGATGTCGTAGTAAGAATATTCGCCCATATCCGCTCTCTTTATGGTTTCGGGGCCGGGGTATAGATTTTGCGTGCGCCATAATTGCGGCCCGACTCATTCATCCACTCAACCTGCTTGCGGTAATTGTCCCAGAAGGTTTGGGCGTCCATGCCAATGGCCTTGAACGTTGATTTGGCGTTCAGGTTGACGCCCGCATCTTCCAATTCTTCCAATGCGCTTTGATAGCCGAGGAAGATCGGTTCCCATTTCGGGACGATGTCATGGGTTACGGCATAGCGAGCGAAGGTCAGAGCCAGCGTTTGGCGCGAATTTTTCAGCGTCTTCTTCGTCTGGTCCGTGCGTTGCAGGACTTCATCCCTCTGGCCCTTGTCCAATTCAGCCATCAAACCATCCAGCGTTCTGGCACAGTCGGTGGCCTGACGCAGATAATGATCCAGATCGCCACGGTCCTGTGCGGCCAGAACCTGTTGAGTCAGGTCTTGCAAATTTTCGACCTTGTGGACCGCATAATCCACTTTCAATGCGGCCTGATAGGTTTTCAGTCCGCCATTCCTGTATTCCGTCATAACGAAGTCGAGCAGGGCGTTGTGGTAACGATCCGTTCCAATCGCATCGGAATGGTTTTCGATGGCATCGGCGTGTTCGTCCAGCAGGCGGATCAATTCTTTCATCGCATGAAAGCGGCGGCCGGGCACCAGCCATCCGCCGTAATTGCGGGTGTCTACCGCCTGGGTCGATACAAACATCTTGGTGATCATGTGGGTCGTGGCGATGAAGGTCAGTTCATCAAACTTGGCCTTGGTCAGGCCCTGATCGAGCAGGGCGTAAGTGGTGTCATCGTTCAGATCATATCCATCGGCGGACAAATGGCGGTGAATTTCCTGGATGCTGTTGTGATGGGCGTCACCCTGTGGGTATTTGAGTGCGTTGGTGTAGTGGATGCGGGCCTGTTCAAGGTGGAAATCGCGCATGGTGAATAATCCCTGTGTTCTTATTTATGGTTCAAATGCGAACGGCTGGGATAGCAAATGCCGGGCGATGGGGCAAGTTTATTAGATTATGTTAATTTTAATGACGTGGAAAACCGTGGATAACCCGTAAATCCGGGGGTGGTTTTAAGAAAACCTTGTGCCCCTTATCGCAATTATTCTAGGGTACGGCCATAACAAGAAAAACAGGGTTTACAGGATTATAAGGGGTTCGCCATGCCGCGTCCGATGGGTCATATCCGCATTCTTTTCAGCTCTCGCGTTTTGCTGGATCTGGAGGAGGCCGACCAGGTTTTTAAAGAAAAAGGCGTTGAAGGCTATCGCGACTATATGCTCTGCACCGGGGCGTATGAAAAAGACCGCGACCCCGAACTGGGGTGCCGCCGTTTCAACAAGGGGCCGTTGTTCGATATGGCGCTCGCCCTCAACCGTTTGAATCAAAAAGCGGGCAAGCCGTTGGTTGAGCTGGGCATGTCGGCCAAGGACACGGTGGATACCGGCCTTGTTCTCGAAAAAAATATGAATGCGACCGCGCTGGCCGCGGCCATGACCTACAGCACCAGCACATCGGGCGGCCCGGTATCGGAAAAGGCGCACCGCGCGTTCAAAACCGATCTGTTCCTGACCCGCAGTGATTCCGATGCGCAGGCCGCGATTGATCTGGGCATTGCCGCCGCCGTGATGAATTTTCCGCCGCAAGGCACATATGATTTCGATCACGACCTGCACCCCATTCATATCGTTGTTGACGGTGATGCCGTGGCCTTTGGTGACAGTGCCGAAGTGCGTTACCGCGAAGCGCTGGATACCGGAAAAACACCGGAAGAAGGGTTGCAAATTTACGTCGACGGCGAAAAACGCGATATGGGCCAGCCGGTAGAGCAGGGACCGTTTACCGCGTTGCTGGCCAAGCTGACGCAATTGAATGCCGAATTTCCAAAGGGCGAAGCGCCGTTCTCGCTCAGCCTGCTGACCGCGCGTGGGACGGAAGCGCGCGCCCGTGCCATCGCGACGGCATTGGATCACGGCATCGATTTCAATGGTGATTGTGCGTATGTATCCGGTGCCGCCAAATCCGATTGGCTGGCGGCGTACCGTCCGCATGTGTTCTTTGATGACCAACAAGCGCATCTGGGACCCGGCGCGCATTTCTGCCCGACGGGCCGTGTGCCGTATAAGACCAATGGTCCGATGTATGAATATCTGAAGCGCAAGGAACTGGCCGCAAACACCAACGTCCACCCGAAAGTGGCGGAGGCGCAGGTCAATGCGCAGGATATTGCGGCAAGCCCGGCCCCGGCGGCAGGACAACAGTCTGCAAAGCCATCCGGTCCGGCAATCAAGCCATCTTAAAGAAAAAGGGTCCCGATGGGGGCCTTTTTCGTATGCGGTGCCTTGTTCGGGTTGAGCGATGCGTGCGAGTTCGGCACAATGGGCCCCTGTAAAAAAATGGATAGAGGGCCGCACCCATGCACGATGTTGTTGGATTCCAGATTGTTTTGATCGCGGTGGTCAGCCTGATCGCGCAATGGACGGCATGGCGGTTACATGTTCCGGCTATTTTATTCTTGCTCGGCTTTGGGTTTCTTCTGGGGCCTGTGACGGGTTTATTGCAGCCTGAAAATATGATGGGTGATTTGCTCCAGCCCGCGATTTCCGCCGCGGTGGCGATCATTTTGTTTGAGGGAAGCCTGCAATTACGGTTCCGTGAATTGCGCGAAGCTGGAAAGGCTGTGCGTCGCGTTATTTTTATCGGCGCGCCTTTGGGGTGGGCGTTGATTGCGGCGGGTGCGCATTATATCGCGGGGTTGCAATGGGCTGTGGCCGTACCGTTGGGGGCCATGCTGGTTGTAACGGGGCCGACCGTTATCATGCCGATGCTGCGGCATGCCCGTCTCAATCCGCGTATTGGGGCTGTCCTGAAATGGGAAGGTATCGTGAATGACTCGCTGGGCGTTATTCTGGCGATTTTGTCATACGAATATTTCGTTGGTCAGGCCCGCGGCGATGCTCTGGACACGTTCTTTATCGAACATGGCGTAATGGTTTTGGGTATTGCCGTGGGAAGCATGGCGATGGCGTTTGGCATCGCGCGTATTTTTGACAGGGGATGGATGCCGGAATATTTAAAGGCACCGTTCATTTTATCTGCTGTTCTGGGTCTGTTTTTTCTCTGCAACATGATTATCCATGAATCCGGATTGATTGCAGTGACAGTTTTGGGCATGACTCTGGCCAATATTCAGACATCCAGTATTGATGATATTCGCCGTTTCAAGGAAACGATCACCTTGCTGCTTGTGTCCGGCGTGTTCCTGTTGCTTACCGCTGATCTGGATGTGTCTGTTCTGGCGGATATGAGCTGGCGCGGGATTCTGTTTGTTTTGATTTTGCTGTTTGTGATACGTCCGGCGACGATGTTCCTGTGCCTGGCGCGGGCCAATATGACATGGCGTGAAGTGGTCTTGGCCGGTCTGATTGCTCCGCGCGGGGTTGTGTGTGCGGCGATGGCAGGAGTTATTGGCCCCTTGCTGATCGATGCGGGGTTTGAGGATGGGGAAAAAATCCTGCCCATCGCGTTCTCTGTCGTTGTTGTCAGCGTTATTCTGCACAGCCTGATGATCAAGCCGTTGGCAAAACGGTTGCAATTGACCACAACGGAAAGCAACGGGATCATTTTTGTCGGGTCCTATCCATGGTCTATTCAGCTGGCCGAAATCCTGAAGGGGCGGAATGTTCCTGTGATGATGGTGGATAGTAATTGGAATGTTCTTAAGAAAGCGCGGCTGGCGAACTTACCGACATATTACGGAGATCTTTTGTCGGAAGAGACGGAATTTGCGTTGGAAATGAATAAATACAACACAATTCTGGCCGCGACATATAACCCGCCATACAACAGTCTTGTGTGTGAAAAATTCGGGCATGAATTTGGACGTGAACGGATGTTCCAAATCAGCTCAGGGCGGCAGGAACAGCATGAACGCCGCCGTATGGCCGATATCCACCATGGTCGTCAGTGGGTCAGCGAGGCTCTTGTTCTTGACAAGGTGTGGGATGATTTTCGATCAGGGTGGAAATTTCGAACCATGCGTGTGGGCAAGGAAGCCAATGATGACAAACTGATCGTTCCGGATGAGAATGAAAACCGTATCCATATTGGAATGATTTCCAAGAATGGCGTCGTAACCTTCTTCACGCCGGATTCAAATATCCGGCCTGTGCCTAAAGAGGGGGATGTTATGATTGTCTTTGAAAAAATGGATGCCGAATAAAACCCGGCGGCTCAGGTGACCCATTCATTCTTGTCAATATCGCCCGATTCCACGCGGCGTTGAATTTCATCGGCCAGAGCGGTTTTGGCGAAGTCCTTGGCGGCGTCCATCATCTCGCTGAAATCCGGGCGTTCGGGGCGGTAGGATACTTCGGCCAATTGTTCAAATTGCTGGATCGCGCCGTTCAGGCGGCCCAGTTTCTGCCCGGCTTCGCGGGCTTTTGCCGCTTCTTCGGATGATGGGCTGATCAATTCATACAATTCTTTCTGGCGCAGGAACCCGGCCTGGAACGCCAGCTGGATGCCCTCCAAAAATGCGGCGGCGGCGCTCAGGCATTGGGATACCTTGGCCGGGGTGCCGCGTTTTTCGCGGGCGATGAAATTGAATGTGGTCGTGCGGTTGGGCCCGCGCACAATCACGCCATTGCGAATTTCGCCGTCATTTTCAACGGTGATGACCAGGGCAATGTTTGAATCATGTTCAATGGTAACCAGACGTCCGGCTTGCTTGAACGCGTCTTCGGCAACGGATACGGCTTTCTCGTAATTATCCTGATTGCGGGCGTCGCATTGTTCGATGATGTCGAGGAAGGGATGGCGTTCGGCATCGCCCGCTTCGTATATGACGCGGCCCTTGTTGTACACGGCGATCCAGCGATTGGGGTTGAATTGCTTTTCATACCCCTTGGTGATGGACAGCCACGCAAATTCCCAATCAAACGGAACTTGGCGGTTCAGGATGGGGCCGGTGTCTTGAAACTCCTGCACGATCTTGGCCGCCATGCGGGCGCAGGTGTGCATGTTCTGGGCGCGGATGACAAATTTTTCATGCACCGATCCATCGCGATTGATCAGCGGAATCACCATGCGGTTGGACATGGCGACGACGGGCGCTTTCTCCCCGGTCAGATCCTTGCCCTTGTTGGCAAAGGCATCGCGGATCACAAATTTTTCGCGTAACAGGGTCGTATTGAAATTTTTCATCGGTAGGGCCAAAAATGAAGCGTTAGCAGCATCCTAACATACAGGGGACAGGTGGAAAATTGGTAAAAAAGTGGGCGGATTGTCGCCAATCCGCCCGAATTCCACACCATCTTATTATTCTTATTTTCCGTACTTCCCCCGTTTGTCCGTCTTATGCGGCTTTATGGAAGCCAAAATCCTTCATTTTGTGGGCTGGCATGTCAAACTGTGCTGCTTCCAGCCGGTCCAGCATGGCGCTGAAATGGGCAAAGCTGGTTTCCAGTTTCATGCGGGCGGGCATGTCTTCGGCCCAGGCTTTGCGCATGGCTTTGCCAATAAACTCATCCATGGTCATCGGGGCGCGTTGCACCACCATGGTCAAATCGCTGGACGCGTTGTTTTGCGGGCTGGATGCGCGGTCCCGGTTATAGGTGTCGTACATATCCACCATCTTGCCGTAATCCAGATGCGCGGCCCAATCCGGTGCGCCCAGGGCGTCCATCACGGCTTCGCCATAAACGCCACCCAGAAAGCTTTCGGCGATCAGGGTGCCCATGATGGAGTCGTTGCTGTCCATCCCGCGGCCGGTTTCGCGAACCAGTTGGGGGCCTTTTGCGCCCGGTTGATCCGGGTTCGGTGCCAGCTTGTTAAATTCACGACGCAGGCCCGTCAGTACACCCTCAATATGCTGCCGTTTGCCCGAAGCGATCATGTTAAAGCCGTGTTTCATTTCTTTTTTGCCCCAAAAGGTTTGTTTCGTTTTTTGTTACCCCCACCATAGCGGGGAAGGGTAAAAGGGCATTTAATAATGGATCAAATTTTATGTTTTAAATCAGTGTGTTAAGTGCATTTATCTAAAATTTTAGGCAAATTTTGCATAAGGTGAAAAATCGAGGCTTTTCAATAGGCTGGGGCTGATTTACGATCCGGCTGACGACTGTTTCTGGAGGATTTTATGGCCCATACCGCCCATCACGACGACCACGCGCATGAAAAAAATTCACATCATCACGCGCCCGCTGATCCGAGAAAGGTTCTGCCCGGCGTGATTTTCGTGCTGGCGTTGTTCTGGGTGCTGACCTATGCGGGGCATTATATGTTTATCCAATCGGCAGAAGGCGGTCACGGTGCCCCGGCGGCGCATGCTCCGGCGGACACGCATGGCGCGGACCCTGCTGCGGACGATGCTGGCCATCATTGATCCGCGCGGTTAATCGCGTACAATGGTATTTGAAATTTATATTTGAGATTTTGCATGCCACGCGAAGACCGCCGGATTATTTTTGAGCATGAAGAGGTCTATAAGGCCCTCTATTCCCTGTGCGTGCAGAAAGAATTGAAGCCACCACCGGCCGGCACGGTGGGCAAGGTGATTGTTCATCCGGTTGATCCGGCCAAGGTGCTGGTGCAGATCCGCGATGACCGCAAGCAAACCGCAATTGATGTTGAATTTTCCCGTGACTTTCTGGCGGCGGCGTTGATGCTGTTTTGCCGTGGCCACCGCATCCCGCTGCCCAAATCCGCGCAGAAGGCGGTGGAATTGGATACCGGGAATGTTGTCCTGCGGGTTTTGGTTTAACCACATCCACTCATTTGCCAATGTCTAATCTCATACATGAAATAAGAAAGTTTTGGTCTTTCAAGATGGCCGCTTGGATTGCTTGTGCCGTTGCGGTTTTGACCCTTACATGTGTGTGGGTGATTTTGGGTGAGCAAAATAATAAAAACCACCGAATTCAAAGCGAAGGAATCCCTTTTATTGATGAATCGCGATTTTCGCGCTATCCGGCTGGGGTGCGAACATTCATTGTGCGGATGATGATTAGTGGCGTTGCGGTGGAAGATATTCGTTTTAATAGCCCGGATGAATTGGGTGCGCTCGTTCATCAGCGTGATGGGGTTTTCTCTCCTGACGGTGGTGGGGCGCAGTATAAAAAAGCCTTTCCCCATGTGATGGAGGCGCAAAAAGAAGGGGATTGGTATTTCAATATGAATATAGCTTGGCCTGGAATTGGAAGCAATCAGGCCGATTTGGTGGCGTATTTACCGGGTGTAACGCAAAAAATATGTGCTTTAGAAAATATAGGGAGCGATATTGAAGGTGTTCCAGAGTTGGAGCAGGATATTTCCGCGTTCTATAAATTTAATATTGTTGATTTCCCAAGCGCGCCCCACGTGCCACCCAAGGAACCCCTTGCGCGTGTTGCTCAAGAGACGCTGGCTGGTCACCTTTTCGGGTGTTTCAGGGACAAATCATTAGGGCAATACACGTATTATCACGTTCTTGTCGAACGTTAAGGCGTCGTCTCTTTTCCTGCGCTCACATCGTCCAACGCCGCGCGATACAACGCGAACGCTTTCTTACGTTGCTTGGGCGCGTGACGGATCAGGCTGCTGTGCAGCGTGGCCATTTCCAGCAGTGGGTGTTCCAGTGTCGGGCCCAGATGCTTTTCAACTTTCACCTTCATCGGAGCAAGGTTCGCGCACAGGGCCAGCGCCGGGTCATCCTTTCCATTGGTGACGTATCCTTTATCCAAACGCTTCTGCGTAATGGCAGCCTTGTCATCCATATTTTTCAGGAAGCTTTTCTTCACCCCCTCGCGTGCCTTTGCATCGCCCTTGCAGGCGGCGGGAACCATGGTCGGGAATGTTTCGTCGAACAGATGATTCATGACCGCACGGGCATTGTCGATATCGCGCTTGACCTGTGTGCGCAATTGATTGGCGGTGGGTTGCAAGGCGGCAATTTGATCCGGCGCATGTTGGGTGCAGATGCGATCATAGTGATCGAACATGGATTTGAATTGCACCATATCATTCACAATCACCCAATAATCCTGGGCGATGTTCTGATAAGCCACATCACAATTAACCGCATCCGCCGCATGGGCGGAAGAGGGCACAAAACAGGCCAACAGGCCCGCACAAAGGATCGCGGTGCGGAATGACATTGTATTATCCATATAAATTATAAGCTGGACCATAGCAGGCAGTGGGATGGAGGGCAACAAAGATAAGCACCGTGCGTGGGGAATGGTTTATTCACCCCCTTTGCATTCAGATTCACAGCGTGTACACTGTGCTTGTGCGTTCGCACGATCTTTTGATTTTTCCGCCTGACGAATTTTTCACCTTTGGGGGTTTGCCCATGCCGTCTATCAAGACTCTGATTCTGGTTTCTGCCGCTGCGCCGATGTTGTTTCTGGCTGCGTGCGATGGGTATGAAGCTGTTGAGATGACCAACATGGTTCCGTATACGATGGAACGCACGGCGGGCAAGGGCGTGATGTATGTGCGCGCCGCGATGATGCCGGCCAAGGGCCCGGTGACGGCGCCTGTCGCGCCGCCAGCGCCGGAGCCTGCACCTGAGCCGGAACCGGTTGTTCAGACCCCGCCGCAGGAAGCGGACAAGGTGTTCACCACCAAGATGGGCAAATAGTTTTTCCGTTGTGTATCTATGGCCCGTCTCCCTTCGACGGGCCAACCCTCTTCAACTTTGCAAATCCCCACCGCACTTTTGGTGGGGATTTTTTTAATTTGCATGTGCGGATTGCGATTTATTTTTCTCAACCCTGGCACGGAATTCCCGTGAAAACGGGGATTCAGAGGGGTGCGGGGCATGGATTCCCGCGTTGGCGGGAACACCAATCCAAAGAAAAATTTTAAAAAAGCCCAATAAAACCGCATGTTTTTTGCATCGAAAAAAATTGCATCAAAATTGATCCATTTTTGAAATGGTTTTGATTCTGATTTGTCGCGTGTGTGATTGAAAAGTTACGTCGCTTTAAGCGAACATCATTTAACATAATTTTTGTAGGGTCGTTGATCCACGGGGTTTGCGGATCGCAAAAATCCAGACAGGTTGAGTTGAGTTGCTTTCAATTCGGGTTTTGCGAACTGCCTTTTATTCACGTTGTAAACCTGTCGCCAAATACTCCTCCAGGATGAAAGGGGAAAGGTGGGTGTCATGACAATCACTGTCGAAACCTGTTTGGTGGTCGCATTGGCTTTTGCCGTGTTTGCTGCCGTTATGACGGTCGGGTCCAGCGTGGTGCTGGGTATCGGCTATGAACGCCTGCGCCACGGGTTCGAAACAATCCGCAAGCAGACGGGCTTTTTCAGCGATCAGATTTATCAGTTGGACCAGCGTGTGGACACGCTGGAGCGGAATGACGGTCAGCCGTTACGTCCGACAACAACGGACAAGACCGATACGCTGGACAACCATATCCATGCGCCCAAGGACTCTCCGGGTGTGTTGGTCGCCTCAAAGGCTGAGGCGATGTTGCTGGAGGGCGATTTCCGGACGGGGATGCGGTTACACTAAAACCGCGATCCGGGGATTGGCATAAGATTATCTGGAACCAGGGCAGGGGCGATCCAAACGGGTCGCCCCTGTTTTTTTTGTGTCTTTTCTTGCCGGGGGCGGGGCGGTCGCGTCGTTTAATACCCCCTTTTAATACCCGCTTTTCCGCCTCTATGTGGACATCCCCCCACCCTGACCCTCCCCCCTTGGAAGGGGGGAGGAGATAAAGGGGTTTTTTGTGGTTTTTGGGGCTGGGGCGGGCTATAAACGGGCCAGATAAGAGGAGTTAAGCCATGACTGTCAACACCGCCGCAACCATCGCCAATGATCAATCGTCCAGTAATCTGGGCCCCTATCTGGACCAATTGGCCCAGAACTTTGCGATTGAGATTGCGCCAGAGCCGCAGGCCGCGCCGGACTGGGATCGCTATGTCATGACCTCCGCCGTGTGCAAGGCCGTGATGAACAATGTGTTGGCCGCGGCCGGGTTTGATGATGGTGTTGTGGGCCTGACCCGTCGCCAATTGGCATTCTGTGTCATGGTTGATGTTATTCTGGCGCGCTTTATTGCGGGCAAAGTGAATTTGCCGACGCATGAACTGGCCGCGATGAAGGCCGCCGCCGAACTGGCGCGCGATCATGATGTCATGGGCAATCTGGATGTTCTGTCCCGCGTTGTTGAATACGGTATCGCGTGGCTGGGCTATATGGAGAAGGGCGGCAAGGGTGAAGACGGCGTCGCATTCGTTGAATCGCTGGAGCGTCTGTTGGCGGCCTATGCCGAAAACCCGGGTGCCGGTTTGCCGGACAAATTGGTCAGCGGCGTGCAATCCCTGCTGGAAAGCGTCGGACAGGAAGCGGACCCGGTTGAACTCTCCGATGATTACGATTCCTCGCCATCCGTTGGTGGTTGCTGTGGGGGTGGGGCCAAGGCCGCATCCGATGACGAATCGTCCCAGGGTGGCTGCTGTGGCGGCGGTTGCGGCTGCGGCTAGTACGCTGATTTAGAAAACAATTTTATCTGTTTGCATTTGCAGGCCCAATCCTGTAAATGAAAATCATTCGCATTTCCTGGGGTGTGGGAAGGCGGTGGGTGTTTCTTTGAAGGTACGGGCCAACCATGGCACAGAATACGGCGCTTTCTCTTCCGGTTTCGCATCACGATCTGTTGCTGTCGCATTTCCGTGCGGCGCATGATGTGTTGTTGAACGAACAAGACCTGTCCCCCCGCAACCCGAAAATCAATTCCTGCCTGTCGGCTTTTGTCGCGGCGGTTCTGGATTGTCATTGCCACGATATTTGTGACCTGCTGGCCATGCCGGAAGTGATGGCGAAACGCGATACACTTCTGCCGAAACTGGCGCAGGCGGAATATGAGATGGAAAAATTCTTCGCGCTGGATTTCGCCGCGCAGGATGTTCTGACCGACACGGATCTGGATCATTTTATCTATCGCGACAATTACGTTGAACTGGTTGCCGAAGAAATTGACGCCGCGCGTGCGGCCAATGTTCTGCCGCATGATCGCCCGGTTGTTTTCGTCGGCGCGGGACCGTTGCCGTTCAGCGCGATTGATATGCACAAACAAACCGGTTTGAAAATGATCTGTATCGATTCCGATGCGGATGCTGTCGCGCTTTCACGCAAGATGATCGCCGCGCTGGGCCTGCAAGATGCGATTGAAATTGTGCAGTCCTCCGGCGAGGATTTTGATTACAGCGGTGCTGGTTTGGTGATGGTTGCGGCATTGGTCAGCGCGAAGGATAACGTTCTGGCCCGCGTGCGTGATACGGCACCGGGCGTTGGTCTGGCCGTGCGTTCGGCAGAGGGTGTGCGCACCTTGTTGTATGAACAGGCCGATGAACGTGCGCTGGACCGGGCCGGATATGATTACGCCGGGAAAAGCCGCATCACCGATACGATCATCAACACGACATTGTTTTTCCAACCGCGCCCCGTGTGATCGGCGCACGAATCGCGCGTTCAAAAACCACTATATTATGGATGTGAAACCGGGCCCCGCTGGGTGCATCGGGATGCGGGTTGTTGCGTTGCATATACCGCATCGCGGGGTAAGATAATTTCGTGGCGGGTCTTTTTTGGTACATATCATTGCGCGGCGGGTGCAAAAATCGTCTGAAACAGGTGTTTTTTCGTAAGAAAAGCCCGTCGCCTGTCCGTGCAACGCTATCGCGCCGCAAAACAGAATAATCGTGACGGGATTGTGGGGTTGTGGTGATCTGGGCGCGCTTAGTAAGGATTTCTCACATCTAAAAGGAGATATTGATGACTCTGACCATCAATACGATGACCGACACGCTGAAAGATCACCCGGCCTTTGACGGCCACGAAACCGTGATCATGGCCGAGGATACCGATATCGGGTTCAAGGCGTTTATCGCCGTTCACAATACATCGCGCGGTCAAGCGCTGGGCGGTTGCCGTTACTGGTCCCGCTACCGCAATGACGACGAAGCGATCACCGATGTGCTGCGCCTGTCCCGCGGCATGACCTATAAGAACGCTGTGGCCGATCTGCCGCTGGGCGGTGGTAAAAGCGTGATTATCGGCACCCCCGGTACACGCCATCCGACCGCAGAAATGATGCAGGCGGTTGCCAAAGCCGTGAACGCCATTTACGGCCAATACGTCACCGCCGAAGATGTGGGCATGAGCGTTGATCACATGCTGATCGCACGCGGTGTGACCCGTCACGTTGCGGGTCTGCCGATTGAAATTGCCGGCGGACACGCCATGCCGGACGGGTTGAACCCGGCCGATTACCCGCATGCCGATCCGTCCCCGTACACGGCCTATGGCACGTTCCAAAGCGTCCGCGCCGCCGTGAAACACAAAATGGGCCGCGATGATCTGACCGGCCTGACCGTGTCGGTGAAGGGCTATGGCAACGTGGCCCGCACGCTGTGTAAATATCTGGCCGATGCCGGTGCGGTTGTAACCGTATCCGAAATCGACGATGGCCGTATTGCCCAGGCGAAAGAAGACGGCTTCGCCGTTCTGGACAAGGGCGTGGACATCATGGCGCACAAGGCTGACATCTATGCCCCGTGCGCGCTGGGTGGTGACATCACCCCGGACAGCATCGATGTGCTGGTGTCCGCTGGCGTGAAAATTGTGGCTGGTTGCGCCAACAACCAATTGGCCGTGATTGATCGCGACTCCAAATTGCTGACGGGCAAGGGTATCCTGTACGCCCCGGATTATGTGGCGAATGCCGGCGGCGTGATTGCCGTGGGCATGCAACATGTCTGGAGCGACGTCCCGAACGCCGCTACATTCCCGACCCATGACAAAACCATGATGCGGGTTGGCAATATCTATAAAACCCTGCTGGAAATCTTTGCCCGCGCCGAAACCGAGGGCAAAACCACGGCACAAGTGGCCGACGAAATCGCCCGCGAGCGTTTCTCGGTTGGCAAGGCCGGCAAGGTTGAGGTGATGGCCGCGGCGGCCTAAACCGCCCGATTTTACGAATTGTCGAAAAAGCTCCGGGAAACCGGAGCTTTTTCATTGAGGGCTTGGCCCCGTCAGGGGGACGCGGTAAACTGGCCATAATGTTTCCAAGCCGAATGAAGGTTGCCCCCGAATGATCTGGTTTATGCTCTGGCTTTTGCTGTCTGCCTTTGTTTTGGGCGCGTTTTTCTGGTCCACACGGATTTTGATGGGGCAGAAACGGGCGTGGAAGGCTTTTGCCACAAAACTGGGGTTGCAATATAGCAACGGCGGACGCCTGCTGGCCTCGCCCGATGTGACGGGGACGGTGGATGGTTTGCGTCTCAACATGTTTACCGAACGGCGCGCGTCGAACGATGCCCGTGGTGAGCGTTTTGTGACCGCGATTGAATTGGTGATGTCCAGTGCCATGCCCATGTCCGGCGCAATTTGCACCGCGTCCATGGCGGACATGATCGGTGCGTTGCGTCTGGATGATGTGGTCGTGCCCGAGGGGATTGCCGAGTGGGATGCCGGGTGGCGTGTGCGCAGCGATAATGTTGATCTGATGCAGCGTTTTTTAACGCCCTTGCGCTGTGATATTTTGAAAAAAATCTTCCGTATGAAAGTGCTGGCGGCCCTTTATATTTTTGATCAGCGGGAATGCGTGTTGCGGATCGAAACAGCCGACCCGCTGAACAATGTCGACAAGATGGAAAAGATCATTCGCGGCTTTATCCCGATGGTCAAATCCATGGCGTTGACGGCGGAAGAACGCTCCGCCATGCCCGCCGCACCGCAAGCGCAACCGCAACAAGCCCCTGTTGCACAGGCTCAAACCGAGGAGCCGCAACAACCATCAAGCCCGCAGGAGGATCAGCGTTATTACGCGCCTCAGGGCTTGGATGAAAATGCGACCGATCCGTCGACGGAAAACTGAGCTTCAAATGCGCGCAATGTGATGTCCTGTCCGCTGATCTTCAGGTCAACGGTGTCCCCACCCATGTTGAACAGGCAGAGGACGCTGCGGTCACCATCCGTCCGCGTAAAGGCCAGAACATCATCACGATGGGTATCGTGAAACGCAATTGTTCCGGTCACCAGCGCCGGATGATTTTTCCGCCAGCGCAGGAATGTGCGCGTGAAGTGCAGGGGGGATGCCGGGTCTTTCTCCTGCGCCGCGACGTTTAACGGTTTTTGTTCATCGGCGATGGGTAACCATGTGTCGGCCGCCGCGGTAAACCCGGCCTGTGCGTCATCCGTCCAGGGGATGGGGGTGCGGCACCCGTCGCGGCCCTGCCATTTCGGGTACAAATAAATACCCCACGGATCTTTCAATTTTTCAAAAGGCACCGTCGCTTCCGGCAAGCCCAATTCTTCGCCTTGATACAAAAATACAGTGCCGCGCAAGCTGGTGAGCAGGGCGATCAGCATTTTGATGAAGGCCGGATTGCCAGAATTTTTTTCATTTCCCCAACGTGTGGCAACACGCACCACGTCGTGATTTGAAAACGCCCATGATGGCCATCCGCCATCGCTGGCTTCATACGCCTCGAGTGCGTTGCGGATATAGGATGCGCTGGCGCGATCGCCACTGATCAGCGAGAAATTATACGCTGTATGGAAACGGTCATTGCCGCGCGTGTAATCGGCCCCGGCACCCAAACCATCTTTGTTGAACGCAATTTCGGCGACGCTCATGCGGTTGTCGTATTGGTCGAGCAAAGCGCGGATGCGTTTAACAAAGGCGATGTTTTCCGGGCGCGAAAAATCATAAATATGATCCTGCATCGTAAACGGTGTCGGGAAATCGACGTTGAAGAATTGCGGTTTTGGGTCGGCAACGGGCGGGTTATCGCGCAATTCCGGATCATGCATATAACAATTGGCGACATCCAGACGGAACCCATCCACGCCGCTATCCAGCCAGAATTTAAACTGCGCCAAAATCGCGTCCTGAACGGCCGGATTGTGCATATTTAAATCCGGTTGTTCGTGCAGGAAATTGTGCATGTAATATTGGCCGCGGCGCACATTGTACGACCATGACGGGCCACCGAAGAACGCTTGCCAATTGTTTGGTGGCGACCCATCCGGCTTCGGGTCGGCCCAGACATACCAGTCGGATTTGTCATTGGTGCGATCTTCGCGGCTTTCCAAAAACCAGGGGTGCTGGTTGGATGTGTGACTGGCCACCAGGTCCAGAATAATTTTTATGCCCAGTTCGTGGGCACGTTTGATCAATCGGTCGCAATCATCCAGCGTACCGAACATCGGATCAACATCGCAGTAATCGGATACGTCGTATCCGTAATCCTTCATCGGGGATTTAAAGAAGGGGGATAGCCAGATGGCATCAACGCCCAGTGACGCAACGTAATCCAGCTTCTCAATAATGCCGGGCAGATCGCCAATCCCATCGCCGTTGCTGTCTTTATAAGAACGTGGGTAAATTTGATAAATCACCGCACCGCGCCACCAGTTATTTTGTGCCGCCATGGTTGGATACTTTCTGAACCCGATTCGGGGCTCGGCTGAAGGGTTATTGTCGAGGCATGATAATAAAAAAGACCCCGCCGGGAAAGGGCGGGGTCTGGTACGCAGGAGAGCCTTAACACTTATCCGTGTTCACTGCCGGCGAGACATTGTTCGGCAGCCTGGTCGTCCGTGGCTTATTCAGCCGCGGTACCAGAGGCAGCAGGTTTATCGGCAGAGGCGTCCACATCCGCCGCGACCTGCATCTTTACAATTTTGTCCGGGTTTGACGGCGGTTCGCCGCGTTTAATTTTGTCCACGAATTCCATGCCGCTGGTGACCTGGCCCCAAACGGTGTATTGACCGTTCAGGAACGTGCAATCATCAAAGCAGATGAAGAATTGGGAGTTTGCGCTGTTCGGGTCGTTGGTGCGGGCCATGCCGATCGCACCACGGTTGAAGCTGCGGCTGTTGAATTCGGCCGGCAGATCCGGTTCATCCGAACCACCCGTGCCGGTACCGGTCGGGTCGCCCGTCTGGGCCATGAAACCGTCGATCACGCGGTGGAAGACGATCCCGTCATAAAACCCTTCGCGGGTCAGTTTCTTGATGCGCTCAACATGTTTCGGCGCGTCAGTGGGGAACATTTTAATGGTCACGCGGCCATCTTTCAGGTCGAGATACAGCGTGTTTTCTGCGTCCTGCGCCATGGCGCCGGCGGTGGATGCTACGGTCATAATCGCGATACTCCCGATCAGCTGGGTGAAACGTTTCAACATTCTCTTCAGTCCTCTCCATACAAAGGATGAAATGTGCAAGGGGGTCAGAAATGCCACAGGCGCGTATGCCGGATCAAGACCGGATTGCGCAGGAGCAAAATAAACCACAGGAAAATAAAGCGCCGTATTTATTAGGCTTTGCTTAGATACTAGCCCGGAATGCAGCGGGGGCCGCCCTTATTGCACTGGCAGTTGCCGCATCCGCCTGCACCGGGTTTTGGCGCGGTGCTGTCATTGGCGGCGGGGGTTATAATCTGAACGCCAACGCCCAGTTTTTGCGCAATGGCCTTGTTGTGGTCGTTGACGATGTCCATAAACTGGGTGCGCAGACATTTGCCGCAATTCGGCTTTTCGCCGTTGGAACAAATCTCGTACAACGCTTTGATATCTTTACGTTCAATCATGCGATCCGGCGCATAGGATTGAATGGCGTCTTTGACGGCCTTGTCATTAAATGAATTGCACAGGCAAACCCACATGATTGAAACCCATCCCTGAATAAAGCTGTTCGGTTTAGTCCGAATCTGATGGTGATCATAGGCTAAATGCAAAACATTCTCAACAAGACCCTGAAAAGGTGTTGTTTTTCATAATGTTAATGAATTAGGTCGTCTCAGGCCTTTGGGAAAACGCGGGCGAAGATGGCATCCCGCCGCGCGATATAGGGCGCGAAGTCGAACAAGGCGTCCAGTTCCTCGGCGGTGAAATGCAGGGCTACGTCTGGCGTTTCTTCCAGGGCGGCGCGCAAGGTCAGCGTGCCGTTGCTGGCCCAGACCTTCATGGCGCAGGATTGTACATCACGGTAGGAATCTTCGCGGCTGATCCCTTTTTGTGTCATCGCCAGCAACACGCGTTGCGAGAAGACAAGACCGCCCAAGCGGTTCAAATTGTCCATCATCCGGTCCGGATAGATCAGCAGGTTTTCAACCAGCCCGCCCAAGCGGTGCAGGGCGAAATCCAATGCCATGCACGCATCGGGCAATACGATCCGTTCGACAGATGAGTGCGAGATGTCGCGTTCATGCCACAACGTGACATTTTCCATCGCGGGCACAACGGATGCCCGCACGACGCGGGCCAGCCCGGTCAGGTTTTCGGACAAAACCGGGTTGCGTTTGTGCGGCATGGCGGAGGAGCCTTTTTGCCCGGTGGAGAAAAATTCCTCAACCTCGCGCACTTCGGTGCGTTGCAGGTGGCGAATTTCCGTGGCGATATTTTCGATGGATGATGCAATCACGCCCAGCGTGGCCAGGAACATGGCATGGCGGTCGCGCGGAATGATTTGCGTCGATACCGGTTCGGGGCGCAGGCCCAGCTTGTCGGCGACGTATTCCTCCACCGCCGGATCCACAGTGGCAAACGTGCCGACCGCGCCGGAAATGGCACAGGTGGCAACATCATTGCGGGCCGCGATCAATCGGTCCTTTGCGCGGGCAAAGGCGGTGTAATGCCCGGCCAGACGAATGCCGAACGTGGTCGGTTCGGCATGAATGCCGTGGCTGCGCCCGACGCACAGCGTGTCTTTGTGTTCGATGCTGCGTTTTTTCAGGGCCGCCAGCACGGCATCCAACCCGGCAATCAGCAGGTCCGCCGATTGTGTCATCTGCACCGACAAGGCCGTGTCCAGAACATCGGATGATGTCATGCCCTGGTGCATGAACCGGGCTTCATCACCAACATGTTCGGCGATGTTGGTCAGGAACGCGATAACGTCGTGTTTGGTTTCTTTTTCAATTTCGGCAATACGCGCCACGTCGAACTTTGCCCGTTCGCGCAAGGCGGCCGGAACATCAGCCGGAATGGTACCCAGATTGGCCATCTTTTCCGCGGCCAGAATTTCAATTTCCATCATGATGCGGAACCGATTGTCCTGGTCCCAAATGGCGGCCATGGCGGGGCGGGTGTA
Organism: Micavibrio aeruginosavorus EPB; assembly: GCF_000348745.1. Classification (NCBI taxonomy): domain Bacteria; kingdom Pseudomonadati; phylum Bdellovibrionota; class Bdellovibrionia; order Bdellovibrionales; family Pseudobdellovibrionaceae; genus Micavibrio; species Micavibrio aeruginosavorus. Next base: position 1,737,575 of record NC_020812.1, on the reverse strand, counting down.
GCGTGGTATCATGATTCAAGCAGTCCCAAATTTTTAAAGCTGGTATGGCCGCCTTTGGCGACGATAATGTGGTCGTGAATAACAATGTTAAACGGTTTTCCGGCGGCCACGATGGTATCGGTCATTTCAATGTCGGCGGCGGATGGGCGGGAATCGCCGCTCGGGTGGTTGTGGACCAGAATGATGGCCGTCGCCCCAACTTCCAACGCGCGTTTCATGATTTCGCGGGGGTAGGCGGGGGTGTGATCCACCGTGCCGCTTTGCTGAATTTCATCCGCGATCAATTCGTTTTTCCGGTTCAGGAACAGAATGCGGAAATGCTCTTTCCGTTCATGCGCCATGCTGGCGGCCAGATAATCCATCAGGCGGGACCATGAATTTAAAACCGGCTTGTTCATCATGTCCTGTTTCAACATGCGATGCCCGGCGGCGGCGATGGATTTGATCATGATGGCGGATGTTTCCGACAAACCGTCCACGGCCTGCAATTCATGCAACGGGGCGTTCAATACGCCGGACAGGCCGCCAAATTGCTTGATCAAATCCTTGGCCAGCGGTTTAACGTCCCGGCGCGGAATGGCCATGAACAACAGCAATTCCATCAACTCATAATCAGCCAGCGAATCCGCCCCGCCATTCACAAACCGTTCGCGTAAACGGTCGCGATGCCCGTGGTAATGGGGCGTGTCTTTTTCCGGCGCGTCTTTGGCTGCGGGCTCAGACATAGGGGGGCTTTGTGTATCCCTTGGATGACAGGGTGAAAATTTCAAACCCGGTTTCGGTCACGGCCAATGAATGTTCGAATTGGGCCGACAATGACCGGTCCTTGGTAATGGCGGTCCAACCGTCATTCATCACCAATGTTTCCCACCCGCCGGCGTTGATCATCGGCTCGATGGTGAAAATCATGCCGGGTTCCAAAATAGCGCCGGTTTTCGGGCGGCCATAATGCAAAACGGATGGCGCGGTGTGGAACACGCGGCCCAGCCCGTGACCGCAGAAATCCTGCACCACGGAAAAGCGTGCGTTTTCGGCTACGGTCTGGATGGCGTAGCCAATATCGCCCAGCGTCGCACCCGGCTTCACCGCTTCGATCCCGGCCATCATGGCGTCGTATGTCACATCGACCAGACGCTTGGCCTTCACCGACAATTTTTTGCCGATCATGTACATGCGGCTGGTGTCACCATACCACCCGTCCAGAATGACGGTGGTGTCGATATTGACGATATCGCCTTCCATCAATTTTTTCGGCCCCGGAATACCATGGCACACAACATGGTTGATGGATGTGCAGATGGATTTGGGGAAGCCCTTGTAATTCAACGGGGCAGGGATGGCACCGTGGGCGATGATGTATTCATGGCACAGCCGGTCCAGTTCCTCGGTCGTCACGCCCGGAACGCAATGGGGGGTAATCATGTCCAGCACGTCGGCGGCCAGTTTCCCGGCCTTGCGCATGCCCTCAAAGGCATCCGGTCCATGCAGTTCGATCCCGTCGGGGGAATATTGTGCGGCGCTCTTGCCCATTATTCATCCATAAATTATTGTCTGTTTACGCGTGCGGGTTGTGTTTTGGCCCGCAACCGGGGCCAATATGCTATAATTGGCTTTCAAGTACAATCTTTCAAAGGGAAATCCGCCGTTTTCCGGCCTTTTTTACGAGTTTTGACCCATGCCGCAATACGAAAACCCCGATTTGTACAAAGCCGCTCTGGTGATTATCGGCAATGAAATCCTGTCCGGGCGGACAACGGACGCCAATACCCCCTGGATTGCCGAACGGCTGACCGAGCGCGGCATCCTGTTGGCCGAGGTGCGGGTCATCCCGGATATTGAGGCTAAAATCATCAACACGGTCCAGCAACTGAGCGCGGATTACGATTACGTCTTCACCACCGGCGGCATTGGCCCGACGCATGACGACATCACCGCCGAAAGCGTGGCCAAGGCGTTCGGCCTGCCGCTGGAACGCGATGACGAAGCGTTCGCGGTGTTGGAGGAATATTACGGCCTCGAAAACCTCACCCCGCCGCGCGCGAAGATGAGCATGGTGCCAAAGGGATCCACCCTGATCCCCAACCCCGTGTCCGGCGCGCCGGGCTTCATCACCAAAAACGTGCATGTGATGGCGGGCGTTCCCCGCATCATGCAGGCGATGATGGACCACGTTTTAGATCAAATTCAGGCGGGCAAACCGCTGCTCTCCAACACGGTTACGTGTTCCCTGCCCGAAAGCAAAGTGGCCGAGGAACTCACCGCCCTGCAAAACAAATACCCGGATGTTGATATCGGGTCATACCCGCATTATCGCGGCGGCGTTCTGGGCCTGTCCCTCGTCATGCGCGCCACCAACAGCGATAGTCTGGACACCGTGACCCAGGACATCATCGCCATGATCCGCGCCCACGGCGACGAACCCCGCGCCCTCAGCGTCGGGTCGCATGGGCGGAATTTGGACGTTGTCTGATTTTTAATCCTGAATATGTTCGGGGCGGAACCCCATGCCGATAATCCGCGCGGTGACAAGACGCAGGAACGGCAGGCGGAGAATCATGCGCATGGCGACCGGAAAATCGGAATTGTCCTTCCGCGTTACCAACGGGCCAAAGATGCGGTTCTGCATAAATAACTGAACATTCTGCGTCATCCGTGTCGGCCACATGCGGCGGTCTTGCACCTTTTGTAAATCCGCAATTGTGCAGGTGCCGTTTTTCAAAGGTGTCGCCAAAATACGCGCGGCGGCCACGGCATCCTGAATGGCCAGGTTGATACCAACGCCGCCAATGGGTGACATGGCATGCGCGGCGTCGCCAATAAATAACAATCCCGGTTTAAACCATTGTTCCAGCCGGTCCACCGTGATGGTCAACAGGCTGATATCGCCCCAGTCGCGCAATTCATCCATCCGGTCGTGTAGGAACGGGGCCACACTCAAAAGGGATTGATGAAACGCCTCCATCCCTTGGGCGCGAATGGATTCATAAGCACCCTTGGGGATGATCCAGGCGCATTGCCAATATTCTTCGCGGTACAGCATGATAAATCCGCGCCCACGATCAAACCGGCCCGATGCCTGGTCGGGGTCGGTGGGTTTGCGCGAAATTTTCATCCATAACACATCAATGGGTGCGCCCTGATCAACGGCCTGAAAACTGGCCTGTGTCCGCAATGTCGAACGACGTCCATCGGCCCCGATCACCAGGTCGGATTCAATGGCGATTATACCGTCTTCGGTTTCCGCATAAACGCCACTGATGCGATGATCGCTTTCGATCAAGCCCGCGGCTTTGGTCTTCATCATGATGCGGAAATGTGGGTATTGCGCTCCTTCATCCACCAGGAAATCCAGAAAATCCCATTGCGGCATCATGGCAATGTATGGGCAATGCACGGGCAGGCGCGAAAAATCCGCGATGGTGATTTCCTGTGTGCCAAAAAAGCCATTCAGGCGGTGGATTTTTTGATGCGGGCGGGACAAAAACCGGTTTAGCACGCCAAGTTCGGCCATCAGTTCCATGGTGGACGGATGAATAGTGTCCCCCCGAAAATCGCGGAGGAAATCAGCGTGTTTTTCCAACACCACAACATCGACCCCGTCCCGGGCCAGCAACAACCCCGCCATCATGCCAGCCGGACCGCCGCCAGCGATACAACAGGTGGTTTTGATGGTCTTAATTGGGGATGGGTGCGTGTCCATGGGGGCGATTTTAACACGGTGCCACTGTGGGAAAAGGGGAAAATGAACCCCCATAAAGCCGGGAAATACCGGAATTCAGTCTTTCCACCGTCCCGATTTCCCGCTAATCTGCCCCGGCTTTCTACCGCCCATATCACCCGGCTGGCCCCGTGGCGGAACTGGTAGACGCAAGCGACTTAAAATCGCTCGCTCGTAAGGGCGTGCCGGTTCGATTCCGGCCGGGGCCACCAATTTGAGGTGATTTTCTGTTTAGCGCGTCCCTTGCATGCGGCGACAGCTATTCTTTTTCAATGAAAATGTTCAATGTGGCCACATGGCGCTGTGGTTTGCGGAAAACGGACTTTTCCGCAGGTGTTTCTTCTGCCGCAGGGTGGGGGATGTAGAGGTAGATTGTTTCAGTCTTAGGCGTTGCGCTGTCAGGATATATAATAGTTGTGTAGCTTGGCTTGTTTTGTTGAGAGAATAAGAGCGTGTCCGCCATTCGAAAGACAAATTCAGCCTCGTGTTTTGAAAACGTCGTTTCTATATTGATGGGTTTGTCTTTGAGTAAGGCGCTGGATTGACAGATGGTTCCATCATCGGGGCATTCAAAAGTAACAATAAAATTGTGATTGTCTGGTTGGTGTATCCCAATTTTATAGATGCCAGCATACGCATAGTTTTCTACGCTGAATGTAATCAATGCAAATGTGAAAACGGACAATATTTTAATTTTGTTATTTGTAATCGTCATATTGGTCTCGTGTAAAAACGTGGGATAGATATGGTCTTTATCCAGATATTGTGGGGGCGATCTCTCCCAACTCCCCCACCAACGCCCGCCCCTTAGGGCTTAGCGACAATTCCTTCCTCCGCCGTTCCGTTGCCGAGATATCCACGCGGATCAGGCCGTAGGATTTTCCTTTTGGGCGGTGGTCGGATAAAGCACCGACGATGCGGGATACTGTTGATAACGGCATCTGCGTGCGGGTGGCCAGGTCGGAGAGGGAGAGGCCTTCATCCGCGGCAATCTCGATCAGGCACAGCATGTATTGCAGTGGAAATTCGGCATCAATCCGTTGCCACACCTGAAGCAGGGCGCGGCAGCGTGTGAGCGTTTCCAATGTCTGTTGTTTGACCATGATGTGATCCGGTTCCCTTTTCGATGGGTGAGGGCGTCCATGGTCGCGATAAAACCCGGCCCGGTGTTAAAACGACCTGACCAAAAGGTATATCGATAATAGTTTCGTTATTGCAAGTATTTTTTGCGAACAAAGGCATGAATCCGAACCGGCGGTCCAGATCCAGGCTGAGGGCGTACAACCGCCCGAAACGCAGGTAAATCATTGAAATTCTCTCCCTTTTAACCGGCCACACACCGGTCCCATTGCGCAATCGGGTTGCAATGGTATGCACACACAAGCCATTCATAGGTTGTCATAAGGGTGGTCGTCAAGGAAAATTATCCGGGGGCTTGGCTGGGCGTGTTTTGTGCGGGGAGCGCGTCGTTGTCCGCCCCACGCATGAGCCGCAAATGCGCCAGTGCCAGGCCGTGGCTGGGTGATTTTTCAATCATGCTGTGGGTGCGCATCCAATCCGCAATCGTCATGGCCTTGTTGCCCATGATGACATGTGTGGTGGTGATGGCCATGATGGACGGGCCACCCAAAATGGTAACGGGTGGGCGGTTGATGGGGCAGGATGTTCCATCAATTCCCACAAAGATATTTTTTTCAAAAATGTCGCAGTCGTAAAAATGCAGCTCAAGGGCCGATTGCGTGTCAAACCGGCATCCCCGAATAACGGTGCCGTAAATGTCGGTTCCGCCAAATAAAACACCACTGAAATCGCAATCAATCAAGTGTGATTGTATGATACAGGCCCCATGCAATGCGACGTTTTTGAACGATGAACCGGTCATGCGGCATTCGGATAAATTGGTGCCGGTCATGTTGCTGCCATCAAAATTGACGTGCCGGAAATCACCGCCATCAAAATCACCGTGGCTTAAATCAAGACCGGACAGGTCGGCGTGATGCAATGACACGCCATCCATCACGGCATCCTCAATCGCGGCGCGGTGGTGTGTGCGGTTGCTTTTGTAAATCACGTGCCCCGATGCCGTGCGTAGAATAATTGTCCCCATAATGTGGTCCCCCATTGTTTGTTTCAGTATCGAACTTTATCCCCGCCCAGCCCCCATAGCCGGGCGAGGGCCACAGCGTTACAAAAACAGTTGCAAGAATGCAAGTAAAATAATCAACTATGGGTTGTGTTTGTGTTGCGTATATTATTTTTGGCTGTTTTCCGGGGGTTTTACAGGTGATTGCCCCGGTTCCGACAATGGCTTATCTCTATGTCTATGGACCAAGACGGTGAAGATCCCGAACAGTTTGATGATGCCGCAATCCCCGCCGCCCTTGCGCGCGGGGTTGGGGTTATTCGGGCGTTTGTGAAGACGTTGCCGGATGCGCCGGGGGTTTACCGGATGCTGAATGCGAAGGGCGATGTGCTGTATGTCGGCAAGGCCAAATCGCTGAAGAAACGGGTTACGAATTATACGCAAGTCACCCGTCTGTCGCATCGGATCCAACGCATGGTGGCCGAAACATCGGAAATGATGGTGGTGCGCACGCATACAGAGGCCGAGGCCCTGTTGCTGGAATCCAACCTGATTAAAAAACTGAAGCCCCGTTACAACGTTCTTCTCCGCGATGATAAATCGTTCCCGTATATTTTAATTACGGATGACCACGAATTTCCGCAGGTGATCAAACACCGCGGCAGCCGGTCACGCAAAGGGCATTATTTTGGACCCTTTGCCTCCGCCGGGGCGGTGAACCGCACCATTGCGGTGTTGCAACGGGCGTTTATGCTCCGCAATTGTTCGGATTCCGTATTTGCGCAACGCACGCGGCCTTGCCTGCAATTTCATATCAAGCGTTGCACCGCGCCGTGCGTAAACATGGTGTCGCGCGAAGATTACGCCAAGCAGGTGGAGCAGGCGCGCGCCTATCTAACCGGAAAAAGCCGGGAGATCCAGGAGCAGATGGCCGGCGCCATGCAAGCCGCCAGCGACCGGATGGATTATGAGGAAGCGGCAAAATTCCGCGACCGCCTGCGCGCGTTGACCAGCCTGCAAACACGCCAGGATATCAATTTCGACGGCATCGGCGATGCGGATGCCATTGCCCTGGCCATGCGTGAAGGACGCAGTTGCGTACAAGTGTTTTTCTTCCGTGGCGGGCAGAATTTCGGCAACCGGGCCTATTTCCCGCGGCATGAGCGGGATGAAGAGCCGGAAACCATTCTGGCCGCCTTTATCGCGCAATTTTATGAAAGCAAACCAATCCCGCCGCATATTCTCATCAGCCATGAAATCGCCGATGCGGGCGTGATTGAGGATGCGCTGAATTCCCGCCCGAATGTGGAACGAAAAACATCCATTACACGACCACAGCGCGGCGAACGCCGCCGCCTGATCGATTTCGTTGCCAATAATGCGCGCGATGCGCTGGATCGCCATTTGCTGGAACGCGCTGGCGATGCGCAATTGCTGGACGGTGTGGCGGAATTGTTCGGTCTGGACGAACGCCCGGCCCGCATCGAAATTTATGATAATAGCCATATCAGCGGCACCGACATGGTCGGCGCGATGGTGGTGGCGGGGCCGGACGGGTTCATGAAATCCGCTTACCGTAAATTCAACATTCGCGATGCCAGCGCATCGGATGATTACGGCATGATGCAGGAAGTGATGAGCCGCCGTTTCCGCAAGGCGCAGGAAGAGGGCAACGGCCCGGGGTCGGAAGACTGGCCGGATCTTCTGCTGATCGATGGTGGGTTGGGGCAATTGAATGCGGTGATGGAAACATTGGCCGATATGGGTCTTGCCGAAGAATTAAATGTTGTATCCATTGCAAAAGGGCCGGACCGCAACGCGGGACGCGAAAAATTCTTTATGCCCGGGCGTGAAATGTTCCAGTTGCCAGTGAACAATGCCACCCTACATTACTTACAACGTTTGCGAGACGAGGCGCACCGCTTTGCGATTGGTGCGCACAGGACACGGCGTGCAAAACATATCGGTGCATCACCGTTGGATGATGTGCCGGGTATTGGCGCGAAGCGAAAGAAGGCCTTATTGCTTCATTTTGGTTCGGCGCAGGACGTGGCGCGCGCGGGAATCGCTGATTTAGAAAAAGTCGAAGGAATCAGCCACGCCGTGGCCGAACGCATATATGCGTATTTCCATGAGACGGATTCTTGAAAATAACGGCCTGATTCCCCATGAAACGCCCTATAACGCACTGAAAAAGCACGCGAAATAAAGCGGGGGGAAACCCCCTGATTCCGGCTTGTCGCCCTATTGACCGGGTGCTAGTGTCCTTATGTTCTCGAAATAAAACAGGTGAAAAACAAACAGCGCGCTTTCTTGCGTGAAAGCCGTATTGTCTTTTCCGCGTTTTTAAATGGGCAAGACAGAATTTAACCGTCGGAAACTTTAAGAGGGTAACCGAAAATGAATTTCCACCAGAACCAAAAGGACCAGGCACAGACCATGAGCAACGAAACAGAAAACAACCAAGGCGCATCTTCCAACCAGGCCGGTGGCCAGGCCCGCCCGATTGATATTCCGGGTGGCCAAGCCGCTGGTATGCAGCGCCCGGCCATGCAGCCGCCGCGCGTTCCGGGTGGTGGTTTCCCGGGTGGTCAGTCCTCCTATGGTTCTTCCCCGTACGGTCAACCGGCCGCGTCCTCCAACCCGTATGCTGCTGCCGCTCCTGGCGCAAAAGCTGGCGTGGTTGCTGATGGTCGTCGTCTGGTTATCGGCGAAGGCATCACCATCTCCGGTGAAATCGAAGCATGCGACGTTCTGATCGTTGAAGGCACGATCGAAGCGGCGCTGAAAGGTGCACGCGTACTGGAAATCGCTGAGAGCGGCGTATTCTACGGTGCTGTTGAAATCGAAGAAGCCACCATTGCTGGCCGCTTCGAAGGCGACCTGACCGTAAACGGCCGCCTGACGATCCGTGCTTCCGGTTCCATCACCGGCGCAATCGCATACAAGGAACTGGCTGTTGAAGCTGGCGCAACGCTGGACGGTAAAGTCACGCCGTTGTCCGCCAAAGGCGAAAAACGCGAAGGCAAGCCGGGTCAGGCGCGCTCCAGCAACAAGCAAGGCGGTCAACGTGACAGCGGCGCAGAACTGCCGTTCGCTGACAAAACCGCTGCTTCGGCGTAATTTTTGAGGGCCGGTGCCCGTTCATAAACATGAAAAATGGAATGAAAGGGCGTCGATCACCATGATTACCAATTTTGAAACATTCGGGACGGGGCGTTTGAACGGCATTATGGGCCGGGCATTCGCCCCGTTCTGTTTCAATTCCCGTTTCCGGGTGGCTTTGCGTTGGAATCGTCGTTTGACGTTGCGTCGCTGGCGCCGGTTTATGGTGTTGCCGGAAACGTTGTTGGTCGTGGCCCTGGTGGTTTTCGGCAACACGGTTATGCCGGATTTCACCCCGGGACAGGCGGCCCAGGCCGCCATTGTATCGCCGTCGGATGTGGTTGTGTCCAAGCGGGATGCCCGCGGTGTTCAGGCGCAGTTGCGCAAAGATCCCGCCTTGTTATCGACCATGAATGCGGCGCAGGTCGTTGCGGCGTTTTCATACGCCGATCTGGAACGCGAAGAAGGTTCGGTGCAGGTTTTGCAATTCCGCGGCAATGAATGCGTGTTGCATGTGATTGTCGATATGGATGCGGCGTCGGTGTCGCACTATGAATTCAATCCGCGCCAAACGGCTTTGTATGACGGTGCATTTGCCGATCGTCGTGATGTACAGGCCGATGATTGTGTGGTCGACATCCTGAAATCGCGCCGTATCTAACGCTCAATATTCCGTTTTATCTTTGAAACCGCACACATCACGCACGGGGCATACCGGGCATGATGGCTTGCGCGCCTTGCAAATATAACGCCCATGCAGGATCAACCAATGATGCGCATGGCGGCGGAATTCCGGCGGGATCACTTTTTCTAATTTGTTCTCGACTGCTTCGGGGGTGGTGCCGGGGGCCAGCCCAGTGCGGTTGGACACGCGGAATAAGTGCGTATCCACCGCAATGGTTTCGTGGCCAAACGCGATGTTGAGGACGACGTTTGCGGTCTTGCGGCCCACACCCGGCAATTTCACCAATTCATCGCGGTCTTCGGGAACCTGCCCGCCATAATCGCGGACCAGCATTTCGGCGGCGGCGATGACGTTTTTGGCTTTGGTGTTAAACAGGCCGATGGTTTTGATGTGGTCCTTCAACCCATCTTCGCCCAGTTTCAACATGTCCTGTGGCGTTTTGACGATTTTGAACAATTTTTCGGTCGCGCGGTTGACGCCAATATCTGTGGCCTGCGCCGACAACGCGACCGCGACCAGCAGGGTATAGGGGTTGGTGTAATTCAACTCTCCCTGCGGTTCCGGGTTTTCGGCGTGCAAAATTTCAAAAAAACGTTGAATATCAGCCTTTTTCATGCGGACCACTATACCAAAAAACGGATTGGAGGCGAGGGGATTTCCAGCTAGTTTTATGGCATGAACAATGATCAATACGCCATTATTTCGCAATCGATTGATTACATCGCCGCCCATTGGCGCGACCAGCCCGACCTTGAAACGCTGGCCGCGCGGGCGGGGTATGAGGCCACACATTTTCAAAAATTATTCACCCGTATGACCGGGGTCAGCCCGCACAAAATGGTGCAATACATGGCGGCGCATAATGCACGCGATTTGTTGTTGCGCCAATATTCAACATTGGACGCCGCGTATGACAGCGGGATGAGTGGCAATGCCCGCCTGCACGATGCGATGATCAATATTGTTGCGGCCACGCCGGGTGAAGTGAAGCGCAAGGGGCAGGGGCTCGTTATTCGCTACGGCTACCACCCAACGCCGATGGGCGATATGTTGATCGCGCAGACGGATCGCGGTTTGTGCTGGCTGGGGTTTGTGGTGGATGAGGACCGCGCGATCCCCATGGCGCGCCTGCGCCGTGATTGGGAATATGCCGACCTTGTCGAAGACCAGGGTGGAACGTCCGATACCGCCCGTAAAATTTTGGAAATCTGGCGCGGGACGGATACGCATTTGACGCTTCATCTGTATGGCACGAATTTCCAGCTTCAGGTCTGGCAGGCGCTGCTGAAAATCCCCTGTGGCGCGAGCGTCAGTTACAAGGCGGTGGCCGATGCGATTGGCAAGCCAAAGGCGTCACGGGCTGTGGGCTCTGCGGTCGGGGCGAACCCGGTATCATTGTTGATTCCGTGCCACCGGGTGATCCAGTCATCCGGGATCGTTGAAAATTACGGCTGGGGCACGCCGCGCAAGAAGTTGATTTTGGGCCTGGAAACGGGCGCTTAAAGGTCCAAAACATCCCGCATGGAATACAACCCCGCCGGGCGGCCCTTCATCCACGTTGCGGCCCGCAATGCGCCCTTGGCGAACAGGCTGCGGTCATGGGCGCGGTGGCCCAGTTCAATGCGTTCGCCGGGGCCGAAGAAACTGACATTATGTTCCCCCACAACATCACCACCGCGTTGCACGGCATAACCGACGGTGCCGGTGTTGCGTTTCCCGCTGCGATCCATCGGGGCGTTCGGGCGGCCCGTGGCGCGGCCCAGCATCAGGGCGGTACCGGATGGTGAATCCATCTTGTTGCGGTGATGCGTTTCCATGATTTCAATATCGAATGTATCGCCCAGCCGTGTTGCGACTTGTTCCACCAAGGCGGCCAGCAAATTCACGCCCACGCTCATATTCGCGGAATATAAAATCGGGCAGGTGGTGGCGGCTGATATCAAAACCGCCATATCATTGTCGTTCAATCCGGTCGTGCCGATGATGATCGGTTTTTTATGGGTCACTGCAATTTCAATATGGGCGCGTGTCGCATCCGGTGTGGTGAAATCAATCACCAGATCGTTTTCCGCGAACAGGCTGTTCGGGTTGTCGGATGATTCACTGCCCGAACCAAAGGCCAATCCCGGCCACTGGCCGGACTGCAATTCATGGACCAGCATTTGGCCCATGCGGCCCCGATATCCTGCAATTCCGACCTTGATCATGGTGATTTTGCCCCTGTGCGGTAAAAGTTCAACCTATTGTAATTGAATGGTTTTCCGGCGCAACAGGGGATTTTGTTTGACGGGTGCAGCGAAAATCCTGTTTCATAAGGGAACAAAGTCATAAAAAACAGGGTGTTGGGCATGAGCTACGATCAATGGCGCTTTATCCGCGAGCTGAAAGAAACATATAAGAAGAGCGCCGAAGGCATGGCTGTCGGCCAACGCTTTATGGGGATTGTCGAGGATATTGAAATCCATGCAGACAAAGGCCTGATCGTATTCGATGCCCATAATGGCGGCATCATCGTGTCGTGCGGTGTCCCATTTGATGCGATGGCCAAACATGAAATCCCGCTACAAGGTGATTCCGTTCAAGGATATTTGAATCATGCGGTTGAGCCGCTGGATCTGGGCCATCGCATGGTGATGGCGGTTTTAAAATTCGAAAATATTTCGGCGGGCGAACGCGCGCCCGATCCGGCGGACCGCCCAACGGGCAACGTGGTCTGGCTGGACAGTTCGACCTTCGCGAAGAAGCCGAAGCCATAGAAAAGAAAAAGGGGCCGTTTGGGCCCCTTTATTTTTTGTTCTTTTTCGGTCGCGGGATAAAGGGCGCGCCTGCCGCAATGGTTCCGATAACGGCGATAATTTTATCAGATACAGACATTGATTCTGCGACAGTTTGCGGCGGCTGTTCACCTTCCGGCAGGTCCAGTGGTGTCAGTTGCGCGTGTTCAATCACGGCTCTTGCCGCTTCCAGATCGCTTTGGCGCACCATGATCCGCACGCCCATAATGTGCTGCATGTACCACACGTTTTGGGCGTGCAGGCCATCGAAGACAAAGCATGGAATATCATTGGTTTCCAACAAACCACGGATAACGTGTGCGCCGTAACAATCGCAATAGCGGTCCAGCGGCACAAGCGTACTATCCGTCATTCCGTCAGATCGCTCCAGATATCTTTCATCTTGCCAAAGAACCCGGAAGCTTCGGGGCTGTGCTTGCTGGCCTCGGACCCGCCGATGGATTTATCCAGTTCCTTCAGCAAATCCATTTGCTTGCGCGACAAGTTGACCGGCGTTTCCACAAAGACATCAATGTACATGTCACCGCGCGATGACGATTTCAAAATCGACATGCCTTTGCCTTTCAGGCGCAATTGCTGGCCCGATTGGGTTCCGGCGGGGATTTTGACTTTGGTGCGGCTGCCCTCAATCGTGGGCACTTCGACATCACCGCCCAGGGCGGCTGTGGTCATCGGGATTGGCACGCGGCCAAACAAATCGGCCCCTTCGCGTTTGAAGAAACGGTGCGGTTTGATGGCCAGCAGGACGTAAAGATCGCCCGCGACACCGCCGCGGAAACCGGCTTCGCCTTCGCCACCCAAACGGATGCGGCGGCCATTTTCGACTCCGGGCGGAATTTTGATGCGCAGGGTTTTTTCCTTGCGCATGCGGCCCGACCCGCTGCACTTGTCGCATGGGTCGCGAATAATCGCGCCTTCGCCGTTACAGGTGGGGCAGGTGCGTTCGATGGTGAAGAAACCCTGTTGCATGCGCACGCGGCCCTGGCCGGAACAGGTGGGGCAATTTTCGGTGCCCGTGCCCGTCTTCGCGCCGGAGCCGTTGCATTTATCGCATGTTTCGGCCAGCGGAACCTTGATCGTGGCTTCCTTGCCGGCGAAGGCTTCCTCCATGGAAATTTCCATGGTGTATTGCACGTCGGACCCGCGTTGCGGTCCACCGGCGCGGCCACGCCCGCCGCCGCCATTGCCCATGAAATCCCCGAACATATCTTCGAAAATGTCGGAGAACGCGCCGCCAAAGCCACTGGCGTCAAAACCGCCTGCACCGGCGCCGGGACGGAACCCGCCGCCTTGTTCAAATGCGGCCGAACCAAAGCGGTCATACGCCGCTTTTTTCTGCGGGTCTTTTAAAACGTCATAGGCTTCGTTGATTTCTTTGAATTTTGCTTCCGCGGTCGGATCATCTTTGTTCCGGTCGGGGTGGTATTGCATTGCCAGTTTGCGGAATGCTTTTTTGATGTCATCGTCGCTGGCGCCACGTTCGATCCCGAGTGTTTTGTAAAAATCTTTGTCGGCCATTTATTTTTCTAACCACAAGGTTTTTCGGACGTTCAGAAAAGAACAGCGCAGAGGATGGATATAATCCGTAGTCCGCTGCGCTGTTTCTTATTGTGTGTTACTTGCTGGCTTTCTTGTCGTCTTCGTCGTCCAGCTCCAGGAAGTCGGCATCAACGATGTCGTCATCGGACGATTGCGGTGCGTCCGCTTTCGCGGCGGTGTCTGCACCATCATTGTCCGGCGTGCCGGCTGATTGTTCCTGCGCACGGCGGTATGCCAGTTCGCCCAGCTTCATGCTGGCCTGGATCAAGCTCTGCGTTTTTTCTTCCAGCAGGGATTGGTCTTCGGTGTCCAGCACGGCTTTGAGGTCGGCCAAGGCGGATTCGACGTTGGATTTATCGTCCGCCGGAATGTCATTGCCCAATTCGGACATTGTTTTTTCCGTCTGGTGAATAGCGGCTTCGGCCTGGTTGCGGGCTTCGACAACGCCACGGCGTTTTTTGTCGGATTCCGCGTTGGCCTCGGCGTCTTTCACCATTTGGTCGATGTCCGCGTCGGACAAACCGCCGCTGGCCTGGATACGGATATTCTGTTCCTTGCCTGTGGCTTTGTCTTTTGCCGTTACGTGCACGATACCGTTGGCGTCGATGTCAAATGTGACTTCGATTTGCGGGATGCCGCGCGGTGCGGACGGAATCCCAACCAGATCGAATTGGCCCAGGAATTTGTTGTCCGCGGCCATTTCGCGTTCCCCTTGGAACACGCGGATGGTCACGGCGCTTTGGTTGTCTTCCGCAGTGGAGAAGACCTGGGATTTTTTCGTCGGGATGGTGGTGTTCCGGTCGATCAAACGGGTGAACACGCCGCCCAGCGTTTCAATACCCAGCGACAGCGGGGTCACGTCGAGCAGCAGAACGTCTTTCACGTCGCCCTGCAGAACACCGCCCTGAATCGCCGCGCCATCGGCAACAACTTCATCCGGGTTGACGCCCTTGTGCGGTTCCTTGCCGAAGAAGTCCTTCACCGTTTCGATGATTTTCGGCATACGGGTCATACCGCCGACCAGAACAACATCGTCGATGTCAGAGGCCTTCAGGCCAGCATCTTTCAATGCGGCTTTCAGCGGATCGATCGTGCGTTTGACCAGATCTTCGACCAGGCTTTCCAGCTTGGCGCGGGTCATCTTCACGTTCAAGTGTTTCGGGCCCGACGCATCGGCGGTAATGAACGGCAAGTTCACTTCCGTCTGCGTGGTGGATGACAGTTCGATCTTTGCCTTCTCTGCCGCTTCTTTCAAACGTTGCAGGGCCAGCTTGTCACTGCGCAGGTCGATGCCTTGTTCTTTTTTGAATTCATCAGCCAGATAATGGATGATGCGATCATCAAAATCTTCACCGCCCAGGAACGTATCCCCGTTGGTGGATTTCACTTCGAATACGCCGTCACCGATTTCCAGGATGGAAATATCGAACGTCCCGCCACCAAGGTCATACACGGCGATCACGCCGGAATTTTTCTTGTCCAGACCATAGGCCAGCGCGGCCGCCGTCGGTTCGTTGATAATACGCAGCACATCCAGACCGGCAATTTTACCGGCGTCTTTGGTGGCCTGACGTTGCGAGTCGTTGAAGTAGGCCGGAACGGTAATCACCGCCTGCGTCACTTCGTGACCCAGATAGCTTTCTGCCGTTTCCTTCATCTTCTGCAGGACCATGGCGGAAATCTGGGCCGGGGCGAATGTTTCGCCGTCAATTTCGACCCATGCGTCGCCGTTATCGCCCTTCACAATTTTGAACGGGGCGGTTTTGGCCATTTTCTGTACTTGCGGATCGTCGAAGCGGCGACCGATCAGGCGCTTGACCGCGTACAATGTTTTTTCCGGGTTTGTGACCGCCTGGCGTTTCGCCGGCTGGCCGACCAGACGTTCACCATCTTTGGTGAAGGCGATCATGGACGGGGTGGTGCGGGTGCCCTCTGCGTTCTCCAGAACCCGGGGGTCCTTGCCATCCATAATGGCCACGCAGGAGTTGGTGGTGCCCAAGTCGATACCGATAATTTTGCTCATTCTTTCCTCACTTTATGTTGGCAAATGCAAAGGGCAGCCCGCCAGGCAGCGCCGCCCTCATTCCCTTAAGACCTGAATGTCAGGCTTTACAGAAAGGGAATATAGCACAAAGAGGGGGGCTGACCAGACCCGATCCCCCCGGAATTCCTTGATTTTTTGTGTAAAAAAGGCGGGTTTTCCCCGCCTTTTTTAAAGATCGCTGTGGATTGGTTGTTTAACGCAGTTCCGGGCCGTTTTTGGGGGCCGGTTTGGCCACAACCAGGTGCAAATCGACGACTTCCGCCCGGGTCAGGCCCAGATCCTTCACGGTGACCTTGCGGCTCACCATTTCGGCCCGAATGGCCGCGCGCAGGTCGTCGGCCACGTTGGCGATATCGCCACGAATGGCCTCAATGACATTGCGGGTGCGCAGCCTTTCATAGGCTTCCATCCGGTCTTGCGTCGCGCGGCCGGAATATTCCGGGCCGTAATGCGGACCAGGATACATCAACATGCCTTCGGAAAAGCCGCGGGCGATGGATTTGAAAATATCGGTGATACGTTTTTTCAGCGGCAGCTTCGGCGATGTCAGCGCGTCACTCTCGGCGGCGTGGCGGGCTTTTTGAATTTTTTCGGCGCGGTCCAGAACGGCCAGTTTCGCCCCCGGGCATTTGGCGTCCAGTTTTTGCAGGATGGATGCGTTGGGCAGGCTGTCAAAAAGATCATCGGTTGAAGCGCTGTGCGTCGGCATATCCACTCTCCGTTTAATTTAATGCAGTGCTGGGGGTGCTTTGTAATTCTGTATGGCCTTGTTAATGGCGTATTCGGCCATCGGGATCAGGGCCTGTAAAACCGGGCCAATATCGGCATTTTCGCGTGTCTTGGCCAACTGGACCATGGCGTTCAGGCGGCTGGAGGCCGAATTGAAAATACGGCTGGCGGCGCGATGGTCGTCGGTGGCGTGGGCCAGAATGATATGAAAGTGGGGCAGGTCCTGTGGCTCGCGCACCGGTACGCGGGTGGCGTCGATAAAAGCGGACGCCGCGCTGAGTGTCGCGCTCAGGGCCGGATTGGATTCCTTCAGGATATTGTCGGTCACATCACGCAGATAGGTGCGTCCCGTATCCGGGTCGCGCGCGGCATCCGTTGCCCGATCAACCAGATCGGGGTCATTGTCGGCCAGTTCATCGAGCATTTTGAAAATTTTCTCTTGCTCGCTGGCCGGGCGCGTCGCGCTGCGGGAGGACCGTGGCCCACCCTTTTTGCCGGATTTAGATGCCATAATAATATATTCCTCGGGTCGGAATTTACGTAAAATCGGCCCCAAATGCAAGTATTTAAAAATTACGCAGTTTTATCAATGTGTCCCGGGCCTGAATCCGGGCCTTCACCGCCATCAGCGGCGCGGGACACGCCCACGCGGGCGGGGCGCAGCAGGCGGTCATTCAGGACATATCCGGCTTCAATCAGCTGAATAATCGTGCCCGCCGGTTTGCCGGGCATGGGGGCTTCAAACATCACTTCGTGCTGGTGCGGGTCGAACGGGACGTTGATCGGCTCGATCTTTTTAATGCCGTGTTTTTCAAAGGCGCGCAGCATTTCGCGTTCGGTGGCTTCAACCCCAACCAGCAGGTTTTTAAACAATTCGTCATTGCCGTTTTTGGCCTCGTCCGGAATGGCTTCCAGCGCGCGGCGCAAATTGTCGGCCACGGACAGCAAGTCGCGCGCAAATCCGGTGACGGCGTATTTTGTCGCGTCTTCACGCTCCTTGGCGGCGCGTTTGCGGGTGTTTTCCGCATCGGCCAGTGCGCGCAGGACATGGTCCTTCAACCGGGCGATTTCATCTTCCAACGCGGCGCGTTCATCCACCGGGGTGGGTTCGCCATTCGTTGCGCCGGTATCTTCGCCTGTCGCGGTCGGGGCCAGCGGGTCAATGTTGGCGGGATCGTTCGGGTTGTTGTTATTTTGATCGGTCATTGGTCTGTACTGCTTACTTTATTGTTGTGGTTGTTTGTTTTTCTTATTCATTCATGCCGGGCTGGTGGCCATAGACATCGACGGTGCGGCCATCAATGATGGCTGTTCCGACGGTGACCGGGGTTTTTCCGGCCATCGCCCCCAAAGCGCCAGTCCCATCGATATAGTAGGCTTGCCCGGCTTTTCCAGCGATGGCGCTAAAACCATGCATCACGCTGTCCAGTCGCTTTAATCCGTGCTGGGATGCGAACTGGTCCAGCGTGCTGGTTGTGTCCGATCCGGCGGGGGCGGCGGGGACCGACAAAATGACCGTGCCCTTGGGATAGTACCAGAAGGTCAGGCCGCCGGTCGCGGCATCGGCACCGCCCGCAGGCTTTACGCGCATTTGGCGGCGCGGCAACAATTCCAAACGCTCTTCGTTCAGATCGACCGTGTAATAATCCATTTCATTGTTCACGGTGAAACGGATTTCGGTCACGTTGTTTCCGTGCAGCAACGCACGATCTAGCGGAATATCGGCGTACGCATATTGGCGCGCGGTGTCACAGGCCCCGCGATGCGTCTCCAGATTATTCTGGTCGATGGTGTAGCCATCGACTGTAATATCCAGATACGTGGAATTCACATTCATTTCGGTTTCAATGGGGCCGATGATCGGGCATCCGCTGATCGCGTTGGGTGCCATCATGCGCAAGACGGCCTCGCCACTGCCGTCGTCGGGACGCAACAGGCTGATGCTGATCGTGCGGGGAGTGATGGTTTTGACATTTTCGTCAAAGTTTTCTTTGTCGGTTGCGGCCACGGCTCCGCCCGCCATGCCAAGCAGCAGGGCGGTGGTCAAAAATACGCGATGAAAACGGTTGAAAAACATGGTTATCCCGCTGGTCACGAATCGTGGTTGTAAACCACACGAAGCTATCGCAGGGGCGAATCGGTGTCCAGCCTTAAGGCGGCCTTTGTTTTCAATGTGTTGTGGATTGTTATCCCAGCAGCCGCTCCACCACGCGGGACGTATAATCCACAATCGGGATGACCCGGCCATAATTCAGCCGGGTGGGGCCGATGACGCCAATGGCACCGACAATCCGGTCTTCGGACCGATACGGGGAAATAACCATGGACCAACCCGAATGGCTGAACATCTGGTTTTCGGTGCCGATGTAAATTTGAATGCCCTGTGCGCCGTGCGTCGCAGACAGAAGCCGCATCATCGTTTCCTGTTCCTCCAGCGCGGAGAGCAGGGTGCGTGCGTTTTCCAAATCTTCCACCGCGCGCACATCGTCCAGCAATTTGGATTGGCCACGCACGATGATGACACCGTTGTTTTTATCCGTGGGCAGGGCAATGCCATCGCGGACCAGCCGTGTGGTAATGCTGTCCAGTTGGGCGCGGTTTTCCGCAATTTCGCGTTCAATCAACAACCGCGCTTCGTTCAATGTGCGTCCGGCCAAACGGTCATTCAAATAGTTAGCGGCCATAACAAGTGCCGATGATGTGATATCGCGGTCAATATCCATGACGCGGTTTTCAACCAACCCGTCCTGCATCACCAAAACGACCAAAGCTTGCGTATCTTTCAATCGCACGAATTGGATCTGGCGGATGGGTTTGTCGGTTTTGGGGGCAATGACGATCCCCGCACTGCCCGACAGGCCCGAGATCATGGTGCTGGCCTGTTCCAAGATCTGGTTGACGGATCGGCCCGACGGCGTGCACGAGGTTTCAATATACTGGCGTTCATCCGCGCTCAGATGCCCGACCTGCATCAACCCGTCGACGTAAAAGCGCAATCCCTGTTGCGTCGGCATCCGCCCGGCAGAGGTGTGGGGGGCATAGAGCAGACCCGCTTCTTCCAAATCCGCCATGACATTGCGGATGGTCGCGGGGGAGATGCTAAGCCCCAGATTCATATCCATATATTGGGAAATGGTTTTTGACCCCACCGGGTCGCCGCCAGCCAGGTAGGAATCCACTATATAGCGGAAGATATCGCGCGATCGTTGGTTCAGTTCCGGGATCATGGGATGAAATATAGTACGCCCAAGGGGTGTTTGACAATAAAGGGCGAATCTGTAAAGTGCCCTCCGTTTCACTATAAAAGGACCAAAAGAATGACCAGACCTTCCGGCCGGACCCCCGATTCATTGCGCGTTGTTGAAATCATCCCGAACGTATCCAAGCATGCCGAAGGGTCATGCATGGTCAAATTCGGTGATACGCATGTTCTGTGCACTGCGACGGTCGAGGAAAAGGTCCCCGGCTGGATGAAAAATTCCGGTGCCGGATGGGTAACCGCCGAATACGGCATGTTGCCGCGATCGACATCCAGCCGTATGGACCGCGAAGCGGCCAAGGGCAAACAATCGGGCCGGACGCAGGAAATTCAACGCCTGATCGGTCGTGCCTTGCGTGCCGTTGTGGACATGAAGGCGCTGGGCGAACGCCAAGTGCGTATTGATTGCGACGTAATCCAGGCCGATGGCGGCACGCGCACGGCATCCATTACGGGTGGTTATGTTGCGTTGTGGATGGCGTGTGAACATTTGATCCGCATTGGCGCGTTGAAACAATCGCCCATTACAGATTCTGTCGCGGCCATTTCATGCGGCCTTTATAACGGCGTTCCGGTTCTGGATCTGGATTATATCGAAGATTCATCCGCCGATACGGATGCAAATTTCGTGATCACCGGCAATGGTGGCATTGTTGAAATTCAGGGTACGGCGGAAAAAGATCCGTTTACCGAAGATCAATTTATGGCGTTGCTGTCGCTGGCCAAGCAGGGATGCAACGATCTGAAGGCGCTGCAATTGGCGACGAAACAAGCATTGAAGGCGGCGTAAACGCCATGGCTTTGCCGACCATCGAAAAACTGGTTCTGGCCACGCATAATGCGGGCAAGGTTGCCGAGATCGGGGCGATGTTGGCCCCGATGGGCATTCATGTCGTATCGGCGGGCGAATTGAATTTGCCCGAGCCGGACGAAACCGAAACCACGTTTGTCGGTAATGCTTTGCTGAAGGCCCACGCGGCAGCCAAGGCCACCAACCTGCCATGTCTGGCGGATGATAGCGGCCTGTGCGTAAATGCGTTGAATGGTGATCCCGGCGTGTATTCCGCGCGCTGGGCCGGGCCGGGCAAGGATTTTGCCATGGCCATGCAAACCGTGCATGACAAATTGGGTGCGGGTGATGATCGCTCTGCCTATTTTATCTGCGTTTTGGCGCTGGTTTACCCGGATGGCTCCGAACATGTGTTTGAAGGGCGGGTCAATGGCACGCTGGTCTGGCCCGCGCGCGGGACGGGCGGGTTTGGGTATGATCCGATGTTCGTGCCCGATGGGGAAACCCGGACCTTCGGTGAAATGACCCCGGCAGAGAAAAAGGGCTATAGCCATCGCGCCAACGCCTTTGCCGCGCTGGTTGATGCGCTATGATGATCGTCCCGGATTCATCGGATCTGTTTGGTGTTTATATCCATTGGCCGTTCTGTGCGTCCAAATGCCCGTATTGTGATTTTAATTCCCATGTTCGTGAACGTATCGACCACGCCGATTGGCGCAATGCGTTGGTGCGGGAAATTGAATATTATGCGGGCCTGACGCAGGGGCGGCGCGTGACGTCCATCTTTTTTGGCGGCGGGACGCCATCATTGATGGAGCCGGAAACGGTGCAGGCGGCGATTGATGCCGTTGTCAAAAACTGGCACGTCGCCAATGATTTGGAAATCACGTTGGAAGCCAATCCAACATCCATCGAAATTGAAAAATTCCGGGGTTTTCGATCCGCTGGTGTCAACCGTGTATCGGTTGGCGTGCAATCATTGCGCGATGATGATCTGAAATTTCTTGGGCGGTTCCACTCGGTTGAAAATGCGCGTGGGGCATTGGATATCGCGGCGAAGGTGTTTGACCGTTACACGTTCGATTTGATCTATGCGCGTCCGGGCATGACCGTGGATGCGTGGCGGGCGGAGTTGGGTGAGGCGCTGGCCATGAATGGTGGGCATCTCTCGCTCTATCAACTGACCATCGAACCGGGCACACCGTTTTTCACGCGCCACCAGCGCGGTGAATTTCAGATCCCGGACGAAGACACTGCCGCAGATTTATATGAATTAACGCAAACCATGATGGCGGATGCCGGACTGCCCGCCTATGAAGTGTCCAACCACGCCGTGCCGGGGCAGGAATCGTTCCATAACCTGACCTATTGGCGCTATGGCGATTATGTCGGCGTGGGGCCGGGGGCGCATGGGCGTTTGACATTGGACGGCGTGAAAACGGCCACACGCGCGCACCGCGCGCCGGAAATCTGGCTGGACCGTGTGCATGATTCCGGGCACGGGTCGCATGATTTTGAACCCGTACTGGCGGAATCGCGCTTGAATGAATGCGTGATGATGGGCTTGCGTCTGGATGAAGGTGTGCCGATGGCGCGGATTGAACGCGAAAGCGGCATGGATTTTTCATCCGCCATCGACCCCGCCAAAATTGCGGCCATGGTGGGCGAGGGGTATCTGGTCAAAACCAACACCCATATCATTGCCACGCCCAGCGGGCGGCAACGGTTGAATGCGTTGCTGGGGTATCTTCTGGCCTGATTACGGCTGTTTCATCAATCCGGGCAGGGTGGTCATATCCGTGCCGTTCATCAGCATCTGACCTTCCTTGGTCAGCTCAATGTCATAGGTGCGTACAGCGCGCCCCTGGGCATCGGTGCCCGGTTGCTGTTGCCCGACCATTTGCAACATGGTCAGGCCGGCCAGAACTTCGGCCATCTGCTGTTTAACAGCGGGGTCAGCCGCGGTTTCGGATTGCTTTTTGACTTCCGCGATCAGCTTGTCCATCCCGGCGACTTCAATCCGGGCCTTGCCCGTGGCGCTCAAAACGCTTTGCATGTTGGCGACAACGTCACCGTTCATGGTCAGGCCATACAGGTCGTTGCCAAAATTGGTGTCCTTGATATTGACGGTCGTTCCCGCATTGGTCAGAAGTTGCGGGATCAGCATCATGGCTTGTAACCCGGCCAATTGTGCGCCAGCGCCGCTGTCCATGCTGCTTTTCAATGTGGAGCGACCCAGTTCAACCAGCTCGTTATACGGAATCTTTTTGATGGTGATATCAATTCGGCTTTCCGTCGGAACGGTTTCGGATTGGTCCAGTTTGGGTTCTGCCGTGAACCCGTCATAATCCAGTTCCATGTTCAGGCTGACATCATTGCTGCGGAATCCTTTCATGCCAAACCCGGCGCTGATGGTCTGGATCCCAAATTTTTGCGCCGGTTTTTCGCCCTTGGCTGGTGCATTCACCTGAAAATCGTGAATGGAAAATTTGGTGGCCATGGAATCGCAAATATTGCCGACATAGCTCAGCACCAGATCATACATGCCTTGCACATGCCCCGCGCTGGGGACGGCACCGTCGGCCATGCTCTCGCTCATGGCGCTGATTTTGTCTTCAAAATCCTTTGCCATTGCGGGGGAAAAATCTGTGATTTCGCCAATCGCATCAATTTTTCCGATTTTGACAAAGCCCGGTTCCTGCGGGCTTTCCACGGTGATGTTGTGGGCTGTGTAATGGCTGGGGCCGGACCAGTTGCCGTTGGCCCCCTGTTTCAGATTGATGCCGAAACGTGCCTCTGGCAGGGCTACGGTGACATCGGGTGCATTTTTTTCGTCATAAACGGTTGCGACGATATTTTTATACTGGGCGTTCAACTGTACAAACGTGTTGATATCTGAATGCCAGACACCGCTTAAGCTCTGGTCATCGAATGTGACGCGTGCTTCGGGTTTTTTGTTGGCGCCGATCATCGTCATCGGTTGGGGCAGGGCCCACGTCATTTTCCACAAATTGGGGGCATCCCCCGGCGCAATATTGGCGGTGATGGTGCCGATTTCGAACACGCTGCCATCATCATATTGAATGCTGATATGCGGCAGGGTGGTGGCGTAGTAATCGCCCGCGGCTTTGACGGTAATATCGCCCTTGGTCACCATGGTCATGTCGCCATCGGCGTTGATTGCATTTTTCTGGTTGTCCAGATAATTGGCGACCAGCATCCGCACCGCATCTGCGCCAGCGGGGTCAACGGCGGCGTGGGCCGGAGCCGTCGAGATCATCAAAAGGCTGAGCAGGGACAGGGACAACAGGCGGGTGGTCATCATGGTGCGGGCTCCGGTGAAAAACAGGGAAAAACCGGGGCCTACGTTAGCAGAAAGGAAACCGTGCATATACCCCGCGAAAGGGATTTTTCGGCTGATAATCACGGGAAATATCATATATCAATAGAGATTATGACAGGGATGCGCACAAATACCGCCATACGCACACCCGGACGGGTTCTGGCCGTTTTGGGGCCGACCAACACGGGCAAGACCTATACGGCGATTGAACGGATGCTGACGCACCATAACGGTGTGATCGGGTTTCCGTTGCGTCTGCTGGCCCGCGAAAATTATGACCGCATCGTTGAACGCAAGGGCGTGCAGGCCGTGGCCCTGGTGACGGGGGAGGAAAAAATCATCCCGCCGCATGCGCGCTATTACGTCTGCACCGTCGAATCCATGCCGACGGATCAAAAGTTCGATTTTCTGGCTGTTGATGAAATCCAACTCTGTGGTGATCCGGAACGCGGTTTTATTTTTACCGATCGCTTGCTGCGGTCCCGCGGCATCGTTGAAACCATGTTTATGGGTGCGGAAACCATCCGCCCGTTGATGCAGGCCCTAATCCCCAATATCGAATTTGAAAGCCGTGCGCGCCTGTCGCAACTGACCTATCGCGGGTACAAAAAACTCACGCGCCTGCCCAAACGCACGGCGGTGGTGGCGTTTTCGGTGGATGATGTTTATGCCAACGCCGATCTGATCCGGCGGCATCGCGGCGGCACGGCGGTGGTGTTGGGTGCACTGTCCCCGCGCACGCGGAACAAACAGGTGGAAATGTATCAATCCGGCGAGGTCGATTTTCTGGTCGCCACCGACGCCATCGGCATGGGGTTGAACATGGACATTCACCATGTTGCGCTGGCCGCCACACGGAAATTTGACGGCGCGCATATCCGGTCGCTGGACAAGGCCGAGATCGCGCAGATCGCGGGTCGCGCCGGACGCCATGTGCGGGACGGTACATTCGGGGTCACGGGCCCCGTACCGGGGCTGGACCCGGATATGGTCGAGGCGATTGAACATCATATCTTTGACCCGCTGCCCTTTATCTACTGGCGGAACGCGGCGCTGGATTTTTCGACCATTCCCAACCTGCTCCGGTCGCTGGAGGTGGGGTCGGGGTCCAGCCTGCTGCAGCGGGGCCGCCCGGCCGATGATTACGCCGCTTTGGCCCATCTGGCCCAGCGGGAGGGCATTTTACAGGCCGTTCAGGGGCCGGAGATGATCCAACTGCTCTGGGAGGTGTGCCAGATCCCGGATTTTCGCAAAACCCTGTCCGAATCCCACCAAGCCTTTGTTGAACAGGTGTTTTTACACCTGAAAACCCGGGGGAGCCTGCCCGAGGACTGGGTCGAGGCCCAGATTTCCCGCCTCGATCGTGTGGATGGCGAGGTCGATTCTCTGATGGCCCGCATTGCACATATTCGCACCTGGACGTATATTACGCATAAATCGGAATGGCTGCAGAAAGCTGCCCCGTGGCAGGCACGAACACTGGCGATCGAGGATCGCCTGTCCGATGCCCTGCATGATTGTCTGACCCAGCGTTTTGTCGATCGCCGTTCGGCGGTGTTGATGCGCTCGCTGGAATCGGGTGGTCCCCTTTTGGCCGGTGTGCGGGGCGATGGCTCCGTCGTGGTCGAAGGGCACGAGGTCGGACATCTTCAGGCCTTCCGTTTTATTCCAGATGAATCCGCCGGCGGTGCAGATCGCAAGGCGGTGATGACAGCGGCGCGCAGCGCCCTGAAACCGGAAATAGAGAGAAGATTAAAGATTATGCTGAATTCCGTACCGAAACAATTTCGCCTGACCGATGATGGTCAAATTTTCTGGCAAAAGGATGCAACCAATCCGTTGCCGGGCGAAGCGGTCGCACGCGTGCGCAAGGGCGCATCCCTGATGAAGCCGGATGTCGATGTGATCGACAGC
Source organism: Micavibrio aeruginosavorus EPB (assembly GCF_000348745.1). NCBI lineage: Bacteria > Pseudomonadati > Bdellovibrionota > Bdellovibrionia > Bdellovibrionales > Pseudobdellovibrionaceae > Micavibrio > Micavibrio aeruginosavorus. Next base: position 1,711,571 of record NC_020812.1, on the reverse strand, counting down.
GATTTGCTGCAGGGGCAGGACAAGGCCGCCGTGACGGATCATATTCGCGAATGGCTGCACACGCACCACATCGCCACCGTTTTGGAACCGTTGAAGGCGCTGGAAGCCGAAGACGACAAAATCACCCCGGCTGTGCGCGGTATTGCGTGGCAGGTGTATGAAGGGTTGGGTATCGTTCCGCGTGCGCAGGTCGAAGAATTGATCGGTACATTGACGCCGGAAGATCGTGCGGCTTTGCGTGCGCGCAAAATTCGTCTGGGGCCCGTTTTGGTGTTCCTGCCTGCGCTCAACAAACCGGCGGCGGTGCGCTTGCGCGCGTTGCTGTGGTCCCTGTGGCACGACAAAACCTTGCCCGCCGATGTGCCGAATGATGGCATGGTTTCGAAAATCGTGGACGAAGCCGCGATTGACCCGGTGTATTTCCGCTCCATCGGTTATCCGGTTTATGGCGGTCGTGTGATCCGCGTCGATATGCTGGATCGTTTGATCAGCGCGATTTACGACAACGCGGTCAAAGGTGAGTTTCAGGCCAAGCACGAAATGGCCGAATGGCTGGGCTGTTCCATTCCGGATCTGTACAAGGTTCTGGAATCAATGGGCCACAAAAAGGTCGAAGACAAACCGGCCCCTGTCGAGGCGAGTGTTGTTGAAACCCCGGCTGAAACGCCTGTGGCTGAAGTCACCGCGGAATCCTTGATTGCCGAGGTGAAGGCGGATGAGCCTGCCGAAGCCAAAACAGAAGACGCAACAGCCGAAGCCGCCGTCGCAAAACCGGTTTTGGCAACGTTCCGCCTGAAACGCGGCAAGGCCAATGAATCCCGTCCGCCGCGCCGCGACCATCATGAAAAACGCCCGCATGGCGACCGTAAACCCGGTGGTGAAAAGAAATTCGGCGACAAGAAACACGGCGACCGCAAGCCCTTTAACAAAGGCAAGGGCGGCAAGCCGGAACCACGCGAGCGCAAGGAATATGTGATTTCTGCCGAAGCCAAAACCAAGGCCGATTCACCGTTCGCCATTTTGCAGCAACTGAAATCCAGCGACGGCAAATAATGGTCGCCACAACCATCAAAACCCTTTTATGGGCGACCATGATGGTTGCAATTCTGGGCGTCGGTGCATCCGATGCCCGGGCCGAGGGGGCGCGTTTTTCCGGGGCCTATCTGCGCTATGTCTGTGGCGTGGATAATGAAGGCAAGGAAGCGGTGCGTGGCGGCCACGCGGCGTGTCAGGCCTATATTTCCGGCGTGGTCGACTACCACAATCTGATGCTGTCCATGAAAATGGCACCCGAGGTACGGTTCTGCCTGCCCGTGAATACGTCGATGAACCGTCTGCATGCCGTGGTTCTGGCCTATCTCAATAAAAATCCGCAGCACGATACGTTCGTGGCGGCCCCGGCCGTTGTTATGGCTTTGTATGAAACATTCCCCTGCGGTGGGAAGAAGAAAAGATAATGTTCTCGCGTCGTCCGCAAAAACAATCATTTGATATACAGCCTGATGAAAACGCGCGGTTTGTACCGCGCGATTTTTACGACATTATCGTCCGCCGTTATCTCCCGGTGGTCAGTCTGACCTATATCGCCTCTATCATCGGTATCGCCTGGCGGGTCGATGGGTGGGGTGGATTTCTCCATTATTTGTTCGAAGATTCCTTCGCCTATAACACGGCGCTGTGGATGGCGGTGTTTGTATCCATCCCGGCGATCTTCTGGATTTTTATTCGTGTGTCGGTGCGGTTTTCCGATTATGCCGATGTCTGGTACAAGGGCATGGCCGGGCTGTTATGCCTGACATTGATTATCAGCCTGGTGCTGTTCCCTGAATGGAACATGGTGACGGGGTTGCGCCTGCGCATGTTTATGGTCGCATCCATCCCGATGTTCTTTGTGCAATACTGGTTCTTTGTCCGCGGCGGTTTGCCGGGCACGGTGGCCTGGCCGCTGACGATTATCGCCAGCGTATTGCTGATTTACGGCTTGGTGATTGTTTAACCACCCGCCCCGAACTGGTTCATAATCCACCCCAGAACCAGAATCTGCGGCACGGTCAGCAGGGGCAGGGACAGCGCAATCTTCCACGATTTCGTCATATCGCGCAGGACCATCATCTCCGTATAATCCGTCGATACCCCGGCCATCAGGAAGGCAAAGCCATTGCCCGGCGCGGCGGCGCGTGTGACCAGATCGGCCCCGATCGGCGTGGACCCTTCGGAACACACCTCAATCAGCGTTGTTGCGATCAGGGTCAGGAACAATCCGGCAATCGTCGGGCCAAACCATGTGGCAAACGTATCCTCGGGGACGAATGTACGGATCAGCGCGGCCAGCACGATCCCGAACGCCAACCAGCGCAAGACCATTTTTCCATCCATCCAGCCATGGCGGAATACATCAACGGCAAAGGATCGGGTGAATTTGAAATGTTTCAAACGCGCTTTGGCATCCGCCATCATATTAAACCCATCCGGCAGATCGGTTTTGTTTGGGTTGTCCGGTAAAATGCCGGCGCGCGTCAGGCCCAGATACATAAATCCCGTGGCAATCGCAATGGCCGCCGATGCCACGATGAAGACCAACGTCCATTTCAGCCCGACCATAGCAATCAGGATCAGGGTAAGGGAGAACGAGTTCCAGGGGCTGGCGATCAGAAACGTCATGACCTGGGCCAGGCTGGCCCCACGTTCATAAAGCTTTGCGCCCACCATCAAAATGCCGTGCGAGCAAAGGTCGAGCAGCAATCCTGCCGCCGCCGCGCGGAAAATGCCACCCACACTGTCACCGCGACCCAGCATGGCCGTGAAATATTCACGGGGCACGCGGCTCATCAAGCCAACAACGATAAGCCCAAGAATAACGCCCCACCACATCATGCTGACCAAATCGAGGACGGCATGACCGAAATGGTGAACCAGTGGTGCTGTGATATTTAGGCTATTGCAGATCAGATGTGCGGATACGCCCGCAATAATAATGGTGCCCGATCCCCAGAGCAGGTAATCCGGCCGCTGTTTTTCCGATGGCATCGCGCAACATCCCGCGGTTTCAATCGGGGCCGGGGGGGCGGTTTCAAATACATCTTTACCAGAGCAGCAACTTTTCATTTTTTCTAGTCCAGTTCAAAACGCTTAAACAGATCTTTGATCTCTTCGATCATCGTCGCGGCTTCGTCTTTATCACCGCTGGCAATTGTTCCGGCAACACAGGAATGTAAGTGGCGCTCTAGAATATTGGCTTCGATGGTTTTAATGGCGGCGCGAATGGCGCGCAATTGTGTGATGATGTCGGGGCAATAGCGTTCTTCGACGATCATCTTTTTGACGCCTTCAACCTGTCCGGCAATGCGGTTCAGGCGCGGAATCTGGTCCGTGTGGGCGGCGTGCTCGTGGGGGTGCGCGGTATCACTCATGGTTTTTCTCCGTATACCCCATTATATACCCTGCGGGGGTATCGGCGTCAAGTACCCCCGCGGGGTATAGGCGTAAGAAAAGCCCCCGATTTTTACCGGGGGCTTTTGGGCATGCCTGTCGCGATCATCTATTTCATAAAATGGATGACCGTGCGGCGGTTCTGCGGTTCGTGAACCTCATCCTCTGTTGGCACTTTCAGGTCATTCTGACCGTGGGCCTCCAGATTCATGGCCGTGTTCGGAATACCGCGCTGGGTTAACGCGGCGGACACCGCCATGGCCCGGTTGGCGGAGAGTTGGTCGTTATAATCCGCCGCGCCGGATGTGTCGGTGTAACCGGCGACAATCACGGCGCTGGGTTGATACAGCGCAATGTCGGATGCGGCTTTATCAACCATGGCATTGGCCTGCAGATCCAGGGCCGTGCTGTCCAGCGGGAAGAAAATTTCATAGCTGGAAACGACTTTTGGTGGCTCCGGTGCAGGTGGTGGAGCAGGCGGCGGTGGTGGATCGGGAATGGCGACGCGGTGATACAATTTACAATCCACGTATTTCACCTCGGGCGGAAGCTCGCGGTAATTCTGGCATGGTTCGCGTTCTTCGTAATCTTTATAAATGCGCAACATGCCGCGATCTTTTTCGGAAACGCTCTGCAAATATTGGTAATCAACGCGCTTCCATTCATACCCGGCCGCATTGGCTGCCGTCGATGCCAACAACATCACCGCGGCCACACCGGGCAAAATATATGATGGTCTAAACATTTTTTTATCCTTTCGATCATCGGTGTACACCTGATATCGATCATTAAGGGTAGTCCGTTCAGTCTATAGGGAAACCTTAAGGATAATATTTCGGGGGATAGGATGGCGGCGGAGCTGTTGCATTTTTCAAACGACAAAGCAGAGGCCGCAGGAATCTGCGGATGTCACGGTTGTGTTTTGATGTTTTAAATTTGTTTCAAATGTTTGCGAATGCATTTGTGGGCGCATCTGCGCCCACAAACATAACGGCCAGGCGTGTCCGCGTGGGTTATTTTCTCCAGATCGGTTTGCCAAGATTGACGTCATCTTCATCCGTCAAGCCACCAGCCGCGGCACCAACGGCACCCCCAATAATGGCCCCGGTATAGGGGCTACCGCCTGTGAGAGAACTACCGACGGCCCCCACACCCGCGCCAATAGCGCCACCGCTCAAAGCCCGATCTGATGACGATGTCCCGCAAGCAGAAAGCAGGATAACAAGTCCGGAACATATGATGAGACGTAACATAATAGCCTCCTCTGGTTTTGCGTTTCTGGGAGATCTTCTGGTGCGCGATACAGTGAACAAGCAACAACGCCCCCTTCGCGGCCAATATGGCCGTGCATGTATCGGGCACCAGTGTCACTGATTAATATAGGGTGGAATGAGAGAGGACGTAATTATTATGCGTGCTTTGGGTGTAGGCGGACGGGCAAAGCCTTCTTGTTTGAACAGGCACAATAAAAAAGCCCCCGGGCGGGAGCTTTTTTATGAATGGTCGGGGCGAGAGGATTCGAACCTCCGGCCTCTACGTCCCGAACGTAGCGCTCTACCAAGCTGAGCTACGCCCCGATCCAAGCAAGGCCAGAGAGGTAGCGTAAATCGGGGCGGGCTGTCAATTGGCTTGTTGAAAAACGGGTGAAAAAGACCATGAAAAAACCCCCAGATCCGGGGGCTTTGTCGGTTTTGGGGCGGGTTGTTGCGCCCTTTGGGCTTAGTGTTTCAGCTGATAGATGAAATAGGACCCGCTTTTATTGTCCTGCGGGACAGAGCAGGTGCCCGCCTCACGGTCGACGGGGAAGGCTTTTTCCGTGCCTTCGCGCATCAATGCGCCATCAAATGCGCTGATAATCTGCACCGGGTATTTGGCGCTTTCATCAATCTGGCAGAACGCTGTATCCGCAGAGATTTCGCTGTCGCCACAGGCCACCAGGCCGCAGGCCAAAGCAAAGGCAGATGTGGCCCCGATCAATTTTTTGTTTACGCTCATAATACGCACCCTCGATTGGAAATTTTGTTTAACATAATCCATATTTTTCCGCGCCGCAAGCGTTTTTATGGGGTTGGCAGGTTTTGGGCCAGAAAAATGTCAAAAAATCCGGAAATCCGCCGATTCTGACCTTTGGGATGGGGTGAGATAGGGCGCGCGTTCCTGCCGCCATCCGGTCATTAATGATCACGCCCAACGGCGAACGACAAAACGTCATCCAGCGCATCGCGGATGGCGTTTTTCGGTGCGGTGTGCAGGGCGGCGCGGGCTTTGTCTTCGTATTCGCGGGCCAGCGCCAGGCCACGATTTAAGGCATCATGTTTGACCAGCAGGCTTTGCGCGGTGGCCAGATCGGCATCCGTTTGTTCGCGGCGTTCCATGGTGCGGGCCCAGAATTCGCGTTCGGCCGCATCGGCGCGTTCCAGCGCCATCAACACGGGTGCGGTCAATTTGCCTTCACGGAAATCATCGCCGACGGTCTTGCCCAGTTTTTCGCGGTTGGCGCTGTAATCCAGAACGTCATCGGCAATCTGGAACGCCATGCCCAGATAATATCCAAAATCACGCATGGCTTTTTGCGCCGTTGCATCCGCGCCCGCGATGATCGGCCCGACTTCGCACGCGGCGGCGAACAGAGCGGCGGTTTTGGCTTCGATAATCGCCGTATATTTTTCCATGCCCGTGGATAGGTCATTGGCGGCGGAGAGTTGCAGAACCTCGCCCTCGGCAATGGTGGCCGATGCGTCGGATAGGATGCGCAACACATCAATCGATCCATCCGCGACCATCAATTGGAACGAGCGGCAGAACAGGAAATCACCGACCAGAACGCTGGCCTGGTTGCCAAACACCATATTGGCCGATGGCTTGCCCCGGCGTTCGACGCTTTCATCCACGACATCATCATGCAGCAGGGTGGCGGTGTGAATAAATTCAACGGCGGCCGACAATCCAAACGGACGGTCCCCGGCGTACCCATAAAGGCGGGTGCAACCCAGTGTCAGCAGGGGGCGAATGCGCTTGCCGCCCGCGGCGATCAACCACGCCGCCAATTGCGGGATCAGGGCCACATGGGAATCCATGCGCGTGATGATCAGATCATTCACCTTGGCCAGATCATCCCCCAGCAACGACGACAAACGATCCAGCGGATGGATCGTTTCGGTGCTTGGTTTGGCGGCGGCTTGCGGTGTCATCATCATGCCCAAAGTGTTAATGGATGGGGTGCGTTTAATCAAGCTGGGCCAGCCTGATTATTTATCAGGTGCTGGCCTGTACGGCTTGCCCGGTGGCGATCAGGAAACATTCAATGTTCCATAAAACCAGCAGGATGGAGAAGGCCGGGGCGGCGGCCTGGCCATCCTTGGTGCGGACCGCCAGAAACCAGTAACCGATCATGGCCATCAGGGCCGGGATAATCACGGTGATAAAGGTCACCGCTGTTGTCGCCAAAAATCCCATCAGCCAGGCACCGTTCCCGGTCGTCATATCGTAAGCGGCCGCGGCGATGCCGAGGAGGGTGCTGAAGAGCGCTGTCCAGAGGGTGGTGGTGCCGACATGGTTGTCCAGTGTGGCTCTGTTCTTCCTATGTAAATACCCTGCCGGGCCGCAACAGAGCAGGGCCAGAATGCCCAGACTGGTCAGCAGGGCCATCTTGGTGCCATCCAGCATGAAGACCTTAACGGTTCCGGCGTCCGCCGCAGCGGCTTTGGCAACCTGGGGGGCCTGAAAGACGAAGCACAGGATAAAGGGAACAAAAATAACCCCGGCCATGATGATCCAGGCCCGCAGGGATTTTCCGGTGAAGAGAGTTTTCAGTGTGCTCATGATCTGCAACCTTCTATAATCTGTCCGGCATTATAGGGATGATGAATATGCAAACAAGGCCGGAGCCCGAAGAAATTTATGTCCTCAACCAATCCGTCCGCCTGTTGCAACCGGGTGGGGGTGGGTTTCGCACGTCGCTGGATTCTGTGATGCTGGCCGCCGCGTGTCCGGCGAAAGCCGGGGACCGGGTGCTGGACCTTGGCTGCGGGGTTGGCGGGGCGATTTTCTGTGTTCTCAAGCGCTTGGGCGGTGTGTTTGGCTGCGGGATTGAGATTCAGGATGAATATATTGAATTGGCAGGACAAAATGCCGCCCTAAATAACAATACGGATCGGTGCGAATTTGCTCATGGTGATATTTCTCAATTCGAAATTTCTGATCTAAAACAACGATTTGATCATGTTATCTTCAATCCGCCTTTTATGGAGGCCGGAACATGGACCCCATCGCCCGATACGGGCCGCGCCACGGCGCTGGGGCATGCGGATGTGGACCTGGATATCGGGGTCTGGGTGGATTGCGCGTTTCGGAATTTGAAATCCGGCGGGTCGATGACCATCATCCACCGGGCCGATCGCACCGATGAAATTATTCAGGCGATGTGTGGGCGGACCGGCAATCGCCGTTTTGGTGCGGTGGAAATTTTCCCCCTCTGGCCCCGGATGGGGCAGGCGGCGAAGCGGGTTGTGATCCGTGCGGTGAAGGATCGAAAGACCCCGGCGACCATCCATGCCGGGTTGGTCCTGCACGAAGCCAATGGTGATTATACGGAAAAAGCGGACGCCGTGTTACGAAACGGTGAACGGTTATTCTGATGCCTGTTTAGGGGGGAGGGCGAATCTGGTATGAATCGAACCATGAACGCACATGATGATTTTGACCGGGATGACCATGGGGATTTTGCACGCGACAATGGCCGCGATGATCCCCCAATGATCAATGTGAAGAAGGCCGAGGGCTTGCCCGTTATCGGGCCGCTTCTGGCGAAGATTTTCGATAAGGGGCCGCGCGTGGCTGTGGTCCGCCTGTCTGGTGTCCTGACCGATATGGGCGGGATGCGGAAAAACACCCTGTCCTATGCCCGCGTGTCCAAAGCGGTGGAGAAGGCCTTTGCCGTGCGGGGCGTCCGCGCCGTGGCTTTGGTGATCAATTCGCCGGGCGGTGCGCCCGCGCAAGCCTCCCTGATCGCCGGGCTGGTTCGTCAATTGGCGGATGAAAAAGACATCCCCGTTTTCGCCTTTGTCGAGGACGTGGCCGCATCGGGCGGGTATTGGCTCGCCTGCGCCGGGGACAAGATTTTTGCGCAGGATTGTTCCATCGTCGGGTCCATCGGCGTGATTTCCGCCGGGTTCGGCATGGACCGTTTCATCTCTAAATTCGGTATTACGCGCCGCCTGTACACGGCGGGGCGCGATAAATCCATGCTCGACCCGTTCATCCCGGAAAAGCCGGAGGATGTTGAGCGTCTGAAAGATCTTCAGGCCGGAATTCATGAACAATTTATCGACTGGGTCCGCTCGCGCCGTGGCGATGCCATTCGCGGGGCCGGGCCGGAATTGTTCGAAGGCCGCTTCTGGATCGGCCGTCCGGCCATGGATCTGGGCCTGATCGACGGCATCGGCGATGTGCGCGGCGTGATGCGCGAAAAATTCGGCCCCGATGTGCGGCTGGTGGAAACCAGCGCGAAGCCGCCGTTCATTCCGGCGTTTCTGGCCGCGCGCGGCGGGGGGATTGCGTTTGATGAATCCGCTCTGGTCGACGGGGCGATCGCCGCGGTTGAAGACCGCGCCCTCTGGTCCCGTTACGGGTTATAAGAACGGGACGCCGCCATGACCTTTTTCACGAATATCTTTACGGATGCGAATGGGTTGATGGCGGTGGTTGCGAAACACCCGGATAATCAATTTATTACTTGTTCCGCATCCAAACGCGGCGCGGTGGACCCGATGCCGTTGTTGCATGTTGACCCAACGGCGCGCTATGCCCTGCGCGTCAATGATGACGGGGTGATTGTTGCGGCGGCAACGTTCCATGATAATCCGGCCCAGAATATTTTAAAGCTGCAACAGGTCAGCACCCGTCTGGGCCACAAACGCACCGGCCATGGCAGCATGATGATCCATCTGATGTTCGGCCATGCCGCCGGGGTTGGCCGCGTTCTGGCGTTGACTCAGTTTGAGCCGGAGGGCGCCGCCGCCGCCGTTCCCGCTTTGCCAGATTTGCATGTGGCCCATTATCCATCTTTGCCCATTTTGTATGACGGGCAAACGAAACCCGTGACGGGGCGCAGCCGCTATCGGTTGGAACATACGCCGTGCGGTTTGTCCCCGGTGGTTTAAATAGAAAGAGGGCGATACATATCTGTATCGCCCTCTGATCGTATCTCCGATTCCGAAATCTTACATACTCGGCCCAGTGGATTCCGCAATCTGGCGGTCCCAGCGACGGTTTTGTTCGCTGTCCGATGTGTTGGCGCGATCCAGAGCGCTATCAACATCTTTGACCAGTTGCGGTGTAACGTCGATCGACTTCACGGCGTTGGCTGCCTTGTCGAATGAATCTTTTGCAAACCCGACCATTTCGTCCAGAAAACCCGGTGTACGTTCAATGCCGACATAGCAATTGGCAACTTCGGTGCGCACGGTCTGGTATTTATCGGTGTTGTATTGATCGTTGATCTTTTTATCTATCTCGCTGTAACCGTTTTCGTCGACCTCACCCATGGCCAGGGCGCGGCTTTCGTTATCGGTGGCTTCGCAGGCTTCGGCCTTTTCGATTTTGGCCTGATACTCTTCAAAACTCTCTGCCATAACGGCCCCCTTCAAACCCCTGATTCTGGGTTTTGGTGTATAGAACTGGCCCTATTATGGGGGTGTGGGGGTGAAATTATGGTTAATAAACCGCGAAAACCCGCCTGTTCCAAGGGATAGGACATGAAAAAAGCCCCCGGCCAAGGCGGGGGCTTTTTGAAAGTGGGAGCGATTAAACGCTGCGGATATGTTTGCGTAAGTATTCTGCCACGTGGTCCAGGCCGATGCGTTCCTGCGACATCGTGTTGCGTTCGCGCACCGTGACGGTCTGGTCGGACACGGTCTGGTCGTCGATGGTGAAGCAATACGGCGTGCCGATTTCGTCCTGACGGGCGTAGCGTTTGCCGATGTTTTGTTTGATGTCCAGATCGACCGCGAATTCGTTGCGGATATCCATGTACAGTTTCGTGGCGATCACCGGGTGCTGATCCTTCGCCGTCAGCGGCAGGATGGCGGCCTTCTTCGGGGCCAATGCCGGGTGCAGGTTCAGGTAAACGCCCGACGGACGGTTCGGATCCGGGGTGTAGGCTTCGCACAGCAGGGCCAGAACGCCGCGCGTCAAACCGGCGGCCGGTTCGATGACGTCCGGAATGAATTTGTTTTTCGGGTCCATCGGGTCGGTGTATTCCATTTTGACGCCGGAATGCTTCTGGTGCTGGGTCAAATCGAAATTGCAGCGGTGGGCAATGCCCTCCAACTCGCCAAAGCCCGGCGCGGTGAACGGGAAGCGATATTCGATGTCGGCGGTGCCCAGCCCTTCCTTGGCGTAGTGGGACAATTCGTCCTTGTCATGGTCGCGCATACGCACGTTCTCGCTGACCAAACCGATCGCGGTCCAGAATTTTTGACGCTCCGCGAACCAGAAGTCGCGCCACATTTTGGCTTCGCTCGGGTGGCAGAACCATTCCATTTCCATCTGTTCAAATTCACGGGACCGGAAGATGAAGTTGCGCGGGTTGACCTCGTTACGGAAGGCTTTGCCCACTTGCGCAATCCCGAACGGTACGCGCACGCGGGATGAATCCAGCACGTTTTTAAAGTTCAGGAAGATTCCCTGCGCCGTTTCCGGACGCAGATACGCCTTGTTATCATCGCCGCCCGTGGCGCCGACGAAGGTGTGGAACATCAGGTTGAATTGTTTCGGTTCGGTCAGGGTGCCGATTTCTTTTGCGTCAGGTCCGTAAGTCCTATCAAGGCCAGGTTGACCAGCGCCTGCAACTTGAATCCCTTGAATTCTTGTGTAGCCTGCATCTCCAATTTTTTTGCTGACGCCAAGTTTTTTGAGGCGCTTTGCAATCGTATCTTCATCCCAGTCATCAAAAATGGCTACTGCGAATGTTTCACCAATCCAATAAATGATGCTGAGATGGTCGGCGCGATACCGCAATTTCGTTTCGCGGCAATCCACCATCGGGTCGGAGAATCCGCCGACGTGGCCCGATGCTTCCCATGTTTTCGGGTTCTGGATGATGGATGAATCGATGCCGACAATATCCACCGGCTGGCCATCCGGGCCAACGGGCGGGCAAGTGACCATCCATTTCCACCACAAATCGCGCAGGTTGTTTTTCAGCTCAACACCCAGCGGGCCGTAATCCCAAAACCCGTTCAGGCCGCCATAAATGTCGGATGCCGGAAAAACGAAGCCGCGGCGTTTGCACAGGGCGACGATGTCCTTCATGTCCTTCACGGAGTTGGCGATTTCTGCGGATGTTTTTTCTTGAGCAACAGACATGGTTTTCCTGCGGTTTTTGCAATAAATTGGGAACGGGTACATTACCGTTTCGGGAAAACGCTGTAAAGCGGGTTTGCGCCCTGCACAACGGGTAAAAAGATAAGGGAAACAAGGCGATGACCGAAACAATCACAATCCGCATGGCGGTTGAGGCCGATATGGCCGCCTTAAACGCCCTGCGCCCGCGCATGGATCGGGTGCGGGATGATCGTTATTTCGCCCAATGCATGGATGAAATTGCCACCGAACGCCGGGCCATGTTTGTGGCCGAAACCGGCGGGACCATCGCCGGGTATGTCATGCTGAACCGCCAGTCGCGCTATCAACCGTTTCGCAGTGCCGGAATTTATGAAATTCAGGATCTCTACGTCCTGCCCGACCACCGCCGTGGCGGCGTAGGCGAACAATTGGTGCAGGCGTGCGAGGATCTGGCGCGGGCAGAGAATTGCGACATGATCGGCTTGGCCGTCGGCCTGCATGCCGGGTTTGGATCGGCCCAACGCCTGTATGTCCGGCGCGGGTATATGCCCGATGGTTTCGGCCTCGTCTACGATATGGACCGCGTGGCCGAAGGGGCGTTTGTGTGTGTCGATGATGATTTGAATGTGATGATGGTGAAGGATTTGTAGGGGCCGAATTCAGGATAGAGCGGTGAAAGATTAAGGGTACACCGGTTTCCCGGTGTACCCTTATGATCTGGGTCCTTACGACTATCCGTTCTGAACTGGGGCGTTCTGCCCGCGGAGGTGGGGGGTTAGTGTCCATCCTCCGCCGTAAGGCCAGAGTCCTATCCCTGTATCGTCGGCGATTAACCGAACAGACGCAGGATAGCCTGTTGGGACTGCGAGGCCAGCGACAGGGCGGTGACGCCCAGCTGTTGGCGGGTTTGCAGTGCCAGCAATTTCGCACCTTCTTCGTTTTGGTCGGCGTTGACCAGCAGGGCGGAGCCCTCTTTCAACGTGGTGACCATCGAGCTGGTGAAGGTTTGGCGGGCCTGGATGACCGACAAATCGTTGGCCAGCGTGGAACCAAAGTTCCGCACGGTTTCCAGGGCTTCGCGAACGTTTTCGATGCTGGTTTCCACCGTGTCGATACGGGAGAAGTCGGCAACGTCCAGACCCAGACCATCGGCGGTGAAGGTCACGCCTTCGGTGGTGATCGAGCTGGTACGGTCTTCGTTGAAGACGGTCAGCAGGTCATCCCCGAACAGCAGGTTCGTGCCGCGATAGCCCGTGTCGCCGTTGGACACCAAGGCATCAATCTGGTCCCGCAACTTGTTATAGTCGGATTCCAGTTTCGCCAGTTCCGCGACGGAGTCACCGAAGGTGATGTGTTCGGAAATCGAGTTTGCGCCGGGTGTGGACAAGTCGACGGTTCCAAACCCGAAGTCAGCACGCGTGCCAGCATCGTTACCTGTGACGCCGATCGTAAGGCTGCGGACGCTGCCATCAATCGGACGGATCGACAGTTGTCCTAATTCTTCATCAAACTCGGCTTTGATTTTTGTATTTAGAGATCCGTTATTGTTGATCTCGTCAATAAATCCTTGGATGCTTTGTCCGTTCAGTGGAATGCTGACTGCGGCACCGCCATTGATGGCAATTGTATAAACGTCGGCGGCGTTGTTCAGGTTTCCGAACAAAGCGTTACCGCTTGAGTCTGTGATGTTGGCCAGCAAATCGCTCCGTAGCGCTGTCACTGGCGGTGTTGTGCCGGTGTGGAGTGCAGATGAACGCAGCGCAACGTCCGCTACAGCAGTGACGCCGACTTCATTTGCTGCGCCGTTTGCTGTAACTTTTACAATGTCACCAAAACCGAGAGCGTTTGCCAATCCTAAGTTTGTGACATCGTCATCTGTTGTGGTGGTGAAGTTCATATTTAAGCTGTCGCCGTTTGTTGTCTTAATCGACAACTGGCCTTTTGCGTCTAACTCAGCTTGAATGACGTGATTTCCATCGGCGTCAACAATGCTGTTAAGTCGGGCTAAAAGCTCTTCTGTTGATGTGCCAACGGCAACATCAATGTTTGTCGTTGCGCCAGTGACCAAAGGTGTTGCGAATTCACCTGTTGGGCGTGATACGCCTTCCTTCGTTGTCAGGGTGAAGGAGATTCGTGTCAGAGCATCTGCTGGCCAGCCGACAATTCCGCGCAAATCGTCGATACCGCGCAGATCCTTTGTGCCTGTCACTTTCGCTTCGGACTGGGCATTTGCGACCGCTTCGCGGGCGCTGGTGACCAGGGCGTCGGCTTGTTCCACCATGGTGGTCAGGGCGGTGACGCCGTTGTCGGCGGCTTTGATCACCTGGATGGACTGGCCAATGGAGTCCAGCAGGCGGCCGAGGTCGCTGGCGCGGTTGTTCAGCGCCTGAGAGGCGAAGAACGCTTGCGGGCCGTCCAGGGCGGAGTTGATCTTTTTACCCGTGGCCAAACGGTTCTGGGTAATATCGATCAGGCTTTGCGTGTTCTGCAACGACAGCAGGTTCGTGCGCAAGGCTGCGGTCAATACGACATCGTTGGTCATGATTTTAGTCCTTTCTTACGTACTTTTTATCTCTTGAAACGGTTATGTCTGGTTACGGTGGATTATCGGAGTCTCAGAAGCTCTTCGGTCATCTGATCCACCGTGGTGATGATTTTCGTGTTGGCCGAGTAGGCACGCTGGCTGACGATCAGCTTCGCGAATTCATCGGCCAGGTCGACGTTCGAGGATTCGATTGTCGACGGTTCCAGGAAGCCTGCGCCGCCGGTTCCGGCTTCACGCAAGTTTTCTTCACCTGACAATTCGCTTTCCGCGTAGGCCGTACCGGATACTTCGGCCAGACCGTTAATGTTGGCGAAGGTTGCCAGCGGAACCTTGTACAGGTTGGCCGAGGCGCCGTTGGAGAACCGGGCGACCACGAAACCATCCCGTGTAATCTCAACCCCGGTCCGCAGGCCCAGTTCGGCCCCGTTCTGGTCAGAGAAAATCACGTTGTACTGGCCAGCAAAGCTGTTGAATTTTTCAACGTCGATGCTGATGTTTTGGGCGTTTGAACCGTTGCCCCAGTCGATCTGGTCCAGGTTGATGTCAATGTTACCCGTGGCATCCGGCAGCGCGTTCAGCGAACCGTCACCGGCGAAGTTCAACAAGCCGTTGGACAGGGTCGTTCCGTTCGGGTGAACCACACGAACATTCCACCAGCCGCGGCTGTTATACCCGGCATCACCCGGCAGGGATTGCGGTGTCGGGTAGGCACCGGAGCTGTACGGCGGTGTATCCAGCGGCGAGCCGTTGGCGAAACCAGCCGCGAAGTAGGATTGGGTCGTGCTTAATCCCAAAGCCGTGGCCACGTTTGTGCCGCCGAAGCCGATAATGGCATCGTTCGGGGAAGCGTTGGAGTGGGTGACTTGCAACTGGCCCGTACCGCTGATAACCGCGGAGCCGGGAACGCCGGTCACACCGTCAATAAAAGTCAGGATGTCGTCGATGTCATCACCGGCACCCACCGTGAAGGTGGCGGGAGCACCCGCACCGTCCAGGTCGATGGTCAGTGTATCACCCGGAACCAGACCCAGGGCGGCCAGCAGGGTGGCCGGGCCCGGCGTGCCGTCGGCCAGACCCGTGGTCGTGCCGGTGGCGATGGCCGTGGCCGTCGTCATGTCGTTGGAAGCATAGGTGCCCGCCGTCATGCCCAGAGCGTTCAGCGGTGTGCCGCCGACGTTGGTCACGGTGATGGTTTGGGCCGCACCACCTTCAAATTCGGTGCGTTGGAACACCAGTTCACCATCGTTACCGATGAAGGCTTGCGCCCCGGTGGTGCCGTTGATGAAGTTCAAAATGTCATTCACCGTGGAGGTCGGCGTGACGGTAAAGGTCGAAGCCGCGCCACCGTCGATGGAGACGGAGAAGCTGTTACCAGCCGTCATCCCCAGATCGGTGACCAAGTTGTCCGTCGCGGACAGATCGGCAACCGTACCGGCGGCGGTCCCTTGCGGGCCATAGGTTTTGGTGTATTCAAAGGTCAGAACCTGGGCCGTGCCAAGGCTGTCATACACGGTCAGGCCGCGTGTGAAGTCCGGCGGGGAGGTGGATACGGCACCCAGTGTCGAGTCCACTTCGTTCTGGTCCAGGGTCAGGGAAATTTCACCCGTTGTGGTCGGGCGCGTCAGACCGCCCAGGAAGGCCACGTCGGCCGGAACCAGCGAGGTCAAATCCCCTTGGTTGGCAGGCAGGTCGCCGTTGGCGTCCAGCGGCCAGCCATACAGGACGAAGCCGGCGGTGTTGCGCAGCAGACCTTGAGAGTCTTCGCTGAACGACCCGGAACGGGTGTACAGGAATTCCTGTGTGGAGGAGGCGTCACGTTTTACAACAAACATCCCGTTCCCGGAAATGGCGGCGTCCGTGGTGGAACCGGTTTGTTGGATCGGGCCTTGTTGGTTTACGCGCTGAACGCGGTTCACGGCAACCGTACCCGGTGAATAACGGGATGAACGGCCTTCGGATGTTACAAGGCTGTAGAACGCGGCTTCGGAGCGTTTAAAACCGACCGTGTTTACGTTGGCGATGTTGTTGGCGATCATGGCCGTGGATTGCGATTGTGCACCAAGACCAGATACGCCGGTGAAAAGGGATCCAAACAAGCTCATATTCTGTCTCCTTTTACTCTCTAACTGTTGCTGTTCTGTCTGTTTGTTTTTTGTTTATTCGTATTCTGCGTCGTTAAGCCATCAAGGGGGTCATGCGGTGTCCTCCTCATCCGGAGTTTCCGTGTCACCGGTGTCGGTTCCTGTGTCCGGGACCGGGGTGGTTGTTTCCGGGGCCGTTTTTGCCTGAATGACGTTGCCCAGGGCGACGGCGCGTTCACCAACCAGCAGGAAGATGACGCCGTTTTGTGATTCAATACCGCGGACATTGCCGGATACGGCGGTGGTAATTTTTTCCATCGGTTTGCCGTCCAGATCGGCGGCATCAACCTTGACGGTGTAGGTGCCTACGGGAAGAGCCTGACCGCTGTTGTCCTTACCGTCCCACTGTACTTCGTGGTAACCGGACGTGCGGGGGGCTTCCATGCTGCGGACCAATTCGCCTTCTTCGTCGTAAATGTTGATTTTTGCGACCGAGGCGTCGGATTCCATGTTGTAGAAAATGTCGACCGGTTTCGCGCCATCCCAGTTCATTTCGGCGCTGGTATAGGTGACATCCATACCGACATAGCCCAAGGCCACGCTGGAGATGCTGCCCAGTTGCAGGGAGAGCAGGTCGTCCAGTTTCTGGTTGGTGTTGATGGCCTGTTCCACCTGGCTGAACTGGACCAATTGGTTCGTGAACTCGGTGGAGTCCATCGGGTTCAACGGGTCCTGGTTCTGCAACTGGGTGGTCAGCAGCGTCAGGAACTGGGAAAAATCTTCCGCCAGTTTGATGGACTGCGTTTGCGTGCTCGCAGCGCTCTGTGCCGTCCCTGTTAATGTTACATCGCTTGTCATCTGCGGCTCTCCATTAAGCCAGAATGTCGTAACGCTGCATGCCGGTCGCGGCGTCGGTGTACCAATTCATCGTGCTTTCAATAACGATCTCTTGTTCGCCATCTTCGGCACCTTTACCGTTCCGTCCTGCGCCGCCTTCGTATCCGCGGCCATTTCCGTCTCGGCTCCAGTCATGGGATTGGTCGGCCAGTTCAAAGCTCAACCCACCATTCCCGGTGTCTATTCCTGCCTCTTGCAAGGATCGTTCCAGAGCGCTGGAATCCCGCTGCAGCATCAAAAAAGTTTCCGGTTTTTCGATAACCATGTGTGCTTTCATGGTCTTGTCTTTGGAAAAACGCACGTGAACCTCAAGTTTTCCAAGGTCTGGCGGGTCCATGCGCATGGACAGGGTGCTATCGCCGTTATTCTGGGCTGTTTTCGTAATCGCGGCGGCAACGGCCTGTGTTGCCGGGTGCGGGGCGGCAGGATTTGCCGAGTTGGTGACCAGAGAGGTCAAATTTGCCGTTCCCGTAATGCTGAGACCGCTCAAGCCATTCAGGTTGCGGGCCCATTCAGCACCGTCCGGGAAAATACCGTCCAAAGAGCCATCATTGATCAGGCTGCCCAGGCCGTTCATGAAATCCATGCCCTGGGCGCTGAGTGCGGCGGATGGGGATGTGCCGGATTGCACGGCGGCCAGTGCCTTTTCCAGGCCCGTGGCCATTTTTGTGTTGCCGTTGCTTTGCGCGGCCTCCATCAGGCGCAGAATTTCGTCAAACCCTTTGGTTTTTCCGCCTGCGCTCAAGCCGTCATCTTCAACAAAGGTGGTTTCTTCGGGATTGACCAGAAGGTCGTTGAGCGAAGATTGAACGGTTGGCTCACTTGTGCCCGTAGCTTTCGGCGGTGTAGCGGTGGTGGTCACCGGGTTACCGGACCGGGGCATAATTACAATGTCCTGGGCCTTGCGCGCGGATGCGCCGGATTGCGGCGGCAGGATGTTGATAATCACAGACAGCAAGGCCAGACCTTCACTGTCATTGGTCAGATCGCGGCCATCATGAATGTCCTGCACGATCTGGGTGATGTCTTCTGGTGTTAACCCTGTGGCAATCAAAGCCTGTTGCGCGTTCGCAATGGTCTGGGCATCGACCGTTAATGTGTCGTTTGATGATTTGGGCAGGGTGATGGTTTGATCATCCAGCGGCAATCCCTGAATAAGCGTTTCCAGCCGCGCGAGCAGGGTTTTACGCGATTCCGGTGTTAAATCGGCAATGTGCGGCATGTCGGTGGATGACAATGAATCTGAATTGTCTTCCGCATTGCTCTGGCGCAGGGCCTGGGCCAGCGTTTCCAAAAACGCGGCGGCTTCCTCGCTGAGCGGGGCATCATTCACCAGCATCCCGATCACGTCATCGCCCTGATCTGTGTTCAGTGTTGTGTCGGCGCTGATTTGCGTCGGGCGTGTGTTGATGATGGTGGTGGCGGATGTGTCGAGCAAAGCGGTTTCAGCATCGATCATGGCGTCTTGCGCATTTTGATTCTGGCTTTCCGGCGTCAAGGCCATGCCACCGTCCGGGCTGATCTGTGTAAAGATCAGGTCAATAAAGGACAGTGCGCCCCCCATGCCGTTGCCAGCCAGGCCAGAGCCAGTCAGTCCCGCACCCGTCAGGGCGGATTGTCTGGCTTGCGGTGTGATCTGCATGCTGATCTCTGTCGTCATGATCTGTCCTTCTCTGGCCTTCTGCCCGTTAAGATTTTTTAAGGTGACGATTACGCAGATTCGTTCAGGGTCATCGGGGCTGTGCTGTGATAGCCCTTCATTTTGCCGTGGGCGCCATAGTTCACGCCGTCGCGTTCCATCGATTTACGGGCAGCCGTCATGATGCGTTCATTCAAACGGTTAACGCTGCGGCGCATACGGTCCAACGCTTCCATGTTTTCTTCGGCCACGACGGTGAATTCTTCCTGCTTCTTGCGGAACAGGCTTTTCAGATCCGGGTGGACGTTCAAGAAATCGTTTTTACGCGCGATCATCTGGCTGATGCCGTCGTGATAGGCGCGGGTGGTTTCCAGCTTGCGCGGCTGCAATGCCATGAAATCGCGCGTGCGTGCGGCGTTCAGGGCCTCGTTTTCCTCGACATAGACGGCGCGCAGGCTATCGATGGTTTCCATCATGTCCTGCATGGCGCGGGCCGGATCGGTGGGCAGGGTGATGGCGGGTTCAAAGTTTTTTGGTGGTGTGCTCATTGTACAGCTCCTTCTTGTTGGCGGATCATTTCCGCGCGAACCATGTCGGCAATCCCCAGCCCCCCGTTGGAGGCCATGTTCTTGCCGTATTCATCAATCATCAGGTCGTTAAAAATTGCTTCGCCATTGCCACCGCCGAACAGGGGGTCGGGCTCGATCCCCTCGAACATCGGCTTCATCATTGATGCGATGAAGACGGCTTCGAAATCCTGTGCGGCGGCGTTGATCTTCTCCATGTCGATGCCCTTGGCCTTCATAGCCTCGGCCATTTGCTTGGCCTGTTCGGCCTGGCTGCGCACCATGGCGATCTGGGCGTCGGTTGTGGTCAGGGATGTCATCAAACTGTTCATGGTTTATCCCTCCTTACAGCGTGTCGATTTCAGCTTGCAGGGCACCGGCGGCCTTGATCGCCTGCAAGATGGTGATCATGTCGCGGGGGGCAACGCCCAGACGGTTCAGGCCGGTGACCAGATCCTGCAGCGTTACACCGCTGTCCAGAACGCCCAGGCGAACATCCGCGCCGTTATTGACCTCAACATCAGTGCGCGGAACCACGACGGTTTCACCTTGTTCCGCGAACGGGTTTGGTTGCGATACTTGCGGCGTTTCCGTGATTTTGATGGTCAGGTTGCCTTGTGCGATCGCAACGGTGTTGATGCGGACTTCGGACCCCATGACGATCACACCGCTGCGCTCATCAATGACGACGCGGGCGATCTGGTCCGGCTGTACGGGCAATTGTTCAACATCGGTGATCAGGTCAACGATCGAGCCTTTATAGCCAGACGGTTTTTTCAAGACGACGCTGGCGGCGTTTTCGGCCGTGGCCACATTGGTGGCGGTGAAGCCGTTAATGGCGCTGGCGATACGGCGGGCCGTTGTGAAATCGGGGTTGCGCAGGGCCAGACGTACTTGCGTGTAATCGGCCAGTTGGAAATCCAGTTCGCGTTCCACAATGGCACCGCCCGGAATACGACCGGCGGTCGGGGTGTTTTGTGTGACGGTTTCGGCGGCACCGGTTGCGGCAAATCCAGCGATATTCACCGGGCCCTGAGCCACGGCATAGACTTCGCTGTCGGCACCCAGCAACGGCGTGACCAGCAATGTCCCGCCTTGCAGGCTGTCGGCATCGCCCATGGCGGAGACGGTGACATCAATACGGCCCCCTTGGTTGGTGAAGGGGGGCAGGGTCGCGGTGACCATAACGGCGGCCACGTTGCCAGTGTTGAGGTTTTCGTCTTTTACGTTGACGCCCAGACGTTCCAGCATGGCGGTCAGAGATTGGCGGGTGAACGGGGCGTTGTTCAACGAATCACCCGTACCGTTCAGGCCAACAACCAGGCCATAACCGACCAATTGGTTGTCACGGACACCTTCAATATTGATGATGTCCTTGATCCGGGTGGTTTTGGTGAAAGCGGGGGTGGACATGACGCCGCCCAGAATGGCGGTCAGACCCAGCAGGGTCAGGCCGCGCATGATTGCTTTCATATTATATGTCGGTTTTTGCATCATTCTTCCCATAAGCCGAGAAAGCCACTATTCCGGGTCTATAGATGCAGGGGGCGTGCCAGATGGGGTTTTTAAATTTTGTATTTAAAAACAAATGGTTATATTGCTGTTTGGTTCTCGGAAGGGCCGTTTTGGGGCAAAGCCTGCCCTTGGAGCGTGCGGAGCGGCAAAAATTGCCTGTGCCGCGGGGCTTATAAAAATGGTATCCTGAAAGGAATGGGGGTGTTTCCCCCGCGCGTTTCCTCACGATTCCCTTAAGTCACTGGTATCACCATGAAGATTGAAGGCCCGAATAAAACATCCCAAACCAGCTCTACCCGGTCGAAAGACAAGGCCGGCGCGACGGGGGCGTCTTTTGGCGATTTCATGACCGGGGGAACGGCGGAAACCGCCGCCCCGGCAACGGCCCGGGCGATTGCCCAGGTGGACGCGCTGTTGGCCGCGCAGGAGGTCGAAGACCCCGCCGCCCGTGCCGCACGCCGCCGTATGGTGGGCCGGGCAGATAGCGTTTTGGACCAGCTGGAGGCCATCCGTCTGGGCTTGCTGACCGGGACACTGACCGTTGGGGATATTTTGAACATTGCCGATGTTGTGGCACAGCATCGGGAACGTATTCAGGACCCCGGTTTGACCGCGATTCTGGATGAAATTGATCTGCGGGCGCAGATTGAAATTGCCAAAATGCGCATGGCGCTGGGCGGGTCCGACACCCATCCCGAGGCGTAAAAGGCGGCAAAGATCTGTTCATCATTGAATTCAAAGGATTTTTACCGCTTGCCTGAGGGGGGCGGAAATCCATATATTTGAATCTGTTTAATGTACACCCCCTCACAGCATAGGAATGGGGCCATGGCCACAAAAACAAAAGCAAAGAGTACCGACAGCACATCCACCATCCTGCCGCCGGATTACGATCCGAAGAAGGACAAGGGCGATTTCATGAATCCCCTGATGCTGGAATATTTTCGCCGCAAACTGATCGCCTGGCGCGAAGAGTTGTTGCGTGAATCGTCCGAAACCATTCACAACACCCTGCAAAGCACAGAATTGCAGAAGCCGGATATGGCGGACCGCGCCTCGGCGGAAACGGACCACGCGCTGGAACTGCGCACCCGTGACCGGGAACGCAAGCTGATTTCAAAAATCAACGAAGCGTTGTTGCGGATCGAAGACGGTTCCTATGGCTATTGTGAAGAAACGGGTGAACCGATTTCTGTTGCCCGTCTGGAAGCTCGCCCGAATGCGACGCTGAGCCTCGAGGCGCAGGAACGTCACGAGCGCATGGAACGCACGCACCGCGACGAATAGGTCCATGATTTAAAGTTCTTTTAAAAACCCGGCCCGCAAGGCCGGGTTTTTGTTGTTTTCATTTTGCGAAAACAGTGCGGTGCCAATGCACAGGTGTGCTGGCACACGCGTTGCCCCGTTCTTTGCCGAGGGATTTAAGAAACGGCGGATTTCGGGGAATGTGACTATGCGGGTACGGTGGATTTTCGCAATCATCATGACAATTTGCATCCTTTGCTTTGCCAATTCGGCAAAGGCGCAAACAGCGGGTACGATGCGGTATAATTCCACGATCAATAATATGGAGTTTTTTGATGGCGCCAACTGGTTCCGTTTTAATTTGGTCGATCTGGCCTTGCTGGATTACCTGTTGTTGCCATCATGTTCGAGGCCCGGGGCCCTGGACTATAACAATGTCCTGAATGTTTATTATCTGTGCGATGGCACGAAATGGCGCACATTGCTGGGCTTGCCGACGGGGCTTCTGTGCGGGCAACCGGGGGTCATTGATTACAGGAATGATGCGTTCATGTATTGCAACGGTCTGGCGTGGATGAGTTTCAAAGGCCTGATGGTCAGCTAGGCTCCCAAAGAAAAACCGGCTCTTGGGGAAGAGCCGGTTGAAGGTGACAAGGGTTGGGTCGCTGTTGGGGCCCTACAGCTAAAGGGGGGCGGCGGCCCCCTTACCCCCAGTGCGGAAGGGGGAAGGGGTTGGGTGGCAAGGGGACGCGCCTTATCTGTTCTCCTTCCATGGCCTTTTCGGGGGTACGAGAAAGGCCGACGGTCGGGTCTGGGGTTAGAAGGGGAACAGAATATCGTAAACCTGTTGTCCGTAACGCGGTTGCTGGACATCCGTAATTTGTCCTTCACCGCCATAAATGATACGGGCTTCGGCAATTTTTTCGTATGAGATCGAGTTGTCGATCGCAATGTCTTCCGGACGGATCACGCCGGCGACGTTCAGAATACGTTTTTCAAAGTTCACGCGGACTTCCTGATTGCCCTGGATCACCATGTTTCCGTTGGGCAAAATTTGCGTGATGATGGCGGCAACCTTCATCGTGATTTCTTCTTCACGTTCGATTTTACCGCTGCCAGCATGGCTAGAATCGGCGTCCGCACCGACCAGGTTGGCGTTGTCAATCGCATCGGGCAGGATTTGGCCCAGCGATGCTTCGTAACCCAGCAAATTGTCCAGCCCCGCATTTTCGCTGGAGCTGCGGGTCCGGTCTGTTTTGTTTTCCAAATCGGCTTCATCATTGATATCGATGACCACGGTCAGGATGTCGCCGATATTGCTGGCGCGTTGATCCTTGAAGAAGCTCTTGCGGTTGGATTGCCACAGGGAATTCGGCTGTTGCATCGCCACTTCCGGGGCGGGCATCGGCATGCTGATCGGTTTGTAATCGGCCTGCGTTTGCGGGTTGACGATCGGGCTCATGCCGGGGGCTTGGCCGACATTGGACAGGCGCTCGCTGGCACCGCAAGCGCTCAACGACACGCCCATCAGCAAGACCAAGGCAAGGCGGCTTGCGCGATTTTTCTGTGTTTGTGCAATCATTTTAACTCTCCTTACTATCCCTTGTCGTATGTTTTTATTGTCGTTTTTTATTCTGTAACGGTGACTTCCTGTGATCCGGTGACCACGGCATCAACCTGAATATTGCTGGCCAGATTGGTGACACGCACCAGATCGCCATTGGCACCGTTTTGCAGGGCGCGGCCGGTCGCGGTCAGCATCATCGGGCCGGTTTTGAAAATGATGGTGACGTTCTTGCCGCGGCTGACCAGTTCAGGGCGCTGGATGTCCATCGCACGGACCGGTTGACCGGCAATGGCGACGCGGCGCGGGGTCATGTTGATCAGCTTTTCAGTATCGGTGATGACGTCGCTGCCGATGTCTTTCACGTACATTTCAATGAAATCCAGATCGTTCATGCCAATCAAATCACCGTTGCGCAGAGCGGTTTTCAGCACAGGCACGGAGACCATCTGGCGCACCTGACCGGATACGGGCAGTTTCACCGTGGATTTTTCACGGGACGGGGCGTAAACGGTGGCCGTAAAGGTGGATGTGCGCGGGTCATAACGCATTTCGTCAATTTCAACCGTCGCGGCCTGATCCACGGGCAGGATGATGTCGTGGCTTGTCCCGTTGATATAGGCAGAGAAATTGCCGGTCAGGCCCTGTTCGCCCAATTTTTCTTCCAGCGCGGATTCAATATCACTGGTCGGAATGATTGTGGCGGCACGGGTGACCGTGATTTTGTCGGTCGGGCTGGCCGGACGCCAATCCAGGTCCAGCGCCATGGCGATGCGGAGCAGGGACGATGCGTTCAGTGTCAGCGTTTCCCCCGCATCCGGGCCGGGACCGAGGATATAGGCCGCGTTGCGCCCGGCATTGTCAAAAATATGACCGACGGTGAGGACACCCTGTTCCAAAACCACATCCGGTTTCAGCGAAGCGGCGTGTGCCGTGCGGGCGCCGGCCACGGCAATAAAGGCCGCCAGAACAAGAGCCAGAACCAGCACCGAAATGCGGGCCGCCATATCCAATGATGTCAGAATGATCTGTTTCATCGTTCTATCCCTTATCAATTAGCGCAATTGAACCACGGTGCTCAGCATCTCATCGCTTGCGGAAATAACTTTGGAGTTCATTTCATACGCACGCTGGGCGCTGATCAGGTTGGTGATTTCTTCAACCACGTTGACGTTAGAGCTTTCGAGAATGCCTTGGCGAATGCTGCCGAAATTGTCCTCGTTCGGGTTGCCGTTCACAGGCGCGCCAGAGGCTTCGGTTTCCAGCAACAGGTTGTCGCCAATCGCGTCCAAACCGGCCGGGTTGACGAAGGTGCTCAGCTCAATCTGGCCGACTTCCTGCATGTTGACCTGGTTCTGGATTTTCGCAAAAACCTGGCCGCTTTCGTTGATTTCAATGTCGGTGGCATCTTCCGGAATAACGATGCCCGGCTGTAACAGATACCCCATGCCGGTTACCAATTCGCCGTCCTGGTTGACCTGGAACACGCCATCGCGGGTGTAGGCGGTTTCACCGCTGGGCAGTTCAACCTGGAAGAACCCATCGCCATTGATGGCCAGATCCAGCGGGTTTTCCGTGACCTTTAATGTACCTTGTTCGTGAATGCGGTACACACCGGCAGCGCGCACGCCCAGACCCATTTGCAGGCCCGCGGGAACAATCGTTCCAGCATCGGACGATGTCGTGCCGGGGCGGGTGATGTTCTGGTACATCAGGTCCTTAAAATCGGCGCGGCGGCGTTTATAACCCGTGGTGGTCATGTTGGCGATGTTCTGGGAGATGACATCAACATTCATCTGTTGTGCCTGCATCCCTGTGGCGCCGATATCTAATGAACGCATCATAATGGTGTGCTCCCTTTACCCGTGTATCCCGTTAAATTACTGTGTCTGGCTCAGGCGCTGTATCATCGTGCGCTGGCGGTCATGTTCACTCTGCAACATTCGTGCCGCGGACTGGTACGCACGCTGCGTATCAATCATGCGGGTCATTTCCATGATCGGATTGACGTTGGAACCCTCGACCATGCCGCTGATCATGCGGGTTTCCGTGGCGGCGGTGCCCGGTGCATTGGCTTTGTATAAATTGTCGCCGATGGCATCCAGTGAATCGATGTTGTCAAATTCGGTCATCATGATCTGGCCGACGGCACCATTTTCCGTCGAAACCATGCCGTCCTCGGCAATACTGACCGACTTGGCGTCTTGGGGGATGATGATGGCCGATCCGCCGGCGCTGGCAACGCGGTCGCCCGTCGGTGTGACCAGGGCCCCATCTTCACCCAGCATGAAATTGCCGGCGCGGGTGTAAAATGTTTCCCCGTTGCGGGTGATGCCAATAAATCCGGGGCCCTGCATGGCCACATCCAGCGGGTTGCCTGTGTGTTGCATCGGGCCGGGCTTGTTGCTGATAAATTGGCCGTAATCCATGACCATGGAGAGGGGGTCTTCGATCCCCTTCGGTTTCTCCACATATTCTGTAAACATCATGTACTGGCCGCGATAACCCGGTGTGTTCACGTTGGCGAGGTTGTTCGCAATCGTGTTCATGTCGCTTTGAAGCGCCATCTGACGTGACAGTCCGGTATAGATCGAATTTTCCATTGTCTGTCTGGTCCCTTGTTGACCCAGTTATTTTCCGAAAAACTTTCAGCCTGTGGGCCTGAGCCTTCCCCAAAAGGGTATGCACCCAGCGTGCCAGTTTTAAATATTGTTATTTATCAATACGTTGACTTGTTCTTCCCGGGCCTGACCGGGCGCTTGGCGGGCGGCTATTTGCCGGATCGGGCAAAAATGCGCCGGCATGGGGCAATTTTTTCCATGTGACGGGTACGAATTTCGGTAACGGATTTATGAAAGGGGGGCCTTGCGCGCCAAGGTATGATAGCCTGATAATAGATTCGCTATATATTTCATGGGGCTGGCCTTTTTACCTGAAAGGTTCCCAGCCCCAACCCAGACAGGATGAGTTCCATGGCCGACCAGACAGATGACACCGAAACCGAAAACGGCGCAGGCGAAGAGGCCGCCGCCGAAGGTGGTGGCAAGAAGTTTAATGCGAAGAAGATTGTTTTATTCGCCGTTGTGCCGCTGTTTCTTTTGATCGGCGCGGGTGGTGGTTTGTATTTCACTGGCGCGCTCGACAAAATGTTGAAGAAGGGTGAAGCCACCGAAGAACATGCCGCCGCCGATGATGGTCACGGTAAAAAAGCCGATGCCCACGGCAAGGATGATGGTCATGGTGGCGTGACAGGTGGTCCGGTTTTCCTTGAAATTCCGAACATGCTGGTCAATTTGTCCGGCCCGGATGAACAGCCGCGTTACCTGCGTTTGAAGGTCCAGTTGGAAGTGGCAAACCAGACCGATATGGCCGCGGTTCAGGCCGTGATGCCGCGCGTGGTGGACCAGTTCCAGACCTATTTGCGTGAATTGCGCGTCAAGGATTTGCGCGGCTCTGCGGGCATTTACCGCCTGCAAATGGAATTGCTGTCCCGTGTGAACGCGGCGGCCTATCCGGTTGAGGTCAAAGATGTCCTGTTTCAGGAAATCCTGATACAATAAAGGGATAAGGTCTTTTGTGGCATGAAGCTTGCAAAGCCTTTCGCGTAACACAGTAAAGAGTAACGGCCAGCGCCAAGATTTTAAAGATTATGAGCGATACCGAACTGGAACAAATGACCGATGCCGAACGCGCCATGATGGAAGAATGGGGCGATGGTACTGATTCCGGTGCGGCACAGGCCGACGCCACGCCGTCGTTCGACGGTGGTTTTGACGAAGAAGAAGATGGCGGCACCCGCATCCTGAACCAGGATGAGATCGACTCTCTGCTCGGTTTTGACGATGAAATTTCGGGTGGTGAGGAAATGTCGGGCGTGATGGCCCTGATCAATTCCGCCATGGTGAACTATGAACGCCTGCCGATGTTGGACATTGTGTTCGACCGTCTGGTGCGTTTGATGTCCACATCCCTGCGCAATCTGACATCCGATAACGTTGAAGTGTCGCTGGATCAGGTGTCCACGGTGCGTTTTGGCGATTATATGAACTCCATCCCGCTGCCCGCGATGTTGTCGGTGTTCAAGGCGGAGGAGTGGGATAACAATGGTCTTCTGGTCACGGATTCCGCGCTGATTTATTCGGTCGTGGACGTGCTGCTGGGCGGACGTAAGGGCACACCCGCCATTCGTGTCGAGGGGCGTCCCTACACAACCATTGAAACCAAATTGGTGGAACGTATGGTGGGCGTGACGCTCAGCGATCTGTCCACCGCGTTTGACCCGTTGGCCCCGGTCAGCTTCCAGTTGGACCGCATGGAAACCAACCCGCGTTTCGCCACGATTACGCAATCGGGCAACGCGTGCGTTCTGGCCCGTCTGCGCGTGGATATGGGTGATCGCGGCGGGCGTATTGAAATTCTGATCCCGTATGCGACGCTGGAACCGATCCGTGAATTGCTGTTGCAGATGTTCATGGGTGAAAAATTCGGTCGTGACTCGATCTGGGAAAACCACTTGACCCAGGAACTGTACAAAACCGAGGTGCAGTTGCAGGCGGTTCTGGCCGAAAAAACGGTGTCTTTGCACGATCTGCTGAACTGGAAAGTCGGCACGCGCGTGGTCTTTAATACAAGTGTGGATGATGATCTGGAATTGCGCTGCGGCCATTTCCCGATGTTCCGCGGGCCCGTGGGCCAGAAGCAGGGCAACATTGCCGTGCGCGTTGAACGCTACATCCCGCCGGAAAAGGATGATCAATAATCATGGACGGCGCATTGATTGGCATGATTTTGGATGGGATTGTCCTGCTGTTTCTGGCGGTGACGATTTTCTTTTCCGTGCGCCTGTCGTCGAACATGGCCGCGTTTCGCAGCAGCCGCAAGGAACTGGACAAGCTGGTCCAGGATTTGTCGCGCAACATCGACCGGGCCGAAGCAGCCATTGCTGGCATGAAATCCGCATCCCGCGAAGCCGGTGCGGAATTGCAGGAACGCATGAACAAGGCGCGCATTCAGGCCGATGAACTGAATATCATGACCGAGGCCGGTGACAATCTGGCCGCGCGTCTGGAACGTCTGGCCGATCGCGGCCGTGATGCGGCGGCGCGGGTTGATACGACTGGTGCGGCGTCACAAGGTCTGGGCGCTGTGGCCGCCAGTGTGAAACGCAAGGAGCCGGCCATCGCTGGATTCAATATTCGTGACCGCGAATTTGAAGATGACGATGCGGGGGCCGATCTGGCCGCGGATGATCTGTCTGCTGGTGATGATGACGCCGATATGTTCCACAGCAAGGCCGAACGCGAATTGTTCGCCGCCATCAATAAAGGCCGCCGTTAATCCGGCGGCTATCTGATTTCTTTGGGGTAACTCTTTATGAACCTGCGCAGTAAAATACGAATGATGCCTATGCTGGTCATTGTGGCCAGCATGGCGTTTGCCGTGCGCGTGGGGGATTTCGCCTATGGTTTGGGGCATATGGGCTCCGCCATGGCCCAGGAAGAAGTGCATGAGGACGAACATGCGGCCCCTCCGGCCATATCGCCGACCGAAGCCGCCGCGAAAGAGGGTGAAGTGGCCGCCGCCGGGGATGAAATCCCGGGCCGTCTGGACCTGGACGCGCCGGGTGAAGAGATCAAGCCGAAACCCGAATTTGATGATGCCGAATCCGTCGAATGGAAAGATGCCGGTGACACCGACATCGATTATTCATCCGTGAAAGCAGAAATTTATCAGGATCTGGCCAAACGCCGTGACCAGTTGGATGCCAAGGAAAAAGAAATGGCCGTCCGTGAAGCGTTGTTGAGCGCGGCGGAACGTGAGCTGGATCAAAAACTGCGCGAGTTGAATACGGTACGCACGGAAATCGAAGGGCTGATGCAAAAACGATCCGAGGAAGAAGAGGCCCGGATTGCCAGCCTGGTCAAAATTTACGAAGGCATGAAGGCCAAAGACGCGGCGCGTATTTTCAACACGCTGGATCTGGATGTTTTGATTGCGGTGATGACGCGCATGTCGGAACGGAAATCCGCCCCCATTCTGGCCGAGATGGACGCCGAACGCGCCCGCACGGTGACCATCTTGATGGCGGAACAGAAAAAAATGCCAATGTTGCCGCAAAACTGATCGGCAGATTTCATGAGACGTAGACGCAAGAATATTGAACCACAGGGGCAGGGGCTGGCATCCCAGCTTCTGGGGCTGTCGTTGTTCATTATGTTGCTGGCGTTTTTCATCGTTCTGAATTCCATTTCCACATTCGAAGAATTGAAGGCCCGGAATGTGATGGAAAGTCTGGAATTCACCTTTGCATCCAAAATTATCCAACGCGGTGATATGCGCCCGTCGGTGACGAAGTCGATTGAAACATCAATTTATGACGGCGATACGTTGGATCGTGTGAGTGGCCTGTTTCAGGCACAGATCCCGTCTTATGAAGTGGTGATGAACAAGGAGCGCGGCATGATGCATGTGCGCGTCCCGCGCGATGCGTTCGAACGGGCCGTGACCGCGATTGGCCAGCGCGTGGCCCCGGCGGGAACGAACAAGGAGTCCGCCTTTCAAAATTATTTCCTGCCGACATTGGTGGTGATGTTGCGGTCCGAAGACCGGGGGCAACCGTTCCGCATGGAAATCACCTATAATGTCACGGAAAACCCGGCGCGGATGCAACGGTTGGCACCACAAGCCCTGCAAGGCACGATCCGTGCCGTCGATGCTATGGCCGAAACGATTGAGAAGGCGGGCCTGCCCGCCAAGCAGATCACGGCATCGGTGCAACAGGGCGATGAGGCGATGGTTGATTTGTTCTTCCTGCGCTACGAAAAAATTGATGCGTCAAAAATAATCATGCCGGGGAATAATGAACAAACCCCGGTTGATAATGGGGGCGATGATGGCAACGCCCCCTAAACGTACAGCCAAGCATGCGTTTGATGTTGCAGGCGCGCCCAAAAAAGTGCCTCGGCGCAGCAATCGCCGCATGGGGGATGCTGCGGCTGAAGGGAATCCGTTTTTGTGGCTGACGACCTTCACGGATGTGATGGCGTTGATGTTGACGTTCTTCGTCCTGTTGTTTGCAATGTCCGAGCCGGAGAAAAAATCATTCTCTGAAATCACCTCGGCCCTGCAACAGGAATTTAACCGTTTCTATGGCGCGCAAATGAATGCCGGGCCGGAAGAAACGATCAATATCGCCAAAATCAATTTTGATCAGGCGTTGGATATTCGTTATCTGCAAGCTTTGATCCAATCGGTGATTGATCGTCATACCGATTTGGCCGGGCGCGTGGTTTTGATCCCGCGTTATGATTCGCTGATCATATCCCTGCCGGAAGATTTGTTGTTTGAACCGGGGCAGGCCAGCGTAAAGGACGAGGGGGGCAAAGCGCTGTACAGTCTTGCCGCCACGCTGGCGCGGATTAAAAACAAAATCACACTGGTCGGGCATGCCGACCCCAGTGCTATGGATACGGCGAAGGATTTTGGTTTTACGACAAATTGGGATGTGTCGATGGCGCGCGCGGCCGCCGTTGCGGCC
Organism: Micavibrio aeruginosavorus EPB; assembly: GCF_000348745.1. Classification (NCBI taxonomy): domain Bacteria; kingdom Pseudomonadati; phylum Bdellovibrionota; class Bdellovibrionia; order Bdellovibrionales; family Pseudobdellovibrionaceae; genus Micavibrio; species Micavibrio aeruginosavorus. The sequence goes on along the minus strand of NC_020812.1, from coordinate 1,680,207 downwards.
ATATTGGACAATGTTGGCTACACCTATCCGGTGACGATTCAGGGGGCGGGGCGGGGGCGCTATGACGATATTGGCACGTCTTTGCCCGAAGATCGCAGACTGGACCTGTCCAGACGCGTGGATATTGTTATAATGAACTACGATTGGCGGGCGGAGCGCGTGTATCCCGACTCCGCTTTTCCATAAATTTCAAGTGTGTCCTTAGGGGAATAATCCGGATTTTCGAATGGTGCGTCTGTTTTTGCTCACCGGCGTTTGTTTGACGGCGCTCATGCCCATGGCATGGGCCCAGGACCGTGTGTCCATTCGCACCGGGACACATTCGGATTATTCGCGCGTGGTGTTCGATTGGGGTACATCCGCGCCATATGATTTGCAGCAAACGGAACCGGGTGTTCTCGATCTGACCTTCCGCAAAAATGCGGTGCCTGATCTCACGGCGGTTGAAAAATTACCCAACGTTGCGTCGGTTGAAAAATTATCCGCCGATGGCGAGAATTTGAAAATTCGTATTCGCATTCCGGCGGACAGCAAATATCGCCATTTCCTGATCGGTGATCGCGTGGTGGTGGATGTTTACAATTCCGCGACCGGGACGAAAGCTGTTGCAGCACCGGTGTCCGCGAAACCAACGGAAGAAAAACCCGTTCAGGCGACAAAGGCCCCAACGCCAACGGCAAAGCCCGCTGCAACACCGCCTGTGGTCGATGCCGCACCTGTATCAACGCCTGCTGAAACGACATCGGCACCTGTTGCCGCTGCTGAATCTGCGCCCGAAGCTGTCGCCGTGGTCGATCAGGGCCCGACGGTGCTGGAGCAGGAGGCGGCCCGCATCGCGGACCCGCATGTCATTACCGTGTCCTCGACCGAGGAAATGGGGCTGGCCGCGTTTGAGCGCAATGGGTATTTGTGGTTGGTGATTGATCGCCCGTCTTTATCGGTTCTGCCGCAAATTAACGGGCCGAAGAAGGAAGAGTTTACGCCGTTTGAAAAGGTTGCAACATCCGAAGGCGGCGTGGCGTATCGCACACGCATGCCCGGAACCGCGACGATTGAGGGCGAGGGCGGGGGCTTGATCTGGCGTGTGATTGTATCGCCAAAGGACAAGGCCGTTGAACCGACGCCACCGACGCGCGAATTTAAGTCCGGCGATGATATTCGCGGCGGGGCGATGGCGTGGGCGATGCCCTTGGTGACCAAAAACCTGAGTATTGTTGATCCCGACGTGGGTGACACAATTTTGGTGGCCACGGTCGATGCGGCGGACCAGTTCGCCGGAACGGAACGGAATTTCGTCGATTTTGAACAATTAAATTCATCCATTGGTTTGGCGATTGTGCCGAAGGCCGATGATGTGAAATTTGAAAAACGTGCGGGCGGTGTTGCGGTGACGCGTCCGGGTGGTTTGGCCTTATCGCGCATGCGCGATGTGACGCAACGGATTATTGAACAGAAAACCACGGGCGAAACCGAAAACCCGGCGGCCACAGACCCGACGAAAACGCCGCGCATGTTTGATTTTAACCGCTGGATGATGGGGGGATTAAACGCCCTGCATGATAACCAGCATATCCTGCTGGCGGGTATGGCGGATAAGGATAAGTCCGGCCGCGTGCAGGATTTGTTGATGATGGCCAAAATGAACATGGCCAATGATCGCGGACAAGAAGCCGTCGGCCTGTTGCGTTTTGCCGAAAGTGAAATGCCGGATATCAAGGAAAGCCCCGAATTTCTGGCCCTGCGCGGTGTTGCGCTCAGCATGGCCAGCATGTTCGAAGATGGTTTCCGGGACCTGAACACCGCGGCGCTGAAAGATTATCCAGAGCTGGATTACTGGCGTGCCTATGCCGCTGCCGGTTTGGAAGACTGGCAACAGGCGAAAAAATTATTACCGACCGATATGACGATTGTATCGGAATATCCGCGCCGGTTGCAGGAACGCATGCTGTTGCGTCTGGCTGAAATCGCCCTGCGTTCCGGTGAGGTGAAGGCGGCGGAATCCATGCTGGGGATGTTGCAGAAAGAGCAACAGCATCTGCAGCCGTGGACGGTGGCCGCGATGGATTATTTGCGCGGTGAGGCGCATCGTCAAAACAAAGAATATACAAAGGCCGAAGAATACTGGAAGCCGTTGTTGACGGGGAAAGATGATTTGTATCGGGCCAAGGCCGGTCTGGCCCTGACCATGCTGCAACTGGATCAGGGAACGATCAAGCTGGAGGAGGCGGTCGATCGTCTGGAAGGTTTGCGCTATATGTGGCGCGGTGACGAGCTGGAGGCCCAGATCAATTCCCGTCTTGGCAAACTTTATCTGGATCAGGCCCGTTATATGAAGGGGTTCAGCATCCTGCGTGACGCCGTGGCGATGAGCCCGGGCACGGATATTTCCAACGACATCGCCTATATGATGACGGATTCATTCAAAAATCTGTTCCTCAGCGACGCGTTGGAGAAGATGAGCCCGGTTGACGCCATCACCGTCTACGAAGAATTCCGCGAACTGACTCCGGACGGGGATGACGGTAACCGTTTGATCCGCCGTCTGGCCGAACGGTTGGTTGATGCGGATTTGTTGGGGCGTGCGGCGACCTTGTTGCAGTATCAGGTCGATTATCGTTTGCAAGGGCGCGAGGCGGCGGATACGTCGCTGCGTCTGGCGGCTATTTACCTGCTCAGCGATAATCCGAATCCGGTCCTGCGCGTTTTGGACAAGGCGACGACAACCTATGCCGGGTTGCCCAAGGACGACAGCGTGAACCAGAAACTGCGCGAAGCCGCCATGTTGCGTGCGCGGGCTTTGTCTGAACTCAAACGCGTGGATGAGGCGCTGGCGATCTTGAATACCTATCCGCCGTCCCCTGATATCAACCGTCTGCGCGCCGATATCGCGTGGAATGCCGGTCGGTGGCAGGATGCGGCGATTGCGTTGCAGGATTTGATCGTTGATCAGGCGATTGTTGCGGAACGCCCGCTGACGCAGGCGCAGGCAGATATTATCCTGAACCGGGCCGTCGCCCTCAATCTGGCTGGTGACCGTGTGGCTTTGGCCAACATGCGCGAACGTTTCGGCGACCAGATGATGAAAACGTCACGGTCCAAATTGTTCGACGTGGTGACGCGGTCCCGCACATCGACCCTGGCATCCGACCGCGAAAGCATCGCGGCCCTGGTGTCCGAGGTTGATCTGTTTAAGGATTTTCTGGATACCTACCGCGCGTCGGACCAGCCTTCAAACTAATCTGACCGGGCTTGATTGCCGTTTACCATCATCTACATAAGGTGATGGTTGTAATGTTGTGCCCGGATGGTTGCCATGAATGATTTTTCCCCTGTTGCCGACGGCGTTCGTATCGGGCACGTCCACTTAAAAGTGGCGAACATTGATCGGGCGCTGGCGTTCTACCATGGCGTTCTGGGGTTCAGAATTACCCAGCGTTATGGGCGTGGGGCCGTGTTTCTGGCCTCGGGTGATTACCACCACCATATTGCGCTCAATACATGGGAAAGCCTGAATGGGGGGCCGCCTGCGCAGGGAACGACGGGGCTTTATCATACGGCCATTGTGTATCCGACGCGGGCCTTGCTGGCGGATGCGTTGCGACGGGTTATGGCCGCGGGTATTCCCCTGGATGGGGCCGCCGACCACGGTGTAAGTGAAGCGTTATATTTACGCGATCCGGACCAGAACGGTGTTGAATTATATTGGGACAAGCCGCGCGATCAATGGCCGTTCACTCCTGACGGCGAACTGGCGATGAAGAGTGATGCACTGGATCTTGACGCTTTATTGAAGGCTTAAGGAACGGTTCCAATCGCTTCCGCCGGGACGTCCGGGATCAAAGCCGGGGACGGCATATTGATCGGAACGGCACCGACATCGAAGCTTTGCACCAGTGTCCCGGCCAACAGGTGCCAGCCATCAACCAGAACAAAGAATACGATCTTGAACGGCAGTGAAATCATCACGGGCGGCAGCATCATCATACCCATGGACATCAGGATGGACGCCGTCACCATGTCGATGATGACAAAGGGCAGGAACAGCATAAAGCCGATTTCAAAGGCGCGGCGCAGTTCCGAAATCATAAAAGCCGGAATCAAAACCTGCAGCGGCACAGCCTCAGGGTTGGGGAAGGGGTCGGATTGGTTCATTTGCGCGAACAAAGCGAGGTCTGTTTCGCGCACATGTTTGAACATAAATTCGCGGAACGGTTCGACGGTGCGTTTGAACGCTTCGACTTCGTCAATCTGTTCTTCGATCAATGGCACAACACCGGCCTGATACGCGGTCTGGAATGTCGGGGCCATGATGAAGAAGGTCAGGAAGATGGCCAGCGAGATCATGACCGTGTTCGGCGGTGTCTGCTGAATCCCGATGGCGGTCCGCAGGAAGGACAGCACCACGATGATCCGCGTAAACGACGTCATCATGATCAGGATCGATGGGGCTAGTGATAAAATGGTCAGCAACGCCACCAATTGAATGACGCGGCCACTGACCGTTCCATCCTGCGCGCCTGCGCCCATATCCAATGTCACGCTTTGCGCAAAGGCGGGCGTGTTGATCAAAATCGTCAGGACGACCATGGAGATGGCAGACAGAGCCAGCCCGCATAAAGCGAACTTGTTCTTCAGAACGCGGCGGGGGGCGTTATCCGTTTTTGTCTGTGTCATCGCGTGTCACGATCCCTGTTTCAACGATTGTTTCCCCGTTGGGGCCAAGAATGATCAGATGCTGGCGTGCGTCATCCCCATGCCCGCGGCGGAGCAGGATGGCGCGGCGGCGCGCGTCCAGCGATAAAACTTCCACCACGCGCATTTGCCGGCTGGCCCCGGTCATAGGCAGGCGCCCGGCATTGATCCGGCGCATGACTAGGCTCAATCCCCCCATCAGCGCCAGAACGAAGATCAGGGCGGCGGCAAAACGGACAAAATCTGTCAAAGATAACAATTCCATAGCGTGCCCAGCATGGCCGCATGGGGGGCGCGAGTCAATTCCGTGCACCCCCGGATACCCGGAGATGCACAGATTTTAAGTGTGCCAAGCGATTTTAGAACAAATTCAACCGCGGATCACGATACTGAGCCGGAGCCCGGGCGGGCAGGGGGCGGTTGAGCGGAATGCCATGTTCCCGGCGCAGGGCGTTGTACCCCTGAACCATTAATCCGGCCAGTGTGTTGGCCAAAGCGGGTTGCGATTGCCCGCCAAATCCAACGGCCAGAACTTTGTTGCCATTGGCATCGCCGGCCAGCGCGACCAGGTTGTGCCATGAATTACGGATAAATCCGGTTTTCATGCCCATCGGGGTCAGGCCGATGCGATCCAGTTGGAGGCGCGCCTGCGATTGCGGCATGGTTGTGTCACGGACCAGACGGTTCACATTATACGGGCGGCGACCCAGCGTGCGATCCGTGTGATACGAAAATTCCGCATGGGCAAAAAAGTCCAGCCGTGTTGGATAGGTCAGCACAATATGCCGACCCAGCGTGGCCATATCGCGGGCGGTTGTGCGCTGATACCGGTTGTTCAACCCAGACGCATCATAAAACCGCGTGTTGGTCATGCCCAAACGGCGGGCCTTGCGGTTCATGGCTTCAACAAAATTGGCTTCGCTGCCGCTGATATGTTCGGCCAACGCCACGGCAACATCGTTGCTGGAACGAGTCAGCAGCGCAATCAGGCAGTCATTGACGGACAGCGTATTACCAACGCCAACATTCAATCGCCAATGTTCCACGTTTTGTGAACGGGCGGAAAAGGTGACGGGTTCGTGCAATGTAATGTCCCCGCCGCGCAGGGCATCGAACACCAGCAAGGCGGTCATCATTTTGGTGAGCGATGCGGCATAGCGCAGGCCATCAACATTGTGGCCGCTCAACATGCGTCCGGTGTTCACATCAATCACGATGTTGCTTTGCGCGCGAGCGACGGGGCGAATGTCGTTCGATCGTGCGGCTTCGGCAAAATGCGGGGTCAGGCTGCTCAGGAATAAAGCGCCCAGACCGATCGCTGTGGTTTTCAGAAAATTGCGGCGTGATTTTGTAATGTCACCCATGGCCATGTCCCTGTTATGCGGTGGTATTTTTATTGATTGGGGACACATAAGCAGAAAAACGGGATTATGGACAAGGGGGTTTTTGTGACTTTACAGAAAATCTATATTGCGGCGCAAAGGTCCGCAGGCGGCAGGCTTTAATCGATGGGCCGTTAATCGTCTTGGCCCGGTTCTTGCTCTGACTCGTTCAGAATGGCGTCAAAGGGGTTTGGTTCCCCGTTGGCGCGATAGACATAACACAGCACCTCCGCCACGGCCATAATGGCCTCGGTGGGGATGGGGCTGTCGACTTCCAGCGCCACCAGCATTTCGGCCAGGGCGCTGTCTTCACGCACGCGGACGCCGTTGGCGAAGGCGAGCTGTAATATTTGCTCGGCAATTTTGCCCCGTCCGGCGGCAGAAATGGTCGGCATATCCCCGGGTTCGCCCGTGGCGGAAATCGCCACGGCGGACGCGCGTTTATTTGTTTTTTCTTTTAAATTCAGTGGCTTGAGTTGGTCGTCCCCGGGCTTTTTCCCGCCATTTTCGGTGTAATCGGCCATTGGCACAGATCCTGCAAAGCTTTTAGCGGTTGGTACGGTTGAAACGAACAAAAGGCCCAAACGCCATGACAACACAAAATATAGGTTTATTCAAAGCCCTCGGCGCGAAAATGAACTATCTGGACCAGCGCCAGAATATTTTGGCCCAGAACGTGGCCAACGCCGATACGCCGGGTTACCGCCCGCACGACCTGGAAAAGGTTGATTTCGGCACTGTGTTGAAAAACGTGACCAAGGAAAACGTGGTCCGCCCGGTGACCACCAATCCGCGCCACATGCCAGCCCCGAACGAGGTGGAAACGGCACGCAGCCCGGAAATGAAAAAGGTTTATGACGTGGCCCCGACGGGTGATGCGGTTGTTCTGGAAGAACAGATGGTCAACGCCAATAAAAACCAGATTGATTACAATTTGATGACCAGCATGTACCAGAAAAACGTCGGCATGATCCGCACCGCATTGGGTGTCGGTCGATAAGTCAAAGAACAGCAGAACAAGGCATAAAAGGGGTTTAAAATGGCAGATGATATGTTCACAGCGTTATCGGTTTCCGCCGCAGGCATGCGGGCGCAAAGCACGCGCGTTCGCGTGGTGGCCGAAAACATGGCCAACGCGGATTCCACCGGCACAACGCCGGGCGCGGACCCGTACCGCCGCCAGACGGTGACGTTCAAAAACGAACTGGATCGCGCAACCGGGGCCGAGATGGTGGAAGTATCCAAAATCGGCACGGACAAGAAAACCCCGTTCATCCTGAAATACCAACCGGACCACCCGGCGGCCGATGACAAGGGCTATGTGAAAATGCCGAATATCGACTCGATCGTCGAAATGATGGATATGCGCGAAGCTCAACGGTCTTACGAGGCCAATCTGGGGATGATCGAACAATCCCGAACCATGATGATGCAGACAATAAATCTTCTGCGCCAATAACGGTTTTATGGTATAATAACAGGGTGTAACAATTAAGGTTTAAAGCCATGGTAAATTCAGTCGCAAGTCCCGCAATGGCCGCCAACGCCTACGCCAATATGGCGAAAACCGCATCCGGTGCCGGTGTCGCCGCCGAAGATGGCGCGGTGTCCTTTGGCTCGATGATTGAAAAGGCCGCGACCGAATCCATCGCCACCATGAAAAACGCCGAAACGGTGCAGGCTCAGGCCATTATCGGCAAAGCCGGGCTGGCCGACGTGGTCGAAGCGGTCACCGCCGCCGAACTGACCCTGCAATCCGTCGTGGCCGTGCGTGACCGGATGATCAATGCGTATCAGGAAATTATGCGGATGCCGATTTAAGATGTTGGAAGCCTTCATGAAAAACCCCGTTGCCATCTGGGCACGGGGTTTTTTCATGAGGGATCAAAACATCCATTGGAATTTGGCATGTGTGATTTTTTCATCTTTGATTTCTAAAATTCCAGGGACGGGACGTTTCTTAGTTTTCTAGCGTCCTGACCATACAAACAATTCAACGGATTCGAGCGTGTAGGGTGTTGCAAGGGTCGCAATAACCAGATGGGACGTCAGGGCGTAGGCTGTGGTCATGTTGTTTTTTAAAAACGCACGCACAATAATAATTGCGATGATACCAACAAGAAGTAGCGCAATAAAAGCGGTGATCCCTTGCGCGTAATAAAAACATGGTTGAAAAATATTCGGAACTGGCAGAAAACACACCCATCGCAACTCATGAATAAGAATAACCGCCCAATATAGGCCTATGGGCCAAATGATTTTTGGGTCTATAAAGGGGGTGGTTGTCATTATTGTACCGTTATGATGACCTGATGATGTAAGTCCAGACAAGGGCGTATATAAGATGATGGGTAAATTTGGACAGGGTGATCATAAGCAGGATGTGAATGATGTAAATCGATAACACACTCGTGGCTTTGGTCCGGATTGTGCGGATCAGATTCAAGCCGATTTTAAAGATGGCCCATGCCATGATGATGTATGTGAGAGGGAGTGTTTTGGGCGATATATCAACCGTTAGGACTGGGTATATCCATGAGTTCCACGCGAATCCATCATAAAACAATGCCAGCCAATACACGTAAAATGGCCAGCATTGTTTTGGGGAGATGAATGTCAGGATCCAGTGAAAAGTTTTTTTAGCGTTCGGCCTCCATTTTTTTTGCTCCCCACTGGAATTTTGCATTTGTGATCTTTCCGTTTTTAATTTCCAAAACGCCCGTTACGGGCTGTTCTTTTGTGCCTTCAATATTGAAAGGCTCTGCTTTCCCTGCTGTTGCAAGGAGGCGGTGATGTTTGAAGGCCAATTTATCAAAGACCGTATCGTCATTAAAGTCATAGCGGTCCTTGATTGTATGGCGAACCGTTCCGCTGATTTCAATTTTATCGCCATGGCGTGTGGCTTGTAAATCCCCGGTAGAGCGCATTTTTGTGGCCCCGATTGAGAAAAATCGATCTTGATCTTTTGTTATCCCTTCTGATCGTTTTATATCTCTGTCCCAGTATTCTGATTGCCCATCTTTTTGCGGATTGATCAGTTTTACGGTTTCTCCATCTTTCATGTTTAAGATTTGGTCTTTCAAAGGCGATTTGGGGCCACCTTCCTTGTCCACAAATCCTTGCGTAATGCTTTGTTCGAAGCGCGTTTCGTTTATCTTCATTGCGTCTTGATAAACAGGGCTCTTCTCAATTTCTTCAATGGGCATTTTATAGTCCTGTCCACTTTTTCCGATGTAATGTTTCAAAAGTTTAGCGGAAAAATTATGTTCATTTTTTTGAAGATAATTTAAATCATTTTGAACCTTTCCTTCCGCCTTCTCAATTTCGGCCTGAGAAATTTCTGTGTTGTTTGGTGCATCCTTTTCTTCCGCTTGGCCAGAATCCGGAATTTCGGTGGGTTCCGGTTTTTCATCGGTTCCTTCGGTATCCGTATTTGGCGCAGATTCCGGGTTTTCTTTACTATCGGGTTCGCTTACCGGATCGGGCGATATAATGTCTCCTTCTGCGGTTTCAGAGGATTCTGTGTCCATATCACCAAACGGTTTGGGGCGTGATGGGTCTTTCTCATCCATTGGAAAACGTTCATTCGGATCCTGCATCAGGCCGAGTTGGACCAGGATATTCTTGCTGCGCTTTTCTTCGCGCTTTTGTTCCGGGAAATAGGGTGGGGTTGTTACCCGTCCCGTGGCGTCTGTGACCCAGACATCATCGGCTGCGTCAAAGATTTTTTCCGGGGCCAGCCCGGATAGAATGCCAAACAAGCCGCGTTCCGTTTCACCACCGGGGCGCAGGATGCCGTCCACACGCAGGCCGCGGTCTTTCTGGAACTTGCGGATGCTGTCATCCAGTTGTCGGGTCAGGTAGTCATTTTCAGTTTCATCATTAAAATATCCGGCGTTGGCCAAATTACGTTTGGTTGTGCGGATATCCTCGGGGTTGTTTTCTAAGGCATTACCAACATTGTTTAAGAGGAAGTCGGAAAATAAATTGGGTTTTATGCTCATGGTGTGGGTGTCCTGCTTAAAGTGATAAAAAAGCCCCTGGCGTGCCGTTTTTGAAAACGGGCGCAAAGGGGCTTGATTTAAGATTATATTCCTATAAATGGGGTGTGCTGTCAAGCCAAAAGCGCAGCTTTTTCCAGAGGATAATCGTATTCACCCCCAAAACGGGTATCGCGCGGGCGGGGCTATCCCGTATAATTGAACTATGAACGAAGAAGAGATTATCGAAGTTGCCCGTGAAGCCATCATGCTGACCATTGAGCTCAGCACGCCGACGCTTATGGTCGGTTTGGTGGTGGGGGTGTCGATTGCGCTGGTTCAGGCCCTGACCCAGATTCAGGAAATTACACTGGTGTTCGTTCCCAAAATTCTGGCGATCTTTATTGCGCTGTTTATCTTCCTGCCGGGCATGGCGACGGCGTTGATTGCCTTCATGGAAACTCTGGCGGATCGCATGATCGCGATTCAGTAAGATGGAAACGCTTCAGCATTTCATCACCACTGGCGTGTTTGCCTTCATCCTGACCTTTGTCCGGGTGGGGACGGCGTTGATGATTATGCCGGGGCTGGGCGATTCCTTTACACCGCAGAACGTGCGCCTGCATCTGGCGCTCGCCTTGGCGCTGGTGATGGCGCCGGTCGTGGCACCGCACATGCCGGACCCGATACCGGGTACGACCATGTTGCTGAGCCTGATCGTCATGGAATTTATCATCGGCATGTTTATCGGCACGGTGGCGCGCATTTTGATGGCGGCGCTGGATACGGCGGGCATGATCATGTCGATGCAATCCGGTCTGGGCAACGCGCAATTGTTCAACCCGGCCTTTTCGACGCAGGGTTCAATTCTGGGCGCGTTTTTGTCCGTCATGGGCATGGTGTTGGTGTTCAGCACCAATTTGCACCACCTGTTAATCATGGGGGTTGCGGATTCATACAACATGTTTCCGGTGGGATCATTGCCCGATGTTGGCGGTATGGCGAATATGATTGGCCAGGCCATTTCGGCCAGCTTCCGCATCGGGGTGCAGGTATCGGCCCCGTTTATCGTTGTGGGTTTGATGATTTATATCGGCATGGGTGTTCTCTCGCGCCTGATGCCGCAGATTCAGGTTTTTATGATCGCCATTCCGGTGCAAATTCTGATTTCGTTGATGACGCTGGCGCTGATCCTGTCGGCGGGGATGTTGTTCTGGTTGCACCAGTTTGAGGAGGGCATGGTGTTCTTTCTCATGTCATCGGGAGGATAAAACCCGATGTCGGATGAAGAAGACGATTCCTCTAAAACAGAAGACCCTTCCCAGAAAAAACTGGAGGATGCCAGGCGACGCGGCCAGGTTCCGATGAGCCGCGAGGTCAATAACTTCGTCATGTTATTGGCCGGAACCATCATGATCATGGCCTTTGCCGGGCCGCTGATGGAAAAGCTGACCATCAATTTGCGATCCTATATTGAAATGGCCGGGCAGGCATCGCCCGGGCCGGGGATGATTTCATCGCTGCTGGGCGATTCGTTCTGGATGGTAATGGGGGCGATTGGCATTCCGCTGGTGGCGTTTATGTTTGTGGCCTTTATCGGCGGATTTGTTCAGGTCGGCCCCTTGCTGGCCCCGGAAGTCATCAAGCCGGACATCAGTAAAATATCGATCAAAAAGGGATTCCAGCGTCTGTTTTCCAAACGGTCATTGATGGAATTTTTAAAAGGCCTTTTGAAATTCGGTATCGTCGGCGCGGTGGGAACGGTCTTGCTGATGCCGTTTTATGGCAGTGTTGAGCATATCGTCGGGCTGGAAATGTACGACATTATGCATGAAACAGAAGATCTGATTATCCGGTTGATGATGGGCGTGTTGATGGCGCTGGTCGTTCTGACCGTGATTGACGTGGTGTACCAGCGCCAGGACCACATGAAAAAGCTGCGCATGTCGAAACAGGAATTGAAAGACGAATATCGCCAGACCGAAGGTGACCCGATGGTCAAGGCGAAATTGCGCCAGTTGCGCGCGGAGAAAGCGCGCCAGCGCATGATGGCCAACGTGCCCAAGGCCGATGTGGTCATCACCAACCCGACCCACTTCGCCGTGGCCCTGCAATATGACCCGGACAAGATGGAGGCACCGCTCTGCGTGGCCAAGGGGATGGATCAGGTCGCCCTGCGCATCCGTGAACTGGCCAAGGAACATAAAATCACCATCCACGAAAACCCGCCTCTGGCGCGCAGCCTGTATGACACGGTCGAGGTGGATGAGGTCATTCCAGCGGAACATTACAAGGCCGTGGCCGAGATTATCTCCTTCGTCTTCCGCCAAAAAGGCAAGTTGAAATAAGCCCATTTCCCCCTGTTAATGCCTTGTTCGATATGGCATATTCTTTGGACTATGCGCACCGATCATTCTGAATTTATTGCCCGTCATCATCGTTCCGCCCAAAGCGGGGGGGATACCCCCGCGCCGAGCAGTCGCCGCCGTTTGCTGATGGCATCCAGTGCGATTGTGGCCTATGCCGCCGTGTGTACGGGCGTGGCCATGTTTATGGATGTGCCGCGTGAGAGCGTTGCGGTGGCCGGGGCGGCGTTCCTGCTGGCCACCGGGGTGGCGTTTTTGATGCAGCGCGGGTTTAAGCTGCACGCCAAACAGGAAAAAGAACGCGCGTTGTTGCGTGAGGTGCTGGAGGGTAGCCGTGGGGCGCGCCTGATCACCGATGGCGCGGATAACAGCATTTATTTCAACCAGCGTTTTTCCGAATTATGTGACGGTATTGGTGCGCCCAATTTACAAACGCTGGCGCAATTTTTTACCGATGACGACGAAGCCGCCATGCATTTCCGCCTGTTGGCGGATCAGGCGCATCGTGGCTTGACGGATTCCATCGAATTGCACAGCGTGCGCGGCGATTCCGATTATTGGTTTATCGTCACGGCCCAGCCGATCGCCGGGTGGGCGGGATATATTCACTGGCGTATTGATGATATCAGCGAACAGCGCGCCAATGACCGCGCCGTGCGCGAAGAACGCGAAAAGCTGATCGACTTTACCGACAATGCCCCGGTGGGGTTCTTCTCCGTCGATGAAACCGGGAAATTCGTGTTCGTGAATGCCACGCTGGCCCGTTGGCTGGGTGAAGATATCGAAAACCTGCTGGCGCACGGGCATTTGCACACTTATCTGGATCAGCCGCCGGTGGATGCGCATCCCTATGACGTTGTCGAAGGGGGCGGGGCGAAACAGGTTGTTGAATTGCTGATGAAGGGCCCGGCGGGCAAAACCTTCACGGCATCCATTTCCCAAGCCGTGGTGAACGAAGCCGACGGTGCGGTGCGGACGCGCGGCGTTGTCCACGATTTGACCGCGGAACGCGCGATGAAGCAGGCGTTGAAAGCCTCCGAAGACCGCTTCCAACGGTTCTTCGAAGAGGCACCGCTGGGTATCGCCATGCTGAATGCCGATGGCGTTCTGGGCGACGTGAACCATGCGCTGGCCTCGATGCTGAATGGTCAGGTGGAAACGTTTGAAGGTCGCCATTTCGAAGGGTTGATCCACGAAGATGACCGCGCCGCCGTGATGGACGCACTGGATAAAATCGTTCATGCCCCGCAAAAGGGTGTGGCCGCCATGCCTGCGCCGATGGAGGTGACGCTCCTTGGTCTTGAAGGTAACGTGACGACGCAAATGTTCGCCCGCCGTTTTCGCGGCAGTGACGGCGTGGTTCTGCATTTTATTGATTTGAGCCGCCAGAAAGCGCTGGAAGCGCAATTCGTGCAATCACAGAAGATGCAGGCCATCGGGCAACTGGCCGGTGGCGTCGCGCACGACTTTAACAATTTGCTGACCGCGATGATCGGGTTCTGTGATCTGTTGCTGTTGCGGCACAAGCCGGGTGATCCGTCCTTCTCGGACATTATGCAGATCAAACAAAACGCCAACCGCGCCGCGAACCTCGTGCGCCAGTTGCTGGCGTTCTCACGGCAACAGACCTTGCGGCCGAAGGTGCAGGATATCACCGATATCCTCACGGAAATTTCGCATCTGCTGCGCCGTTTGATTGGTGCGAATATCGATTTGGATGTCGTGCATGGTTCCGACCTTGGTCTGGTGCGCGTCGACGTGGGCCAGATGGAACAGGTGTTGATCAACCTGGCCGTGAATGCGCGCGATGCCATGGATGGCGGCGGGCAATTGACCGTTGAAACACGCGCGTTCCGTAACGATGCGCCCATGACCTGCGGCACCGATGAAATGCCCGCGGGTGATTGGGTTGCGATTGCGGTGACGGATACCGGGTGCGGTATTCCGCCGGAAAACATGGCCCGCATTCTGGAGCCGTTCTTCACCACGAAAGAAGTGGGGCAGGGCACGGGCCTCGGCCTGGCCACCGTGTACGGGATCGTGCGGCAGACGGGCGGATATCTGGGCATCGACAGTGTGGTGGGTGAGGGCACGACCTTCACCATCTATCTGCCGCGCCTGTCCGATACCGAAATTGAACATGACGATCACAAGGATGTTGAGGAAGATACAACGCGCGACCTGACCGGGACCGCGCGCATCCTGCTGGTCGAAGACGAGGACGCCGTGCGGACTTTCTCCACCCGCGCCCTGACGAACAAGGGGTACGAGGTTCTGGACGCCGAAAGCGGCGAAGCGGCTCTGGCCGTTATTGAATCGCTCAAGGAAAAACACGGTGGCACCATGCCGGTGGATCTGGTCGTGACCGATGTGATCATGCCGAATATGGACGGGCCGACCCTGGCCCGCCGCCTGCGCCAGGAAAACCCAAGTTTGAAAATCATCTTCGTTTCCGGTTATACGGAAGAGAAGCTGAAAGAACACATGGGTGAAAATATCTGGTTCCTGCCCAAGCCGTTTACGTTGAAACAGCTGGCGGCGAAAGTGAAGGAAGCGTTGGAAGAGTAAACGCTTCTTCAATTTCGGCTAAAAAGTCAGGCCGATATTGAATAGGACCGCGACGGGTCTTTCTGGGTCGACAATTTTTTGTCGACGGCCTGTGATACTTTTTTCATGTATTGGGACTCTTCACCCAAGCCGAGACCCAGCACCCCAAGTTCAATTGCAGAGGCAACGCCTGCTGATAAAAGGACGGCCTTGTTGAAGGCTTGTCTGGATTTGCTTGTGTTCTCCGCGCTGTACATGTGTGCTTCACGCTTTTCGAGAAAGGTTTTTGTGAAATAGGGGAGCTTTTCCATGGGGTTCTATCTTTCCTGTTGTTGGGTTATTTAAATTTTGCGCAATTGATGTGGGCCGGGTTCCAGTTGGCGGGCCAGAATCGTTTGCGGGCGGTGTCGATATGCACGAACCCGTCCTGTTTATAATATCCAACGCCGCCGGACCCCGTGCACCATGCCACATCGCGTGATGTTTCGGTGCTGACGCCCGGGATGCGGAAATCAATGGCGTTACCGTGCGTGTGTTGGGAATCTTTCCCTTGCGCGCCACCGGCTGCGCGCAGGGCATTGTTGGTTTGCAAGGCGCGGTAGCCGGAAATAATTTCAAACTTGATGCGGATGCCCGGGCTATAGCGTTTGACCGCCTGACCAATGTCGTAAAGGCGGTCGAGCGTTTTGGGGTTGATCTGTGTTTCCTCGTTCCGGCGGTGATCGCGCAGAAGGTGATTGATCTGCTGCAATCCGGCGGGGACATATTTCCCATCCCGCTTGTAAACGACGTTGATCGTTTCCTTGGTGTGAAGATTGTGCAGGTGCAGAGATTGTTCCGCAGAGGTGGTGGTCGGTGCCGCGCTGGCGGTGTTAAACGCGAGGGCGCAGCCCAATGTCAGGGCGGCGACGATTCCTGTGGCATGGCCTTGAATTTTTGATCGCGTTCCGTTCATGTCCGCCTCCTGCCTTTTGGCTTGTTTTATGGGGGGATCGTATAAACATATGGAAAATTGCGCAAGTTTTTTGTCCCGTGCGCTCCCGCCTTCTAACGCCTTGTTTTTTTGTGTAGACTAAAGGCAACAAAGCCGAAAAATCGGCGCAGGGTAAGGTTTGGGATCATCTATGGGAACTGCGTATGACGAGAGTTTGACGGCTCGGTTTAACCGGCTGTCATTCTGGGGACGCAACAGCCTGCGGAGCGCAGCGCTGGCCGAAACTCTGTCGGGCATGGTCCGTGAGGGCACGCAAAAACGCCCGTGGCTCTATCCATTCTTCATGGCCTATATGGTTTGTTTAACGACGCCACTGCCTGTTCCGGGCGGCAGCACGGTGCTGTTGGCGCTGACAGGGCTTTATGCGGCTATTCCGATTTTGCCGGGGGCGAAGGCCCTGCGCAGCAGTTTTGCCGCCGCGGTGCGTCCGCCTGTGCTCATGGAAAATTACATGGGCTTTATTCGTCCTTCGGTGGATCGGCCCCAGGCCGATTCTGTCCGGGGCATTGCGCTGGGATGGCGGGTGACGTGCCGGGGGGCGGCGGATATGTGGCAATCAACCCGGATCGCGTTCGCGGCGCTTCGTGCGGCCTAATTCATTGAATTAGAATATAAATCCTTCTTATCCTCAAATGTTTTTATTTTGTTCTCTTTTACGCTTTACAAAGAGAACAAATGCGGTACAGTTGCAATCAGAGGACAGAATCAAAAACGACCGGGACTTGCGTTGCAAAGCCAGCCCGGCCATGCAAAATCAGGGGATATCAAATGACCGTCACTTCTATGAACAAGGCAGATACCGCAATGGAACAACGCAGCAACGCCGAAAAATCAAAAGCTCTGGACGCCGCTCTGGCGCAGATCGAACGCGCTTTTGGCAAGGGTTCGATTATGAAACTGACGGGGGATACCAACCCGATGCAGGTTGAGGCCGTGTCGACGGGCTCGCTGGGGCTGGATATCGCGCTGGGCATTGGCGGTTTGCCGCGTGGCCGGATTATCGAAGTGTTCGGTCCGGAATCGTCAGGTAAAACCACGCTGGCTTTGCAGGTGATTGCCGAAGCGCAGAAGGCCGGCGGTACATGCGCCATCGTTGACGCCGAACACGCACTGGACCCGTCCTATGCCAAGAAATTGGGCGTGAATATTGATGACCTGCTGATCTCCCAGCCGGATACGGGTGAACAGGCGCTGGAAATTGCCGATACGCTGGTGCGCTCCGGTGCGCTGGATGTTCTGGTGATTGACTCGGTGGCTGCTCTGGTTCCGCGCGCGGAATTGGAAGGCGAGATGGGCGACTCCCACGTTGGTTTGCAGGCGCGTTTGATGTCGCAGGCTTTGCGTAAAATTACCGGCTCCATTTCCCGGTCCCGCACCATCGTTATTTTCATCAACCAGATCCGTATGAAAATCGGTGTGATGTTCGGTTCCCCGGAAACCACAACCGGTGGGAACGCGCTGAAATTCTACGCGTCCGTCCGTCTGGATATTCGCCGCATCGGTACGATCAAGGACAAGGAAAACCCGGTCGGAAACCAGACGCGCGTGAAGGTCGTGAAAAACAAAATGGCCCCGCCGTTCCGTCAGGTGGAATTCGACATCATGTTTGGTGAAGGGATTTCCAAGATGGGTGAGTTGATCGATTTGGGCGTTCAGGGCAACCTGGTTGAAAAATCCGGTGCCTGGTTCTCCTATGACGGTCAACGCATCGGGCAGGGCCGTGAAAACGCGAAACAATTTATGCGTGATAACCCGGAAGTGGCCGCAAAGCTGGAAAACGAAATCCGTACCAAGGCGGGTGTTGTTGCCGATGCCATGCTGGTCGGTCCGGAAAGTGCAGAAGAAGCGTCTGACGCCACAATGGAAGCGGTGAATGATACCGTTGACACGACGGACGATGATGCCGCACCGAAGCGTGGCCGTAAGGCAAGCTAAGCGCCTTTAATTAAAAGTTTGGTTTCAGCACCAAGGAAAAGAAGCCCGCCGATCTCCCCCGGCGGGCTTTTTCTTTCTCATGATATGGTGGCGTAGATTGTTATTTTGCGCAGGCGTTTTTTAACGGCACGATCGCCTTGTCCAAGCCACGCAGATCGAACGTGGATTCGATCATGCTTTTCGTCGGCGGGGTGACTTGCGTGTATAAACGTTCGCTCTGCAAAGCGGCTTCAATCAATGCGTTGGCATCAGGGGCGAAGGCACCCAAATTATCCTGGGACAAATCCCAAATTACTGTCGTTGCTTTGCCGCCGTCAAAGCGTGTGGTGATGGCGGTACGGGGGCGGGTGTTTTTGCTTTTATCGGCCAGATTGACGTGAAACACCAAATAGGATTCCGTCTGTCCGTCCCGGCAGCGCATCACCAATGTCGGCCATACATTACCCTCTCTTGGTGTCATGATCGGGGCGTTGGCTTTCAGGCTCAGCATGATGTTGTGGCGGCCCGAAATGCTGGATTTTTCGTTGATGATATCCCATTTGCCAATGTCCTGCCCCAGATCGGCCAGTGTCAGGGTTTGCAAATTATAATCGGCCAGCGTGTCGTCATAGCAGCGCAGGCGTGTCATCGATAATTGAATGTCCTTGCACGCGCGCAAGCGCCGCGCCATTTCGTTGGCGACATCAATCGGCGTTTCCGGTTTTGCGGGAATGGCCTCCGCCGGTGCCGCCGGGGCGGCGCTGTCGGTTGCATATGACGGGGTTGAAAAACCAAACGCACAGCCCACGCACAACGCCAATGTCAGGGTCCGAAAAAATGTCACACCAATCCTCCGTTCTGTATTTCGAACGTATAGTGTAACAAAAATTGGGGGTGGGGGCTATTCCCGGGACTTGAGCAGGCGCTGTTTCTGGCGGCCCCAGTCGCGTTCTTTGCTGGTTTCGCGTTTGTCGTATTGCTTTTTGCCCTTGGCCAGCGCGATTTCCACCTTGGCCAGGCCTTTGCCGTTGAAATACAGCTTCACCGGCACGATGGTGTATCCGTCACGGGTCACGGCCCCCATCAAACGGTGAATTTCCTTCTTTTTCAGCAGAAGGCGGCGCGGGCGGCGCGGGGCGTGTTGCAAATGGGTGCCCGCCTGCTGATATTCGGCGATATAGCAATTATACAGCCAGATTTCACCGTCATGATCGGCGGCAAAGGCTTCGTTCAGGCTGCATTGCCCATGGCGCAGGGATTTGACTTCGGTGCCGGTCAATTCAATCCCGGCATCGAATTTTTCTTCCAAATGGTAATCAAAACGGGCCCGGCGGTTATCGGTAACCGTCTGGTTGACAGAAATTAAGCCTGTTTTCTTGTCTTTCTTAGCCATGGGCCCGCACTATGGTGCCACTTCCGGCGGAAATCAAGCCGGCCTTTTCCATCGCCTCGTCCATTACGGCGCGGGCGTTGGCGGTCGCGGGCACCAGGGGCAGGCGCACCTCATCCCGGCACAGCCCCATGCGGGCGGCACCGTATTTGACCGGGGCCGGGGATGTTTCAATCATGGTGGCGCGGCAGAGGGGTGCCAGTTTATCGCGCAATTCCGCGAATGTTTTCAAATCCCCTGCAACCCATGCATCCTGCATCGCGGCGCTGTCACGCGGGGCGAGGTTGGAAATGACGGAAATAACCCCGTGTCCGCCCTGGGCCAGATAACCGGGGGCCGAGCCATCGTCACCGGAGATCAGGCAGAAATCATCCTTCACCCGGGCCTTGATCAAGGTCGGGCGGTCCAGTTGCCCGGTCGCATCCTTGACCCCGGCGATGCGTGGCAGTTCGGCCAAACGGACCATGGTGTCGTTGGTCATGTCGACAACGCTGCGGCCCGGAATGTTGTAAATCAGAATCGGGATATTGGTGGCATCATGGATGGCCTTGAAATGGGCGTACAAACCGTCCTGGGTCGGTTTGTTATAATAGGGGGTTACAACCAAGGCGGCATCCGCCCCGGCATTTTGGGCGAACAGGGTGGTTTCAATGCTTAAATCTGTGGAGTAACTGCCCGTTCCGGCAATGACCGGCACGCGCCCCTTGACCACGGCAACGGTGCGTTCGACAATGGATTTATGTTCATCTTTCGTCAAAGTCGGCGATTCACCCGTGGTACCACAGGCGACAACACCATGAATGCCTTGCTCAACCTGCCATTCAACCAGATCGTCATACGCCTTCCAGTCAACCGCGTTGTTGACGAAGGGGGTGATCAGGGCGGTCATTGCGCCGCGGAAGCGAATGGTGGGCATGGTCATATCCTTTTGGCGCGTGCGCCGTTTGGCCGGTCCTTGACGGGCCTGTTGTCTAAAAACGTTCTCACTCTAATGCCAACGGGCCGCGTGTTCAAGAAAGCTGCGTATGCAGGGGCCTTGGCACTGATTTTGGCGGCTTTTGTTCCGCAACCATCGCCGTATGGTGCGGCGCAGGGGGGCGGCTGGGGGCCGTCCATGGCGTTTGCGGCAAAATCGGCCCCGGTTGTCGGGATGTCGGCGAATGATGCCGCCCTGACCGTTAAGGCGCTACAGGCCGCGGCGCAGGGGAGCTGGTCCTACGCTGAAAGCCTGATCGCGCAAACGCGTGATCCGCTGGCGGCGCGCATCTATTACTGGATGTATTATACGCAAAAGGCGGGGCCGCATAATTTCCGCCGCATCTCAAGTTTTGTCGGACAAATTCCAAGTTGGCCGCGTCAGGGGGCGTTGCGCCTGAGCGCCGAAAAATCCGTGTCATCCGACACGCCGATTCAGGATGTGGTGCAATGGTTCAACACATACAAACCGCAAACGGCGGATGGCATGATGCTGTATCTGTCCGCCCTGCGCGCCGCCGGGGCGAACAAGGATATTCCCGCCATTTTGAATACGTGGTGGGCGGACACGGCGTTCGGCCCGGAATCACAGGACAAGTTTTTGCGGACATGGGGAAAAACCATCACGCGTGATGCCCATATCAAACGCTTGAACATGTTGTTGTCGCGTGACTATCAATCGGCGGCCCGTGGTATTGCGAATATATTGGGCCGTGGTTATCCGCAATTGGCCGAGGCGCGCATCGCGTTGGCGGCGATGTCACCGGGGGTGGATGGGGCCGTGGCCCGCGTGCCCGCCAATTTGCAAAATGATCCGGGTTTGATGCTGGAGCGTTTGCGCTGGCGCCGGAAGAAAGACATGGATTTTAAGGCGATTGAAATCCTCCATAACGCGCCGCCAGCCTACACGCAACCGGATCCGGATGCGTGGTGGCGGGAACGTCATATCATGGTGCGCCGCCTGATCGAACGGAAACAGTATGAAAGTGCCTATCTGCTGGCCGCGAAACACGGCACCAAAGAGGGTGCGTCCTTTGCCGATGCGGAATTTGTTGCGGGTTGGCTGGCGTTGCGTTTTGTGAAACGTCCATGGGAAGCGTTCGAGCATTTTGAACGGCTTTATCACAATTCGTCCATGCCCATTACACGCGGGCGGGCCGCATTCTGGGCCGGGATGGCCAGCGAAGCCTTGGGGCACAAGGACATTGCCCGCAAATGGTACGAGGCGGGTGCGGTGTATTCCACCACGTTCTATGGCCAGATGGCACTCGGCAAGCTGGGGCGGGATGATACGCTGGTCACCGCCATGCCGGATTTAACGATGCAGGCCCGTACGGCGTTTGAAAAGCATGACATGGTTCAGGCGGCGCGGTTGTTCAAGCGTGCGGGGCTGAATGATTATTCATCATCGTTCCTGCGGGCTTTTGCGGTGCAGGCCAAAACGCATGATGATTTCCATCTGGCCGCCGATCTGGCAACGGAATTCAGCCAGCCTGACACGGCACTGGCCGTGGCCAAGGAAGCGCAGAAGAAAGGCTACGTTCTGGCCGATTTCGCCTTCCCCACCATGTTGTCGCGGATGAAAAACGTTGATACGGAATGGGCGTTGGTGCACGGGATCATCAAACAGGAAAGTGCGTTTGATACAAAAGCGCAAAGCCCCGCCGGTGCGCGTGGTCTGATGCAGTTGATGCCCGCGACCGCCAAGGAAACGGCGAAGAAAGCCGGCATGTCGCACCAGACGGATTGGTTGACGGCCCGCCCGGATCATAACGTGAAACTGGGATCGCTTTACATCGACCAGATGTTGCGCCGCTATGACGGGCACTACCCTTTGGCGATTGCCGCCTATAATGCCGGACCGGGGCGGGTGAGCCAGTGGTTGGCAGAGTTTGGTGATCCGCGTAAAGGCGAGATTGATATGCTCGATTGGATCGAAATCATTCCGGTGGCCGAAACGCGTAACTATATACAACGCGTGATGGAAGGCGTTTTTGTGTACCGCCACAAATTTGCCAAAGTGCAAAAAACATCGAATGCGCCCATTCATATCAGCTACTTACAGCCGTTGAACGGGGCGGAAAACGGGCGTGCAACGCGCTAAACCGACAAGTTTTTTTGATGGTCTTGAGGAAATATAAACGCATTCTATATCTTTCGTATGGGATAATGGATGCATAGTGACCCATATCCCTGGGTATAGACCGCACAGAGTATATTGTGCCCTTGTTGGGAAATGATTGAATGAAGATTATTTTTGCTGATGACCATACGCTTTTTCGCGATGCCTTGACCCATTATATATTGCAGGCCGACCCCACGGTTGAGGTTCTGCCCGCGCATGATTTGCATGGGGTCATGGAACATTTACAAACGAATAATGATGTCGACCTGATCCTGCTGGATTTGAAAATGCCCGGCATGTCGGGGTTGAAGGGGTTGGAAAAAACCATCTCCCTACGCCCGAGAATACCGGTCGCGATCGTGTCCGGCTTGGCCGAACAGGCGGATATAGAGGAAGCGCTGTCCATCGGTGCGCGCGGGTATCTGCCCAAAACGTTGCCGGGAACCGCAGTGATGCAGGCGATCCGCAAAATTGTCGGCGGTGAGATATTCGTGCCCGTTGATCACAACACCAATATGATCATGGCATCGCACGATCACGGTGTTTCTTCTGAACAATCCAGACCCGATGCGCCGGCCATACCGGAGGATAAAAACCTGACCCCGCGTGAACGCGAGGTGCTGGGTTATCTGATGCAGGGGGCCACGAACAAGGATATTGCCCGTGCATTGGATCTTCAGGTCGTGACGGTGAAATTGCACGTGCGCGGCATTTGCCGCAAGCTGGGCGCAACCAACCGGACCCAGGCCGTTATTCTGGCGCAGCAAGCCGCCGCGGCCGAACATAACCATATCCATTAAGCTATAAGTCTTGTCATCCCCGTGGCCCCGCGCAAGCGGGGCTGAAACGGCGGGGATCCGGTTTGCGCGCGGCGTTGCCGCGCACATTATTGTGCCGGATGCCCGCCTGCGCGGGCATGACGGTTGTGGACGTTACTTTTTGGATTTACGTCCTTCCATCCACCATGCCGCAATGGCCAGCGCGAGCAGGCCAAGCGCATAAGCCCATCCGGGCAGGAACGGCACGTCGCGTGCGCCCGTGATGGTGAAGGCGTTGTTGTCGCGCAGGCCAATCCATCCATTGCCCCCGGAACTGCGTCCCGGTCCAACGAAACGGATATCGGGCATGTTTCCGGCATCGCCGCTCAACCACTGCACGGTGCCGCCCGATGTTTCGGCGATGGGGCGCATAATGGTGTCGGTGGTGACAACGGCGCGCATTTCCGGCGGATTTAATTCACCAATCACGGCGAAGCGTTTTTGTGTTTCATCCTCGGCGCTGTACACGCCTGGTTGGCTGGCGGTGATGCGGGCGGACAACCATCCATCTTCGCCTTGTTTCAATGTGACGTCTTCGGCCTTGCCATCCGGGTGGCGCAGGGTGACCGTGTTCAGGGCGTTGTGCAGATTGCGACGCCGGATGACCACATCGCCACCATCGGCGGTAATGGCCAGCGCGTTTTCCTCCAGATCCGGTTCCTTCATCAGCCAGTGGGCCAAACGGCGGAGCAGGTCCGCATGCGGCCCGCCGCCCATAAAGCCGCGCGACCAGAGCCAGATTTGTTCACTGGCCAAATGGGCGACGCGGCCCTTGCCCACACGGTCCAGGATCAACAGGGGTGCATTGTTGGCCCCGTTCATCAAAACATCGCCGCTTTTGGGTTTTAATTCCGTCTGCCGCATCCAAGGGCCCCATGGGCTTTCCTTGGTATCCTTGCCATCCAGCAAATGTTGGGTGACGGGGTGGCGTAAACCCAGATCGGTCAGGCCGGGGGTAAATTCCTTTTCAATCACGCGGCCCGTCGGTTCGCCGGGCAGGATGGTGTTCAGTACACTTTGGTACAAGGAATTTTCACCAGCGAAGGATGGCCCGCTGGCTTCCAGCACCGCGCCGCCTTCCTGAACATAGCGGGCAATATTGGCGAAATAGAAATTCGGCAGAACCTTGTTCATCGTGTACTGGTCAAAAATGATCAGGTCGAAATTATAGAGTTTCAGCTCAAACAATTCCCGGAATGGGAATGCGATCAATGACATTTCATGTTGCGGTGTCATGTCCAGTTTCTGCGGTTCGCGCAGAATGGTGAAGTGGACCAGATCGACGCCGGGGTCGGACGTCAGGAAATCCCGCCATGTCCGTTCCCCGGCATAGGGGTAACCGGACACCAGCAACACGCGCAAACGATCCCGCACACCATTCACAATCAACGGAATGCGGTTGTTCGCCGCCGTGATTTCGCTGGGCAGGGGGGACACTTCCAGATCCAGAATATTCTGTCCCGCATGGGCAACATTAAAGGTAACGGTCTGGTCGGTGTTCACCGGCACCATCTGCATATCCGGCTTTTCATCGTTGGCCCGGATCAACAGGGTGGCATATTCATTGTCGGATGGGGTGGCACCGCTGTCGGTGACGCGGAATTTGACGGTCACGGTCTGGCCCACGATGCCATAGGACGGGGCTTCGATAATCTGCAATTGCCGATCCCGTTCACCGCGCGATCCGGTCAGCAAGGTATGAACCGGGCCAAAGGCCTTGATGCGTGAATCATCGCGCGGGGCGTCATGAATTTGCCCGTCGCTCAGGATGATCACCCCGGCACGGCGCTGGACCGGAATATCGGACAAGGCCTGATCAATCGTTGAGAACAGGCGCGTGTCGCGGTCGCGCTCATTTCCGGCGGATACGATGCGCACATCAATATCGCTGTAATTCTTGAAAAACTGGTCCAGCCCGGCCAGCGCGTCATTGGTGACGTCGGCGCGGTTGTTAAAATTCTGGCTGGCGGATTTATCGGCCACGATCACGACCGTATCGGGGACGGCTTCGCGCTGTTCTTCCAACATTGCGGGGTTGAGCAGGGCCAGAACAAACGCTCCGGCACACAGCCCGCGCCAGATCAGCCCACGGCGAAAAACGAAGATAGAGGCCAGCATGCACAGCGCAACCAGCGCGGCCAAAGTCCATACAATGGGTTCGGGCAATAACGGGGCGAAATGCAGGGTCAGGGCGCTTTGGTTCATATCATTGCCCCAGCCGTTCGAGGATATGGGGCAGGTGGACCTGGTCCGCTTTATAATTGCCGGTCAGCGCATACATCATCAGATTGACGCCGAAGCGGTACGACATTTCCTGGGACATGGTCGGGCGTTCGGGATCGCCCTCGGCCCACATGGCGGCCCAGTCATTGCCACCGACGATGACGGATGATACGCCGTCGCGGCCAATGGCGGTTTGTTCCTCAACCCATAAATTCTTGCTGTCATACCGTCCGGGGAAGGAGTCGAGCAGGTAGAAGGACCGTTTCAGAACATGGTCATCCGGTGCGATGGACAAAGGCGGCACGTTCAGCCCCGCAACCATATTGCGCAGAATAATTTGGTTCCGGCCCGGCACACCGGTAGGCAAGGCAATTGTGGCCCCCTGATCCCGCGTATCGAACAGGATGATGCCGCCGTGGTCGAGATAATATTGAATGGCCTTCAACGCCTTGTCGGATACAGGCGGGGCGGACGGCGCAATCGGCCAGTAGAGCAGGGGGAAGAAGGCGAGGTCGTCTTTTTCCGGGTCAACCATCACCACGCCCGCGGGTTCGATTGACGTGCGGTTGGTCAAAACGAAATCCATATTCTCCAGCCCCTTGCGCGCCACGGCATCGAGGGTGGGGTCGCCACTGCGCACATGGGCCAGCCACGTGCCATTGGCGAAGTCCATCGCGGTTTGGGTTTGGGCGGTTTGCGCGTGGGCGGGCAGGGTGGCGAAGGATAGACCCAAAACGATGATGGCGGTACCGCCACTGCGTGCCATGCGGCTGAGCCCGATCATCAGGGGGGATTGCAAAATCATCATGATGATCCAGTCGGCCAGGAACAACATCAGCGCTGTGGCCAACAGGGCTGGCATCAAATCTGTTTCCGTTCCGCCCGTGAATGTTCCGCGCACCACGCCGTTGGGTAAAGAGGGCATGGCGGCAACTGCGCGGATGCGTTCGCCAATATTCAGGGCGCGTTTGGCCCCGGCATGGCCGTAATATCCCGGTGGATGGCGGGAATCTGGCATCTGTTTATCAAAGGCACGGGCATCAATCGGTTCAGCCGTGCTGTCCGGGGCCTGCAGACGGCCATCACCGTCCAGAATCTGCAACGGTTCCAACGTGCCATCGGCATGGGTGTTCGTGATCGGCGTTCCGGCCAGCGCAATGATCCGGCGCAGCATTTGCACAT
This sequence comes from Micavibrio aeruginosavorus EPB, assembly GCF_000348745.1. Taxonomy (NCBI): domain Bacteria; kingdom Pseudomonadati; phylum Bdellovibrionota; class Bdellovibrionia; order Bdellovibrionales; family Pseudobdellovibrionaceae; genus Micavibrio; species Micavibrio aeruginosavorus. The sequence continues at coordinate 1,653,619 of NC_020812.1, read as the reverse complement.
ACAAACCGGACAGCGCCAGATTGGACCATTCCGGCGACGCCGTCGTATGCACCATCACCAGCAGTCCATTATCCAGTGATGATGCAGTGACCAAAGGCGTGCCATCGGTCAACGCGGCCCAGACACGCACCGCGTCGCTGGTTCCGGGTGCGGACAGAATCTGGCGGCGCACTTCGATATCGGCGGGCAGGTCGAGGCCATAGAATGGGCTTTCATCCCCGAATGGAGCGAGGGTTTGCGGCTTGTCCCATGTCAGCCCGCCATCCATCGCCCGTCCACCGCGCATCAACGGCGCGGGGGTGAGGAAGGATTCACCCTGCGTCATATTCGGCCCGGCAAAACGCAGGAGCAGGCCACCCGCCTTCACCCAGTTTTCCAACGCGTTCAGCGTGTCCGGCGGAATGGCACCGATATCGGGCAGGATGATAACGGACGGCCCGGATTTTATCAGATCGTCAATCGATCCTGTTTTCAATTCGACATAGGGTTCAATTGCGCGGGTCAGGTAATAAGGCGCATCGGTCAGGGGGGCGCGTGTGCCCTCATCCTTTGTCGTGGCCAAGCCAACCATGCGGCGTTCAAATTGATCATCCAACAGGATCAATCCGCCCGCGCCATGGCGGCCGGACAAATGAATGCGGGCCACTTGCGAACGCAGGGATTCGGGAATTTTAATCGTGACATCTGTTGTCGTTTTATCCCCCGTCAGGGTATCCACCCGTTCCAGCACGCGGCCATCATTGCCAAGCGCATCAACAGCCAGCGGCAATCCTGTCGGTGTTCCGGCGGCGGTGGAGATGGCGACGGATAAATCCTGCCCCGGTTTCAGGTGGGAGACGAGAAGGACAGGACGCGCGGCAGCCTCGGGCTCCAGGTAGGTCAGGCTGCCATTGCCCTGTAATGTACGGGCCAGACCGGTGGCGCTGGCGGGTGTGCCGTCGTTTAAGCCATGTCCGATCCAGTAGGTATGGATGGCGTCCTTTGTCTTTGTTCCGTCCCGCACGGCGTTGGCCACGGCGGCGTAGTCGGCGGGCCACGGGCGTGTGTGCAGGCCACGCACCATATTGCGGGCTTCGCCTGCGGGCATGGGGCCCAGCATGCCAATCCGTACCTTGCCCGGATCGGGGGCGGTGGTCATGACAATGACGGGCAGGCGGTCGCGCGCGGCGCGGTCCAGAATTTGTTCGGCCGCCGTTTGTTGCGCGGTCCATGTTTGCGCGGCGGCCCAGCCATTGTCCATGACAATGCGGATGATGCCGGATTGGTTCAGGCTGTCCGCCGGGTTCAGAACAGGGCGCGCCAGTGCCAGCAAAACCAAAGCGGCGATGATCAGGCGCAGCAGCAAAATCCACCATGGCGTATGGGCCGATACGCGGTCGCTGGGGTTCAGCCCCGCCATAAACCGCACGGTGGGCAGGCGGACGATTTTTGGTGAAGGCGGAATAACGCGCAACAGGAACCACAAAACGGGCAACGCCGCCAACCCCGCCAAAATCCACGGGTTGATAAAGGTCAGGCCGGACAGGGATGCAAGGAATCCGGTCATGCCATACGCTCCGTATCACCATGGGGGGATAATGCGCCCCAGATTTGCGCCAGCGCGGTGGAGGCGGGCAGGGATGTATCGTGCATCACCCATTCAAACCCATGGCGGCGGGCAACGCGGCGGACGGCGTCCAGATGATTGTCCAGCCGCGTGCGGTATTCTTCGCGGATGCTGTCGACATTTTCGATGGTTTCCAGCGCGTCATCGCCCATGCCTGTGAAAATCACGCGGCCTGTCCACGGCAATGTGCGTTCGGCGTTATCCAGGACCTGGACCAGAACGCCATGGCGTTGTTGTCCGGCGATGGCGGTTAAATTGCGGTCCAGTTCGTCCGGGTCGCCCAAAAAATCACCGCACAGAATGATGGATGCATTGGCCGTTACCGTGTCGGGGTGGGGCAGCGCATGTTCGGACGCGCGGCTTTTTTCCGCGAGCAGGGCCAGACCGAGCGATTGGATACCCTGTTCCCCGCGTCCGACGCGGACCGATCCATCCAGCGGGCCAATCTGTTCGCCGGATTTGACCAGCATCATGCCAAGACCAAGGCAGAGCGTCACAGCGGATTCAAATTTGCTGGGCAGGTTGATGGATGAACGAAAATGCATCCCGGCATCATTCTGGACCCAGAATAAAACGGTCTGGGCTGTTTGCCATTCCTTTTGCCGGACAAAAACACGTTCGCCCTTGGCCGTTTGACGCCAATCGATGTCCTGTGGCCGGTCGGTGGATTGGTATTCGCGGAACTGCCAGAAATTTTCACCGGACCCGGCGCGGCGCTGGCGGTGTTCGCCACCGATCAGGCTGGCCGTTGCGCGTTCGGCGGCGGCGATCAACGCGGGCAGGGCTTCGGATGCATCCTCGCCCCGTTGCCGCAATTTTTGCAGCAAGGCCAGCAAATCACGACCGCGCACGGCGGTGGGGCCGGTGCGTTTTTTATCGGTCGCGGTGGTGCTGGCTGGGTTGGTCATGGGTCTTACAGACCTTCGGTCATTTTATCGATGACGTTCCACAATGTGACGCCGTTGGCGCGAGCCTGGTAATTCAGGGCCATACGGTGTTTCAAAATCGGCCCGGCCAGATCGATGACATCATCAACCGACGGTGCACTGCGCCCATCCAGCAACGCGCGGGCGCGGCAGGCGAGCATCAGCGATTGCGCCGCACGCGGGCCCGGGGCCCAGGCCACATATTCATTCACCAGATCCGGGGCGCTGTCGCCGCCATCTTTATTGGGACGGCCGCGGCGGACGAGGGTCAGAATGGCCTCAACAACACTTTCGCCCACGGGCATATCGCGCACCAGTTTTTGCAAATCTTCCAGATCGGCGGGTTCGAATACGGCTTTGGCTTCGGCCCGGCGGTTCGATGTGGTGGCCAGCAACATTTCCCGTTCGGCGGCCAGGCCGGGGTAATCCACATCAATCTGCATCAGGAAACGGTCCAGCTGCGCTTCCGGCAGGGGATAGGTGCCTTCCTGTTCAATCGGGTTCTGCGTGGCCAGAACGTGGAACGGGTGGGGCAATTGGTGCGGTTTACCCGCAACGGTGACCGATTTTTCCTGCATCGCCTGCAACAGTGCAGATTGTGTGCGCGGGGATGCGCGGTTGATTTCGTCGGCCATCAGGAATTGAGTGAAAACCGGACCTTCGATAAAGCGGAAATGGCGTTTGCCGTCTTCGCCTTCCTCCAACACTTCGGACCCCAGAATGTCGGACGGCATCAAATCCGGCGTACATTGAATACGGGCGGATTCCAAACCCATCACGCGGGCGACGGTGTCCACCATCAATGTCTTGGCCAAACCCGGCACGCCGATCAGCAATACGTGACCGCCGGACAAAATCGTGATCAGGATTTTATCGATCACATTTTCCTGCCCGTAAATCACGGATCCGATTTCGCGCTTGGCGTCTTTCAATCGGCGGGCGGCATCGTCCAGATCTTTGTCAATGTTCGGGCGGGCGGTTGCGATCTCACTCACGGCGTGGCTCCATGGCTTGGGTCAAAAGGCCCGGGTTTTGATCCGGGACGGCTTAAGGCTATAATTCTGTTTCAAAGGATTGATTCCATTGTAATCCCCCGGCGGGGTAAAAAAAAGGCGGCCACGCGCTAAATCCCGGAATGAGCACAGAAAAATCAGCATTTTACGATAATGACGGGCGGCCTTTGTTCCGTATCGCCTATGACGGGCGGTGGTTCCATGACGGGGCGGAAATCCGCCGCGCGGCGCTGTCCCGGCTGTTTTCCGACCGGGCGTTGAAAATGGATGACAAGGGGCGGTACTGGTTGCGCACCCCGTTTGAAAAATATCCGGTGGAGGTCGAGGATGTGCCGTTCCTGATCGTGGGTTATGACATACAGGGTGATGTCATAACCCTGATCACCAATATGGGGGATCATGTGGTGATGGGGGCGGATCATCCGTTGGAACTGCGGCCCGAGCCGCTGGCGGGGGCCATCGTGCCCTATATTATGGTGCGTGACGGTCTGATGGCGCGGCTGGACCGGGCCGTGTATTATGCCTTTGTCGATTTGGCGGTTGAGCGCGATGGTCAATTGATGATCCGCAGCGGCGGGGTCGATCATGTTTTGGGATCAATCTAGAGAATCTTATGTTGAATATTGAACGCACCATTCCGCCGACCGCCTGGATGAAAGACCGGGCCGTGCAGGTTGTTTTCCATGCGCTGACCGACACGGGCGCGGTGGACCCGCAGGTGTTGTTCGTTGGCGGATGTGTGCGCAATACGTTGCTCGGCCTGCCGCCGGGGGACATGGATCTGGCCACCGTGCATAAGCCGGAAAGCGTCATTCGCCGTCTGGAGGCGCAGGGCGTCCGCGTGATCCCGACCGGCATTGATCATGGCACCGTAACGGCTGTGGTGGATGGAAAGCCGTTTGAAATCACCACGTTGCGCCGGGATGTTGAAACGGACGGTCGGCGGGCGGTGGTGGCCTTCACCGATGACTGGCGCGAAGATGCCGCGCGGCGTGATTTTACCATCAACACATTGCTGGCCGATGCGGACGGGCATATCTACGATCCGACGGGAAAAGGGCTGGCTGATCTCGAAACGCGCCGGATCGTATTTGTGGGCGAGGCAGATCAGCGCGTGGCGGAAGATCATTTGCGCATCCTGCGTTTTTTCAGGTTTTATGCGCTTTACGGGGCGGGGACGGCCCCCGATGCGGATGCGCTGGCCGCGTGCCGGATGGGCGCGGATAAAATCGGCACCTTGTCGCGCGAACGCATCACGCAGGAGATGGTCCGCATCCTGATGGTTGATCATCCGGCGGATATTCTGGGCTTGATGTTTGAAAACGGGGTGATGCGGGATTTCGTGCATCCGGATTATCAAGCATCTGCTCTTAATGCGTTGGCAAAATTGCAAAATATCTATGTGGCCCCGGATCTGGCGGCGCGGATGGTTGTGGCCGCGCATGCGCGCATGGATTGGGTTGATCAATTCGATAAATATATTGTGTTTTCAAATGCTTTGCGCGGTGATTTGATTCTTGTCCTAAAGATTCTTGCCGTTGCGGACAGCATGAAGGTCCACGAACTGATCTATCGCTTCGGCAACCGCGCGGCGGTGCAGGCGCATCTGGTTCATCACGCCATGGCGGGGACGGAACCGAATGCGGCGGATGTCGATGTTCTGAAAAATTGGCGCGCGCCCGCGTTACCGATCACGGGTGATGATGTGATGAAGGCGGGGGTAGAGCGCGGCCCTGATGTGGGCCGCATTCTGAAAACTATTGAAGAATGGTGGATCGCGGAAGATTTCCTTCCACCGGAATCCGCCTGCCGGGCGCGGGTGAAGGAAGAGTTACAGAATCTCTGAATCTCGGAAAAAGGCCCTCTCCCCAAACCCCTCTCCCAAAGGGCGAGGGGCTTTTTTACGCTCACGCTATTCCCTCTCCCTCTGGGAGAGGGTTAGGGAGAGGGCCTTCCCTTACTTCTGGAACAAATCGTACTGCACCGTGGTGACGACGCGGATCTTTTTGTTCGGGCTTTGGCCCTCGTCATATTGAAATTCGGAATCGGCGGGCATGATTTGGAACTGGCCTTGGGACGCGGTTTTAATGCCGCCCAGCGTCGCCTTTGAATCATTGGCGAATTGTTCGGCCCCTTGGCGGGCGTTTTCGGTGGCTTCGGCGATCATCTCCGGCTTGATGCTGTTCAGGCCCTTATAGACATATTTCGCCGGGGCGGCGTCGACCACGACGCCTTGTTTAAACAACTCACCAATTTTGCCCTGTGCGGCCAGTACGGCGGCAATCTTCGACGTCTCAACGGCCAGGGACTGGCGGATGATGTAACGGGCCTGGCCTGTGTCGCCGGAGCGGTAGGCCTGCGCCAGCAAATCGGTCACTTCGGTTTTCTGGATTTTGATTTCCGTATCCTCAAACCCTTGCGCAATCAGGAAGGCGCGGGCCTTGGTGGTGGCATCGTCAATATTGGCCTGAACCGTGGCCAGATCATCGCCCGTGGCCAGAATGGGCAGGGGCCAGATGGCAACATCTGCGATCACGTCACGTTCGGACAGGCCCTTCACCGTTACATAACGGTCCGCTTGGCGAAATTGCTTCAGGCCCTGTTGTACGGCATGGCCGGCAAAGCCGACGGAAACGGCAAAGACGCTGGCGGAGAGCAATGTGATGACGGCGGTGCGCATGGGTTGGTCCTCTTCGGTGTTATGACTGTCCCAGATTATGGCCCCTAATTATGGCCAAGTTACGTCCGGGGGCAGGGACATCAAAATGGCTTCGGTATTGCCATTGGTTTTCAGTCCGAATTGCGTCCCGCGATCATACAGTAAATTGAACTCCACGTAACGGCCTCGACGCATGCGTTGGTGTTCGCGGTCGGCGGCGGTCCATGGCGTGTTCATGTGGCGGCGGACGATTTGCGGATAGATGGACAGGAAAGTCTGGCCCACATCGCGAGTGAACGCGAAATCATCATCCCATGAATCGCGGATGATATTGCCATCGACTGTGCCGCTGTTCAGATAGTCATAGAAGATGCCGCCCAACCCGCGCGGTTCATTGCGATGGGGCAGGAAGAAATATTCGTCGCACCATTCCTTGAATTTCGGATAGTACGCGGGATCGTGTTTGTCACAGCATGTTTTAAACGCCGCATGGAAATCCGCACCGTCGGCGGCATGGTTTTCAAAAAACATCGGCGTCAAATCCGCGCCGCCACCGAACCAGCTTTTCGATGTAACGATCATGCGGGTGTTCATATGCACGGCGGGCACGTGCGGGTTTTGCATGTGGGCGACCAGTGAAATGCCACTGGCCCAGAATGCACCGTCATTACCAGCGGCCCCTGGAATCTGCGCGCGGAATTGTTCGGAAAAATGACCATGCACGGTGGAAATATTCACGCCGACTTTTTCAAACACGCGCCCCCGCATGATCGACATTTCACCGCGTCCGCCGGGTGTGCCGTCTTCGTTCATGCGGTCCCATGGTTTACGTTCAAACCGTCCCGGCGCGCGGTTGGCATCGGGGAAGGCGCAATCATCTTCGATCGATTCAAACGCGGCGCAAATTTGATCGCGCAAACTTTCAAACCACGCGGCGGCGGTGGCCTTGCGTTGCTCGATCTGGGAATTGTTTTCTGTGGGTGCGGAAGCTGTTTTCATCATGCGCAAAACCTACGCCCGCAGCAGTGTGATTTCAAGATGCATTATGGTATTGCAACTTATTGTCATTCACTCTGTACGGTGCGGCTTTATTCAATGAAGAAATTGTTTGTTTGCCGCAACGCTTCGCCCAAAATCATCGCTGTGGCATTCACCACGTTCAGCGACCGTAATCCCGGGCGCATGGGGATGATGATTCGGGAATCGGCGTAGGAATGGACGTGATCGGGCACGCCGGAGCTTTCCGACCCGGCCAATAAAATGTCGTCGGGGTGAAATTTGTGTGCGGTGTAGGGGATGGCGCCCTTGGTGGTCATCAGGGCAATTCGACGGTTTTTGTTTTCATAATGCTTTGTAAAAGCGGTCCAGTCCCCATGCCGGGTCAGGTCGATATGGTCGATATAATCCAGTGCGCCGCGGCGGATTTTCCGCTCATCCCAAGGGAAAGCGGTGGGTTCGATGACATCCAGCCCCACCCCCATACAGGCGGCCAGGCGCATCATGGCGCCGGTATTTTGCGGAATATCGGGTTGGTACAGGGCGATCCGGATCATGCCCCCTATATAAGAGTATGTTGCATAACCGTCCAGAGGGGTTGGAAGGGGGCTTGCATCCGGGCGCTATAAAAGGTAAATCGCTGGGTGGTTTCACGATTGAAACTATTCAAAAAAAGACGTCTAGACCCATCAATTTTCGGACCCGTAGGCCATGAGTACACACAGCGCGACGCATCCTTCAGATAAAGATTCAAAAGGCGGCACACGCCGCGACTTTCTGTTCCTGACCGCCGGAGCATTCGGCGCAGTGGGGGCAGGGGTTTTTGCCTGGCCGTTTATCGACTCGATGAACCCCGCAGCGGACACGTTGGCGATGGCCAGCACCGAAGTGGATTTGTCCCCGGTCGAAGTGGGCCAATCCATCACCGTGACATGGCGCGGCACGCCGGTATTCATTCGCCACCGCACGGCGGAGGAAATTGAAGCCGCGCGCGCAGTGGATGTATCGTCTTTGCGTGATCCGCAAACGGACGAAGATCGCGCGACGAAGCCGGAGTGGCTGGTGATTGTCGGGATCTGCACGCACCTGGGTTGCGTCCCGCTGGGGCAGAAGAAAACAGACCCGCATGGTGATTTCGGCGGATGGTTCTGCCCGTGCCATGGATCGCACTACGATCAATCCGGTCGTATCCGCAAGGGTCCTGCGCCGAAGAACCTGACGGTACCGGAATATACATTCCTGTCCGACAGCCTCATTCGCATCGGTTAATAATTTAAAAGAGAGCATGGAGTAAACATCATGGCCAGCGGACACCGCGCCCCGTTTGAAAATCCGGTTGTTGAGTGGATTGATTCCCGTCTTCCGATCTTCACGATCATGAACAAGGAATACGGCGTTTTCCCGACACCGAAGAACTTCAACTATTTCTGGAACTTTGGCGCGATTGCCATGGTGATGCTGGTCACCATGATCCTGACCGGGATTTTCCTGGCCATGCAATACACCCCGCACGAAGATCTGGCGTTCAGCAGCGTCGAGCGCATCATGCGTGACGTCAACTGGGGCTGGATGTTGCGTTACCTGCACATGAACGGTGCATCCTTCTTCTTCATCGCCGTTTACATTCACATCTTCCGTGGCATGTATTACGGGTCTTACAAGAAGCCGCGCGAGCTGCTGTGGATCCTCGGCGTTATAATCTTCCTGTTGATGATGGCGACGGCGTTTATGGGTTACACTCTGCCGTGGTCACAGATGGGTGGTTGGGGCGCGACCGTTATTTCCGGTCTGTTCACCGCCATTCCGTTGGTTGGTGATTCCATTCACACCTTGCTGCTGGGTGGCTTCACGGTTGATAACCCGACCCTGAACCGCTTCTTTGCGCTGCATTACCTGCTGCCGTTCGTGATTTTCGCGGTTGTTGGTATTCACGTCTGGGCTCTGCACATCACGGGTTCGAACAACCCGCTGGGTATCGATGTGAAAGGGCCGCAGGATACCCTGCCGTTCCATCCGTATTACACATCGAAAGATACGTTTGGCCTGGGTGTGTTCCTGTTGTGCTATGTCGGTGTGACGTTCTTTGCCCCGAACCTGCTGGCGCACCCGGATCACTATATCCCGTTCAACCCGATGCAAACACCGGCGCACATTGTTCCGGAATGGTACTTCCTGCCGTTCTACGCAATCCTGCGTGCGATCACGTTTGATATTGGCATTCCGTTCACCGACATCGTCTTTATCGAGGCGAAGCTGGGTGGTGTGATTGCGATGTTTGGTGCGATTGCGGTTCTGTTCGTTCTGCCGTGGCTGGATTCCCATCCGGTGCGCAGCGCGCGGTTCCGTCCGCTGTACCGCAAATTCCTGATGCTGCTGGTGGTGTCGTTCCTGGTCCTGGGCTATGTCGGCGCGCAATTGCCGGAAGGCATCTGGGTCATTCTGGGGCAGATCTGCACAACGTACTACTTTGTGTTCTTCCTGGTCATCCTGCCGTGGTTGTCGCGCAAGGAAGTGGCGGAAGACCTGCCGAACAGCATTAACGAAGCCGTCTTGGCGAAACAGTCCCACTAAAAGGCTGGAGAGAGAATTATGATGCGTAAAACATTTATTCTGGCCGGCTTTGCGGCGTTGGTTATGGGTGTGTCTGTTCCGGCGCTGGCCGCGAGCGAGGCCGTTGAGCCGCCGAAAGTGGACTGGTCGTCGAATGGAATCTTCGGCACGTATGACCGCGCGTCCCTGCAACGTGGTTTTCAGGTTTATCGCGAAGTATGCTCCGCATGCCACGGGATGAACCGCCTGTCTTATCGTGATCTGGCCGCGCTGGGATACAGCGAAGGTGAGATCAAGGCGATTGCCGCGTCTTATATGATTACCGACGGCCCGAACGAAGATGGTGAAATGTTCGAACGCGCGGGCCGCCCGAGCGATCGTTTCAAAAATCCGTACCCGAACGAGAACGCGGCAAAATCCGTGAATAACGGTGCCCTGCCTGCGGACCTGTCGTTGATCGCCAAGGCGCGCAAAGGTGGACCGGATTACATCCATGCCATTCTGACCGGTTATGCAGAGGCCCCGGAGGGGACGACGTTGTTGCCGGGTCAGCATTGGAACACCTATATGCCGGGTCACATTATTGCCATGCCGGCCCCGCTGATTGATGGCCAGGTGGCGTATGAAGACGGCACCAACCAAACCGTGGATCAATATGCCAAGGACGTGTCCCACTTCCTGGAATGGGCGGCTGAGCCGAAGATGGAAGTGCGCAAGCAAACGGGGTTGAAGGCGTTCTTGTTCTTGCTGGTCTTTACCGGCGTGGCGTATGCCGTGAAACGCAAAATCTGGTCTTCGGTTCACTAAGATCACGATTTTGAACAGAATTTTTAAAAGGGCGGGAGCGCGGGCTTCCGCCCTTTTTTCTTCATCTACCTGATCCAAATGTTAAAAGTGGCATGAAATGTTAATCTTTGTCTGGTATATTAGTAAAATAAGAAATACACCCGGAGCCCAATGAATAGGCCAATGCAAGCAAAAGTAATCCTCGCCAAAGCCCGCCTTTACAGGTTGTTCGCGTTAATCTTTGCGCTGACGGGGGTGTTCATCTTCGTGAGCCTGTACCTCAGCAATTTTGAGGGCAGTTTCTTTTCGACCATGACCCAGCCGAGTGTGGTTTTGATGTTGATTATCCCGTTTCTGCCTGCCATCGTTCTGTCATGGGTGGCGGCGCGGATGGAAAAGAAGGTGATTGCTGGTCTGACCGCGAATGAACAGGCACCCAAGAAATAATACTGGGGTATGACACTCCGGTGCTTTTGGGGATTTTATGCGCGACAGCAAACAGGATATTTTGCACTTCTGGTTTTCCGAAACGGAGCCCGTGCAATGGTTTCAGAAAAATCCAGACTTCGATCAATCCATTCGTGATCGTTTCCGCCTGACCTATACCATGGCGCGTGATGGCGTGTGCGACAATTGGTCCAGCGATGCGGATGGGTGCCTGGCCTTGTGTCTGGTGCTGGATCAATTCCCGCGCAATATGTTTCGTGACAGTGCCGAGGCCTTTGCCACGGATGAGAAAGCCCTGAAAACCGCCCGGCTGGCCATTATGCGGGGGTTTGACCAAATTCTTCCTGTGATCAAGCGCCGTTTTCTCTATCTGCCGTTTGAACATAGTGAGTCCATGGATGATCAGAACCGGGCCGTGGAGTTGTTTGCGACGATGCGGGATGATGACCCGCTGGGCTATGAATACGCGCTGCGTCACCGCGATGTGATTGAACGGTTCGGGCGTTTTCCCCATCGCAATGCCGTGTTGGGGCGGGAAAGCACGGCGGACGAATTGATTTACCTGTCTCAGCCGGGGGCAGGGTTTTAGTTTTTGCATAATTGTTATGGGCGCGAATTGCTGTGCTGCATCTTGCCCATTCCTTGCACCGGGGCGTATTCCGCCCTAATATCTCCGGTTCGGAACGGCGCTTATAAAAAGCAGCCCTGAAAGCCATAAAATCGCCGTTCTTGCGATGGATGATCGTCCATCCTGTGCAATTTTGCATATTTTGACCCCTCTTGCGTGACTTAAGGCGGACTATGACCCCGACGTTGGTACTTATTAATATTATTGGCGGTGTGTGCCTCTTGCTCTGGGGCCTGCGCATGGTACGCACGGGCATTACCCGGGCCTTTGGCGCGAATTTGCGCAAGGTGGTGTCGGCCAGCACGGGCAACCGTTTTCTCAGTTTCCTGTCCGGGATCGGTGTAACCGCGCTGCTGCAAAGCTCGACCGCGACGGCGATGATTATTGCATCGTTCGCCAGCCGTGGGCTGATTACCGTGGCGGCGGGTCTGGCCGTTATGCTGGGCGCGGATGTGGGCACGACCGTTGTGGCCCAGTTGCTGTCGTTCGACCTGTCATGGTTTGCGCCGCTGCTGATGCTGACGGGGTATATCGTCTACACCATTTTTGAAGATACGGGCAAAGGTCAGCATATCGGCAAATTGCTGTTGGGCCTGGGCATGATGCTGTTCGCGCTGGGCGCGATTAAACTGGCCTCCAGTCCGCTACAACATTCGGAGACGTTGCCTGTTATTCTCAAGGCGCTGGAGGCAGATCCGATTTTATCAGTCGTTGTGGCGGCGTTGCTGACATGGATGGCGCATTCGTCGCTGGCGATTGTGTTGTTGTTGGTGTCGTTTGTGGCCGGTGGTGTGTTGCCGGAACATCTGGCGTTGATGATGGTTCTGGGTGTGAACCTTGGTGGCACGGTTGCCCCCTTGGTCGCGACCATGCGCGAAGGGCCCGAGGCCGCGCGTGTTCCGGTAGGCAACTTGCTGATGCGTCTGATTGGTGTCGTGGCGTTTATGCCGCTGATGGGCATGTTGACGACAAATCTGGCGTTGCCGGTGGATGACCCGTCCCGTATTACATTGCTGGGCACGGATCCGACACGTATTGTCGTGAACTTCCATATGGCCTTTAACATTATTCTGGCGATTGCATTTATTCCGTTCACCGGATTGGTTGCCAAAGCGGCATACAAGTTGATGCCCGACCGCCCGGCGGCGGATGATCCGGGCCGCCCGCGTTACCTGGATACAAAATCCATGGACACGCCGACGATTGCGCTGGCGTCTGCCGCCCGTGAAACGTTGCGTATGGCCGATATTCTTGAAAAGATGATGGAAGATACATTCCGCAGTCTGAAGGGGAATAACGAAGCCCTGGTCAACCGGATCAAGGAACAGGACAACGTGGTTGATGATATCTATAAATCGATCAAATCCTATATGGCGCGGTTGAGCCAGAGTGCGATGGATCCGGACGAGGCGTCCCGTTATGTGCAGACGCTGACCTTTTCCACCAACCTGGAACATGCGGGTGATGTGATTGACAAGAACATCATGCCCATGGCCCTGAAAAAAATTCGCGCGCAGAAAAGCTTCTCGCAAGAAGGGTTGGATGAAATCGAACACATCCACAATCTGGTGCTGGAAAGTATCCGTCTGGCCCAAACCGTGTTTGTGTCCGGCGATATCCGTCTGGCCCGGAAAATGGTTGAAGGCAAGGAGGTCCTGCGCAAGGCTGAGCAGGAGGCGATGACGGCGCATATTGAGCGCTTGCGTGATGCTGTTCCGGAAACGATTGCAACGTCCAGCATGCACCTGGACATCATTCGCGATTATCGCCGTGTGAACAGCTATATGTGCACGGTGGCCTATCCGTTGCTGGAGCAAAAGGGCCAGTTGCGGACCAGCCGTCTGCGTCCGGAGAAGGACAAGATGGCAAAGGCGCAGGCCATGGTGGAGCGCGATCAATCGGGCGCCGGCGAAGGCGATCTGGATAATCCGAACCGCGCGGTTGAGTGGGGCATTTAAACGACGAGTCTACAATAACTAAAAAGGGGAGATCATCATGGGGGATGCCATGCGTAATGTTGCACAAATCAATGATAGCAAGGCCGAAGTGGCGCGGATTTTGTCCGCCCTGGGTGTTGCGGACAAGGCCTTTAACGGTGGCGACCTGAAAGTTTGCTCGCCGGTCGATGGTGCCGTGATCGGTATGGTGCCACAGCACAAGACGGCCGATGTCGAAAAGGCGATCAAAATTTCGCAGGCGGCCTTTGAACAATGGAAAGTTGTTCCGGCCCCGGTGCGTGGTGAATTTGTTCGCCTGCTGGGCGTTGAATTGCGGAATGTGAAGGACGATCTGGGTCGTCTGGTCACGTTGGAATGCGGAAAAATCCTGTCCGAAGGGCTGGGCGAAGTCCAGGAAATGATCGACATTTGCGATTTCGCTGTCGGCCTGTCCCGTCAACTTTACGGCCTGACCATCCAATCCGAACGCCCGGGCCACCATATGCGTGAAACCTGGCATCCGCTGGGCACCGTTGGTGTGATTACGGCGTTTAACTTCCCTGTGGCTGTGTGGGCATGGAATGCCGCGCTGGCATTTGTTTGCGGTGATCCGGTGATTTGGAAACCGTCCGAAAAAACACCGCTGACCGCGATTGCGTGCCAGGCCGTGTTTGATCGCACGGTGAAAGCCTTCCGTGCCGCGGGTCATACCATTCCCGATGGTCTGAGCCAGGTTTTGATTGGTGGCCGCGATATCGGACAGACCTTGGTTGAACACCACGATGTTGCGTTGGTCAGTGCGACGGGCAGTGTGCCGATGGGCCGCGCCGTGGCCGAAGTGGTCGCGAAACGTCTGGGCCGGTCCCTGTTGGAACTGGGCGGCAACAACGCCATGATTGTTGCGCCAAGCGCCGATCTGGATATGGCCGTGCGCGCCATTTTGTTCGGGGCCGTTGGCACGGCGGGGCAGCGATGCACATCGCTGCGCCGTTTGATCGTGCATGAAAGCGTGCGTGATCGTTTGCTGGAATCCTTGACCAAGGCTTATGGTTCTTTGCGCGTGGGCAACCCGCTGGAAACCGGAACGCTGGTTGGGCCGCTGATTGATGAAGCATCATTCAACGCGATGCAGGCCGCATTGAAAAATGCGGGCGCGCAGGGCGGAAAAATTCTGGTCGGTGGTGATCGCGTCAGCGATGGCATCATGGGCGGTGGCTACTATGTTCGCCCGGCCTTGGTGGCCATGCCGGAACAGAGCGATGTGGTGAAGCAAGAAACCTTCGCGCCGATTCTGTATGTCATGACATATAAAGACATGAAGGATGCGGTCGCATTGCAAAACGGCGTGCCGCAAGGTTTGTCATCTTGCATCTTCACGATGGATGTCCGCGAAGCGGAAAGCTTCCTGTCCGCTGCGGGCAGTGATTGCGGCATTGCCAACGTCAATATCGGGCCGAGCGGCGCGGAAATTGGCGGCGCGTTCGGCGGCGAAAAAGAAACAGGCGGTGGCCGTGAAAGCGGGTCCGATGCGTGGAAAACCTATATGCGCCGACAAACGCAGACGGTGAACTATTCAAGCGCATTGCCATTGGCGCAGGGTGTTGTGTTCGATTTGTAAGGCAAACATCAGATGAATTTAAAGCGGCGCAGAATATTCTGTGCCGCTTTTTTCATTGTCATTCCAGCTTTCGCGCGAATGACAATAGGGGTCAAGATAACGGCGGAGAGATATTTCAAATTTTATCTAAAGTTTAACGGGCGTTAACGAGGGCCGGTGTAGCATAGGAATTGGGAATATCTTGTTCCTCCTCACACACAAACACCTGCTCAACCAGTGCCCCAGCGATGGGGACTGGTTGATTTTTTTGTGCGATTCCAAGTGGGCACGAAAAACCGCGTATTTAAACGTTTTTTAATGGGATGGTGAGATACTGATTCTTATGGCTCTGGTTATTCTTGAAAACGGTTAAAGACGAATTCCCCCGGGTGGTGTCGCGGCATGGCGATTGGCCCGGGGGTTTTCTTTATCCGTTGCAAAGGGATTGGCAGAGGCGTCGGGCCGGGGGATGGCCCGTTTGCACAATGCGGTCCGGGTCCGAAAAACCTGATGATCGTTTGGTGTGTGAAAAGATGTCATCGATGTTGAAAGAGGGAGTTTGACGAATGTCGCAAGAACGTGAATTGTCCGGTGCAATGAAAAGCCGTCTGGAAGCGCTGCAAACGCGCCATGCGCAGATTTGCCGCAGGCTGGACGAGGCGTATAAGCACCCGGCCTTCACCGATACCGAGGCGAGGCGGTTAAAGACCGAGAAATTGAGATTGAAGGATGAGATGGAGGAGTTGAGGCAAGCGTCCTGACGGCGCTCATCCGAATGAAAAGAAAAAGCCCGCCGGTTATGGCGGGCTTTTTTATTTTTAAGCGGCGAAAAAATTATTCGCCGGAATTGTTGTCCGTGCCCGTCTTGTTGACGAAGTTGGAGAAGTCGAAGCTGGCGGAATTGTCTGCGCTTTCGTCTTTCTCTTGGCTTTCGTACATTTTTTGTTTTTGGGCTTCGATTTCGCTGGTGTCTTTACCGGCGGCTTTCAGACCTTTTTTCAATGCGCCTTCCAATTCGGCATAGGTGCACAGGCCCAGATCAACCGGGTGACGCGGGCGCAGGTTTGCGCTGTTCGGGTGGGAGCGGGTGCGCACGGCATCAATGGTCGGCTTCGTCGTGCCAACCAGTTTGCAGATTTGCGCATCGCTGATTTCCGGGTGGTGTTTCAGGATATAGGCAATTGCATCCGGTTTGTCGGCGCGTTTGGATACCGGGGTGTAACGCGGGCCTTTGGCGCGCAGTTTCACGGTCGGCAGGTCGGTGCGGGCCATGCGCATGCGGTAGTTGGAATCCGCCGTGGCTTTGTCCAGCTCATCCTGGGTCAGTTCATGGTTTTCAACCGGGTTACGGCCCACAATGCCGCGGCCCACTTCTTCGTCGGCCAAGGCCTGAATTTCAATTTCGTGCAGACCGGTGAAATCGGCAATCTGGCCGAAGGTCAGCAGGGTGTTTTCAATCATCCATACGGCGGTCGCCTTCGGCATCAGCAAGCCGGATACAACGTGTTTTTCAGCCATTTTAAATCTCCAATAAAGGGGTCCTGTAGCGCGACCCCGTGTTTCAGAGGCCCACTCTCGACATCAATTCAAACTGTCGGGAATAGCAGGGACTATAAGGCAGGGCGGGGGGAATCGCCAGCTTTTATATTTTTACATAATTTATTTTTCAGGTTTCCAGCACGATTTTCCCGGCCATATCACCGGATTCCAATAGGGCATGGGCCTTGGCCGCCTCGGCCAGCGGGAAGGTGGTGTGGATCAGCGGGGTGATTTTTCCGGCTTCGATCAGCGGCCAGATATGGGTGCGCAGGCCGTGGGCGAGGGCGGATTTTTCCGCGACACTGCGCGGGCGCAAGGTGGACCCGGTCATGATGATGCGTTTTTGCATGATGGTGCGAATGTCGATTTCGGCCTTGGCCCCGTTCATGCTGGCGATGCTGACATGGCGGCCATCCAGCTTCAGGCATTCCAGATTGCGGGGAATGTAATCGCCGCCGACCATGTCGAGGATCACGTCAACGCCGCCGATCTTGGCAATTTCCGCGACGAAATCCTGCGTCTTGTAATTGATCGCGATATCCGCGCCCAGCTTGATGCAGGCCGCGCATTTATCGTCGGTTCCTGCGGTGATCACAACGCGTGCGCCCAAGGCTTTGGTCATTTGAATGGCAGTGGTGCCGATGCCGGATGATCCGCCATGGATCAGCACTGTTTCACCGGCCTTTAAATGCCCGCGCACGAACACATTGTTCCAGACGGTGAAGGTGGTTTCGGGCAAGGCCGCGGCCTGAGCCATAGTCAGCCCCTGCGGGATGGGCAGGCATTGCCCACCCGGCACCACCGCATATTCGGCATAGCCACCGCCAGCCAGCAGGGCGCACACCCGGTCGCCCACGCCCCAATCGGGGTGGTGGCTTTCAACAATCTCGCCCGCGACCTCCAGCCCCGGAATATCGCTAACCCCCGGCGGGGGCGGGTATTTCCCAATGCGCTGGAGCAGGTCCGGGCGGTTGACCCCGGCGGCCGTGACGCGGACCAAAACCTCTCCCGAAACCGGGTTTGGCACCGGACGGGATGCGATTTTCAGAACATCGGGGGTGCCAAACCCCTGAATTTCAACGGCTTTCATGTTTTGTTGCATTTGCGTCCCTGTTTGCCTTATGGTGTGCCACCGGAACGCCCATATTAACGGTGAAACACCCGGTTTTGAACCATGTTTGATGATGATCTCGAGCCCCGGAAAAAACCCGGCGCGCAGAAGAAGAACCTGGAGCCCCTCTCGATCGAGGAGCTGCACACTTATATCTCCGATCTTAAATCCGAAATTGAACGGGCCGAAGGCGAAATCAAGCGCAAGATTGCTGTGCGCGATGCTGCGTCGTCCTTCTTTAAAAACTGAACAATCCGCGCGTAACCACAGAGGGTATATAAATGCGTATCGAAGAAGACCTGAAACTGGATTTCAAAGATGTTTTGATCCGTCCGAAACGGTCCACGTTGGCCAGCCGTCGCGATGTTGATATTCGCCGCGACTATGATTTTAAATGGAGCAAGAAATCGTTCCATGGCATTCCGGTGATTGCCGCAAACATGGACGGCGTCGGCACGATGGCGATGGCCCGTGCATTTCATGCGCAGGGCGATGGTCTGACCGCGGCGTTGCATAAACATTATGCGGTGGACCAACTGGTTGAATTCTTCGGCACCGCAGAATCCGCAAATGCATGGTACAGCATTGGCGTCAGCGAAAAGGATCAGGAAAAGCTGGAAGCATTCCTGAAAACCCCGGCTGGTGCGAAGCTGGATCGTTTGTGCATTGATGTGGCCAACGGTTATTCCCAGCCGTTCGTCGATTTCATTAAACGCATGCGCGACAAACTGCCGACCACGACCATTATGGCGGGCAACGTTGTCACGGGTGAAATGACCGAGGAACTGATCCTGTCCGGTGCGGATGTGGTGAAGGTTGGTATTGGCCCGGGCAGTGTTTGCACGACGCGTAAAATGACGGGCGTTGGGTATCCGCAACTGTCCGCCATTATCGAATGCGCCGATGCGGCGCACGGTTTGGGTGGTCTGGTGTGCGGCGATGGTGGTTGCACGGTTCCGGGCGATCTGGCCAAAGCGTTTGGTGCAGGGTCCGATTTCGTCATGCTGGGCGGTATGTTGGCCGGGCACGATCAATGCGAAGGTGATGTTGTGGACGAAGACGGCCACAAATTCGTGACCTTCTATGGCATGAGCAGCGACACGGCGATGAAGAAGCATGTTGGCGGCGTAGCCAAGTATCGCGCCAGCGAAGGCAAGACCGTGCGCGTTCCGTATCGCGGCGATGTGACCGAGTCGTTGCAGGATATTCTGGGCGGTATCCGCTCGGCCTGCACCTATGTCGGTGCGACGAAGCTGAAGGAATTGTCAAAACGCACGACGTTTGTCCGCGTGGGCCAGCAAATTAACAATATTTTCGGCCAAAGCTAAGTGATTTTGGAAACCCTTGCGGTTTTCGGACCGCGGGGGTATCCTTGCCTAATCTTTCCAAGCCCCCGGCCACGTGGCCCGGGCTTTATTTTCCCCGACAATTTAGGAGTTCAGGGTATGGACGAAATCGACAAACGTTTGCGCGACACTGCGGATACTTGCATCAAGGTTTATGAAACCTGGGCCGGGAACAAAAAGGACCTGGACGCGCGCGAGAAATTACAGGAAGCGATCCATGAACTGCGCAAAGTTGCCGCGCGTCTGGAAATTGAAATCGCGACCAGCGAACGGGACCAGATGGCGTCACGTCCGTTGCCGATCCCGCCGCACCGTTCATCCCGCCGCCGCGACAATGGCCCGGAAGATGACGACAATGCCGGTAACATGGCCGAAGGTCATCAAGGTGGTGGCAATCGCCAGAGCCATAATCAGGGTGGTGGAAACGGCCAGCCGGGTGGCCAGGGCGCGCCGCGCCGTCAATTGGGCCGCCGTTCACAACAACAAGGTGGTGGCGGCGCAGCGCCGGTACCGCCGCGTGAAGGTGGCGACGAATAATCGTCGATTGCGGATAAACGGAATTACCCAATAAACGGAATTACGATGTCGGGGTTGGTTCGCCAGCCCCGATTTCTTTTGTCGATAGCGCATCGGCCAGGCGGATCTTCGCACTGCCGGGGCGCAGGGGTTTTTGCTGGCTGTCATGCGGGGCCCAGCCAATCAGGTAGATGATTTCAAAACTGGCGCGGATGCGACCATCGTCATCGGCAAAGCGTTCGGCATAAATGCGCGCGGCCTCCATCATCATGGCGCGTCCGGGGTTGCGCGTGTCGCGGCGGGCAATGGCGTTGCCTTCACCCATTTTGCGGATGTCACGCATCAGCGCGAACATATCGGAATAGGTGACCGTGATGATTTCGGAATCCACTACGGGCAGGGCAAAGCCCGCGCGTTGAAGCAAGCCGCCCATTTGCGGTTTGTCGGCGAAGGGGGCAATCCGCGGGCTGATGCCGTCGCGCGTTGCCATTTCCGCATCCTGCAGGCAGGCGCGCAATTCATACAATGTTTCACCGCCCAGCATGGCGCCGAGAAACAGGCCATCGGGCTTCAGGCTTTTGCGGATTTGCAGTAAGGCACCGGGCAGGTCATTGACGGCGTGCAGCCCCAGCGGAGCGAGAACCAGATCCAGCGTTTCGTGGGCGAAGGGCAAAAATTCTTCGTCCATTTGCAATCGTGGGCCGGAATGGTTTTTCAGGAACCCGGTCGATAAATCGGCGATAAAGGGCGATGCCATGCGGCCCGACTGAATGGGGGCGTTCAGCGCATCAATCGATGGTCCCGCGCCAATCTGGATTACGGTGTCGAATGTGCGTTTCACATCCATGATCCGGTCGGCCAGAACGGCCATGGCATGGTTGTGCAGAAAATTATGTCCGTTCACCATGAAAGGCGCTGCGCGGTCGCGGTTGGCGCGGACGCGGTTGCGGTCAAAAACCGCCATGTCGTTCATGGGTTTGGATGATGCAACCGTCATGGTTATTTTATGATCGGTTTTTTGTCGTTCTGGTCACGCGCCTTTTCACGACGTTCCATCCGTTTTTGTTGGATGGTGTCGTTGTTTTGCGGCTGGTCTTGCAGCAATACGCCAGATGGGGCGTCACCGCCACTGGCCGCTCCGCCGCTGCCGCTGTCGCCGCTGGTCGATCCGCCTAGGCCGCGCATATCGGTGGCGTGCGCGGACATGGGGCTTTTGCCATAGGATTCCGCCATCTTCTTGGAGAAGGAGAAAACGGGGCTCATATCACTGTCATGACAGAGAGATTTATAGGATTGGGACATGATCTTGGCGAAGCTTTTTGAATTGTCCCAATACATCAGCTTCCACAGATCTTTGAGCGGCGAATAATTGGTCGTGCCGTGAATTTGTCCCTTGGTCTGGCCGAACGGACCGGACATGACAAACGGGTACACCCGGCGCGGGGTCAGGCCCATGTGCAGGAAGAAGCTTTCGCCCATGCGTGCGACGTGTTCGGGTTTGACCTTCATATAATCGGCGATGTAGTGGCGGGCATCGTCCATGCTGCGAATATCGCGGGGCAGGGGAATGCTGGGTACCGTCACGGTCAGGCCGTTGCCCTTGTACCGTTGTGGAACGGGCAGGAATTCGGTGGTGTATCCGGCAAGAACTTCGCCCGAATGGCTGCGCAGCAGCGGCATGACGATGGCGATGTTTTCCGTCTGGTCATCGGCAATAATGAAATCCATGTCGCGGGCGGCCAGGCCAGCAACGCCGCCATTGATCTGGCCTTCATCGACGAAGATGGATTGAACCGGGCGCAATTGACCGGCGCTGCCGCGTGTGGCGCGGTAACGGCCATCGGTTTCGGTCATCTTGGCCATCAGATCATGCACATCGGTAACGGGCACGTCGGCTTCTTCCAGGATCAGCGGGCATTCGGACCAGCTTTCGGCCTTCATCCCCAAACGCTGGTACAGAGCCAGAATTTGAATTTCCATGCGCGCGTTCGGGATCATGCCGACGGCTATGCCGTTCAGGATGCTTTGCGCGCTGATTTCAACAATCTTCCCGCGGCTTAAGAAACCCGCAATGTCGGCATTGATAACTTTCGGCTCCAGCGTCGCACCGGTGCTTTCGACTTCCAGATACAGCGTATCAATGCGTTCATCGATGTAGTCCGGGGCGGGGTATACAGCCGGGCCCTTTTCCATCACGCGGTTCGGCATGGGTTTGAGGCCCAGCATATCGCGCGCGAACAGGGCGGCGCCCTTCACATCGTCCGGGCCGATATGGGTCACGGTTTCGGTTTCAACGGCAATCGCTTCGGTCATGTGACCGGACCATTTTTTACCGTCTAAATCCTGGCCCATCCGCGGAACGGCGTTGACGATACCGCGCGGAACGCCGTGATGAACGAAGATGTTCAGTTCGCCATTTTCCGTGACGCGATAGGGCAGAATTTCGGTGATGTTGATATCGCGTGTGACGATATCAACCAAACGGCCATCATTATCATTCCGCATCGCTTGAACGCGCAGGGATGATCCGGTTTTTGATGACGGGCGGCGTTCCTGCAGGCGCAGAGAGCGGCGTTCGCCAACTTTTTGCGCGACAGCGATAAAGCTGGTCGGTGGCGGGCCGAGCGGTTTGCCGTCTTCGCCATACAGGCGGAAGTGACCTTCGAACCGGCTTTTCACGTACTCGTCATTCCAGTGCGGCGCGGAGTAATAAACGCGCGCGCCCAGCGACCGCAGAGCCTTGCGGTATTCGCGTTGGGTAAAGAATGTAAATTCCTTGGGCAGGTTGCTTTCCCAGCTGCTCAGATCATCCTTACGCATGATGAATTCATAAGCCCATTTGTGCGGCAGGCGGAACAGGCGCGTGCGCGGGAAGCGCGGTGGCAATTCTTCGATGAAGAATCCGGCGCAACCCGGGTCACCGTTCGGGCTGGCATGTTCGGAGAACCAGACCAGCAGGTCGGCCTCGGACAACTCGTGCAATTCTTCGCCTGTGCTGCGCACATCCGGCATTTCCATCAGGACGTAACCATCCGGGTCCGGTTTCGCGTAATCGCGGATCAACATCAACCCTTCGGGTTTCAGCAGGGCAAACTGGTTTTCCAGCGCCTGAACCACGGGGCGGTCATGGAACGCATTGCTGGAATAAATTTCGTGCAGGGTAAAGCAATTGATAATCGCATCGACCGGGCCGATACCAGCAGCGGCGGGATTATCAATCGGCCCATTCTGGAATTCCAGATTGGGCGCATCCCATGTTTTGATCGCGGATTGAATGCCGCGCGTATCGGTATCCATGCCGATAAATTTCATGTCCGGTGCCAGCACGGCCATGGCGTAGGTGAGCTTGCCACCACCGCAACCCAGATCGAGGATTGTCGAACCCGGCTGGACCATCAGGTGAGCCAATGTAAACCATGCGCGGCGCACCGTGGCATCGGGCAGGTGGGCCAGACGTTGGTAACGGTCCTGCAACGGATTGGAATCGGGGATTTTGGGTTTGGGCTGCTGGCGCGTGGCGCGGACGGAGTCGTCTTGGTCCAGCCCGAGGGCTTTCTTGTGGCCGTCCCGCAATGTGCGTTTCTTCGCGCCTGCCATTTGTAATTTCGACGGTTAGACGTTACATTTTTGCCCGGAAACCCGGCTTTTTAGGGTTTCCGTATAATACCGGAAGGGCCCGGTTTTTCGCAACATATATCGGGGGCCTGAGCAGGGGTGGGTGTGGAGCAAATATCTGCTTTAAAACAGTGTGTTAATACTCTTCTCCACGGGGCGGGGCAGGTTGTGGATGCAATTTTTCCACCGCGCTGCATCATAAGTGGGGCCATTGTGGGGGCGCCGGGGCAGTTGGACCCGGGGGCCTGGGCCGGGTTGTCCTTTATCGCTCCCCCTTTTTGCCGGACCTGCGGCATGCCGTTTCCGTTTACATCCGAAGGGGTGAAAGACCTGCAATGCGCGGCCTGTCTGGATGATCCACCACCCTTTACCGCGGCCCGGGCGGCGGTGGTGTATGACGATGCCAGCCGGGGTGTGATTTTAAAATTCAAGCATGCCGATCATTTGCACGCCGTCCCGGTTTTGGTGCCGTGGATCATGCGGGCAGGGGCAGAATTGTGGGCGGATGCTGATGTGCTGGTGCCTGTGCCATTGCATCGCTGGCGGCTGATGCGGCGGCGGTATAATCAGGCTGCGTTGCTGGCGCACGGTGTGGCGAAGGAAACGGGCTTGCCCTGTCTGGCGGATGGATTAATCCGCCACCGTGCCACGGAATCCCAAGGACACAAACGCGCCGCCGAACGCCGCAAGAATGTGAAGGGCGCGTTTGCGGTCAATCCCCGTCATGCGGATGCTGTGCGCGGTAAAAATGTCGTGCTGATTGACGATGTGTTCACGACCGGGGCCACGGTGCGCGAATGTGCGCAAACGCTATTGAATGCGGGTGCTGCACGCGTGGATGTGGTGGCCGTGGCGCGGGTGAGCCGGGAGTAGATTACAGGTTTTCTCCGCGTGCCAAACGGCTGTCGTCGTATCCCGGCATCACGCCTTCGTTCATTGCGAATTTTTTCAGTGGTGTAATGCTGTCGACTGTTTTCAATCCGGCGCGGCGCAGATAGCGCAGGATTGAAAAATCATTGCTGGCCATTTTGTTCAGGCCGGTCGTCGCGGCAACGCGGGTGACGATATCCGGGCGGCGACGGGATTCGTAAGTGTCGAGAACACTGCGCGACCCGATATCAATGCCAACACGGGCGGCATCAACGATGACTTCGGCCAGAACGGCACAATCACGCAGGCTGAGGTTCAGCCCTTGCGCGCCCATCGGGTGCAGGACGTGGGCGGCCTCAGCCATCAGGGCCATGCGCGGCGCGGTCAGTTTTTGCGCCCGCATGATTTTTAAGGGCCAGCAGGTCGGGTCGCTGTCCAGCGTGACGGTGCCAAGCGCAGTACCCGCGCGATCTTGTAATGCCTGTAAAAATTCATTTTTGCGCATCCGCATGAACGCATCGGCGTCATCGGCGTATTCAACCCAGACAATGCTGGAATGGTGCGCGCCGGGCAGGGGAACGGTGGTGAACGGGCCGCCGGGGCGGTGATGTTCGGTGGACACATGGCCGTGCGGGCGCGTGTGTTGCACCAGGCACGTGATGGCGCTTTGCCCCGGATCAAATTCATCACATTCAATGCCTGCGATGGTGCGGATATTGGAATTGCGTCCATCCGCGCCGATCAACAGGCGCGCGCGTAAATGTGTTTTGTCATCCAGTGTGAGGCTGATACCCGTGTCATCGGCGGCATAATCGGCAACGCGGGCGGGGATGAAGAACGTAATGTTTTGAATATCGTTGCACGCAAGTCCTAAGCCCGCGCGCAGGCGGTCATTCGGCATATTGATGCCAAACCACGGCAGGTCGATGTCAGACGCATGGAAATCAACGGTAACGGCGCGGTCTTTCCCTCCGGTGCTGTCCTCAACAATCCGCAAGGTTTCCAGCGCCGCGCCAAAGCGGGCCACATCATCCCACACCCCGGTGGCGCGCAGGACGTTGACAGAGGCATGCATCAAGGCGGCGGTGCGGGCGTTATCCGCCACATCGTCCGGCGCGGGGATGGGGGCGGGGTCGATGATGGCCACATTCAGCCCGGCCCGGCCCAAAAGGGCAGCCAGCGCCAGCCCGGGAACCCCGGCGCCGCTGATAACAACATCAAAAGCTTGTCGTTTTGTTGTCATGATGGTCTGTCAAACCCGTTTAAGCGTGCTATATCTAAGGGCCTAACATAGAGGAAACCGAACCATGGCAAAAGTCGAGATTTACTCCGGGGCGTATTGCCCGTATTGCGACCGGGCAAAAGCCCTGCTGACCCGCAAGGGCGTGTCCTTCACCGAATACAAAGTGGATGAGGACGATGCAAAGCGCGAAGAAATGCTGGGCCGGGCCAATGGCCGCCGCACCATTCCGCAGATTTTCATCAACGATGCGCATATTGGCGGGTGTGATGATCTGCATGCGCTGGATTCGAAAGGGGAGCTGGACCAGCTCCTGTCCGCATGAGCGTGCCGGAAACATTAAATGTCGCGCTGGTCCAGATGACCAGCGGGCCGGACATTGACGCTAATCTGAAAACCGCCGGTGATATGATCCGCGTGGCGGCATTGGATGGGGCGCAGTTTATTCAGACGCCGGAAAACACCTGTCACATGCGGTTCCCGGCGACGGAAAAATTGAAATCCGCCAAGGCGGAAAGCGATCATCCGGCTTTACCATATTTTTCCGACCTCGCGCGGGATCTGGGTGTGTGGATTCATGTCGGGTCCATCGCGGTGAAGGTCGCGGATGATAAGATGGCCAATCGCGGTTACATCTTTGCCGCCAACGGCGACATTGCAGCGCGCTACGACAAAATCCATTTGTTCGACGTGGATTTGCCCACCGGGGAAACGCACCGTGAAAGCGCGCATATCGTGCCGGGCGACAAGGCCGTTGTGGTCGATACGCCGTTTGGCAAAATCGGCATGGGCATTTGTTATGATCTGCGCTTTGCGCCGCTGTTCCGCGCGCTGGCGCAAGGTGGCGCGCGCATTTTGACCGTTCCGGCGGCGTTTACAGTACCGACCGGGCTGGCGCATTGGGAATCCCTGTTGCGGGCGCGGGCGATTGAAACGGGGTCCTTCGTTCTGGCGGCGGCGCAATGCGGCACGCATGAAGGCGGGCGGATGACCTATGGCCATTCTTTGGTCGTGGACCCGTGGGGCAAGGTGTTGGCCGAAGGGGGCGATGCGCCGGGTCTGATCACCGCCACGCTCAATCTGGCCGACAGCGAAAAAGCGCGGAGTGCCATCCCCGCGCTTCGTCATGACCGGAATTTTAACGTGGTTTCCGTATAATTCTTATTGGGCTAGCAACAGGCCGGGATTGACCTTCAGTGCATCCGCCAATTGGCGCATGGCGCGGATGGATCCTTGCTTGCGGCCGGTTTCGATCTCGGTCAAATAGGCACGGGACATGTCGGCCAATTTGGCCAGATCAACCTGTGTCATCTTGCGGAAGCGGCGCAGGATTTTGACCGGGTGATCAGCGCCCGCGGCAATGGCGTTCAGGACATCGTCGGGCAGGGCTGCATCCGCCGCCGCATCTTCATCCACCCGGTTGGTCAGTTTGCGGTATTCCTGCATCGGAACCAGCACATAGGGTTTGCCGTCAATATGAAGAAGATCCATGAAATAACCTCTTAAGGTGGGATGTTGAGGTAGCGAGTGAAGAAAAATGGCGGGGTGGGCTTGCCTGAAGCGGCAATGTCACATTAAGCTACAGTATATTGAATCTGCATAAAGAATCAACCTCCGATGAAATTTCCCCGTCTGCATAAATTCTGGCCTTATGCCCCCGCTGTTACCGGGTGGGTTTTGGCCGTTGCCGTTTACGCGGTGGCGGGGTGGGGGCTGTCTCTTTATCTCGGGGCGGCGGATCAATTTAGTCCGTTCATTTATTCCCGCGCCGTGGTGACGGTGACGTTCTTGCTGTTCAGCCTGTTTCTGGGGTGGCGCGGTTTCCGCATGATGATTGTCGATCGCCCTGATCATTTGACGCGGGAGTTGATTGCGGATCTGCGGCGCATGCTGTTCAACCGCCGTATGCTGGTGGCGGCTGCGCCTTTGTTCTTTGCCTTCATCCTGTTTATGGGAACATTTACCAGCCTGAAATCCATGATCCCGCTGGTGCAGGATTACCGGTGGGATGAAACATTCGCGGCGTGGGATCGTGCCCTTCATTTTGGAATCGATCCGTGGCGTATCCTCCAGCCTGTTTTGGGATATTCGCCGATCACCTTCGTTATCAACCTGATTTATAATCTGTGGTTTGCGGTGATGTTCGGGGTGCTGTACTGGCAGTTGTTTAACCTGAAACGCCCGGTGTTGCGGATACGATTTTTCTGGGCCTTTTTGTTGACCTGGGTCATCTGCGGAAATGTTCTGGCGATGGGATTGTCATCCGGGGGGCCGTGTTTTTACGGTTATCTGGTGGATGGCCCCAATCCGTTTGCGGCGCAAATGGATTACTTCCATAGTATGGGGGAGAGTGGGTGGCCGGTTTGGGCGTTGCAGACGCAGGATATGCTTTGGACGGCTTATCAAGCGAATGCCACGGGTATTGGGTCAGGTATTTCGGCGATGCCCAGCGTGCATGTGGCACTCGCCTTTTTATTTTTTCTGTTGTCGCGTTCTTATGGGCGGCTTGTTCAATGGTTTTTTGGTATTTTTGTGTTCATAATCATGATTGGGTCCGTTCATCTGGCGTGGCACTATGCTTTGGATGGGTATCTGGGGGCGGCGGTTGCGGCCCTGATCTGGTGGATTTGCGGTCTGGTGTTAAAGGAGCCGATGGATGAAAAGCTGGTTTGATAGTTTTCGGCAGGAGCTGGGCAATCGCCTGACACTCTGGATTCTCTCCATCGCGGCTTTACACATACTTGTCGGGGCGGTCCTGGCGCGTGTTTACGGCTGGCCTCTGGAAATTCACACGTTGATGTATTCCAAGGCGCTGCACTGGGCTGTGATCTGGTTTACGCTGGGGATTGTCAGTTGGCGCAGTTTTTACATCATGATTGCGCTGCGGCCAAAGCGGTTGACCTTGACCATTTTGCAGGATTTGCGGCGCATCTGCCTGAACCCGCAGCGACTGGCGCGGGGTATCCCGATTGTCTTGATGTTCTCCGTCATGTTTTCGGTGTTTACCAGTTATAAAAGCTTGATCCCTGAAATCGTTCCGTTCAAGTACGATGAACTTTTCTCACACATTGATCGAACATTGCATTTTGGTGTTGATCCGTGGCGTATTTTATTCCCGGTTTTCAGTGTCGGGATTATGGTTTCGGTCCTGAGTTTCTTTTACAAAATCTGGTTTGTTGCCAAGTTTTCCGTTCTGTTCTGGCAGGCATTTTCGCTTAAACGTCCGCGGTTGCGGGAACAATTTTTCCTGACCTATATTCTGGTCTGGATTATCAATGGAACGATTTTCGCGCTTTTGTTTTCATCTGTGGGGCCATGTTTCTACGGCAATGTTGTGGACGGTCCCAATCCGTACGCGGAGTTGATGGCGTTCCTGCGCGAAACCAATAAAACCATGCCTGTTTGGGATTTGGTGGCGCAGGATTACTTGTGGTACGCGTATGAAAGCAAAGAAATTTTACGGTTCTCCGGTATTTCGGCGATGCCCAGCCTTCACGTCTCTCTGGCCTTCCTGTTTGTGCTGGTCGGTTGGGGCACGGGGCGTAAAACGGGTATTCTGTTTACCGTTTATTTCCTGCTGGTGATGGTGGGGTCTGTATTCCTCGGATGGCATTACGCCATTGACGGATATTTTGCGATTATCAGCACGCTGATTATCTGGCTGAGTGTTGGGCAGGTGCTTAAGTGGGTAGATGCTCGCGCCACGGCCCGTCAATTGGTAGAGAGTCCCGCACAAGCGTAAGGATGTCAGTCCGATTTTTTCCCTCAACCGTGCGCATATGGTGCAGGGTGACGGCGTTGTTGCGTTTGGCGAAGCGTTTGCCGTCCGGGTCCAACAGGAGTGGGTGGTGCGCCCATTCAGGGACATTTAAATCCAAAAGATTTTGTAACAGGCGATGCAGGTGTGAGGCGTAGAACAGGTCTTCGCCGCGCGTCACAATGTCCACGTTCTGGATATGGTCATCCAGCGTGACGCACAGATGATAGCTGGCGGGGGTGTCCTTGCGGGCCAGAACAACATCGCCCAAAATATCCGGTGTGGCGGTTTGCGGGCCGCGATAGCGGTCGTGCCATGTGAGCGGAGCCGTGAGGGTGGCCAGCGCGGCATCCATGTTCAGGCGCAGGGCGTAGGACTGGCCCAGATCCATTTTTCGCGCGCGGTCGTCGGCGGAGAGATGGCGGCATGTGCCGGGGTACAGGTGGCCTTCCGGCCCCGTTGCAATATCGTGCGGGGCGGAATCAGCGCGGGCGATTTCATCCTGGATATCCTTGCGGGTGCAGAAGCAGGGATAGAGCAGGCCCATATCATCCAGCCGCGCCAGCGCCGCGCGGTAATCTGCAAAGTGATCTGATTGGCGTCGTACCGGTTCCGGCCATGTCAGGCCGAGCCAGCGCAGATCGTCGTAAAGTCCGGTTTCAAATTCCGCCTTGCATCGTGTTGTGTCGATGTCCTCAATGCGCAAAATCATCGTACCGTGGGCGGCGCTGAACAGCGCGGACCAGGCATGGCCGATATGCAGATAGCCGGTGGGCGATGGGGCGAAGCGGGAGACAGTCATGGGGGCATTATCATGGAGACGTCATCCCGGCGCAAGCCGGGATCTTTTCGCCATAAGGGTTGAAGATTCCGGCTTTCTCCGGAATGACGGGTGTAAAAATCGGAGCACCGTGCTAAATTGCGGGGCGTCATAACAAGAAAACAGGTGTGCCCATGTCCGCATTGAAATCCTACACATTTGGTCCTGCCGCGGGCGGGGCACCGACATCCATGGTGATTTTGTTGCACGGTGTTGGCGCGGACGGACAGGATTTGCTGGGGTTGGCCCCGGTGCTGGCGGAAAAATTGCCGCATACGGTTTTTGTATCACCCGATGGCGCGCAACCATTTGATATGGCCCCGATGGGACGGCAATGGTTTTCCATCCGCGAATTTACGCAGGAGGCGATGGAGCGCGGTGTGAAAGAGAGTGCGAAAATCGTCGATGATTTTATTACGGAACAGCGGGACCATTACGGGCTGAAGGATGAAAATATCGCGTTGCTGGGCTTTTCCCAGGGCACGATGATGGCGCTTTATGTTGCGCCGCGCCGTGCGCAAAAGCTTGCCGGTGTGCTGGCTTATTCCGGTTTATTAGCGGGTGCTGATGGATTGAATGGTGATGCAATTTGCAAATTGCCCATTCATCTGGTGCATGGGGGAATGGACCCGGTCGTGCCCGTTGGGTTTTATCAAATGGCGTTACAGACGCTTGAAAACAAAGGGTTTCCAGTGACAGGGAAGATGATCCCGTATCTGGCGCATGGCATTGATGATGCCGCGATTGAAACGGGTTCGGAATTCCTGCAATCGCATTTAGGCCATTAAAGACGGGCGTTCTTCCGCTCTGCGTGTGAAGAAAGCGTCTTACCATATTGACGCAACGCATCAATCTTCGATTGCGAAAAAATTGTGCAAAATGTGTTTTTGCCCTACAATATATTGTGTAGGCAAAGCGCGAGACCTTTTTGTTCTCCTCACTCCCGCCCGTAGGGTCTCCCTTTCGTCACAGCGAAGGAGTGTGTTTGCATGAGTGCTATAACTCCCCTTGAACAATGTCCGGCTCTGATCCTGAATGCGGATTTCAGACCGTTGAGTTATTTCCCTCTCTCACTCTGGTCGTGGCAGGACGCGATTAAAGCAATCTTCCGCGAATCCGTTGTCGTTGTGTCGGAATATGAACGCGTGATCAGCTCGCCATCGCATCAGATGCGGCTGCCCAGCGTTCTGGCGCTGAAGGAATACGTGCCCATGGAACGGGCACCGGCCTTTACGCGATTTAACGTGTTCCTGAGGGATGGGTTTGAATGCCAGTATTGTGGCGATACCTTCAGGACGCAAGAGTTGACGTTCGATCATGTGATCCCGCGGTCACGGGGCGGACGTACAACCTGGGACAATATCGTCACGGCCTGTCAGGGATGTAACTTGGCCAAAGGCAGCATGACCCCACGCGAGTGTGGCATGTTTCCGATGACCGATCCCATACAGCCGTCGATATTCGAGCTCCAGGAAAACGGGCGAAGGTTTCCTCCAAACTTCTTGCATAGAAGCTGGGGCGACTTTCTCTACTGGGATACAGAGCTTGTAGACCAGTAAGCCCATAAGCGTAAGAGAACCTTGAAGGGAGGTTGTCATGTTTGGGAAGGTCTTTAGCATAAATCAAAAAACGGTGATGGATGCCATCATGTTCTTCGTCGTACAGACGGTGATCTTGGTGGGTATTTCAACAACGTTGGTCCACGTCTTGGGAATGATGGGCGTCATTGATGGCGCAGCCGGAAGTTTCTTCGAAGGTGGATCTGTTTACACGATGATCGGCTCAGCCTTCGTGCTGTTGCTGGCCAGCGGTATCGTTATGAGCAAGGGATTGAGCAGCGATGTGTTCTCAATCATCCTGGCGGTCGCAGGTATTTATTTGGCCTGGACCACGGGTGTGCTTCTGGGGCTGATCCCCGTTGCATTGCTCAGCACGTTCGACGCACGCAAATAGAACGCGCGTCACGTTACGTGACTTGACTGAATAACGAACCGGGCACCCGCGGGGCCCGGTTTTCTTATGCTGAAGGATAGGGGAGGTGGCAAAAGTTCAATAAAATAAGGCGTTTTCAGAAGATTCTGCTTGACTTCGCAGGTGCAACATTTAAGTATAAATACTTCGCACAATTTGATTTTTGAAAAAGGCCTTCGCAAAATGTTTAACGACCTGTTTGACCTGTCCAAATCCCGCAGCCTGAAAGAAAGCGTGGGCTTTTATATTTTCTACGGCGCGGTCGGTCTGGGCATTACGGGTCTGGTTGGGTTGTTCGCTTAAAACCCATTGGCTTTGCGCGTGACCATGATGGATGCGACGATCGCATAAATCCCCATGGCGAAAGCGATGATCGCGTTATAGCCCGCCATTGAAATTCCAAACAACGACCATGCCACAGCATCGCAGCGTACAGCCGCGGTGCTTTCTATTTTATCCAGAATGGATCCGCCGCCCGTGACATCAAATCCGGTGGAGCATCCTTCGAATGCGGATGCCCACCAATGATATTCAACACCAACATGGTAGGCGGCGAGCAGCGTTTCGCCGATAAAGATCAGTGCGGTGATAAAAATCAGCGCGGCGGCCGGTTTGGCGTGACCGCGTCGGGCCAGAACGAAGGCGGTCAGTCCAATCACGATGATCGCGGCATAGGGCCAGCGTTGATAGATGCACAACACGCATGGGGCCAAGCCAAAGCCATATTGAAAAATAAACGCCGCCGCCAGCAGCAAAAAAAAAAAAAAAAAAAAACGCGGCGGCTGGGGTGGGGCGGGTCAGGGCAAAATTGATCAGGTTTTTCAGGTGCATGGCTTTGATGATGTGCTGTGGTCGTTGGTGGTCATGGGCAGTCATGTAGTATTCTACCGTGAAAATGGCAGGTTTGTGGGCATTTATCTTGTATTTGCTTTACCTAATATTTACATATCGAGCTGTATGCTCTGATACAGATAGTCAGGGGCTCTGACTCGAAAACCAGAACCCGTAAGAAAGAGATCGTTATGACCGATTATAAGCGTGGCGGATCCCGCCTTGTGGCGTTGAACGTGGATGTTGATGGTGGGTTTTTGACCGAGCAGGGCTACACGACCATGCGTGGCCAACTGGATACATTGCGCCGTGATCATCCGCAGGCTTTTGACGATCTCAGCAGGCTGGCGAAAAGCTGGCGTGATCGCAGTGGTGAAACGCTTCCGGCGGATCGGTTACAGGCATTGGATAAAGCCTTGCAAAATACGGGTTTGTCGCGCGATGCGTCGGTGATGAAGGTGTTGTCGGATTATGCCGCGCACGGGTTTCAGAAAGACTATCACCCCGGGTTTATGAAGAATGCCAATGGGCGGCCTTTTATGCCGTCAATTTTCAATGCAACGGCCCAGAACGTGCAATCTTTTGCGGCCAACCACCCGGATTTTGTCGAGCCACTCCGTAAAATCGTGAGTGGGGGGGATGCCGCGCTGGTGGTCAGTCCGGCCAATATGTTTACGGATAAAAAGCTGGGGCAACAGTTTGCCAGCGCCCTGCGCGAGCATCATCTGCTGACCGACCGGGCGGGCGGTATTGCCCTGCAGGTGCAGGCGGTGGCACCAGAGGTTTTTCGTAATCAGGCTCCGGTGGCCGGGCGGGGCTGAAATTCGCCCTCTGGCGCGGGCGTTGGCTTGATTCGCGCTTTAAAATCCGTAAGATAGACGGGTGTGTGTACCCGTTTTCACCGGGGGCGGTCGTCCCCGGTTCGTTTTTTATATATTCTCGCGTTCTTCACCCTATCCCAAGTGTTGTATTTCCATGGGTTTACCCCGGATCATATCATTCAGAATGCGATGCAATTCTCCCCTGGCCGTAACCCGGGCAGGTGAGTGCGAAAATGTATTTTTTTCAAAACGTTGGATCGCGGGCCTTGGTGTCGGGAATTATGGTTTTGGTAATGATTTTCTGGGAGAATCTAACCTAAGCCAGTGTATTTGCAATTTGCCCCGGCTCCATAAAAACAAAAAAGAATTTTTAATTCAGTCGGTTAAAGAATTATGGGCTTGGGGTATGAAAACGATTGTATGTGACGGCACCCCGGTAAGAGGGGGGAGTGGCATATGACCGACCACCGGCCCGAGAATAATATTGAGCGTAATAATACTAGGGACCTAGCGGGGGACTTCCGTTTGACGTCACAGCGCAGAAGCGAGCGCGGGAATATTTTCGCCGCCCTGTTCGGGGCGGTCGCCCTCATTGGCGTTGTTGGTGCCGCATCCACCGCGCTGATGCGTGGCCCTCTTTCCACCGTTGTCACCGTAAACCAGAGAGCCAAAGCCGACACGCAAATGCAGTTGGCGGCGAAGCTTGCGATTATGGAGGCTGCACAACAGTCGGCGGGTGGCGATTGCGATGCTGATGGTTATATCGAGCCGTTGGTGCCGCGTGGCCCATCGGGTAGCGAACCCATTCCCACCAATGGTGGTTTGATCCCCGGTGTTATCGGCGCAACCAAAACCGACCCATGGGGAACGGAATACGGCTATTGCGTTTGGGACATGAAAGATATTGGTACGGGGACTTGCGCCGCCGGTCTGATTGATGGGCCAACTGTGGATGCCGCCGCCAACAGCTCTGTCGTGCTGGCAATTATTTCCGCGGGTCCCGACCGTGCATTCCAAACGGCTTGCGAAACGTATACGGCGAATAACGACCATGTGACGCAGGCGGGTGATGATATTGTTCACACCTTCACTTATGATGATGCACGTGGTTTGTCTGATGGCCTGTGGACGTTGAAGCAGGGCAGTCCGAATGTTGCAACCATCGATAAAGAAATCGAACTGAGCAAGGCCGCAAGCTTCCTGAGCGAAACCAGCTTCCAGGGTGGTGCAAAGTTTGACAGCGGCTTCCTTGATTTGAGCGCGGGCGGTTTGATGAAACTGCCGACGCAGGCAACGTCCGGCGTTTGTAACGTTGCCAACACGGGCGTGTTGCGCATCGATACATCTGGCGGTGGCCAGCTGTTGCAGATTTGCGATCCCTCCGCGGACGTTATTCTGGACCCGGATGGGGACAAGTGGGTTGATATCGGTGGATCGGGCGGCGTTGGCGGCAATATTGACGGGCTGACCGATGGATATAGCCATGGCGCTAGCCGTAACTTGTTTCTTGGTTCTGAAGACGCCAACCTGAACGTAGATCCTGCGCAGGCGATCAGTAACGTAGCGCTGGGCTTGGGCTCGGGCGAAGCTATAGTGTCGGGCGATAACAATACGTTGTTGGGTAACTCGGCCGGTTACAATATTACAACCGGTAACAACAACGTAATGATAGGCTCGGGTGCTGGGGGTGGTGTTACGACGGGTTCGAACAACATCATCATTGGTAATTCGGATGCGCTTGCTGCTGGTACGAGCAATGAACTGCGTATCAGCAATTTCATTTTTGGTGATATTTCTGGTGGTCGCCTTGGTATAGGGGGCGCGCCGGGTGCTGGATATAAGCTTGATGTTGAAGGCGGTACCGTGAATGCGGATCGCTATGAAGTTGCTCCTAACGTTTTCTACAGCACCAGTGGGTCAGATCTTCTTCTTGGGACGTCGAACACAACGCGCTTGGTGATCGACAGTGCCGGCCTTGTCGGTATTGGTATGGCACCGTCTGAAGAGCTGGATGTTGCTGGCGATATTCGTGCGAGCGAAAGTTTCTATGCTGATGAGGGAAATGCGGGCGCTCCTGCTTATTCGTTTGATGGCGATGCGGATACGGGTATTTTTGGCTCAGGAGCCGGCGATTTGGCCATTTCCACGAATGGTCTGCAACGCCTCGTCGTCGATTCATCCGGGAACGTTGGTATCGGTGAACCGTCACCGGGGCAGGCGTTGGATGTTGTCGGGAATGGTGAATTTTCTGGTTATGTTCTGGGTGAATCGTTCCGTGTAAATTCCGACTCCGGTTTGTATGAACAGGGCACGGGCGTGTCGCTGAATGTCGGCGGTGCGCCGGCGTTGACGGTTTTGGCGTCTGGTGAAGTGGGTATCGGCACAACAAATCCGAATATGGATTTGGAAGTTGCTGGTGCAATCCGTATCGGTGATACGGCCAATGGTTGCGCGGCTGGAACATCCGGTTCGATCAAATACACCAGTTCCGGCGATGCGCTGGAATATTGCTCGTCCGATGGCAATTGGTACACGATCGGTGCGTCTGGCGGCGGTGGCGGTGGCGTTGGTTCCCCGCGCATCAGCGCGTTGCAGGAAGCGGCGGCGACCAACATCATCGACAACGCGAACTACACGCAGACATGGCGCTGGGATTCTCTGACGACGGATAACGGCCTGATTTTGGGATCGTCGTCAATCACATCAGGCAGCATCCTGAATATCGCCGGAACGAACACGGGAGCATCGGCGGCGGCGCTGAATGTTTCAACGACATCGACGACATCGGGTGCATCGGCGATCACTGGTCTTGCCAGCGGGGCAGCAGGATTTGTAACGGGCGTTATTGGTCAAAGCGATAGTGGCAGCGGCCGCGGTGTGTATGGTTATGCCAGCGCCACGGTAGGTGTGAACTACGGTGTTCAGGCGATCAGTAATGGTTCTAACGGATATGGTCTTTTTGCTCGCGCGGCATCAGCGACGGGCAACACGTATGGCGTTTATGGTGATGTGAACAGCCCTGATGGTATTGGTGGTTACTTCCAAAACCTTGCTGGTGGCTGGGGTCTGTATTCGGAAAATGATGTTGGTATCGGGCCGAACCATTACCTGAACTGGGGTACAACGCGTGGTACGACCGGGTACGGTATCCGCGACAATAACGGCATCATGGAAATCAAGAACAGCAGCGGCACATGGTCGCCGATTTCCAGCAGCAGCAGTGTTGGTGGCGCGCCCGGTTCTGACAGCCAGGTTGTTTATAACAGCGCCGGTACGCTGGGTGCTGATGCAAATTTCACATGGGACCGCGCAACCGCGCGCATGGGCCTTGGTGTAGCATCGCCAACGGGCCGTCTGCAAACGGGTGATACGCTGTATGATACGGCCGTGTGCCCGGCGGGTTATGTCGCGGGTGATTTTGACGGCGAAGGCGATGTGCAGGATTGCGTGTCCGTCGGTCTGGTTGTTTTGCCGGATGGTAATGTCGGTGTGGGAACAACAGCGCCGAATTTGATGAGTGCCGCGCGCGAATTTTCTGTGTCCACGGGGTTGGCTTCGGGCGCGGTTGGGATCAATCTGCAGGGTAATGTGGCCGATGGTGCCGCCGTTGGTGCGATCGGGGCGTGGAATAATTCTGATCTGGTGTCGATGATCCAGTTCCCGCATACAGGCGCGACAGGGGCGATCCAGTTTGGCGTACATAACGGTACGTCCATGGATCTGGATGCCATGATCCTGCAATCCGACGGGAATATCGTTCTGGGTGATCTGGCGGCGGATGCGGGCCTGCGTCTGGACGTCAACGGCGCGGTCGGTGCAACGGAATATTGCGATGAAGATGGTTTGAATTGTATCGACATCGCCGACGTATCCGGTGCCGGTGGGGCTGATACGGAAGTGCAGTTTAACAGCGGCGGGAAACTGGCCGGTTCGCCGGGCTTTACCTGGGCGGAAGGCTCCAGCGCGTTGAACGTTACGGGCCGCGTGAATATCACTGACCGCGTCAACATCGCGGGACAGGTCGGCAGCGCTCCGCAATTGATGCGCCTGGGTGATCTGACCGATGTGGATACAACGGGTGCTGTGGACGGTAATGCCATCATATTTGACGGCACAAACTGGGTTGTGGGGACGGTCGGCGCTGGTTCGATCGGTGCCGCCGGTACGGATCGCCAGGTCCAGTTTAATTCGAATGGAGCGTTGGCGGCGGATTCGAGATTTGTTTATACATCTGCCGGCGATTTTATTGTTGGTTCGTACCAGTTCGATGACACAACCACCGGAAATGAAGATGCACGGATGGTCTTTAATCGTTCCAAAGGTGCATTCCGCGCCGGCCGCGTTGCCTTGGCGCAATGGGATGATGCCAACATCGGAGTGAACAGCGCTGCATTTGGTCTGGATACGACTGCCAGTGGTCTCGCCAGCTTTGCAACGGGACGTGCTGTTACTGCGAGCGGTTCGTATAGTTTTGTTTCTGGTCAGACCGGCACAGCCAGCGGTACATACAGCGTGGCCATGGGGCGGCAAAATACGGCCAGTGGTATAGCAAGCGTTGCATTGGGTCATGTGACAACGGCCAGTGGTGCCAACAGCTTTGCGGCTGGTAACCAGACGATAGCCAGCGGTCTTTCCAGCACAGCCATGGGCCGTAGTGTTGTGGCTGGTGACGGTGTGGCGCTCAGCGGTTTGGGAGATGGATCTCTGGCTCTTGGTTTGATTGATGATGCTGTGACCATCACGACTCCATCCCAGGTCACCGGCATTCAATCCATGGGTATTTTCATGGGTGATCAGGATGGATTGGTTGTATCGGCCAATAACCAGATGAGCCTGCTCGGCGGTACAATGGTGATCGACCCGCGTGTTCCGGCGACGAACCTGACGGCGGATACAACCTTCGAAGTCGAAGGCACAATCAAAATTTCCTACAGCAACGAAGCCTGTGACGCATCGCGCGAAGGCTCCATCCGTTACATGAGCAATACCGACACCTTCGAAGTCTGCGCGGCAACGGCCAGCGGATGGGAAGAAATTGGCGGCAATATTGAACAGGTCGCGGGCGATCCCCCGGTCAGCAACTTTGTCGAAGATCTGAATGATCTGGGCGATGTCGTGTTGTCTGGTTCCGCAAACGGTGAATGCTTGACCTATAACGGTACAAACTGGATCAACAGTGCCTGTACATCCAGCGCCCCAAGCGCCGCGGGTGCGGATCGTCAGATTCAGTTTAACTCCAACAATTCATTCGCGGCTGATGCCAACTTTGTTTACACGTCCGAAGGAAGCCTGATCATCGGTTCTTCTCAAATGGATGATGATTCCGGTTCGTCCGATGATAATACGAAGATGTTCTTTGATAAGGACAACGCTGCATTCCGGGCCGGATTTGTCGGTGATGACGTGTTCTGGGATTCCGCGAACCGCGGGTGGGCGAGCGTGGCCTTGGGGCAAAATACAACGGCCAGCGGCCAGCGCGCCGTCGCCATGGGTAATTTCACCCAGGCCACCGGGAACCAGGCCTTCGCCGTCGGTGAAAATTCAATTGCCAGTGGTGATTCATCCATGGCTTTCGGGGCCGATACCGAAGCGGGCGGCTACGCGGCAACGGCGTTGGGGAGCACGTCTCGGGCTCTGGGTAACCGCAGCCTTGCCAGCGGTAGCGCATCCTTTGCAGGCGGTGAGAACAGTACGGCCCTGGGGCATCAAACGAAGGCGTCTGGTTATGCCAGCACCGCAATGGGGACGTTTTCAATGGCCACGGGCGAGGCCTCGACCGCGATGGGTGAGGGAACCATGGCCACTGGTCGATACGGTATTGCCATGGGGCTTGCCGCTGTTGCCGGTGATGGATTGTTTGTAGGCTCTGACCCTGAACAGGGAAGCCAAAACCCATTGGTGGGTGAAGCCACAATGGCCATCGGTCTTGTGACTGCGGACAATGCGAATAATTTCCTTACGGTCTTCCCGAAAGTGACTGGGAATCAATCGCTGGGTATCTTTATGAGCGCTCAAGAGGCCGTCGAATTGGCCGATAACAACACCATGGGCTTGTTCGGCGGTAAAATGGTGATCGACCCGCGTGTTCCGGCGTCGAACCTGTCCGCCGATACCGCGTTTGAAGTGGAAGGCACGATCAAGATTGCCTATAGCGGGGAGGCGTGCGATGCCAGCCGCGAAGGTTCCATCCGTTACATGTCCAGCACCGACACATTTGAAATGTGCGCCGTGGCGGCCAATGATTGGGAAGCGATTGGCGGTGGCGGAACGCCGGGCGGTGTGGATACCAACGTTCAATTTAATTCCAACGGTACGCTGGACGGGTCTTCGAACTTCACATGGAATGAAGGCACCACAACGCTGGACGTAAACGGCGTGGTCAGCATCAGCGACCGTCTGGTTCTGGGTGGCACGGCGGGTAACGCACCGACCTATATTGCTCTGGCCGATTTGTCCGATGTTGACGTGTCGGGCGTGGCGAATGGTGAATGTCTGGCCTATGATGGTGCGCAATGGACTGCGGCGGCTTGCGGTGGTGGTGGCGGCGGTGCGACTCCGGGCGGGGCTGATACGTATGTTCAGTTTAATTCCAACGGCGCGTTGGGCGGCACGGCGGATTTCACATGGGATCAGGGTAATACGATCCTGAGCATCAGCGGCGTGGTCAGCGTCGGTGAAAAAATTGCCATGGGCGGCGTGGCCGGGAACCTGCCGACCTATATGGGCCTGAATGGGTTGTCCGATGTGGATACGACGGGCGTGGCCAATGGTGATGCGCTGGTCTATGACGGGTCCGAATGGGTTCCGGGGGCTGCCGGGGCAACGCCGGGCGGTGCCAATACTTATGTTCAGTTTAATTCGAATGGCGAATTGCATGGCGTTGCTGGTTTCACATGGAATAACGCCACCACCACGTTGGGCGTAACGGGCCGCATTAACGTATCCGACCGCATCAATATCACGGGTCAGGCCGGGAACGCCCCGAATGAAATGACCATCGCCAATCTGGGCGACGTCGCGTTGGCCAGCCCGGCGAACGGTGAATGTCTGGTTTATGACGGCACGAACTGGGAAAACGCGGCCTGCGGTGGCGGCGGCGGTGGTGGTGCAATCAGCGGGCTGACCGCGGCCACTGCAACAAACAGCATTAATAATGGGAATTATACGCAAACCTGGAATTGGGATTCTTTAACCACTGAAACGGGTTTGTCGTTGCAATCGACCTCGCGTACGACGGGTGCGCTTTTGTCCTTGTCTGCACCGGCCACGGCGGGCGCGGGCGTGGGGCTACTTAATATCAACACAACGACGACAGGGGGAGCGAGCGTTCGTGGTCTGTCGTCGATTGTGACCAGAAATGGCGGTACCTCCCAAAACAGTTCCGCAGTTTACGGTGAGATTAATACAGTTTCAGGAACAAACGCGAATGGTGCTGCGGCTGTGCTCGGGGTTTCAACGGGCAATGCTGCGGCCGTGTCGGGCGTTCGAGGAAACCATGATGGGGGCGGTTCAGGGGTTATGGGGACCTCGGTTACCGGTGCTGCGGTATTTGGTACAGCATCGGACACATCTGCCAGCAACAAAGGTGTTTATGGTTCATCGGCTAGCTCTGCGGGTTATGGTGTGCAGGGTGAGGCTACGGCACTGAGTGGCACCAACTTTGGCGTTCATGGTTCGTCTGCCAGTGCAACGGGGTATGGTGTTTATGGTATCGCCACGTCAACGACCGGCGGCGCGGCGAACTATGGCGTTTATGGCCAGTCGAACGGTGATACGGGCCGCGGCGTTTATGGTTTGGCGAACTCTGCGACTGGTGTGGCGGATGGTGTGTTCGGTCAAACCAACAGTACTTCCGGCCGTGGTGTTTATGGTTTGGCCGTGGCAGGAACGGGCACGACCTCAGGTGTTTTCGGTCAATCGGCCAGCACAAGCGGTCGCGGTATCACAGGTTATGCTGCTGGCGCAAGCGGGGCCACCAGTGGTGTATGGGGCGAGGCTGCAAGCACGACGGGCCGCGGCGTGTTTGGTTACAACCCGAATGCATCGGGTATTGGTTATGGTGTTTACGGTCAATCTGGCAGTTCCGCTGGGTATGGCGGTTACTTCACAAACACCAGCACCGGTGTTGCACTGCATGCCCAAGGCGACATTACGTACACCGGTGTTCTGACTGATACATCGGATATTCGTTTGAAAACCGACATCCAGCAACTGGATGCGCAGGACGTTCTGGCCCGTCTGGATCAGATCGACACCTACAGCTTCCGCATGCGCGATAATGTTTCCGGCCAACTGGAGCTGGGTGTGATGGCGCAGGAAGTGGAAAAAGTGTTCCCCGAACTGGTGCGCACGGCCAAGGATGAAATGGGCACGAAATCGGTCAACTATAGCGGATTCGTTGCGCCGCTGATCGAGGCGACCAAGACACTGAAAGCCGAGAACGACAATCTGAAAGCAGAACTGGCGTCGCTGAAAACCGAACAGGTTGCGATGATGGATTCGATTGATGATCTGCGCGCGGATATGAATGGCATGAAGGCGCATACGGGATATGGCATCGGCAAAGCTGGCTTTGGTGCCGGTATGGTTGCGGGTGTGATTGTTATTCTCGGTGGTTTGGGTCTGGCCTTTATGTGGAACAACACGGGCCTGCGTCGTCGCCGCAGAGCCGAATAAAGAAAGGCTGTCCCATGCAACAGCCCGTTATGCCCCCATCATTTTCTTTGAAACGGCATTTATCATCGTTTCTTCTTTCGGCCGCGTTGAGTGTTGCCGGGGCAGGGGTGATTTCCAGCACGGCTCTTGCCGCATGTGTCAGCCCGGCCGGGAATGCCGGCGACATGCTGTTCAATGACAATTACAAGGTCATGCAATATTGCAACAACACCAATTGGGTGGCGATTGGTGTTGGGTCTGAATCGACGTCGACGACGATTGGGCAACCGACAATTCTGAATGCTGTATCCGGCGTGGCTGCGCCCGGGAATATGGCGAAGTATGGCAACTTTCTGTATGTCATTGATGAAACGGCGGATACGCTGAGCATTTTTGATATCAGCTCCCCCGCCAATCCTGTTTTGCGGGGCAGTGTAGCGGTAACCGGGGCCACGCGCGTGGCGGCCCCAAATAATGATTTTGTGTATGTAACGGGTGACCCGAACGATACCCTGTACAAGGTTAATGTGGTTGATCCTGATAGCCCGGTGATTGCGACATCGCAGACGAATGCGACGACATTGGATCGTGTCACGGGTGTGGATGTTCTTGGGTCTTATGCCTACGTCACATTGCGCACTGCAAACACCGGGGTGACCGCGGTTAATGTGGCGACAACGCCGCCAACCGTTGGGGGGACTGGGTTTAGCGCGAATTTGGACGAAACAACGGCGATTAAAATATCCGGCAATTATGGTTACGTTGTTACCTATGCCGGGGCGTTTGGTATCGTTGATCTGACAACGCCGGGTTCGCCGACGGTGACGCATGTTCTGGGTCCTGATCCGACGTACTATTACGGATTTTTGTCGATTGACGTGTCAGGCCAATACGCGTATGCGGTCTCGAGCGAAAGAGATCGTTTTGGTGTCGTTTATATTTCAAGCCCCACCAACTCGTGGGTTGTTGGCTCGTTGGAAGATACAACGTGGTTTAACAATTCTCGGGATGTATTTTTTGTCGACGATTACGTTTTTACGACGTCCTATGACAACGATTCACTGGCAATTGTCGATGTAACCGATAAGGGCGATCCATCAATTGCCTATACGGTACAAAGCGCGACGTATCTGAATGGCGCGCACGATGTGATTGTGAACGGGAATTATATTTATGTGACGGCCACACTGGCCGGTTCCCTGGTTGTTTTGAGCACCGGTGGCGGATCAGGCGGCGCGCCGGATGGGTGTACAACCATTGGGCAGGAATGCTCTGACGGGACGGTCTATGCC
This sequence comes from Micavibrio aeruginosavorus EPB, assembly GCF_000348745.1. NCBI lineage: Bacteria > Pseudomonadati > Bdellovibrionota > Bdellovibrionia > Bdellovibrionales > Pseudobdellovibrionaceae > Micavibrio > Micavibrio aeruginosavorus. The sequence goes on along the minus strand of NC_020812.1, from coordinate 1,610,090 downwards.
GGTCTTTCACCGGATGGTAGCTTTCCAATGTATACGACGCATTGTGATGCGGGGATGACATGGAACGGTGCAAGCTGTACCGGAACGCGATCCACATTCGCATATAACAATGCGAACGCCAGCGGCGATACGGTCGGCGGGGCGAGCAGCACGACCAGTGGTTCCGCGAACACGGCGTCCCTGCTGATTACGGATGCCGACAGCATCACAGGCGGGGTACAGCCGCACCAAGCCGCGCAATATTGTGGCAATTTGACATCATCGGGGCGGAGTGACTGGTATCTGCCCGCCTTGGACGAGCTGGCCGTCTTGCGCACCAACCGTGTTGCGATTGGCGGGTTTGAACTCAATGCCGGAGCCGCGGGGGCGCAGCGTCGTTTGTGGTCATCGACTGAAAACGGGCAATTCACCGCCTGGCGTCAAAATATGCCCGATGGCGTCACTGGTGATCCGGTCAAAGACGAGATCAACACGGCACGGTGCGTGCGCAAGGTCAACCCGGCAAGCGGGTCGTGCACAAGTCCCGCGGCGGACCAGGGCGATATTATTTACAATACGACCCATCATGTCATGCAATATTGCAATGGAACGAATTGGGTGCCGATGGGGCCGAACGGGAATGGCGGCGGCGGGTGTTCCAATCCGACGGGCGCGGCGGGGGATATGACCTATAATGCCACGCATGGCGTCATGCAATTCTGCGAAGGTGATACGTGGATCTCAATGGGGCCGGAATAAGGGTAAAGACAGTGAGCCGAATTATGGGACAACAGTCGATCAATAAAAAATGGGTGCCAATTGCGGTGGCCATGCTGTTGTTGTCTGTTGTTTTTCTGCCAAAATCGGCCCACGCCGCCTGTGCCAATCCCGCGGGGGAAGAGGGCAAGATTGTTTATAATACGACGCATGGCACGATGCAGTATTGTGACGACACAAACTGGATTTCCATGGGGGCCAGTATCGCACCGGGCGGAAATAATGGCCCAACCGATGGGCTGGTCGCGCGGTGGAAAATGGATGACGGTACAGGCAGCGCGATTGCGGCCGATATGCTGGGCCTGCACAATGCGACCTTGACGAATATGAATACGACGTCTGCCTGGATTTCTGGTATCCGTGGCGGCGCGTTGTTGTTCGATGGGAGTAATGATTATTTGGCTATTCCCGATCATTCAACACTTGATCTGTCATCCTTTAGTTTGACCACATGGGCGCGGTTTGATGGGCCTGTGGCTGCCAATTATTTCTTTGAAAAAGGAGTCGCGGGACAGGCGAATTACCGTTTCTACATTTATTATAACGGGTCGAGCTATGTCCTGAACTGCGGGTTCCATGATGGTACGACTTGGCGACAGATTGAACAGACGGTGGCACCGTCACTGGGCGTCTGGTATCACCTGGCCTGTACATGGGACAATGTGGCGCAAGAGCTGATTATGTATGTCAACGGCGTGGCCGCAGGCTATGGATCCGGACCGTTTACGCCGCTGCAGAATAACGCCGCGCTCTGGCTGGGGCGCAGCCAGTTGGCTGGTGGTGGAACATTGCTGGGTGCCATGGATGATACGCGTATTTATAATCGTGCGCTGTCTCAGGCTGAGGTCGAGGAAGTTTTGCAATCGGGGACGGCGACGGCCCATGCCAGCCTGTTGGGGCGGTGGAAATTCGATGAATCCAGTGGGTTGATTGCAACGGATTCTTCGCCAAACGCCAATATCGGTACATTGGGTGGTGGCCCGATATGGCAACCGACGGGCGGCCGCGTCAATGGCGCGCTGGATTTTGATGGCGTAAACGACACCGTGATTGTGTACACCCATCCGGTCTTCAACGACATTAACACATTGAGTGTTTCAGCCTGGATTTACCCGCGCGGTTGGGGCGAGGGGGATCGTGGGCGTATTATCGACAAACGAACCGGCGGGCAAGAGGGTTTCATCTTCTATCTACTGAATCCCGGCCATTTGGTGTTTGAAGCGTCACGATGGAACGGCAGCAATGGCGTTTGGGGGTCCAGCTCGCCTGTTATTCCGCTCAACGCCTGGACGCATGTTGTCGTGACCTATGATTACGGTGCCCTTGGTAACGATCCCGCTCTCTACGTGAATGGTTCCCCTGTTGGTGTTACTGAATCCACAACCCCGACGGGGTCGGTGGTGGCCGAAACGGCCAATATCAACATCGGGAATGACAATGGAACGGCGCGGACCTTTAACGGTTTGCTCGACGATGTGCGGATGTATGGCCGTGTTCTGGCCGCAAATGAAGTCGCAGCCCTGTACGACAATCCGGAAGGTGGCGTGTGTGCGAACCCGTTCCGGGCCGAAGGGCAGATTGTCTTTAACTCCACCAGCGGTGTTATGCAGTATTGCAATGGGGCGGATTGGATTTCCATGGGGCCGACTGTCGCCCCCGGCGGATCCGGATGTTCCAACCCGACGGGGAACCGGGGGGCGATGGTTTACAACACCACCCACAGCGTCATGCAGTATTGTAACGGCACCGACTGGGTCGGGATTGGCAAATAAAAAACGCCAACATACTGATTTTTATCGAATTTATCCTATTGATCCGCGGATAATTTTTGCCTATAGTCCCCGCCAGTGCCCCAGTGGTGGAATTGGTAGACGCGCCGCACTCAAAATGCGGTACCGAAAGGTGTGTTGGTTCGAGTCCGACCTGGGGCACCATTCCACAAAAAACCTCCCTTGCGGGAGGTTTTTTGCTTTTGTGGTTCTGTGTGGATCAGGCGGCTTTTTTATCCAATTCCTGACGCGGGCCGAAGAATTCGAAATGTACCTGTGATGCCGGGATGCCCCAGTCCAGAAGCTGGTGATAAATATTCACCATGAATATTTTCGGGCCACAGAAATAATAATCCGCATTCCGCCCCGGAATAATCGATTCAATCAGTTCCGCGTCCACAAAACCGGTGCTGACATTGGTGGTGTTTGAGATGTCTGCGGGTTTCATATCGCTGTAACGGTAATGGACGCGCAGGTTTGGGTGGGTTTGCGACAATTGATCCAATGTGGATTTAAATGGCTGGACATCGGTATCCAAGCATCCATGGATCAGGAAAATGTCGCGGCCCTTGTGAGTATCCAACGCGGTCAGAAGAATGCTCATCAACGGCGTAATACCAATGCCTGCGGCCAATAGGACCAGCGGGCGGGTGTGATGTTCTGATGGGTCGAAGAAAAATTCACCACACGGGGCGGAGAGTTCAACCGTATCGCCAACATTGACCGCGTCGTGCAACATGTTCGACACATATCCGGCGGGGGTGTTGGATTCGGGTGGCATTTCGCGTTTTACACTGATGCGGAAATAATCATGCCCCGGTTTGTCGGACAGGCTGTAATTGCGCATGGTTGTTGACCCGTTCGGCGTCGGCATGCGGATGGTAATATATTGCCCGGCCTTGAAAGTGGGCAGATCCGATCCATCCTGCGGCGTTAAATATAGCGATGTTATGATGCTGCTTTCGCGTTCTTTGCGCATAACATGAAATGTCTTAAAGCCATCCCAGCCGCCGGGCATTGTGGCGTTGTCTTTATAAATCTGGGCTTCACGGTTGATCAGGATATTGGCCAGGAAGCCATAGGCATTGGCCCATGCATTGATAATGTCGTCGGTGGCCGCATCGCCGAGCACTTCGCGAATGGATGCCAGCAGGTTTTCGCCAACAATCGGATAATGTTCCGGTTTGATGTGCAGGGACGCATGCTTCTGCGCAATCAATTCAACGGCATTTCCCAAAACCTCCAGATTCTCGATATTGGCCGCATAGGCGCAGATGGCAGCGGCGAGGGCGCGTTGCTGGCTGCCGGATTTTTGGTGCGCGGGATTGAAGAAGGGGACCACTTCTGGATTGTGGGTGAACATGCGTTGGTAAAAATGCCGGGTCAGCGTTTCGCCGTGCTGGTCCAGAACGGGGGCGGTGGATTTAACAATATCGATGGTTTTTTGGTCGAGCATGATGGTATCCTTATAATATGTATTTTTGATATATATTATAAAATATGCTACAAAGGTCAAGCAGGATATGAGGGTTGTATGCAACTGACCGTATTTACAGATTATGGATTGAGAACGTTGATGTTTCTGGCCGCGCGTGCGGGCGATATGTGCAGCGTGAAGGACATCGCCGATCATTACGGTATATCCCGCAACCATCTGGTGAAGGTGGTTCACCATTTATCGCAAACCGGATACATCGTGTCGACAAAGGGGCGGGGGGGCGGCATTCGTCTGGCCGACGGAACCGCGCAATTGCGCTTGGGGGACATTGTACAGGCGCTGGAACCCAATATGAATTTGGTGGAATGTTTCGACAGCAAAACCAATACATGCAGGATTACGGGGGCATGCCAGTTAAAACATTATCTGCGTGATGCAAACCGGGCCTTTATTGCGGCGCTGAATGAACACACTTTGGCCGACACCGTGAAAAACAAATCCATTTTTGGATAAGAAAAACCTCCCGTGTGGGAGGTTTTTTATTTGTTCTTGTCCGCAAAGCTTAGCGGGATGTGTGCTTGTTCTGCAGCCAGGATTTCAGCGAGTGCAGGTCGCGTTCATAACCTTGCGGGCACGCGGCGTAGGAGCTGGGCGCGTAGGAGCGCGGGGCCACCAGATGTTGGGATTTATCATTGAATCTCGGGTAAATGATCATCACGTCGCCCTTTGCGGCGTATTGCGTGATCAACCCGTTCGGGTCCGCTTTCCATTCATTGATGCGTTTGGTGTTGTAGTCTTTTAATGCGGCCAGTTTTTCGCCATTCGCTTTCTTGAAATCCGATGTCAGTTTTTCATGGCATTCAATCGCCATGTGGTTATCGGGAATGCTCAGCGTAACCGTTGTTTGCTTGGTGAACGTGTCCGTCAGGCCATAAGACGCGGCTGTTTCTTTGACTTTTTCCGCCGGAACTTTGCTCATATCCACTGTGCTGTTGACTTTGTCGACGGCCCACATGCCGCCCGACATAATCCACGTGCCCAGTGTTTTGTAATTCTGGCCTGATTGGCTGAGCGTATAGTCGAAGGCATCCTTTGGGTTTTCCATCGGATTGATACGCTCTTGGAACAAAGCCTGTCCTGCGGCGACAATAACGGGGCCGATGGCGACCCAGCCGAGCGCTTTTTGCAGTGGAATATGGTTGTTTAATTTTTTCAGGCCCCAGAAGCCACCAACAGCGGCAATAACAGGGATGGCAATACCGCCAACGACAACGGCCGCGGCAATAGCGGCCGGAATGCCGATGAGATAGCCTAAACCCTTCCAGCCCATTTTTTTACCCAGTGCGGCTCCGAACAGAGCTGCTACACCCAGCCCTTTGCCGGTTTTGCGCAGGCCGCTCCACGCCATCTGGCCGCCTGTGCCCATGGCACCCGGCGTTTTTTTGAACAGCGCGGCCGCTTTCTGCTTTAAGCGTTGTGCTGTCGTGGGTTTGTGTTCAATTCTGGCTTGTTCGGGTTTGTTCTGTTCGGTCATGGTACGTACTCTTAATAACGAACGGGTTTCAGCTTGCTGATCGGGGCAGTCATGAATTTATCAAGACTGTATTGCGGTTCCTTCGTGCTGGGATAGCGGAAGAAGCCCTTGTCACAATTCAGCGAGAATGTGTTAGTGATATTGTGAATAATCGGCTCGGCCTTGTAACCCGCCGGGGTGTAGGTGACGCGAATATGGGTGTTATTGCGTTGGGCCATTTTGACCAGTTCGCTGTTCGGATCGCGTTTCATGCCTTCGATAATCGCATCAATTTTTTCCTGTTGCGGCAGAACTTCGCTGACGCGATAGGCGTTGTCACCCATGCGGTCTTGCGGAATGCGCGGGACGCAAACGATGGCTTTCCATTGCGGGGACAATTCGCCCGGCTGGATCACGTAACCATTCCCCGTTGGCTGTTGTGGGGCCGCCGTTTTTGGGGCCTGTTGCACGGTGTTTGGCACCGGCGTCGGGATCGGTTTAATGTCGATGTCATTTTTGAAAAATTCGTTATAGGCCCACAGGGCGGCACCGCCCAAAGCGGCGGCGACGAAATATTTTCCCAGACCTGATTTCTTGCTCAGGTTGGCTTGGCGTTGCGCGGCGTTGCGTTGGCTGCGTTCAAAACCGGGTTTTTGTTCGGTGCGGTCGAAGCCCGGTTTGGCCTGCTGTGCTTCTGGTTCTGTATATTTTTGCGGCGGGCTGTATGACTGGCGCACTTCGGTTGATGGCGGTTGATTAACGCTGGGTTTGTTTGCCGCGTATGTGGAGGCCAGCATGCTGTCGTATCCGGCGCGATCATCTCTCAGCACGGCATAGGCAATATTGGCTTCTTTGGTTTTTTCTTCCGCGGCCGCATCGCCCGGGTTTTTGTCGGGGTGATATTTGCTGGTGATGGCGCGATAGGCGGCCTTGATCACCGCATCGTCCGCTTTCGGATCAACGCCCAGAATTTCGTAATATGTTTTACCGTTTAACATTGCACACCACCGTTTTTTACCAATTTGACGCCTGATTTTTATTGGTTTTTTTGCATTCAGGCGCCCTTATATTTACCATAACTTGATGGTGGGGTGCAAGAGGGAAATTTGGTGCATTTTATTGTTTATTTTCAATGTGTTATCGTGCGCACTTTTTGTCATCCCCGCCTTGTGCGGGGATCTGGAAAGGGCCGTGGCGATATATGCCCTATGCCCCCGGATCCCCGCGCAAGGCGGGGATGACGGTGGGGCGTAAGGGGGGGGGCTAGGCCGACTTCTTTCCCTTCGCCGTCGTCTTCGCAGGCGCTTTGGCCGGGGCGAGCAGGGGGGCCAGATAATGCCCGGTGTAGCTGCCTTTTGTCGCGGCAACCTGTTCCGGTGTGCCCTGGGCCACGACGCGCCCACCTTTGTCACCGCCCTCGGGACCAATATCAATGATGTGGTCGGCGGTTTTGATGACTTCCAGATTGTGTTCGATGACCACGACGCTGTTGCCCTGATCCACCAGCTTGTGCAGGACCTCCAGCAATTTGCGGACGTCTTCGAAATGCAGGCCCGTGGTCGGCTCGTCGAGGATATAGAGCGTGCGCCCGGTGGACCGGCGGGCCAGTTCCTTGGCCAGCTTCACACGTTGGGCCTCGCCACCGGACAGGGTGGTGGCTTGTTGCCCAACCTTGATATACCCAAGACCGACATCGACCAGCGTTTCCATTTTCTCACGGATGGAGGGGACGGCTTTGAAAAACTCCGCCGCTTCCTCGATCGTCATGTCCAGAACGTCGGCAATCGACTGGCCTTTGAATTTTACTTCCAGCGTTTCGCGGTTGTAACGTTTGCCATCGCATGTATCGCATGTGACATACACATCGGGCAGGAAGTGCATTTCAATCTTGATCACGCCATCGCCCTGACAGGCCTCGCACCGCCCGCCCTTGACGTTAAAAGAGAAACGGCCCGGTTCGTACCCGCGGGCCTTGGATTCCGGCAACCCGGCGAACCATTCGCGGATGGGGGTGAATGCCCCGGTGTAGGTGGCGGGGTTGGAGCGCGGTGTGCGGCCAATGGGGGATTGGTCAATGTCGATGACTTTGTCGACATTGTGCAGGCCCTTGATTTCCTTGTACGGCAACGGTGCTTCGCGTGTGCCCATCAATTTCTGGCTGGCGGCCTGGAACAGCGTGTCGATGGTAAAGGTCGATTTGCCGGACCCGGACACACCCGTGATGCACGTCATGGTGCCGAGCGGGATTTTACCGTCGATATTTTGCAAATTGTTTCCGGTGCATCCGTTCAGTTCAATAAACTGTTTCGGCTTTCCGGGGCGGCGGGTTTTTGGCACGGCGATGGATTTGCGCCCGGTCAGGTAATCGGCCGTGATGCTGTCTTTATTCTTCATCACTTCGGCGGGGGTGCCTTGCGCGACGATCTGGCCGCCGTGAATGCCCGCGCCGGGGCCCATGTCGATCAGGTAATCGGCCATGCGGATGGCGTCTTCGTCATGTTCAACAACCAACACCGTATTGCCCAGATCGCGCAGGCGTTTCAGCGTTTCCAGCAAGCGATTGTTATCGCGCTGGTGCAGACCGATGGACGGTTCGTCCAGAACATACAGAACCCCGGTCAGGCCAGAGCCAATCTGGCTGGCCAGACGGATACGCTGGCTTTCCCCGCCCGACAATGTGCCGGACGAGCGCGACAGGTTGAGGTAATCCAGTCCCACATTCATCAGGAATTGCAGCCGTTCATTGATTTCTTTCAAAATCCGCTCGGCAATGGCGCGTTGTTGCTTGGTCAGTTTTTTATCCAGCGCACCGAACCAGTCGAGCGCCTCACCAATGCCCATTTCGGCGGCTTGGCTGATGTGGATTTTATTGATCTTGACGGCCAGGGCTTCGGGTTTCAGGCGGTATCCTTCGCACGCCTCGCACGGGGCAGAGGATTGGTATTTGGACAATTCATCGCGCACCCCGGCACTGTCGGTTTCCAACAGGCGGCGTTGCAGGTTGGGGATGACGCCTTCAAATGGTTTTTTCGTTTTGTAACTGCGCACCCCGTCGTCATAGGTAAAGGTGATCACTTCTTCATCGCTGCCATACAGGATGATGTCGCGGACCTTCTTCGGGATGGATTTAAACGGCTGGTCCACGGTGACCTTGTAATGCTTGGCCACGGACGCGAGGGTTTGCAGGTAATATTTGCTGAAATTCTTCGACCACGGATCAATCGCGCCGTCTTCCATGCTTTTTGACGGGTCCGGTACGACCAAAGATTCATCAAACAACAATTTTACACCCAGCCCGTCGCATGTCGGGCAAGCGCCGTGCGGGTTGTTGAATGAAAACAAACGCGGTTCAATTTCGGGAATGGTAAAGCCGGATACCGGGCAGGCGAATTTTTCCGAAAACAGCGTTTGTTCGCCGCTTTCGGCGTTCTCAACAATCAGCAGTCCGTCGGCCATTTTCAACGCGGTTTCGACCGAGTCGGCCAGACGGTTGCCCAGATCGGGGCGCACGATAATCCGGTCCACGACAATTTCGATGTCGTGTTTGATTTTCTTGTCCAGCGCAGGGGTTTCATCAATTTCATACAGCGTGCCGTCAATTTTCACACGCTGGAATCCCTTGGCGCGCAGTTCGGCCAGTTCCTTTTTATATTCACCCTTGCGCCCGCGCACGATGGGGGCGAGCAGATACAGTTTCGTGCCTTCGCCCATGTCCATGATGCGGTCGACCATGTGGCTGACCGTCTGGCTTTCAATCGGCAATCCGGTCGCGGGGGAATAGGGCACGCCAACGCGCGCCCAGAGCAGGCGCATATAATCGTAAATTTCCGTCACCGTGCCGACGGTGGATCGCGGGTTGCGGCTGGTGGTTTTTTGTTCGATGGAAATGGCGGGGGACAGGCCCTCGATCGAATCCACATCCGGCTTTTGCATCAGCTCCAAAAACTGGCGGGCATAGGCCGACAGGCTTTCAACGTAACGGCGCTGCCCCTCGGCATAAATCGTGTCAAAGGCGAGGGAGGATTTGCCCGAGCCGGACAAGCCCGTCATCACGATCAGGGAATCGCGCGGCATGTCGACATTGACGTCTTTCAGGTTGTGTTCCCGCGCGCCGCGGATGCTGATGGTCTTTAACATAGTGCGAAATGTTCCCGAAAAGTTCTACTCTGGCTTTCCATGTATATGGGATTCGGGGGCGGCTTGGCTAGGGGCTTTTTGGCCCCATGGGCATAAAAAGCCCCCGGCAGGGTGACCAGCCGGGGGCGAGGTGGTGTTAAAACTGTGCTCTATTAAGCCGGCTGCGCCGCCGGGCCGTTCGGTTTGCGGGTGACCGGTTTGGCGGTCTCGGCCTTGTTCTGGTTGGCGGCGGTCGCGGTGGCTGTCACGGCGAAGCTGTCTTTCACGCTGTCGACGGTCAGGGTTTTGGCTTCCCCGGCCAGATCGGCTTCGTTTTGCTTCAACCAATCGGCCAACGGAACCTTGACGTAATCGCGGATGGCGCGATCCATCGGGCGGGCCCCGTTCTTGGCGTCGAAGCCAACGCTCATCAACTCATCCAGCGCATTGTCGGACAGCTGGACCGTCAATCCGGCATAGAGCTTGTTCTGGCGCAGGCTGGCCGACACGCCGTCGATTTTCTTCAGCGCGATGGTGCGGACAACCTCCGGCGTCAGATCCTTCATGTCGATAAAGGTCGCCCGGTTGCGGAATTCCGGTTTCAGGCGGTCTTTCGCGGCTTGTAACCGTTCTTTCGCGGCGGCTTTTTGGGCATCGTTTTCGCGATCTTCTCTCGAAGGGGCGGTGAAGCCAATTGTCGCCTTTTCCTTGATTTCATCGGCGGCATTTTGGGCTGCGGTTGCCCCCAAGTTACTGGTGAAGATCAGGACGCAGTTGCGGAAGTTCAGCTTCTTGCCGTTCAGCAGGGTCAGCTCGCCTTCATCCATGATTTTCATCAGGGCGTTGTCCACTTCCGGGTGGGCCTTTTCGGCTTCGTCGAACAGCACGACAGAGAAGGGTTTTTTGTCCACGGCTTCCAGCGCGGTTTCTTCACCGTAACCAATGTAGCCCGGCGGGGAACCGACGATGCGGCTGACCGTGTGTTTTTCGGCGAAGTCGGCCAGGTTCACGGTGATCAGTGCTTTTTCATCGACAAACAGCGATTCCGACAAGGATTTTGCCAGCTCGCTTTTCCCGACGCCGCTGCTGCCCATCAGGTAGAAGACGCCCAGCGGCTTTTTCGGGTCGTGCAAATTGCGGTTCACCAACCCAATGGTTTTGGAAATTTTTGTTACGGCTTCGTCCTGGCCGAAAATCCGTTGGGACAAAGTATCGCCCAGATTTTCGATGCGATCCGATGCCGATCCGCCGATTAAAGCCAGCGGCAGGCCTGTTTTTTCGGCGATGATGTTATCAATCGTCGCAATGCTCAGCGTGGATTCATTGTTCAGCTCGCTTTCCGCAACGGCGGACAGCAAAATGCCGATGCCTTTTCCGGGGCGGAATTGGTTGGGCATATAACGATCGGTTTTTGCCGCGATATGATCCAAAGCGTCCTGTGTAATTTCAACCGAGTGATAGTTGGAAATTTTTTCCGCATGACGTTGCAATTGTATCATTGCAATATCGGCGGGCAGTTCTTGAAGTTTCAGTGTTTCAAATACGGCTGCAACATCCGGCGATTGTTTTTTGATCAGGAATATTTCCTGGTCTGTCGCGCTGGCAATCAAATGCAGGTCTTTGTTCTGGGACAATTCGTGGGCGATCAGCGCGCGCAGGGCTGTCATATTTTCTTTCAATGCCGATGTCGAATTTCCAAAGTCCTCGATATACAGGATAACGGGTTCTTTCGGGTTTTTGGCGTTGTGATCGGCCACATTGTTCAAAATATCCAGCAGGACGTCTTTCACCTGCGGTTTTTTGTCGATAACCGATGACGGGCCGTTAAACAGCATGTCGGCCAGATTCAATTTGAAAATGCTGCCATTCTTCATCTGACCGGGGCCTTTGCCTTCGGCCATGTTTCTGGCCAGGGCTTTGACCACAGTGCTCTTGCCAATGCCTTCGCCGCCATGGAGCAGGGCGCTGGCCCCTTTTTGTTGCAGCAATACACGGGACAGGCGTTTGACGTCTTCGTCACGGCCATGATTGTCGTCCAGATCTTTGGCTTCGATTGTGAAGTCGGACGCATATTCATTCAACAGCGAGCGCAATTTTTTCGAGATCTTGCTGTCATCCGCGTGGACGAAGGCCAGGTTTTTCTTTGTCCCGCTATCATCGCTTTGTTGCAGGGCGCTGACAGCCTCATTGGCGGCCTGATAGGACACCATGGCGTCGTTGCTGAACAAAATCTGTCCAAATCCGCCGCTGAGTTGTTCAAAGCTGTCTTGCAGATAGGTGTAAACCTGCACCATCGACGGAACGTCTTTCGTCAGACGCAGGGCCATGGGGATATAGGCGCTTTGTTTTGTCTCTGCCTTTTTGTCGGCGTTGTAACGCAACGTCATATCCGCATCGGGGCGAGACACCATGGCTTGATGGCGGTGTTGCATCAGTTGGAAATAAAAATCGGCATTTCGCCCATCGGCAGACACATCTTTGAAGACGAGGGCGTGAAGCTCCATCAAATCATCTGCAACAATTTCTTTAAGGGTGCGGCCTTGAACCAGGTCCGTCGGAGCGCTTTCCAGGAATGTCAGAACCCCTGGATGTTTATCCAGCGTTTGCATCTGGGCCATGACGGCTTCAATGGTGTTGAAGATGCTCAGAAGGGTGGTTTCGCGGGCGGTCTCGGCCATTCTTTATCTCCCTGATAACGCTTATAAATTACGCGGTTTTTGTCTTTTCTCTGGGCTTTAATTTACATAAAGCTTTGGTATGGGGCAAGAAATATCTTTATAAAAAAGTACGAGGCTGGGGAAGATGCCAAAAAGTCTATGGTTTCTGCCGCTTTTCCCGGATGGTGCCAGCAAAAAGCCCGCCTGTTTGGGGCGGGCTTTTGTGATTATTCCGGTTTCGGGGGGCTTGGCTGCGTACGTGCGGCCGGGCGGCGTTGGGGCCTGCCCTCGCTGTTGTCGTTCACGGCCCTTGCATTTTGCGTGACGCTGGCGCGGAAGCTGTCTTTCAAAACGCTTTCAATGACCAGGGTGCAATCTTTGCCAGCGACTTGGTCTGCGTTTTTGTTCAGCCAGTGGACCAGCGGTACCTTCACATTGTCACGGATGGCCCGTTCCATGTGGCGTGCGCCGCTGGCGCGGTCATAACCAATTTTCATCAATTCATCCATGGCCTGTTGGGTCAGGTCGATGTCCATATTCGCATAGGCCTTGTTCTGGCGCAGGCGATCGGACACCTCATTGATCTTTTTAAAGGCAATGGATCGCACGGAATCCGGCGTCAGGCTGTTCATGTCGATCAATGTTGCGCGCTGGCGGAATTCCGGTTTCAGTGTTTCCTGAATGGCTTTGGTACGGGCTTCCTTGCTGGCCTGATCGCGTTCAGTCTGCCCATTGCTGGCGCTGAACCCGATACCGTTCTTTTTCCCAGCCTCTTCGGCGTCACGGGCCCCCAGGTTACTGGTGAACATTAAAACCGTGTTGTGGAAGTCGATATGTTTGCCGTTGAGCAGGGTCAGTTCCCCTTCGTCCATGATCTTCATGAATGCGTTGTCGACGGTGCGGTGGGCTTTTTCGGCCTCATCGATCAGGATGACGGCATAGGGTTTCTGTGCCACGTCTTCCAATGCGGTCTTATCACCATATCCGACATAGCCCGGGGGGGAGCCGAGCAGGCGGCTGATGGTATGTTCGCCGCTGAAATCCGCCATGTTGACGGTGATCAGGTCGGTGCCCAGCGTATCGGCCAGAACTTTGGCCAATTCGGTTTTCCCGACGCCGGTCGGGCCGGTCATATAAAATACGCCAAACGGGCGTTTTGGATCATGCAATCCATGCCCAACCAGTTCCAGCGTGTCGGCAACGATCTTGATGGCTTCGTCCTGTCCAAAAACCTTGCCGGACAATTTTTCGGCCAGGTTGGTGTAGCGGCTGGCCCCGTCACCATTGATCGTTTCGAGTGGTTTTTTCGACCGTGCGGCAACGGCGACGCAGACAGATTCGTATGTCAGCGTGTCGTGGCCCTTCAATTCTGCATCCGCAACGGCGGACAACAGAACATCGGTGGCACGGATCATGCGCGATGCTGTTTTCGGCATATGGGCATCGGATTTTTGGATGATATCTTCCAGAATGGAATCGCTGATCTCAATGGATTTTTGTGATTCCAGATTTACAACGGTTCTCAGCATGTGAAGCAGCACGGAATCCGTGGACAGTTCCGGTGTCGCAATGCGTTCGTATTTTGTTGTATCCTCATTCAGGTCATGCAATTCCGCATCCGTGGCGTTAAACACCATCATCAGGCTGGGGTCATTGTCGGCGTAATGTTTGATAATGGTCCGCAACATTCCCGTGGAATCCATCATCATCGCGTCATAGCTGAGCGGTTTTTGGGCGCAGCCATAATCGTCGAAATGCAGGATGATCGGTTCATCCGGGTTGTCCAGATTGTGGGCGCTGGTGGTGTCTAAAACGTCGCTCAGCATCGATTTGGCGCTCTGGCCGGCGGGGCCGGAATCGGCGGATTTCAACAGCATCTCGGTCAGGCTGATGCGGTAGATGGAGGCGTCTTTCAAATATCCCGGTCCTTCACCCGCGGCCATTTTGTGGGCCAGGATATCAACCAGAATACGCGCGTTGCTGTAATCTTTTCCATGCAGCAAGGCCTGTGCGCCATGCGGGCGTAACAGGACGCGCGACAGGGTTTCAATCGCGCCGTCAAATTCGGGGGCCTGCGGCGGCTTTGCAATGTTTTCGGCGATGTTGATGCCATAGATGGACAAGACATCGTGTGCGTCTTCCTCGGGGCCGAAATCGTCGGTTGAAACAGCCTGCGCTTCCGCGCTCTGTGCCGGTGTTTCGGTTGGCTCCGGATAGATTTGCTCCATCGCCGCGGCCAGGCCTTCGGCCAAGCTGTTGGTTTGAATGGCTTCGTCGCTGAGATGCAGCTGGCCGAACAGGCGGGCCATGGTTTTGAACAAGCCTGCCACGGTCGGAATAACCTCTTGGCCCTTCGGCGACAGCTCCAAAAGACCGACACATTCCATGTTATAGGACGGGCTTGCGTCTTTTCTCACCTGTTCGATATGCGCGGCCAGAAATTCCTGCGCGGTTTCCGGGACAATCGTTTCGCCGTTCCGGTGGCGCATGATTTCGCCGTAAAATTCGGGGTAAGCCTTGTCCGCCGAAAGGTCTTTGGCGATGCAGGCGTAAAGCTCCAGAAAATCATCGATGACGATTTCATGGAATGAGCGGCCGCGGACGACATCCTGTGGCAATGTTTTTAAACTGTCATTCAAGTCGGGAAAATGCGTGGGCAGGGCCCCAACTTGCTCAGCGATGACACTGATGCTCGCGAAGGTTTTCAGGTGGTTTTCACTGTGCTGAGTCAGTACCATTATATGTGCTCCCTGATAGGCGCCCACGTTTTCCGGGCTTTTTACGTACTCTTTTTGCAAGGACGGTAATTTACGTAAGCTGGACAAGTGGGGCAAGGAAAAAGTGGCCGGGGGGGCCTGTCCTGGTGCATAACCGTAAAAATGGCGCAAAACGCGCTTTTCATCCGGCGCACGATGGGTAATAGTGACCCCGGTTTTCCCGAAACAAATATAGAACATGAGAGAGAGCAGGCCATGGCTGGCAGCGTGAACAAGGTTATTCTGGTAGGCAATCTGGGCAACGACCCGGACGTGCGGATGATGCAGTCGGGCGGCAAGGTTGTGAACCTGTCCATCGCCACATCCGAAAGCTGGAAAGACAAAAATTCCGGCGAGCGTCAGGAACGCACCCAATGGCACCGCGTGGTGATCTTTAACGACAATTTGGCCACTGTTGCCGAGCGTTATTTGAAAAAAGGCGCGAAAGTGTACATCGAAGGCCAATTGGAAACCCGCAAATACACCGACAAAGACGGCCAAGAAAAATACACGACCGAAGTGGTCCTGCGCCCGTTCCGTGGCGAACTGACCATGCTGGATTCCCGCAGCGGCGGTGGGTCTGGTTTTGGCGGCGCCAACGATATGGGCTCTGGTATGGGCGGGGGGGCCGATTACGGTTCACCGGCTCCGGCGCGTGCCGCGTCCGGCGGTGGCGCCCGTATCGATGATATGGACGACGAAATTCCGTTCTAAATAAAGTTTGAATGTTTTAAGGCCCCGGTTTTATAAAGCCGGGGCCTTATTGTTTAAAAGGGGACACGCGCATGACATCCAAAAGCAAGAATGACATCAGCATTATCGCGTATAACCAGCAGGCTGAAAAACTGGCTGATTTGTACAATGCGATGAGTTCCCCTGCCGTATTGCCGGGGTTGGAGCCGTTGTTGCCGGAATGCGATGGCACCACGCGCATGAACGCGTTGGATATTGGATGTGGCACGGGGCGCGATGCTGTATGGCTGGCGGATAAGGGGTTTCATGTTGTGGCCTTTGACGCCGCAGCTGACATGATCCGCGTGGCCGAAGACCGCAAATCCCACCCGAATGTGCAGTACATGGTCGACAGCCTGCCGCATATGCGCGACGTCATGGCGTTGGACCGTGAATTTAACGTGATGGTGATGAGCGCGGTGTGGATGCATTTGTCCCCCGATGCGCGCAAAACCACCATGCGCGCCATGTGGGATATGGCCGCGCCGGGGGCGCTGATTTATATGTCACTGCGCCATGGCCCATCGCCGGATGACCGCCCGATGTACAAGGTGGGGGCGAATGAAGTGAAACGTCTGGCCGCTGATGTCGGGTTTAAGGCCACCGTCTTGGGCGATGACACCGACCGTCAGGGCCGCCAGGGTGTGTGGTGGGATTACATGACCCTGCGCCGTTAATCGGCGCGCTTTCATGGTTCTGCGCCGTTAAGAGAAAAGAGTATCATCATGCAAAAAATCTCGTTCCTTGGCTTGGGCGTCATGGGGTATCCCATGGCGGGGCATCTGGCGAAAAAGAGTGGCGCGGATGTGACGGTTTATAACCGGAGTGTCGCCAAGGCGGATCAATGGCTGGGTGAATATCAGGGGCGCAAAGCGCTGACCCCGGCGGATGCCGCGCGGGACGCGGATTTGATATGTCTGTGCGTGGGCAATGATGATGATCTGCGTCAGGTTTTGACCGGTGAAAACGGTGTGGCGGATACGGTGAAGGCGGGGGCCATCATCGTGGATCACACAACGGTGTCCGCCGATGTCTCGCGTGAGATGGCGGCGTTCTTTGCGGACAAGGGTGTCACGTTTCTGGATTGCCCCGTATCTGGCGGGCAGGCCGGGGCCGTGAATGGCGTTCTGACGATCATGTGCGGCGGTGATCGCACCGCGTATGACAAAGTCGCACCAATCCTCAAGGCGGTGTACGCGCGTGAAATTCGCCACATGGGGCCCAGCGGTACCGGACAATTGACCAAAATGGTCAATCAGATGTGCATTGCTGGTGTGTTGCAAGGCTTGGCCGAAGGCTTGTCCTTTGGCATGAAAAGCGGTCTGGATATGGATGAGGTGTTGGCCGTGATCAGTGCGGGCTCCGCCCAAAGCTGGCAGATGGAAAACCGCGGCAAAACCATGGTGCGCGATCAATTCGATTTCGGCTTTGCCGTGGATTGGATTTACAAGGATCTGGGCATCGCTTTGGACGAGGCCAAAAACAACGGCGCAAACCTGCCCGTCACCGCACAGATCCGGGAATTTTACAAAGAATTGGCCGATCAGGGGCATGGGCGCTGTGATGCCAGTGTATTGATAAAGCGGCTGGTTTCCTGATGAAATTCCCCCAATCGGGGGATTTTTATTGCCTTTTTGTGGGGGATGGCCCTATGTTCCGGAAAATAAAACGTTGGAACAGGCATGAACCCCATCAAGCCGACATTTTATAACGCCGCCCGCGACCGGATGCCCGAAGGCATGCGGCCCAGCCCCTTTACCGATCGGGCCGATTGGCTGGGGCAGGGGGAATTGACCTTTGCCGTGTCGAACGGGTTTCCATCCACGTTGGGGCATACGCTGGTTCTGCCGCGTGATTTTGGCACGTATCGTTTTACCGATCTGGCGCGCGATGAATTGGTGGAACATTTCCGCATGTTCAAAACCCTGACCGCCGCGTTCAATGCGCATTTCAAACCCGATGGGTACAATGTGGGTTGGAATATTGGGTTTCATGGCGGGCAATCCATCGCGCATGCGCATATGCATATCATGCCGCGTTACAATACGGTGAACCGCGCACATAAAATCAATCCGTTGGGCGGGTTGGTGCGCATGCCGTTTCAATCCATTCCCGATTTTTACAATACGGCATCCAAATCCGCGCAACGCACGTTGGAAAAACATGTCACCACCATGATGCCGTTGGTGGCGCGCAATGATCTGGCCTATGCCGTCAACCTGCCGCGTGATGTGGCGGTGGCGCAGGGGCACAGCGTGGTGTTGCCGCATGCGCCCCGTAAATCCCTGCTGGATTGTTCCGAAGGCGAATTTCTGGCGCAACTGGAATTGGCGCTGGAGATCATGGCCATGCAACAGGCGGGCACAACGCCACCCGATGGATATAATATCGGGTGGGATGTTGGCCGTGCCGGCGGGCAAATGATGAGCCGGGCCTATCTGCACGTGTTGCCGCGTTATGCCGGGGATATGGACAGCCCGCGCGGCGGGATTGTTCGCCTGATCCCGCAAGCCGCCTGGCCGAACAACACCGATTATTACGATGCCAAAAACGTGGGCAAGGATGTGGTGTTGAAAGACATCGTGACCTTCCCCTTCGATTTCTGGGACAGCCCGTCCCGATCCAATGTTATGGATTTAAAACCCGTCTAAGATGCCGATTGCGCTGGGGTGACATTTGGGGGGGAAGCCGCTATGATAGGGGACTTCACCGCCAGATAAGGGACCCTCCATGTTGCGCTTGTTTCTGTCCGCTTTTGTCGTTTTTGCCATGTCCGTCCCGGCCTTTGCACAGGATGATGCGGATATGACCAAACGCCGCGAATTGGCAATTGAAATGCACAAAATTCGCCCGGCCCGCGAACAGGTGAGCGAGGCTGTTGAGCAAGTGGCGCGCAACCTGCCTCCGGCCGATCAGGAACGTTTTATCGCCATGGTGGACAAGGCGTTCGATTATGCCGCCCTGGAAAAAATGTCGGTCGATACGATGGTGGATTTGTTCACCACGGCGGAATTACAGGCGATGGTGGATTATTTCGGTTCACCCGAGGCCAAGGCCGTGGCCCAAAAACTGCCGATTTATCAGGAAAAATTACAGCCGGAAATTATCCGTATGTTGGATAAAGCGCTGGCGGATGAGCGTTTTGGGATCAATGCGACATCGGCCCCGGCGGGTTCCGAATAAAATACGTTTAATTACAATGCGTTATGTGTGATTTTGCGGGGCTGGAAAAGCCCCGCTTTTTGCCATTTTGGCGTTGTTTGAAGGTGGCAAAAATGCTACTTAATGACCTTGAAATTTCACAAGAAAACCAAGCGTTTCCGCCGTTTTTGATAAAGGCCGTAGAACAATGACCGATACCGCGACCCAGGATCCGATTCTCCCGACCGTTTCCCTCGAAGACGAGATGAAGAAATCCTACCTCGATTACGCGATGAGCGTGATCGTGTCCCGTGCGCTGCCCGATGTGCGCGACGGTTTGAAGCCGGTTCACCGCCGCATCTTCTTCGCGATGAAAGAGGGCGGGTACACGTCCGATAAATCCTACAAGAAATCGGCACGTATCGTCGGTGACGTCATGGGTAAATACCACCCGCACGGCGACTCCGCGATTTACGAAGCCATGGTTCGTATGGCGCAGGATTTCTCTCTGCGTCTGCCGTTGATTGATGGTCAGGGTAACTTTGGTTCCATGGACGGCGATCCGGCTGCGGCGATGCGTTATACCGAAGCGCGTCTGGCCAAACCGGCCGAAGCCCTGTTGGATGATATCGACAAGGACACGGTTGAATTCCGCCCCAACTACGACGAATCCACGCTGGAGCCGACCGTTCTGCCGGCACGCGTTCCGAACCTGCTCGTCAACGGGGCGGGTGGTATTGCCGTTGGTATGGCCACGAACATTCCGCCGCACAATTTGGGCGAAGTGATTGATGCGTGCTGTGCCTATGTCGAAAACCCGGATGTGACGACCGAAGATTTGATGGCTCACATTCATGGGCCGGATTTCCCGACAGGGGCGCAAATTTTGGGCCGCATGGGCATTAAATCCGCTTACATGACCGGTAACGGGTCCATCATGATGCGCGCGAAATGCTCGATTGAGGATATGCGCGACAAACGCGAAGCCATCATCGTGCACGAAGTGCCGTATCAGGTGAACAAGGGCCGCTTGCTCGAACGCCTGGGCGAAGTGGGTCGCGAAAAAATCGTTGAAGACATGGCGGAAATTCGTGATGAATCCGACCGCGACGGTGTTCGTATTGTTATCGAGCTGAAGAAAAACGCCATCGCCGATGTTGTTTTGAACCAGCTGTACAAACATACCCAACTGCAAACATCATTCCCGTGCAACATGGTGGCCCTGAACCATGGCCGCCCGCAAACCTTGCTGTTGCGCGATTTTATTTCCGCCTTCGTGAAATTCCGCGAAGAGGTCATTACACGCCGCACAATTTACGAACTGGGCAAGGCCCGTGACCGGGCGCACGTTTTGGCCGGTCTGGCTGTGGCCGTTGCGAACATCGATGAAATCATCGCTGTGATCCGTAACGCCCCGAACCCGGCGGAAGCCAAAGAAAAACTGTTGTCCAAGCGCTGGCCGGCGGGCGATGTCGCCCCGTTGATCGCGTTGATCGACGATCCGGAATATCTGGTCGATGGTGCCGGGACATACCAAATGTCCGAAGTTCAGGCGAAAGCCATTCTGGACCTGCGCCTGCACCGTTTGACCGGTCTGGAACGCGACAAAATCGGCGATGAATTGAAAGAAATCACCGATGCCATCGCCGAATATCTGGCCATTTTGGGCAGCCGTGAAAAATTGTTGGCCGTTCTGACCAACGAATTGATCGAGGTGAAAACCAAATTCGGCACGCCGCGCCGCACGGAAATCGTCAACGCGGAATTCGAAGAAGATATCGAAGATCTGATCCAGCGTGAGGAAATGGTGGTGACCATCACCAACAGCGGTTACGCCAAACGCGTTCCGCTGGACACCTATCGCGCGCAACGCCGTGGTGGCAAGGGGCGCAGCGGTACGGGCCTGAAAGACGAAGATTTCGTAACCGATCTGTTCGTGGCCTCGACCCACACGCCGTTGCTCTGCTTCACCAGCCGTGGGATCGTGCACAAGCTGAAGGTCTGGCAATTGCCGCTGGGCACGCCGCAGGCCCGGGGCAAGGCTCTCATCAACATGCTGCCGCTGGAGGAGGGGGAGAATATCTCCGTCATCATGCGTCTGCCGGAAGATGAAGAAATCTGGGATACGATGGATATTATCTTTGCGACCAGCAAGGGCAACGTCCGCCGGAACAAATTGTCCGATTTCCGCTCCATCCGCTCCAATGGCCTGATTGCCATGAAGCTGGAGGAAGAGGGCGAGAAGCTGATCTCCGTCAAAATCGCACGCGAAGACGACGATATCCTGCTGGCCACCCGTCTGGGCAAGGCCATCCGCTTCCCCGTTGATGACGTTCGCGTCTTCTCGGGCCGGACATCGACCGGTGTGCGCGGCGTGAAATTGGCCAAGGATGATGACGAAGTTATCTCCATGTCCATCCTGACCCATGTTGAGGCGACCGCCGACGAACGCACGGCCTATCTGAAGATGGCCAACAAATTGCGTGGCGCGGACGAAGAGGGCGTGGAATTTGAAGGTGGCGACATCGACTTGTCCGAGGCCCGTTTCAAGGAATTGCAGGAAAAAGAACAATTCCTGCTGACCGTGACGGCCAAGGGCTTTGGTAAACGGACATCGGCCTATGAATACCGTTTGTCCGGTCGTGGTGGTCAGGGTGTGACCAACATGTCCCTGACGGCGAAGAATGGCGGGGAAATGATCGCCACATTCCCGGTCACGGACGAACACGAAGTGATGCTGGTGTCCGATGCGGGCCAATTGATCCGCATGCCGGTCCATGACGTCCGCTTCACGGGCCGCAGCGCCCAGGGCGTGACCCTGTTCAAGGTTTCGGAGGGTGAAAAAGTCGTCTCCGTCGCCTGGTTGATCCGTGAGGAAGGGGACGATGCCGCCATCGATGGTGACGCCGCGGCTCCGGCCAACGATACCGACGCACCGGTTGAGGAATAATGGCGAAATACACCGCGCCACAAGTTGCCGGACGGGCCCTGATCGTTGATCGGGGCCGTCTGCTTTTGGTGCGCGGGGATGGCGATGGCACGTTTTGGACCCTGCCGGGTGGGCGGGCCGATCTGGGCGAGGATATTAAAACCTGCGTCCGACGTGAGGTGTATGAGGAAACGGGGCTGATCGTTTCTGTCGGCGATATGTATGCCGTATCCGAATATTATGACGCTGCTGAAACGTTTCACACGTTACAGGTCCATTTCATCTGTGCCATTGAATCCGGCGCGGTTCAGGATGGCTGGGTAGACCAGGGCGGTGCGGTTGAAGAAGTGCGTTTTTTCACCCACGAGGAATTACAGGCGGTGGACATCGTGTTCCCCAATTTCCTTCGTGATGGGGCGTGGCGCGATGGCCTGGGGGCTGTGCGTTACATGGGAATGAATCTGAAAGGAACAAGCAAATGACCCAAGATCTGGATAGCAAACACCGCGTCGGCGTTTACCCCGGCACGTTTGATCCGCTGACCAAGGGGCATCTGCACATTATTCAACGCGCCAGCAAGATGGTGGACCGTTTGATTATCGGCGTGGCCGGGAACGTACGCAAAGGGCCGTTATTCACCATTGATGAACGGATTGATCTGGTGAAAACCGATATCGCCAATATGCATGATAAATATTGCGAGATTGAAATACGACCGTTCAGCAATCTGTTGATTGATTTCGCCAGTGACGTTGGGGCATCGTGCATTATCCGGGGCTTGCGCGCCGTGTCGGATTTTGAATTCGAATTCCAGATGACGGGTATGAACGCCAAGCTGAACCCGGACATTGAAACCGTGTTTTTGATGGCCTCGGACAAGTGGCAGTTCGTATCCTCGTCCTTTGTGAAGGAAATCTGCTCGCTGGGTGGGGATGTATCGGGTGTGGTGACGCCCAATGTCGAATCCCGGATGAAGGCCAAATTCGGCCTGAAATAGCCTTTGGGCCACGGCTCCGCCCCGTATGGGTGGGGCTGTGGGGCTGAAAAATCCCAAAGATTCCAATATTTTCAAAAAAAATGCAGTTCTTTGGGATTGTTTTGAAAAGAAACCTTGACGAAGGGCCCATGTATTCATATTTTGCATCGGCCTAATATACGCACCCAGCCACTACGGGGCGTTCGCAACGGGTAAGACTGCTTAGCTCAGCCGGTAGAGCAACTGACTTTTAATCAGTAGGCCCAGGGTTCGAATCCCTGAGCAGTCACCACCCTCTCTTCCCAAACATCAATATAACTTCAACGTTGTCTCCGGCAGGTCCTGCGGGATCGTCACGCTTGGGTCCGGCCGTCCATCCTCCCCACGCAGCGGGGCGAGGGGTTCCAAAGCCATGGTCATGCACAAGGCCATCACGGTGCCGAATGCGATGATGGCGCTGAGACTGGATGAAAACAAAATGATGCCCGGCGCATCGGGGCCAAGATGAATCATGGGCCTTCTCCATGCTGGCTTTAACGTCGTGACTAACGTGGCGCATATCGCATTGACGTCAACGTCATAAAAAACAAAAGAAATGGCGTGACAGGAAAATCATGTCACGCCAGTGCGTTATGTTTTTGTGGGGAATTAGGGGCTAGTTTTAGAGATATTTTATGCGGCTTGACTAATCAAGCACGTCTCGGCCCCGCGTACATCAGGGGTGTGTGTACATTTGCTGTCAAAATTATAGACGATCATGCGTACATATTTTGAATTCTTGATGCCTTGCGGAACAGAGGCAACTTGTCCGGCGCGAACCATTTTAAAGGATTCGTGTTGCTTGCCTGGATAAATGACGGCAGATGGGTGCTCTGTGTAAAGGATAGAGTGTGCTGCCAGCTCTTCCAGCATGTATTCAACAGAATTCTCTATGCTTTCGATACCCGATGACGGTTCAGAATTTTTCCGCTTATAAAATTTTGATACGTCACCCAGTAAGGCGTCGCGGAATGCCGGTTGCGTGTTATACGCATGGCGGAACTGATTAAGATTTGGGATGAAGTCCGGATGATTCAGCCATGTCTGCCAATGTATAATTTTGGTCGGTATGGATATAGATTGGATTATATCCATGTTATTGCGGAGCCATTTGCTCCCGTCTTCTTGGGATAGTTTAAATGCAACTTCAGGGCTGTATCCCGCCGAAATATAGTTGTGCCGATACAGGAGGTCAGAGAAATCGAGAATACAGTTCTCAAAATTTTCTTGAACCCAATTCAACATGCCATGCAACGCTTCGCCAACATGGTTCTCGCTGTGCATGCTAATGCCAACGCAGGCGGTTTTGTACTCTTTCCAGATGGAAAGGCTTTTGGGGGCAACCTTCATCATTGGGTTTTCTCCTCATACAGAATCTCTGCTGTGGAGGTTGTCGGAATTTGTCCAACAGACCAGAAAAACTCAAAAATCCTTGTGGCTTCGGCGGAAATTGATGGCTCTCGAAGGATGATAACCTTCCAAACGTCTTTCCAGCTTACGAGATAAGCGATGCAGTCACCGAAAATAACTTTGACGTCGCTGTCGACGAAAACGGATTTGGGCATATACCGATACTCGCCCAAACTCCCCATTAAATAGGTGTCATTTTCCATGACCAGTGAGCGCATACGTATGCCAGAGCGGCGAATGGCACGCAGTTTTTCAATGACTTCCGGCGGGGATCGCGTTTCATCTGATCCGCTAAAAAGGACTTCGCCCTTTGATTTGGCCAAGGTGCGAAAAACATCGTCCAATAATTTCAGATAGCAGTCGTCACCTTCGAAAATGGTAACCAAGTCTTGTTTCTTCCGCACACCCCCATCAATAAATTCAATCCCCGCATCTTCAAACGCCTCGATAATGGCGGCTTGGGTTTGGGGGGTGGGGTTGTGTTTGCCGGATTCGATGTTGCCAATGGACGGCGTGGCCATGTCGACTCGCTCGGCGAGATCGGCCTGGCTCCAGTTTTTTAAGGCCCGGGCGGCGCGGATTTGGTCTGCGGTAATGGCCACGTGCGTCAAAACCTCATAAAAGGGCAGTTTCCTGCGGTTTTTAGCTAGTCGGTCTGTTATACATTATTTTTTATAGCGTGGGAACTTATTTTTTATCAAAAATAATGTTGACGCGCTATGGAAAACTATGGTTTATATCGCCTTACGTTTGGAATTATAGCGTTTATTGGTATCTCCCCATACACACACACCAATAAATGCTTCACACACCAAACGCCGTGGATAGCTTCCCCCAAGCCCCACGATAAAAAAGACCCCCTGAAGGCCCACACACCTTCAGGGGGTCGCTTTTTGCGCGTTTTGCGCATGTGCACTGGTCATCGGGCGCGGACATGGTATCTTTTCCATGATCCTTTTCGCGTAATTCCACCTTGTCTTTCAGGAGATGTGGCGCATGACCACCGAACAGCCGCAAACCACCCCCAACCAACCGCAGGAGCGTGAGCCGTTCCATCTGAGCGTCTTTGCAAAAATTCGCGGGTATTTCCTTGCGGGTATTTTGGTGACGGCGCCGATTTCAATCACGCTGTATCTGACATGGGTGTTTCTGAAATTTATCGACAGCCAAGTGTCGGCCATTATTCCCGCGCATTATTACCCGCAAACCGCGGTGCCGGGGTTGGGGTTGATTATTGCGGTGGCGTTTTTTATCACCATCGGGTGGTTCGCGCGGAATTTTATGGGCCGTGTGGTCATCAATATTTCGGAATATATTGTTGACCGTATGCCCGTTATCCGCACGTTGTACGGGGCCACGAAACAGGTTTTTGAAACGGTGATGGGCGCGCAATCGCAAGCCTTCCGCGAAGCCGTCATGTTTCAATACCCGCGTCCCGGCATTTGGGCGATGGGGTTTGTGACCGGATCGACCAAAGGCGAGGTTCAGCGCTTAACGGATGATGAGGTGGTGAATGTGTTCCTGCCCACCACGCCGAACCCGACATCGGGCTTCCTGTTGTTTATTCCGCGTAAAGACTTAATTTTCTTAGAAATGAATGTTGAAGACGCAATCAAGATGATTGTTTCCGGCGGCATTATTACCCCGCCGGACCCCACATCAAACCCGCCGCAACCGAAGAACGGGAACGGCAAGAAAAAATAGTTGAGGAGACAAAGCATGACCGAATTTCGTGGAAAAATTTATGACTCGGTCATTGATACGATCGGCGCAACGCCCATCGTGCGATTGAAACGCCTGTCGGAAAAATATGGTGTGACCGCCGACATCGTGGCCAAGCTGGAGTTTTTTAATCCGCTGGCGTCGGTTAAGGACCGGATTGGTTTTGCCATGATCGACGCGGCGGAGGCCGCGGGGGAGATTACACCCGGTAAAACTGTTTTGATCGAACCCACATCGGGGAATACGGGCATTGCCCTTGCTTTTGTCGCGGCGGCGCGTGGATATCGCCTGATTTTGACCATGCCGGAAAGCATGTCGGTGGAACGCCGGAAAATGCTGAAACTGTTGGGGGCGGAACTGGTCCTGACCCCGGCGGACAAGGGCATGAAGGGCGCAATTGCCAAGGCGGATGAATTAAAAGCCGAATATCCCGACAGTTTCATCCCCGGGCAGTTTGATAATCCCGCCAATCCAGCCATTCATGAACGGACCACGGCGGAAGAAATCTGGAATGATACTGATGGTATGGCCGATATTCTGATTTCCGGCGTGGGGACGGGCGGGACGTTGACCGGCGTGTCGCGCGTGTTAAAGGAACGCAATCCCGGTTTTAAAACCATCGCCGTCGAACCCGCGGCCAGCCCGGTTTTGTCCGGTGGTGAACCGGGCCTGCATAAAATTCAGGGAATTGGTGCCGGTTTCGTGCCATCCATCCTGCAAACCGATTTGATTGATAAAATCATCAAAGTCGAAAACGATGATGCCGTCAAAATGGCGCGTGAGGTGGCAAGGGTCGAAGGGCTGCCCGTCGGCATTTCGTCCGGCGCGGCGTTGTGGGCGGCAATACAGGTGGCCAAAGACCCCGCCAATGCGGAAAAAATGATCGTTGTGATTATTCCATCCTTTGCCGAACGCTATTTGTCGACCGTTTTGTTTGAGGGGCTGGAATGAATTTAATCGCGGGATTACAGGATTTCATTCGCTCCATTCGTGACCGCGATGCCGCGTGTCCGACATGGGCCGAGGTTGTGTTTTGTTATCCCGGCTTTCATATCCTGACGATCTTCCATCCGCTGGCGCATTTTTTGTGGGCCCATAAATTGCGCGCGCTGGCACGGTTCTGGATGTATGTCGGACGGTGGATCACGGGCATCGAAATCCACCCGGCGGCGAAAATCGGTAAAAATGTTTTTATCGACCATGGTACGGGCGTTGTCATCGGGGCCACCGCGACAATTGGGGATGAATGCACCATTTATCACGGTGTTACATTGGGCGGTACCGGGCATGGCCCGCAATGCGGCAAACGCCATCCGGATATCGGCACCCATGTCATGATCGGGGCCGGGGCCCAGATTTTGGGCCCGATCAGCGTCGGCGACAACGCCGCCATCGGGGCCAATTCTGTCGTCACGCGCGACGTGCCGCCGGGGGCCACCGTCGTCGGCATTCCCGCCCGCATCACGGGGCAGAAAGATAAAGACACAGAAGTCTATTACGGCTTGCCCGTCGGTGATGCCGCGGACGACGACCGCGTGTCCGTCCGTGTGATGGCGGAAAAGTGGAAAGGGTCGGGGATTTAATCTCGAAAGGGGGGGGCGTGCGATTTTCTTATAAAGCATATTTTTTATTATCAATTGCCTGTTTTTCAATTTTCCTTTGTTCCATCAAGGCGTCGCACGCATTTTTTGACTCTGGTAAAGATCGTGCCAGTGCGGAGATCATGCTGGATGATCAAGTTTACACGCGCGGTGATTTAATCGCGGCTTTCTTGAATTCCGCTTTTTCGAACCGTTTTTGGAACGACGATGTTGTAAATAAGGACGGATCATCGCTTTTTGGAGCGATGGTTGGTTATTATATGAAGGGTGAAAACGGCACTTACGAAACGGAGAAGAAATATCGCCCATGGATTGCGGATCATATTCATCGTCCCAATGGGTGGCCTAAATCCGGTGTTGTAAACAAATGGCCGCAATCAAAAATATCTGTGGCGTTTGGGTGGCCTGCTTATTCACAGGGGCAAAATTTTTCCAGTATCAGTCCTTATAATAAAAAAGAGGGCGACAAACTGTATTCTTCTATTGAAAAATCTGTCCGGAAAACCATTCCCCAATTATCCGGGGGGGGAGCGCCTTCTTTGACGTTCATGCCCATGGGAGACGTCGATGACGCGACGGAAAATTATGCAAGAATCCGAATTGTTCCAACAAATTCGCTAAAGGCGCGTTACGTCAATAATCCCGGGGTTGATAGCTACCAGGTTGAACTGCAAGAGCGCGGGCTTTGGGGTGGCGTTATGATTGATGCATCTGATCCGTTGATGGAGGCGTATATTCTGCCAGATCATAACAACAATATTGATCTTGTGGTTTGCAAAATCAATCTGTCTGCAACGGAGGGTGATGTTGACCGATTGGTCCCGAAGTGCCTTATGAGTGCGTTGGGATTGCCGGAATTATCTAAAGTGCAAAGCCCTGATAGTGTGGGCTATGCCACGGCTTATCAAAAATATCTTCTTAAATTACTTTATTGCCCCGCGATCAAGTCGGGCATGGATAAGGCCGATGTGTTTCAAGTGTTAGCCGACAGCGGTCGTTGTTGGTAGTATGCGTATTGAGCGGAATAAAAAAGGGACGGGGTGAATAACCACCGTCCCTTTTTTATCTGTTTGTACGGCTGTATTACGCCGGGGCAAAGGTCCGTTGATAGGCCGGTTTTTGTTCAGGTTCGTCTTCGTCCGGTGTGGCGGTGATGGGGCCGACGCCGTTGCGTTGGGCGATCCATCCCTGAATGTCGGATTTCAAACGTGCGATCGTTTCTGCATCTGCGTTTGGTGCATTGTTCACCGGCAATCCGCATTCCTCGGCCATCAGGCTCAGGATCAAGCGGTCCTTGGCATTGCCGCGGACATCTACGCCTTCTTCGCGCAAAGATGGATCCGTCATGGCGATCAGGGTCATTTCATAGGCCGTGGCGAATGACACATCGTTGTTTTGCGCGAAAATATGGTCGCGGGAGACGGAGATGAAATCATCTGCGCCCTTGGCTTCGAACGATTTTTCCAGCTCAACTGTAACCGTCACTGTCTTCGCCAGTTCTTCGACGTAATACGGATTGACGGTTTCCTGCTCGAACACTTTGCACAGGACGCTTTGCAAGTGGGCCATGCGGTTGAACATATCACGCAAGGATTCACGTTCCGCATCCGGGCGTTCGGCTTCGGCGTTGATCGCGGCATCCTCGGCCATGGTGCTTTGCGGTTCGGCGGGGCCGAAATCGGCTTCGATAAATTCGCCTTCGATCGCATCATCATCGCGGCGGGCGGAGCCGAATGTCTTTGTGCCTTCTTCTTCATGCACCTGGTTCAGGCGGATCAGTGCGTTTTCCATCGCTTCTTCGCGGCGGCGGCGAGCGATGCGGTCATCTTCGCTTTCTTCTTCTTCATTGCGGCGAACAAACCCAACGGCATTTGCATTGGTGTCTTTGTCTTCGTCGCTATTGTCGTCCGGGTTTTGACCGTTTTGGGGAACCAGATTTGTCATGGCCTGCCTCTATTATGAAAGCCGTTAAATATGCGGTGACGCATCTTAATCAATTCGGAAAAAGGGCGCAAATTCTGCGCTTAACCGGACCTAAGATATTGAATCGCTTGATCTCTTTCAAAGAGATAAAGCAGGTGGCGCAGGGCGTTGCCCCGGGGGCCTTTCAGGTCCGGGTCTTTGTCGATGATCAACCGGGCATCATCCCGGGCGGTGGCCAGCAATTCGGCATGGGCCGACAGGTCCGCGAGGCGGAATGTGGGCAAGCCGCTTTGCTTGGTGCCGAGGATATCGCCACTGCCGCGCAGTTCCAGATCTTTCTCGGCGATCAGGAATCCATCTTCTGTATCGCGCATGGTGGCCAATCGGGCCTTGCCATTATCGGAGAGGGGGCCAGAGTACAGCAGGAAGCAAAATGATTTATCCCCGCCGCGTCCCACGCGCCCGCGCAACTGGTGCAACTGGGCCAGGCCGAACCGTTCAGCATGTTCGATAATCATAATGGTGGCTTCGGGTACGTTCACGCCCACTTCGATCACCGTCGTAGCGACGAGGATGGAAAGATCGCCGCGGGCGAATTTTTCCATGACATCGTCTTTTTCCTGTGGCTTCAGCCGCCCATGGACAAGGCCGACACGATCGCCAAAACGGGCCTGCAGAATATCGAACCGTTCTTCGGCGGCGGCCAGATCCATCACCTCGGACTCTTCGACCAGCGGGCAAACCCAATACACACGGGCCCCCGTGGCAATCTGGCGGGCGACGCCGTCAATCATTTCATCCAGCTTGTCCTGGGACATCAATCGCGTGTCCACGGGTTTACGCCCCGGTGGTTTTTCATTCAAGCGGCTGACATCCATATCGCCATAGGCGGTCAGGGTCAGGGTGCGCGGGATCGGCGTTGCGGTCATGACCAGCGTATCCACACCCTTGCCCTTGGATGCCAGTTGCAGGCGCTGGTGAACGCCGAAACGATGTTGTTCATCAATCACGGCGAGGCCGAGGTCGGAGAAAATAACGTCATCCTGAAACAAAGCATGGGTGCCGATCACCACTTGCGCCGCGCCGCTGGCGATTTGTTGCAGGAGCAGGTCGCGGGCTTTGCCCTTGTCGCGGCCCGTCAGGATGACGAAACGCACCCCGGCGGCATCCAACCACGGTTTCAAACTTTGCGCGTGCTGGCGGGCGAGAATTTCGGTCGGGGCCATCAACGCCGCCTGCGCGCCCGCATCAATGGCATTCATCATGGACAGGGCGGCTACAACGGTTTTGCCGCTGCCCACATCACCTTGGAGCAGACGCAACATGCGTTCATCGCTGCCCATATCGGCGTCAATTTCGGTCAAAGCCTGTTTCTGCGCGCCCGTCAATTCAAACGGCACGGCGGCCAGAACGCGGGCGCGGTGCGGGCCGTTGGTGTTATAGGCGCGGCCATTCACCTTGCGTTGGCGGTACCGCACCAGCGACAGCGCCAATTGGTTGGCCAGCAATTCATCATAGGCCAGCCGCGCGCGGGCGGGGTGCAGCGGCGATAACCCGTTTTCGCCGGGTGGATTGTGCAGGACGCGCACGGACTCATCCCAAGCGGGCCAGTGCTGGCGCGCGAAATAGGCGGCATCCTGCCATTCCGGCAATTGCGGAACGGCGGGCAGGGCGGAATGGATGGCCTTGCGCACGGCCTTGTTTGTAACGCCAGCGGTCAGGGCATAGATGGGTTCGATGGTGGCGATGGCATCCTTGTCCTCCAGCGCGCCCAACGCGTCGGGGTGGACCATTTGCAACTGGCCTTGATACGCTTCAACCTTGCCACTGGCGATGATGGTGGCACCCAGCGGCATGTTTTTTTCGATGTAATCCTTATGCGCGTTAAAGAACACCAGATCAATGGACCCCGTATCATCCGTGCATCGCACGCGATAGGGCAGGTTGCGCCGCGTGTTCGGCGTATGTTTTTCAACGCGCAGGGTGAGCGTGGCGGTTTTACCGGGCAGGGCTTCGGCCAGCGTGGGGGCGTACCGCCGATCAATAAAGTCGATGGGCTTGTGCCAGAGCAGGTCGAGGATCTTCGGTCCGCCGACCAGCTTCTCCAGCAATTTGCCATTGCGCGGGCCAATACCGGATAAAACGGTCAATGGCCGGAACAGCGGGTCCAGCGCAAAAGGCCGCCCGATGGATTTGGGCGGTGGTGCGGCTTCGGCATGTTCGGGCTGGCTGGAGTTATTGGTCATGGGGGGATTTGACCAAAATATGGGGGGCGGGTAAAGTCGCCATTATGAACACGCACCCTTCCGAACCCGTTGACGATCTGCGCCGCCGCCTGATGTATCAATCCGATCATCGCGGAACCAAGGAAATGGACATCATTCTGGGCCGTTTTGCCCGGGATTATGTGCCCGGCTTCTCGGCCGCGGAACTGGCCGATTATGCTAATGTCCTGCAATTGAACGATGTGGATTTGTATAACTGGGTCACGGGACAAGCCACGCCCCCCGCCAATCTGGTTACGCCGGTGCTGCAAAAACTGCTGGATCACCAGCCGTTTGATCGCTGATTATATTGACATAACGCCCGATCCGCGTTTATGCTCCTCTTGTGCCATGCGGTAATGGCGGGACAGAGGGCTTAAGGCGATGAAATCATTAAAAATTTTGAAAGAAAAGGCCTTGGCCGAGGCGCATCGCGCGGCGGATATTGCTGCCTTGCGGGCCGACTCTGCCCGCATGCATTTCAACGCCGTGGCGGGGCAGGCGATCCGGGCGGTCGATTTGTCCGATGTTTTGAACCGGGCCGTGGCGCACGGGTTGGTCAACCGGACGGGGATGGAAAATTCCGGTTTGAAATACCCGCGCCGGGAACGGGGCCTGCTGGCGGAAAACGCCACAGTGTCGGGCAAGGATGCGATTGATACGCTGTACCATATTTTTGTTCAGGCCCGTCGGGCGGACAATATCCTGAAAAATCCCAACGGCTATACGCTCAGCCCTTGCCGCCGCCTTTATGGTGTTCGCAAAGACGGACACGGCGGATGGGCCCCTTTGTTTGATTGACGCTTTGGCTCAATTCCGTGTCGGAATGTGTTGAAACTTGGCGGCGGCAATGGTTTATTGGCGCCGCAATATAATCCCCTTTGACCTGTAGCAGACTGGTGTAATGAGATGACGACCAATACCGAAACCATGACGATTGCCCATTGGGTTGCCAACTATGCCACACCCGTAAAATCCGCCCAGGATTGGTGCGATCTGGTGGAGCGCCAGCTGGAGCGCGCGAAGGCGGAAAAGGCTGATGTGCTGCTGATCCCGGAATATTGCTCGGAAGGGATGTTGCATTACGCCCCGGCCGATCTGGCCCCGACGGGCGAAGTCGAATGGATGGCGGGCCAAGCCCAGATCGTTCAACCGATCCTGCAAGAGTTGGTCAAGAAAACGGGCGTTGCATTGGTGGCGGGCAGCATGCCGTGGCCGCATGACAGCGGCAATGGTTTTACCAACCGTTGCTGGTTCCTGTTCCCGGATCGCGAAGCGGCGTTCCATGACAAGCTGGTCATGACCCCGTTTGAAAAGGACCCGGCATCGTGGGAATTGGAAGTCGGCAAGGATATTAAAATTATTGAATGGCGCGGTTTCCGCCTGTCCATCCTGATCTGCCTCGACATCGAAATGCCAGCGCTGTCCTGCAAAATGTCCACGTTGGACATTGATTTGATTTTTGTGCCGTCGCAAACGTCGAAACCGTCGGGTTATCACCGCGTATTCGGCTGTGCCAAGGCGCGTGCCGTTGAAATGCTGACCGCGCTGGCCGTTGTCGGTTGCGTGGGTGCGCCGACCCTGGCCGGGAAAAAGCGCGACACGTATCACAGTGGGGCGTCCTTGTACCTGCCGTGCGAAGAAGCGTTTGGTTACACCGGGATCTGGGCGGAAATCGCCGTATCCCCGGGCAAGGATTTGCCGGGTGAGATGCTGATTTCCCGTGATGTGCCGTTGGGCCAAATTCGTGCGATCCGCCATGGCAAACCGGAAGTCTGGCCGGGCCCGTGGAATGCCGATGGCGTGGAAATTAAAGAAGCGGCTTAATTTCAGCCGCTTCTTAAAGACTTAAACGAATTTCAAAGATTGAACCGCCGCCTTGTCCAACAGGGGGGCGGTTTCCTTTTGCGGGGTGTTGTCGTTGGCGGCCTTCGCGCGCCATTCCGCCAGTTCCTGCATCATGTTCCGGTAATGCGCGATCTGGGTGTGGTCGAAGTTGGGCAGGGCTTTGTTAAACTGCGCCTTGACGAAATCCAGCGCGGCATCCGGGGTAGCATAGCATCCGTCCACCGGATAATTGTACAAATTCATGGTGTCGCAATAATCCAGATGGGCGTCCAGCGGCGGCTGGACATAGTTAAACGGCACTTCACGTGCGCCCCACGACGTAAACAGGCGTATGCGGGCGCTGGGGTCCATGACATCGTTCTTTGCATCAATCACGGCGGGGTCGTGACATTCAACAAACACACCGCGCAATGATGCATTCTGGTTGGCGGACATTTGTTTCAGCGATTCAATCCGGCTGTGGACCAGAATTTTTCCAATGCCTTCGCCTTTGGCGTTCGGACACACGGCGTTATAGGCCAGCAACCCGACATGTTCCGGATGAAAGTGATAGGCCACGGCAATGCCCTTGACCACGCGGTCCGGGCCATTGGAGGTCAAATTGTTTCCGGCAATGTTCACGATGGCCTGTACGCCCGGAACGGCGCCGCTCATCAAGCCGTGGATTTGTTCCAGGCTTTCGCGTTCGTTCACATCGGGGAAGGCCGGGATGTAAATTTCATTGTAGGCCTGGGCAAGGGCGTTAAACAGATCCTTGCGATCCTTTGTCACATTGGCAAATTGCAGTCCCATACGACTCGTGTCCTGTTTTTGACGCAGTTGGATTGGTTGTTTTTGTCTGCTGCGGCACAGTATTTATCCCAATCCGTTTTTTGTCGCCATCTTTTTTGTCATAGTGCACTGATTTTATTGGGGTATTTGTTGCGGTGCAAAAAGTCAGGTTCGGCGGGCGCGCGGCCAGAAAAAACCTTTGATCTGAATGGATTGGGGGGGTACAAAACCGCCTATGTCCGGCGCTTCTGAACCATCATCCAAACCTGCATCAACCTTGCGGACCCTGTTTGGGGCACCCGAGGGGATGGATGCGCGCATTCTGGCGGACCGGGCGCGGGCGCTGATGCCCGATGACCGGGTGCTGATTCATGTCGCGATGGATGATGCCCGCGTGGCGGAACTGGCCGACCTGCTGGCGTTTTTTGCGCCGGATGTGCAGGTGGTGCAATTCCCGGCGTGGGACTGTTTGCCCTATGACCGTGTATCACCCAACAACGATATCGTCGCGCACCGCGTAGCGGCGCTTTCAACCCTGATCCATTGGGACCAGCAGAAAGAACGGTTTCCGCGCCTTATCCTGACTACTGTGAATGCGGTGACGCAACGCGTGACACCGCGCGCCGCACTGGAAGGGGCCAGCTTCATCGCGCGGGTCGGCGAACGGGTGAGCGTAGATTCACTGATGAATTTCCTGGGCCAGAACGGCTATGTCCGCACCGATACGGTGCGCGAGGCGGGCGAGTTCGCGCAACGCGGCGGTATTATCGATCTGTTCCCGCCGGGCTATGATGACCCGCTGCGCCTTGATCTGTTCGGCGATACGCTGGAGGGCATTCGCACCTTTGATCCCGCCAGCCAGCGCACGGATAAGAAATTGTCGCATTTTGCCCTGCGCCCAGCGACAGAATTTTTCCTGAACGACGATTCCATCGCCCGGTTCCGCGCCCGTTACCGTGATTTGTTCGGTGTGGTGCGCAACGATGACCCGCTGTACGAAGCCGTATCATCGGCGCGCCGTTATAACGGTATGGACCATTGGTTGCCGTTGTTTTTTGATCGGCTGGATACGCTGTTCGATTATGCGCCGGGTGCGTCCGTTACGGTTGATCATCTGGCCGAACAATCCCGCGCCGAACGTCTGGCGCAGGTGGAAGATTTCTACGCCGCCCGCCGCACGCTGGAAGATTCCGCCAAGGACAAGAAGAAAGCGCGGAAAGAGGGCAGTGATGTGTCCCTGTCCGGGACCATCTATCACCCGGTTCCCGTCAATGATTTGTATATTGGCACCGATGAATGGCGCCGCTTGGCCGCCAATGAAACGCAATTATCACCCTTTGGCGCTGCCGACGAAGCGGGGATCGATGATGCGGGCGGACGCAAAGGGCGCGATTTCGGCGATATCCGCGCACGCCCCGATGCCGATGTCTTCGGCGAACTGGCGAACCATGTCGCCCATCTGCGTTTGGAAAAAGGCCGCAAGATTGTTATCGCGGCCTACAGCCCCGGATCGCGCGAACGTTTGCGCAGTTTGATGACCAATGCGGGCTTTGCCAATTTCAAGGATTGCGATCATTGGGATGACGTCAAATCGCTGAACCCCGGCCAGACGGGCATGGCCATCCTGACGCTGGAAAACGGATTTGTGTCGCCTGATCTGGCCATTCTGACGGAACAGGACATCCTCGGCGACCGTATGGCGCGGCGGAAACAGAAAAAGCGCAAGGCCGATAATTTCCTGACCGAAGTGTCATCGCTGACGCCCGGCGATCTGGTCGTTCACGTCGATCACGGCATTGGCCGTTTTGAAGGGCTGGAAACCATTTCCGCCGCCGGAACCGTGCATGATTGCCTGAAGGTCGTTTATGACGGGGGCGATAAATTGTTCGTTCCCGTGGTGAATATCGAGGTTCTGTCCCGTTTCGGCAGTGACGAGGGCACGACTCAGCTGGATAAACTCGGTGGGGCCGGGTGGCAGGCGCGCAAAGCCCGCGTGAAGAAAGATTTGATGCGCATGGCGGAGGGGCTGCTGAAAATCGCCGCCGCCCGCATGATGCAGCGAAGCGAAAAACTGCATGTCAGCGATGGCATCTACGACGAATTTGTGTCCCGTTTCCCGTATCAGGAAACGGATGATCAATTGCGCGCCATCATGGATGTGATGGAAGATTTGAATACCGACCATCCAATGGATCGTCTGGTCTGCGGCGATGTCGGGTTTGGCAAGACGGAAGTGGCCCTGCGCGCCGCCTTTATCGCCGCCATGTCGGGGGCGCAGGTGGCGTTGGTCGTGCCGACCACGTTGCTGGCACGCCAGCATTACCAGAATTTTTCAAAACGCTTTGCCGGGCTGGGCCTGCGCATCGAACAACTCTCCCGATTTGCCAGCGCCCGTGATGCGGCAAAGGCAAAAGACGGTTTGCGTGATGGGGATGTGAGTATCGTCATCGGCACGCACGCGCTGTTTTCCAAGAGCGTGAAGTTCAAAAATCTGGGCCTGTTGATCGTTGATGAAGAACAACGGTTCGGTGTGAAGCAGAAAGAATATTTGAAAGAAATCAAAAATAACGTCCACGTTCTGACCCTGACGGCGACGCCGATTCCGCGGACATTGCAGATGTCGTTGACCGGGGTGCGGGATTTGTCGTTGATGGCGACGCCGCCGGTGGACCGGCTGGCCGTGCGCACCTTCGTTTTGCCGTTTGATCCGGTCGTGATCCGCGAAGCCTTGTTGCGTGAACATTATCGC
This sequence comes from Micavibrio aeruginosavorus EPB, assembly GCF_000348745.1. NCBI lineage: Bacteria > Pseudomonadati > Bdellovibrionota > Bdellovibrionia > Bdellovibrionales > Pseudobdellovibrionaceae > Micavibrio > Micavibrio aeruginosavorus. The sequence goes on along the minus strand of NC_020812.1, from coordinate 1,572,980 downwards.
GGTGGGCAGAGTTTCTATGTCTGCCCGCGTATCAAGGATCTGGACGAAGTCGAACGTATGCTGAAAGAGCTGGTGCCCGAGGTCAAAGTTATCGCCGCCCATGGCCAGATGAGCACGCAGGAATTGGAAGACCGCATGACGGCGTTCTATGACGGGCAATATAACGTCCTGTTGGCCACCAACATCATTGAAAACGGGATTGATATTCCCACCGCGAACACCATTGTTATCCACCGATCTGATCTGTTCGGCCTGTCCCAGCTTTATCAAATTCGCGGCCGGGTGGGGCGGTCGAAATTGCGCTCCTATGCCTATCTGACCTACGCCCCGGACCAAAAATTGTCCCCCACCGCGCAAAAGCGGCTGGAGGTGATGGAAACACTGGATACGCTGGGCGCAGGGTTCCAATTGGCCAGCCATGACATGGACATTCGCGGGGCCGGGAATTTGCTGGGCGAAGAACAATCCGGTCATATTCGCGAAGTGGGCGTGGAATTGTATCAGCAGATGCTGGAGGAAGCCGTGGCCGAAGCGCGCGCGGGTTCCGAATTGGGCGCGGCCCCGCATGAAGAACGCTGGTCCCCGCAAATCAATATCGGTACATCCGTATTGATCCCCGAAAATTATGTCGAGGATTTGAACGTGCGGATGAGCCTCTATCGCCGTCTGTCCGAACTGGAAACAAAATCGGATATCGAAGGATTCGCCGCCGAACTGATCGACCGTTTCGGCCCCGTGCCGGACGAGGTCGAAAACCTGTTGCAGATCGTCGAAATTAAACAACTCTGCCGCGCCGCGCATGTGGACCGGGTGGATGCCGGGCCGAAGGGGGCCGTCATCGGATTCTATAAAGACGCGCCGCCAAACCCGGTGGCCATCATGCAATGGCTGCAATCCAAAGCGGGGTCGATCAAGCTGCGCCCCGATCAAAAACTGGCCGCCGTCCGGTCTTGGGACCGCCCCGCCCATCGGGTCCAGGGGATTCAGGGCCTGATCCGCGAATTGGCGGGTCTGGCAACCACCTGAAATCATTATGTTGCACCGCCCTGTGACCGCCTTGCTGAGGGTTGTGCGGGCGTGCGAAAATCCGTCCATTCTTTGAAAAACAAATGGATCAGGGTTTTCACATGACCAACAATGCCGCGCTGGATCGGGCCGCCGTCACGGGTTCTGAATTTCTCAATGAACTGGACAATTTGAAACAACGCTTCGCCGCGATGAAACCGGAATTCGAAGTGACCGTGCGCGACCCTGCGCTCGGTGTCGAAGGGCATGTGGTCGTCTGGAACACGAAGATCAGTGCGGGCGGGCCGTTGCAATTTTCCGGCAAGGGCGGCACGCGCATCACGCCGAACCTGACGCTGGACGAAGTGCGCATGTTGGCGCGGACCATGGCGCTGAAAAACGCGGCGGCCGGGTTGCCGTTGGGTGGGGCGAAATCGGGATTGTGCGCCAATTCATCCGCCGATGGATTTGAAACGCAATATCGTCGGTTCGTTTCACTGTGCAAACCGTTCCTGCATGAAAATGGCGGGGTGTTCGGTGGGTTTGGGTTTGATATTGGTGGCAAGCCGGAACATGCGCTGTGGGCATGTGATGAATTGCAATCCACACGTAGTTTTACCGGCAAACCTGTCCACATGGGTGGCACCGATTACGACCGTGAAGGCATTGCCGGATTGGGTGTGGCGACGGCGGCGAAGGCCTTTCTGGACTTGAATCAAAACGATCTGTCCTCTGTCCGCTTTGCGGTGCAGGGCATGGGGGCCATGGGGGCGGCGGTTCTGCGGTATTTCAGCGAACACGGTGCGCAACTGGCGTCCATGGCTGATCCGAAATATGGCGGCACATGGGTGTTTGAAAAACCATTGTCGGGTGATTTGCGCGATGCGCTGATCCGCATGGATTTTGATGCGGCCACCGGATTGTTACCGATGGAGGGCACGCTCACTTCCGTCGATGCGGCGGATGTTCTGTATCACGATGTTGATGTGGTGTTCCCATGCGCCGTGCAAAATGTGATCACGGATGACAATGTCGGGCGCATTCAGGCCCGTCTGGTGGTCGAGGGGGCCAATGGCCCGGTCAGCGACTCCGCGCGTTTGGCCCTGCACGATCGGGGCGTCATGCTGATCCCGGATTTCATTGCCAACCCGGGGGGCATTATTGCGGCCTTTGTCGAGCTGACCCATGATGCGGGCGACAAGGTGGCGGCGGCCAAATCCATGACGATCGCAAAAATTACCGAAAATGTGGGGCGTGTGGTCGATCTCGCCTGTCTGCACAATGTGGCCCCGGTGCAGGCCGGGTTATATCTGGCGCTTTCACGAATTTTTGATTTAAAAACAGTTGGTTAGTGTTTTTGATCTTCCCGGTTTTGACGCGGGCGTAAACTGTGTCAAACTGGAGGAAGGATCAAAGACAGGCCATCGGAGGGCCAGACCATGAGCCGTGAATATGCCGAAAGCCGCATCCGGGAGGCCCTGCGCCTGTCACGTGGAAATGCCACCAAGGCCCGTCAGCAAGTGATCGCGTGGAGTTATGAAGACCCGCGCTTGCTGATGGCGCTGGCGCAACCACACTTAACCGGTATCGTGGCCCACGCCGTCAATCGCGTTGTCGAACACCCGGAAGGCGCGATTATTGACGAGGACATTCCCGCCACGCCGCGCACATTGGATATGGCCCCCGATACATTCGGCAAGGAAATATTGAAAGCGTTATCCGGTGCGGGCACGGCCATTTTCGGTCACGAAAGCGGATCACCCGCGTTGTCCGGCCGACGGAAGAAGGCTTCGCAATCGCATATTGACGCGTTGAAGAAGTTGGCGGGGCGCACACCGCCTGCCGATAAAAAATAGAATAAGATTTCTTCAATGCCCAAATCAAAATCCAAACCAACTGCGTCCCCATCCATGACTCCACTCGAATGGTTTAATGCCCGCCATGCTTTGCGTGCGGATTTCTTGTCACGTGCCGGGTGGGGGGATGCCAGCATTCATCCCGTGGGTGAAGATTCAGCGTTCCGCCGTTATGTTCGCTTGCAAAAGCCGGATGGTGAAACCCGCGTTTTGATGGAGGCCATGCCCGACGGCCACCCGATGGCCACGCCGGGTCATTCGATTAGCGATTTTCTGCGCATCAGCGCCTATCTGCGTTCCATCGGCCTTCGCGCGCCCACCGTGTATGATACGGATGCGGCGGAAGGGTACGTGCTGATCGAAGATTTCGGCGATGTGTCCTTTAAACGGGCTTTGGAAACAGGCGCCGCGACACGCGAAGATCTGTACGCCCTGGCCACCGATGCATTGATCGCCCTGCGTCAACGGGCAAAGGTTGGCGATATAAAGCTGCCTGATTATTACGCCAGCCACGTGCATACCGGCCGCCGCCGTTTGGTGGATTGGTATATGCCTGCGGCGTTGGGGCGGAAGAATATTGATGGCATCGTCGATGATTACCTGGCCGCGTGGGACAAAATTGAACAATCCCTGCCGCCGGTGCCGCGCGGGTTGCTGCATATCGATTATCATTTCGAAAATCTGATGTGGTTGCCGGGGGCAAATGATCTGAACCGTTGCGGTATTCTGGATTTTCAGGGCGCAATGACGGGGCCGGCCCCGTATGATCTGGCCAACCTGTTGGAAGATGCGCGGGTGGATGTTCCCGTTGATCTGCGCAATGCCATGTTGGATCGGTATTGTGCGGATATGACCGATGATGAACGTGATATTTTCCGCGCGTGGTATCGCGTGCTGGCGACGCAATTCCATTGCCGTGTTCTGGGGCAGTTTATCCGCCTGGCCGTGCGCGATGGCAAGGACCGGTATCTGGCCCACTTGCCGCGTTTGGCCGGATATATCCGCGAGGGGTTGAAGGACCCGCTTCTGGCACCGTTGGCCGATTGGGCGCAGGGGGCGGGGCTGGATTTCACCGTTATCCCGGTTGTTTCCGCGGATACGGCAAAACTGATCCGTCCGGACGCGTTTTAAGGGCCGTTTTTACGCATAGGCGCTGTTGCATCGCCGTACTTCCCATAGTAAAAATTCACGGTCACTTTTACCGGATGGGATATCTTGGGCGATACGGAAAACAAGCCAATGCGGGTCAGTTATCAGGGCATCAAGGGATCATTCTCTTATCGCGCCTGTTCCGAATATTTCCCCGGCGGGTATTACCAGGGCTATCGCGGATTTCAGGACGCGTTGAACGCCGTTGAAAACGGCGATGTCGATTTCGCCATGATCCCGGTTGAAAACTCCACATCCGGCCGGGTGATGGAGGTTTATAACCTGCTGCCTGAATCCGGTTTGTTTATCGTTGGTGAACATATGGTGCCGATCCATCATTGTTTGATGATCCCGCACAAGGCCTTTCGTGGCGCACCGCCGGAAAATATGACCACCAAAGACATCGTCGCGTGGAAAGAAAGCGATTTGAGCGCGGAGGAGGTGGCCGCGGCTCTCTCATCCATCCGCGAAGTGCGCAGCCACCCGCAGGCCTTGTCCCAGTGCCGCAAATTCATGGCCGACAATTTGCCGCGTGCATCGGCGAAGGAATATTACGACACGGCGGGGGCCGCGCGTGCCATTGCCAATTCCATGTCACCGGACATTGCGGCGATTGCATCCGAAGATGCGGCGGATCTGTACAACATGACGATCTTGCAGAAAAATATTGAAGATGTGGATATGAACACCACGCGCTTCCTGGTTCTGGCGCGTGAATCGCTGGCGGCGGGGGCCATATCCGGCCCGGCGATCAGCTCGATCCTGTTTGAAACCGCGCACAAGCCGGGGGCGTTGTTCCGCGTTCTGAACGTGTTTGAACGCCACAATATCGACATGACCAAACTGGAAACATACATGGCCGGCCCGGCGCGGCCCAATCCGACATTCTATGTCGATGTGGGTGCGAACATGACGGACCCGGCGATGAAACCGGTTCTGGATGAATTTGCGGGCCACACCGCCGCGATGCGGATTATGGGGTGTTATCCCGCCAGTAATTTACGCGGGCATGGCAATCCGTTCCTGCCCGTTGCCGCTTAAACAGTTTTAACCTCTGAAGGAGATCTGAACCATGTCTATTCTGGCCTCTCGCCTGTCGAAAATTAAACCGTCACCGACCATTGCCGTGACGACCAAAGCCGCCGAGCTGAAAGCTGCGGGCCGTGATGTGATTGGCTTGGGTGCGGGTGAACCGGATTTTGATACGCCGGAGTGGATTAAGGACGCCGCCACCGCCGCGATGAAAGCCGGGCAAACGAAATACACCGCTGTTGACGGTACGCCTGCGCTGAAAAAAGCGATCTGCGAAAAATTCAAACGCGAAAACGGTATTGATTACACATCGGATCAAATCACCGTTGGTACAGGCGGGAAACAGGTTTTGTACAATGCCATGATGGCGTCGCTGAACCCGGGGGATGAAGTGATTATCCCGGCACCGTACTGGGTGTCCTATCCGGACATGACCATTCTGGCCGAAGGCACGCCGGTGTTCGTTGAATGCGGTGAACAGCATGGCTTTAAACTGCAGCCGGGCGATCTGGAGCGCGCCATTACGCCGAAAACCAAATGGTTGATCCTGAACTCCCCGTCCAACCCGACCGGGGCCGCATACACGAAAGCCGAGCTGAAAGCTTTGACGGATGTGCTGATGAAACACCCGCATGTCTGGCTGATGACGGACGATATTTATGAACATCTGGTCTATGACGGATTTGAATTCGCCACTCCGGTGCAGGTTGAGCCGGGCTTGAAAGACCGCACCTTGACCGTCAATGGCGTGTCCAAGGCCTATGCCATGACCGGCTGGCGCATTGGCTATGCCGCGGGCCCGAAAGAACTGATCAAGGCGATGGGCGGCATTCAAAGCCATTCCACGTCCAACCCGTCATCGATCTCGCAGGCTGCCGCCGTGGCCGCCCTGAACGGGGACCAAACATTCCTGAACGAATGGCGCCGCGTGTACAAGGAACGCCGCGATCTCGTCGTGGGTATGCTGAACCAGGCGGATGGCATCACATGCCCGACACCGGAAGGCGCGTTCTATGTCTACGCATCCTGCGCCGGGTGCATCGGTGCGGAAACGCCGGATGGCAAGGTGATCCAGTCCGATAGCGATTTCGTGACCTATCTGCTCGAAACCGAAGGCGTTGCGGCGGTACAGGGGGCGGCGTTTGGTTTGTCACCGTATTTCCGCATTTCCTATGCCACGTCGAACAAGGATTTGACCGAGGCCTGCACCCGCATCCAGCGCGCGTGCGCGGCGTTGAAAAAACGCGCGGTTGCGTAACAAAATCTGATATGGGAATGAAAAAACGGCCACCTGTGTGTGGCCGTTTTTTTGTGTCTTCTACTTCGGTTCCGGTCCCTTGTGTGTGCAGGGCGGACGCTGTTTTTTCGGGTCTATGTTCCCGCTGGCGCAGACATTGCAGGACTCTGCATCCTGGTGCGGCGCAAAGGTGTCGCGATCACGGATGTAGGGGGCCGCAGGCGGCGGGGGCGGTGTATATTTGTCACGTTGGACAATGCGGTTAAACAAGCCCGTGATGGATTGGCGCAACGTGGTTGGGGCGCGCTCATCAAACTGCAGCCATTTGCTGGGTTTGCTGGGTTCCGGGGCCGGAGTGTTGTCGTTATCATGGTCGTGGGCCATGGCGGTTTCATTCATCGGATATATTTTGTCTATCCCGCGAATGATTTCGGCAGCCCGATCATTTGTAATATGACCGCGCAGGGCCGCGTTCTGGACCAGTTCCTTGGCCAAGGGGACCAGCGTATCAATATTTTCCCACACCATGTCCCAGCCAAACGATTCCATTTTTTCAATGTTATCGTCGCGCGAGTCGAATAAATCCGGGGATGGGGTGCGGTCTTGGTGACTGATCTGTGACCGGGCGCGTAGGTCAACCCCGAAATGGGCCGCCGCATTGATCAGGCGTGGATTGCTGAGGACCTGTGCGCGCAGTGTGTCCTTGCTCATCGACTTGTCGACCACGACGACATTATCGGCACCCAAATTCTGGCGCAAATTCATCAGGTCGCGTTGCAGAATGAAGCGTTGCGGCAGGCCCAGCAGGTGTGCGCCCAAACGGCCAATCAATTGTTGCAGGAACAGCATGCCGTTCAATCGTTGGACATCAATCTCGGCATCGCGTTTGGCGGTGCCAATCATGATCAGCTTGATGTTCTTGTTCTTTTGCATCCGGCCCTGATAACTGTTGATCGGGGTTTGCGGCGTGTCAAAATGGGCGATGTCGCAATAATGGTTTTCGTTGCTGGCTTTATAAAGCTGGAAAATCGTCTGGGCCGCACTGCTGGCGCAGGTCAGATCGACGACGTCCATGTCGGGGTGCGAAACATGCCGCGTGATGCCGTTTTCGTCCTTGAAGTGGAAGAAAATGGCGGGTTCGTTCCGGGTCACGTTCATGGATGTGACATGATGGCTGACAATCGTTTCGTGCAGCTTGACCGGCTCGTTTGTATCTTCAAACCGATAGGCCGTGTCCAGCGCCTCGCGCAGGACATTGATGTCATAGCGGGATTTGGCCAGCAAATGGTCAATCCCCCGTTCCACGGCATTGTCCACCGGGCGGATTAGCGTGTTGTGCAGGAACCGCATGGGTTTCAGGATAAACGGTTCATACGGCGTGGTCGATCGCTTCAGGCGGTTCATCAATCGCCCGGCACCGTTGACCCCGGCAGAGAGCAGGGCATCCGTTTTTTCAAACGCCATCCATACGATTTCACGGGTGAATTCATGCCCCAGCTTGACCAGATCCATAATCAACTGGCGTTCATAGTAAGCGGACCGTGGTGGAAAGGTACGACGGCCAACGACCTTGTAAAACTCCAGCGCATCGGCGGCGGAATAACGCGGTTCGGTCGATCCTTTGGATTTCGGAATATTCAATCCGCCCAAGGCAACGGCCCCGGTGGATGATCCGGCGAAATTGTTGAATTGCTTGCTGACGGGAAGCTGGGTCAGGTCCTCAAGAAACTTGAGAACGACCAGGGGGTAAATGCCCCAAAGCACGCCGCCGGGTACGTAGAGAACGTAATCCTGCGGTTCCTGATGATCGGTGTTATCCCTGTTGCTCATATATAACGTCACTTTTTGTTTACGCGGGTGACTTGTTTTGCATATCGCAACGGAAACTTAGACCATATTTCCCGGGATGTCAGGTTTGCGGTGTTGTGCGGCGCGAAAATATCCCCAGATTCGCGGCGTTTCAGTGGGTTAGGGGGCTAAATTCAGCGTTTTTTAATCGTCCAGCGAGCGGTCCGTGCTGGAATCCCGGCCATCGAACATGGATACGAAATACCGCAGAATGCCTTCCTTGCGCTTGCTGCGATCTTCGTCGGACCGGCGGTCGCGGTTGCTGACCAGGATGTGGCAGACATCATCAAACATCCGGGCATTGTCTTCCATGATGGCTTCGAAGAACAGGCGCAGGCGGTTCATATTTTCCGGGCTGGCGTCGTCAATCTGGATGCTGGGGAAATCGCCATGGCGTCCAGCGTGCAGGGATTTGTTGAAGACGTACAGATTGTCGCCCATCTCCGCCGCGAATGAATCCATCAACGCGGATTCTGATGCGTTAAAGAAGATGTTGATCAGCGGCAAATCATTGACCGGGTCGACAACCCCCAACGCGCCAAAGCGGTTCCACTCATCACGCTTGATGGATTTGTTGGTGTAACCGGTGCCCAGAACAATCATTTTCAAGTTCTGGCCCGGCTGAATATGTTGGCGGATCGCGCCCAGATAGCTGATGCACGGGTTGTCAAAAATACATCCGTCAATCGCCGAGTAATATTTGCGTTCGGAATCCCCGGGCAATGTGGCCGGGAAGTGGTGGCATGGGAAATAGGTGGGGGCGGCGCAACTGGCCATTACGGCATCATACAAAGAAACATGCGGCGTATTGGCGCGGTGTTCCGCCGGTGTACCCGTGCGCATGCTTTTCAACCACAGCGCATGGCCCCCTTCGTTGATGAAATTGTTTTTTGTGTGTACGGGGGAATTGCCCGTTTCACCACGTTCCGTCACCGCTTCAATCCCATCGCCATCAATGTTGTAGCAGGGAATGATCAGGCTGCGCAGGGAGTCGGATAATTGCGCCGTGCCAAACAACGCCTGCAACGCATGGCCCAGATTGGACGGATCATAATGCCCGTGTTTGAACAGCCAGTTCAGCTGGTTCAATTTCATCGTGCGGTTGTTAAAGTCGTGGATCAGGCCGCGCATCTCGCGGAATGAATCCGCCGGAAAAATTCGGGCGCCTTCGCGTTCATAAAAACGTACCATGTGGCGCGCGCGGTATTTGGGTTGTTCCGGATGTTCCGGGTGGCGCAAATTCAGCGCCGCGTTCAAAATTGATCCGGTGGAGGGCCCGGCAAAAATATCGACCATATCGGTCATGCGCAGACCGGTGACATCCTCAATCCGCGCCATGATGTAGGCGGGGATCAGGCCGCGTAAGCCGCCACCATAGTTGAAAAGGGCAATCTGGGTTCTGTTGGATTCGGACACGGATGTGATTCTGTAAAAACGCTGAAAGTGAATCGGGTATCCAGTATATCGCGGCCCCATCCAATTCGCGCAAAAAAAAACCGGACCACTTGGGCCCGGCGAGTTGAACAGGGAGGTTTCACGTCTGGGAGACGTAGGATCTGGGAAGATCCCATCAACGTCGAAACGTCGATGGCCGCTTTATATACCCACTCGCTCCTTCGCGTCTACAGCATTTTTTGCAGAGCCTGCTATGCATTTTCTGCATATCGAGGGGTTAGTGTATTGATTTTCATAAAGAAAACGCCCGTAACCGGGCGTTGTAAAGGCCGTTTGCAGTGCCGAAAATCGGTTTATTTTCCGGCCTTCTGAATGTTCTCGACCAGAAAATCCCGCAGAATCGCAATGCGGCGGGAATGGCGGCGTTCTTCCGGGTAGACGAAATACATGTCGACACCGGCCCGTTCCGCCTCGGGCAGGATGATTTGCAGGTCGGGATTCTGCCGGATCATGTAATCGGGCAGGGATGCGATCCCGGCGTCACTCTCCACCGCGCGTTGGATGGCATAGAGCGAGTTCATCATAATGATCTTGTTGTAATCTTCCGGGTCCACACCGGCGATGCGGAACAGCCAGTTCGGATCGGCATAGGGGGCGGGCACGTTTTCCGGGAACCCGATCAAAGTGTGGGATTGCAGGTCCTTGATGTCTTTCGGTGTGCCGTGTTTTTTCAAATAAGACGATGACGCACAGATGCGGAAATTCAACGTCGTCAATTGACGCTGGATCAAATCGGGTTGTTCCGGCTTGTACAAACGAATGGCCGCATCGGCTTCGCGCATGCCCAGATTCAAGATGCGATCATCCAACAGGATGGTCAGTTGAATATCTGGATATTGTTCGCGGAAGCGCCCCAGATTGGGGGCCAACCATGTGGAACCGATAAATTCGGCGACGGTGATGCGCAGCGGCCCTTCGGGCAATTGTTTGGAATCCAGCAATTGCCCTTCGATCATCGACAATTGGCCGAAAATATCGCGCGCCGTTTTGTGCAACAATTCACCTTGTTCAGTCAGCAACAGGCCCCGCGCATGGCGGTGGAACAGGGTCACGCCCAGGCTTTCTTCCAACGAGCTGATCTGCCGCGATACGGCGGATTGGCTGAGGTTCAGGGTTTCACCGGCATGGGTGAAGCTTCCGGCCTCGGCGACGGCGTGAAAAATGCGAAGCTTGTCCCAATCCATTGCCGTGCTGTCCTGTTCTGCGTTTGGTGTTTCGTTATTCGGCGGCTTGTGCGCGGTGGTCGGATTCCAGCACGGCCAGATAGCGATCCGCTTCCAGCGCGGCCATGCATCCCATACCGGCGGCGGTGACGGCCTGACGGAATGTTTTATCTTTCACATCGCCCGCGGCAAACACGCCGGGGATATTGGTCGCTGTGGAATCCGGTGCGGTGACAATATAGCCTTCGCTGTCCAGATTGACCTTGCCCTTGAAAATCTCCGTCGCCGGAACGTGGCCGATGGCGACGAACATGCCGTCGACATCCAGTGTCGAAACATCACCCGTTTTGACATTTTTCAACGACAATCCGGTCACGCCCGCGCCGCCGGGCGCGTTATCGCCCAGAATGTCTTCGACAACGCTGTCCCAGATCACTTCGATCTTCGGGTTTTTGAACAGGCGGTCCTGTGCGATCTTTTCCGCACGCAATGTATCGCGGCGGTGGATCAGCGTGACCTTTTCACAGAAATTGGTGAGGAAGATGGCTTCTTCCACGGCGGCGGACCCGCCACCGACAACGGCAACTTTCTTCCCGCGGAAGAAGAACCCATCGCATGTGGCGCAGGCGGATACACCCAGGCCACGGAATGTCTGTTCACCTTCCAGGCCGAGCCAGCGGGCTTTCGCGCCCGTGCAGATGATCACGGTGTCGGCGGTGTACACCGTTCCGGAATCGGCCACGGCGCGATAGGGGCGGACGTTGAAATCCACGTCCTTGATAAAATCATAAACCATGGTGGTGCCGACATGTTCGGCCTGGGCCTTCATCTGGTCCATCAACCACGGCCCCTGGATCACATCGGCGAAGCCGGGGAAGTTTTCAACGTCGGTGGTGATGGTCAATTGCCCGCCGGGTTCCAGACCCAACACCTGAATCGGATTCAAGTTGGCGCGCGCGGCATAGATGGCCGCCGTGTATCCGGCTGGGCCAGATCCAATAATCAAAACTTTCGTGTGCGTCGTTGTATCCGCGCCAGTGCTCATGACGATCCGTCCTTACTCTACTAAATGACTTGAATAACATAGTCTTAATTGGCGGAGGAGGAGGGGTAAAGGGCAAAATCATCCCTTTTTCGGGTTTTTCAGAGCATTCCATATGGCCAAAGCCACGATTCCGGCGTCATTCAGGGGGCGATATGTCCATTGGTCCAGTTTTCCCTCAAACATCCGGGCCGCCCCGTGTTTGATCAGGGCCTGGTGCAGGGCATCAATCCTGGGGGCACCCCCGGCCATGGGAATGATGTAAACGGGCTTCCCGGCGGTGGCTGCCTCGGACAACATCGACACGCTGTCGGCGGTGACCAGAACGGCGTCAGCCCAGGCGAGGAACCCTAGATAAGGGTTGGGGCCTGTGCCATCCCAGAAGAAAACGTTCGGGTCGTCTTTCAACGTATCGCGGATGATGGCTTGCTGGCTTTCACCTGTGCGGCGTGATGCGGTGATCATCAAACCGCATCCCTGATCGCGTAAATTTTTCAACTGTGCCGCCAATGTGCGGGCGACATCATCATTCATGCCATAGGCCTTGCTGGTGCCGCCAATCATCACGGCCACGCGCGGCGCGGGCAGTGGCGAGAGCAATGATTCAAAATCACCGTGCGCATCATCCAGCGTTTTTTTATTGATGCGGTTTGGTGCGCCCGTCGTCACGATGACATTGCGTCCGCGTGTGGGGTCGTGCGCGGGAACGGCAACCATATCGAATTGGTCCGGCGAAACGCGCGGGTCCTGAATTTGTACGACCAGCGTTTTGCCACCGCTGGCTTTACGAATATATCGCGCGGCCGCAATGGCCTTGCGTCCGGAACACAGGGCGAGGTCGGGCCACGGGGCGGTGATGGGATCGCCCGTGAATATGCCCGCATGTTCAAACCCCAGCCATGGGGACAGGGTGCGCCAGGGCTGTTTCAGGTTAATGCGCTTTATTTCCGGAATAACGCCAAGCGCTTCGGCCACGCCAAGACATTGATTTTCCGTTCCGGTCAGACCTTCGGTGACGATCCAGCAGCGTGTCATTGTGGGGATTTTCCAAAGATTATCTTGCTGTTTTGCGGTGTTATACCAATGCGAAAAACACCTTCAGAAAGGGCTTGCATAGGGCCACGCGCAACTTTATATCAGAGCGTCCTTCGTTCATATAACAATTTTGCGAAATACATATCCCCATGCGACGCGTCAAGCTCGATAAAATCGATAAGAAAATCCTTCACCACCTGCAGGAAAACGGACGCATCACCAACGTAGAACTGGCCCAAAAAGCGGGCATTTCCGCACCGCCTTGTTTGCGCCGCGTGCGCGCGTTGGAAGAATCCGGTTACATCCGCGGTTATTTCATGCGTGTTGATTCAACCGCAATGGGATACGGCGTGACCGTGTTTGCGCAAGTGAAGCTGGTGTCCCAGGCCGAGAATGATTTGAAGAAGTTCATGGAACTGGTTGAAACCTGGCCGATGGTGCGTGAATCGCACATGTTGGCGGGTGAGACGGATTTCCTGCTGAAAATCGTGGCCAAGGATTGGGATGATTATCAGCATTTCCTGACTGAACAATTGACCGCGGCACCGAACGTAACCTCGGTGAAATCCTCTCTGGCCATCCGCTCGACCAAAGATGTGCCGGGCGTGCCGATTGAAGTTTAGCCTAAATATTTGATTTTTATAAATAATTTTGTTGCCTTTGACAGGTAAGCGTAAGTTCTTTACATAAGTTCTTAGTTTTATTCCGGCTACCAGCGGAGGAATTGCCATGCTGTCTCTGAAATCAATCTTTCAACCTGTTGCGAACTTTTTTGTCCGTCTGGAAATCAAGGATCAGGAAAGCCGTATCGAGGCCGCCAAAGCAGGCAAAATGTTCGTGCCGATGGAGATGCGCGGCCCGTGGTCTGTGGTCAACGGTTTGCGCGATATTGATCCGCAAACGGCACAATCGATTATCAAGCAATCCGAACAGCGGATCAAAGAGCTGAGAGCCAAGCTGGGATAAGAAAGAGCCGACCATGTGGGCAAAGATTTTTAATACGATCAGCCGCTTTCACACCAAAATGGAATTGGTCGGCTTGGAAGCAGAGCTGAGCGCCGCAAAAGGCGGATTCAGTATTGCCACTGGTTCCCATGGTGGTGCGATGATCAGGATTGATGAAAAAACGGCGCAGTCCATCATTGCGCGAACGGAAAAAGAGATTGCGGCCTTGAAGCTGAAGCTTTAAAGCCCGTGAAGACCGAATAATAAAAAAGACCGCAAAAAAAAAAAAAGGGCGGTCTTTTTCTTTGTTCACTCAATGGCGCTTAACGATACTGCACGTCCAGCACTTCGTAGGAGCGTTTGCCCGCCGGGGTCACAACCTCCACGCTGTCGCCAATACCTTTGCCGATCAACGCGCGCGCGATCGGGGCGGTGGTGGAAATCATGCCCTTGTCGGCGTTGGATTCGTACGGTCCAACGATCTGATACGTGACTTCGTCGCCGCTGTCCTCATCAGCCAGGAAGACGGTTGCGCCGAATTTGATCGTGCTGCCGGCCAGGCTGGCCGGGTCGATAATCTGGGCCGCCGAAATAACGGATTCCAGTTCCTTGATGCGGCCTTCGATAAAGCTTTGGCGTTCGCGCGCGGCGGTGTATTCGGCGTTTTCGGACAAATCACCGTGGGCGCGGGCTTCGGCGATGGCAACGATCACCGCCGGGCGTTCAACGCTTTTGAGGGTGCGCAGCTCCTTTTCCAGCGCGTCAAACCCTTGTTTGGTCATTGGGACTTTATCCATGACAATATTCCTTCGTCTGTTCTTCTTGTTGCTTTTCGATTGCTCTGGAATTTTTCCAAAAAAACAAACCCCGCCGCGAGCGACGGGATTGGGATTTGGTCCAGAACTGTTAATTCCACATTAGGCCAAGGCCGGAGCAAAGGTCAATAGGGATAAAATCAGGCGGGTAATGGATTGATTTTCAATGGATTATAATTTCTTGTGCCCCCGGGTTCGGCGTGCCATAAACGATGTTTCATAATAACGATAAAAATGAACAGGCAGGACACCGCAATGACGACATCTTTCTCCCGCACATCATCCCGCATTTTGGGCGCTCTTTTCCTTGGCGCGGTGGCAACATGCGCCGCCGCTGAAGACACTCCGCACCAGAATGATCCGCTGATCAAACAAATGGGCGATTATATCGCGCGTGATGCAGCCCGTGCCGGTATCACAATGACCGAAGACGAGAAGCACGCCGCTGTAAAAGGCTACGGCAAGCGTTTTGGCCGCAACATTGATGAAATGACATGCAAAGACACGAATGTCAGCATGTATATCGGCGACCATAACGTGCGTTTTGGCATTGATATCTGCAAGATCAATAACGTTCTGAAAGTCGGTAAAAACGGCATTCGCCCGATTGAGCCGCTGGAGCCGTAAGCCGCTTCACCTATCCATCAATTGATTTCACAGGTTCGGCATTGGCGGGGGATATTTCTCCGCCAATGTCGTCTGCGTGCAGGAACCCGCCGGACTGCATCGACCACAACCGTGCATACAGCCCGTGATTTTTCAGCAGGGTTTCATGGTTGCCTTGCTCCGCAATCACGCCCCGGTCCAGCACAATAATACGGTCCATTCGCGCAATGGTGGACAGGCGGTGGGCGATGGCAATCACCGTTTTGCCCTTCATCAAATCATCCAAAGCCTGTTGGATCAGGCGTTCGGATTCACTGTCCAATGCCGATGTGGCCTCATCCAAAATCAGGATGGGGGCGTTTTTCAGGATGGCGCGCGCGATGGCAATGCGCTGGCGTTGACCACCGGACAGGCGGATGCCGCGTTCACCGACCAGCGTATTGTATCCTTCCGGCAACGTATTGATGAAATCATCGGCGTAAGCTTTCTTCGCCGCTGCGATCACTTCGTCATCGGTGGCATCCAGTCGGCCATAGCGAATATTTTCCATCAGGCTGCGGTGGAACAGGGCGGTGTCCTGCGGAATAATCGCCACGGCCTGGCGCAGGGAGTCTTGCGTCACATGCGCAATGTTCTGGCCATCAATCGCAATTTCACCACCATTCAGGTCGTACAGGCGGAGCAGGACCGACACAAACGTGCTTTTCCCCGCACCGGACGGGCCGACCAGCGCGATTTTTTCACCCGCGTTGATCTTCAAATTCAGTTCCCGGAAAATCGGGAAGTTGGCGAATGCAAAATTCACGCCGCGATATTCAAGGGCGCCATGTTCAACCTGTAACGGTTTGGCACCGGGAACGTCGGAAATTTCGTGCGGTCGTGCGGTGATGCGCAGGGCATCGGTGATATAACCCGCTTCATCCACAAACTGCATAATACCGCCGCCCAAAATCCATGTCGTACCCGTCAACATCATCGACATGGTGGCCACGCTGGAGGCCTGTCCCACGGTAATCCATCCATGGGCCCAGCCAAGGCAAGCCAGCGCCGTCATGCCACCGCCCAGCGTGACGAGGCAAATACGGCGCAGGTCCTCAATCTGGATCATATTGCGCATCAGTTTGCTGTGACGGGTGCGTTCAATGTGCGATTCCGTTGCGTGCACGTCAATTTCATGCGGCAGGGTGGCAAAGGATTTGACCGCCGGAATGTTGGTCAGCATATCCACGACCATGCCCGTGACATGGGCGCGTTGTTCGGAATAGCGCAACGACCGCTGGCGGATTTTTGGAATGCGCGCAAACAGCGGGACGGTGACGGCCAGAATGAAGAAGAGCAGGGCGCAGCCGTACAACGGGCTGACCGTAAACATAAAGATCAGCGTGATGCCCATATGGATGGTGGCGAACCAGATCTGGAACCGGATAATATCATGCAGTCGCAGGGCGCTTTCCGCCACTTCGGATACTTTGCGGGCCAAGGCACCGGCGAAATTATCCTGAAAATACGCATGGCTGTGCCCCATGGTATAAGACAGGAAGTCCCCCCGGATCACGGTGCGTAGTTTTGGTTTCCAGTGCAGAATGGTGTGGGCGGTCCAGATATGCGCAAATTCTCCCACGGCCAGAACCAGCATCATCAGCCCCAGAATAGACCATGCTGCCGCGGGCAGTCCATCGGCCGGGTTGGCGTCCTTCAGAATGTCGATGATTTTACCCAGCAGGATGAACGCAATCGGATACCGCGTAAAATGCACGATATCCTGCAACATGAATGTCCCCCACAAAACCGGATTTTTCCGCCAGACATAAAGCAGAAACCCGCCAAAGCTGGTAGGTAATTCGCCGTAGGGGGCGGGGGGAATGTTGGGTTTTAAGAATGTGATAGCCACGCGTTTATTCTTTCCGTCTGTGTCATGCCGGCGAAAGCCGGGATCTTCATCCGTTTATGTACAAATCTGGTCGTGTAAATCTGTCCATTCCGGATTATTCTGTTCGATCAGTTCAATTTTCCATTTACGCTTCCATTCTTTCATGGATTTTTCGCGTTGAATGGCCGTGTTTGGGTCGTCATAAATTTCAAAATGAACAAGGCGGTCAATATTGTAGCGGGACGTGAAGCCCTTAATTACTTTGTTTTTATGTTCCCACAAACGTTTTTGCAGATCGGATGTGACGCCGATATACAAAACGCGATTATGCAGGATCGATATTATATAGACGTAGAATTGTTTGTGTATGGCGGAGGAAGATCCCGGCTTTCGCCGGGATGACGTCCTGTATCTTTTTTAAGTTACTCCGCCGCCTGCATATCCTGCGGGAAATCCAGGTCCGCCGGGCTGAAGATGCCTTCGCCGTCCACGCCGAAATAGCTTTGGATCGAGGCCACGTCCAACGGTTTGGCGCGCAGGGCGCGGATGGCCATCGTTCCGGCACGCGCCGCGGACAGCAGCGTGTAATACGGAATGCGATAGGTCAGCGCCTGACGACGGATGGATGTGGCATCGGTCACGGCTTGCGGGCCCTTGGTGGTGTTGATCATAAACTGGATTTGTCCGTTGATGATCGCGTCCACGATATGCGGCTGGCCTTCCATCACTTTGTTGATGCGGGTGACGGGCAGACCCTGGGCCTTCAGGAACACGCATGTGCCCCCGGTGGCAACAAGGTTGAAGCCCATATCGACCAGATCCTGCGCAATCGGGACGAGTGCTTCCTTGTCCGAATCTTTCACGGACAGGAACACGGTGCCCTCCAGCGGCAGGTGGGTGCCAGCGGCAATTTGTGATTTGGCAAAGGCCACGGCCACGTCACGGTCAATGCCCATGACTTCGCCGGTGGATTTCATTTCCGGGCCCAAAATCGGGTCCACGCCGGGGAAGCGGGAGAACGGGAAGACCGGGGCCTTCACCGCCGTGTGTTCCTGGTCCATGCCGCGCAATTGCGTGGCGAAGGTTTCCAGCATTTCACCCGCCATCAAACGCGCGGCGATTTTGGCCACCGGAACGCCCGTGGCTTTGGCCACGAAGGGGACGGTGCGGCTGGCGCGCGGGTTGACTTCCAGAATGAAGATATCGAATTCGCCACTGTCGCGGTTTTTCTTCACCGCGAACTGGACGTTCATCAGGCCCTTCACCTTCAGGGCTTTGGCCAGACGGATCGTCTGCTTTTCGATTTCCTTCACGGTCTTGTAGGGCAGGGAGTGCGGCGGCAGGACGCAGGCCGAGTCACCGGAGTGAATGCCCGCTTCCTCAATATGTTCCATGATGCCGACCACGGCCACTTCGGTGCCGTCGCACAATGCGTCGACGTCGATTTCAATGGCGCTGCGCAGATAGCGGTCGAGCAACACCGGTGTATCACCGGAAACCTGAACCGCGGTTTTGATATAGCGTTTCAGTTCATCCATGCTGTGGACGATTTCCATGCCTTGTCCACCCAGAACATAAGACGGGCGAATGACCAGCGGGAAGCCGAGTTCTTCGGCCATTTTAATGGCCTGTTCTTCGGACCGGGCCAAGCCGTTTGGCGGCTGGCGCAGTTTCATTTGATGCAACAATTTCTGGAACCGTTGGCGGTCTTCGGCCAGATCGATGGCGTCGGGGGATGTGCCCAAAATTGGGATGTCCGCGGCCTGCAACGCCTGCGCCAGTTTCAGCGGGGTTTGACCGCCCAATTGGACGATCACGCCCTTAACCTTGCCCTTGCGTTGTTCCGCGCGGATAATTTCAACCACATCTTCGTTGGTCAGCGGTTCGAAATACAAACGGTCGGACGTATCGTAATCGGTTGATACGGTTTCCGGGTTGCAGTTGATCATGATGGTTTCATAACCCGCTTCTTTCAAAGCGTAGGCGGCGTGAACGCAGCAATAATCAAATTCAATGCCCTGACCAATCCGGTTCGGGCCACCGCCCAGGATGATGATTTTTTCACTATCGGTCGGGTTGCATTCGTTTTCCGCGCCGACATTTTCATAGCAGCTATACATATACGCCGTGCTGGTCGGCAATTCACCGGCGCAACTGTCAACGCGTTTGAACACGGGGACCGCTCCGGCCTTGTGACGGGCGGTGCGGACCATATCCGGGGTGACGTTCATCAATTTGGCCAGACGCGCATCGGAAAAGCCCATTTTCTTCACGGCAATCCACCCGGCGGCGTCGCGGGGCAGCCCGCCAACGCGCAGTTTGTTTTCCGTGGCGATAATGCCAGCAATGCGGTTCAGGAACCATTTATCGAATTTTGTAATGTCGTGAATTTCATCCACGCTCATCCCATGGCGCATGGCTTGGGCGATATACAGGATGCGTTGCGGGGTCGGGCGGGCGATGGCGGCACGGACATGGTCCGGGTGCGGGTGTTGCCCGTCGCCTTCGCCAATCACGACCTCGTCAAATCCTGTCAGGCCCTTTTCCAGCGAGCGCAGGGCTTTCTGGATGGATTCTTCGAAGCTACGGCCAAAGGCCATCACTTCACCGACCGATTTCATCGACGTGGTCAGGATGTTGGATGTGCCGCGGAATTTTTCAAATGCGAAACGCGGAATTTTCGTGACGACGTAATCAATCGTCGGTTCAAAGCTGGCCGGGGTCAATCCGCCCGTAATATCATTCTGCAATTCGTCCAGCGTATAGCCAATCGCCAGTTTGGCGGCGATTTTCGCAATCGGGAACCCCGTGGCCTTGGATGCCAGGGCAGAGGATCGCGATACGCGCGGGTTCATTTCAATGACGACCATGCGGCCATCTTCCGGGTTTACGGCGAATTGCACGTTCGACCCGCCGGTTTCCACGCCAATCCCGCGCAGGACGGCGATGGATGCATCGCGCATGCGTTGATATTCCTTGTCGGTCAGGGTCATGGCCGGGGCGACGGTGATGGAATCTCCGGTATGCACGCCCATCGGGTCGATATTTTCGATGGCGCAGACGATAATGCAGTTATCGTTGCGGTCGCGCACGACCTCCATCTCATATTCTTTCCAGCCGAGGACGGATTCCTCGACCAGCACCTGACGCACCGGGGATGCATCCAACCCTTCGCGGACGATGGTCTCGAATTCCTCGCGGTTATAGGCAATGCCGCCCCCCGTGCCGCCCAGGGTGAAGGACGGGCGGATAATGCAGGGCAGGCCGATATTGGGCAGGGCGTCGATGGCCTCGAACAAATTGGTGACGGTGACGCTGCGCGGGCTTTCAAGGCCCAACTGGTCCATGCACTGGCGGAACAGGTCACGGTCCTCGGCGCGGGCGATCACATCGGCGCGCGCACCGATCAGTTCGATGCCGAGCGCGTCCAGCGTGCCATTGGCGTGCAGGGCCAGTGCCGTGTTCAGCGCCGTTTGCCCGCCCATGGTGGGCAGCAAGGCATGCGGGCGTTCCTTTTCCAGAATTTTTGCAACAATCTCGGGCGTGATCGGCTCAATATAGGTTACGTCCGCCATGTTCGGGTCGGTCATGATCGTGGCCGGGTTCGAGTTGATCAGGATGACCTTGTATCCTTCCTCGCGCAGGGCCTTGCAGGCTTGCGTGCCGGAGTAATCGAACTCACAGGCTTGCCCAATAACGATCGGTCCGGCACCGATGATGCAGATGGATTGAATGTCGTGACGTTTTGGCATGATGGATCTCGGTCCCTTGGAAATGACTGAATCAGTGTAGGTGATTCACGGCCCGAGACCTATTGTGTATTATTGCGTATGCAAAAGGGCAAGCCTGTTTTCCACGTTTTTGTTGGTGCGTGGATATGGATAAAGAAAAGGGGCGTTACCGCCCCTCAACTTTCAGAAGATCTGTATTTTTCTTCAAATGCCGCAAACTCAGGCAAGTTGCGATAATGATTGCGTAGGTGATGGGCCAGATATAGTCCTCGGCAATCCATTCACGGAATGCTTCGCCTTCGTACACCAGATCCTGAATCATCTCGGTGACGAAGAAGGCGGTGCCGATGCCCAGCAGACCCGGGTATTCACGGCGCAGAACCGTCTTCATCGAAAACGCCATCGTCGATGGTTTCCAGAGCTTGAAATTCGGCAGGATCACCGGAGTCTTTTCACACCAGTCGGCATAGGTCTTGCCGAACTTGCCCAGCAGGAAACTTTCCTCGGTCAGGATAATCCGTTCCATATAGACGAAGAACACCAGCGAAGCGAGGGCGACCAGCCACCAAACTTTGATGGAGAGCAAAACGCCCAGAATGATAATGAAATTCGCGAGGTAGAGCGGATTTCTAACAATTGAGTACATGCCGGTTGTGTTTAAAACTTCGGCGCGTTGTTCTTTGGCGTTGCGGCCCGATGTGCCCGCCGGAACAAACCCGACGGTAAAGGCGCGCAAGGCAAGGCCGGACAGGGACAGGATAAAGCAGAACAGAACCCAGACATCTTCTGCGGAATCGCCGACCAGGGATTCGATATGGGCGCTTTCGCGGAAGGCCAGCAGCAGCGGGCCGATAAAGAGCAGGGGGATATAGCTGCGCCACCGGAACATCGAATGGCCGTGGCGGATCATCAATTCATGCAGTTTCATGTTTGTACACTCCGTAGGATATCGGTTTTTACAACCTGATCCTGGATCTGGGCAAGAAAAAGGCGGCTTTTACGCCGCCTTTTCCTCTGGTTCCGCTTTTTCCGTTTTCGCGGATTTCTTCATCATGTCGACGAAGCGCTGGAATAGATAATGGCTGTCGTGCGGGCCGGGGGATGCTTCCGGGTGATATTGCACTGAAAACACAGGCTTATCTTTTAATCTTAATCCTTCGTTTGATCCGTCGAACAGGCTGACATGGGTGACTTCCGCATCTTCCGGTAAGGTGTCAGGTAAAATCCGGAAGCCATGGTTTTGACTGGTTATTTCAACTTTGCCTGTGGTGAGGTCTTTGACCGGATGGTTGGCGCCGCGGTGGCCCAATTCCATCTTCTTCGTCTTGCCGCCAAGGGCGAGGGCGAGAAGTTGGTGGCCAAGGCAGATGCCAAAAATCGGCGTGCCGGATTTGATCAGCTTGCTGATGGTCGCAACGGCGTAGGTACCGGTTGCGGCGGGGTCGCCGGGGCCGTTGGACAGGAAAATGCCGTCCGGTTTGTGTTTCAAGATGTCCTCTGCGCTGGTCTGGGCGGGGACAACGGTGACTTTACATCCTGCTGCAGCAAGGTTGCGCAAGATATTGCGTTTAATGCCAAAATCGATGGCGACGACGTGGTGGTCCGGGGCGTCGACCTTGCCATATTCATTTGCGTCCGGGTCCCAGTTGGTTTCGGTCCAGACATATTCCTTTTCACAGGTGACATCCTTCGCCAGATCCATGCCGTTCAGGCCGGGCCATTCGGCAGCCATTTTTTTCAGGGCGGTGATGTTGAAATCACCGCTCGGACTGACGGCGATCACGCCGTTCGGGGCGCCGTGGTCCCGGATGTGGCGGGTCAAGGCGCGCGTGTCCAAACCGCACAGGCCGGGAATGTCATAGGATTTCATCCATTGGTCCAGCCCCTCAATCGCGCGCCAGTTGGATGGTTCGGTCACATCCTCGCGCACGATCATGCCGCGTGCTGCGGGCTTTGTGCTTTCCATATCCAGATCGTTGGCGCCGACATTGCCAATATGGGGGAAGGTAAAGGTGATGATTTGCCCGGCGTAAGAGGGGTCGGTCAGGATTTCCTGATACCCGCTCATGCCCGTATTGAAACAGATTTCCCCGACACAGGCCCGGGCCGCGCCAAAACCACGCCCCCAAAACACTGTTCCATCAGCCAAAACAAGGACACCGGTTGCATTATGCGGCTGTTTGGCGTTAGAAACGTCGGGCATGGCGTGTTCTCCTGTCGGGGGTGAGTCCAGATACAGGGTCAGCATGCCGGAAGACATGATCGAATTAAAGGATAAAAACGTGGAAAAACGTGCAGAATTTAACACCGCAATGAAAGAAGCCATGAAGGCGAAGGACGAAATCGCGTTGTCGACGATTCGTCTGATTATTGCGGCTCTGAAAGACCGGGATATCAACGCCCGCGGCCAAGGCAACAGCGAAGGGATCAGCGAAAGCGAAATCCTGTCCATGTTGCAATCGATGATCAAGCAACGTGAAGAGTCGGCGAAGACCTACACCGATGCTAACCGTCAGGATCTGGCTGATCGCGAACTGGCCGAGATTGGCATCATTCGTCGTTTCCTGCCGAAACAGATGGATGAAACGGAAGTGAAAGCGGCCATTGATCAAGTGTTGGCCGAAATGAACGTGACCGACATTCGCGAGATGGGCAAGGTCATGGCGACGATTAAAGACCGCTATGCTGGCCAGATGGATATGGGCAAAGTCAGCGGCATGGTGAAGCAACGTTTGGCGGGTTAGTTTTTAGATCGCCATTCCCGCGTATGTAGCTGGGATGCTGGAAGTAAAAAAGAGCGGGGCGCGGGCCTCGCTCTTTTTATATCTCTGTGATGAATCGCGTCTTAGGCGATGGCCATCTGGTGCAATCCATCCGTATGAACAAATTCATCCCCGATCTGCGCCGGGACCAGTTTGCCCAGTCCGGCCAGAAGGACCGCATGGCTGCCACCCGCTTCTTCGATCTGGTGGGTGAAGAATTCGCCGTAATGATGATCAATGTCCGATTTGTTGTAGACCTGATCCACGCCCAGAAAGACGCGTTTCGCCGGTTGTTCGGCGGTCAGGTCCGCAAAAAAATCAACCCGCACGACATTGTCGGGCAGGGCCATATCTTTGATATTCGTGCCGGATACTTCGACGAACTCGCGCGTCAGGGACACCTTCCCCGTTGGCTTTGCGATCGCAAAACGTGCGTATAATTTCTCTGTCATCAATCTCTCCCAACCGTACCCCAACCTAAAGTTTAACGGAAAATCTTTTCCGAAACGTTACCAAAACGGCGGGTTCTGTCATTTTATTGTCCTAGAATGAGCCAGTATTCTGGGAAAAAGGTTAACGAAACCTTACTGGCATGTAAGGTTCATACGCCCGGATGGTCATTGGGGGTGATTTGGGCTGGTTTGGGTCTGGTTTAGATCTGGTTTAGATCTGGTTTAGGTCTGGTTTCTGGGGGGGCGGTCTGCTAAAAACCGGGATATGTCGATTTCCCCGCGTTTTATGCAAGAGTTGCGTGACCGTTTGTCCCTGTCCGAGATTATTGGGCGGCGGGTGAAGCTTGTCCGCGCTGGGCATGAATATAAAGCCTGCTGTCCGTTCCACGGGGAAAAATCACCGTCTTTCTATGTGAATGATGACAAGCAATTCTTCCATTGCTTTGGGTGTGGCGCGCATGGTGATGCGGTGGGCTTTGTCATGCGGCATGACAATCTGTCGTTTATTGAGGCGATTGAAGCGCTGGCCCCGCAAGCTGGATTGGAAGTTCCGCGCCAGACGCGCGAAGATGTCGAACACGCCAAGCAGGAAAAAGACCTGCATGCCTTGATGGCGGCCACCACCAAGTGGTTCCAGGACCAGTTGCACAGCCCCGCCCATCGCGACGCGCTTCAATATGTGCGCGAACGGGGATTGCCGGATGATGTGCTGTCGGCGTTCTCGGTCGGGTTTGCCCCGGCGGATGGCGGGGCATTGCCCAAATTCCTGCGGGAGCAGGGGTTCAGTGAAAAACAAATTCTGGATTCTGGGGTCGCGCGCAAATCGACGCGTAATAATGATCTGTACGCGTTCTTCCGTGACCGCGTGATTTTCCCCGTGCCGGATCGGCGTGGACGCGTGGTGGCGTTTGGTGGACGGGTGTTGCCGGAACATTTGCGCCCGATCGATCCGTCGCAATCGAAACCGCCGAAATATATCAACTCATCCGACTCACCGTTGTTCCACAAGGGGCGAATGCTGTTCGGTGAACCGCACGCACGGCAGGCGGCGATTGATGGCAAGCCGTTGATCGTGGTTGAGGGCTATCTGGATGTGATTGCATGCTGGCGCGCTGGGTTCACGGGCGCGGTGGCGCCGTTGGGTACAGCGTTGACCGAAGACCAGATCGCCGTGTTGTGGAAGATGATCCCCGGCGACATGAAGGTGCCGGTGTTGTGTTTCGATGGTGATAATGCCGGGCGACGGGCGGCGGCGCGGGCGTGTGAACGCATTCTGCCGCATTTGAAACCCGACCATTCGGCACGCATCGCCTTCCTGCCCGAAGGGGAAGACCCGGACAGCTTGATCCAGACCAAGGGCGCGGTGGCGTTTCAAACCATTATTGATACGGCCATGCCGCTGGCCGATTTTATCTGGATGAGCCAGACGGAAGGCCGCAGTTTCAACACGCCGGAAGAGCGCGCCGGGTTGGAACGCACATGGCTGGATGAAACCGCCCGCATTGTCGACAAGGCGGTGCAGGACCAGTATCGCAAGCTGCTGCTGAAGAAGAGCAGTAATCTGTTCTGGGAACTGGATCGTGCCAAGCAAAACGCTTCCCGTGGTGCTGGCATGGGGCGCGGGTTCGGACGTGATATGGGACCAAAGGCCAAGGGCCGGAAGATCGATTTGCCCCCGTTGCGCAGCCCCGTGGTGGAGAAGGAACGGCGGGCGCATTCGATCCTACTCCTGATTCTGTTAAATCATCCGTGGCTGTTTGAAGAGGTGGAGGAGCAGTTCGGTGCCTTGTCCATGACTGATTCGCGGCTCGATTCCCTGCGCCAAATGATGATCCGGACCCTGTCTGAGGCCCCAAACCTTGAAAAAACGCCATTTTATGACCATTTAAGTGCATATGGCTTTGATAAAGAATTGCAAAATCTGGCGTCAGACACTATGTATGTGCACGCTGGATTCGCTCGTCCCTCTGCCGAACGACAAGATGTGCGTGAGGGGTGGGCGGAAACGATCAGGTCGCTTTATGACCAGGCCGAACGCCAGGAACTGCGTGTTGCGGGCCAGACTTTGGCCGGGGACTTCAGTACGGAAAATGAACAGCGCATTCTCGCTTTGCATCAGGCGCGTCAGGATCAGGACGGGCAAGGGTGAAAGCGCTTTGATTTTTCGTGGGAAATACGGTTAAATTCCATGTTCGGATTCGGGTGATACGGGTTGGGAATGGCAGTCAAGAAAACAGGTAAAACAGCGAAGGGTTCCGCCGCAGCAGCCAAGAAGGTTGCGCGCGTGGCCAAGGTCGCAAAGAAGACAGAAAAGGTAACCCGCGTGCCGGCAAAAGCTCCGTCCAAATCAAAGACTCAGGCCGCGTCGAAATCCGCCGCCAAAACCAAAACGGTGAAAAAGGTCGCGGCGAAGAAGCCTGCGCCAAAGGCGGCTCCTAAATCGGCCTCTAAATCGGCAAAGGCTGCGAAACCCGCGCCGGCCAAGAAGGCGGTGAAGCCTGCGGCCAAACCCGTCAAGGCGGCAAAGCCTGCACCTTCGAAAGCCAAGGCCCCTGTGAAGCAGGCGGTAAAACAGGCGGCAAAGGCTCCGGCCAAAACCGCCGCCAAGGCAAAACCCGTAGCCAAGCCGGTGGTGAAGGCGGCCACGCCGAAGACGCCGCCAGTCGCCAAAAAGCCGGCCCCCCAGCCGAAGGTCGAAGACAACAAGAACAAGAATGCAAAAGGTTCCATCGGTTCCACGAAGATGAGCGTAAAACAAACACCTCCTGCGGTTGAAGATGATGTTAAAGCCGCGAAGGGCAAGAAAGCCCCCGTTGCGGACAAGGCCGTAAAAGGACAGCAACAAGAAGCCCCAACCGATGACGCCCCGGCCAAGCCGCGCGGCTCGTTGGAATCCATTGTCAAAAAACTGGTGACCAAGGGCAAGGAACGCGGGTTCCTGACCTATGACGAAATCAACAGCGCGATTCCGGCGGAAGAGTTTTCGTCCGAGCAGATCGAAGACGCGATGGCCACCATGTCCGATGTGGGCATTCAATTGGTCGACAGCGAAGACGACGTTGAAGAAGCCGAAAAGGGCGAAGAATACCAGACCGGCGGGAACATCAGTTCCGATGATTCCGGACGTACCGATGACCCGGTGCGTATGTATTTGCGCGAAATGGGCTCGGTTGAGCTGCTGTCGCGCGAAGGCGAAATTGCGATCGCCAAACGGATCGAAGCTGGCCGTGAGATGATGATCGGCGGCATTTGCGAAAGCCCGCTGGCCATTGAATCCATGATTGCCTGGTACGAAGCTTTGCAGAAGGGGGACATTCTCCTGCGCGAAGTGATTGACCTGGACGCCACCTATGGCGATTCCAGCGATGGCGCGCCGACGGACGATATGGATGAATCCGAGGGCGAGCAGGCCGAGGGTGCAGAAGGCGGCGAAGAAGAAAACGCCGTGTCCCTGTCCGCGATGGAACAGGAATTGTTGCCGCAGGTGTCTGAAAGCTTCTCGAAGATTCAGAAAACCTACAAGAAAATGCAGAAGGTGCAGCAGGAGCGTTTTGAACATCTGCAAAACGCCAAGCAACCGCCGGCCGCAACGAACAAGAAATATGACGATCTGAAAGCCCAGATGGTCGAGCTGATGAACGAAGTGCGTTTGAACAACGCCCGTATCGAACAGCTGGTTGGCCGTTTGTATAAAATGAACCGCGAAGTGGTCAGCCTGGAAGGGCGTTTGATGCGTCTGGCCGTTGATTGCGGCGTGAAGCGCGAAGACTTCCTGCAGAACTATTATGGTTCCGAACTCGATCCGAACTGGTTGGCCAAGGTCGCCAAACTGACGGGCAAGGGTTGGGCCAAGTTCGCCGAAAAATACGTGACCGAAGTTGGTGAAATCCGTACGCAGATCGTGGCGGTGACGGATGATGCGGGTGTACCGCTCGGTGAATTCCGCCGTATCGTTGGTACGGTGCAGAAGGGCGAACGCGAAGCCGCCCGCGCGAAGAAAGAGATGGTTGAGGCCAACCTGCGTCTGGTTATCTCGATCGCGAAAAAATACACCAACCGTGGTTTGCAATTCCTGGATCTGATTCAGGAAGGGAACATCGGCCTGATGAAGGCGGTTGATAAATTCGAATATCGCCGCGGTTATAAATTCTCGACTTATGCCACATGGTGGATTCGTCAGGCGATCACGCGGTCCATCGCGGATCAGGCCCGGACGATCCGTATCCCGGTGCATATGATCGAAACGATCAACAAACTGGTGCGCACCAGCCGCCAGATGATGCACGAAATCGGTCGCGAGCCGACGCCGGAAGAATTGGCCGAACGTCTGCACATGCCGTTGGATAAAGTGCGCAAGGTTCTGAAAATCGCGAAGGAGCCGGTCTCCCTCGAAACCCCGATCGGTGACGAAGAAGATTCAACACTGGGCGATTTCATCGAGGACAAAAACGCGCTTCTGCCCGTTGATGCGGCCATTCACTCGAACCTGCGTGAAACAACCACGCGCGTTCTGGCGACCCTGACCCCGCGTGAAGAACGCGTCCTGCGGATGCGTTTCGGTATCGGCATGAACACCGACCACACGCTGGAAGAAGTTGGGCAGCAATTCAACGTAACGCGTGAACGTATTCGTCAGATTGAGGCGAAGGCTCTGCGCAAGCTGAAACACCCGAGCCGCTCACGCAAACTGCGCAGCTTCCTGGATACATAAGCGCACAGGCATCAATGTCCGGTACCTGGAAACAATCATGGCACGACCACGGATCTTTGATCGTGGTCGTGTTTGCTTATTATCTGGTTGTATCCGGCGTGGCTGTGTTTGGGGCGGGCGTTCCGGCGCATGAGTTGTTGCAGGGCGTGGGTTATGCCCTGATGGCGTTGCTGATTGCCTTTGCGTTCTGGGGTGTGTTGCTGGGGCTGGCGTATGGCCGGGCGGTTTTTACGGCGTTGCGCGGTGGCCGCAAGGGCCTCAGCCAGCGGATCAATACGGTTTTTGACCATATTATTCATCCCTACACGACATGGCCGGTTCTGGCCGATACCATTCTGGGGACAATTGCGATTATTGGTCTCAGCCAGTTCTTTATCGGCAAGGGGTTGCTGCCCTTGCTGGGCAATTACCACTGGGATCCAGCGATGATCCGTTGGGAAGAAATCGTTCACGGTGGGCGGTCGGCGATGGATTGGCTGGGTGGGCTGTATGAACACCCATGGATCATTCGGGCGATTGATAA
The DNA here is from genome assembly GCF_000348745.1 of Micavibrio aeruginosavorus EPB. Taxonomy (NCBI): domain Bacteria; kingdom Pseudomonadati; phylum Bdellovibrionota; class Bdellovibrionia; order Bdellovibrionales; family Pseudobdellovibrionaceae; genus Micavibrio; species Micavibrio aeruginosavorus. The sequence continues at coordinate 1,543,743 of NC_020812.1, read as the reverse complement.
GATTTATATTCTCTGGTTTCCGGTGATGTTTGGCACGACGTCATGGGTTGTGTTCTGTGATCGCAACCGTGTGCGGCGTTTGCAATATCTCTGGGTGTATTGCGTGTCGTGGATGGTGATTGGCACGGGGCTGGCGATTGCGCTGGCTTCTGTCGGGCCGATCTATCTGAAGGACTTTTATCCGGACCTGCCGTTGAACGGGTACACCGCGCATCTGGCCGCGTTGCAGGCCATTCACGACCAAACACCGCTGCGCGCACTGGATATCGCCGTGACGTTGAAGGATTTGTGGGGCGATGAAACCAAGCTGGACATGAACGCCATTTCCGCGATGCCCAGCATGCATGTCGCGGTGGCGTGGCTGCTGGTGTTGTATGCGTTTGCCGTGCGGCGCTGGTGGGTGATGGCATTTATGGGGGCGTTTTTTGCCACCATCATGGTCGGCTCGGTCGTGCTGGGCTGGCACTATGCCATTGATGGCTATGTCAGCATTGTGATCATCACGGGCCTGTGGGCCGTGGCCGGGTGGGCTTTGCGCCGGAAAATGGGCGAAAAAGCCGGGCAAAAGGCCGAAATCCAGCCCCGCGCCCCCCTTGATAGGGCCGTGCAACCCTGATACGACAATAGATGAAAAGGGCCAGTAGCTCAGTTGGTTAGAGCGGACCGCTCATAACGGTTTGGTCGCTGGTTCAAGTCCGGCCTGGCCCACCATTTCCCCAAAATCTTGCAATTTCCATATTTTTATCATAGGGTTCTTGGGCTTATAAAAAACCGGGGCCAAAACCCGGAACATGCAGGGACGGGATCATGAAGCGTAACAATAATAAGAACGCCAACCAAAAACGGACGCGGCAGCAGCAAGAGCGGCAGGCCCGCTACGCCAATCCTTCAACAGCCAACGACATTGTGGTTGATTTTAATGCGGCGGGTCGCTTGCAGGGATTGGTCCATGGGGCGGGGCGCCGTCAGGTCCGGGGCATTACGATTGATACGGAACGGGCCCGGTTGCTGGATGATGGAATTTTTATGACCCCCACGGACGATGGTGGGTGGCGCATTGAGGCCAGTCTGGCCGATGTACCCGCTTTGGTTCCCAACCAACACCCGATGGAGCTTTTTGCGCGCAGGCATGAAAAGGGATTTGGTGCGGACAAGCCGTTGTTCAATTACAAATTCCTGCAAAATTGCATCAGCTTACAACAAGGGCAAAAGCGTCCAGCGGTGACGTTCACCTTCGTTCTGGATGCGGATTTGAATTTGCAATCCTGCGCGGTTGAGCGCACGGTTTTTGAAAATCTGAAACAATGTAATGACAATGATATTGTGCGTGAACTGGCCAAGGGCGATCCGGATGTAAAACGCTGGACTGATCTGGGGCATCGTTTGCATGAAAAACGGACGAAGGAGATGGCTCAGATTTGTAACAATCTGGCCGTGAATGACAATATTCAGCCGACATCCGAGCCTGCATTTCCGCCCCATCCGGGGTACGAGGGCACCGACCTGGTCCATGAAATCATGCGCATGACCAATCTGGCCGCGGCGGAGTATTTCGTTGATAACAAATTGCCCGCACCTTTCAAGCAGGCGCAGGGGTTTTTCAAAGTTCTGCACGTGTCCAAGGATTTTAATTTTGATCTGGAGTGCAACCGCATCGCACTGGACGTGATTGAAACCATCATTCGGACCTCGCCGCCTTATGCCAAAGTTTCCTCACCGATGCAGAAGTACCGCGACTTTCTCGGCCTGAAAATTATGACGCGGCATCTGGACGGAAAAACGGTGCAGATGAGTGATGCAAAAGAAGTCACGCGCCTCACCACAAATTTTAATCAGGCCGCAACCAAGCAGGACCATACAACGCAGCCGGGATGGCACATGACATGGGTCGAACATCGGGACGCGCAGGGGACCACATCTCCTCATTTTGCGGATGAACGCAATCCGGCAACCGATATCGGTGCCTTGCGCAAGGAATGCAGCGCCCGCCGTATGAAAATGCCACAGATGGCCGAGCGTTTGTTGCTGGTCAATGGCGTGGACATTGTCATGGTGGCCCTGAAATGTGACCAGACGGTAACCTGGGCCGCACATTATGATGCCACCACCGCCCTGAACATGGCGGCAAAGCGGATGATGCGGCGGTTGAGCTCCGCGGCATCGGGGGCTGCGCCGACACATTCCCCGGCACCCTGATACAACATTTCCTTGTAAAAACAAAACACTACCCGCTTTACAAGATTGGGGCGGCGTGGGACAATCCATGCGTTTATTATGCCCCTTTCTTGTGTTGGAGTATTTCCGTGTTTGCCATCCTGTCTGTGAAGCGTATTTCGCGTTCTGTGTCCCGCGCCATTCTTTTGTCCGGGGCTTGTGCTGGGGTTATGATGGGGGCCGCATCGGCCATGGCGCAGCCCATTCCGTTTTTTGATACCATTCCGGACGGCCGTGACGAATTTGACGATCTGGTGAACAGCGCCAGCGGCACGTTAACGCTCGATCCTCTCAGCGGTCTGGTTGGTGGCAATACGTGGGATCGCGGTGCCTATACGATTACGGCGACCAATGGCGTTAATCGTTCTATTGATAATACATATCTGGGCACGAATGCTATTCCGAGTGTTCCGGGCGGTCAATCCATTCAAATGACTGCAAATGGACAGGTTACATCGGGCCTGACATTTACGTTCGACAATCCAATCAACGGATTTGGTATTGATCTGGGCGATTGGGGGACGTGTTGCTATCCATCTTCGTTATACATTAGCTTTGACGGAGGAACGCCGATTTTGGTTGGGACGGCGACGCAGCAGTCGGACAACAAAGGTTCCGCCGTGGGACAGGGAAATCGTACGTTTGTTGGCGCGATTGATGATTCCGCGACATTCAGCGTCATTACATTTTACGGTACGGGCAGCGGCGATGTTTTGTATGGCGGCGGGATTATTCGCTACGCCATCGTTCCAATCGGTTTTTTCAGCGGTGGGTATGTGCAGACGTCAACGGGGACGCCTGCGGAAGGACTGGCCAGTTATTTCGACGGGTTTGATGATAATGGCGGCGATCGCGCAACCATTGGCACATATTTGAACACTCTGACCTCGCCGGAAGAAATTGCACAGGTGATGAAAACGGTATTCCCCGTGAATACCAGTGTCACGGGCCAAACCATGATGTCCGCCAGCGGACAGACCACCAATGTTCTGGTTGAAAAGGTGGGCACTGTTTTGGGGAATGTGGGTTCTGTGTCGTCGCTGAATTTCCGCGATGGTCAGGCCGACATGTCTGGCTGGATTTTTGCGGATAGCAATGCGAATGCAATGACGGAAATGGGTCAGGCGCCGTCTTTATCGTTGTCTGCCAGTGCCTATGACCGGTATGAGCCGGGCCAGAAAGCGGTCTGGACCGAAGCTGTCGTGGCGGGGGCCAATGGCGATGCCACGACATCCACCATGGGCTATGACACGTTCAGTCGCGGTTTTGTCACGGGTGCAGAATTTGCGCTTGATCAAACACATATGGTTGGCGTTCTGGGCAGCATGTTCCGTACGGATGTCGATGTCGATAACCATGCAGGCGATACCGAAGGGTATAACTATAATATCGGTTTGTATGGACAGAAGCTTTTCGGCGCTACAAAGTTGAGCGGCATGGCCATGGTTGGTTATGGCGATTACGAATCTAAACGCCACATTGATGTCGGTGGCGTGACGCAATCACCCCGCAGTGACTATGACGGGTGGAGCGGCAGCATGACGGCGGCACTGAGCCGTTTGTACGCGCATGATCATTATGAATTCGAACCGTTTGCGTCTGTGTCTTACACCGCGGTGCGTACGGATGGCTACACGGAAAAGGGCGGTGGGGCCATGAACATGACGGTTTCGGCGGATACGTTTTCGACCGCATCGGCAAAAATTGGCATGGCTGTACAACGCGAAATGAAGTTTGAAGATGGCCGGGCGTTCGCCGTTAAACTGCGCCCCTATGTCGGCCAGCAGTGGGAGCTTGAAGAGGCGTCCAATACAACGCGCTTTGCTGGTGCAGGAAGCGCCACCACCATCAACGGCCGGGATTTGACGACGTTTGATGTCGGTCTGGGGGCCGAGCTGCGTTACGATCTGGATAATTCTCGCTCGTTGAAAGCCGGGGCTGATTTGTCTCGCGATCGTTATGAAGATCGCTATGTCGGCTTCGTTGGGTTTGGCGTTAAGTTCTAAAACCATAAAATGCCATAACGGATCCAAGCCGGGGTGGATGTAAATTCATCCCGGTTTCGTATTCGGGCTTGGTGATCGTGGGCATGCCCTGTTAATCTGTGGGCATGTCGCCGATTATTCTGATCATCACTGTTTCAACCTTCCTCACCGCGATCCTGTCCGGCATGTTTGGCATGGCGGGTGGGTTGATTTTGATGACGATTTTGTTGGGGTTTATGCCCGTGGCCGCGGCGATGAGTGTGCATGCGTGCATTCAATTGGTGTCCAACGCGTGGCGCAGTTTTTTGTGGCGGCGGCATATTGTGTGGCGGGTGTTGCCGCCATATTTCGCCGGGATGGTGGCGGGGTTTGGCATTATGCTGATGGTCCGGTTCGTGCCGGACAAGGGTGTTGTGTTTCTGGCCATGGGGGCGTTGCCGTTGCTGGCCATGGCGGGGGAACGGTATGTGACGTTGCATATCACCAACAAGGTGCATACGTTTTTCACGGCGACCATTCTGACCTTTGTGCAAATGACGGCGGGGGTGGTGGGGCCGTTGCTGGATTTGCTCTATAACAACGCGCCGCTGACGCGTAAGGAAATCGTCGGTACCAAGGCGTTTACGCAAAGCGCGATGCATTTAACGCGGTTGACCTATTTCGGGTCGCTGGTGCCGTTGGTCAGCGGGCAGGCCGTGTGGCCGGATTCGATCCCGGGCTGGGCTATCCCCGGTTTTATGGTGGCGGCCATTGCGGGCACGTCGGCGGCAGGGGTGATTCTGCATCGGATGAGCGACCACCATTTTAAAAAATTCACCCGGATTCTGGTCACAATCGTCTGCCTGTATTGCCTGGGGCAGGGTGTTCGGTTGACATTCTTTTGATTATGAAAATTAAAAGGGCTGAAAAGGGCGATTTTCTGCCAAAAAGGGCGCAGAAACATTGACTTGATCCCATAAAACCGTCTAAAACCGGGGCACTCCCGAAAAGCACCATGACTTGGGTGCGTTGGCCGAATGGTTCGGCCAATACCAATGGATATCGGGACAATAATGTTCGAAAGGAAACGACAATGGCGTTGAAACGTCCAAGTGCTAAATACAAAATTGACCGTCGCTTGAGCCTGAACCTGTGGGGCCGTGCAAAGTCCCCGTTCAACAAGCGTCAAACCGCTCCGGGCCAACATGGTGCGCGCCGCGGCAAACTGTCTGACTATGGTCAACAGCTGCTGGCGAAACAGAAACTGCGCCTGCACTACGGCAACATCGGCGAGCGTCAATTCCGCCGCTACTATCTGGAAGCATCCCGCCTGCGTGGCGATACCGGCCAGAACCTGATCGGCCTGTTGGAGCGTCGTCTGGATGCGGTTGTTTACCGCGCGAAATTCGTACCGACCGTGTTCGCGGCGCGTCAGTTCGTAAACCACGGCCACGTGACCGTGAACGGCAAACGCGTGAACATCCCGTCTTACCAAGTAAAAGACGGCGACGTCATCGAAGTGCGCCAAAAATCCAAAGACATGGGTCTGGTTGTTTCCGCTATGGAATCCCAAGAGCGTAACCTGCCGGAATACATCCAGGTGGATGAAAAGGCGAAGAAAGCCGTATTCCTGCGCGCTCCGAAACTGGAAGACGTTCCGTACGCTGTACAGATGGAACCGAACCTGGTCATCGAATATTACAGCCGTTAATCGGCAGAAGAATACGAAGAAGGCCGCCCCAACCGGGCGGCCTTTTTTGTTGCACAATCGCGTCGAAGTTGCGTAGGTTGCCCCTATAATCAAAAAGGGCCCGTAATCAAAAAAGTGAGAACGTTATGAATTATTCATTCCTGCCCAAAACGGAATTGGAATCCTTGTTCCGGTCCGGCCGGTTCCAGCCGCGTCCGACGCTGGTCTATCACGAAGTGTCCAGCGCGTTTGGTGCATCGTATGTTGAGGCGATTGTCGGCACGCCGGATGCCACGATCTCTGGCGCGTGCCAGCGGCATGATCTGGTTGCTTTGTTGGATATGGCGAAGGCCGAGGGTGATACGGTTTTGTCCAACCCAAATATTCAAAGCGTGCAGGATATCATCGACGAAATGGACATTCACATTGCCAATGGTCCGGCTTTGGCCGCTGAAGTCGAACGGGCGAGGGCGTCGGTGGTTGTGCCGTTTAAGCCGCGTGGTCCCAAGCCCTGAGATATCGCTTATGACTGCGGGCCGGGTGATGGTTTGCGATAGGGGGCCACGGCGCGGTTCAGTGTGTTGATGTAGTCGTCATAGGCTTCTTTCGCGTGTGCCCGCTGTGTTGGCGTGATGGCGGAGGCGCAGGGGGTGGGGCAAAAATCTTCTACCAAAGCTGGGGCTGTCGTTTCGCCCAGAGCCTTGCGAATATCATTCCACATATAAAAGGCCTGGGCCCGCAATTGATCCGGCGACGGGGTTGTGGCTTCGGTAATGGCGTAGGCCTTGGTCAGAATATCATCCATCGTCATCGCGCGGATGATTTGGGCCGGGGTGCGGGTGACGAAATCATTGACCATCAACAACCCCTTCACCGTATTGTGCGATGTAAAGGGCTGGGGCACGAAGGTCAGGTTGTCGGGCCAGCCGGAGACTTTATCCGCGATCACGCCGGTTTCATCCGTCATGATCATATCGGCGTAGCCCTGGCCGCGTTGCATGCTGTGCAGATGTCGGAAATATTGGGCCATACCGCGCGAGGCGGCGTAGGGGACAAGGTATTGGGTGTGACCTTCTTGCGCCATTTTTAATGCGGCGGCGACATCGGCGAATGTTTCGGCTTTCTGGTGAAGGACTTCAATCTGCATCCGCACATCGTTATGGCGGGCATAGTCCGCAAACGATTCTTCGTGCAATTCCGGAAGATTGTGCATGGCGATGGTATAACGCCTGTCAATCGCGTGGAATCCTTCGTGCAGTTTGATAAAACGTTCGGCCAGATGCGGCGGAATATGCAGCGCATCCACATCAATGTCGGGGACGATTTTCTTGAAATTATCCGGGTGAATTTTGCTGAACATAAACAGCGTGCCATAAACCGGTGCGCCGGGCAGATCACCAAAAACAACCCATAAATCATTCGGTTTTTTTGTTGTGTCGCCGCCAATATTGTCATGGTTGGGAATGGCAACCGGGGCGTGGTTGTAATAAGCCTGCCCCATCATTTCGACGGTGTCCGGGCTGGGATCAATACCCGACAGGGTTTTGATCAGGGATGGCAAAATTGTTTCGGCGGTCACGCCAACGGCATCATCGGGCGCATTGTCCATGGCGCGTTCGATCATCACGCTGTCCAGAACGATGACCGGGGTTGCGCTGTGCCGCGTGAACAGGTGGGTCAGTTCGGTGCTGGTGTCGGAACGGGGTGGCTGTGGCGGTTGGTTGTCATTGCCGATCATCGGTGAAGATGTTTGGCATCCGGCCACAAGGGCGAAGGATAAAACGATGGCTTTGCCCCATCGCGTGGCTGTGCCTTTAAGCGGCATCATTTATGTCCCTGTTTTATAGTCTTTTTTTATTTTATGGGACGAATCTACGGGGAAAGAGGGGGCTTGTCCAGTTTTGAGCGTCTACGACGCGGTGTGAACTGGGGCGCGAACCCGGCCCCAGTTGGCATAGGCGCGCAGGGCCATGGCCATCAGGATGAAATTATAGCAAACATAGCCATATTGGGCCGAAATGCTGGCCACGGCGATGCCGCTGATGCAGGAAATGGCCGAGAAGACAAAGCCAATGCGGTTTTGCTTGCCCAGGGCATAAGTTGCGGAAATACCGAACAGAACGGAGACCCAGTCGAGCCCGTAATAGGTGGTCAGTGAATTTATAAGCAGGTCTAGCATACCAGGGCACTCCTCCGTTAAAGGAAAATTGCCATAATTTGGTTAATAAAGTGTTGAGCGTCTGGATTAATCGTGTCCGGTGCGGCGGCCGGCCAGGACGGAGATCATCCCGTGGAAGGTGCGGACTTCCTGTTCCGTCATTTCGGCCCGGCCCAGCATGTTGCGCAGGTTGCGGACGATGGAGGGTTTCATTTCCGGTGACCGGAAAAACCCGGCTTCATCCAACGCATCTTCCAACCGCTCATATAAATTGACCAGTGCGCCATGCACCGCTGGAGCGGAATCGCCGGTGGGCAGTTGTTTCGGTGGTGTGGCATCACCCGCGCTCATAAATTCGTGACAGACTAACAATACGGCTTGCCCCAGATTGAGTGATGAAAATCCGGGGTTCAGCGGAATGGTGATAATCGATTGGGCCAGCGCGACATCGTCATTGGCCAAGCCACTGCGTTCCGCGCCGAACAGGATGGCGGTTTTCTCACCAGCCTTGATGCGCGTGTGCATGTCTTCGGCGGCACCGCGTGCAGTCAGGACGTGTTTAACCATATCGCGGGGGCGGGCCGTGGTGGCGTAAACATGGTTGATGTCGGCCAGAGCGTCCGCCGTTGTGGCAAAAACTTCGACCGGTGGCATCAATTCCAGCGCGCCGGATGACATGGCTTCGGCGGCCGGATTGGGCCATCCATCACGCGGGGCAACCAAGCGCATGCGCGTGACGCCGCAATTCATCATGGCACGTGCAGCGGCACCGATATTTTCACCCATCTGTGCGCCGACGAGAATAACCACAGGGCCGTGGTCCTGTGGGGGTTCGATTTGTGTGCGGTCTGTTCCGGTCATGGGCTGTTAATTACGCGGCGGCGCGTTTGGCGGTCAAACGCTGGCGCGCTTTATCCGGGCCAATCAACGGCAGCAGCACGGCCAGCTCCGGACCGTGATCCATGCCCGTCAGGGCCTGACGCAGCGGCATGAACAATTCCTTGCCCTTGCGGCCCGTGGCGGCCTTCACGGCTTCGGTCCAGGCCTTCCACGTGGTTTCGTTCCACGGGGCGGCGGGCAGAAGCTCGGCGGCCTGTGCGGCGAAATCGGCATCACTGATCATCGGTTCGACCGGGCCGTTGGCCACATTCCACCAATCCTGAACATCGCTCATGCGGTCGAGGTTGGGTCGGACGGCGTTCCAGAAATTTTCATCCAGATCTTTCAGGCCCATCGCGGTCAAACGATCCTTCACCGATGCGAAAGACAGTTCATGAACGATTTTCGCGTTCAGGCGCAGGAGTTCTTCCATATCGAACTTCGGCGCGCCCTTGGAGAATTTGGACATGTCGAATTGGTCGATCAGCGGCTGGATCGATGTGAACGGCTCAATCGGATCGGCGCTGCCCAAACGGGACATCAGGCTGATGATCGCCATCGGTTCCAGTTTTTCATTTTCGCGCAGATCGCGGACGCTCAAACTGCCCAGACGTTTGGACAGTTTGCCACCTTCGGAATCCGAAATCATCGGCAGGTGGGCAAATTGCGGGACCGGTGCGCCAATGGCTTCAAACATTTGAACGTGCATGGCGGTGTTGGACACGTGGTCTTCGCCGCGGACAACATGGCTGATTTTGTAATCAATGTCGTCGATGACAGAGCAGAGGTGGTACAAAGGCGTACCGTCTTCACGGATCAGAACCGGGTCGGATACCAGCGCGCCATCAAATTTCACCGCGCCGCGGACCATATCGTCCCATTCAATCGCGGTCGGGTTCATTTTGAAACGCCAGTGCGGTTTGCGGCCTTCGGCTTCAAATTTCGCCTTTTGATCGTCGGTCAGGTTCAGCGCCGCACGATCATAAATCGGGGGCAGGCCGCGTGACAGCAGGGTCTTGCGTTTCAGCGCCAGCTCATCCGCCGTTTCATAGCAGGCATACAGGCGGCCATTGGATTTCAATTGTTCAATCACCGCATTGTAACGATCGCCGCGGTCGCGTTGGCGGGCATGGTCATCCCAGTTCAGGCCCAGCCAGTTCATGGCGGCTTCGATATCGGCTTCGTATTCCGGCTTGCTGCGTTCCACGTCGGTGTCGTCGATACGGAGCAGGAAGCTGCCACCATTTTTGCGCGCGAACAGCCATGTAACGATGGCGGCGCGCACGTTACCAACGTGCAGATAACCGGTGGGGGATGGGGCGAAACGAACGCGAACGGACACGGTTTAAACCTTTCAAAGTTTCTTATTTCTCAATCGTCATCCCGGCGAAGGCCGGGATCCAGTGGATGGATCGTATGGATTCCGGCCTTCGCCGGAATGACGGGTGGTGTAAGGCTTTGCAATATATAGGTTTTACCCCCCTTGGTGCAAGGGTGCTTTAGGCCTAAAAACCTATTGTTTTTCAATCGTATAGCCGTTGGTGATGGGGTAACGGCGGTCGGGGCCAAAGGCCTTGCGCGAAATTTTCGTGCCCGGGGCGGATTGGCGGCGCTTATATTCCGCCCGATCCAGCAATTTTTGCACCCGGGTGACCGTTTGCGCATCATGCCCGGCGGCGGTGATTTCGGCGATGGATTGGTCGTCTTCGATCAAACCAAACAGGATCGCATCCAGCACGTCATAGGGCGGCAGGGAATCCTGATCCGTCTGGTTGGCGCGCAATTCGGCGGTGGGGGGGCGTGTGATGGTGCGGTCCGGCATCACCGGGCCGTGCGGGCCGAAGCCGCCCACCGGATGATGGGCGTTGCGCCAGCGCGACAGGGCGAATACATCGGTTTTATAAACATCCTTCAGCGCATTAAACCCGCCGCACATGTCGCCATATAATGTGGCGTATCCGGTCGCCATTTCCGATTTGTTTCCGGTGGTCAGGACCATGCGGTTGGTGGCGTTGGACAGCGCCATCAGCGCCACACCCCGGCTGCGCGATTGCAAGTTTTCGAATGTGATGGATGGCGTGTCGGTGTTGAAGTTGGACGCCAGCTCTTTCTCGAACGCCTGCACCATCGGGATGATATTGATGGATTGATGCGCAATGCCCAGAAGGCGGGCGCTTTCCATCGCATCATCCAAACTTTCCTGCGCTGTGTATGGGCCGGGCAACATCACCGTATGCACAGCAGAGGGGCCCAGTGCGTCGGTGGCAATGGCGGCGGTCAATGCGCTGTCGATCCCGCCGGATAACCCCAGAACGACACCGGGAAATCCATTTTTTGTGACATAGTCGCGCAGGCCGAGCATCAACGCGCTATACATGCGCTCCATCCCCTCGGGCACATGGCGGGTGTGCGTGGTCTGGCACAGCAGGGGGCCGTTTGCGGTCGCCGTCCAGACACTGTCGGCGCAATCTTCGGCAAAGCTGTCGAGCTGTGCAATCACGTCGCCGGATTCGCTCATGATGAAGGATGCGCCATCGTATAAAATGGCATCCTGTCCGCCAACCTGGTTGGTGTAGATCAGGGGCAAGCCGGTTTCGGATGTGCGTTTTTTTGCTTCTGTACGGCGTTTTTCGTGTTTGCCCATGTCAAACGGACTGCCGTTAATGGCGATCAAAATTTGCGCGCCGTCTTTTTTCAATTTGGCGGAAACGTCTGGGAACCACATATCTTCGCACACCATGACGCCCAGCGTGTAACCACGGAACATGATGGGATTGGGCAGGGGACCGGATGTGAAAATGCGTTCATCATCAAACACGCCGTAATTGGGCAAGTGATGTTTCAATCGCGTTTCAACAATTTTTCCGTCCCCGATCAACAGGGCGGCGTTGTGCGGCTTAGGTTGTCCACTGGGGATGGGCGCGCCGAGCAGGATATGCGTGCGGCGGCCCGCCGTGGCGGCGGCAATGCGGTCAAGGGCGGCGGCGCAGGAGGCGAGGAAGGCTGGTTTTAAAACCAGATCTTCCGGCGAATATCCGGCCAGAACCAGTTCCGTGAAAATAATCAGGTCGGTGGTGTCCGGTGTATTGTTATAATACTGCAAAATCTTGTCCGCGTTGGCGGTGAGGGCCCCCACGGTGGGATTCACCTGGGCCAGCGTGATATGCAGTGGTTCCAATGCGGTCGCGGTCATTCTATAATCCTTGTCCAGTCCCGCCCGATCATAGCGCGTTTGACCGGTGGTTTTAAGTAAGGATATTGCATTATGCCCGATTTCAAAGACCCGTTAGCCCGGCAAAGTGTTTTGTGGGGGGATCAATATGCCCTGACCATGGCGCAGGCGTTTTTTACAACCGGCAAACACAATGTGAACGCCACGTTCCATGCCTTTATCCGGAAAAATCCCTTTGGTGGGGCTTATCTGGTCACGGCGGGGCAGAATATTGTTTTTGAATGGTTGCAACGCTGGCGTTTCGGTGCGGATGAAATTGAATGGATGAAACGCAAGACGGTGACCGACCCGGTTACGGGTGAATCACACCGTCTGTTCACCGATGATTTTATCGCCATGGTCAAGGATGCGAAGCTGGATTTGAGCATTGATGCCATGCCGGAGGGGGAACTGGCCTTCCCTGATGAACCCATCATGCGTGTGCATGGGCCGTTGTGGCAATGTTTGATGGTTGAGGCCGCGTTGTTGAACGTCATCAATTCACAATCCCTGTTTGCCACGCTGGCCGCACGTCTGACTGATGTGGCGGGTGGGGCACCCATTTTGGAATTTGGGTTGCGCCGGGCGCAATGTATTGGCGGGCTGGAACCATCGCGCGCCGCATGGATTGGCGGCGTAGCGGGAACGTCGAATATGCAGGCCGATTTGGCCTATGGCATTCCATCCACCGGAACCTTCGCCCACGCATGGGTGATGGTGTATGAGGACGAGGTGGAATCCTTCGCCGATTATGCCCGTGCCATGCCGCATAACGGCGTGTTTCTGGTTGATACCTATGACACGGTGCAGGGCGTAAAACGCGCGATTGCAGCGTGCCAATCCGCTGGAATTACCATGAAGGGAATCCGTCTGGATTCAGGCGATCTGGCGTATCTGTCGAAACGTTCGCGTGCCTTGCTGGATGCGGCTGGATTTACCGATGCGAAAATCGTGGCATCCAACGATCTGGACGAAGAAACCATTTTGGCCATCCGTCAGGAAGGCGGGCGCATTGACATGTGGGGCGTGGGCACCAATCTGGCCACGTCCAAGGCGCAACCGGCATTGGGTGCGGTGTATAAATTGGGCGCAGTGTTCGGGGAGGATCTGTCTCAGGCGGATATTGACGCCATGCGGACACAGGTGCAGGCGGGTAAAATGCCGCACCTTGATAGGCATTTCATGCGCGATGTCATCAAATTATCCGAACAATCCATCAAAACATCCATTCCCGGTGAACTGGATGTGATCCGTTATGTCGTGTATGACGGGGATAAACCGGTGCGATATAATGGCGATACCATCCTGCCTGTTTTTATGGCCGATCCGGCGCGTGATGGTGTTTTAATTCATCCGTTGACGTCCATTCGCCGCGATGATGATACACGCCGGAAACGCTTTGCGCCGGGGGTGCATGTCTATCGCCCGTTGGTGTCGGTGTTTCGGGCCGGCACTATGATCATTCCGTTGGAGGATGTTCACATGGCGCGCGCCCGTGCGATGAATGGTTTGAAAATGCTGGATCCCACGCACCGCCGTTTGAAAAATCCCCACGTGTATGTCGTGGGGATTGAGGAAGGTCTGTATAAAAACCGCCGCGACATGATCCTGCGTTTGCGGGATTCTGCCACGGCGGCGTGATTTTATTCCGCCGCGTGCGATATCACACCCGTGGCCGGGGCCAGGCGCAGGGACTTCAATTCCTCCGCCAGCATAAAGGCCATTTCCAGCGCCTGGTTTGCATTCAAACGCGGGTCGCAATGGGTGTGGTAACGGTCGGACAGGTTTTCTTCGGTAATGTCCTGTGCGCCGCCCGTGCATTCGGTGACGTTTTGTCCGGTCAATTCCAGATGAATGCCGCCGGGGTGGGTGCCTTCCGCCGCGTGAACGCCGAAAAATTCCCGCACTTCGCCCAGAACATTTTCAAATTTCCGTGTTTTGTAACCGGATGATGATTTGAATGTGTTGCCATGCATGGGGTCACAGGACCAGACAACACTGCGCCCTTCACGTTTCACGGCACGGACCAGCGGGGTCAGTTTGTCCTCAACGTTCCCATGGCCCATGCGGGCGATCAGCGTCAGGCGGCCGGGTTCGTTGTTCGGGTTCAGCGTATCGATCAGGCAGATCAGCGTATCCGGGTCCAGATCCGGCGGGCATTTCAATCCGATCGGGTTGGCGATGCCGCGCACATATTCAATCTGCGCGCCTTCGGTCTGGTTCGTGCGGGCGCCAACCCAGAGGAAGTGCGCGGAGCAGGCGTACCAATCACCCGTCGTGCTGTCCACACGGGTCAGGGCTTCCTCATACGGCAATAACAATGCTTCGTGCGAGGTATAAAAATTGGTTTCACGAATGGCCGGAACTTTGTCCCCCGTAATACCGCATGCGCCCATAAAGGTCAGGGCTTGGTCGATCCGCGTGGCCAGATCGTCATAGCGTTCGCTGAGGCTGCTGTCCTTGACGAAATCCAAATTCCACTTATGCACGCGGTTTAAATCGGCATAGCCCCCTTGCGCGAATGCGCGCAGCAGGTTCAGCGTTGATGCAGCCTGGTGATAGGCGCGGATCATGCGGTCGGGGTCGGGGGTGCGGGCTTCGGCGGTGAAATCAAATCCGTTCACGTTATCGCCGCGATAGCTGGGCAGGGTCACGCCGTCGATGGTTTCGTTATCATCGCTGCGCGGTTTGGCGAATTGCCCGGCCATGCGGCCCACCTTCACAATCGGCAATCCGGCAGCGAACGTCATGACAATGGCCATTTGCAAAATCACGCGGAATGAATCGCGGATTTTCCCGGCGCTGAATTCGGCAAAGCTTTCGGCGCAATCGCCCCCTTGCAACAGGAAGGCACGGCCCGCGGCCACATCGGCCAGCTGGGCGGTCAGATTGCGGGCTTCCCCGGCGAAAACCAGAGGGGGCAGGGCCTCCAAAGCCTCTTCAACCCGTTTCAGGGCCAGGGCGTCCGGATAGGCCGGCAATTGGCGGGCGGGCTTGTCGCGCCAGCTGGACGGGGTCCAGTGTGTTCTGGTCATGGTTTTTCCTCTAACTATCCGTATTTACATAGGTTTTTTCTTATTTTGCACAACAGCATAGCCGGAAAAACCATCTTATCACAAGCAAAGCCTTTATTTTTTAACCCTTTAATATTACCCTGAAAAAGCAGGTTTTTTTGGGTGTGGCGTGCTCTTTGTTCAGTGCATGGCCGCTTTTTTAGAAGAAAGTCGATTTTTTGTTGCACGAACTGGCTTTACGACCACGCCAAAATTACTGGGCCACCGCGGCCCTGAAGGCCTTGCGTCCGCGCCTTGCCGATGTGCAGGGCGACGAAAAAGGTTTTGCGCCTGATGAACTGGCCGCTGTTCTGGATACAATCGTCGATAATTACGCCGATGATGATGCGCGCATGACCGATGTGTCCGAGCTGCTGTTTGGGCCGGATCTGGTGGCGTATGGCGCACGCGCGACATCCGTTTTCAATCGTTGGGCGGACGAAGGGGGCGGGCCATCCATGGTGGCCATGGCGGCGCATGCCATCGACCATTTCAACATTCCGCATGATCATCCGGATGTGGCGTCGGTTTTAACGGCGGCACTGTTGGCCGAATATCCGAACAATTTGCTGTATCATGGCAATGAACATTACCGCAAAGTGATGTTCCATGTGATCCGTTTGATGGTTACGCATCAGGCGTTGCAGGATGAAAAAGCCATTAAGCTGAGCGAAGCGCAGATTATCCAGATGTTGATTGCCGCGGCGATCCACGATCTGGGCCACGAAGGCGGCGACAACATGCGCGATGGCATTTATACGCCGGGTTATATGGAGCAGCGCGCGGTGGATATTGCCCGCCCGTATTTTCAGGCGCTGGATCTGGACCGCGATTTGCTGGCCGAAATTGAAACCATCGTCTTTTGCACCGACATCACGTTCTTTGCCGGGGAAAACAGCCCGTGCGTGCGCATGCGCAAGATTTTTGATTATTTCTTCGTCGGCAATGTGACCGAAGACGATATCGGCATGATGATGATTGGTAAATTGCGCCGGTTCGACGAAAACCCCGCCTTGTCGATGATGGCCATGTTGTTGCACGAAGCCGACGTTGGCTCATCCGCGGGTCTAAGTTATGAACAAAGCCGTGTTGAAACCATGTCGATCATGGAAGAACGCGGCGTGATGACCGCCGGTCCTAAAATGTTGCTGGCGTTTATGACGCAACAGCTTAACGGCAATATGGTGACCCCGGCGGGGCGTGCTGTATTCGGCCCGGCCATGCAAACCATCATGGAACAAGCCGCCGAAGAGATCGCCAACGGCGTAGAAACATTCTGATCCTTTAATTGATGCTATCCGTACCCGCATGGGTCACGTCGCGGCTTTCATCGATCCAGCGGCGGTGCAGCCATATCCATTGGTCTGGGCGTTCGGTGATCCATTGTTCGATCATGGCGTGGGCATCCGTGATCACGTCTTCCACTTTGCGGGGGTTTCCGTCTTCATCGAATACGGGCAGAGCGGGGTAGAAGGTTAAGCGGAACGATGTGCGATCGGTCCGTTCCAGTCGCGATGGGATCAATGGACATTTGAATTTTTGTGCCAGTTGAACGAAGGCCGGGCTGGTCATGGCGGGGTGGCCGAAAAAGGGCATGGCAATGCCCTCGTTATATTTCTGGTCAATCAAAATGCCGATGGGGCGTCCGTCTTTCAATGTTTGCACCAATTGGCGCGTGCCCTGTTTCGATTTGGGCAGGGTCGCAATGCGTCCGCCCATTTCACGAAAGCGTTTTAACAACCATCCCACATACGGGTTGTTGGGGGCGCGGACGATCGTGTCCACCCGTTGGCCATGCTGAGTCAGCATGCTGGGGGGTTGTAATTCCCAGTTACCCAGATGGGCGGAAAACATAATGGCGGGCTTTTCATCGTCCAGCGGTGTCAGAAGGTTGTCGGCACCAACGATTTCGGTTTTGCGAGCCAGCGTTTTAATGTGTGGGTATTCGGCGAATGTGCGGCCCAGATTGTCCCACATGCCGGTGATGATGGCCGCATACGCATCATCCGTCTTTCCGGGCAGGGCCATCTGCAGATGCCGCAGGGCCTTTTTATTCGCACCCAGTTTGGGGCCAACAATGCGCCCCAGCCAACCGCCCAGATTGGATGCGGTGGCCGCGGGCAGAATGGCAAACAGCCCCATGATCGGCAAAAGCGCGATAAACTGGATCAGATAACGGATCTGTTTCATTTTTTGATGGCTCCAATCGCGGTGGCCAGCCGGTCGGCATCGTCATCATCCATGCGAATGGATACGGGCAGAATTTCAACATTGTGACGCGCGATAAAATCATCAGGCAGACGAACTGCGTCTTTCTCTGTTGTAATCAGGCGGGCATTTTCGACAATGTGGGCCAGCTTATCCAGATCATCCGGCGTGTAGGGGTGGTGATCTGGAAACGCAGTAAATCCGGTCAAGGTGTATCCGGCTTCGTGCAAGGTGCCCTTGAATTTTTCCGGCAATCCCAGACCGCAGAAGCCATGATAATTCACACCATGTTGTGGTGTGGCATCGGCAACAAGGCGGGCGTGAATGATGGTTTTTCCGGATGGGATGCGCGCGGCAATATTGGTGCGATCATTGCCGATAATGATGATGATATCGGCGCGGTTCAATCCGCGGTGCAACGGCGTGCGCAACGGCCCGGCGGGGATCATCAATCCATTGCCGATGCCGTGATGCCCATCAATCACCAGTATATTGAGATCGCGATGCAGGGATGTGTTGTGCAATCCATCATCCATCACAATCATGTCATATCCGTTTGCAATGGCGAATTGGGCGCCATCATAACGGTTGCGGGATAAGATGGTCGCGCCATCACGGGACAGGAGCAGGGATTCATCGCCCATGGCCGTGCTGTTGTGTGCGGTGGTATCCACCACAACGGGGCCGGATTCCGTTCCGCCATATCCGCGGGTTAAAAAGACCGGGTTTCGGGCCAGTTCACGTTCCTGAATCAGGCGCATAACCGCGCGGGCGATCGGTGTTTTCCCGGCCCCGCCGGCTGTGATATTGCCGACACAAATCACGGGGACGGGCACCGCTTTCGGGCGGGCGGTGGCCATGTGAATGGCATGGCCCACGGCGTACAGGGCCGATGGTGCGGCCAAGGCCTGTGCGCGCCAATCGGTTGTATCTTTGTACCAAAATGCCGGCGTTTTTCTGACCATCTTACGCCGCGTCCGATTTTTTCGGGGTGGGCACCAACGGTGTAATCGCGGCCATGACGCGGTCCAGAACGGCATTTTTTTCACGGGCAAAATTCTGGCCGCGGTTTTGCTGTTCGATCAAACGGCTTTGGTTGTGTAACAGATCATGCAGCGTGCTGGCGAACATGTCGGTGTCGGTCAGGGCAATGGCCGCACCGTAATCACGCATTTCGTCATACAAAGCTTGCTGGTTCTGGACCAGTGGGCCGTAAAGAACGGCGGATCCAAGCTGGGCCGCTTCAACCGGGTTGTGGCCACCGCCGCCATCGCGGCTGAATGATCGGCCGATGCAGGATATGGGGGCCAGGCGGTAGAACAATCCCAATTCCCCCAGCGTGTCGGCGACGTAAATGTCATCATCCATGCCGGGCAGGGCTTTGTTGGGGCCGCGCAAACACACGCGCAAATGTTCGGCCCGCACTGTGGTGGCAATCACCTCGCGCCGTTCCGGATGGCGCGGCACGATGATGGTCAGCAATTCGGGGAAATCAATAAATAATTTGTGATGCAGGGTGCAGGCCAATCCTTCTTCACCGTCATGCGTGCTGGCATACAGCCAGACAGGGCGCGCGCCAATCGCATCTTTCAGTGCATGCAGGTCTGTGGCGTTGTATGGCAAGGGCAGCGATGCAAATTTCAGATTGTCGGTGGTAATGATGTTGGTTGCGCCCAGGGCCCGGTAATTGGCCGCGTGTTCATCCGTTTGGGTCAGGATGGTGGTGAAGGTGGACAGCATCGGCGTAATCACACTGCGCATCCGTTTCCAGCGGCGCATCGACCGCGGCGACAGGCGGGCATTGACCAACACAGCCGGAATATGCCGCGCCCGGATGGCGCCCAGCATATTGGGCCAGAGTTCAGATTCCATCCAGAGAACCAGATCGGGGTGCCAATAATCGACAAACCGGTCCACCCATGCCGGGTGATCCAGCGGATAAAACTGGTGGATCGCGCGCGGGGGCAGGCGGTTCTTCATCAACTCCGCAGACGTTACGGTGCCCGTTGTCACCAAGATGTTAAGGTCGGGATGTGCGTCGAGCAGGGCGGTGATCAGGATCAGGGTCGATTGGGCCTCGCCCACACTGGCCGCATGGAACCAGACCAGCGCGCCGTCCGGACGGGCATGCCCGGCCACGCCCATTCGTTCGTTCAAACGGGCGGGGTCTTCCTTGCCGCGCTTGACGCGGGTGGCCAGCAACAGCCGGAGGGCCGGGGTCCCGGCCCGCATCAATGTCCTGTAAATCCGTTCCATGGTCCCTTAAGTCCCGGAAATTCCTTGCTAACCTTGTGTTAGGCAAATGGGCGTATCGTAATGGTATGAAGATATAAGGGGTCCACACCCCTTTGACCAGTTAAAAATCGGCCATAATCGGCTGAAAATCAATGGATTAGCCGCCTAAACGGAAAGGATTTCCGCCGTGACCGATTCCTCTCTAGACCCCGCCGCCCTCCGCCGAAAACAGGTTCTGGACGATGCCCTGACGCAATTGCGCCAGACGCGGGACCAACTGGACCCGGCCTTGCTGGCCCGGGTACGGGCGCTGATAGGGGATCGGACGTTGCTGGATCTGATGGAGCCTGTGTCCGATGACCGCCCATCCTTGCCACCGGGGGTGAAGGCATGGAACCCCGCCGCCGATATCAAACCCGAGCCCGTAAAGCCGGGATATGAGGCGATTGATCGTCGTCGCAATCTGCAAACGATCCGTTTGTTTCTTGAACTCCAGCCACAAAACAAAAGCGTCCAGACCAAGGTCCGGACGCTGATGTCTGAGTTTTTCAACTGATTTCCTAGTCCCGTTTTACGGTGTGTTCGTACAGGTCGACAGGTTGTAGAAGCAACCCGGGTTGATACAGATGTGTTCGTTATACGGATTCATGTTCACGCGTGATACACGCACCCCGGTCGGGATCGGGGCCGAGCAGGAGTCGGATGCGAACAATCCGGCGTAGGAGTTGTATGTTTCCGTCTGATACTGATCACCGGAGTTGGATGCAACACTGCGCATATTGCCCAATCGGCCATCGCCGGAGCAGGTGAATCCCTGGTGGCCAACGCCAACGCGCGGTTCAACGAAATCGGCCAACGTGAAGAAGCCGTCTTTGCTTTCTTCGGCGAAGTTGTAGCACTTGGCTGCTTCCCACACGAGCGCCATGGTGTTGCAGTTATATACCGTGCTGCCGCCAAAGGATGATTGCATGGTGTAATCACCAGGGAATCGTCCGCCGCCGTAATTATGGGCGAAGCTGTTGTTGGCGATGTAGTTCATCAATCCCGTGGCGACCAGATTATTCAGCGCGGCATCCATGGATGTCGGCGACAGAATAACGCCCCAGCGTGTGGTTTCACTGAACAGGCTGATCGCTTGCTGGGCCAGGGCCTGAAGCTGACGGTCGAAACATGTGAGTTCCAAAACGCTGTCGGCCTTGAAAATCAAGTTCTGGTTCTGCTGAACCTCGCGTTGGGCTTCCAGCATGCCGCGTTGTTTCATGGATTCCCAATAAGCGGGATCGCAACTGGCGGGCTGCGCCTGGGCCGCGGATGAGATCGTCGCGGCGATCAAGGCCGCGCCACACATCGTCAAGGCCATGCGAATGACGGAACGGGCGGATACAGGCCCCGCTTTGGATTGTTTATTCCCGGAAAACAGGATCATAGGCTCTTCGTCCCCTCTTATTGTCACACGCCCCGTCAGTGTACAGAATCCCCCGGGTTTTGTCATGACGCAAACCACGAAAAGGGATTATAGAATTGTACCTGAAGGGATAGGGCTTTTGCAAATTTACCATTCTGCAAAAGGAAAACGCCCCTGCTGACCCAAAAAGGGGGCGCAGGGGCGTTGAAAATCCGCAATAAACCGGGGTTTATTCTTCCAGATCAATGTCCAGAATGGTCATGGTGAAGATATAGGACGTTTCGCCTTCATCCAGATCCTTGTGAATCAGACCGATATATTCGCCATTGACTAGCACCTCGACCGAGTCGGAGGCTTGCGGGCGGGCGCGCAGGGCCAAGCCCGGGGTTTTCAGGGTGTTTTCCAGAAATTTCTGGATTTTCGAGGATTCCTCGCCGGTCATTTTCAGCTTGGCTTGGGCTTGTGACATGGTTTTACGTCCTTTTGCGTCTTCTACAATATTGTTCTGGTTTGTACCCTAACCGCAGCCAATCGCTACGGCGGCAAGGGTGGAGGCGGTGGCCGGTCCGGGCAGGGCGGAGCCCGTGACACCCGCGCGCACCTGATTCCAGGCGGCGTCGGCCAGCAATTTACGGTCACTGTAAACCTGCGGGTCCAGAACCGGGTGGAAAATCAGGCGGATGGTTGCCCCGCGGGATTTGAAAAAATTCCATAAGTGCGGCCCCATGGT
Organism: Micavibrio aeruginosavorus EPB; assembly: GCF_000348745.1. Lineage (NCBI taxonomy): Bacteria > Pseudomonadati > Bdellovibrionota > Bdellovibrionia > Bdellovibrionales > Pseudobdellovibrionaceae > Micavibrio > Micavibrio aeruginosavorus. The sequence continues at coordinate 1,521,996 of NC_020812.1, read as the reverse complement.
CATGTCGCCATGCCAGGCATAAAGGTCCCGCACATCATTCGGCCCGGCGACGGGGGCGCGGCCATCGACGCGGTCCATGAGCAGGCTGATGGGCTGAACCGGCAGGAAAGCACCCGTGGCCGGATCCGCGGCCAGTGAAAACAGGCTGGATTTAAATTTCACAACATCGCACCCATCGGTCGATGTGCCTTCGGGGAACAGGATCAGGCTTTTGCCCGCGGCGATCATGGCGGACAGGTTGTTTTTTTCCACCTTCGCATCCTTGCGGTCCCGGCTGATGAACGCGGTTTGTTGCAGGGTGGAGAGGAAACCGAACACAGGCCACGAGCTGACATCTTTCTTTGCGATGAAGGATGCTTTCAAAACGCTGGCGATCACGGGGATGTCGAGATAGGACAGGTGGTTCGATACGAACATCACTTGCCGTGTTGTCTCTGGCGTTCCCTCGACAACAACGCGCAGGCCCAGGATACGGCACACACCACGCTGCCAGATATGCGGCAGGATATACGCCGCCGGACCGCGATTAAACAGCAGGAACACAAACTGCAACGGCGCAACCAGCAACGACCACAGCACGAACATCAGGATTTTTGTAACGGCGATCAGGGTGCGGGTCATTGTGCTTTCATCTTTCAATCCCGGCGGAACAAGGCTTCGGCGTCTGCGTCCGTCTGTCCGGCCAGTTCCTCGGGGATGGGCATGTTCTGGCCCGTTTTGCGTTCGTAATGTTTTTTGTAACGGCTGGTGACCAGATGGGTTTGCAAAACGATGCAGACATCAATGGTGTTGAATTGTTCATCAATCACCGCGCCATCGCCAACCATGGACCCCACGCGCAAATAACCTTTAATCAACGGCGGAAGTTCGTTGAAAATTTTCTTCGGGTTCAGGCTTTCCTTCGGGTGCAGGTCCATTTTCACGAACCGGTCCGGCAATGCCGTCGGGCGCAGACCCGGCGGGGCGAGGTGATAGTGATACAGGTAAGACAGTTGTTCCGAAATTTTTTCTGGATCGGTACCGTGGAAGCTGGCGCACCCGAACAACAATTCAATCTGGTGATCCACCATCACGTAATTGGCGATACCCTGCCACAGCAATTGCAAGACGGGACGTGTGCGATAATCCGGCAGAACGCAGGAGCGCCCCAGTTCCAGAATGCTCATGCCACAGGATTGCAGGGCGCTGATGTCGTATTCGTTGCTGGTGTAGAAACCGCCAACGGAATCGGCGGGCTCCTTGCGGATCAGGCGATAGGTGCCGACGATTTTTTCCACATCGCCGGACGTATCGACAACAATAATATGGTCCGCAACCGGATCATATTTATCGGCGTCCAGCTTTGTGGCCGCGACGGTGTCATCCGGTTTCGCGCCAAATTCGTCATAGAAAATCTGATAGCGCAAACGCTGCGCCGCTTCGATTTCTGCGGGGGTCTTGGCCAGACGCACGGATACTTTATCCGATCCGGCAATGGCACTTAAAAGAGGGTTCGACATCGTCCAAAACGCTGTTTTATTGCAAGGTGGGTGTACCATATCCAAACCGGGGACGGGGTCAAGCGTAATCGGTTGTCATAATGATATAATCAGGTGGTTTTTAGAGAGATTGGCCTGGTTTTGGGGACTGGTTCAAATGGGGTGAAAAAAAACGGGGCCGATCAGCCCCGTTTTTATTTTCGCATTATTGTTTTACCCGAGGGCTTTTTCCAGTTCCGGCACCGCTTCAAACAAATCGGCGACCAGACCGTAATCGGCAATCTGGAAGATCGGGGCGTCGGCGTCCTTGTTGATGGCTACGATGACTTTGGAATCTTTCATCCCGGCCAGATGCTGGATCGCGCCGGAGATACCGACGGCGATATAAAGCTGCGGGGCGACGACCTTGCCGGTCTGGCCAACCTGATAATCGTTTGGCACATACCCGGCATCGACCGCGGCGCGTGATGCACCCAGGGCTGCGCCCAATTTGTCCGCCAGCGGCGTGATGATTTTTTCGTAGTTTTCACCACTGCCCAAACCGCGGCCGCCAGAAACGACAACCTTGGCCGTTTGCAGATCGGGGCGTTCGGATTTTGTCACTTCCTGTCCGACGAAGGATGACAGCCCGGAATCGCCAGCCGATGCCAAGGCCTCAACCGCACCGGCGCCACCGGTTTCGGCAACGGCGTCAAACGCGGTCGGACGCACCGTCACAATAACGGGGGAACCCGTTACTTGAACGGTGGCCAATGCGTTACCGGCATAAACCGGACGCACGAATGTGTCGGCGGATTCGATCGCAATGATGTCTGAAATTTGCTGAACATCCAGCAACGCCGCCGCACGCGGCATAATGTTTTTACCGAAGAACGAGGCAGGGGCCAGGATGTGGCTATAGGACCCGCCGATTTTCGCAATCAGGTTGCCCATATTTTCGGCCAGCTCGCGGGCATAGGCCGCATCATCGGCATGCAACACTTTGGTGACGCCAGCGGCTTTGGATACGGCATCGGCCACGGATGCGCTGCCCGATCCAGCGACCAGCACGTGGATGTCGTTGCCCAGTTTCTGGGCCGCGGCAATCGTGCACAATGTGGCGTGGTTGAGCGTTTGGTTGTCGTGTTCGGCAATGACAAGAATAGACATTTACAGCACCTTTGCTTCGGTTTTCAGTTTGCTGACCAGTTCGGCCACATCGGCGACCTTGATCCCGGCGGCGCGTTTCGGCGGCTCGGACACTTTCAGCGTTTTGACTTTGTGTTCGATGGTCACGCCCAGATCGGCCGGGGTGGTGGTGTCCAACGGCTTTTTCTTGGCCTTCATAATGTTCGGCAAAGCGGCGTAACGCGGTTCGTTCAAGCGCAGGTCGGTGGTGACCACGCACGGCATTTTCAGTTTCAGCGTTTCCAGGCCGCCATCAATTTCACGCGTCACAATGGCGTGATCGCCGTCCAATTCAACTTTGGATGCGAATGTGCCTTGCGCCCAGTTCAACAACCCGGCCAGCATCTGGCCCGTTTGGTTGTTATCGCCGTCAATTGCCTGCTTGCCCATCAGGACGAGGCCCGGCTGTTCTTTTTCAACGACGGCTTTCAGCAACTTGGCCATGGCCAGCGGTTGGATGTCTTCATCCGTTTGAATGTGAATGCCGCGGTCGGCGCCCATGGCCATCGCGGTCCGCATGGTTTCTTGCACGTTTGCCGGACCGGCGGAGACGACAACGATTTCGGTGGCCTTGCCGGCTTCCTTCATGCGCACGGCTTCTTCCACCGCAATTTCGCAGAACGGGTTCATCGACATTTTGACGTTGGCGGTTTCGACGCCTGTGCCATCCGCTTTCACCCGGATGGTCACATAGGCATCAATCACACGCTTCACTGGAACAAGAATTTTCATGGTGCTTACACGGCGCTTTGCGGCGCGGCCTTTCACAAAGATTGGTCAGAATCAAATTATGCAGGGGATTTTAAAGCTTTAACCCGGTGATTCAAGATGAAAAGCACCCCTGTGGGGGTGGGGACCACAGGGGCTGGGCGGATCCGTCGGGTAGGGTGTGGGCGAATCCGCTATTCTGCAGGTTAGAAGGTACGCAGGGCCGAACGGTAACGGCTCAGGGCCTCATCTTGCTCGGGACTGAGCTGAAAGGCGTTGTGCCCGTCCGCTGCGCTGATAATCAACGTCTGGTCATAGAACAAGGCGACGGGATCAATGCCCATGCCCATGACAGGAGTGGGGATGAATACGATCAAATCGGCCCGCCCGTTTTGGAGAGTCACATCGGCGACCATGCCGACCTGATCCATTTTGGTGCCATAGATTGGTGTGCCGATCGTGTTGCGGACGCTGATTTCATTCAGGCGTAAAAGACGGGTATCGTTCATGCCGGGTTCGAAGCTGTAGTCAAATGCCACGATGTCTTCGCTATCGCTGGTGTCGATGCGTTTGAGTGTTTCGCGGCGCGGTTCGCTTTTAATAGCGTCATTATATTCCAGCGCAACCATACGCCCAGACATGCCGAATTGCGTACCGTCGGACAGGATCAGGAACTCCGCCTCATTGTCATTGCGGTCATCGCCGTTGACGATGATAACGTCATGAACAGGTGCAACGGGTTGTCCGCGCGTATCAAGCATGGTCTGGTCCAGTAAATTCTGGATGGATTGCGCGTTGTTATAGCTTGCTTCCTCGGCACGGCCCCTGTGCGCGTTGATGCGCATGAGCGACGTTTCCGCCGTGCTGGAAAACAGTGACGTTGCCGGGGCGGGCGCTTCCTGTGCCTTGGGTTTGGCGGGGAAGGCCAGGGTCAAAACAATCAAGGTCACAACGGCAAAGGCGATGGAAAAAAGCAGGGATCTCATGGCTACACCCTCCTGCGTTTATGGCGCACTACGATAATGATTTAGGGCGCTTCGACGCGGTGTCGCGGTCTTTTTTCAGGGCGCTGAAAAAGGTCGATGTTTCAGCATGTTGTGATTGATAAAATTGTATGGAACGGGCATTGCGCACCGTGTGCGCCTTCGCTAGGGTATGGGGCGTCTTGCGTGTCCCCGTAGCTCAGCCGGATAGAGCAACGGTTTCCTAAACCGTAGGCCGCGTGTTCAAATCACGCCGGGGACGCCATTTTTCTCAGTGCAAATATGATCGCCCAAAACAAAATCCCGGCTTGCGCCGGGATTTGAAAATCGTTTGAAGCGTTTGATTAACGAACGTACAGATGCACTTCGCTGGTCGTTGCTTCGTTGCTTTGCAGGTTCGACAGATCAATGCGATCCAGCGATACACCCATTTCGGTCAGGCTGCGCAAAACTTTCTCAGCATTGCGACGGGCGCGGGTGCTTTCGATCGTGGCTTCGGCGCTGTTGCCACCGGTCGGTTGAACGGCGACCAGTTCAAAGCGCGCGTTCGGGTAGCGTTGCAGCGCTTCGTTCACGGCCATGTAAACCGGTTGTTCGTAATTGACGTTGGCTTTGTCAAAACGAATTTTGACCAGCGGGCGGGCAGAGGCCAGCGGCGCGGGTTGAGACACCGGTTGAACGTAACCGCCAGCCATATCATCGCCCATCGGTGCAACAGCTTGCGGGGCGCCGTTCATGGATGTTTGCGGTGCGCCGGAGAACGGGCGGGTGCCCAGGCTCTTGCCGAACAAATCGCCCGTTGTGATGCCCAGCGACAGCGTGCGCAGGTTATTGCGCTCGGTGCTCAGGTACGCAACCGTGCGGGTGATATCGTCATTCACGGTGTTCAACATGCGGTCGATGGCAACAACGGTGTTGCTGATGGAATCTTCCAGTTGGGACAGACGCACGTGATCTTCCTCCACCGCGCCAGACAGGGAGTAGGTGGTGCGTGCGGATTCCAGCAGGAAGCCAGCCATGCTGGCCGCATTCGAAATTTCAACAGCCAGATCGTTCAGCGATGCAACATTGCCCGCCAATTGTTCCAGCGAGTTGCGTGCAACGGACAAACGTTTGATCAAACGCGGGTTGCCCGGTGTGGTGCCGGATTGCAATTGCGTGCTGATCGTTGCGACGTTGGCGTAATATTCAGCGGAATGGTTTTGGCCAGCCAGGCTGAGCTGGTTCAAACGATCGGACAGGCCGGAGACGTTGCCCTGCAGGCCGAACAGTTCCTTGCGCAGATCGTCGATCTTGCGGCTGACAATGGTTTCGGATCCTTCGTCCCAGTATTGCGATCCCATCACTTGCTGGGTGTCGATCACGGGCGCGCGGCGCGGTTGCTGATAGATTTTGCTTTGCAGTTCGTTCGGCAAAGGTTCGTTGGTCACGACCAGAGCCGGGGGCATTGACCCGCTGGTGCGGGCGTCTGCGGGGGCACCGTTGATCAGGGCGGCGCTCAAACCTGCGAGGGCGAAAACGGCTGCGTTGCAGGCAAAGCGTGAAAAAGAAGCACCCCGACGGGTGGAAACATTGCGTGTCATAATACCAATCCAGCTATGGCATGAAATGGGACAGATTCGTCCCTGTAAACCCCCTTAAAAACACACGAAAAGCGTTGGACTGTCAAGGCGCGTTCACCCCAAAAGATCAGGGTCATACACATTAGTTATGTTGAACGGGTGAGGTGGATGGCGGGCAGAGGGGGCAACACGGTTATGGTGAACCGCAGATGCGGAAAAAGACGGCGTGGTTCGGCCAGCACAGAGGTAGGGGTGATGGGGGCAACCCCTTGGATTTGTACAAAAAATAATGAAATTCAGAAAGCTGTCATAAACCCCTTGCAATCGGCTCCGGCTTCTCTTATGGTCTGCTCCGCTTTCCCCGGCGGATTTATCCGCCTCAGGGAACAGAATGCGCCCGTAGCTCAATTGGATAGAGCACCTGACTACGGATCAGGAGGTTTGGGGTTCGAATCCCTACGGGCGCGCCATTTTTCCCCACAGTTCTGAAATTACCCAGCACCGATCAATCGGTGCTAAAGGCATTTGGGCCCCGTTTTCGACGATATTTAAGTAAAATTCTATATATTTCAGGTGGTTGTGCGCCGCACGCGCGTGAAGTCTTTGTTTTGTCATAATATATTAGGGTTTTCTTTAACGTTTGCGCTGCATTCTGTAAGGGGGCGGATTTCAGAATTCGCGTCATTCGGGGGCCGTTTCCGGCATTCACTGCAATAGATTTTTCCGGGTTATCAACGATGCGTTTTTCCAAAGATACAGGACCAGAAGTGATGGACGATTCAAACAAAAAGGCTCCGCGTAAGCCGGGGGCTGATCTGGAGCTTGACGATGGGGCCTTTGCTCTGGCGTTGGATGACGATTACATCGAGGCCGAAACCGTTGAGGTCGTCACGCGTGACATCGGGCCACAACCGGGACAACAACCACAGCCATCATCACCGGGATCTGGAAGTGGGGCGAGCGCAGGCGCGGCCTCTGGCGCGCGTGATCTGGCCGTGCAAAACGCGGGTGGTTTGTCTGAAGACCTGAACCGTGGCCGTATGGGTGATCGCCTGGTCGCCATGGGCATTATTACCGAAGACCAGTTGAACGTTGCCCTGCAGGAGAAAAAGGTCACCGGCAAGATGCTGGGATCTGTTCTGGTTGACCTTGGGTTTATTGACGAAGATTTGCTGTCCGGCTTTCTGGCGGAAAGTTCCGGCTTTGATGTGTTTGATCCGAAGAACACGATTTTCTCCGGCGATGCGCTGGCGATGATCGACAAGGCAACGGCGAAGAAGCATCAGCTCTTGCCGATTTCCATTGATGATAAAGAAGCCGCCGTGGCCATGTGTGACCCGTATGACGTGGTGGCCATGGATACGTTGCGTCGTTTTCTGCCAAAGAACATCACAATCAAGCCGTTGGTGACAACGCCGAAGATTATTTCGGAAGCGATTGATGCGGCCTATGGCTACGCCAGTTCTATCGCTGCGATTCTGAAAGAGCTGGAAGAGGGCGAACCGACGGATCTTTCGACATTGTCCGAAGACGAAGCCTATTCCCACCCGATTGTACGTCTGGTGAACGCGCTGGTTTATGACGCGGTGAAAATTGGTGCGTCCGACTTGCACTTTGAACCGGAAGAAAACTTCGCGCGCTTGCGTTACCGTCTGGACGGTGTCTTGTTCACGGCGCAGATTTTGCACAAACAACACTGGAACGGGATTTCCCAGCGACTGAAAATCATGTCGCATATGAACATTGCCGATAAACTGAGTCCGCAGGATGGACGCTTCGGTTTGAATATCGGGGGCAAGCTGGCCGATTTCCGTGTGTCGTCCTTGCCGACAGTGCATGGCGAGAATATCGTTCTGCGCGTTCTGGACCAGAGCAGCAACATTATTCCGCTGGATCAGTTGGGGTTCAGTGCTCACAACATCGAAAAAATCCGCCGGGCTCAGGCCCGTCCGGAGGGGATCATTATTGTGACTGGCCCGACCGGTTCGGGTAAGACCACGTCGCTGTATTCCATGTTGAACGAAATCAATACGGTCGAGGTGAATATTCAAACGCTGGAAGATCCGGTGGAATATTCGCTGCCGATGATCCGTCAGACGCCGGTGCGTGAGGGCGTGCTGGAATTTGCCGATGGTATCCGCGCGCTTCTGCGTCAGGATCCGGACATCATCTTTCTGGGCGAGATCCGGGACGGGATTACGGCGGAAAAGGCGTTGCAGGCCTCGATGACGGGTCACCAGGTTTATTCGACCCTGCACACCAATGATTCATTCGGGGCGATTCCCCGTTTGCTGGATCTGGGGTTGAAGCCGGGGATGATCGCCGGGGCGATCGTGGCCGTGTTTGCCCAGCGTCTGGTCCGCAAGGTCTGCCCGCATTGCCGCGAGGCGTATCAGCCGGGGCCGGATGAGTGCGCGATTTTGAATGTCGATCCCGCCAATCCGCCGACCATTTACAAAGCGCATCAGGGCGGATGCCAGATGTGCGCGGGGCAGGGTTACAAGGGTCGAATTTCCATAGCGGAGATTTTGCTGTTTGATGACGAGCTCGATGAAGTGATCGCCCAAAATGGCAGTAAGGCCGAGCTGAAACGCAAGGCCTACGAAAAAGGCTTTAAAAACATGAAGGACGATGGCATTCTGAAGGTTCTTGAGGGTACTACCACCCTCGAATCCCTCGCTACGGCCGTTGATGTTTATAAATAAGCATCCAGCCCGTTCCTTATTAAAGTCGTTTCAATACTTGCCAGAGTTCGGGTGTCATGGCTGCAGATCGCTATAAATACAGGGCCATTAATAACAAGGGCCGTCCTGTCCGGGGCGTCATTTCCGCTGCAAACGAAGTGGATTTGTACAACCAGCTGCAAAGCGCCGGGCTGGAACTGATCCAGTGCCAGTCGCTGACCAAGAAAAAGGGACTCCTGGCCGATGTGCGGGCACCGAAGATCAGTACGCGTGACCTGATCCAGCTTTTCATGCACATGGAACAGATGCAGGGCGCGGGCGTGGCCTTGCTTGATGCGCTGGCCGATATTCGTGATACGACCGAACATGATCGTTTGCGTGACGTGTTATCCGAGGTTCACCGCGATGTGTCCGATGGTTCGGCCCTGTCCGAGGCCATGGCCCACCACCCGAAGACGTTCGGTTCCCTGTATATCTCGCTGATTGCCGCGGGGGAGGAAACAGGGGATCTGACCGCCGCGTACCGCCACTTGATCAAATACCTGAAATGGGTTGATCAAATGCAGGCCAAGGTGCGTAAAGCGACGCGCTATCCGACCATTCTGGTTGTGGTCGTTATTGCCACCATCGTGGTGATGATGAGCTTCGTCGTACCGCAGATTGTCGGCTTTATCCGTAACCTGGACCAGGAATTGCCGTGGTACACCACGTCCCTGATGGCGACGTCGGATTTCTTTGTTCAATATTGGTGGGGCGTTCTGGCCACGCCGCCGATCCTGTACGTTATCTATAAGACGCTGGTGAAATCGTCCGAGGATTTTGCTTACAGGATGGACCGCTTGTTTCTGGAAATGCCGGTGGCTGGTCCACTGATCCGGAAAATTAACATTGCGCGCTTTGCCCAGACCTTTGGGGCCATGTTTGCCAGCGGTATTGACGTATTGTCGGCTCTGCGCGCTGCGCGGAATACCGTGAAAAACCTGGCGCTGGTTGAAGCGTTGGAAGGTGTTGAGGAGCAGGTGGCCGCCGGGTCGCCCTTGTCCGAGGCCTTCAACGCGTCTGGCGAATTTCCCAGCATGGTTGTCCGTATGCTGAAGGTGGGCGAGGAATCCGGTAATCTGACCGTGGTTCTGGATCAGGTCGCGGAATTTTACACCAATGACGTGGATGAAGCGGTCCAGGGTCTTATCGCAATGATTGAACCCTTCCTGACCATGTTCCTTGGTGTTATGATCATGTGGATTGCCGTTGCCGTCTTCGGTCCCATTTACGCCAGCTTTGAGAATATTGATTTCTAAACCATGCCGGGTTCATCGATACCATTTTTAACGCCTTCGCGCTGTGTCCTTATGATCAGCGACGATGCCCTGTATGTCTATGATGTCGGGGGCAAGGTCCGGCTGGTTGATACGGTGCCGTGGGCGACGCGTGATTTTGAACAAACGGTCTCTGGCCTGATCCGCCGCGAATGCGGTGGCAAGTCGGTGATGATCGTCAACGACATGACGGATCAATTGTTCAAGGGCGGCCAGCGTATTCCGAAGGTCGGCCCGATGGACAAGGCCAACGTGGTTGCGCGTAAACTGGCCGTGGCATTCCCGAATTATCCGATCCGTGGCGCGTTGGCGCTGAAAGATGCGGGCCCGCGTAAAACGGGCGCAACCGCGGCACAGGCGGGCGGTGGGCTGTATCTGTTCGCCGCCGTTCCGATGTCGGAACCGGTGCAAAAAACAATTGGCGCGGTCAAGACGTCGATGTCGTCGATCGCGGGCTTTACGCTGCTTCCCGTTGAATCGTCCGACATGGTCCGGGCGTTGGCGGAGAAGGCGGCGAAGCGTGAAAAAACCAAATCCCGCTGGGCTGTCCTGATTGGTCAGCATCAAAGTGGTGGTCTGCGTCAGGTGATTACCCGTGACGGCCAATTGGCGATGACACGGATGACGCCGGTGACGGACCTGTCCACGGACCCGAATGCATGGGTGTCCGAAGTGGCGCAGGAATTCAAGGCGACGATCAGCTATCTGTCGCGCTTTGGTTATTCTGCGGGCGATGGAACCGAAGTTTTCGTCATCACCACGCCGCAGGCGGGTGAAATGTTGCGCCAGCGCATCGACGTGCCGTGCAATATCCACAATTACACGGTGGGCGAGGCTGCGCGCGAACTGGGTTTCAGCATTGGCATCCAGGAAAACCAATATCACGCCGACCCGTTGCATGCGTCGTGGATTGGCCGCAAATCGCGCCTGATCCTGCCGATGGTGGCGGCGGACATCAACAAAATCTATGGCCCGCGTCAGGCGGCGACATTTGCTGGTTTGTTGCTGTTCTGCGGTGCGGCCTATCTGGGCTGGCAGTTGGCCGGCAATACGCAAGCCTGGTTCACGGCAAAGGATGATCTGGTGTCGCAACAACGGTTGCGCATCAACGTCAACCAGGAATACGAGATTGAAGTGGCGCGCATGAACGCGCTGGGCGTTGATATCAAATTGATTCAGTCATCGCTGGAAACATACAAGACGCTGGAGGCTGAAAGCCTGCGGCCATTGCCGATCCTGCGTAAAGTGGGCGAGGCGCTGGGGTCTGAACTCCGTCTGGATACGATGAAGATTGAGCGTGTTGTGCCCAAGTTGCCGGATGATCCGTATGTTGTGGCCGAGATGACGCCGGAGCAAAAAGCCCCGACATTAAAAGCATCGTTGCAGCTCAGCTTCCCCGGAACGGTGGACCCGCTGGTGGCCAAGCGCGAAGTTGATGATTTGCAAGCACGTTTGCGGACGGCCTTGCCGGGTTACGACGTGGCCATTCCGCGTCCGGTCGGCGATCTGGTCTATGAGGAAGTTGAAGGCGGCACGGGTGTGCCCGGTGCGCAGGGCGGAGTGCAGGCCCCGCTGGAAGATCATGTTGCGGAACTGGTTATTACCGGTCCGGTGCAATTCCACGAACCTGAAACCCCTGTTGATGGAGCGCCGACTGATGCTTCGGCAACGGATAGTCCGGTGGACACAAATATGGAAGACCAGACGACTCCCGACATGACTTATGAGGGAGCAGAACAATGATTGAAGTTCTTGGCGCCCGCCGCGTAACAGTGATTGCTGGTTTGCTTGTGGTGAATGCCCTTCTGGGGGCGGCGACATATCTGTATGTTTTGCCGCAAAAGGACAAAACGGATCAGGAATTGCGCACGGTACGGTCGGAGATTTCCCAGCGTCGTGATGAAACCGAAAAAATGCGCACGCAATTGCAACAGATTGAAGAACAGAAGGAATTGTTCGCCGTTCTTCAAAAATCCGATTTTTTTGGTGAGCAGGACCGTTACAACGCCCGCCGCACGATTGAGGCTATCCAAACCCAATCCAGTGTTTTGAGCGCCCGTTACACCATCGGTGCCGCGCAACAGGAAGATACGGAGAAGGCGACCGAGGCTGGTCAGCAGCTGATGGTCAGCCCGATTGAAATCGCGATTGAGGCGATGGACGATATCGACGTTTACAATTTTGTATACTGGATTGAAAACGCATTCCCCGGCCATGTCGGTGTCGACATGATCGAGCTGACGCGCAAGGGGGATTTGAGCGAAGCCGTGTTGCGTCAGATTGGGTCCGGTTCTCCCGTGACTTTGATTGATAGCAAAGTGGGATTCACATGGCGCACCATGGTGCCCAAGGCCGGCGGCGATGATGCGGGAGGTGTGCAATGATGACCTTCATGCAAACGTTACACCGTCGAGCATTGGCGGGTGCGTCGGTTCTGGCCGTTGTTGCGATGTTGTCCGGCCCGGCGCTGGCGCAAACGGGGCAATATCCCGATGGCGTAAATCCGCAGATGGGCCAGCAGATGCCGCGCGGACAGATGGGGCAACCCATGCCCAACCAAATTTCGGCCGAGGACCGTGCCGAGGCGCATGCGCGTCTGGTTGGTATGGCGTCGACCAAGAATATGTTGCGTGATTCCGCGATGTCGCCGGAATCGATGCCCAGCCTGTTCTTCACCGCCTGGCAACATGCGTTGTTACAGGAAGCGAAACAGTTGTTCATTACCCGTCCGCCGACAAACACGGAACTGGCGTCCGATGGCACGGTTGTGTCGCGTCCGACGGGCCCGCGTGAAGTGAGCCTGGGCGGTATTTTGTACAGCAACAAGGATAGCTGGACGGTTTGGTTGAATGGTGTGCGTATCACCAAGGATGCCATTCCGAAACAGATTTTGGACATTCGGGTGGCGCGTCAATATATCGACCTGAAATGGTTCGATGCATCGACCAACCTGGTGTTTCCGATTCGCTTGCGCCCGCATGAGCGCTTTAATCTGGATGCGCGCATCTTCCTGCCGGGCACGGGGGCTGAAACGGAAGCCGCCGGGGCGGGCATGGATGTCGCACCTTTCTAAATGTTGCGTCATGCCCTATATTTCTGGGCATGACGATTCCATCTGATTCATCACATTCTGTTCCCGCATTGCGTTTGTCTGGCGTCACCATGGCCTATGGTGCGCGCGATGTTGTGCATTCCATCACGCTTGATGTGGCGCAGGGGGAGACATTTGGTCTGATTGGTTTGAATGGCGCGGGCAAGACAACGTTGATCAAGGGGATTCTTGGTCTGCGTGACCACCGCACCGGCGATATTCTGATCAACGGTCATGACCGTCTGGTGGGCGAGGCGAAGAAGAGCCTGGCATACCTGCCAGAAAAATTTGAGCCGCCATGGTTTTTACGCGGAGCCGAATTTATAAAATTTTCCATGCGGTTATACGGCAAAGTTTTTAATTTAGATGAAGCGCGTGCGCTGGCCGATCATCTGGGGCTGAACCCCGATGTTCTGGGGCATCGTGTGCAAACCTATTCCAAGGGCATGCGGCAGAAGCTGGGGCTGATGGCAACCTTGATGACCGGCGCGGAGTTATCGATTCTCGATGAGCCGATGAGCGGTCTTGATCCGCGCGCCCGCGCGGCGGTGAAGGATGCATTATTGCAAACCAAGGCACAGGGGCGGGCGATTTTCTTAAGTTCCCATATTCTTGCGGATATGGATGAAATTTGTGATCGCGTTGCGGTTTTACACGATGGTGTTCTGGTTTATATCGGCCCGCCCGCGGGTTTGCGTGATCGGGCCGGGGTGGATAACCTGGAACGGGCGTTTTTGAAGGTGATTGATACGCCTTCTGCCGCGGCCTGATATGGGAATAAAAGCGTTGTGCGGCAAGGATTCACTTGCATGCGGTTTTCTGTTAGAATCTAATACGAATACATCATGTCGCGCGGGGCTTTCGGGTTCTCCTTCCTCGCGCGCCTTCATATTTTTCTGATCCTGTCTGGGGCGCTTACAATGGCTAAGAATGACATCCTGTCCAATACTTACGACTCCGATCTGGACGATATGGTTCTGGATATGATGGACGATGATGATGACATTCTCGAATTGCAAAAACCTGTGCGCGCACCGAACGCGGGGCGCAGAATTTTGATGTCGACGGTTGCCGTTGTTGCATTGGCTGGCGCGGGGCTGGGCTATCTGGCCACCGCTGGCGCGCAACAGATGGAGCAGGTGGGTGGTAAGATTGTCACCGAACTGTCCGCTCTCGATGCCGCTGATGTTGATCCGGTTGTGCCGGATGTGACGATGCCGGATGTCACTGTGCTGTCCCGTGTTGATACTGTGCCTGTGTCGATTGATGGTGCGGCGGATCCTGCCATGACGACGATACTGGGCGCACTGAATGCGATTGAACCGGCGAGTGGCGGCCTTGGGGCTGCCGGTGTGCCGAATGGCCCGGACGACGTGCCGATGCCCGCGGATGAATTGGCCCCGGCGCCGGGTGTATTGCCGGCCCCTGCACCTGCACCGGCTCCTGCGCCGTCTCCGGTTGATGGTTTTGTTTCGGCGGAACCTCCGGCCTCTGCGCCTGAAGAAACGCCGATTATTATTGATGAAACGGTTGCCGCTCCTGCGCCGGACGCGCCGTTGACGCCGGAGCCTGTTGCGCAATCTGCGCCAGAGCCAACGCCGGAGCCTATTATTCTCGGCAATGATGAGCCGACACCACCCATGCCGGATTTGACCGGATTGGAAGGGGCACCGGACACGCTGTCCGATACGGCGGCACCGCCACCCTCTGCAACCATATCCGGACGTGAATCGGCGAGTGGTGTAACGGAAAACCGTGTCGTGGCTCCGGCCCCGGCGGTTGAAAATGATGTGTATTACGATTCTGCGCCGGGCGTTCCGACGGGACCGCTGTCCAATACGGTTGGCCCGCGCAAGGTCGACCCGACGATGGAGCCGGCATCGACCATGGTGATTGTGCAGAAGGATTACGGTTCCGGTGAGCAGGAGGCGATGGTCGTTGCCGCTGGCCGTGCGCTGGATCTGGGGCGCTATGAATCCGCGCTGGAAATGTACGACACGCTGTACAAAAAGAATAAGAGCGATATCCGCATCCTGATGGGCCGTGCCGTGGCGCAACAGAATGTCGGTTACCGCGAGCTGGCCATTCAAAGCTATGAAGAAGTTTTGAAGGCCGATCCAAAAAATGCCGATGCCGTCATCAACATGATGGGCATTTTGCGTGACGAATATCCGTCTGTTGCTTTACGTCGTTTGCTGGATTTGAAGGAGCGTCATCCCGCGAACTCCGGCCTGATGGCGCAAATTGGCATGACCTATGCCGCCATGGGACAGACCCAGGATGCCGTACGGTCCCTGAACATGGCCGCCAGCATGGACCCGCGCAATGCGTCGCACCTGTATAATCTGGCCATCCTGTTTGACCGGGCCGGGGATTCATCGAATGCCATGAAGTATTATGAGCAGGCGCTGGAAACCGATGCGGTCTATGGTGGCGGGCGTTCCATTCCGCGGGATCAGGTGTATGACCGTTTGTCGACCTTGCGGGCGAACTAATCTGATCACCGGTCGTGCTTGATGACCGGTGTGGATGCGCGCACCGCGCTTGAAATCCTTTTTGTGTTGATGTTCGGGTTATGCTGCGGCAGCTTTGCCACGGCTTTGATCTGGCGTATTCCGCGTGGTGTGTCGTGGATATTTGCGAATAAAGGGGCGGCGCGCTCGGCCTGTCCGCATTGCCAAACACCGTTGACCCTGTGGGATTTGATCCCGGTTTTTTCATGGGTGTTTTTGCGTGGACGGTGCCGTCATTGTCACAAGCCGATTGGCTGGATATATCCGACGATTGAACTATCGACCGTGCTGTTGTGCTGCGGCGTGTATGCGCTGTGGGGCTATAACGCGCCGGGCGGGATTGTCATGCTGACCATTCCGTTTTTGGTGGCGTTGTTTGTCATTGATTTGCGCCATTTCATTTTACCCGCTCAACTCAATGCGTTAGCTGCCCTTCTTGGGGTTGTTTATCAATTTATTCTGGGTGGCGTTCATGGTGCGGGATTTGCGATCCTGTCGGGTCTTGTCTGGGGCGTGTGTGCTTTTGCGCTTGGTTTTTTGATGAAGAAAATTCTGAAGAAAGAGGCGTTGGGGCTTGGGGATGTTAAGTTTTTTGCTGTCGTGGGTGTGTGGCTCCCGGTGGCATTGGCACCCGCGTTCCTGATGTGGTCTGGGGTGCTGGGGGTTGGGTTGGCTTTGATCTGGAAAATAACGGGACGTGGGGCGGTTTTCCCCTTTGGCCCGGCCCTGATCGCGGCTTTTGCCCTGTGTCTGGCGCTGACCCGCGTGGATCTGGGGCTGGATCATGGCCTGTCTTTTGCCCGGTTGTCGTATTGACGGGGCGGTGTGCTTCATACATCCTTGAATCCGTGACAAATTCTGCATCTGATTAACCTTCCGTTTGCACTTTTCACATTAAAGTGAGCATTGGGTCCATGTCCGGGCCATCATCAGGGGAGAGCCGCCTTGGATATTCTTCAGCTTTTGCGCTTTACGATTCAGAACAATGCGTCTGACTTGCACTTGAGTCCGACCAACCCGCCGGTTATCCGGGTGAACGGGGAGATGAAGCGGATCAAGGCCGATCCGCTGCAAAGTGATGACATTCGCACCATGCTCTATTCCGTGATGAACGAGGATCAGCGCGCCGATTTCGAACGCGAGCTGGAGCTGGATTTCGCTATTGCCTACGGTGAAAAGGCTCGTTTCCGTGTGAACGCCTTTACCACCCGAAACGGCACGGCCGCCGTTTTCCGTTCCATTCCGTCATTGATTCCGACGATGGAAGAGCTGGAATTGCCGCCGATCATCCGCCGTTTTGCCGAGCTGGAAAAGGGGCTGGTTCTGGTGACCGGTCCGACGGGGTCGGGTAAATCGACCACGCTGGCCTCGATCATCAACTATATTAACGAAAATCACGCCAGCCACATTATTACGGTCGAAGACCCGGTCGAATTTTTCCATGCCTCGAAAAAGGCGGTGGTGAACCATCGTGAAATCGGCACCGATACCAAATCATTCTCCAAGGCTTTGCGCAGTTCGTTGCGTGAAGACCCGGACGTTATTCTGGTGGGGGAGATGCGGGATTATGAAACGATCTCTCTGGCTCTGACCGCGGCGGAAACCGGGCACTTGGTGTTTGGTACGCTGCACTCGAACACGGCGGCCAAGACGATTGACCGTATCATTGACGTGTTCCCATCGGGGGACAAGGAAATGGTTCGCGCCATGTTGGCCAGTTCGTTGCAGGGCGTTGTGGCCCAATCGCTGTTGAAACGGGCGGATGGATCGGGCCGGGTCGGCGCGTTTGAAATTCTGGTTGGTACCAACGCTGTGCGAAACCTGATCCGTGAAAACCAGATCGCCCAGCTTTATTCCATGATCCAGACCGGATCGCGTTACGGGATGACCACGTTGGAAGATTCTGTGAACGCTTTGCTGGAGCAGGGTGTGATTGACAAGGACGAGGCGCGCCGCGCCTTGCTGAAAACCACCGAAGACGAAGGGGCGCGCGATGAAGACAGTGTGGCGGCCTCGTTGGGTGGGGGTAAAATGTCCGAGACCATGACTCGGAAGCAGGCGGCCGTCGGTCGCGCCCCGGGGGCGCAGCCGCGCAAGCCGGGTGAGGATGATACGGGCGAGGGCTATACATTTTGACCGCGCCTTTAATCCTTCAGTACTTCCAGTCGATGAACGACAAGGGGGCGAGTGACCTCTACCTGACGGTTGGGTTCCCGCCGGCGTTGCGGATTGAGCAAACTCTGCTCAATCTGCGTGACACGCCCATCACGGTGGATGAACTGAATGAGATTATCGGGTCGATTTTTACCAGCCGCCAGCGCCGTGATTTTGAAGCGCATATGGAGCTGAACACATCGTTGGATGTGGGGAAGTTTGGGCGTTACCGCGTCAATGCCCTGCGCCAGCGTCAGTTTCCGGCTTTGGTTATTCGTCGAATTATTTCGAAAATTCCGAGCTTTAGTGAGCTTCGTTTACCTGAAAACTTAGCCCATCTGGCGATGGAACGTCGCGGCCTGATCCTTGTGACCGGGATGACGGGGTCGGGTAAATCGACCACGCTGGCGTCAATGATTGATTATCGCAACAGTCGCGAGCAGGGGCATATTATTACGATCGAGGACCCGATCGAATATTTCCACGAACACAAAAAATCCGTGATTACCCAGCGTGAAATCGGCGTGGATACGGAATCTTTCTCCGTCGCGTTGAAGAACGCGCTGCGCCAGCGCCCGGATGTTATTCTGGTGGGTGAGGTGCGCGACCGTGAGGTGATGGAGCAGGCCTTGACCGCCGCCGAAACGGGGCACCTGTGCCTGGCAACGTTACACACGAACAACACCTATCAATCCATTGAACGGATTGTGAATTTGTTCCCCGAAGATTACCACGCACAAATCCGCCTGAACCTGTCCATGAATTTGCGCGGTATTGTCTCCCAGCGTCTGGTTCCGGCCATTGGCGGGGGCATGGTTGTGGCGATTGAGGTGATGTTGAACCAGGGTCTGATCCGCGATCTGATCCATAAGGGTGAGATTACGAAAATCAAAGACGTGATGGAGCAGAACAATCCCATCGGTATGTGCACGTTCGACCAATCCTTGCTCCGCCTGTTTGCTGACGGATTGATCGCCGAGGAAACGGCCATCACCCAGGCTGATCTGCCTGGCGATATGAAGATCCGTATCCAGCAGGTGAAGATGGGCAAGAGCGGCGGCGATGCCTTTAAATCCATTGATACATCGTCGATTAAGTTGTCTGACTGATCGTTTTTTGGTTTCTATAATACTCTTCAAAAGTTCCATGATTCCCGCAATTATCCGCTGGCCAAGGTGTGGCAAAACGCATATCCTTGAAGGGTAATTCGAATCGCGGCCCCTTGCGTTCTTGTGGTGGATCGCTCCTCCTGTAACCCATCTTTTCGACCTTGTTGGTGACATTTCCATGCCTGTCAATTCACGCACCCTTCGTTCTTTCGGTCGCTTGTCCATGATGATCGTCGGCACATCTGCCACGGCCTTGATGCTGGGCGGCTGCGACCTGACGCGCAATTATCTGAAGGCTGATCGCAGCACCAATATGGAGTTCCAGGATTATCGTGACGCGCTCGCCCCGCGCATTAACGAGGAAAGCGACGAAGCCAAGGCTGCCAAGGTCGCGCAAAACAATATTCCCGATTTGATGCCGTATGTGGCCGCGCCGTCGAAGAACCTGAAGCCGATGCCGCTGGTCTCCATCTCGGTCAACCAGACGGTACCGCTGCGCGATGCGCTGTATCAATTGGCGGAGCAGGCGGGATATGACCTGGAACTGGACCCGAACATCACCGGTTCGGTTATTTTCACGGCGCGTGAACGTCCGCTGGATTCCGTGATCCAGCGTATTTCCGAGATTGCCGGTCTGCGCTACAGCTTTGATGATGATGTCCTGCGCGTTGAATTGGACAAGCCGTATCACAAAACATACAAAATCGATTACCTCAGCTATATCCGCAAAAGCGAAAGCGGGATCAGCAACGACATTTCCGTTGTGTCCGGCGGTACGGCCAGCACAGGATCGAAATTCGCCGCCAGTTCGTCCAGCGAAGCGGACTTCTGGGGTGAGCTCAGCACCAACTTGCAACAAATTCTCGGCGTGACCACGACGGCCGCCAGCCTGATGACCGCGTCGGACCCGACCATTACCGCGGCGGCCTCCAACCCGGCTCCGGTTGCTCCGGCAACGACGACCGATGCCAATGGTAACCCGGTTGTACAGGTTCAGGCCCCGCAGGCCGTATTGAACGTGACATCCCTGCCGACGACGCAGACCGACCCGAACAGCGGCATGTCCGCGGGTGAGGGTGGCGGTGCGGAGCCCAGCTTTGCCATCAACAAACAGGCCGGTATCGTTTCCATCTATGCGAACGACCGCCAGCATGCGCAAATTCGTGATTACCTGACTGAGCTGCGTTCGTCGGTTACGTCACAGGTTTTGATCGAAGCCAAAATTCTGGAAGTGTCCCTGACGGATGAGTTTGCAACGGGCATTAACTGGAACCTGCTGGAAGGGATGATTGGCGAATGGTCGTTGGGCTTTGATGTAACCGCGGCGGGTGGTTTGATCCGTCCGGATTTTGCCGAAGCCACCAACCCGGTATCCAACTTCGTTATGGGCTATGCCGGTAACGACGTCGAAGCCGTTATTCAGGCCATTTCCCGTTTCGGAACCGTGCGTGCATTGTCAAGCCCGCGTCTGACCGTTTTGAACAACCAATCGGCGGTTTTGAACGTGGCGGATAACCGCGTGTATTTCGAACTGGACATCGACGTTACGACCCAGGACAACAACACCCAGACCACAATCGACAGCGAGATCAAGAGCGTACCGGAAGGTGTTCTGATCAACGTTATTCCGTCGATCGATACCGAAACCAAAACCATTTCCATGGCGGTGCGTCCGACGGTTACGCGTATTGTTGATCAGGTGGCGGACCCGGCGGTGGCCTTTACCGTGGCGAACAACAACCTGGCCACCAACATTCAATCGCTGATCCCGGTTGTGAACATTCAGGAAATGGATTCCGTTGTTCGTGCCCATTCCGGCCAGCCTTTGATTATGGGTGGTTTGATGGAAGATCGTACACAAAGCACGCAACAGGGTGTTCCGGTTCTGTCCGAAATCCCGTTGTTTGGTAGCGCGTTCCGCAACCAGGTGGACAATATCCAGAAAACCGAGCTCGTGATCTTCCTGAAGGCCACCATTATTGATGGCAGCGGCATTTCCCCGATTGATCGCGATCTGTATCGTCAGTTCTCCGGTGACCGTCGCCCGGACAATATCTAGACGGGCAATATTTAATCGGTGGTTGAATAAACCAATATAAATAGGGGCCGGTGCTGGACGAATCCGCACCGGCCTTTGTATATTTGGCAGTGCAGTATGTCTTTCGCAAAAAGGATTGCCTCTATGCTCTTGTCCTGGCCTTTGATCCAGTATGTTTTGACCGCGGCGGTTCGCGACCGCATCGTTCTGGCGTTGTTGCTGGTCGTTGCGGTGGGGGCCAGCTTGTCGCTGTTCCTTGGGTCCGCCGCGTTGATTGAGGATCAGGTTTTCGCGCTGGTATTTTCCGCCGGCGGCCTGCGCTTTGCGGCGGTGGCGGGGTTGGTCCTGTTTGTCGTCTTTCACATGCGCCGTTCGTTTGATAGCAAGGATGTCGATTATTTGTTGTCGCGCCCGATTTCGCGGACCGGGTTTTTGGTGTCCCATGCTGTTGCATTTTCTGTTCTGGCCGTTGCCGTTGCTGCCGTGGTTGGTGGCACGTTGATGGCCATGGTTCCGGCGGCTGTCGGGGCGGGGCACGCGCTCTGGGTTTTCTCCTTGGCTGTTGAGCTGATTATCGTTGTCAATGTCGCGTTGTTTTTCTCCATGGTGTTGCCGGGGGCGGCGGCGGGGACGCTGGCTGTTTTCGGGTTTTATGTTCTGGCCCGGATTATTGGCCAATTGTTGGGCATCGCGAACAAGGCGTTTTTGGGGGACGACCTCTCCATCCTTGGGATTTTGATGAACGTCATTTCTGTTGTGATCCCGCGTCTGGATTTGATGGCGCAAACCACATGGCTGGTTTATGGCACAGAAAATTCATCCGTCGGTTACGGTTTTGTCGCGCTTCAGGGATTGGTCTTTACCGGATTGGTTCTGGTTGCGGGCCTGGTCGATCTGCGGCGCCGTCAATTCTGAGTGAGGTTCATCAATGGCCACAATGACCGCGCACGATAAACGGGGTTTTGATTTTACACGGTGGGGCTTGCCCGCTTTGCTGATCCTGATGCTTGCGTGCAATATCGGGTTTTGGACCCAGGCCCGCCATGCGCGCACGACATGGGGCAATGTTCCACCCGTCCCCAGCGAACGCGGTGCAACCATCGCGATGCTGGGCGATGCGCAGATGGGCTATCGTGTCTATGGCTTGATGCTTCAAAATCTGGGGGATATTGGCGGGCGTATTACCAACCTGGCGCAATATGATTATACGGCGTTGAAGGATTGGTTTTTTCTGGAAGACAGCCTCGATCCGAAATCCAACTATATTCCTGCGTTGGCAGCCTATTATTACGGCGCAACGACGAAGCAGGAAGATTTAACCCCCGTCATTGATTATCTGGAGGTCATCGGCCAACGGCCAGAGCCGCAAAAATGGCGCTGGTTGGCGCAGGCCGTGTTCCTGTCGCGCTATACCCAGAATGACCTGGTGCGGTCTTTTGATCTGGCGACCAAGCTGGCGAATTTGTCGACTCCCGATATGCCCGCATGGACGCGGCAGATGCCAGCCTTCATCCTCGTCGCTCGGGGAGAGAAGGAAGCCGCCTATGATATTCTGATGGGGATGTTACAAAACGATGCCGAAAAAATGGATCCGGCGGAAATTCGCCTGATCCGGGATTGGATCTGCGACAAAATTCTGACCCCGTCACAGGCGGCGACCCATCCCGTTTGCACATCCATTCCGGGGGGCTAGGGTATGGATCTGGAGTCGTTGAAATTCACCATTCCCGAAATCCTGTCCTTGATTGGACTGGTGCAGTGCGTTTACGTTCTGGTGTACATGGCGTTTCGTTCGGGAAGCTGGGTGCGGGCGGCCATTCCGTTTGTTTATTTCTTTGTTCTGGCTTGTGCGTTTTTATCCGGCTTTGCGACGCGCTTTATCGGCGGGTCTATTCCGCATTTCACAACCATTCAATGGGCGCTGTGGTACATGGGGCCGCCTTTGTCCGTCCTGCTGATGATCCAGATTGCGCGTATGTCGGAATTGCCGCGCTGGTTCAATTTTTTTGTTTTACTGCTGGTGCCCGTGGCGTTGGCCGTGTCCGTGTTTGCGGCGTCGCTGGATTCCGAATGCAAACCGTTGGATGAATGCGCAACGTATGGCGACTGGCTGACCGTGACCGGGTTGCTGGCGGGGGCGATCAGTATGGCGGTCATGTGGGCGCAACGGGCGATTTTGCAACAAATGCAAACCCAGCCGGGCGGGGCGGATCGGTACTGGCTGGTGCTGATGCTGGTGTTTACCAACCTGTTTTTCCTCACCACCATGCTGCTGGCCCTGACCCCGGTTCTGGGGATGGATGACGCGGTGGTGATCCGGACCATCTGGGGGCTGGGGTTTGTCTATCTGGCGGGGACCAGCCTGTTTCGCATTTACCCGCAAGCCTTGAAACTGGTCGCGCGGGGCGAGGCCAAGGGGGCGGGGGATTTGTCTGGCGCGGACCGGGATCTGGCGCAAAAGATTGACCAGTTGTTAACCATGGAGAAAGTCTACCACGAACCGACCTATGGCCGCGCCCATCTGGCCCGGGAATTGGGGGTATCGGAAACGGCGATTTCCCGCGTGGTCAACCTGCATTTCGGCAAAACTCTGCCGCAGATTTTGAACGAACGCCGCGTGGCGGATGCCAAAATCCTGCTCCGCGATACCAAAGCCCCGGTCAAAACCGTGGCGGAGGAGGTGGGTTTTAACTCCATCGCATCCTTTAACCGGGTGTTTAAAGAGATCGAAGGCGTGACGCCGGGGCAGTTTAGGGACAAAGTTTAGGGCCTCGATCATGCGCTTCACGGCGGTGATTGTAATGTTCTCGATTCATTCTGACAAACCGCCTTCTCAATCCGTCAAAATGGGTGGATCACCCTGTCATTTTTAATACTCCGTTTACCAAAAACGCCGCATTCTGAAACGGTTAGGGGTTCTCTGTGTGTGCGGAGCGTGTATAATTTTCACGAATCGTTTTCGCGCGCCGTTTCCGGCGGCGGGGCGGTTTTTCGAAACTGCAGTTCTTAACAAAACCTCTCTTCAATGACGTCAAGGTAAGGAGATTTCTCTATGACTAAATCTATTCACACGACCAACCGGTCCCAGGCGGGCTTTACGCTCGTCGAACTGGCCGTGGTCATGATCATCATCGGTCTGCTGATCGGTGGGGTTCTGAAAGGCCAGGAGTTGATTAACAATGCGCAGATTGCCGCTACTGTTGCGCAGGTTAAGGCGACCGATGCTGCGGTTACAACCTTCCGAGATAAATATAACGCCATACCGGGCGATATGTTGAGCCCGGGCACACGGTTGCCGAATTGCACGACGACTGGTAGCTGTAGTTCAGCCGGGAACGGTGATGGTCGTCTTGCAAACAATCCGAGTACTTTGCCAACCAATGCTGAAGGTGCCCGATTCTTTGTGCACATGGCTGCTGCAGATGTATACAGTGGTGTGAACCCTGATGGCGGTGCCTCTTGGGGGGGAATCTATCCGGCTGCTAAAATCGGTGGTGGTTTCTTTGCTGGATACAGCACCGGAGCTGCGGCTGATTTCGTTGCAAACGGAACTAACGCCATGGGCGGGCACTATTTAACTCTTACCCAGTTGGTTGCAAACGCGGCTGCAGGAACGGGTGCTGTTAGCCCAAGCCAAGCTTTCCGCATTGATACAAAAATTGATGACGGTAACCCTACGGCAGGATCTGTTCGTGCTTTTGGTACAGGTTGCTTGACGGGGACCACGTATGATGAGCGCTCTGCTCAAATTGCTTGCGGTCTGCAATTGCGCATCCAAGGCTAATCTCGCCTAATAATCCCAATAAACGAAAAGCCCCCGGTTCGCGGGGGCTTTTTTGTTGGGATGGTTTTGAAAAACTTGGAAATCTGCGGGTTTTGCACTTTTTGACGCGGGGCCGCGAAATGGGGTATTGTAGGGTTATCTTCTAGGTGAATGAGAAGAGAGAGGCGGCCGGGTCAAACCCGGCCGTACTTTTTTTGTGCACCATTCTCTTCGTCATTCCCGCTTTCCTGCTTTCCCCCTTCGCATAAAGCTACGAGCGACGAAGTCGCGGGAATGATAAAAGGTGATGAGGGGACCGGTGCATAAACACAATATCTCCCTCGCCCCCCTCTGGGGGGAGAGGGATGTGGAGGCTTAGGCGGGACGCCTTAGCCGAAGCTGGGTGAGGGGGAAATATCTGGATGCTGCCGGGGTGGCGCTGGTGCGCCCATCCCCCCACCCGGCCTCCCCCCTTGGAAGGGGGGAGGAGTGAAGGGAAAAGAAAGGTGGCGGGCGGTTAGGCCGCTTTGCGTTTCAATGCGCTTTCAAACGCGGTGATGACCGCATCGCCCATCTGCGATGTCGTTACGGTCTTGCTGGTTTTCTCCGCGATGTCCGCCGTGCGGGTTCCGGCGTTCAGGACGGATTGCACTGATGCTTCCAACGCATCGGCCAGATCGCCGCGATCAAACGAATAGCGCAATGCCATCGCAAACGACAAGATCGCGGCCAGCGGGTTGGCTTTGCCTTGGCCCGCAATGTCCGGGGCGGACCCGTGAACGGGTTCGTACAAGGCCGGTTGTTTGCCATGCGCATCGCGTGCGCCGAGGGACGCCGAGGGCAACATGCCCAGCGACCCGGTCAGCATCGCGGCTTCGTCCGATAAAATATCGCCGAACAGATTGTCGGTGACGATCACATCAAACTGGCGCGGGTTGCGCAGGAGTTGCATGGCGCAGTTATCGGCGTACATATGCTCCAACGTCACATCGCTGTAATCGGACGTATGCAGGGCGGTGATATCCTCGCGCCACAATTTACCGGATTCCATCACGTTGGCCTTTTCGCATGATGTCACCTTGTTTCCACGTTTGCGGGCCAGTTCAAAGGCCACGCGGCCCACGCGGTGGATTTCGGATGTGGTATACACTTGGGTGTTGACGCCGCGGCGTTGCCCGTTGCCCAAATCGGTAATGCCGCGCGGTTCACCGAAATACACGCCGCCGGTCAATTCCCGCACGATCAATATATCCAGCCCGCGCACGATATCTTCCTTCAACGTGGAGGCCCCGACCAGCGCATCAAACACAATTGCCGGGCGCAAATTGGCGAACAGCTCCAATTCTTTGCGCAGTTTCAGCAAACCTGCTTCCGGGCGGATATTGTAATCCACCTTGTCCCATTTCGGCCCACCCACGGCACCGAGCAGGACGCAATCGGCCCCCCGGCATTGATCCAGCGTGCTGTCCGCCAGTGGAACACCGTGTTTATCAATGGCCGCACCACCGATGCAATCATCCGTAATGGCGATATCGGTTTCGCCGGTTTCATTCAGGAAATGGATGATCTTTGCCACTTCGCCCATCACTTCCGGGCCAATGCCGTCACCGGGCAGGATTACGACAGAATGTTTGGTCATTTTTGTTGTCCTTTTTGTTTTTCTATTTGTCATTCCCGCAAAAGCGGGAATCCATGGTGATGTTCGACCGTTTGTATGGATTCCCGTTTTCACGGGAATGACGATGGAGATGTGGGGTTACAGCCACGGATGCGTGGCGTGGCGTTTTTCTTCGAAACTGTCGATGGATTTGGCTTTTTCCATGGTCAGGCCAATATCATCCAGCCCGTTCAACAGGCAATGGCGGCGGAAATTATCCAATGTAAATTCCGCGCGGATATTGCCGCTAGTGACCACGCAGTTTTCAAGATCAACCGTAATGGTTTCGCCGGGGTGCGTGGTCATGCGTTCCATCAGCGCATCCACCGTTTCCGATGGCAACGTGACGGGCAGGATGCCATTCTTGAAACAGTTATTGTAAAAAATATCGGCGTAAGAGGGCGCGATGACGCAGCGAATGCCAAAGTCCAGCAACGCCCACGGCGCATGTTCACGCGATGACCCGCACCCGAAATTATCTCCGGCGACCAAAATTTCGGCCCGGTCAAACGGGGCCTTGTTCAAAACAAAATCGGCCTTGGGTGATCCATCTTCGTTATAGCGCATATCGTTAAACAGGCTTTTGCCCAATCCCGTGCGCAGGATGGTGCGCAGGAATTGTTTCGGAATAATCATGTCGGTATCGACATTCATCAACGGCAACGGCGCGGCGATGGCGGTCAGGGTTTTAAACGGTTGCATGGGGTTTTCTTTCTTTTTTATAAACCACGAATGGACACGAATTCACACGAATAAGGGGTTATAAGATAATTCTTTCCCATTCGAGTTTAGGGTTTTTGAAGTTCAGGATAATTCCGATCCGTATATTGGATGCTTTGAGGTAATTGAGAACTTGTCCTCTCTCAGCTGGTCCGATTTTGTCCGTGGTTTTAAGTTCCACGATCATTTTTTCATTCACTATAAAATCGGGGATATATTCTCCAACGTTTTGACCTTTGTAAAATATAGAGATGTGTTTTTGCTGCTCTATTTTTAGGCCTTTATCTTGCAGTTCTATGGATAAAGCGTTTTCATAGACTTTCTCTAAAAATCCATGGCCCAACGTGTTTATGACGGTCATGGCGCATCCCACAACATCATAAACCTCATCTTTCATTATTAATTCGTGTTTATTCGTGTCCATTCGTGGTTCACATCAAAAAATTAAACACTCCCCACACTCACCGCTTTGCTTGCGGGCTTATGTGGGGTTGGGGCGTTTCCCGATGGTGTTCCCAGTTTTACGGATGTGAAGGCCGCCAGCAATTCCATGTCGTACATTTTGGCGCCCTTGTCCGGGTCGTGGTGCATTTTGTCCAACGCTTCGGCCGCGCTGCGCGGGGTGGGGCGGTCGGGGCGGGGTTTGGTGTACCCGTCAAACGCCTCAACAATCGCGCACAGGCGCACGGGTTTGGACAGCATATCGCCGGTAATGCCCGGGGGTGTGCCGCTGCCGTCCATGTGGGCGTGGTGGTATTTGATAACATCGCGCATCAAATCCACAAACGGATGATCCAGATCGCCCAGATGATCGTCCAGCAGGGCGAGGCCCAGATCGGGGTGCTGGCGTGTCAGCGCTTTTTCCTCTGGTGTGGGTTTGCCGGGTTTGTCCCATGCCTCCACGGGCACCATGCGTTTGCCGATGTCGTGGGCCAGCATGGCCCAATACAGCGCTTCCTGCACCTGTTCCGGTTGGCCCAGATGGGCCGCGGTTTTGCGCACGTCATCGGATACGTCATAGGCATGTTTGTGAAAGATGTATTGAATGTCCGGGTTGCGGGCCAGCCGCTGGCGGTCATACAGCTCCAGCTCCTTCAACTGATTTTCGATGAAGGGTTTGATGATGTTTTCAAATTCCGGGTCGTTGCGGATATCAAAATCCAGCCAGGCTTGCGCAATGTCGCTCATGCTTATGGTTCCAGCTTTGGAGATCTGGGTTTGATGCCGGGGTTTTTGCGATGGGTTTTGGCATCGAAATCATCCGGCACGGGGGTGATCCGGCGGGACCCGGGGAATACGGGGTCGCCATTGCTATGCCCCCCAGCGAAGATGCCACTGGCATAAATGCTTTGCATGTGGTCATCCAGAAGGATGGCATCGTCCGGTTCGAAATGGTGGCCCTTGTAATCAATCGGCGCATACATAATGAAACGTGGTTCGGCGTTCGGAGTTTTGTAAATGACCGGTGTTTCGGTATAGGCCGATTGCGATCCATCATGTTCCACGCGCACGCAAATGGCGCGGTGTTCAATACCCGTTTGCGCGACCAGATCAGGATGATCCTGATTCATACGATCCAGAAAAACGGAACGCAGGTTTTGAGGGTTAGGATTGTTTGTATGCTTGGCCAGATCTTTTTGCACTTCGGCGTCCAGCGCCTTGGCGGCGGCCAGGGATTGTCCCTGTAATTCATAAACGGCGTAATATGGGTTGCTCATGATACCCGCTCCTTATTTTTGAAATTCACGAATGTCGGTTAAGTGGCCGGTAATGGCGGCGGCGGCGGCCATGGCGGGGCTCATCAAATGGGTGCGGCCCCCGCGGCCCTGACGCCCTTCGAAGTTGCGGTTCGATGTCGATGCGCAACGCTCACCCGGGGCCAGGCGGTCTTCGTTCATGCCCAGGCACATGGAACATCCCGGTTCACGCCAATCGAAACCGGCTTCGATAAAGATTTTGTCCAGACCTTCTTCTTCGGCCTGTTCCTTCACCAAACCGGATCCGGGAACGATCATAGCGTACACGCTGCTGGCGACATGTTTGCCGCGCACCACATCGGCCACGGCGCGTAAATCTTCGATCCGGGCGTTGGTGCACGACCCGATGAAGATTTTGTCGACCCTGACATCCTGCATCCGCATCCCGGCTTTCAGACCCATATAATCCAGCGCGCGTTCCATCGCGGCGCGTTTATGCGGGTCGTTTTCCTTCGCCGGGTCGGGGACGTTGCCGGTGATGGAAACGACATCTTCCGGGCTGGTGCCCCATGTTACGGTGGGGGTGATGTCTTCGGCGCGCAGGACCACTTCGGTGTCATATGTTGCGCCGGGGTCGGACGGCAGAGTTTTCCACCATGCGACGGCTTTGTCCCAATCTTCACCCTTCGGCGCCATCGGGCGGCCCTTGATAAAGGTGAAGGTGGTTTCATCCGGTGCGATCAATCCGGCGCGTGCGCCGGCCTCGATCGACATGTTGCACATGGTCATGCGGCCCGCCATGTTCAGCGCGCGCACGGCGTCGCCCGCATATTCAATGACGTGGCCGGTTCCACCCGCGGTACCGATCTTGCCGATGATGGCCAAAATCATGTCTTTCGCCGTGACGCCAGCGGGCAGGGTGCCATCCACCGTGATGCGCATCGTCTTCGCGGGCTTTGTGATCAATGTCTGCGTGGCCAGAACGTGTTCGACTTCGGACGTGCCAATGCCAAAGGCCAGCGCACCGAATGCACCGTGTGTTGATGTGTGGGAATCGCCGCACACGATGGTCATGCCCGGTTGGGTTAAACCCTGTTCCGGGCCGACGATATGTACGATGCCCTGACGGTGATCGCTTAACCCAAAATATCGAATACCAAAATCCTTGCAGTTTTGTTCCAGTGTATTCACCTGCAACCGGCTTTCCGGATCGCTGATGCCTTGATCGCGGTGTGCGGTGGGAACGTTGTGGTCGGCGGTGGCCAATGTGGCTTCGGGGCGGCGCACTGTGCGGCCCGACATGCGCAAGCCTTCGAACGCTTGCGGTGATGTGACTTCATGCACCAGATGACGGTCGATATACAAAACGCATGTGCCATCATCACCACGGTCAACCACATGGTGATCCCAGATTTTTTGATACAAGGTTTTGGGGGCGGCGTTGGTCATGATGGTTTTTTCCTGCTATCCTAAAGGCCATAAACTGGCGGAAATCCTTGATTAGAGTAGGGCAGATCGAGGCAAATCTGCAAGCCCGCCTGTCAAACACCGATGAATCCCGTCTTTATTTTAGGGTTGGGTCTTTAATTTTTCCGTAACTATATGATTTCTATAATGGTATATCGGAACTTGTGCGATGCAACAACATCGGAGAGCAGGAACCGACCCGCATAAACAAGAGAGAAGGATGCGCTATGTCACACCCCAAACGCTGTTTTCCGCGGGAGGATGTTGCAATTGCGATGCCGGATACGCTGTGCGCCATGGACCCCGACACCCGCGCGGCTTTTATTCGCAACAATACCGGGGATGTCTGCATCACATTTTCTGATCCCACCTATGTGCGCGCCGAAACCATAGTGATCGATGAGGACAGCAGTGCTGTTTACGCGATCCTGCATGAACGCGCGCATTACCTTGGCAACCTGTCGCGCGCGATGGCGACATCGTTTGCGAAGAACGATCATGTGTTGCTGTCGGCGTTGCGGCCCGATGGTTCGATTTTAGAAAGCTCGACACCGATGAAGGTTGGACGAGCGTGAGGCAAGAAAATTTTTCACTGCGTTGCGTAATGGAGGGGTGTAAATGTCCGATGGATCAAGAACAGCAACATTTTTAAATCAAGGGCCGCTGAGTGTGGAAGGAGACGTCGATGTCCTGCGCCCGGTTCAGGATGTCGCGCAAACAATTTCACCACCATCGTCGGCGGGGTCGCGGGCGGTTCCGCATTTGAACCAGCCCGTCGCGGGCGGCGGGGGTGCGGCGATCGGGATTATGATGGCGCGGACAGCGGCGTGAGCTGATATAGCGAAAAGATGAAACGAAAAAGGCGCGAAGGATAACCCTCGCGCCTTTTTGTATTCGTGCATAAAGCCGAAGATTATTTCTTTGCGGCTTTGCGGGCGTCTTTTTCCGCTTTGGTTTTCTTGTTGGACTTCTTAGCGGCTTTGGCTTCCGTTGCGGCGGCCAATGTTGCTTCGTCCTCAACCAGGCTGTGGCCGGTGGTGCGCTCGGCGATACGAGCGGATTTACCCTGACGGTCACGCAGATAGTACAGTTTCGCGCGACGAACGGAACCACGACGGACCAGTTCGATGCTGTCGATACGCGGGCTGAACAGCGGGAATACGCGCTCTACACCTTCGCCATAGCTGATCTTGCGAACGGTGAAGCTGGAGTTGGCGTCGCTGCCTGTGCCTTTACGGGCGATGCAAACACCTTCGTAAGCCTGAATACGCTCGCGGGCATCTTTACCGGTGCCTTCGCTGATCTTCATGTTTACTTTTACGGTGTCGCCCGGGGAAAATGCCGGAATTGCTTTGCTGTTTGCTTTCAGCTGAGCCAAGTGTTTGGCTTCAAATTTCTGCAGGATATTCATCGTTTCGTTCCTTTCAATTGACCCTTATCGGGGCCCGATATCGCCAGACACAAACCTGACGGCGGCCCACTTGTCGTTTTCATGGGTTTACTCAAGGCGGGTTTTTACAGATTTTATGGGGCTGTTGCAAGGGAAACCGTGGCTTTTCAGGCACTTTTTTGCGCCGCCGCGCAGATAGTTCCGGGCAGAACGGGGCGGTTCCTTGAAAAGGCGGGGGTGGCGGGCTAGGGTTTGGGCTTAACATATAAAAAACGAAAACAATGGGGTCGAATTATGGGAAATAATATGAAAAAGGGCCTGATCGCTCTGGGGCTGACTTTTGCGATGGCTGGCGCCGTCTTTGCCGCACAACCCGCCGCAGCGGGCGATGACCCTTGCCAGAAGGCCGATGGCCGGGCCGATCTGCTCCAATGTTTCAACGCCCTGCAATCCGGGCAGTCCACACTGAAGACCGTGATGGACGGGGTGACGGGTGCCGTAAACCCGAAAAACCTGCAAGCGCTCGAATATAAACGCCGGCTGGATGCTGATTGTAAGAAGCAGGCGCTGTTCAAGGCATTTTTGGTTTTCGAAGCCTCTGGTTGGGCCAGGGACAATACCGCGGATCAAACGTCCGCCGGGGTTGCGGTGGAATCCATGACGCGTGAACGCTTGCACGGCTATGCATCGTTCGGGGCGGAATGCCATGCCAAGACGGCGATGTGGATGAAAGCGTATGATCCGTTAAAGGATGCGGCGGCATCACACCGTGCGGCGGCATCGGATATGCGGGCGTTGGCGCAACGGCTGAAACCGAAGCCTTAATCGTTGTTTTTCAGGAGATCGGGGCGGCGTTCGCGGGTCAGGGCAAGGGCTTGATCGCGGCGCCATTGGGCCACCTTGCCATGGTTCCCGCTGGTCAGGATGTCGGGCACATCCAACGCGCGGCCATCGGCTGTCGTCCATGTTGCGGGACGGGTGTAATGCGGGTATTCCAACAATCCGCCCGTGGATTCGGCGAAGCTTTCTTCGCCCGCTGTTTCAACATTGCCCATCACGCCGGGCAACAGGCGGATGCACGCATCCATCAAAATCATCGCCGCCGGTTCACCGCCGGATAAAACGTAATCGCCAATGCTGACTTCTTCAAAATCATAGGCGTCGAGGAAGCGTTGATCCACGCCCTCATACCGTCCGCACAGGATGGTCAGGGACGGCGCGGTGATGAAGTCTTCGGCCATGCGTTGGTTTAAAACGCGGCCGCGCGGACTCATGTAAATGCGTTTTCCGGGATTGGGAATGGACAGGAACGCGCGTTCCAGAATATCCGCACGCATGACCATGCCGGCCCCGCCGCCAAAGGGCGTGTCGTCAACGGTTTTGTGATTGTCGGTGGCAAAATCGCGAATATTGATCGCGTTCCAGGACCAGATTTTTTTATCCAGCGCCCGCCCGCTTAAGGATTGCCCCAACGGCCCCGGGAACATGTCCGGGAACAGGGTCATTAAATTGATGTGCCATGGCGCGGGAGCTGTGTTCATTTGTCGCCGCGCAGTCCTTCGACCATTTCAACGACGATGCGGCGGGCATCCATATCCACGTCATGGATAAAATCATCGGCGAAGGGCACGTAAAATGTCGGGCCACCCTCGACCGGTTTGATTTCCAGCAAGTCGCTGGCACCAAAATTCTGGACATCCGCAACGGTGCCAATGGCATTGCCGTTTTCGTCCACCACATTCATGTCGATCAAATCTGTGTGATAAAATTCATCGTCCGATTCAATGGCGGGCAGGGCGGATCGATCGATCCAGAGCATCGTCCCACGCAATGTTTCCGCAACGTTGCGGTCATCGACCACACCGTTTTTGGTTTTGACACGGGCGACCCATGCGCCTTTATTCGGGGATTGCAGCGTGATGGTAACGGTTTCGGTCCCGGTTTCGGATGTGTAAAGCGGACCGTATTTTTGCAGGCTCTCGTGGTCATCACCAAAGCAACGGACGCGGACCTGGCCGCGAATGCCGTGGGCTGTCGTGATTTCACCGATGCAGATACGTTTGTCTGTCATGTTTGATATATCGCGTCCCTTCATCCCCTCACTCCAACCCTCTCCCGGTGGGAGAGGGGTATTGGAGTGAGGGAAGAAGGAGAAAGTCGCGAAAGATTACTCAGCAGCCGGAGCTTCTTCAGCGGCGGCTTCTTCTTTCGGAGCAGCAGCGGCAGCTTCAGCTTCTGCTTTTGCAGCGGCTTCAGCTTCAGCTTTTTCAGCAGCTTTGGCTTCTTTTTCACGAACGCGCTCTTGAGCTTTTGCTTTCGGAGCGGATTTCTTCGGGGATTCGTTCCATTTCGGCATGTCGATCAGGCCGGCTTTGCCCAGGAACAGTGCAACGCGGTCGCTCGGCTGTGCGCCTTCACCCAACCAATGCTTGATCCGGTCCGTGTTCAGAACCAGACGCTGTGCGTGGTCGGTCGGCAGCAACGGGTTGTAGGTGCCCAGTTTCTCAATGAATTTGCCATCGCGTGCGGCGCGGCTGTCGGCCACAACGATTTTGTAGGACGGCAGGTGACGGCGACCACCACGGGCCATACGAATTTTCAGTGCCATAGTTCTTTCTCCTTTTGGCGTTACTTCAGTTTGTAGTCGGTTAAAATTTATTTCTTCCCTTTCAGGAAGGGATTGGAACCCAGTATGTCGGCCGGGTTACCAAAGCCGGGCATGGAACCGCCGAACTTGTTCAGCATAGACGGGTCCAAATTCTTCATATTCTCGGTCATCAGGGCGGCGTCTTTTTCGCCCATCATGCCCTTCATCATGCCCATCATTTTGCCCATGCCCATTTTCTTCATGCGCTTCATGACGGTTTGCATTTGTTGCAGCTGTTTATACAGCTTGTTGATGTCCTGCACCGTGGTGCCGGACCCGGTTGCGATGCGGCGCTTGCGCGACCCGTTCAGCAATTCCGGGCGGGATCGTTCCGCCGGGGTCATGGACAGGATGATGGCTTCCTGTTTCTTCAACGCGCCATCATCAATATTGGCGTTTTCCAGCTGGCTGGCCATTTGGCCCAGACCGGGCAGCATTTTGACGAGGCTGGAAACACCGCCCATCTTCTGCATCTGGCGCATTTGCGACAGCAGGTCGTTGAAATCGAAATCGCCCTTCTGGAATTTCTGCGCCATTTTCATGGCGTCTTCCTGATCGATCGTTTCGACGGCTTTTTCTACCAGCGAAACAACATCGCCCATGCCCAGAATGCGGCCCGCGATCCGGTCCGGGTGGAATTGTTCCAGCGCGTCCCATTTTTCGCCAACGCCAATCAACTTGATCGGCTTGCCGGTCACGGCCTTCATCGACAAAGCGGCACCGCCGCGCGCGTCACCATCCACACGGGTCAGCACGATGCCCGTAATGGCAACCTGTGCATCGAATGCGGATGCGGTGTTGACCGCGTCTTGCCCGGTCATCGCATCGACGACCAGCAATGTTTCCACCGGGCCAATCGTGTCACGTACGGCTTTGGCTTCGGCCATCATGGCTTCGTCAATGCTCAGGCGGCCGGCGGTGTCCAGAATGACAACGTCGTAACCTTCCTTGCGCGCGGTATCCATGGCGCGCAGGGCGATGTCGACGGGCTTTTGTCCTTCAACAACGGGCAGGGTGGCCACACCCGTCTGGCGACCCAATTGGGCCAATTGTTCCTGCGCCGCCGGACGGTACACGTCCAGCGATGCCATCAGCACTTTCTTGCGCTGTTTATCGGTCAGGAATTTACCGATCTTGGCAGAGGTCGTGGTTTTACCCGAACCCTGCAAACCCACCATCAGATAGGCACAAGGCGGCGTGGCGAAATTCAGATCGGTCGTATCGCTGCCCAGCATATCGACCAGCGCATCGTGAACGATCTTCACAACTTGCTGGGCCGGGGTGACGGAGCGGATGACTTCTTGACCGACGGCGCGTTCGCGCACGGTTTCAACGAATTGTTTGACGACGGGCAGGGCGACGTCAGCCTCCAGCAACGCCACGCGAATTTCGCGCAACGCGTCGGATACGTCGGTTTCGTTCAAGCTGCCCTTACCGCGCAGCTTGCCGAACACTTTCCCGAGCCTGTCACCAAGCGATTCAAACATCAGTAGCCTTTAATCCCAAAACAATTTGGCCGCAGTGAGCGTAATTTCGCCGACTGCGGTGTACCCGTAGGCACTGCAAAACTTACAGTGACCGGAAGAATTTGACCGGAAACTAAGGGGTTGGGGGTGGGATGTCAAGGATTTTGACCCCTATTTCTTCCTCGTCACCCCGGCGAAGGCCGGGGTCCATGCAATGCACCCTATGGATACCGGCCTTCGCCGGTATGACGGGTGGTGAGGTGTGGGGCTTGACAATTGCGCCCAAGTATAGGAATATTATCCTATTATTGTGCTTCCCGTACCCAAGGATGCTGAATTATGGTAGCCTCTGATCCCTGTAACCACATTTGGGAAAAATCCGCAGCTTCCGATAGGATCATGTCACTGGTCAGTGGCTTTCCTAAAAAAAGGAAAGAGAAAAGCCATTATGGTTTTGCAGGCGTTCTTTGATGAAAGCTCTGATAGTCACAATACGCCGCCCACGACCTTTGTGGTGGCTGGCTTTGTATCCACGGCTGAAAAATGGGCTGCGTTTTCCGAGAAATGGCAGCAGGCTTTGGATGAAGATGGCCTAGAGCTTTATAAAGCCGGAAAGCTGAAGACCAAAAAAAGCATTAAAAAAAGCGAGCGATATTTTCGTATTCTAGAGCAATACGTTGATGCTGGGGTCTACTGCATAGTGGATATGCGCGAATTGGTAAAAACCGTAGATGATTTCGACCTCCCCAATATATTTTTTGATCCCGTTAGAATTAAAAGGAATATGCGGAATCCCTATCATTTCGCCTTTAAAAATATCGTCAGGACGCTTGTTGAAAATCAAGAAACCCTGAATTTATTCACTCCAATAGATATGATCTTTGATGAAAAAACGGAATCAATGGCGGTTCTTAGCGGCTACGATTTTTTAAAATATACGGCTCCAGGAGAATTTTTAAAGAAAATGGGAGGTGTCCCAAGTTTCAGAAAAGATCACGAAGTTTTACCTCTACAAGCCGCCGATCTTTATGCGGGATGGGTGCGTAAATATCATCTTGAAGGAGTAGACTTAAGAAAAAATAACCCATTCCCGTGGGTTATCAAAAAACCCATACATACTTTGTATATGTATTTAAATGCTCCATATTTTTTAAATGAACTAAATGCTCTTATGTCTGACGAAAACATAGGAAATTTGGTGAGGTATATGGAAGAAAACCCGCCAGCGTCATTCTAGCTTCCTTTTGACGATCTTTTTCAATGTTTGCTCAAATGTCTCGCCGGATTTCTCCGCTTCCATCGATTTTGCATATATGTCTGAGGCCGAGGCGATAAAAGTGGCGATTGATTCTGTCGAAGGCGAGGTGCGTGCCGATGTCGTAGCAGCCATAATTTCATTGATCTGGAAGAATAGCTTTGGCTTGTCGGATGATGACATGGTGAAGCGCCTGCCAAGTATTCAGCGTGTGGCTGAAGGTGTATATAGGTGCGTAACAGCAAATCGATCAGCACCTTCCTCTCCCCCATCAATATAGATGTGTGGGACGGTAAAGTGACCGTGGGGCCTGATCTGGTGCGGGCATGATTAGATCAGCAAACTGAGGGTACAATTTCAAAGTAAATAAATTTTCGGATGGCCCAAAAAACATCAAACGCCAGATTGGCGCTGTGTTTATAACCCAACGCGATCAGTGCAAAATTAAGTGTTATAAAGCCTGATATAAAAATTACGATGTTGCTGGTGATGTTATGCGTAAAGTCATTTTTACTGGTCCAGTGCATCTGTTTGTTCAAAATGCGCCATACCAATTCCCACCAGCCTGTATAAATGACAGAAATTCCTGCAATAAGGAGGAGCGCGTAAAGATCGTAAATCCAGCAATTGTAATCGTGGCTGCTGAAATTTTGTGTTGTTTGCGTTCTGGCGTAATTAGCGGGAATTGTCAGGATAGGTAAAAGGGCGATTGAAAATAGCAAGCGCCCTGATTTCAACCATGCTGGCGATTCTTTGCCCGCCGAAAAAATAATGATCGGCACGCTGAAAAGATATGCCCAATGCCAAATTTTTAAATAAATAGACCAAAGTTCCATGCTGGATCATATCCAGATGTGGAGGGTATATCAATAAGGCGGCGCCTTCCTTTCCCCCGTCTGTTTGTGCTATGACCTTTGAAGTCTTTTGAATAATCACGGGGTCCCTTCATGGCTTTAAAATTCCGCAAAATGCACGGTCTGGGTAATGATTTTGTCGTTCTGGATGTTCGGGACGGGAAAATGACTGTTGGCCCGGATTTGGCGCGGACGCTGGCGGATCGCCGCCGGGGGATCGGGTGCGATCAGGTGATGGTGATGGAGTCGCCCAAAACGCCGGGCACCGATATTTTCATGCGCATCTATAACCCCGATGGGTCCGAGGCCGGGGCGTGCGGCAATGGTACGCGGTGTGTGGCCAAGGTGCTGATGGATGAAAGCGGCAAGGGGGCTTGCGTCATCGAAACCGTGTCCGGCATTTTGCCCGCGCATATGGCCGATGGCGGTCTGGTCACCGTGGATATGGGCGCGCCGCGCACGGCATGGAATGAAATTCCGTTATCGGAGGAACGTGACACGCTGCATCTGGGGATTGGTGATGGCGATACGCTGTCCGATCCGGTGGCGATTAACATGGGCAACCCGCACTGTGTGTTCTTTGTGAACAATGTCGAGGAATTGAGCATCGAACATCTGGGCCCGTCGGTCGAGCGCCACGCCATGTTCCCGCAGCGAACCAACGTTGAATTTGCGCAAGTGATTTCCCCCACCAAGATCCGCATGCGTGTATGGGAACGCGGCACGGGTGTGACGCAGGCCTGTGGGTCCGGGGCGTGCGCAACGGCGGCCGCTGCCTTGCGCCGTGGTCTGATCGGGCGCGATGTTGAGGTCGTGCTGGATGGTGGGTCGCTGTTCTTCCATATCCGCGAAGATGACGGTCATATCCTGATGACCGGAGCCGCGACGGATGTGTTTGCGGGCGAAATGGCGGCCTAAAACAACCGTAAAATCGGGGCCGGTATCGACAAGCGCGGCGTGTAATCAATTCCTTGCGCGGGAATCGTATAATACCCGGCGAATTTTCTGTAGCGGTCGGTTAAGGCGTGCTTGGACGGAATGGTGATGTGCGGGTTTTTCTGTACCGCCTTGCACCCCATTTTATCCGACCATGTGCCGTCCGCATCGCGCAGGAAGAAATGAAAATCATCATCTGTGGCCACGGTCATGGCAATGGCGTGAACGTTGCCGGACAGGGCTTCTTCTTCTGAAATCATAATCAATCCGTCGGATGCGATGCGGTCGCGGATATCTTCTTCATTAAAGATGGTGAATCCTTCGCCAACGTCGCTATAGCTGGGCTCGGAATAAATCAGGTCGCCGGGCTGTGCGTTGCCCATATCGGGTACGCCAAGCGCGTAGCAATAACAATTCGTATTCTGTTGCAGTTTTGGATAGGCCACCCACGCGGCGCCGTTAAAGGCGCGATGGGGTGTGGGGAAACACACATTCGTTAAATCCGAATCCAGATGGTGGATCGGGCGGATCATATCGTTCAGTTCGCGGTCGTTATATCCATCATATGGCATGTGTGTTACCCGAAAAGCTGTAATAAAGGTTCAGGGATACGCAAACGTGGGCGGTATTGAATGCCGTGTGGCGGCACGGCGTAATATCCGCCAAATTTCAAATGTTTCTGGTTCAGTGCGTCGCGCGATGGAATGGTGATGGTGGGGTTGCGGGCGGCCATGTCGCGTCCGCCTTTGTCCGACCAAGTCCCATCAATGTCGCGGCGGTAAAAATGACAATCGCGGTTCGGCGTAATGACGACGGCAATGGCGTGAAATTTTCCGGACAGGGCCTGTTGTTCGCTGATCGCGATCAACCCGTCTTTTACCAGACGGTTGCGAATGGTGCGAACGGATACGTGCATATTCGCGGGTGCGTTGCGTTTGTGTCCGGCCAGTTGCCCGGGGATGGCCCATCCGGCCTCTGGGCAGTTCAGGGCATAGGCGTAACAGTTGGTTTGATCTTGTAAGAAACCGTGCGTGTTCCACGCGGCGCCGTTAAAGGCCAGGTTCAGGCGGCGGGGGGCCGTGCGGATCGGGGCCGCCTCGGTGATAAAAACCGGACGGACCAGAAGATGATCCAGCGAAGGATGAAATTCCCGAAACGCGCCCAAGATGGCTCCTCACTCATTTT
Organism: Micavibrio aeruginosavorus EPB; assembly: GCF_000348745.1. Taxonomy (NCBI): domain Bacteria; kingdom Pseudomonadati; phylum Bdellovibrionota; class Bdellovibrionia; order Bdellovibrionales; family Pseudobdellovibrionaceae; genus Micavibrio; species Micavibrio aeruginosavorus. The sequence goes on along the minus strand of NC_020812.1, from coordinate 1,482,156 downwards.
TCATGGGGAGCCTAGCAGGGGGTTGGTAATATGTCAAATAAAAGGGGGCGCTTATCCGGTTTTTTTTGAAAAAAAGCCCGGGCCAGCCAACGGGGATCGGATCGGGTGGGGTGGCTGGCCCGGAAACGGGGGGTTCGGGTATTCGGGTACGCAGAAACCTAGGAAAGGAGAGGGTTACGCATGACCGGCATCCGGGTGGATCATATGGGGGCTGATCACACGGACCTGCCGAAATTCGGCCCGGTCGTCATAGGTGGCAAAACTTTGTAATTCTGCCAGCATTTCAATGAGCTCCAGGGTCGGATGATCCTTGACCTCATCCATGGACTCAGGCAGGTCCACAGTCGTTTCAATCACCAGCACAGGCACCGTGCGGCCAAAATGATCGACCACAAAAGCCAGATGCGCGTCCTTGATATACGGGTTGTCAAAAATCATCGCGATCTCCCTTGGGATTTGCCCATGATTCCATTATCTCCCCCAAATGTGGGGAAGATATGGAATTTTATTGAAATTCGGGGGTCATCTATGGTCAAAAGGGGGCAACTTCATAAAATGCAAAGTAATCATGCACGGTAAAAAAGACCCGGAAATCGTCACTTTTGGCTGTCGCCTCAATACTTACGAGAGCGAGGTGATGCGCACCCATGCCAAAAATGCCGGGATTGAAGACGCAATTATCTTTAATACCTGTGCCGTGACCAAAGAGGCCGAACGTCAGGCCCGCCAAGCCATTCGCCGCGCCCGGCGCGATAACCCGAATGCCCGCATTATTGTCACCGGCTGTGCCGCGCAGATTGATCCGGCCAGTTTCGGCGGCATGCCCGAGGTGGATCAAGTCATCGGCAACGACCTGAAACTGCAAGCCGAAACATGGGGCGCGCCGCCGGCGGAGAAGGTTGTGGTGAACGACATCATGGCCGTGCGCGAAACCGCCAGCCATCTGGTCGATGGGTTCGAGGGACAGACGCGCGCGTTCCTGCAGGTGCAAAATGGCTGTGACCACCGCTGCACGTTTTGCATTATCCCTTATGGACGCGGCAATTCCCGCTCCGTGCCCATTGGCGAAATCGTTGAGCAGACCCGCCATTTGGTCAAAGCAGGGTTTCGCGAAATCGTTTTGACCGGGGTGGATGTGACGTCCTATGGTCCCGACCTTCCGGGGTCGCCCACGTTGGGGCAGATGATCCGCCGCGTTCTGGCCCTGGTGCCGGATTTGCCGCGCTTGCGTTTGTCGTCACTGGACCCGGTGGAAATTGACGATGATTTGTGGCGTTTGATTGCCGAAGAACCGCGTTTGATGCCGCATCTGCATGTTAGTTTGCAGGCGGGGGATGACATGGTTTTGAAACGCATGAAACGTCGCCATTTGCGTGCCGATGCCATTGATATGTGCAACCGCGCGCGGACCTTGCGCCCTGATATGGTGTTCGGCGCGGATATTATCGCCGGTTTCCCGACCGAAACGGATGAGATGTTTGCGAATACGCTGCGCATTGTTGATGAATGCGATCTGACGTTCCTGCACGTCTTCCCGTATTCGGAACGCCCCGGCACCCCGGCGGCCAAGATGCCGCAGGTGGACAAGCAGGTGCGTAAAGACCGTGCCGCGCAATTGCGCGAAGCGGGTGAGCGCCAGATGCAGAAATTTTTACAACATCAGGTGGGCACGGTGCGCACTGTCCTGATGGAAAAAGATAATATGGGCCGCACCGAACAATTCGCCGAGGTTAAGCTGGCGGATGGTTCATTTGATGCAGGGACACTGGTCACCGTAAAAATCGAACGTGTCGATGGGCAATATCTCATCGGTCGCGTTGCGTAAAAAATAGAGGAAGTGAATCAATGAAACTGGATCGTGCGTTTTCCGCACCATTTTACATGGCCCGCCACGGCGAAAGCAAAGCCAACCGTTTTAACCGCGTCGCCGGATGTGAATGGGATGTGCCGCTGACCGATAAGGGGTGCGAGCAGGCGTATGCGCTGGCGCAGACCATTCTGACGATGGATAACAAGCCGACCGTTATTTTTTCAAGCCCGCTGCAGCGCGCGTTTAAAACCGCCAGCATTGTTGCTGCGGAAATCGGTGCCGATGTTCACATGATCTATGATCTGCGCGAGCAGGGGTTGGGGTCGTGGAACAAGCAGAAATATTACGTCCTGCGCGAACAGTTTGAACGCGGGGACGAACCGCAGGATGGCGAAACGCAACAGGCCTATATGCGCCGCGTTCTGATGGCGTTGGGACAAATGCAGGATGAGGCCAGTGCCCTGGACGTTCAATCCCCGCCGCTGGTGGTGGCCCATGGTGGATTGTTCTATGCCCTGGCGCAGATCACAAAGACATTCCATGGCATGAAGGAAATCGGCAATTGCAGCCTGTATCGGTTTGGCCCGTGCCAGATCGGGGACAAGCGCCTGTTCCAGGTGCAGCAAGTCCTTGTAGAACAAGGGGATGCCATCCTGCGTCGTGCGCCGTTCAGCCCACGATAGGCTTAAGCATAGATTTTAAGTTTGCATAACGGGGTCGCGCTGGTGTATCAAGCGCGACCTTTGTTTATATGGAGTGATATACGATGAAAAAATTGGTTGGTGCGTTTGCGCTGGTAGGCTTTGTTGGCGCAACGAATATGGCGATGGAAAAAAAACGAGCCATGATTTTATGAATGCATGCTTTAACCGCATTTATCACAGCGATGAAGTTGACTTGCAATTGTCGTATCTGATGGACGATCTGGCTGAACAGGGCGCGACGCCGGAAACTGTTCCGGGGCTAGAAAGTCGCGCGCGCAATAAGGTGATTTCCGTTATGTGCACGGAAGAATTTAATGCCAAGCCAAAAGCGCCAGTTGACAAGTACAACGGAAATTTCCTGTCCTGCACCTTTGGTGAAAGCGGTTCAGACAAGGTTCTGAAAATGACGCAAAATCGTTTGAATGACATGGTCCGCCAGGGCGTCATTCGCGATAGTCAGAAAAACGATATGAAAGACGATGTTCATACCAATGTTGTGCGCGAAGTGTGCATGGGTATGGGATACAAGCCGTAAGACCAAAACATGTTGCGTTAATGATGGAGTATAAAATGAAAAAACTGATGTGTGCGTTTGTAATGGCTGGAAATGTTGTTGGTGTGTCGGCTCTGGCCGACGACCTGGAATTTGGCAGCCATGTTGGATGTGTTGTTGCGAACTGGTCATCTTATGATGCGATCCGGATTTCGGATCAGCGTTTGCGCCAGATGGTTCAGAATGGCGAAATCCGCGCCAGCGAAGTAGAGGACAAAGAGGGCGAAGTACGCGAGCAGGTCGTTGGTGAGTTGTGCGTGAAAATGGGATATACGCCGGAGCCGTAATGGCATGGTGGTTTTTCTTTGATCTGGGTGCTTTAACGGTTCGTTCATCCCTGTCGGGCAATACTTTCGATTGTATTGATTGATGGGGGCACGTTTTGATCTTTCGGGGGTTGTCGATTTTGGCGTGTGTGTGCGCGGCCATGATGGTCGCGCCGCCCGCATCGGCGCAGGAGGTGTTTTCCGACCGCAAGGGATGCCACGCCAACAAACCCGGGCAGACCGCCATTAAAATCAATCTCACACTGGAAGAAGAACCAATTTACGATTTGTCCCGTTCGATTGCGTGGCTGAATCGTGATGGCGGAAAATCAACGGCGGAATGGTTGGCCCGCAACGGTTTAACTTCGGTTTACAAGCCGTCGCAATTTGTAACCAAGGGGCAGGCGCATGGTGGCTTGGCCATGACCAGCCGCGCGTCAATGTTCAGCAAATCATACGGCCCCTATGGCGGGTACCAATGCCCGTATTTCAGGCAAATTGAAGTCAATATTTTCTATCGCACGCTGATTTATATTCCGTCTGACTACCAGATCGGAACATGTGCGTTTAATGAAATTCAAATGCACGAATTAAAACATCACACAACCAATGTTGATGTGGTCAAGGCCGCCGTTGAAAAAATGCGCAGGGATTTACCCGCCATCATCCGCGAGATGGAGGGGAATGCCTATCTGCCCCATGATAAAATCCGCCCGCATTTTGAAACGATGAAGACGGGGATAGATGATTTTATTCAGGTGTATTTCACCGAACTGGCCAGCGAGGAAATGGACCGCCGCAACCATCTGGTCGATACCCCGGCGGAATATGAGCGCTCCGGCAAGGCGCTGCGGGATTGCCGGGTGCGGGATAAAGTGGCGCAGTTGGAAAAATAGCGCCAAACGCCCGGCTATTATTACGAAAAATAAAAGCGTCCTATTCTTGCTGTCCGGCCATGGATGCGGTAAACCGTTGGCATCAAAAACAACGGAAAAAACCATGATTTTCTGGCGGAAGAAGAAAGACGAAACGCACGTAACCGATGAAGCGCAGCCGCAGGCTGATGCTCCGGTTCCTGTTGCGCCTGTAGAACCTCAACCCGCACACGTCGTTGAGCCGGTTGGTGCCGAAGATCAATCTTCCGGTGGCTGGGTGAGCCGTCTGGTCGGCGGGCTGGGCAAATCCACCAGCAAGATTACGCAAGGGCTGACCGATCTGGTGACCAAGCGCAAGCTGGATCAGGATATGATCGACCAGCTGGAGGAGGTGTTGATCACCGCCGATCTGGGGCCCAAAACCGCATCACGCATTGTGACCGAATTTGCCGAGGGGCGTTTTGGCAAGGATATGGACGGCGATGAAATTCGCGCGGCGCTGGCCGATGTGATCGCCCGTATTTTGGAACCCGTGAATAAACCGATTGATTTTTCCCGTCGCGATACGGGGCCGTTTACCGTTCTGGTCTGCGGTGTGAACGGTGTTGGTAAAACCACAACCATCGGAAAGCTGGCTTATAACCTGCATAAACGTGAAGGCAAGCGCGTGATGCTGGCCGCGGGCGATACGTTCCGCGCGGCGGCGACGGAACAGCTGAAAATCTGGGCGGAGCGTGCAGGCGGCGGTATTGTTGCCCGCGATATTGGTGCGGATTCTGCCGCTGTGGCGTATGAGGCGTATGCGACGGCGAAGGCGGAAGGGGCCGATGTTTTGTTCATCGACACCGCAGGCCGTTTGCACAACAAGAAAAACTTGATGGATGAGTTGCAGAAGATTATTCGCGTCTTGCGCAAGCACGATGAAAATCTGCCGCATGCGGTCATTCTGGTTCTGGATGCCACGACGGGTCAGAACGCGCATGCGCAGGTGGAAACGTTCCGCGATATGGTTGATGTGAATGCACTGGTGGTGACGAAACTGGATGGGTCCGCCAAAGGTGGCGTGGTTGTCGGTCTGGCCGACCGCTTCGGCTTGCCGATCATTGCCGTGGGTGTGGGCGAGCAGGCGGAGGATTTGCAACCCTTCCACCCGGATGCCTATGCGCGGTCATTGGTGGGGGTTGGGGTATAAAGAACGGCGGAAACCGTGGTGTTTCTGGCTAGTCCCTTGAAAAAACAATAAAAATGAGTAAGAATTAAGCATGTCAAAAGGTCCTCGTTCTTTTAAGCCCCGCAAATTCAATGATGCACAAAGCGCGTTTGCCGCGATTTGTGAGATTTATGACGCCAACGTCACATGGTTGCGGGAAAGTTTCTTCGCTTTTGCGGATGGCCATATGCCGAAGCATCGCATTTCGGCGTGCTACCCGTATATTCGGGTGACGACCGAAACGGCGACGCGGGCGGATACGCGCCTGTCTTACGGTTTTGTGCCGCGCCCCGGGCATTATTCAACCACCATCACGCGCCCGGATATTTTCGATCATTACCTGATGGAACAATTGCGCCTGTTGTTCCTGAACCATCATGAACCGATTGAAATCGGTGTCAGTGATACGCCCATTCCAATTCACTTCGCCCTGGGTGAAGATTTCCACCTGGAACGCGATTTGTCGGCGGAGCAGATCAATGCGATGTCCAATCTGTTCGACCAGCCCAATCTGGATTTGATGGATGACGAGGTTGCCAACGGCACCCACGAAACAAAACCGGGGCATGACGCGCCGCTGTCGCTGTTTAACGCGCCGCGCATCGATCTCAGCATTATGCGCCTGCGCCACTACACGGGCACGAATGCACGGCACTTTCAAAACTATGTGATCTACACCAACTATCAATTCTACATTGATCAGTTCGTACGCATTTGCCGTGACATCATGGCACCGACGGATAATCCGGAATTGCGCGCCGAACGGTTGGAATATTCATCGTTCGTTGAACCGGGCAACCGCATCACCACCAATAAAAACATGGCCGATCCGGGTGAAAGCGATGATCCGGGCCTGCCGTTGACGCGCATGCCGCAAATGCCGGCCTATCACCTGAAACGCAAAGACGGTTCGGGGATCACCATGATCAATATTGGTGTTGGTCCGTCCAACGCTAAAACCATCACCGACCATGTGGCCGTGTTGCGTCCGCATGCGTGGCTGATGCTGGGGCATTGTGCGGGTCTGCGAAATTCGCAATCGCTGGGCGATTATGTTCTGGCGCACGGTTATCTGCGCGAAGACAATGTTCTGTATCGCGATTTGCACCCGTCCATTCCAATTCCGGCCCTGTCGGAAATTCAGATTTCGCTGGAACGCGCCGTGGAACATGTCACGGGGTTGCAGGGTTATGATCTGAAGAAAATCATGCGCACGGGCACCGTGGCCACGGTCGATGACCGGAACTGGGAATTGCGTCCGACCTTGCGCCAGAATTTGCGCCTGAGCCAGAGCCGCGCGATTGCGCTGGATATGGAATCCGGCACCATTGCCGCCAACGGTTTCCGTTTCCGTGTGCCGTATGGCACCTTGCTGTGCGTATCGGATCGTCCGTTGCATGGGCAATTAAAATTGCCGGGCATGGCCGACAAGTTCTACCGCGACCGCGTGGACCAACATTTGCAGATTGGCCTTCTGGCCATGGCGATGCTGCGGGAATACGGGCCAGAGCGGTTACACAGCCGGAAATTACGCTCGTTCAACGAAGTGGCGTTCCAGTAGGATATTAACGGATAACGGTGTTCAGAACGGTGACCAGCCGTTCAACATCATCCGCCACATGATACAGCCCAAATCCAAAGCGCAAACGCGTGCCGCGATGGTCGGTGACGACGCCCAAATCTTGCAGTTTTTGTGCAAAATCCGCGGCGCGGTCGGTTTCAAAGGTCAGGAAGTGTCCGCGCGTTGGTGTATCCACCGGCGAAATCAGTGTGCCGGGACGTTTCTTCAACGATTCCAGAAACTGGTCCTGCAATGCCATGACATGGGCGTGAATATCGGCGACGCCAACATTCAGATCATTCAGCATCTCCATCACCGCATTCAAACGGTATAGGCCCGACGGATCAAACGTCGCGCCCCAGAACCGGAATCCGTCGGTGGAATAGGGGACATCATCGCCCTGACGCGCTTCCAACGATCCCATATCCGCAAACCATCCGGTATTGCGCGGGCGCATGGCATAGCCCGGCGGGCAATGCAGGAAACAGCATCCTTCGCCCGCCATCGCATATTTATACCCGCCCGCCAGATAGAACGCGCGGTCCGCGATCATCGACAGGTCGGTGGGCAGGGCCATAAAGCCGTGATAGCCGTCAATCACCACCAGCGTGTCTTTGTCCGGCACGGCATCGACAATCTTTTTTAAGTCGGGCACGGCGTAGGCAGAATTGAAAAACACATGGCTGAAAAACACCATGGCGGCGGGTGTTGATTTCACGGCCTCAATCATGCGGTCGGTGAAAGAATGGAACGGCTCGGATGGAACGCGGGTGACGGTAATCAACCCATCTTCTTCCAGCCGTTTTAATTGCCGGGTCAGGCTGTGAAATTCGCTGTCCGTTGTGATGATATGCGGGTGTGATGGCAGGGCCGAGATCAACCGATTGATAAATTCATGCGTGTTGGGCGCAAAGCCAATCGTGCGCGGATCGGGCAGGTTCAGGATGCGGGCCACATGCCCCTGCGCCGTTGGAATGACCGTGTTGAAAATCACGTCCCATTTATTATCGGCCATGGATGCCGATAAACCCCAATAGCGCGTTTGCGCGGTGCGGGTGCAATCGGGCCAGAGATGGTGGCTGTGTGCCGCGAAATGCAGCTTGTTGGCGTTCATGGCCAAGGCGGTGCCGAATAATTTGCGAAAATCGGACATCATGATGTTATCCCGTGGTGCCATAGCGATATCCCATCTGGTTGCTGATCGTTTGCGGCAACGGCGGACGCGCGTGGCTGGGGATCAGGTAGGTGGAGAGGGCGAAAAGATCCGTGAAAATGCGGTGCTTTTCCAATGTCTGCATCAAATACCCATATCCGGCCGACCCGCCGGTGCCGACATTCATGCCGACCATGCGCTGAACCATCAACGCATGGCGGTACCGCCATTGCGACATGGCGGCGTCAATATCCATGATATGGCCCAACAGGCTGGCCGGGCCCTGCAATGCGGGTTCGGTTTTATAAACGGTTATGAACAACGCCGCCTGTAACGCGCGCCATGACAAGCGCCACGAAGAAGATTGGGAGGATGATGTATCCGCATCCTTGTTAAAGATGCTGTCGAATTTTGTCCGGTTGCGGGCAATGGCGGCCAGTTCGCGGTCGAGCAATTCGCCATCAATGCTCTGACGGGCCATGGCTTCACGGCCATCCAGCATGGTGTGAACGGCGGCACGGTATGAATCCCAGAATTTATAATCATCCCGGTCGACAAACGGCGTGCGGGCCAGCCATTTGTCAATCTGGTCGAACAGGGTGGTTTCATGTTCCGCCGTATGAATGGCGGTTTGGGATGCGGGGCAGTAGCCCGTATCATATTGGCATTGATTGAACAGCAGCCGGTCCTCACGGCGCAGGCCGAGGCGCGTTTCAATCAGGCGGAATTGCAAACTCTGGAACCCGGACGCGGTTTTCAAATGATCACGGAAATCGGTGAAATCCTGCGGCGTCATGGTTTCGAGGATATCCAGTTGACGCACCAGCAAGCGCAGAATTTCAACAACGCGGTGCAAATGTTTGACGATCGGCTGCATGTCGCAATCATCCACCACCGGACGGCCCAGCCGTTCCTGAACATCGTCCAGTTCAAACAGGATTTGTTTGAACCAGAGTTCATAGGTCTGGTGGAAAATGATGAACAACATTTCATCATGCGCGAATGCGCCCGTGGCTTTATCCGCGCTCCACGGTTTTTGAATGTCGAGCAGTGTATCGAGGGCGAGGTAGTCCCCGTACTGGTCCCAGTGTTTTGTCTTGTCCTGTGTCATACGGGGCAGTGTGCCGCGCCCGTTTGGGTGTGTCTAGGGCTGTGGCGTTGCACAAAAAGGGGAAAACAAAACGGCGTCCAGAAGAGGACGCCGCGTAAAAGCCCAAGTTAAGACTTGAAAGACACTTAGACAGAGATGTCCAGGACACTCCCGCGTTCCTGGCTTCGGGGTGGGGTGCTTTCGCTCCGTGTGTCTGCGGCTTGGCGCACCTCGTTATCCCGATTCTGGCTCGACCCGTTATTCCGGGCCTCGGACTGTTGCGTTTCTGCGGCTTCGGTCCCCGAACGACGGGTTTCGGTGGCTTCGCGCTGACGGTCCTGATCCCGGTCATTGATCCGGGCCTGTTCATCGCTGCGGGCGGTGAACGGGTTGTTGATCTGTTGGCTGGCATAATTGCCGAGCGGGTTAATGGCCATAAGGCGTCCCCAAATCCTAAATATTGAAAATACAAATCTCTCTTATCTTAAGCCGAATTGCTTAAGAAAGCATGTCCTTTTTGGCCCACATCCTTTAGGGCAGGGCGGATTCGCAATTTAACCTAATCTAAACCTTTTGGGCGCAGATTGGGGGCTGTGGGGTGTGTTGCCCGAATCCGGCCCGATAGAGGTTGGAACAGGCAGCCAAGTCAAAAATGTTAATCAAAACAAATACTTGGTTTTTTGGCGGTGAAACAGGCTTTTTCCATGGCGGAAAAGGCCGTTTAGGCAGGTGTTTGTGATGATCGGGTTGAGGGAACTCATGGATTCGCGTTTGTTCGAAAAATCGCCAAAAGTGGCGCCGCTTCTGGTGCGCCTGTATGACAGCCACAAGCTTTATGAACTGGCCACGGATGATACGCCGCTGGCGCGGGCCGAGCTGACCAGCGCGGTCGCTGACCTGTTGGAGGCCGAATTGGCCCCGCGGGAAAAAGAACTGATTTCCGATGTTTTGATCAGCCTGATGCGTCAGGCGGAAAAGGACCTGCGCGAAGCATTGTCCGAACGCCTGTCCGTGATCGACAGCGTTCCGTTGCGTGTTGCGTTGCATTTGGCGAATGATGATATTTCTGTCGCGGCCCCGGTGCTGAAAAAAAGCAACGTCTTAAGCGATATGGATTTGCTGTACATCATCAAGGCGAAAACATCCGCTTACTGGCAGGCCATTGCGGGCCGTCGGGGGATGAGCGAGCAATTGATCAACGTTCTGGCCGATACGCGTGATGTGCCGACGGCGGGTGTTCTGGTGCGCAATGATGCGATCCATCTGCCCGTTCATGCGATGAGCGTGATCGGCGAAATGGTGCCGGATCATGAAGAATTGGCCAAGCCACTTCTGATGCGTCAGGAATTGCCCGAAGATATTGCGCGCCGTTTGTACAGCGTTGTTGGGGCCGAACTGAAACATTACATCCGCGATTATTTCGGGGCCTTTGCCGGCCCGGCGGCGGATGCGGTGGATGATGTGATGCTGGAATTTGGCGAAGCGATTGCGTCCGCCACGCGTCCGGTGGATATGCCGGCCTTTATGCCCGGTGCCAGCATGATTGCGGCGGCCAAGGCGTATAAAGAAAAGGGCCGTTTAAGCGTCAATACGATGATGGACACGCTGCAACGTGGCCAATATGCGTCGTTTATTGCCATGTTTGCCGAATATGCAGGCATGGATGTGCGGACTATCCATGGCATGGTGTCCGAGGCGGGCGGCCATCGTCTGGCCGTTGCATGCAAGGCCTTGGGTGTGCAGAAAACCGACATGACACGTTTTTACATGCTGACCCAGCGTGTACGCAGTGCGGACCGCATTATTGATCAAAGCGAATTGCTCTCGGCCATTCGTGCCTATGATAAAGTGACGGTGACATCGGCACAGGGCATGATGGGCATGAGCCGCTAACAATTTTCTCTTGAAACGGAAATGAAAAACCCCGGATGAATGTCCGGGGTTTTTTGTTCTTTATGCCGCTTTCTTGTTCGCGCTCAAGGCCGCAACACCGGGCAACGTCTTGCCCTCCATCCACTCCAGGAAGGCACCGCCAGCGGTCGAGATATAGGTGAAATTATCCGTCACGCCCGCATGTTCCAGTGCGGCAACGGTATCGCCGCCACCGGCCACGGAAATGAATGTTCCCAGATCCGTGTGGTCGGCAACGAATTTGGCCAGCGCTACCGTGCCGGCGTCAAACGGTTCAACCTCGAACGCGCCCAGCGGACCGTTCCAGACGATGGTTTTTACATCCAGCAGGCGTTTTTTCAGCATGTCCACACTGGCCGGGCCCACATCCAGAATCATGGTGCCATCGGGGATGGATTCCATGTCGCATGTGCCGTGTTCGGCATTGGCGGCAAAGGCCGTGGCCCAGACGCCATCAACGGGCAGGATCAGGTCGCAACGGCGATCCACCGCTTTCTCGATAATTTCGCGGGCCTGTTCCGCCATGTCGTGTTCGCACAGTGATTTTTTCATGTCGACGCCCATAGCGTGCAGGAATGTGTTCGCCATGCCGCCGCCGAGGATCAACAGATCGGCTTTCTCCACCAGATTGCCCAGCAATTCCAGCTTCGTTGAAATCTTTGCGCCACCGACAATCGCGGCGACGGGGCGTTCCGGGCTTTCCAGCGCGGCGTTCAGGGCGTTCAGTTCCGCTTCCATCAACAACCCGGCCGCAGTGGGCAAATGGTGCGCCAACCCTTCGGTTGAGGAGTGGGCGCGGTGGGCCGCGGAAAACGCATCATTCACATAGATATCGCCCAGCTTGGCCAGCGCGGCAGTGAAGGCCGGATCGTTCTTTTCCTCACCCGCATGGAACCGTACGTTTTCCAGCAACAGGATTTCCCCGGCCTGCAAATCAGCGATGATTTTTTCAACGCTCGCGCCAATGCAATCATCGGCAAAATCCACATCATGGCCCCATGATTTTTCCAGCGCGGGAACAAGGAAGCGCAGGGAAAGTTCCGGTGTGACCCCTTTGGGGCGGCCAAAGTGGGACAGCACGATGACTTTTGCGCCTGCGGCGGTCAGGGCATCAATGGTGGGTTTCAAACGATCAATGCGGGTGGTGTCGGTCACAACACCATCCTTGGCGGGCACGTTCAAATCGGCGCGCAATAATACGCGTTTGTTTTTAACATCAATGTTGCGAATGGTTTTAAATGTCATTTTGTTTTCCTCTATCACGGTTAACGCAGTGTTTTTGCATGTTCGACCGCCTCGATCAAACGGGATCGGATGGCGGGGTCCATGGCCGAGTGCCCGCCATCGGGCACCACGACATAATCGGCTTCGGGCCAGATCAGATGTAAATCATACGCCTTGCGGATCGGGCAAATTACATCATACCGCCCATGCACAATGGTGGTCGGAATGTTGCGCAGGATGGAAACCGATTTCATCAGGCTTTGATCCGGCGGAATGACATTGTGCTTGAAATAGTGGCATTCCAGTATGGCCAGCGCCAGCGCATGATTGCGCTGATCATCGCTGGTCAATGTTTCATGGTGTGGGAGCAGGGATGCGCAGGCTCCCTCATACAACGCCCACCGCAAGGCCGCTTCCATCTGCACGGTTTTGTCATCGCCGTTCAGGCGTCTGTGATAGGCGTTCAGCAAATCACCGCGCTCATGCTCTGGAATGATCGAAACAAACCGTTCCCACGCTTCCGGGAAAATCATGCGCATGCCGTACAGAAACCATTCCACCTCATCCGCTTCCATCAGGAAGATGCCGCGCAGGATTAGGCTGATACAGCGTTTCGGATGGGCGGCGGCATAGGCCATGGCCAGCGTGCTGCCCCACGACCCGCCGAAAATATGCCAGCGTTCAATGTTCAATCGCGCGCGCAGTTTTTCAATATCGTCGACCAGGTGGGACAGGGTGTTGTCCTGCGTACATCCCAGCGGCGTGGATCGGCCCGCGCCGCGTTGATCGAAAATTATAATGCGATAATGGGCCGGGTCGAAAAACCGGCGGTGTGTCGGCGTGGCGCCCGCGCCGGGACCACCATGCAGAAGAACGATGGGCACGCCATCGGGATTGCCGCTTTGTTCCCAATACAGATTGTGCGTGTCATCCACCGCCAGAAAACCGCTGGAGTACGGTGCAATCGGCGGATAGAGGTCGAACAGCGGCGGAGGCTGCCGCTCATTCGCGGATGGAGCCGGAACGCGCGGGGGCTTGCTGGTCGTTTTGCCTATCTTGGTCCATCCCGGCATGGGCGTTTTTGTCCGTATCCGTTTCGGGTTTTTTCGGTGCGTCTACTGTAAAGGCCCCGCCGGGGGCAGGCAATGGTTTTGAACCGTCCGGAAATTCAATTTGGGCGGGGGTTTCAAGGTCGATAAAGGGACCGTTATAGTCCCGGACCCACCCACGTATGCGCAAAGTCTTGCCCTGAAGCTGGAGCGGGTCGATCCCGGCGCGGGCCAGGGCGCGGCGCACATCCGGTTCCACCCCGACGGAAAAATCCTTTTTCCAATCATCGCCGAAATTCAGATAGACGCGGTTATTGACAATCGCGGCCTTCACCACGGGACCTTCCGCCACGATAAAACGCGGCGTGGTGTTGATGGGGTCGGTTGTCTTCAAAACGGCATAGGCTGAGCCGTCAGCCCAGATCCCGCGCTTTTCGTCACGGGCCAGTTGTTCGGCTTTATAAAGCGCGTCGGCTTGCTCCGGATTGCGCAGGGTCGGGGCCACGCGGGCCAAACCCTGTCGCACCAGATAGGATTGAATCCACACATTGCCCGGTTTCTGCACGACATGGGCCAACACGTGTCCCATGCGGTTCACGCGGCCCGTGTCCTTGTCCCGTGTCTGGTACAGGATGATATCTTTATCTTTTCCGAAAAGCTGGTCCAGCGCCTGCTTGGCCTGCAGTGGAAAATTACCGGGTTCTGCATTCCCCATCTCATTCATGCCGGGAATTTCAATGCCGGATAATTCCACAATCCGCCCATCGGTCAGCGTCAGGCGCAGGCCATCCACGGCCAGCGCGACCGTGCCCGCACCGGTTTCGACCAGCGGGCTGAACGATTGCGGGGGCAGGGCGGACGATGCCCCATTCTGGTTCATATTTTTGCCCATATTATCCGCCATTTTCGTGACGGTCTGGGCCCAGGCGGATGCCCCCGTAAACAGGGTGGCAATCGTGATCAAAAGGGCTAAAATAACGGCGTTTTTCATGATGAGGAGAGTGGCCCCAATGCGGATGCAATTCAAGCCCGTTTTTATGTCTGTCTGTGCTGTGGCCCTGATGATCGGGCTGGGGGCGATGATGTCCGGTTGTTCCACCAATCCGGCCACGGGCGAAAGCCAGTTCACGGCGCTGATGTCCCCGCAACAGGAAGCATCCGTCGGGGCGCAGGAACATGAAAAGGTCATGAAACAATATGGCGGCACGGTGTCCGATTCCGCATTGAGCGCTTACGTCAACCGCGTCGGCCAGAAAGTGGCTGCCAACACCGAACGCCCGGACGTTCAATATAAATTCTTTGTCCTTGATACGCCTGTGGTCAATGCGTTCGCATTGCCGGGCGGGTACGTGTATGTGACACGCGGCATTCTGGCACTGGCCAATTCCGAGGCGGAACTGGCTGCTGTTCTGGCGCACGAAGTTGGACACATTACGGGCCGCCACACGGCGGAACGTTATTCGCATGGCGTTGTCACATCGCTGGGGGCCGCCGTTCTGGCCGCTGCCCTAGACAGCCAGACCGCCGCCGATGCCGCGAATGTTGGCAGCCAGCTTTATCTGTCGTCCTATTCCCGCGGGCAGGAAAGCCAGGCCGATGATCTGGGTATTCGCTATCTGCACCGTGCCGGGTATGACACCGGGGCCATGGCACGCTTCCTGACCAGCCTGCAGATGGATTCCGCGCTGGATGCGCGCCTGCACGGCAAGGGCGGCAATGGCGAAAGCTTCAGCTATTTCTCCACCCACCCGCAAACGGCGGAGCGTGTGGCGAATGCACGAAACATCGCCATGCAATATGCGCCCAATGAAGGGCTGACCAACCGCGATGCCTATATGAATGCCATCAATAATGTCATCTATGGTGACAGTGCATCGCAGGGTTTTGTTCGCGGGACAACGTTCTGGCATCCGGATCTGGACATGACGTTCACGGCTCCGGATGGATACAGCATCATCAACAATCCGGATTCCGTGATTGTACGCAATCCGTCCGCGGGGTCCGTGGCTGTGTTTGATGTGGCGGCGAATGCGGCGGGGGTTGATCCGCTGACCTTCCTGACCACGTCATGGATGCGGGGGGAACAATTGGCCAATGTTGAAACGCTCAGCATCGGTGGTAAACCGGCCGCGACGGGGCAATTTTCTGGCCGCATTGGCAATCAGATCATGACGGTGCAATTGCTGGCCGTGCAATGGTCGCCCAATCGCGTCTATCGTTTCCAAATGGCATGGCCGCCCAAGGCGGATTCTGCAACGGTCGATGGGATGAAGCAGCTAAGCTACAGCCTGCGGTCCATGACCAAGGCCGAAAAATCATCCATCAAACCGCTGCGTATTAAAACCGTCACGGCCAAATCCGGCGACACAATCGCCAGCCTGTCGGCCAGAATGGCCAAAACCGACGCTTTCACCGTCGAACGCTTCCTGACCCTGAACGGGCTGGATGGCGAAGCGAAAGTTGTCGCGGGGCAGGCGTATAAGATTATCGTTGAATAGAATGGCCGATATATCCGTCAGGATTGTTGAACATGGCACGCCGCTTTACGACGCCGTTACGGATTTGCGGCGTGCTATTCTACGAACCCCGCTGGGGTTGGATTTTACGGTGGATGAGTTGGCCGCCGAAATTGACGACATTCATTTTGCCGCGCTGGAGGGGGATGATGTTGTTGGAACCTTGCTATTGCACCCGATCAACCCAACAACGGTCCAGTTAAAACGCATGGCTGTTGCCGAAAGGGCGCAGAAAAAAGGGATTGGCCGTGTTCTTGTTCTTGCCGCGGAAAATTATGCGCGTGGAAATAATGTTCGCACCATTACAATGCACGCGCGCGGAACGGCGCAGGGGTTTTATGAATCTCTGGGGTATGTAACCGATGGTGCGCCTTTTGATGAACAAAACATTCCCCATATCGTGATGTTCAAGACTATATAAAAGAAAATCCCGACATTGGGGGAATGCCGGGATTTTCGGTAGTTAACTGTATAAATCGTTCTTAGCCTTCGAGCAGGATGTCGTCCGTATCGTCAATGTGACGGGTCATGGACTGGCGCAGTTTGCTCATCGCGCGCTGTTCCAATTGGCGCACGCGTTCCTTGCTGACGCCCAGCTCTTTGCCCAGATCTTCCAGCGTCACGGCCTCGTGGCCCAGATGACGTTCGGTGATGATGGTGCGTTCGCGGTCGCTCAGTTCGGACAATGCCTCGTTCAGCCATTGGGACCGGGTTTGCGCGTCCTTCATCCCGATAACGATTTCTTCGGGGTTCGGGCGCTCATCGGACAGCAGGCTTTGCCACTCATCCTCACCATCCATGCCGATACGGGCATTCAGGGAATGGTCGGATGCGGACAGGCGGCCTTCCATATCTTCCACGTCCTTCAGATTGACTTTCAGCTCTTTGGCGATCTGGGTGCGACCTTCGGTGGTCAGGCCCTCACGCTCAGTGGCGGCTTCAATCTTGGAGCGCAGACGGCGCAGGTTGAAGAACAGGGACTTTTGCGCAGCCGTTGTCCCGGTGCGGACAATCGACCAGTTGCGCAGGACGTAATCCTGCATGGCGGAGCGGATCCACCATGTGGCATAGGTCGAAAACCGTACGCCGCGATCATGCTCGAAGCGGTTGGCGGCTTGCATCAGGCCGATATTGCCTTCCTGGATCAAATCGCCCAGGGGCAGGCCGTAATTGCGGAAGCGGGACGCCATCGCAATCACCAGGCGGGTATAGGAGCGGACCAGCTCGTGCAACGCGCGCTCGTCCCCGTCCTCGCGCCAGCGGCGGGCGAGGTCGAGTTCATGGTCGCGTTCCAGCAACGGCTCGTTCATTGAGGTCCGGATATAGCTTAGATTGGCTTTCTGCGTGCCTTGATCATCTATATGGGCCATGGGGGCGTCCTTTCTGGTAACAGGCTTGTCGTCTGTCTACTCTCAAAGGGTATAGGGTCAAACTTGCGGGATTCTTACAAAGAATATGGGAATCGAACCGCATAGTTTAGTATCTTCTAAAATATGGGCAGGATTGTGGCGGAGAAGTGGGCAGAATTGGGTAAATGCACCCGTTTCTCTAACCTTATGATTCGATTAAAGAAAATAGCTCGCCGTAGCGATCAAACCCGGCGCAGACCAAGGCCCCGCCGAAACCGCAACCGCCATCCAATGTGGCTGTTACCCCATTGATATGGAGCCCACCCTGGTTCGGGTCAAACCCCCGGATCACTTTTTCAAAGGGGTCATAAGGCGTATGAATCGCGTCAAATGACCGGCCACCCCACCACAGGGCGTCGCCCTGGTCCTGTAACGGGCGGTTGGGGTTCAACCCGGCATGGACGAACAGCATCGGGGCGGCGTGATCATTCATGGGCCGGGCATAGGCTCCGCCCATTCCGCCATGGGTGCCGGTGGCCGCCAGTTCCATCACCTGCGGCGGGATAAAGGCCGCGCGGCGCAAATGGGTGATAAACATGTCATGGCCGCGGTGGCGGCGAATAGCGGCACGGACCCCGGCGGTCCAGCGCGTAATGGACATGGCGCCCTCGCGGGTGGAGACCAGCCCGTGCGTCGGGTTCATGCCATAGGATTCAAGTGTGGCCGACAGGCCGTGGTCCAGCATCCATTCCAGAACTTCGCGCGGGTTGGGTGCGAATTGCAGTTGGACCAGCTTTTCCCACATTTCTTCCTGACCGCCGCGCAAATACGCGATATCGGATGGCATCCATCCCGGCATGGCCAGAACGTTGCGGCGGAAGGTGAGAATTTCATCAATCGTCCGGGTGGCCTCGGTCCCATGACCGAAATAGTTGCCCAGATACACAATGCGGTCGCCAGCTTCCAATTGCGGATAGATGGAATCGTGCAGGGCGATCAACCGGTCTGCTTCCGAATGAATAGCCGAGATAGCCCAAATACGCCGGGGGTTGCCCAGGGCGGCGAAGCGTTGATCTTTGACAAGGTCGCAGACGGACACGATGGAAGCGAACCAAAATAAAAAGGGTGATGGGCAAAACGCTGATTCCACAGGTGCAGAATCAATTCCTAGTATAGGAGGGGGCCTGTGGCACACAAGAGTATTTTTATGTCACACCGCGAAAAGCTGCACAGAATCAGTGCGTTGTTGTGTGGGGTTGTGATGATGTTGTGGGTGAGGAATTTTGTATATGGGCTTGAGTAAAAATGAGTTATCTGGATTTTTAATGCGTCATCCCCGCCTTGTGCGGGGATCCGGAATGGGTTGGGATAATATTGACCATGTGTCCCCGGATCCCCGCACAAGGCGGGGATGACTATTGGGGGTGGGGATGACGATGGTGCAATACAAAAGCAAAGAAGCGCGAACCTGCGTTCGCGCTCCCTTGGTTATCCTTGGGGGGATAAAGTCTGTGCGGTGAATTACGCGGCTTCTTTTTCCACGTCGTCTTTCACGGCTTTATCTTTCTTTTTGCCCAGCATGTCTTCCAGCTGTTCAGCGGCTTTCACTTCCGTGATTTTCTGAACGGCGGCGACTTCGCGGGCCAGGCGCTCCAACGCGCTCTGATAGATTTGGCGTTCGCTGTAGGATTGTTCGGTTTCGTCGTTGCTGCGTTTCAGGTCGCGCAGAACTTCGGCAATCGCAACCGGATCACCGGAATTGATTTTGGTTTCGTATTCCTGGGCGCGGCGGCTCCACATGGTGCGGCGCACGCGGGCGCGGCCTTGCAGGGTTTTCATCGCGTCTTTCAGGCGGTCGCTGGAGCTGAGTTTGCGCAGGCCAGCCGTCTTCGCTTTGAAAACTGGAATCTTCAGGCGCATGCGGTCCTTCTCGAACGTCACGGCATACAGTTTGACTTCCATCCCACCGATCGTCTGGGTTTCAATCCCTTCGACCTGACCAACACCGTGGGCCGGGTATACAACGTAGTCACCTTTGCGGAAGTCAACATTATCATTCGCCATGGTCTGCACCTTCTCCGTCTGATAGGGGTCCATTACTCAAATTCTGGCCGGTACTCCGGCAGGCTGCAAAACGGCGAAAGCGAGGTGTTTCAGATCCTTATAAAAGGAAGCTGAGGCAGGGGATGAAGTAGCGTCCCGCACGCGCCCGCCGTTGAGCATGTCGGCCAATATAGTGAAAAAAAGGTAAAATTTCAAGGTTTATATTTATATGAAAAATAACGGCGTATGCAGGGCATATTCCGCAGAAACACAGGGGTTTTAAACGCGATCTTAGTCGCCGTCGCCCGGATTCGGGCTAAACCAGTCCTGATATTTATTTTTTACGTCCTTATATTTTTCGGCGTCGGGCATCGCATCCTTCTTCCGGGTCAGGACGGGCCAGAGTTCAGAATATTTTCTGTTCATTTCCAGCCACTTATCGGCTTCCGGGTCGGAATCCGGCTTGATTGCGTCAATGGGGCATTCCGGCTCGCACACGCCGCAATCAATGCATTCGTCGGGGTGGATAACCAATGTGTTTTCCCCCTCGTAGAAGCAATCTACGGGGCAGACTTCGACGCAATCAGTGTGTTTGCACATGATGCAGACATCGGTGACAACAAAGGTCATGGCGGCAATTCCCTAACTTTACGCGGGGGTTTTATGCCATGGGCGGGGCGGGAAATAAAGACCCCTTAAACCGGATTTTGCCGATCGGCTTCGGTCGGGGCGGCTTCGCCCTCGGTGCAGGGCATGGTTTCCGAGGCCAGCGGGGCGCGTTTGCGGGTTTCGCGGTAGACGATGTACATACCGCACCCCATCACAACCACACTGCCCACACCAACCTGCCATGGCGGCACATGGCCCCAGACGGCGATGTCCAGCACGGTGACGAAGACAATCGACAGATAGGAAAAGACGCTGACAAAGGCCGCCGGGGCCTTGGCATAGGCGTAGGTCAGCCAGACTTGCCCCAGCCCGCCCAGCAGCCCGGTGGCGACCATATAGGCCAATCCGGGCAGGGTTGGCGTCTGCCAGATGAAGAGGGTCCAAACCCCGCTTAAAAACACGCAATAAAGGGTGAAGTAAAACGCGATGGTCAACGCATGTTCCGTATCGCCCAGTTTCCGCACGGCGATCATGGCAAAGGCCCCAAGGATGGCCGCGCACATGGCGACCAGCGAGCCAATCGGGTCGCCATTTCCGGCGGGTTGCAACATGAACAGAACCGCACACAAGCCGATAATAACGGCCGCCCAGCGATGGGGGCCAACCTTTTCATCCAGCAGTAACACGGCCAGAGCCGTCAGGATCAACGGGGACGCAAAGTGAATGGCCGTCGCATTGGCCAGCGGCAACAGGGCAAAGGACCAGAAGAAACAGCACATCGAGAAGAAACCGACAAAGCTGCGGACAAAATGGCCGCTGTGCCGCGTGGTTTTAAACAGGTCCAGATTCCGGCGCTGGGCCATCAGGAACAGGATGGGCAGAAGGCCGATGACACTGCGGAAAAACAGGATTTGTGGCACCGGCAACCCGGTTTCGGCCGCCAGTTTGACAAACATGTTCATGATGGCAAAAAACAGGACGCTGCCGGAAATGAACAGGGCGACGCGGATCGGATGGTTCACGGGTGTTTCGGTCATGGCGCACCGGGACGGGGCAAGGGGTTACGCAGGTCTTAATGATATAGGAGCGTGACAGAACTTGCCCAGTACGACAAGAGGGGGGGGCAAGGCGCGTTGATTGGGTCAGGGATGATGAGGGTTTACTTCACAACAGGCGCTGGGAAGGACAGGGTGCTTTTGCCCTCGCGCGCGGTCAGTGTTGCGCTGGCGCCAAAGGGGATGGTGTACAAATCCTTCGCATGGCCGAACGGGGCGTTCATGATGGCGGGGATTTTGCGTCCGTCCAGCCGTTCGGTGATGATTTCTTTCAGGGGGTATCCAAATTTTGTTTTTCCGGTGTCCTGCAGATCCGAAAACTTGCCCATGACCAGCCCGGCAATATCATCAAACGCACCCGCATTATCCAAATGGACCAGCATGCGGTCGATGCGCGATGTTTCTTCGAAGCAATCTTCCAGAAACAGGATCGCGCCCTTGAAGTTCGGTTGCCACGGCGTGCCGAGCAGGCAGGTCATCAGGCTGAGATTTCCGCCCACCAAGCGCCCGGTTACCGATCCCCCCTTTAACACTGCGGCGCGGTTCATGGGGATGGGGTCGGATTGTCCGGCCAGCATGTTGAAACATTGATCCAGTTGCGCCTTTGGCATCGGGCGGCGCAGGCGGGAGGCAACGGGGCCGTGGAATGTGACCAACCCGGTGTCCTTGTTAATGGCACCCAGCAGGGATGTCACGTCGCTGTAGCCGATCAGGATTTTGGGGTTCTTGCGGATCAAGTCCATATCCAGATGTTGCAACATCGTGGTGGCACGGTTGCCGCCGCCGGCGGTGAAAATGGCATTGATGGCTTTATCACGGAACAAATCATGCAACGCATCGACACGCTGTGCGGTTGTTCCGGCGGTCTGGTGGTGGCGGGCCAATGTTTGCGGGTGGACGTACACATTAAACCCGCGCGCGGTCAGGATGGATTCAAATTCGGTGACTTCCGCTTTTTCGCGGCGGGATGATGGGGCCATGATGCCGATTGTATCGCCGGGGTTGAGCGCGGGCGGTAAAATCGGTTTTTTGGGGGCCATCATTATAATCCTTTAAACACAGCCAGCGCGTGGTCGCGGGCGGCTTTGTGATCGACAATCGGCATGGGATAGGTTTTGCCCATCTGCACACCTGCTTGTTTTAGCACATTGTCGGGGGCCGTCCATGGTTCATGGATATATTTGGCGGGCAGGGCGGCCAATTCGGGGACGAATGCGCGAATATAATCACCATCCGGGTCGAATTTTGTGCCCTGCGTCACAGGATTGAAAATGCGGAAATAGGGCGCGGCATCGGCCCCGCATCCGGCCACCCATTGCCAACTGGCGGCATTGTTGGCCAGATCGGCATCGACCAGCGTGTCCCAGAACCATTCCTCACCCACCGTCCACGGCAACATCAAATCCTTGATCAGGAATGACGCGACAATCATACGCACGCGGTTGTGCATCCACCCGGTTTGCCAAAGCTGACGCATCCCGGCATCCACAATCGGGTATCCGGTTTGGCCCATTTGCCATGCCCGCAACGCCTTGTTATTTTTGTCCCACGGAAAGTCCGCGAATTTTTGTTGCAGCGGTTGTGTCGGCAAATCGGGATGGGTGTAGAGCAGGGAATAAGAAAATTCCCGCCAGCCCAATTCGGACAGGAAGCAATCCCCGTCCGTTTCAACGGCCGGGTCGGCCTCCATCATGTGACGCACGGCGTGCCATACGGTGCGCGGTGATATTTCGCCAAAATGCAAATGTGGTGACAGGCGCGATACGTTCTCACGGTCCGGGTGATTGCGGCCTTCTTTATAGCCCTTTAACCCGTGGTCCAGGAATTGTCCAAGCCGTTCGCGCGCGCCGTGTTCACCGGGGGTCCAGACATCGTGGAAGCCCTTGTCCCATTTGATTGAGGGCAGCAAATCCAGATCATCGATATGCAGCGATTGCTTCAGGCGCGGGAAAAATGTGGGCACATGATGCGGCAGGCCCAGCGGTTGCGGCGGTTCCCCGTGGCCCAGGCACCCCTTGCGGAAGAAGGGGGTAAAGACCTTATACGGTGTGCCGTCATCCTTGCTGATCGTCCATGGTTCATAGAGCAGGCTGGCATTGCTGCTTTTCACGGCAATGCTGGATTGTTCCAGCGCGGTTTTTATTTTTGAATCCCGCGCGATGCGCCACGGTTCGTAACACCGGTTCCAGAACACGGCGTGAGCGCATGCGGCATCGACCAGTTCGGGAATAATTTTCGTGGCATCCCCGCGAAAAACCGCCAGCGTACCGTGCAGGCTTTTGTTCAGGGACGACAAAGAATGGTACAGCCACCACCGGCTGGCCGCGCCGCGTTTCCACGGGCCTGCATTGTCGTCATCAAGAATGAAGACGGGCAGAATAGGCGAGCCGGATTCCAGAGCAGCGTGATACGCGGGATTATCCTGCAGACGCAGATCCTGCCGAAACCAGAGGATGACAGGAAAGTCGAGCATGGGGGCTTAACCGTCTTTTGTGATTGTTGCGATCAGTTCGGCCAGAACCTGATTGGCGCGGGCATTATCCACCTGGCATGTTCCGGCGGCATCGTGTCCGCCACCGCCATAACGCAGCATCAGATTGCCGACATGGGTTTTGCTGGTGCGGTTCAGGATGGATTTACCCGTGGCGAACACGGTGTTCTGGTCATTCTTGCCCCACATCACATGGATGGAAATGTTGCACTGGGGGAACAGGGCGTACAGCATGAAACGGTTGGTCGCCCAGATTTGCGGTTCGTTGCGCAAATCCAGAACGATCAGGTTTTTATTGATGGTGGAACATTTTTCCAACTGCTCACGCGCTTTCAGCTTGTGAGCTTCGTACAGATCAACGCGCTCCTTGACGTGCGGCAGTTCCAGAATTTGTTCAATCGTGTGGTCGCGGCAATAATCAATCAATTCCATCATCAATTGATAGTTGGAAATGCCGAAATCGCGGAACCGGCCAAGGCCCGTGCGTGCATCCATCAGGAAGCTGAGCAGTTCCCAGCCCTGTGGGTTCAAAATATCATCGCGCGTAAACCCGGCGGAGTCCGCCTTGTCCACGGCGGCCATCATATCTTGGCCGATGCGCGGGAAGGTCGCGGGGCCGCCGAAATAATTGTAAACTACGCGCGCGGCGGATGGGGCGTGAATGTCAATGATGTGATTGTCCGGGCTGATCCCGTCCAGGCGTTCGGCTTCGCTGGAATGGTGGTCGAACGCCATGTAAATGCCGGGGACATAGGGCAAGTTGGTGGAAATATCGCGGTCGGTGACCTCAATCTTTCCGTCCTGCATGTCTTTGGGGTGGACGAACATGATGTCGTCGATCAGGTTCAGTTCCTTCAACAAAATGGCGCAGACCAGACCGTCCATATCGGATCGTGTGATCAGGCGATAGGTGCGGCTTGGGTCAAACTGGATTTTGGCCTGATGTTGCATGGTGTGGTCACCCCCCGAATTAGAATACAACGCGGCGGCACCGTTGCAGTGCGTAAACGCCACCCAAAACTATAAATCAGCAAAGAATAAGATCAAGTTAATCAGGGGTTTGACATATGTGGGAGTGCGCGTGCCGTAGAAGATAAAAAAGACGGGGCGTTTGGGCCCCGTCTTTTGAACTTTATCGAATATCCTTGGCTTACGCCTCGGCGGCTTCGGATTCCTTGGCGTCGTCCTTGTCCTTGGCCTTTTTCTTCTTTTTGTCGGCCATGACCAGGGTCGGCGCTTTTTTCTCGGTGACGGTTTTTTCTTCGATCACCACTTCTTCCAGATCTTCCTTGTCCGGCATTTCGAACATGGTATCCAGCAACATGGATTCCAGAATGGACCGCAGACCACGGGCGCCGGTTTTACGCTCAATCGCTTGTTGGGCGATGGCTTTCAGGGCACCGTCGGTAAAGCGCAGGTTGACGCCCTCCATATCGAACAGGCGGGCATATTGTTTGACCAGCGCGTTTTTCGGTTCGGTCAAAATTTGGATCAATGCGGCTTCGTCCAGATCGTCCAGCGTGGCAATAACGGGCAGACGGCCAATGAATTCCGGGATCAAACCGAATTTCATCAGATCTTCCGGCTCCAGCCCGCGCAGGATTTGCGGGTCCTTGGTGTCTTCCGGGTCACGGACATCGGCACCAAAGCCAATCCCCGTTCCCTTGCCGCGGGATGCGATGATACGCTCGATCCCGGCGAATGCGCCACCACAGATGAACAGGATGTTGGTCGTGTCCACCTGCAGGAATTCCTGTTGCGGGTGTTTACGGCCACCTTGCGGCGGAACAGAAGCCACGGTGCCTTCCATCAGTTTCAGCAAAGCCTGCTGAACACCTTCGCCCGACACGTCGCGGGTGATGGACGGGTTGTCGCCCTTGCGGGAAATTTTGTCGATCTCGTCGATATACACGATGCCGCGTTGTGCGCGTTCAACGTTGTAATCGCATGCCTGCAACAGTTTCAGGACGATGTTCTCAACGTCTTCGCCAACATAACCGGCTTCGGTCAGGGTGGTGGCGTCAGCCATGGT
This sequence comes from Micavibrio aeruginosavorus EPB, assembly GCF_000348745.1. Taxonomy (NCBI): domain Bacteria; kingdom Pseudomonadati; phylum Bdellovibrionota; class Bdellovibrionia; order Bdellovibrionales; family Pseudobdellovibrionaceae; genus Micavibrio; species Micavibrio aeruginosavorus. The sequence goes on along the minus strand of NC_020812.1, from coordinate 1,456,655 downwards.
GAACGGCACGTCCAGAATACGGGCCATGGATTGAGCCAGCAGGGTCTTACCGCAACCGGTCGGACCAACCAGCAGGATGTTGGATTTCGCAATTTCAACATCGGACGCCGTGTTGGATTCAATCCGTTTATAGTGGTTGTGAACAGCCACGGACAGAATGCGCTTCGCGCGTTCCTGGCCGATGACGTAATCATCCAGAACGGCTTTGATCTCGCTCGGGGTCGGGACGCCTTCGCCGGAACGGACGATGGAGGTCTTGTCTTCCTCGCGAATGATATCGGTGCACAGCTCGACGCATTCATTACAAATGAACACGTTCGGGCCAGCAATCAGCTTGCGGACCTCGTGCTGGCTCTTTCCGCAGAAGGAGCAGTACAGGGTATTTTTGGTATCGCTTGATCCGGCTTTACTCATTGTCGGGAGGTCCGTTCTTAAATAGAGAGGGTGAGAATCAGTCTTCTTTCAATTTAGCCAACTGGCTGGAAGTGGCGCAAGCCCCTTTGCAATAGAGTTTGTGCATTTTTTCAAGCCGGACAAGGTCTTGCCAAGGCTCGAATGCGCTCTAGGGCGGGGACTGCCCAGTTGCCATCCTTAGGCTTATATTATAATCAATGGACCCAAGCCCTTAAAGAATAGTGAAGTTTTCATGTCCGAAACCACGCTGGATGGCCTGATTGGCAGCTTTTCCCTGTTTGACGACTGGGAGGATAAATACCGCTATATCATTGATTTGGGCCGTCGTGTTCCAGTGATGGATCCGGCGCTGAAGGTGGATGAGCACTTCGTGAAGGGGTGCACGTCCAAGGTCTGGATGATTGCCGGGTGGCGGGACGGGCGGTTCCATTTTGAGGCCGACAGCGACGCCCAGATCATCCGGGGCCTGATTTACATCCTGATGCTGGCCTATGAGGGCAAAGACCGGGCCGGGGTGGAATCTGTGGATATTCAACAGGTTTTCAGCGATCTGGAGCTGGACCAGCATTTATCGCCCAACCGCCGCAATGGCTTCTTTGCCATGGTGGAGAAGATTATGGCCTTGGCTCGCCTGGGTTAGGCGGCCTGTTTTTGCGATATGGAAATTGACATAAAATGATCCGCCAGTTCCCGGTAAAGGGGCAGCAAGGCGGACAGGGATGCAGCGCGGTCATTCACCATGGTTGCCGGGGTATGGCGATCGCGGGTTTGAACGCGGGCCAGGGCCAGATCGACCGGGCAATCCAGATGAATCATATGCAGGCGATAGCCCGATGATTTCAGCCGGGCCAGCATGTCGTAATTTTCCTGCCGGGCGCAGCCCATGTCCTTGATGACGTTCAACCGTAAGGCGGCGGCCTGATCCAGCAAATCATAGGCCAGTTCGCGGCAGGGCATTTCCCATTTTTCGAACGCAGCCATTGCGCCCAGTGCGGCCACATCGTCATGGTAGGCGGGCAGGGCCTCCATCACGCGGTCGGGATTCAGGATAAAGGCATCACGTGGGAAATCGCCGCGCGCGATGGCGGCATCGACATAGGTGCTTTTCCCCGACCCCGGAATACCCGCCATGCAATACACCGTCGGCGTATCGGATGCGGCCCGGTTTCCAATGAACCGGTCGCGTAGCAGGGCGATCATGTGTTCGGGGATTGCGTGGGTCATTCCGGCTTGCGGGTCAGGCGGTCACGCATGCGTTTCAACATGCTGGAGGTCATGCGGGGTGGGGAAATTTCGGCATAGACCGCTGCCCCGCGGGAGACTGACCAGTTCGGGTTACGTTTTTCAAAGGCGTGCATGGTGTCCCCGTCGGCGTCAACAACGATATGACGGTCGGTGGTTTCGACCACGCGCATATGCCCATGGGCCACAACAGCATGTTCCATCTGTTCACGGGTGGTGGCTGTGTCCTTGGGGGTCAGGGTGTAGCGGCTCATCACGGGCTCTTTGCAACGGGGTGTTTCAAGCGCAGGGATAATCCCCGGCAGGCTTCACTGTCAAACAAAAAAGCGGCGTGAATATGGCGGTGATGAGCAGGTTATATTACATACCGGGGCCCGGCTGTTGCGGGGCAGGTGTGGCCAGTTGCGGGGCTTGGTTTTGCGGACCTTGGGCCTGTGGCTGGGCCACGGTGATTTCGCCATTTTGCGGGTTCACGAAACCCAGCTTGGCGGACACACCCTCCATCGCCATAACCTTTTGCGTCAGGGTGTTGTTGTTGCCCTGATCCAGAAAGGATCCGGATTGTTTGAAGGCACCCATCAGGGTTTCAAAAATCTGGTTCAGCATTTGGCCCAGTTGCGGAATCGCATCCCCAAGCGCGGACATCATATTTTGCAAACCGCCCTGTGCATTCGGGTCGGTATCGACGGCGGGTGTGTCCATGCCGGCGTCCTGGAACAGACTGTTCGGATCGCCGTGCACGATTGATCCAACCGTGGTGGCGGCACCGGGGGCTTGGGTCACTGTTGCGGGGGAAAGCGTTGTCATCACATCACCTGTTTTATCGAATAATCAGCGGCATAATGTAGAAATCATCAATCCGGTTGTCGCCAACCAGCAAAGTGCTGATATCCGTTGCGTTCATCATGCGTTTGCGGATGGGGGCCTGAATGATCATGCCGAAATCAATCATGGTGCCGTCATGGGCGACCAGCGCCAGCTGGCCACTGTCGGTGTCGTATTCGACCCAGTTCATGACGCATGGAAATTTTTTGTCGTGCAGGATGAAGATTTTTCCGGTGTCGTTGACGACCAGATTGACGTTCATGCTTTCAACCAAAGACGGGTAGGGCATGGCCGTGGGCCGTGGGTGGGCGTCGCCTGTGATAAAGTCGAAATCTGTCGCCATGGCCGTTGCGTTCCCCCGAAGCCCCTGTGTTCCGTGCCCCCATTACACCTGAAAAGGGTTAATTTTGAGTTTAGGATATGGGAAATGGTGGATTCCAGTCCTTATTGTCATCCCGACAGAGCAAAGCGACGAGGGATCTCACCTTGGGCAAAGGTGAGATCCCTCATGTTCATTCGGGATGACAATAGAGGTTGAGGGTTAGTACCCGCCGCCGCCGCCACTGCTTTCGCCATAGGGCACCCAGATGTTTTTCACCTGTGTTGCGCGGCGTAAATATTCGCGGCCCTGGGCCTGTGCCGATTTGGTCCAGTCGCGGGCCAGGCCGTAATCGCACCATGTTTGTTTCAGGTTGCTGACCGATGCGGCTTCGACAAATTCCGACCCGTCATCCGCACCGAAATACCAAATCGCATCCACGCCGTCATGTTCGGCGATTGTTTTGGTCAGCGTGGCACGGTCGCCCGTAACGATGTTGATCACGCCGCCCGGTACGTCCGATGTTTCCAGCACCTGATAAAAATCGCTCGCGGCCAGCGGGTAAAGGCTGGACGGAACCACAACGCACGCATTGCCCATCGCAATCGCCGGAGCGACCAGCGAGATAAAGGACAGGAACGGCTGGTCATCCGGGCAGACAAGACCCATCACGCCAATCGGTTCGTTCATCGCCAGCGTGACACCACGCAGCGGTGGGGTATGAACCGCGCCATCATGCTTGTCCGTCCATCCGGCGTAGTAGAACAGGCGTTGGATGGCCAGTTCGACTTCTTTCTTCGCCGCGGCCGGTGTGCAATCGGTCATAGATTTGATGCGAGCGACAAATTCATCGGCGCGCGCGCTCAAATTCTCGGCGATGTAGTACAGGATTTGGCCGCGATTAAACGGCGTGGCCTTGGCCCATCCGGCGGCGGCACCGCTGGCGGCTTCCACCGCGTCACGGATGTCTTTCCGGTTGCCTTCGCCAACTTCGCCCACCATGACGCCAGACGGGGACACGATTTTCATCGAATAATTGCCGTCGGGGCGTTTTTGCTTGCCGCCGATATAGTTTTTGGCGGTGCGGTCGATGGTGGCGACGCCCTCACTGTGTGCGGCGGCTTTGGCCTTCACGGCTTTGCGCGGCGCGGGTTCGGACAGGTCGTTGATGTAGGATGGCTTCAGATAGGCATACAGCCCCTCTTTCCCACCTTCGCGGCCATAACCGGATTCACGGTATCCGCCAAATCCACATCCGGCATAGAAACGGTTGGAGGAGTTGATCCAGACCACCCCGGCCTTGATCGCCGGGGCCATTTCCAGCGCCATGTTGATGTTTTCCGTCCACACCGTGGCGGCAAGGCCGAAGCGGGTGTTGTTGGCAATCGCCACCGCGTCTTGTTGATTGCGGAAGGAAATGACGGACAGGACCGGACCGAAGACTTCGATCTGTGCAATCTCGTCGCTTGGTTCCACGTTGGTCAGGATGGTGGGGGGATAGAAACACCCCTTTGTCGGGCACGCATCCTTGACCTGATAAATCTCGGCACCATCTTTCACGGCCTTGTCCACCAGTGTGGTGATGCGGTCCAGTTGGGTTTTGTCCACCACGGCGCCCAGATCGACGCATTTATCCATCGGGTTGCCCACGCGCAAATTCTGCATGCGGCGTTTCAGTTTTTCAACGAAGCTGGCATAAATGCTTTCCTGCACCAACAGGCGAGAGCCCGCGCAGCAGACCTCGCCCTGGTTGAACCAGATGGCATCGACCAGCCCCTCAACCGCGGAGTCAATATCGGCATCGTCAAACACGATATAGGGGGATTTGCCGCCCAGCTCCAGCGTCAGGGCTTTGCCCGATCCGGCGGATTCTTTGCGGATCAAACGACCAATGTCGGTGGACCCGGTGAAGGCCAGTTTGTCGATACCGTCATGGGCCACGATCATCGCGCCCACTTTGCCATCACCGGTGACCAGGTTGAATACGCCTTTGGGCAATCCAGCCTCAACACAGATGTCCGCGAATAATTGCGCGGTCAGGTTGGTTTGTTCGGCGGGTTTCAAAACAACCGTGTTCCCGGTGGCCAGGGCCGGGGCCACTTTCCATGCCAACATCAATAACGGGAAGTTCCACGGAATAATCTGCCCGGCGACGCCATAGGGTTCGTACCCGTCAAACTCATCATCCATGATCTGCGCCCATCCGGCATGGTGATGGAAATGGGCGGTGGCGGCGGGCACATCGACATCGCGGCTTTCGCGGATGGGTTTGCCGTTGTCCAGTGTTTCCAGCACAGCGAACAGGCGCGCATGTTTCTGCATCAGGCGTGTGATGGCATATAGATATTTCGCCCGTTCAAAACCGGGCAGGGCGGCCCAACCTTCTTGCGCGGCGCGGGCGCACCGAACCGCGGCATCCACATCTTTCTGCGTTGATTGGTAAACTTGGCCCAATTTCTCGCCCGTGGCCGGGTTTTCGGAGGGGAACCATGTCGCTTTCTCCGGTGAAACGAATTTCCCGTTGATGAACGACACGAATTTTCCGCCACGTTGGTCAATCCACGCGCGGGCGGGTTTGTCATCTTCCGGGGCCGGGCCGTATTCCATGGTTTCAAAAATCTCTGCAACTTTGGTCATGATGTAAATCCTTGTGAATTAACCGATGGGGTGGCGGTTTGACGCGCTGTAATGCCCGGTGACGAAATGTTCGATCTGGCGTTCAACATCGCCCAGTAGGGAAGATACGCCAAAGCGGAACAATTCGGGTTCCAACCATTCGCGGCCCAGTTCGTCTTTCATCAGGGCTTGATACATCAAGGCATCCTTTGCCTTGGAAATGCCGCCCGCCGGTTTATAACCGACCTTGAACCCGGTCATGGTTTGGTACTGGCGGATCATGCGTATCATGGCCAGGGTGTTGTTCAAATTGGCGTTGGTGGCTTCCTTGCCCGTGGATGTTTTGATGAAATCGGCACCCGCCATCATGCACACCATGCTGGCTTTGGCGATGTTGCGCATGGTGGCCAATTCACCAACGGCCAGAATGGCCTTGATCCGCGCATCACCGCACGCATCGCGGTATTGTTTCATTTCATCATACAACGCGTCCCAATTCTGGGTCAGGACGTATTGGCGCGTGATAACGATATCAATTTCTTTTGCGCCAGCCGCCACGCTTTCGCGAATTTCCTGCAACTTCGTCGACATCGGCGACAGGCCGTGCGGGAAGCCGGTGGATACGGCGGCCACGGGAATATCTGTGCCTTCCAATGCCTTCACGGCGGTGGGCACCATGGCGTGATACACGCACACGGCACCGGTGTGCAGCGGTTTGGTAAAACCAATAGCGTCCAGCAAATCGGCGCGCACCGGGTTGGCGGCCTTGGCGCACAGGCGTTTGACGCGGTCCGGCGTGTCATCACCCGACAGGGTGGTCAAGTCCATACAGGTGATGGATTTCAGCAGCCAGGCGGCTTGCCAGTCCTTCTTCACACTGCGGCGGCCCGACAATGTGGCGGTGCGCTGTTCAATCGCGCTCAAATTCATGCGGATGTCCTCGATCACCGACAGATCGAGTTTCATGCCGTCATTGCGCGGATGGGTGTTGGGAATGGTTTTGCCCTTTTGTTGGGCAACGGGCTTTAATTGTACGGGGTCCGCGCTCATGGTGCGTCCTCTCCTGTTTCATTGTTTTTGAAAGCAGGGAGAGAGTAGCACAGGCCAAAAAGCGGGGCAAAGGCCGGGTTATTCTTCCGCGGTTTCGTCCGTTTTTGTTTCGTCTTCTTTTTTATCTTTCTTTTCAGACTCTTCGTCTGCTTTTGCTGCGGGCGCTTCGGCGGCGGCGCGCTTAATGCTTTTCATAATTCCGGTGAATATGCTGTCGCTGTCCGGGGTTTGTACGCCGGTTAAGACGCCCTCGACCGTCAGGACCGATTTTTCGCCGATCCAGAGTTGGGCCATATACACGTCTTCGCCGTCATGGTCATTCGGGGTGCTGCCCAGCAGGATGGCTTGCTTCGCCGTGCCCAGGTCGTTGAACCCGGTTTCGTATGTCTTGGCGTTGCCCTTGGCCATGCTTTCCAGCGTGAAGCGCATGACATCGCCGCTATAGCGTTTCAGCATGTCGTCTTCGGCCGGGCTGCACGTGGCGGTGATGCGCATGGATGAATCCATGCCGTAGACTTTCACAAACACGGATGAATGTGTGCATTGCGTCGGCGCGGCGGGATCGCAGCGTTCGGCGCTGGTCGGTTGTTCGGGGAAATTCATGGCGAATTCGCAGCCGTTGGGCGCGAATGTGTAATCGGCGGCGATGGCCGCACTGTGCAGAGCAGGCAGGATACCCAGTGACAACAGTGCGAATTTAAGCCGCTTCATGACGTGCATATCCTTCCGGCAGGACCCAGCTTTGCGGGTCGGTTTTGGTTTGTTCACCGGATGACATGTTTTTCACCTGATGGGTTCCGTCTTCTTCCGCGAACCAGACGAAGGGAATGCCCTTGCGGCTGGCGTATTTCAACTGGTCCGGAATTTTTTTTGCGGCGTGGTACATTTCAACGTTGAACCCACGGGCACGCAGGGCTTGCGCCGTCTTGGCAATCTCACCACGGCGTTCCTCCGCATTCATCACCAGCAGGATATGTGCCGGGGATTTGCGGGTGATATCAATTTTCTTCTGATCCACCATGCGGGCAAACAGGCGGGAGAACCCAACCGAAATACCCACGCCCGGCAGGTTTTTGTTGATATACGACCCCGCCAGATCATCATACCGCCCGCCGGAGCAGATGGACCCATACCCCGGATCATCAACGAACACGGTTTCGTACACGGTGCCGGTGTAGTAATCGAGGCCGCGCACAATGGCCATATCGGCCACCACTGCGCCATCGGGCAGGTGGGACAGATTATTCATCACCGCTGTCAGCTCGTTAATGCCTTCTTCCATCAGGGCGTTGGCCGCCGGAACGGTTTGGGCCAGCGTGGCGATGGTTTTCGGTGTGGCTTTGAATTGCGCCAGTTTCAAAACGGCATCGGCGTGTGCATCGGACACACCCAATTCGGTCATCAAAATTTTGCGAACGGCGTCGACGCCGATTTTTTCCAACTTGTCGATGGTGCGCATGACTTGGGCCGCATCGCTGGTTTGAATACCGTCCAGCATGCCCAGCCAGATTTTGCGGTTGTTGACGCGGACCTGAATTTTCTCATTCTCCATCCCCGGCAGGCCGTTCATGACCTCCCACATAATGGCGGGCATTTCGGCGTCGAAATGCAGGGGCAGGGTGTCGATGCCGATCACATCGATATCGCATTGGTAAAATTCGCGGAAGCGTCCGGCCTGGGGGCGTTCGCCGCGCCAGACGCGTTGCATCTGGTACCGTTTGAACGGGAAAACCAGTTCATTGAAATTCTGCGCGACGTAACGCGCCAGCGGGACCGTCTGGTCAAAGTGCAGGGCCAGACGCGCGTCGGATTTTTCGTTGTCATCCTTGTGCAGGCGTTCGATGACGTAAATTTCCTTGTCCACTTCGCCCTTGGCGCGCAGGACGTCCAGTTCCTCCACGCTCGGCGTTTCGATGGAGCAGAAGCCATAGGATTCAAACACCCGGCGGATATGGTCGAACCATTGCTGTTCCACCAAACGGACTTCGGGAAGCCATTCGGGGAATCCGGTGACGGGGCGGGGTTTATAAATCTGTTTTTTTGTATCTGTGCTCATAGTGGTATTTTTAGACGATTTGGCGGGGAATGGCTAGGGGGCGAAGCCCAAAACACAACCGTCATCCCGGCGAAAGCCGGGATCTTCCAGCCATAATGGACGAAGACCCCGGCCTGCGCCGGGGTGACGAATGGAAGGGCGGGGGCTGTTATTTCTCGTCAAACAACTGGTCCAGCCGTTGGATCAGAGCGGCGGCCAGTTCGTCGGCGTCGGCGATGGTCATGGCGGTTTTGTAATACCGGGTGACATCGTGCCCGATCCCGATGGCGGTCAGTTTGACCGGGGATGCGTTTTCGATCCAGAAAATGACGCTGCGCAAATCCTGTTCCAGAATGTTGGACGGGTTGACGGACAAAGTGGAGTCATCCACCGGCGCACCATCGGAAATCACCATCAGGATTTTGCGTTGTTCCGGGCGTTTGGCCAGACGGTTATGCGCCCAGACGATGGCCTCGCCATCAATGTTTTCTTTCAGCAGCCCTTCCTTCAACATCAGGCCCAGATTTTTCCGTGTGCGGCGCCATGGTTCATCGGCGGCCTTGTAAATAATATGGCGCAAATCGTTCAGGCGGCCGGGGTGCGGCGGGCGGCCATTTTGCACCCACGCATCACGGGATTTCCCGCCCTTCCACGCGCGGGTGGTGAAGCCCAGAATTTCCGTCTTCACGCCGCAGCGTTCCAGCGTGCGGGCCAGAATATCGGTGCAGATGGCGGCAATGGCAATCGGGCGGCCCCGCATCGACCCGGAATTGTCGATCAACAACGTGACGACCGTATCGCGGAAATCGGTTTCCTTTTCCTGCTTGAACGACAGCGGAACGGTGGGGTTGGCGACAATGCGGGCCAGACGCGCGGCGTCCAGTTGGCCTTCTTCCTGATCGAACAACCAGCTGCGTTGTTGGCGGGCCATCAATTTGCGTTGCAGGCGGTTGGCCAGTTTTGTCACCACGCCCTGTAAATGCGCCAATTGCCGATCCAGCATATCGCGCAGGCGATCCAGTTCCTCATCATCCGCCAGTTCCGTGGCGCGGACGATTTCATCGAAGGCGGCGGTGTAAATATGATACGGGTTTTCCGGTCCCGGCTGATATCCCTGATCCCGGTTGGTGCGGGTTTGGCCGGGGTTTTCGGCTTCTGTTTCGGCTTGCGCGCTTTCGGTATCCAGATCGTCAAAGGCGGCTTGGGCATCGTCCTTGGCGCTGGAATCATCGCCCGCTTCCTGGGCGTCTGATCCCTCGGCGTCGGCATCGGATTGATCGTCGTCGGCGTCGCCATCCTCTTCACCGGATAACGGCATGTTGGCTTCGTTATCCTCGCTGTCGGTGTCGTCGTCGTCTGGCGGCGTATCGCCCGCATCCATGTCCAGTTGGTCGAGCAGATGTTTGACTTCGCGCGCGAATGTTTTCTGGTCATCCATGGCGGCGGCCAGTGTGTTCAGGCCATCCGGCCCCAGCCGGTCCTGCACCCAATCCCGCCACAGGCTGGCAACGTGCGCGGCGGTGGGCGGCAATGTTTCCCCTGTCATGGCCGCGCGGGCCAGAATATGCAGGGCATCGGCCTGATTGGTGTTTTCGCGGGCTTGGGCATTGGCATACCCCAGACGGCGGCATGTGTCCTCCAATGATGCGGACAGGTTTTTCGCCACACCCGCCATGGTGCGGATGCCGATGGATTCCAACCGGGCCTGTTCCAGCGCATCAAACGCGGCCTGTGCCGATAAATCCAGTGGGGCATTACGGCGGTGAATGGCGGCATCGTGGTGGCGTAAGTGCAGGGCGCGGGCATCCGCCTGACCCCGCGTAACCCCAACCGATGGAACCGACATAGCGGCATCGGGCAAGGGCAGGCGCATCGTTCCAGCCTTGGGCAGACTCAACGATTTGGCGCTGCCCTCAACAGGGGTAAAGGCCACTTCAACATCCGCAACCTTCGCCATCGCTCGCAGGGTGGATGCGGTGGCGTTTTTAAATTTATCCAGTTCGCGTTGTTTGTCTTTGTCGAGGGTCATTGTTTTTTTATTGTCATCCCGAACGGAGTGAGGGATCTCCTCTACCATTCCAGTGATAAATCTTTCCATTCCGGATTGTTACTGTTTACCAACGCGTCCTTCTTCTCCCTGCGCCAGCCCTTGAGTTGTTTTTCGCGCGCAATGGCAGCGTCTATGGATTCTGTGGATTCAATGTAAATCAGTTTGCGCACGTTGTATTTTTTCGTAAACCCATCTGCAATGCCTTGGCGATGTTCTTCGATGCGCCGTTCCAGACTGTTTGTTACGCCGATATACAAAACATTGTGATTGTTATTTGTAAGCATATAGACGTAATAAGTTTTCATTATCGTTACTTTTAAGGTGAGATCCCTCGTCGCTACGCTCTGTCGGGATGACAATATCTGGTGTGTCATCCCAGACGGAGTGAGGGATATTATCTTTGAATGATGTCAACGCCAAAACACCGTTGGTAATATTCCGCTACCGTTCCACGTTCGGTTTCATCGCATTTGTTCAGGAATGACAGGCGGAAGGCCAGCTCGCGGTCCTTGAAAATTTTGTTGTTTTCGGCCCAGCTTAAAACCGTGCGCGGGGACATCAGGGTGGACAGATCGCCGTTGATGAATCCTTGCCGCGTCATATCGGCCAGACGAACCATGGAGCCAACTTCGTCCTTGTCGAGTCCAGGCATTTTGGCGAGGACGATTTTGACCTCATCATCATGCGGCAGGTAGTTCAGTGTGACGATGACGTTCCAACGGTCCATCTGGCCCTGGTTGATCTGTTGTGTGCCGTGATACAGCCCCGTGGTGTCACCCAGCCCAATCGTATTGGCCGTGGAAAACAGGCGGAAGGCCGGGTGCGGGCGGATCACCGTATTCTGGTCGAGCAGGGTCAGCTTGCCCTCGGCTTCCAGCACGCGCTGGATCACGAACATTACGTCCGGGCGGCCCGCGTCATATTCGTCGAACACCAAGGCGACGGGGTTTTGCAATGCCCACGGCAAAATGCCTTGTTTAAATTCGGTGACCTGTTGCCCGTCTTTCAGGACGATCATGTCTTTGCCCAGCAAATCGAGGCGGCTGACGTGGGAATCCAGGTTGATGCGCACGCACGGCCAGTTCAGGCGCGCGGCGACCTGTTCAATATGGGTGGATTTCCCGGTGCCGTGATAGCCCTGAATCATCACGCGGCGGTTATGTGCAAACCCGGCCAGAATGGCCAGCGTGGTGTCATGGTCGAATTGATAGGTTTCATCGCGCGCGGGCACGTTCGGGTGCTCGACGGAAAAACCCGGCACCTGCCAGTCAATATCCAGCCCGAATGTTTCGCGCACATCGAACCATGCATCGGGAATAGTGGTGTAATGCGGGTGGTTGGCCGTCAGGCTCTCCATCTCGTACGCGCCGCCCGTGGATGCAGACGCGGAGGTTCCAGTCTTGGTTTTTTTGGTTGTCATGGTGTGTGCGCTTTGGAGGGGGTGGGGAGAGAACTGAAGATTTTTATTACGCGCGGCCTGTCATCATTTTCTCGTAGCTTTCAAAAGCCGCCTTTAAAATTGTATAGGCCATGTTGATGCTTTTGAGAAGCTCCTCGGCCTTCGGGTCGTCACGGTTGACGTCCGGGTGGTATTTTTTAACCAGCTCTTTGTACTTCGCCTTGATCCCGGCCAGATCGACGGGTGGTTCCAATCCCATAATCGCCATGGCTTCGATTTCCGGGGCCGGGCGGATATCGTCCATCGACCGGAAATGTTCCTGGCGGGCTTTTTGCTGGTTTTCATGGTCGTGCGGGCGTTTGTGGAAGAAGCGGGCCTCGTGCGCCTTTTTCAGCAATTCATCTTCCATCGCGGCGGCTGCGGCGGGGTCATATCGCTTGGTCGGGCGGTCCCACAACATGGCCTGCATGATATGGGCTTCGATATCCGACTGGGTCATGCCGGAGAAGAAGTCCCATGCCTTGTTATATTCCTGCACATGGTCGAAGCAGAAATGGTAATAATCATTCAAACCACGGTTTTTGGGGGCTTTGTGCTCGCCATGGCGGTCACATCCCGGCATGTCACAACTCTGGCTTCGGGGCTTTGGGGCGTCCGAATCGGCAAATTCCGGGGAGTTGGGTTTCAAATGTATACGCGGCATTCCATTATTATGTTGCGGGCCGCGGCTTTTTACAAGATTTTGACATATCAAAAGGGACGAAAATCCATGGGAATGACTGAAATTATTGAAGAAAAACTGCGATCCGCCCTGAACCCGGAGGTTTTGGAGGTGGTCAACGAATCTGCCCTCCATGCGGGCCATGCCGGGCATGATGGGGCGGGGGAGAGCCATTTTCGGGTTTTGGTTGTATCCGATGCATTCAGGGGTATGACGCGTGTGGACCGTCAAAGACGGGTCTATGACCTGCTGCAGGTGGAGATTTCACAACAAATTCATGCTCTTGCCATGGAATTGCGTACATTAGAAGAATATAGTGTGGCAAATTGCAAAAACAATTCATAGTTGCATTTTAATTTTTACCCCTTAAAATTGGTTTCGTCCGTACGTTAGTGCGGGTTGTAACGTGCATTTTAAAAAGTGTGATCTGTCGATCCAGGGGGACATTTTATGACTAGTAACATTTCTACGGGGGCCGTTTCTTTTTCCGATTCAAAACTAATGGATGCCATGGATGGGCTGGATGAGGCCCGTGATGGGGGGCGCAGCACGCTGGTCAGCCGCAACATCACCGTTCTGGGCCGCCGCACATCCGTGCGTCTGGAACCGGAAATGTGGGGCGCATTGCGCGATATCGCGAAACGCGAACGGTGCCGCATTCATGATGTATGTTCATTGATCCAATTGCGCAAAAACCCGAACACATCGTTGACGGCTGCGATCCGCGTTTTCCTGATGCTGTATTACCGTGCCGCCACGACGGAGCAGGGGCATGTGCGCGCCGGCCACGGCGATTTCAACACCATGATGACCCGGGCCCAGGCCACGCCGGATGCGTTGCATATGCGCAAACGCGGACGCAATGGCATGAATGGCGGTGCGACGCACATGTCATCCATCAAACCGGCACAAACACCATCTTTCCATTCCATGCAGGGCCTGTAAGTCGTTTTTTAAGCAGGCATTTATAAAAAACAAAGCCTTATTCCACACATAGAGCAAACCGGGGTTGTCATCACCAACCCCGGTTTTTCTATGCTTTGGGCTATAAGGTTGTGGTGCGGATGACTTGATTTTGCGGTTTTTTAACCTAGTTCAGTCAGATATTGGTTAAACAGGGACCGCCCTTTAACTTTGGTCCCGCTATTACTTCAAACGGTCGCGAAAAACCGGGGTCTGCGTGCGTTTATTTATTCTGTGTTTTTTATTTCTGCTCTTCCTTGCTCCTTCGGTCCCGGCCTACGCGGCCTGCGCCAGCCCTGCGGGCGTGGCTGGCGATCTCATCTGGAATGAAACCGCAAAACGTCCAGCATATTGCGATGGGACGAATTGGCGGAATTTTTTGAAAAAGAATTCTTCGCGCATAACCACCGAGCTTATGAGCGGTGGAGCCTTTCACACATGTGGTTTGAAGCCGAATGGAGAAGCTTATTGCTGGGGTGCGAATGCGCAGGGCGCAACAGGTCAAGGCACAACTTCGGGGAACCAGACGACGCCAACGCGCGTGGGCACGGAAACTGGTTGGTCCGTTATTTCTGGCGGTGGGTGGATTGATGATATTTTTATGAACAATCCAATTTCCTATAGCTGTGGCATTCGCTCAGGCGCGCTGTATTGCTGGGGGCGAAATTACTTGGGACAAACAGGGTTGGGCACTACGTCGGGGAGCCAATTAACGCCCGCCCAAGTGGGTAGCTTTACCGATTGGGAAACTGTTTCTGCTGGGTATTACGTTGCGTGCGGAATACGCTCAGGTGCTTTGTATTGCTGGGGGCAAAATGGCACGGGAGCAACGGGACTGGGGACATCATCAGGGAGCCAATTAACGCCCGCCCAAGTGGGTAGTTTTACCGATTGGACAAGCGTGTCTGTTGTCACAGGTGGGGTGATAGGTCCGTATGCATGTGGTATTCGTGCCGGATCTCTGTATTGCTGGGGAAATAATATGTCTGGCAGGACAGGGTTGGGAACATCTTCAGGTACTCAACTTACACCGGCCCAGGTCGGTAGTTTTACCGACTGGGAAATGGTGACGGCCGGCGGTGCGGCTGCGTGCGCTATACGTTCGGGCGCTTTATATTGCTGGGGTGAGAATACGCAAGGTGCGACGGGGTTGGGAACAACTTCGGGTGTTCAGTTAACCCCTGCACAGGTTGGGTCATATACGGATTGGAGCATTGTATCCGGTGCTGGCTCCGCTACCTGCGGCATTCGTGGTGGAGCTCTGTATTGCTGGGGGGCGGGTGGATACACAGGTCTTGGGACAACAACAGGAACACAAACAACGCCTGCGCAAGTCGGCGTGGAGACGGACTGGTCTTTTGTCGGAAGCGGAGATTTTTCACATTGCGGCATTCGAGGGAGCGCTTTGTATTGCTGGGGTAGCAATGGAAGTGGTGCAACGGGGCTGGGAACTACATCGGGGATACAGACAACGCCGGGATTGGTTGATGCAAATTGGGGATCCTTTGGCTCCTTCGGTGGTAGCGGTGGCGGTTCCGGCGCGTGTACTGCGCCGGACGGTGTTTCCGGGCAGATTATTTACAATTCAACCCATCACGTTCTGCAATATTGCGATGGCGTCGCCTGGCATGGAGCGGGGCCGATTTTGGATTCAACCGGGCCCGGTTGCACCGGTCCAACGGGCGTTGAAGGCGAGATCATTTTCAATTCGACGTATAGCACATTGCAATATTGCAATGGCACCGCGTGGCGTGGTGTCGCGATGATTAATTGAGTTTTGTGTAAACCAAGACAGTGTATATGATGCGTATCATTCAGCTTTTAACGGTTTTGCTGTTTTTGTTCTGGCCATTGGCTCCGGCCTATGCCGATTGCGCCAGCCCTGCGGGCGTGGCGGGTGATGTCATTTGGAATGAAACGGCGGAGCGGCCAGCGTATTGCGATGGGACGAACTGGCGGAATTTTTTGAAGGAAAATGCGGCGTCTTCCGGCGTTAATGCGATAACGGTGGGCGGGAACTCTGCCTGTGCGCGCAAGCCAGGCGGAGAATTATATTGCTGGGGCAGCAACGCTGATGGCTCGACCGGGTTGGGAACGACATCAGGCATACAATCAACGCCTGCTCAAGTGGGCATTGAAAGCGACTGGACACAAGTTTCATCGACCCGGGGATTGTTAGAATTTTCCACATGTGGGTTGCGTGACAAAGTTCTGTATTGTTGGGGGTCGCGTGCGCGTAATATTCCCAGCCCAAGCTCAACATCAGGGGTTCAGACAACACCCATTCAGGTTGGAAGTTTTACAGACTGGGACCTTGTACATTCCGGGACGTATCATGCATGTGCTATTCGTGGCGGAGCTCTTTATTGCTGGGGCTATAATGGATACGGGCAAATCGGTGTTGGCTATGTTTCTGCGGGGAATATAACAACTCCGACACAGATCGGAACGGCAACAGACTGGACCGATGTTGCAGGTGGCACGGCCCATACATGTGGCTTGCGCGGCACAGGAGAGCTTTATTGCTGGGGAAGTAATGGTGGCGCGGCTACGGGGCGCGGATTGACATCGGGCGAAACGCTGGTGCCCACAAAAGTGGGAACAGATACAGATTGGGAAAAAATTACGGCAGGAAATCAGTTTAGTTGCGGAATCCGTGCGGGCGAACTTTATTGTTGGGGAAGCAATGGAAACGGCATGACGGGGCGGGGAACAACATCGGGGAACACCACAACCCCAACAAAAATAGGAACAGAAACGAATTGGGATTTTGTTGCAACAGGGATATTGGCCTCTTGTGGTTTACGGGATGGAGCGCTGTATTGTTGGGGTGCGAATAACAGCGGTGTTACAGGGCAGGGACTAATATCTGGCAGTACGAATGTTCCCACCCAAGTCGGCACAAACACAGATTGGAACACTGTCGCACTTGCCATCAGTAATGCCTGCGGGTTGCGTGGATCTGATCTTTATTGTTGGGGTACCAATACAAATGGTGCGACTGGGATTGGAACAACATCAGGGAATCAATTGACGCCTGCGCTGGTCGAGGCGTCTTGGGGATCTTTTGGCTCCGGCGGCGGTGGCTCCGGTGGTTCCGGCCCGTGCACGGCGCCGGACGGTGTGGTTGGGGATATTGTTTACAACGCAACCCATCATGTTCTGCAATATTGCGATGGGGCCGTGTGGCATGCGGTGGGGCCGACATTGGGGGCGACCGGGGCCGGGTGTGCAAACCCGGCGGGGGTTGAAGGGGATATCATTTTCAACACCACGCACAACAAAGTGCAATATTGCAATGGGACCGGGTGGCACCATGTGGCCCCGGCGTTCTAGGCAGAGCGTTTAAAACATGTGGCGCTGGCGTTAAAAAACCGGATCGTTTGATCCGGTTTTTGTTTATGTGCTTTTTATCGGGCCAGTGTCTCGGCGCTGAATTTCTGGTAGCGGAAACGAATGGGGGCGTTCTTCGGTCCGGGGAGTTTTTCAACCCGTTCCATGTGGTCGCCGGCATAGACGATGGATGTTACACCGTTAAAATCATTCGGTTCGTTCACGGGCTGGAGCAGTTCCAGCCAGTACAGCGTCAAATCGCCATGCACGAAGGGTTGTTTCAATCGGCACCACGTGATGTCACGCCCATTATACGGGCGAACGGAGACCGAACCCCATTCCTGGGCCTGCGCGGCGCAAGCGGCGTAGGTTTCCTCATCCGTAAATTCAACGCACAGATGGCTGATACCCGGCACGGCTTTGGCCGGGAAGCGGTTTTTAAACGCATCCAGCCCCATCGTTCCGTATTGTTCGAACGTGTCCTGAACGGTCTTTTTGATATCGTCCGGTGTCATTACGCCGAATGTCATTATGCCCGGCCCATCGCCAGATATTTGGCGCGGCGGGATTTGATCAGCTTGTCACCATCCCACGGGGTCATGGTGTTCAGGGCTTTGTCGATCTGGCTGGCGACGCTTTCAATCGTTTCGTCCTTGTGACGGTGTGCGCCGCCCACAGGTTCGCCGATAATGCCATCGATCAGTTTCAGGCCCAGCATGTCTTCCGACGTCAGTTTCAGGGCGGTTGCGGCGTCCTGTGCGTGTTCGGCACTGCGCCACAGGATGGACGCGCATCCTTCCGGTGAAATCACGGAATAGATGGAATGTTCCAGCATGTAGACTTTGTCTGCCGTTGCGATGGCAATCGCGCCACCTGAACCACCTTCGCCAATCACAACCGATACGATCGGGGTGCGTACGCGCAGGCAGGTCTCAATGGATTTTGCGATGGCTTCGGCCTGGCCGCGTTCTTCCGCGCCCACGCCCGGATACGCGCCAGCGGTATCAACCAGCGTGATGATCGGCAATTGGAATTGATCGGCCATTTCCATCAGGCGTTGGGCCTTGCGGTAGCCTTCGGGGCGGGCCATGCCGAAATTGTGGCGAATGCGGGCTTCGGTCGTGTTGCCTTTTTCCTGGCCCATCACAACAACGGAGCGGCCACGGAAGCGACCCAGGCCACCGATCAGCGCCTGATCTTCGGCAAAGCGACGGTCACCGGCCAGCGGCGTGAAATCGTCGATCATGGAGTCGACGTAATCCAGGAAGTGCGGGCGGTCCTGATGACGGGCGACCTGCACCTTTTGCACGGGGGTCAGCTTGCCATAGGTTTGTTGCAGCAAACGCGCGGACTTGTCCTGCATGCGTTTGATTTCTTCGGCGACATTGACGGATGTGCTGCTGCTGGTGTTGCGCAGTTCCGCAATCTTTGCCTCCAGTTCCAGAACCGGTTTTTCGAAATCAAGTCTGCTCATAGGTCTTCCTTACATACAGGTTAGAAGGTCCATTGTGATAGCAGAACAGGCTGACAAATTCAATTGTCAGCCTGTTCTATATTCTTGCTTAACCTATTGATGCCAAAGGAGAGTATAAAACTCTAACCCGGGTCAATTAGGCGCCGACGACCTTTTGGCCCAGCGGGTGCTTTTCTTCGACCGTTTTCTTGGCCTTTTCACCCACAATGTGCGTGTAGATCTGGGTCGTGGCAATGTCGGCGTGGCCCAGCATTTTCTGTACCGCGCGCAGGTCGGCACCGTTGTTCAACAAGTGCGTCGCGAAAGCGTGGCGCAGGATGTGCGGGCTGACGCGGTCTGCATCGATACCGGCTGTATCAGCCAGATCTTTCAACAGTTGCGCGAAGCGCTGACGGGTCAGGTGACCGCTTTCCGACGTACGGGACGGGAACAGCCACTGGCCCTGGGTGCCTTTGTCGTCGGAGGCAACGAATTGCTGACGGACATCCAGATATTTTTCCAGAGATTTTTGTGCCGGTTCGGACAGCGGAACCATACGTTCACGACCGCCTTTACCTTCAACCATCAGGAACTGACGGTCATCGTTGATGGACGACAGCGGCAGGCCAACCAGTTCAGAAACGCGCAGGCCGGTGGCATACAGCATTTCCAGCAGGCAAACCAGGCGCAGGCTGTCCGCACCGCCGCCAATGGCAGCCGCTTTGATCAGGTTGCTGACTTCGGACTCGGACAGAGTCTTCGGCAGCGTACGGCCTTGTTTCGGGCTTTCGATCGCGGAGGTCGGGTCATCCTTGCGGATGTTTTCCGATACCAGATAGCGGTAGAACTGGCGCAGGGCGGACAGGCGACGGGCAACCGTACGGGTTGCGATCTGAGCCGTGTTCTGGCCCTTCACGTGCATCTTGTCACCGAGGTCTCTCAAATAGGATTTGATTTCGTCGTTGCTGGCATCGACGATCTCTTTGCTGGCTTTGTCGCGCAGATACAGGCTGAAGTCAGCCAGATCGCGCCAGTAGGCCTGGCGTGTGTTCATTGCGGCCCCGCGCTCAGTCGTGAGCATGTCGAGGAACGAGTCCACGAGCGGGTGAAGTTTCGGTTTCGGCATTGCCGGACGACCAGGACGAGCCATTTTAATATATCTCCTATTTTAATTCGTCTAAGCCCAGAATGACTGCAAGAGCCAGATCATGTGCTTCTTTTTTGAACCCCACTGTTACTAAACTTCTGAGAACCTCGCGGATAACGCCGGGGTGGACCTTGTCCGGGGCCCGGGCCATATCGTTCAGGATCACAGAGGCTAGCAGTACTGTCTCACCAAGCCGCTGATCTTCGGCGGCTCTGCCGAGCTGTTCTAACAAGCCACCTAACGGCATTACATAATCGTTAGGGGCTGTCAAGTCAAACAATTTTTCATAAGCATCGGAGTTGTCCGTGTTATGTAATACATTTTCCAGCCCAAGTCCACTAAAAACAGCAAGGATTTCCTTGTCTTTTTGGCTTTCCGGGGTGGCGAAATGGGCCTTGGCGGCGTCACTATTAAAAATATCCAAAAGGCGTGAATTATTTCCCAAAACGGCAATTCCGGCCCCCAATTCATATGATTCGGTGGAGGGTGATTCGGACACTGATTCGCGGGCATTCCAGGCCTTAACCCAGCGTTCCGGCGGGGTTACTCCGGCCAACATCATGACTCGCAGGCCGTTATCCAGCGCCCGGCCAGAGAAGCCCTCCGGGCTGGCCTTGCTTAACGCCTCGGCAAACGGATAGTAGGCGGCCATGGGTGTGCGGGTGTCAAAATTCATCAGGCCAGGCAGGCTTGAATCCAGCGTGGCTTTGGATGCGTCTTTTAATGACCGCCACGATTGGGCGACATCGCCCAGCGATCCGCTGTCGACGGCTGTGTCCTCGTACAATGCGATCAGGCGGTCCGTGTGGACCAACCCGCGGTGCAGGGTCTCAACCATCAGCGGTGCGCGCAGGCGGGCCGGCATTGTCGGGTCTTCGACCATAATCATCAAAACGGAACCATCCACCGCACCCACATCGCGCAGTTTCAGGCGGTTGAAATCATAACGGCGCAGGCCTGCCAGAACGGAACGCTCAAGGCCATTCAGTGCGGCGAAATCTTCAACGTCGCTGATGCCCAGTTTGAAATCTTTGCGGGAGAGCAATTGATTGAGAATTTTGCTCTCACCCAATGCGGCTTCATCAATTTTGAAATCATCGGCCTTTGGGTTGATCATGCGGGCCTGAATGGCGTCACAAATCGGGGCCATGGCGGTCCACCACGTCATGTCATCGGCGGACATGTCGTCGGGGTTGTCCATCATGCGTTTTTGGACGGCGCGAAATTCAAGGCAGGCCAAGCCCGTCTCGCCATTATACAGCATGGCGGTAATGCCCGCGCGGGCCAGTTTTTCGTGATAAGGCTCGCCCGCAATCTGTGTATATAAATCCATCGCCGATTTATACGCGCCAATATCCAGCAGCTTTTGCAGGCGCAACGTCATCAGGTCGTTGCCCTTTTCCGGGGCAACATCGGCGCGAATAAACGTGCTGTCGGCCTGTGTCAGTAACAGGCGTAACGTCATATCCTGCATCGTGGCCACGGTGTGGCCATTGGGCAGGTTGGGGATTTCCTTGACGATGGTGGATCGTGACGATCCCGCCCACATATCAACGCCCAGCGTGGGGCCCAGCGGGTCGCTGAGCGTGCCGTAACTTTCCAGCACCTTATAGCTGAACTTTGGCAACGACGTTGCCGGTGGCGTGAATTTGACGGTCTGGGCCTGATCCTGCTTTTTCGCGGTTTCGGTCTCTGGCTTTTCTGTTTTGACCGGCGCGGGGCGGTTGGTACCGCCCTGCGTTCCGGCCATGCGGTCATTCGCGAAAGCGGGCACCGCCATGACGGTCATTGCCGCAACGCCCAGCATGAAAATTTTCAATGTTCGCGAGATGATCATGATACGCCAGTCCCCGATACCGGATCAGTTATAAAAACGGTCGTTTGGAACGGTCTTGCTGATTTCCGTTTGCGGCACGTTGACATCCGTAAACGCAACAAACCCGAAACCGCCAATGATCATCAGCAACACGGCCAGTGAAATCCATTTCAGCATGGTCAAACTCCTTACCTGAGGGGATGAGCCCCGAATCGACATAATACGGGCAATGTAGCAAAGGGGGGCCTGAATTCAACAGGGTGGGGGCCATATTTTCATTTTATTCCTGCCATGGCATAAGAGTGGGATGGATACTATCCCACAGGACAGGACGGGGCCTGAGGCCCTGATCGCGGCGGTACAAAAAAAAATAACCGCCCCATCGTGCTGGTGGGGCCCATGGGGGCCGGAAAATCACGTCTGGGCCGCCGTCTGGGCCATGTTTTGGGCCTGCCATTCGTCGATTCTGATGACGAGGTCGAGCGGGCGGCGGGTATGCGCATTCCGGAAATATTTGAAACGTTGGGCGAGCCGGCCTTCCGCGATGGCGAGGCCCGGGTGATCCGTCGTTTGCTGGATCAAGGGGCGCAGGTGATTTCCACCGGGGGCGGTGCCATTATGCGAACCGAAACGGCGGATATGATCTGGGCCCGGTCGATATCCATCTGGGTCCGGGCCGATTTAACCATTCTGGCCGCGCGCACACGGAATGGCCGTCCACGCCCGTTATTGGCGGGCAGGGACCCGGAGCAGGTTCTACAGGACTTATCCCTGATCCGCGATCCCATCTATGCGCGCGCAATGATGCAGGTGGATACCGGGTCCGGCGATGATGATGCCATTATGATGCAGACCTTGCGCGGGTTGCAGACTGTTTTGGAGGATGTGCAATGAATAACCGTGTGGTTCATGTCCCGTTGGGGGATCGCGCCTACGATATTCATGTCGGGCAGGGCGCGCTGAACAGCATCATGGATTCATTGCCCCCTGCCATCGGTGCGGCAAAACGATTTTTTATCATTACCGATGAAAATGCCGAAGCCTACGGGGTGCAGGTTGCGGGTTCTTGTGGCGGTGTCATCATGACTCTTCCGCCGGGGGAGGCAACAAAATCGATCGCATGGTTTGAACGGGTGCAGGATTGGTTGCTGGAAAACGGTGTCAATCGCGGGTCCGTATTGATTGCGGTCGGTGGTGGTGTTGTCGGCGATCTGGCCGGGTTCTGTGCGGCCACGATCATGCGCGGCATTCCCTTTGTTCAGGTGCCGACGACCTTGCTGGCGCAGGTTGACAGCTCTGTTGGTGGGAAAACCGGAATTAATATGCATGCGGGTAAAAATCTGGTTGGGGCGTTTCATCAACCTGCGGCGGTGTTTTGTGACACTAATGTTTTGGATACGTTACCGGCCCGTGAATTGCGCGCGGGGTATGCGGAAATTGTCAAATACGGCCTTCTGGGCGATGCGGAATTTTTTGCGTGGCTGGAACAAAACGGCGTACGGGTTTTAACCCGCGATCCCGAAGCGATTACCCATGCCGTTGAAACATCCTGCGCGCACAAGGCCGCGATTGTCGCCGAGGATGAGCATGAACGCGCGGGCGGCCGCCGGGCCTTGTTGAATTTTGGTCATACGTTCGCCCATGCGATTGAATCCGCCTGTGGGTATGATGGCCGGGTTTTGCATGGCGAGGCGGTGGCCGTGGGAATGATGCTGGCCACGGAATTATCGGCGCGCTTGTCGCTCTGTTCGCATGATACGGTGACGCGT
Organism: Micavibrio aeruginosavorus EPB; assembly: GCF_000348745.1. Classification (NCBI taxonomy): domain Bacteria; kingdom Pseudomonadati; phylum Bdellovibrionota; class Bdellovibrionia; order Bdellovibrionales; family Pseudobdellovibrionaceae; genus Micavibrio; species Micavibrio aeruginosavorus. Next base: position 1,433,503 of record NC_020812.1, on the reverse strand, counting down.
ACGCGCGCGCATTTACAGACCGTAGAATTGCCTGTGACCCTGCGTGATATGGATTTGCCTTTATCCTTGGATGAAAAAAGTTTGCTTGAGCGGATGCGCGGCGATAAAAAAGCCAATGATCAGGGGATTCAGTTTATACTGACGCACGGGATTGGGCAGGCCTTTGTCCGGGGTGGCGTTGACGATCACGATGTATTGTCTGTTTTAAATCAATCTTTGTAGGAAAAATACAATGTCTGTGGGTTTGTCCTGTTTCGCGATTTTTATCCTGTTGTGCCTGTCGGCGTTCTTTTCCGGTTCGGAAACGGCGCTGACTGCGGCATCCAAGGCGCGTATGGCGGCGTTGGCCAAGGAAGGCAATAAGCGCGCCATTATGGTGAATAATGTGCGCGATAAAAAAGACCGGATGATTGGAGCGCTGTTGCTGGGGAACAACCTGGTCAACATTATGGCCTCGGCGCTGGCGACCAGCGTTTTAATCGTTCTGTTCGGTGATGCCGGGGTTTTCTATGCCACCATTGCCATGACGCTGATCGTTTTGATCTGCTCTGAAGTGTTGCCGAAAACCTATGCGTTTTATCATGCCGACGGCATGGCCATGACGATTGCCCCAATCATCAACGTATTGATTAAAATTCTGGCACCGATTACCGAAGCGGTGGCGTGGATTGTGCGTGGATTATTGCGTCTGTTCGGCCATGATATCACGCAGGTGAATGTCGGGAATAATATCGAAGAACTACGCGGTGCAATTGAAATGCACAGTGGCGAAGACAAAGAGGTGCAGGAACAACGCGCCATGTTGCGGTCTATTCTCGATCTGGCTGATGTCGAGGTGGAAGAAATTATGATTCACCGCCGCAATGTGATGACGATTGACCTGGACCAGCCATCCGCCGCCATTGTCCAGCAGGTATTGGAAAGCCCCTATACCCGTATTCCTGTCTGGCGGGACAGTGCGGATAATATTGTCGGTGTGATCCATGCCAAGGCTTTGTTGCGTGAAATGCAAAGCGAAGGCGGTAATATTGACCGCATTGATGTCGAGCGGCTGGCCGCCGATCCGTGGTTTATCCCAAACAGTACGACCCTGTTTGATCAGTTGCAGGAGTTCCGCAAACGCCGGGAGCATTTTGCATTGGTTGTCGACGAATATGGGTCGTTGATGGGGATTATCACGCTGGAAGACATTCTGGAAGAAATCGTGGGCGATATTGATGATGAACATGACATCAGTGTTGCCGGTGTGCGTAAACAACCCAATGGCACGCTGCTGATTGATGGGACGGTGACAATTCGTGACCTGAACCGGGAATTTGACTGGAATTTGCCAGACGAAGATTATTCAACGCTGGCGGGGCTTGTCCTGCACGAGGCGCAGAAAATTCCTGAAATCGGCCAGGTGTTCAATTTTTACGGATTCCGCTTTGATATCGTTCGCCGACACCGGAACCAGATCACGCTGGTGCGTGTGACGCCGCCGAAGAAAAAGGGTGAGGTCGCGTAATATTATCGCGATAAAAACATATTGCCGCGTGTTGTTTTCACTGTGCGATACCCGGCATCCGTCATTACGCCAAACAAATCACCGACCCACCGGTCCTGGCATGTGTGTTCGATAATGATATGTTTCGGGAACAGGCTTTGCGGTGCCGTTTTGAAAAACGGGATCAGGGCGCGGTCTTCAAATCCCTCGACATCCACCTTCATCACGTCAATTTTTTCAATTCCATTGCGGCGGAGAAGCGTTTCAAAGGGTTCAATCTGAACCGTAATGGAATGGGCGGATTTTTCGTTCGTGACATGCGCGCCGCCATAACCGGTGGACAGATCCAGCTCCATCACAGCGCTGACATCGCCAACGGCGCATTGCTCGAGGCTGAGTTTGGACATGCCTGTCTTGCTCTGGGCTTTTAGAATGTCGTAGTTGGCACGGATGCGGGCGCACATTTTCGGGTTGGGTTCGATGGCCAGCGCATGGCCCGTTCCCTCGGTCCGGGCCAGGAAATTCTGGGTAAAGAACCCGGAATTGGCCCCCATATCAACGAACACGGCCCCCGTATCCGGCAGCCCGGCATTCAGGAAGTTCAGTTCATCGAGATTGTAATACCCGAACAGGGCCTTGGCTTCGGTCGTGTTGTCCAGATTCAGGATGAAGGGCACGCCGCGAAAGTCCGTGATAATCGGATGGTCCACACGGCTCTTTATGAAGTTGAGGATCGCGCGGCGAAACCCGCCACGGGACAAAGGCGTACGCCGCGCCACCGCAATCACCATACGGTAAGTGAGGTCGAGGGGGCGCGGTACCTGTTGCAGCATGGTCAGTTTTTAGAGTTGACCGTGGCAATGCTTGAATTTCTTGCCGGACCCACAGGGGCAGGGCGCGTTGCGTTGGGTCTGGCCCCACGTGGACGGGTCCTGTGCATTAAACGTGGCATTGCGGATCGGTCTTTGTTGGGCTTGGTCCGCACTGTCATCCGGTACCGATGTCTCGGCGGAGGCCGGATCAACCCGTGTTTCGTGCAATTTGGACGGGTCCGGTTCCTGCGGGCCGCGGGCCATTTGTTGCAGGTCGTCCGGTGAACGGATTTCCAGCAGGCTGAGCGTCGCGGTGACGTTCTCACGCAATTGCACCAGCATCATTTCAAACATCGTGAACGCTTCGGTTTTGTATTCGTTCAGCGGGTCACGCTGGCCGAAGGCGCGCAGATTGATGCCCTGACGCAAATGGTCGAGGTTGAGCAGGTGCTCCTTCCAATTCTGGTCCAGCAGTTGGAGCAGGAAGGCTTTCTCCATCTGGCGCCAGACTTTCGGTCCGGCATTGGCGGCCTTGGCGGCCATTTTCTTGTCCGACGCGTCGATCAGGCGGTCGATGATTTCATTGTCGGCAATGCCTTCTTCCTTCGCCCAATCCGCAATCGGCAGGTCGAGGGAGAGAACGCGCAGGACTTCGGCTTTCAAGGTCGCCGTGTCCCATTGCTCGGCATAGGATTGCGCCGGGATCTGGCGCATAACCATATCTTCGATCACTTCATGGCGCATACCGGCGACAATGTCTTCGACATCATCGGCATCCATGATTTCGCGGCGTTGTTCGTAAATCACTTTCCGCTGGTCATTCATGACGTTGTCGAATTTCAGCAGGTTTTTACGAATTTCGAAGTTCTGCTGTTCCACGCGGGCCTGGGCGCGTTCCAGCGCCTTGGAAATCCACGGGTGAACCAGCGCTTCGCCTTCGCGCAGGCCGATTTGCTTGTTCCCCAGCAGCATTTCCATTTTTTCGGAGCCGAAAATGCGCATCAGGTCATCTTCCAGCGACAGGAAGAACATGGTGGCACCGGGGTCGCCCTGACGGCCCGAACGGCCGCGCAGCTGGTTATCAATCCGGCGGGATTCGTGACGTTCCGTGCCGATCACATACAAACCACCTGCGGCTCGCACGATCTCGCGGTCGCGTTCAATTTCGGCGGTGAGGGTGGCAATGCGGGCCTGTTTCTGATCATCTGGCAATGTATCGTCAATTTCGGCGGCGATGCGCATTTGCAGGTTACCGCCCAGCTGAATGTCGGTTCCTCGACCGGCCATGTTGGTGGCAATCGTCACCGCGCCGGGGCGACCGGCTTGGGAAATGATATACGCTTCCTGTTCGTGGTGGCGGGCGTTCAGCACGTTGTGCGGGATGCCGGCTTTCTTCAGTTTTTCGGACAGCTGTTCCGATTTTTCAATCGACACGGTGCCGACCAGAACCGGTTGGTTGCGCTCGCGGCATTCCTGAACCAGCTTCACAACGGCATCTTCTTTTTCCCGCAGGGATTTATAGATTTTATCGTTGTGGTCGATACGGGCCACCGGATTGTTGGTGGGAATATCCACGACGCCCAGTTTGTAAATCTCTTCAAATTCCGCCGCTTCGGTCATGGCCGTACCGGTCATGCCCGCCAGTTTGGGATACATGCGGAAATAGTTCTGGAACGTGATGGAGGCCAGCGTCTGGTTTTCGTTCTGGATCTTCACGCCTTCGCGTGCTTCCAGCGCCTGGTGCAGACCTTCGGAGAAGCGGCGGCCTTCCATCATGCGGCCCGTGAATTCGTCGATGATGATGACCTTGTCATCCTTCACGATGTAATCGCGGTCGCGGGCGAACAGTTTATGGGCGCGCAGGGCCTGGTTCACATGGTGGACCAGCGTGACGTTCCCGGCGTCGTACATTGTGCTGCCTTCTTCCAGCATGCCGGCCTGACGCAACAAATCTTCAACATGCTCGGTCCCCTGGTCGGTCAGGGCGACACTGCGCTGTTTTTCGTCCAGGTCGAAATCTTCGGCGACCAGTTTCGGAATGATTTTGTTGATCGCCGTATACATCTCCGATGAATCTTCGGCTGGGCCGGAGATGATCAACGGTGTCCGCGCTTCGTCCACCAGAATGGAGTCCACTTCGTCGACGATGGCGAAATGGAACGGGCGCTGGACCATCGCGTCCAGGCGGTATTTCATGTTGTCGCGCAGATAGTCAAAGCCGAATTCGTTGTTCGTGCCGTAGGTAATGTCGGCGGCGTAGGCGGCCTTGCGTTCCTGATCCTTCATGTCATGCACGATGCAGCCCACGGTCAGGCCGAGGAAGCGGTAAACCTGGCCCATCCATTCCGCGTCACGTTTGGCCAGATAATCGTTGACCGTAACAACATGCACGCCTTTGCCGGGCAGGGCGTTCAGATACGCGGCCAGCGTGGCCACCAATGTTTTCCCTTCACCCGTACGCATTTCGGCAATTTTACCGGAATGCAAAACCGCGCCACCCATCAACTGCACATCGAAGTGGCGTTGACCCAATGTACGTTTCGCGGCTTCGCGCACAACGGCGAAGGCGTCGTGCAAAAGATTGTCCAGCTTTTCACCGCTGGCCAATCGGTCGCGGAACAAAGCGGTTTGATTCCGCAATTCGGAATCGGACATGGCTTGGTACTTGGCTTCCAGCGCGTTGATCGGCTCAACATGGCGGGCGACGGAGCGGACCATACGGTCATTACTGGAACCAAAAATTTTCTGGGCGAGGGCGAGCAACATCGTATCCTTTGTGATGTATGGAAAATAAGAGGAAACCCCTCAATAACACGGGATTTTCGCCATTTTTACGACTGAAGATATAGAACTCCGCCCCGTCCACGTCAACGGAAAGGCTAGAGGGGCGGTGGATAACTTCACCTCGTTTCTAGCCCATAGGATGGGGACAACCCGGACATGGCGGCTTTATTCTGTGTTGAACCCCCTATAGAGTCCAGAATCACCACACCATATTTACGCCCTTTTTCATGGTCAGTCTGACCGGGTACATGGTTCATGTAATACGAAAAATGCTATCAAGGAGAGTCTTTTATGACTGCTGAAAACAAACAAGGCCAATCTAAAACCGTGATCGCACTGGCGGCTGTGGCTGTTCTGGCGATTGGTGCGGGCGGGTTTGTATTCCTGTCCGGCAAAGGTGTGAACGAAACCGATAAGCCGGCAGCGGCTGCCGCTGAAACCCCGGCTGATACCGCCGCGGCGACACCGGCTGATGGCGAAACGATCCAGACCCCAGCGGGCGAAATCATTCAAGGCAACCCGGTTGTTGCCAAAGTTGCGGGCGAAGATGTGACCCGCAGTGACGTGCTGGGCTTCATTGCCGCTCTGCCGGAAAACATGCGCGCCATGCCGCTGGACCAATTATTCCCGATGGCACAGGAACAAGTCATCAACAACAAGATCGTTGACCAGAAGGCCGCTGGCGCTTCGCTGGAGCAAGATCCCGAAGTTGTAAAAATGATGGAAATGGCCAAGGGGCAGATCGTCCGTAATATCTACGTCCAACGCCAACTGGATAAAGGCATCAGCGAAGCAAAGCTGAAAGCCGAATATGACTCGCTGGTCAAACAGATGGGCAAAGTGGAAGAAGTAAAAGCCCGCCACATCCTGGTCGACAGCGAAGACAAGGCGAAGGAACTGATCACCAAGCTGGATGGCGGTGCTGATTTCGAAACCCTGTCCCGCGAAAACTCCACGGGTCCGACGGCTGAAAACGGCGGCGATCTGGGTTATTTCACCAAGGGTGACATGATCCCGGAATTTTCCGATGCGGCCTTCGCTCTGAAAGTCGGCGAATACACCAAAGCACCGGTGAAAACCCAATTCGGCTGGCACGTGATCAAGCTGGAGGACAAACGCAACCGTCCGGCTCCGGCCTTTGAAGACGTAAAGCCGCAGGTCGAAGCCAAGCTGCGTCAGGAAGAGCTGGGCCGTATGGTTCAGGAATGGCAGAAAGAAGCGAAAATTGAACGCTTCGATATTAACGGCAAGCCGATTGTCGCCGATGCGCCGAAGGCAGATTCTGCCCCGGCACCGACGGACACCGCGCCTGCTGAAGCCGCACCTGCTGAGGCGGCCCCGGTTGAAGCGCCTGCTGAAACTCCGGCTGAAACTCCGGCTCCGGCAACACCGTAATCTCTGGTGTGATGGTTTAAACGATACAAAACCCCCTCACCAAAAAATGGTGAGGGGGTTTGTCTGAAAGAGAAGTTCATGGTCCGTTTTGTTAAAAAATCGATTTCGTGTGAAGAGGCGCTGGACTTACCGCGCCCGACCTGTGCGCCCAAACGCACGGTGTTTGTCGTTGCGGCGGCGTTGATTGATGCGGATGGGCGCGTGTTGATGGCACAACGGCCCGAGGGCAAATCCATGGCGGGCCTGTGGGAATTTCCCGGCGGCAAAATGGAGCAGGGGGAAACCCCGGAATTCGCCCTGATGCGGGAAATTGAAGAAGAATTGGGTGTTGAAACACGCCCGTGCTGTTACACGCCGATTGGCATGGCGTCGCATGGGTACGATGATTTTCATTTGATCATGCCGCTTTATGCGTGCCGTGTGTGGCGGGGCGAACCGCAAATGCACGAACATGCGGGTTTGAAATGGGTGTTCCCGCATGAAATGTATGCCTTGCCAATGCCGGAGGCCGACTTGCCACTGATCCCGCAACTTGAAACCTATCTGGGGCGCGGATGAGCACGGGATCAATCTATGATCTAAAAGCGTTTTACGACAGCCGATCCGGGCGGCTGGTGCGGCGGATTTTGCTCGATCATTTGATTCCCATGTGGCCGGATGTAAAGGGTTTGCGCGTTGTCGGGTGCGGCTATGCCACACCCTATCTGCGCCCGTATATGAAGGATGCCGAACGTGTCATCGCGGTCATGCCCGCCCGGCTGGGGGCCCGTGTCTGGCCGCGCCATGAAAAAAATCTGGTGTGCCTGGCCGAGGAATCCGAATTGCCACTGGAAACGGAATCAGTGGATCGCATCTTGTTGGTGCACAGCGTTGAACATGCCGAAATCCTGTCCCCAAACCTCCAGGAGTTGTGGCGCGTGCTGAAAAGCAGTGGGCGCATTATTGTTGTTGTGCCCAATCGTTTGGGCTTCTGGGCGCGGGCGGATTGGTCCCCCTTTGGCCAGGGGCAACCATTTTCGGCATCACAAATCGTGCAATTGTTCCGCGATCATTCCTTTGTGCATGAACGGACCGAGCGGGCATTGTTCCTGCCGCCGGTGCGCACATTCCTGATGTTGCGGACCTTCTGGTTCATGGAACGGATCGGGGCGCGGATCATGCCGGGGTTATGTGGCCTGCATATTGCGGAATTCAGCAAACAGCTTTATGCGGGTACGACCGTTTCCCAAACGGCCAAGGTTAAAATCCGTGGTCGGCGCATCCTTGTGCCCAATGCCTTGAGCGGCGGGCGGCGAGAGCAGGGATAAGCCCGTCCCGTAATCCGGTTTATCTTGCGGGGCGTCATGTGCCTTGCTATGGTTAATCCCTTCCAGTTTTTATTCTCTCCCGGAGTTCCCCATGGTCGATAGCGTTGATGATTTACGGCGTGAAATCGATGATCTCGATAATAATCTGCATGACCTGCTGATGAAGCGGGCCGATTTGGTGAAAAAAATCGGCGAGGAAAAACGGCGAAACAAGATTCAGGTGATCCAACCCGATCGTGAGGCGGTCATGATCCGTCGTTTGATGGACCGCCATCATGGTGCATTACCGCGCCATGCCGTGGTGCGGATCTGGCGTGAATTGGTCGGGGCTGTGTCGCTTTTGCAAACCGATGTGAAGGTGATTGTCTGCGCCCCGGATGAGCAGATGACCGAAGCCTGGGACATGGCCAAGAATTATTTTGGCAGTGTTGTGCCAATGCAAAAAATGACCAACCCGATGAACGCCCTGTCGATGGTGAAGGAGGGGGAGGTGACATTCGCCGTCCTGCCCTGGCCGGATGATCAGGATCCGAAGCCGTGGTGGGCCTATATGCGCGGGGAATCGCCCGAAAAAATCGCCCATATTGTGGCCAGCCTGCCCTATGGCAGCGGGGTGGACAGCCGCACCCGTCCGGGATTTAAGGCGCTGGTGGTCGGATGCCTGAAATTCAATGACAGTGGCAATGACCATTCCTTCCTGTTCCTCGATTTGGATGACAGTATAAGCCGGGCGCGAATTGTCGATCGCCTGAAGGCGATGGGGCTTACACCGCTCAGCCTGTTGTCGCGCAAAGGGCATCCAGGTCTGGAGCGAACCCAGCATTTTGTCGAGGTTGATCGGTATATCGCCAATGGCGAAATGACGGATCAAATTCTGGTCAAACTGGAAAACACGGACGGCAATTGCATCTGTCTGGGTGGATATCCGGTTATACCGGCGTTGGAATCCTGATCAAAGCCCGAGTGCAACGGGCGGGATTTGCCACAGCATGATCGGCCCGGCATAAAGCCAGCGATCGCGCAGGGTCAGCGGCACAGAGACCGCCATGGCGCCGGTTTCCGGATCGGGTTGTTCAAATCCGCGCATCAGGGTGCTGATCATCATTGCCTTTTGCTTGTCTATGGTGCCGTCCTTGCGAACCTGCTCAATGACGTGATCAATTCCGACAATGCGCATATTCATCATGCCGGCGGGTTGGCCCGCGCTGTCCAATTGTAACAATCCATTGCCAATAAAACGTGACTGGTCCACCGATATATCAAGATTGTGGATGGGAACGGAATTCATTCCCGCGTGAATCGATGGCGGAATGTCGAGGGACAGATGGACTTTTTCCATTTGTCGCCACGTTGGCCACATGGCATCGGTTCCAGGGCCGGTTAAATACACGCCCAGTTCCGCATCAATTCGCAGGCGTGTGTACGGCATAAAGAATCCGCGCAGGCGCAGGCTGGGAATGCTGACGCTGACCATGCCGTCGGGCGTGGTCAGTTTGACGAATCCGGTCAGTGTCGGAATAACAGGAAAGCCGCCAGGTTGGGCGTGGGCGGTGATATCATATCCGCGTAATGTTAAGTCAGCGACGGTACGGGCAATGATTTTTCCGGCCATCATATAGAAGGCGGCCCAATAGGCAATAAAACCAAGTACGATGAGGCCAGACAGCGCGTAGATGATACGTGTCGTCCAGCGTGTGATGCGCCTGTTCATCGCGGCAACCATGGGGATTGTTCGCGGGCTTCGTCCATCAATGCGTTTGAACGGGCCTCAATGTCATGTTGCAATTTTTGCATGATATCGGCGGCGGAGCCGTCTGGTGCGATCGGGGGCAGGAATTCAAAAATGACCCGCCCCGGGCGTTTGATCCAGCTGAGTTTTGGCCAGAACAAACCCGTATTCATGGCCAGCGGAACAATCGGAATGTTTCCCTGTAACGCCATGCGGGCGACGCCGGCTTTGTACGGCTTGTCCGTGGTTGTCGCGTTATATTTCACGCGTGTGCCTTGCGGGAAAATGATGATCGGGCGGTGCTGGTCCTTCACATGGTCCAGCGCGGCGATCAATGACCGCAGGGCATCGCCGCGTTCGGCCCGGTTAATCGCAATCGGGTCGATTTTAGACAAATACAGCCCCCAGACCGGAATGCGGAGCAGTTCACGCTTCAGAACAATCGCCGGGTCATTGAACAGGATGTGCAGTTTGAATGTTTCATATGCCGATTGGTGTTTGGCGGCGATAATCACTGTACGGTCGCGGGGAAAATGTTCCAGACCGCGCACTTCGTAATCCAGATTCAGGATCACGCGTTCCAGGCCATGAACAACGCGAACCCACAACCAGACAACGCCCATAAACACGCGGCGCGGTAAGAGCGCGGTTGGCAAAAGGCTCAGCGCCATCACGGCGGTGACGCCAAAAAATAAAATATTAAAGACCGTGGAGCGCAGGAAAATTTCGAGATTTTTCATTGCTGTTGTTCTTTTTTGTTTTTCTGTGCGCGCCAGAGATCCATATCGAAAATATTCTGCCGCACCCATGTCATCAGGGTTTTGTTATATTCGCTGAACCCCAGCTTCAGAAAATCGCGGCTGCCATCCTCCAGTACGGGGGATTTGATCGGGTGGGCCAGAATTTCGTGGCGCGGCAAAGCGTGATTAAATTCCAGCCATGCCCGCGGTAAATGATAGGTCGACGTGACCAGCCGGACACTCTGAATATCCATGCCGCGCACCCATTGGCTGCTTTCATGCGCGTTTTCTTCGGTGTTGGCGGCGGCGTGCCCCAGAACGATGCAGCAAGGAATGGGGGATATATCCGGTTTCCATTGACGCACGATCTGCATGATGGATACATCCGGGTTCACGCCAGAGATAAACAGATATTCCGCTTTTCCCTGTTCCAGCAATTCAAGCCCGGTGTGAATGCGGTTCTGCCCCCCGGTCAGGACAATAATCGCATCGGTTGCGCGGTCCGGATCATGCGGGCGGGTGAGGGATACAGACGCAAGGAACAGGAGATACCCGCTGATCCACAACCAGAACGCCGCGGCCAGACTATATCCGGCCAGTTTCATCAGGCGTACGGGAACGGGGCTGGGGGTATAGTGGGTCATGGGAATGTTGATAGCACCCGCAAAACCGTAAAACGCGCCGTTGTCGTGGCAATGGCGGCGGCCAGCAACGGGGTCAGGCACAGCAGTGCAATCTGCCCACCGCTTAGCGTGAAATCGGGCAGGATGGCCGCACCCATTTCACCTGATACCCATCCCGTCATTGCCATTGCCAGTGCGCCGGCCAAGGCGCCCGCCAAACCGCCTTTTAGGGCGAGGATCAGCGCGTGGCGCTGGAATTGTTTGGTGATGTATCCATCGCTGGCCCCCATGATGTGGAGCAATTCAACATCGGCCCGGTGTACCGCCATACGCGCACGCACGGCCCCGGCCACGGCGGTCACGGTTGTTACGCCAATAACCAGCGAGATCATCAATGCGCCCAATTGCATGGCACCCGTGAAACGGAGCAGGTCGGTCAGCCATTCTTCATGTGTATCAACGCGGATATTCGATGCGGCGCTGCGCAGGCTGATGGTCAATTGGCCCATGGTCGGTGCATCCGTATCCGGGCGCAGGGCCACGGTAATCAACGCGGGCAGGGGAATGGTATCGTTCAACAGGTTTGTGCCCAGCCACGGTTCGACCAGTTTGCGAATCTCCGCATCATCCATGCGTTGGCTGTCGATAACGGCCGGGTGGGTGTGGAGAATGCTGAGCGCTTTGGCTGCAATGTCATTGATGGCGTCGGCATCACGCAAATTGCCATCCATGTCCGTTGCCGGAATTTCAACCGTCACACGGTTTTCAAGCCCGGATGACCAGCGATGCGTCATGGCCGACAGGGTAAAGGACGCCGCCACGGCCATCATGGCCAGAAATGTCATCAACGCGATCAGGACCATCAGGAATCCAGATCCTGCCCCCTTGTTCAGCGGCAAATCATAGCGGCGTTTTTCCGTTGCGCGGCCCAGCATGCGTTCGCGGCGCAGGTTGAACGGTTTCTTTTTCGGTTTTGCGGGAGCGGTCATTATACGGCCCCTTCCATGACACTGGCAGAGGGCCAGTGTTGCGGTGTGCGGGTGCCCGGTTCAATGCGCAATGATCCGCGTTCAAGGATCATGCGGTTATGGCCGAATTGATCCATCATTTGCTGGTTGTGGGTCGCGATCACGATGGTGGTGCCCATGCGGTTCAATTGTTCGAACAGGTTCATCAAGCGATAGCCGATTTCATCGTCCAGGTTCCCGGTCGGTTCGTCAGCCAGCAACAGGCGCGGGCGGGTAATGACGGCGCGTGCAATGGCCACACGCTGCTGCTGTCCGCCCGACATGGTATTGGGCAGGGTGCGCATCTGGTCGCCCAGGCCGACCCAGTTCAATAATTCCTCAAGATTATTCCGGATTTCTTTTTCCGGCTGCCCCATAATGCGCAGGGGCAGGGCCACGTTATCAAACGCGGACATATGGTTCAGCAAACGGAAATCCTGAAACACCACGCCGATGCGTTGACGCAGGGGGCTGGTCTGCTGGCGCGACAGGCTGCCGATATTCTGGCCGAACATGTTGATCAGGCCACGTGTCGGACGACGGCCAAGATAGAGCAGGTTCATCAGCGAGGTTTTACCCGAACCGCTGGGGCCACTTAAAAAATGGAATGAGCCGGGTTCAAGCGCGAACGAAATATCGCTCAGCACTTCCGGCCCTATGCCATATCGCAACCCGACATGTTCAAAACGGATCATAGTTTACGCACGTCCTTCTTTACTCGTCCTTTTGCCCCAGATCGGATTCATGGGGCGTGATTTGTTTGGCGGCGATATACAGCATCGCCTGCGCCTGGGCATAGGGGGTCGCAATGCTGTTGGCGATCCGAATGGCCTTATCATAGGCCCCGGAATCGGTCAGAATTTTGGCAACGATCTGGGCCTGTTTATCGCGATATTGCGCATCCTCCACCGCGGCCAGGCTGGTCAGGGCGGTGTCTACATCGCCCCGTGCGGCCTGAATTTCCGCGTTTTCACCAAAGGCCTTGTTGCGCAGGGCCACATTGGTCATGGATTGTGCCGTCGCGGTTGCGCCCGCATCATCCCCGGCATAGGCCTGGGACATGGCGATGTAGGTGAGTGCGATGGCGTGTGATGCGGCATGGTCAATTTTACCGGCCTCGGCTTGCAGGGCGGTGAAAACCGGGCCGTATTTGTCGGCGGTCCAGTTCAGCCGCGCTAAGGCCATGCCAATCCCGCGAATGGTGAGGGCGCGCGTGTCCGGGTTTTCAATTTTCCCAATCACTGCGATGGCCTGATCCGTATCGCCCTTGGCGGCGTAGAGTTTGGCAACTTCGCGCAATGTTTGGTCCCGCCATTTTTTGTCCGTGATCGTGTCGGCGGTTTTGTCCAGTGTGCCCAGAATGCACGCCGTGTCCGCCCCGGCGCAGGTCGCATCCTGTGCGCGGGCAGGCCCGCTGGAGAGCAGGGTGAGGGTGGCGAGCAGAATGGCAAAACGGGCGATCATCTGGAAAATCCCTTGGTGGCGTGAAACGGTGCTTTACGGAACACGTCTAGACTCTATATACTGAATCAAGTTTGTGAAGTGAAATATCCCTCCTTTTTGGACTGCTTCCCATGATTTTGACGTGCGAAGAGTGCCACGCCCGCTATCTGGTTCCTGTCCACTCTCTGGCCCCGAACGGCCGGACGGTGCGGTGTGGTAATTGCGGCCATACATGGCATGAAAACTTCCCCGAAACGGAATTGGTCGGGGGGGATGATGCTGATGACGCCATCGACACCTTTGCGGGTGCGATGGATGATGTTGCAACTGCCCCTATGGCAGATATTCCTGATGACGGCCCGGCGGGTGAGCCCATCCCCGAAGGTGTGCGCCCGATTCCGGAGGGATCGTCCGTTCCGGCCCATGTCGGCGGCGATGTTTATGAATTGCGTGGCCGGATTGGCGGATACGTCGCCGCGGCGGCTGTATTCGTTCTGATCATGGGGGGGATCTATACATTCCGTGATGCGGTGATGGAACAATTCCCGCCGTCCAAGGTCGTGTACGAAATGGCCGGCGTGACCATTCTTCCGCCGATGGCGGGTGTAATCTTTGATCAGGTTGAGGCCAAAACCCAATATAACGATCAGGGCGTTGAGGTCCTGAGCGTTACGGGACAGATCATCAATCTGCGCGCCCAACAGCAAAATCTGGCTCCCATCCGTGTATCGTTGCGGGTGTCGGGCGAGGAAACATTGCGTGACTGGGTCATCGATCCACCATCCGATATTATCGGCCCGGAAGAAACGCTGGCGTTTGATACGACCTATCCGGATATTCCGGTGGAAGCCAAGGAAGTGAACGTGCAGTTCACGCTGGCTGGGAAGTAAACGTCTCTAAAACTGCCGCATCAGGCGATGGAAATAATCCAGCTCATAATCCGGCCGCGTCAGCTCGCCGGATTTTTTGCGCAGTTCCTGCATGATGTCATAGATGCGGCGGCGTTCGGCCTCATCCGGCACTTCGACCTTTGATTTGCTCCACGGGTTTTGTCCGCCGTCTCCATCTTCGATCGGGCGGCCCAGCGGGTCGGTGCGCATACCGCCACCGCCAAAGGACAACATGGTCATTTGTTGCAAGCGTTGCTGCAGTTTTTCCGACATTTGCTTTTGCTGGTTCCGCAGCCGGTCCAGCGCATCTTCCTGATGCGGGATGGACCCGCCAGGGTTATTGGTGGCCAATTCGTCGGCGGATTTGCGCATGAATTGTTCGGCTTCACCGATCTTTTCGGGGATTTGGCCCAACGCTTCGTCCATTTTTATCATCAATTCGCCCATGTCATTGCGAATAGAATCCTGTGTGCTTTTTTCAGCGGCGGTTTCCGCTTCGTCTGTTTTGGCTTCTTTTGTTGCGGCCAATAATTTTTCCTGTTGTTCAATAATGTCCTGCAATCCGCCCAGGGATTCCATCATCTTCTTCACATCCTCCGGCAATTGCATGTCGGCGGACGGATCCATGGATTCCATCATTTTTTGCAAATCATTCAACATTTGCTGGGCCGCGTTCCGATCACCGGACATGGCACGGGCCATCATTTGGTCGATATAGGCGGACAGATCCATGGTATTCATGGCCTGTTCCAATGCTTCGGCGGTCATCAATTGTTCCGCGCCGCTTTGGTCCATATTCTTTTGCATCTCCCTGACCATTTCCTGCATGTATTCCGCCATCGCCTGGCGCAGTTCTTCGACAAGCTGGGCCAATTGTTCCGGCGTTGTGGTGGGGTCGCGCAGGGCGTTTTGCAGGGCCTGTTGCGCATCTTTCAAGCCGCGGTAGGCCATGGTCATGTTGCCATCTTCAACACGCAGGGCTACATCCCACAGCAAGGCCACGACGGCGGCCATTTCATCCCGGTTCCCCGGATAGGTCAGCAACCGCACGGCGGCGGAGCGCAGCGCCAGAAAAATAACCGGATCGCCTTGGTATGTGGATGGTGACATGACGATGGTTTCAAGGTCATAGGCGACGTTCGATGCCGCTTCATCCGGCGTGCGGATCAGGCGTTTGCGCATCGTCACCAATTGCCGCGCCAACGGGTGACGGAATGTGCGTTCCGGCAATGTGATGGTGACGGGTTCGCTCAGGCTGGCTGTCTGGCCGCGATGGTCGGTGGCGGTCATGGTGATCTGCACCGGCAATCCCGCCCATGGGTGCCATGCCAGATCAAAAGATGGCGCCGTTTCATAATCCTGACCCGGGGGCGACATGATGGTTTGCGTTGCCGTGTAGTCGGCACCCAGTGGTACGGATTCCGCATCGGCGGCTAACGTGACCGTCATATCCAGCGTTTCAACGCCATAATCATCGTGCAGTTTGACGGGAATTTTGACATCGGCATGCGGCCCAATATCCGATTCACCGGCAATTGTAATTGTTGGCGGCGTATCCGGGATGATTGTTGCCATCCATTCCATACGGTTGAAGACCAATTGGCGGATGCGGAAATGATTGGCCTGTGGGAATGGACGGACCAGCCCGTAATTTCCATCGCCCAGATTATCCATGGCGAAGCTTTGCCCATCGGCGGCCAGAACCGGGGCGGCAATATCACCACCCAGATTATGCCAGTTGCTGCGGACGCGGACCTTGATGTCACTGCCCATCGGCACGGCAATCGGTTTTGCGGGATCGAATTTTGTTTTTTCGCTGAACACCATTTCTGGCACACCGGTATAGGCCGGGGGTGTGATCCATACGGTGATGGTGTCTGCCTTCGCTACGGCCTTTGGCCATGAAAATGGCACCAGCCCGTCATGCACGCGCGCATGCCATGATGGCCCGGCAATGGCCAGCCCGCAAATCACAACCAATGCGACCAAAATACGCAACGCCATCGGGTCCGCCGGGGCCAGAACCGGGCGTGGACGGGGAACACGCAGGCGCGCCAATAATTTTTGCTGTTGGCCGCGTGCAACATCCCACAGGCGGCGCGTATCATCCTTCTGTGGGTTGGCCAGACGGTCATGGGATTGGCTCAACGGGCGATGGGACAGGTCGCTGTCAATTTCCAGTCGGCGGTCAATGTCACTGGCGCGTGGCATTTGGAAGCGGGGGCTGTAGCGCCACGGAATATAAATCAATCCGACCACGAAAATGATCAGCGCAATGACCGATCCCGCCATGCCGAATATTTGCGGGATTTGTAACATCCACAATCCGGCAAAGGCCATGATCCAGACAATAATGCGCCAGATCGATGCCGTGCCGCGTTCCGCCGTAATGATCCACGCCGACAGAGCGCGCAGAAAACCCAGCCGTGCCGATAATGTCATCGGGCGGCGGGATGGGTCCTGTTGCTCGTCATGGCGCGGCGTGTGGGTCATGTCCCTGTTTTATCCGGTTTATGCGCCGTCCATGCCGGAATCTGTTCGGCATCCAACATGGATTCCAGCGTTTCACGCGTGCGGATAACGGCGACATTCGACCCATCGACCAGAATTTCCGCCGCGCGTGGGCGCGTATTATAAGTGGACCCCATTGATGCCCCATACGCGCCTGTATCCATGATGGCCACCACGTCATCATGCTGTAACGGGGGCAGGGATCGGGCGCGGGCGAACGTGTCGCTGGTTTCACAAACGGGGCCAACCACGTCGTAAGTCATATAGGCCCCTTCGCGGTGCTTGCCAGCCGGGCGAATGGCGTGGAATGCATCATACAAGGCCGGGCGCATCAAATCATTCATCCCCGCGTCCAAAACCAGATAACGGCGTGTTTCGGTTTCCTTCACATACAAAACACGGCTGGCCAGAAGGCCCGCCTTGCCGACCAGCAAGCGCCCCGGTTCCAGAATAATCTCAGTGCCCAGAGGCAGGATCATATCGCGGATCAGCGCGGCATAGGAATCCAGGCAGGGCGCATCCTCGTCTTCATACACAATGCCCAATCCACCACCCAGATCGGTGCGGCGGACATCCATGCCATTGTTGCGCAAGTCGTAAACGAAGTCGGACAATTTCTGGAACGCTTCGGCATAGGGTTCCAGCGAGGTCAATTGTGATCCGATATGCAGGCTGATCCCCACGGGGTCCAGGAACATGTCGGATTGTGCCTGCTGGTACAACGCGGCCACACGCGCGGCGGGCAGTCCGAATTTATTATCGTCGCGTCCCGTGGTGATTTTTTCATGTGTGCCCGCATCCACATCGGGGTTCAGGCGGAAGGCCACGCGTGCACGTTTGTTTTTGTGGCGGGCGATGTCCGCAATGCGGTTGAGTTCCGGTTCGGACTCCACATTGATTTGAAAAATGCCGTGGTCTAATGCGGCGGCAATTTCATCGTCGTTTTTGCCCACGCCGGAAAATACAATCTTGGCTGGGTCAATCCCGGCGCGAATGGCGCGGTGCAATTCGCCACCGCTGACCACATCGGCCCCCAATCCCATTTGTGCAAACAGGTTGAGAACGGCCAGATTGGAATTGGCCTTGGTCGCGAACGCGATCAACGGTTGACGATCGGCGGGCAGGGCGGATGCGCACGCATCTTTCAATGCGTTTACATTGTCGCGCATGCGCGATGCGCTATACACATAAAGGGGTGTGCCATGATCCCGGACCAAATCGGTCACGGCAACATGATCGGCCATCAACCTGCCATCGGGTCCGGTGGTGAACATCAGAATTGCAACCCGCTACCGGCTTGATCCGCGTTGGCCGGTTTTGGGGCCGGGGCGCGTTTGCGGTATGTCGGTTCCGGGTCGGTGGCCGGGGCCGGATAGGTTTGCGGGAATGTATCGGGGCTTTGCGCTGTCGCGGGGGCGTCCACATGGCCGGGTTTCACCCCGCACGCCACCAGGGGCATGGACAGAGCCAGAAGACACAGGGTAAAAGCAGACAGTCGGTTCATCTTCAAACATCCCACAAGGCTGAATAGGGTTATGACATATTATAATCTGTGCCGGATAACATCCCTTAACGGGTTGTTTTTGTTGGTTTTGGCACTGGTGACTCTGTGCCCACTATTAAGCGCCAACGCGGCCACAAAGGCAACAGCCACCCCGCAAACAAAGGCGGATTTCCTCGCCCAATTTGCGGCCGTGCATACCTATGACACCGAAGCGCCGCGCGGGGCCGCTCCGGCGGATCTGGTGGGTGTATTTGATGGACAATCTGCGTCGTTTCCCGCGGATTTCAAGGGCAGGATTCTGCTGGTCAATTTCTGGGCGACGTGGTGCGCCCCATGCGTGACCGAACTGCCGACTTTGCAGGCGTTGCAGCAGGCCCGTCAGGGGGACCATTTCACCCTTATGACCCTGTCCACCGATGTAAATCCGAAATCGGATAAAATCCGCCAGCTTCTGGAAAAATCCGGATTTTCAGCGGATGGTCCGCATTATGTCCTGAACCCCGATGACCAAACCGGGTGGGGACATTATATCGGGCTGGCCCTGCCAACGACGTTCATCATCGGGGCGGATGGGCGCGTGCTGTACAAACTGACGGGTGCGGCCGACTGGGCGTCACCGGGGGCGCTGGACTTGATTGATGGGCTGATCCCGACGGGGGATTAATTCCATTTCCAGTCGAAATATTTCTGCTGGTGCGGAATGTGATACCCCATGGAAAAAAGAACCCGTTTCACGGCCATTTGTTTCGGGGTTGTGTCATGCTTTACGGCCCACTGGCTGGCCAACGTGACAAAGGGGGTATAGCCGGATGAATCCCGTGTGGCGCACGTGAATGTTCGGCTGAGCAGTGTGTGCAAAAATTTGCGGCCCTTTGGATCTTTTTTGAACGCAAAATAGCCATTCTCCAAAATTCCCGGCAGGAAATTCACCAACATATGGGCCAGATTGATATGCGCCCCGGTTGTGGCCAGGGCCAGACCGTTTTTGTCCATCAAGGCTTTTGCTTTCGCAAGTTTCGGGTCCTGCACATCAAAGTCGGCGTAGATGGCGTATGGCTCCGGTTCCTTTTTTAACACGTGTTTCAACACGATCAGGCGTGCCACATCAACGCGGGCCCAAATGTTCTTGTTTGCATTCGGACCAAATAAATCAGGGTCGCGGCCATATTGGGGGATGGTGTTGAGGTCACACAATTCAACATTCGGCGGGGCGAAGCGTTTGTGGTGTTCATTCAGGCAATTGACCGAGCGTTTATCCAAAAATTTGTAGTCCAGCCAGATTTTGATCCGGGCGTCGGGGTAGTCGCGCGCGACGTCGTGGGCGCAATCAATGTGTTTGAATGAGACCGTGCATTCAACATGGCGAAACTGGCTGTCAGGGGATTTATTGATCCAGATATAGTTGATCAAGCAGTCTTTTCCGCTTTCTCGACTAGCCCGGTTGAATGATTGTGTAAGCATGTTTTTTAGCATGGGATTATTTAACATAATAAAAATGCAAGAGCAAGAAATTAAGGGTTTTGGCCGGGGAAAAGGTGAAGTCCTTGTTCTGGCAAATAAAAACCTTGTGCAAAAGGCTGATCGGCAATGAAAAATAAAGGAATATGATCTATACAAGATAGACGGGGATTCCCGGCCACGACCCGATTCACACCACCGTATTTAACCAAGCGTTCTTTGATGACAGCAGATACCGCAGCCTCAGCCTTCCAAAAGATGACTCAGACCCAACTGGATGAAGCGGTTGAGTTGCATGGCCGTTTTATGGCCGGGCGGCTGGGCGGGCGGCGTGCGGTGTTAAAGCGGATGGATTTGTCCGGCCTGTCCTTACGCGAGCGTGACCTGCGTCAGGCGGATTTCAGCGGCAGCATCATGACCGGCATGGATCTGGCTGGTGCGAATTTCCGTGAAGCATCGTTGTATGCCTGTGACCTGACCAATGCGAATTTGAACAAGACAACGTTCGTGCGCGCGGATTTGCGGGGCGCGCGGATTGAAAGCGCGAACCTTGCGGGCGCCAACCTCGATAACGCCGACCTGCGCGCGGGTGGCATGTCGGTGGACGGCAGTTTCGGGCAGGGGCAGAACGTGAACTTCCGTGGTGCTAACCTTGCGGGGGCGAAACTCTCCGGCACGCTGGCGTCGAATGCTGATTTCTCTGACGCGATCATGGCCAAGGTTGATTTGACTGGCGCCGATCTGCGTGGTGCGCGGTTCGAAGGCGCAGACCTGACCGAAGCCGAAATTAAAGGCGCGCAATTGATGGGCGCGAACCTGAAATCCACCATCCTGACCGGGGTGGAGATCAAGGAAATTTCCAACAGCGGTGCCGATTTAACCGGCGCGGTGACGGATGAGAACGTGGGCAAACCCATTTCCGCACTGGATGAACCGCTGGCCAAGCTGATCAAGGAACACCGCAACTGGGTTGCCACCGTTGGGCGTCAGGGGCGGCAGCTGGACCTGTCCGGTTATGATTTGCGCATCCTGCTCTCGCTGGCGGGTGAGCGTCTGACGGCGGTGAAGGCGATTAAGGCCCGCTTCTGCGGTATGGATTTGACCGATATTCAATTGCAAAGCGCTATGCTGGATGATTGCGATTTCCGCAGTTGTTTCCTGCGCGGCGGCGACTTC
Organism: Micavibrio aeruginosavorus EPB; assembly: GCF_000348745.1. NCBI lineage: Bacteria > Pseudomonadati > Bdellovibrionota > Bdellovibrionia > Bdellovibrionales > Pseudobdellovibrionaceae > Micavibrio > Micavibrio aeruginosavorus. Next base: position 1,412,638 of record NC_020812.1, on the reverse strand, counting down.
CGTGGGTCGTCCCTGCGAAACGTGAAACTGGGCCATGCCGATCTGCGCAATTCCGACTTCCGGGCGCTGGTGTTTGACAACCCGGACGGCTCGAAAAAATCCAGCCCGTGCATTCTGGATGGGGCCAACATGCGTTACGCCAATTGCGCGGGCGCGCGTTTCGCCGGATCGTCGTTCCAGGGCACCGATTTGTCCTATGCCGATTTGACGGGCTGTGATCTGGCCGGTGCCGATTTTACGGGCGCGAAGCTGGACAATGCCATCGTCGAAGGCGTGCGGATCGAAGGCGCAATTTTTGACGGCAATCTGCCGGATGCGCTGAAGAAGCTGATGGGGTAGTTTTAAAGCCCTGTAGGCCGGACGAAGACTCGGATCTGTGCCGGAGTTGCGAATGAAAAACCAAATTAAAACGGCCCCTTTTGATTGAAGTTTTTAAAAAGGATTCGATTTTTGAAGCCGTTAATTAGAAGGGTTTTATTACAGGTTTTTCCGAATGCCGTGCAAAAAAATATTCGCCTATTGCTAGCGAGCGGCGACTTAAATGAAGGCGCCTTTTTGCATATGGGGGTGCAAAATTTGTTGGCGGTAGTTTTGATTTTTTTTGTTGCAATGTTTATTTCCTCTGAATTTTTGGGCTTTGTTATTGGCTTTCCTCTGTCTTTGGGACTGTCCCTGTTTGTTGTAAGGCGGGATTTTTTGTCTGGGTTTGGTTCCAGATTTGCAATTTATTTGTATGGAGAGAAACTCTCCGGAACAATTTTGGAACGATCAATATATTGGCCATCCAGTGTTGGATACATCTGCGCTGTGGATGGTGTTGATGATACCATTGCCGTACATCATAGCCGTGCATACTCGAAGGCGCTTTATAGGGTGGGTGATAAAATTCACTTGTATGTCGATAGGGTTAGCGGCGCGGGGGTTATAAATAGCTCGAGCGTCAAGAAAAAATATTGCCTTAAAAATTCTGAGGCAGGGGCGTGACGGGCCAAGGGAAAAAGGCTTAATGCTTCATCCCGGTCAACATGGCCAGCGCGAACATTGCAATCGCAAAGCCCTGCAAATAAACGCGAACCTGCATCATCTTGTTGCTTTTGGCATGGTCGGCTTCGCGGCCGCGGGTCATGTAGAACACGCCGATAAACAATGATGCCGCAACGGCAACCATGGCAATCAACATCAGGGCAACGGCAATCGCGTTCATTTCTTTTTCGTCTCCGGTTTGTGGGCGACCATCAGGTAGTTCACGTCCAGATCGCGCTTGGACAGGCTGAATGAATTGGTCAGCGGGTTAAAAATCAAACCGCTGCTGCGCTCTGGGCTCAGGCCATGGCGGCGCATGGCGGCGGCCAGTTCGGCGGGTTTCACAAATTTTTTCCAATCATGCGTTCCGGTTGGAACCCACCGCAGAATATATTCCGCCGCGACAATCCCAAGGGCGAAGGATTTCGGCGTGCGGTTCAGCGTGGACATGATGACCTTGCCACCGGGGCGGCACAGGCGGCCGATGGCGGCGATAAATAAATCAATGTCGGCAACATGCTCGACGATTTCGAGGGCCACGACACAATCAAACGCGCCCGGTTCGCGTCCAGCCAGATCTTCGGCATTGTCGTTCAGGTAGCGGATATCCAGCCCGTTGGCGTCCGCATGGTCACGGGCCACGCCAATGGCGACGTCATCGGCATCCAGCCCCGTAACATCCGCGCCCATCCGGGCCAGCGGTTCGGACACCAGCCCGCCGCCACAGCCAATATCCAGAATTTTCAGGCCGGCGAGGGGGCGCAGTGATCCGCCCGCATCCGGGGCCAGAACATCGCGGATAAAGCCCATCCGCACCGGGTTGAGGCGGTGCAGCGGCGCAAACGGCCCGGTTTCGTCCCACCAATGGGCGGAGTCCTTGGCAAAATGGCGGATTTCGTCCGGATCGGTTGTTCTGGATTTGTGTGCGGCCACGGGTGAAAAACCTGTTTTCCCTTTGATTTCTGACTGTTTTCTAAGTATGGGTAAAAGCGGTTAAAGTCAATTCTTACCCGGTTTTGGTGTCTTTATGGCCCGCCTTGTCCTGAAATTCGGGGGTACGTCCGTTGCCGGTATCCCCCAGATTGAAAACGCCGCCGAAAAAGTGGTGGCCGAGGTCGCGCGCGGGCATCAGGTGGCGGTGGTTGTGTCCGCCATGGCCGGGGTTACAAATCAACTGGTTGATTATTGTCGGGGTATCAGCCCGCTGCACGATGCGCGGGAATATGATGCGGTCGTGTCCAGCGGTGAAAACATTACCGCAGGGCTGATGGCGCTGGCTTTGCAAAAACGCGGGGTCATGGCGCGGTCGTGGCAAGGGTGGCAGGTGCCGCTGGTCACCAACGACATGCATGGCAAGGCCCGGATCGAAGAAATCCGCACCGCTGAATTTGATAAACGCCTGAGCGCGGGCGAAGTTGCCGTACTGGCCGGGTTTCAGGGCGTAACGCCCATGAACCGCATTTCCACGTTGGGCCGTGGCGGGTCCGATACGACCGCCGTGGCGCTGGCCGCCGCGTTGAAGGCGGATCGGTGCGATATCTATACCGATGTGAACGGCGTGTACACGACCGATCCGCGCATCGTGCCCAACGCCCGCAAACTGGCGCGCGTGTCATACGAAGAAATGGTTGAAATGGCGTCATTGGGGGCGAAGGTGTTGCAAACACGCTCCGTCGAAATGGCGATGAAACAGAATGTTCCGGTTCAGGTGTTGTCCACCTTTGAACCGTCGATCGGCAGTGATCTGCCCGGAACCCTTGTCACCAGAGAGGAAGACATCGTGGAACAGCATATCGTCAACGGCATTACCTACAGCCGCGATGAAGCGAAAATCACCCTCATCAACGTGCCGGATATTCCGGGCATTGCGGCCTCGGTCTTCGGTCCGTTGAGCAACGCCAACATCAATGTCGACATGATCGTGCAGAACGTGTCGCATGATGGCAAGCTGACCGACATGACGTTTACCGTGACGCGCGCCGATCTGGATCGTGCGCTGGAAACGTTGAAAAACGTGGCGTCGTTGAAAGATCTGAAAATCCACACCGACGCCCGCGTGGCAAAAGTATCGGTTGTCGGCATCGGTATGAAAAGCCACGCTGGCGTGGCCCAGACCATGTTCGCGGCGCTGGCGGAGAAGGGCATCAATATTCAGGCCATTTCCACGTCGGAGATCAAAATCAGCGTTCTGATTTCCGAAGATTACACCGAATTGGCCATCCGCGCCCTGCATACGGCGTACGGGCTGGATTAAGTTTTAGAATAGTGAAAAACCAATCCGGCCTTTGGATGAAAAACCAAAGGTGCCGCCGCGTTTTGATCCGTCGCAGCAATCTTTCAGCGTGTTATTCAATGTAGTCAGGTTTTGCGTGGGCTGACCTTCGTTTGCGTGTTGGAGGATATCCCGCGCATCCTGGTCGTTTAAATACCCATTGCCGTTGGCGGAAAACAATTTGCTGATCTCTATAACGGATTCAGCACTCAATGTTTGTTTGCCTAAATTTACACTGGGATAGATTGTTTTGCTGGTTATGCAGGGGTCCATGCTTCCATCCTGGAAATCATAGCAAAGGCTCATGCTCAACTCTTCATGGGGTTTTAGCTGATTGGCGTACCAGGTTAAAAATTCTGCGTCTTTACGCGTATCGTTTATGCGACCAGTAAGGGCTGTTTTAAACGATATTTTTTGCGCTTCTTCAAAGCTTTTGCCATCGTCCAGGGCGGTTTTAAACGCAATCATTGTTTCGTCGAGGGCGTTCCTTTTTGTCTGGCTCAGGGTGCTCCAGACTTCAGAATGTTCGCCGTAGTGCTTTTGCACGTGAGAAACAAAGCTGGTCAGGGCGTGTGCATCCAAAAGCCGGGAAAAGGCGAGGGCGTCTTCCGGGACAAGGAAAGCACTCCACAGACGTTGCGGGTGGCTCAACGATAATTCGTTTTTCTTCGCAGATTCTGCGGCCCGGCGTTCCCGGTCACTTTGTTTTGATGTGGATACGTCATGGTCGAACATTTGTTTGTAAAGCTCGGTCGCGATGACTTTATCCGGGGTGCTGTTGCGGTTAATAACCAAAATGTCGCGCCATGAATGAAGGGCATGAGATGCTCCGCTTTTAAGATCGGCCTGACATAAAACCAAATCCTGTGAGCGCAATGATTTTTGAAAATCGTTCAGCAGGGCGCTCTGGCCGGACAAGGTGCGGATTTTGTTGAGGGCGGCGCTTTCCGTCTGGGCGCAACTGGCTGTCGGGTCGTATTCTTCCCGGACATAATCCGTAGGGCTTTGAAAGCAGCCAGTTAAAAGCAGGGGGCCCAAAGTCAGTCCGGCAAATTTTTTAGAGAGTGCGTTCATTGCAAAGCCTCGCCCGTCATTTGGTTGGGTAATGACGGGGGACTGTATATTGTTATGAAAACCAAGGCAATGATTTGCTTTGCTATGGCATCCGCATACGTCGGACTGCCATACATTCGCCCTTTCCGCCGCCCGTCATATCGTGTAATGATTATAGAGCTTTAAAGCCAATCCTGAAGCAAAGGTTAATACACCCGCATGACTGAGCAGCAACGCCGCGAGGGCGAGCAAGGCTGGGAATTTTACACGGATCTGCCTGTGGGTGAGATCCTGCGTCGCACGCGCGTTCATTTTGAACAGTCGCTGGACGAAGTCGCGGGCTATCTGCGCATTCGCGCATCTCAACTGGAAGCATTGGAAAGCGGTGATGTGTCGCAACTGCCGGGGCGCGTGTACGCGATCGGTTATGTGCGGACCTATTCCGAATATCTCGGGCTGGACGGCGACAAGATGGTCCAGCTGTTCAAGATGCAATCCGTGGGCAGCAAAGAAGAATTGCCCGAACTGCATTTCCCCGCACCGGCTTCCGACAGTAAAGTGCCGGGCACGATGCTGGTGATTGCGTCTTTGCTGGTTATGACCGTGATCGGTGGTGGCTGGGTCATTATGAATGCCGGGACGAAGGAGGCGACGATGGCCGCCATTCCGAATGTTCCCGCCGACATGCGCGCCGACACGGCGACAACCGATATTCCGCCGCCGGTCCAAGAAACCGTTGCGGCCAGCACGGCAGCGTCTCTTCCTGGGGCGACAGTGCCGGGCGCTTTGGCGGTTGCGACACCGCAAGATGCCACGACCACTGCGACGGTTCCGGCTGATGGCGCGGCGGCTGATGCTGCCGATGCAGCGACGGCAGCGACTGGCGCTGTGGTTACAGATCCTGCTGCTGCGGCGACGGCTGCAACGGCTTCGGTTGTTGCGGGTCAACCGGTTGATCCGGCAACGGGTGCGGCCACCGCACCGTCACCGACGGAATCTCTGGCCGTTCCTCCCGCACCGCCGGGGCGTCAAATTGTCATCAGTGTGAAGGACCGTTCATGGGTTGAAATCCGTGACAAGAAGGGCAAGGCCCTGGTGTCCCGCATTCTGAAGCCGGGCGAGACGATTGTTGTGCCGGAAGAAAATTACGGCCTGCGTCTGGATACGGGCAATGCCGGTGGTCTGGAGCTGAGCATCAACGGTGAAGTTATTCCGGCCCTTGGGCGTCCGGGTGATATTCTGCGTGGCATTACGCTGGATGAAGAATCGTTGAAAAACCGTCCGGCTGTTGAGGAGCGCGCCGCCGCTCCGGCCCGAACGGCCCCATCACGCGCCACCTCGCGCGAGGATGAGGAAGCGATCCGCGCTCTCGGCCTGCGGGAATAAATAATCTTCTTACAATGTTTGCGGTTTATAGCGCAGGTCGGTGGTCTTTCCGCCGATCACGTCCAGCGTGTTTTGAATCACATCCTGACGCTTGGCCAGTTTTTCCTCAATCGCGGCAAAGGCGCCGCGAATGCCCGCCGTGTTGATCATGTTCCCGGTTTCGGCGTGGGATTTCACAACGCGCTTCACATCCAGGATATAGGGTCCCAGTCCACGATCCTCGGACGAAAATTTATTCACTGCCATATAAAAAAAATTGGCTTGCGTCCGCAATGTTGTGCGGGCGGCGTCGGCATGGGCGTTGAATTGCGGGCGGATCAGGTCGTTGTCCCACACGGCGCCCTGCATAAACAAATCGGAATGCGTCTGTTGGAAATGCAGGTTGGCGGTTTTGCGCAATGACCCCAGATTTTCCAGCGTATCCAGATAATCATTCCAGTGATCCACAATCGCATTGACGCGATCGACCAGATTGTCGTTTTGCGGTTCTGGCGTTGATTGTTCGGACGGGGGCGTTGCGTTCTGTTGCGCGCCCTTCAAACCGGCCAGCGGGTTGTCCCGGTCATAGGCGGCCCGTTTGGTGGTGTCGGATAATGTGTCATAGGCCTCACCAACCAATTTGAACCGGGGTTCGCTTCCACCATCGCGGTCCGGGTGTGTCTTAAACGCCGCGCGGCGATAGCCCAGCTTGATCTCGGCCTCCGACGCATGGCGCGGAACGCCCAGAGCGGCATAATAATCGGGTTGATATGTGGTCATTGGGGCCCCCTTACGTATACGCAGTAACCAGTAGTATATTTACATAACATATACAAAGGGGTGGTTTCAAGCAAAACTGGTAAAATCGTTGAAAAAATCCCGGAAACCGGGCATTGAATGACGTATGAGCACGCACGACGATCACACACATGTCCGCCCGTGGCGGCATATTCCGCGCCGTAAATCCCGCCAGATCATGGTGGGCAACGTTCCCGTGGGCGGGGACGCGCCGATTACGGTGCAGACGATGACCAACACGCTGACGCACGATGTGGCGGCGACCGTGGCGCAGATCAAGGCGTGCGAAGCCGCCGGTGTTGATATTGTCCGCGTGTCCTGTCCGGACCCGGAATCCTCGGCCGCGCTGAAAGACATTGTGAAGCAGGTGAATGTGCCCATCGTGGCCGATATTCACTTCCACTATAAACGCGGGGTCGAAGCGGCCCAGAACGGCGCGGCATGTCTGCGCATCAACCCGGGCAATATCGGGTCGGAAGAGCGCGTGAAAGAAGTGATTAAGGCCGCGCGCGATTACAATTGCTCCATCCGCATTGGCGTGAATGCCGGGTCGCTGGAACGTGACCTGCTGGAAAAATATGGCGAGCCATGCCCGGATGCGATGGTTGAATCGGGCCTGCGCCATATCAAGATTTTGCAGGATCTGGATTTTCACAATTTCAAAATTTCATGCAAGGCATCCGACGTGTTCATGGCCGTGGCCGCGTATCAAATGCTGGCCGAACAAACCGATTGCCCGATCCATCTGGGCATTACCGAGGCCGGCGGCCTGCGCACCGGCACGGTGAAATCATCCATCGGTATTGGGTCCCTGCTGTGGGCCGGGATTGGCGATACGATCCGCGTGTCCCTGTCCGCCGATCCGGTGGAGGAGGTGAAGGTTGGGTTTGAAATGCTCAAAGCCCTCGGCCTGCGCCACCGTGGCGTCAACGTGATTGCGTGCCCGTCCTGCGCGCGTCAGCAATTTGATGTGATTAAAACCGTATCCACATTGGAAGACCGTTTGGCCCACATCACCACGCCGATGACCATTTCCGTGATCGGCTGTGTCGTGAACGGCCCGGGTGAAGCGTTGATGACCGATATTGGTTTGACCGGTGGCGGCAAGGGCACGCACCAGATCTATATCGGCGGCCAGACCGCCCACCGCCTGCGCGAAGGCGATGAAACAATCGTCGATCATTTGGTGAAAATGGTCGAAGAAAAAGCCGCCGAAATCGACGCCAAATCAAAGGATAAGGCGGCGTAAGGTTCGTAAAACCGCCAAAACACGCAAAACCCTTGCGGGCAGGTCCGGAAAACAGCTATATTCATTCCCATAATAACAAAAATGAATGAAGGCTGTAGAGGGTCTGAGCCATGAGTGATGTGTCCGCGAAATCCGCGTTTGATGCCGATGGGCGTCCGAAACCATCCATTGATAAACGGCTGCTTGAATTTGTGACCTTGCTGGATGGCGTTGTGGGGACACGCCATACGTTCCGCGTTGAATATAATTCACTGCGCGATTTTGAAATTCAATTCACTGACCGCGATTTACAAGACCGCGCATACAATAAATTGCGCGTGACCATGGATGATCAGGGTCAATACGCGGTCACACACACGGGCGCGATGGACTTTTCGGCGTCATCCAATATGAATGCCCGCGCGGCCCGCATGACGATCAATGGCTGGATTGATGTCTTGCAAAAAACCTATCAATTTGATTGCCAATCCAACCTGCACCGCCGCCGATGCGAGCGTGCGGAGATGCTGGGCGTGAAAAAACTGACATTCTAGGTCTGAGTCTAAGGCTGGGGTGCTTTCGGGGCGCGGGGTTTGCGCGGTTTGTTGAATGTGTCTTTGACCGCCTGAAACACGCGTTCTGCCGCGGCGGTTGTTTCAATCAGAATATCCGAAATATCCGCGTTGTGTTCGACAACAAAACTGTTGCGGGTTTTCTTTTGGGCTTTCAAATCATCCAGCGTGAATGTTTCATCATACCCTTCGGCCACGGTGGATTGTCCCGTCTTGGCGTTTAACTCCAGACGGAACATCACATTTTTCTCATCTTGCGCGCTGACAAGGTAGAAATCGTAGAACGGGCTTGTCTTCTTGTGCGTGTTGATGGGGTAAACGGTGCTGAGCGTGACCAGCTCTTCCATCATGGCCTGTTTTTGGCGGGCAACATCACGCACATAATCGGCGCGGATTTCAAAATTCTTGCGGGCGCGGTCTTTTAAATTCTGCATCATCGCCTGCATCTGCGCCGGGTCCATCAGGGCCGTGCCGGGGGCCGCACCGGATGCCGGGTTAAAGGTCAGCAGCAAGGGCAGGGTGGCCAGGCCGATGCGGGCGGCATCGCCGCGTTGTTCAATGCCCGGTTCAATGTCACGCGCGGCGGCGTTTTGCAGGGCTTCTTCCACCTTCGCGGCGTACAGATCGCTGCTGGTAACGTGCCCGTCGGTTTTGTTTTTCCGGTTGATGTAGCCCAGCTTCGTCCACGCCGCATCTTCCAACAGGTCAAGGTACGCCAGCTTTTGCCCCAGCATATCGCGATACACAATTTTGATTTGGACGTTATCCGGCATGCTGTCATACAGGCTTTTCATCTGGGCCGTTTTGCCTTCGTCATAACCGGACATGGTTTTGACGTAGTCTTCGAACGCGGAGGTGTCGCGGATTTCGTCCGAGAGCAGGCCGTCCATATCCAGCACCGGGGCGGACAGATCAATGATCGGTGTGCCATCCGTGCTGACCAGATCGGGCTTTTCCGCCTGGAACTGGGCCAGCTTGGCATCATAAAGCGGTTTGATATCCGCAACGCACAGGAACCGGGCGCATTCTTCGACCAAATGGGTCGCGCGTTCGGCCTTTTCCTGCATGGCCTTGCCGCTGCGGGCCTGACGGTCGGGGTGGTACAGGGCCCGGGCCAGTTTCACGACCTTGGCAATGTCTTGCGTGGAACTATCCGGGGTAATGCGCTCCTTGAAATCGCCATCGGCCATCATGGCGTTCAGGATGGTGTAGCGATCAAGAATATAGTGAACACCTTCGATGGAAGAAAATGACATGCCCAAGCCCCCGGCCCAATGTTTTTTGAATATGGGAAAGTCTTAGCCGTGCCTCAAACCAGACGCAAGGGCTTTTGCAAAATCCGGCTTTGGTGGTAAAAGACCCTCCGAAGACAAGGATATATAAGGCATTCCATGGCACTGAAGGACAAAATGGGCCCCATTAAGGCCCGGCACAGCGAACTGGCCGCCCTGATGGGGGAAGGCAATTTGAGCGGCGAAGCGTATGTGAAGCTGTCGCGCGAATATGCCGAACTCGGCCCGGTGGTGGAAACCATCGATGCGTATGATGCCGCCGTGCGGGAAATGGCCGATCTGGAAGCCATGCTGTCCGACAAGGACATGGCCGAAATGGCCCAGGAAGAACTCTATGCCCTGAAGGACCGTCTGCCGCTTCTGGAGGAGCAGGTCAAGCTGGCCCTGATCCCGAAAGACGAGGCCGACTCCCGCAATGCCATTCTGGAAATCCGTGCCGGGACCGGGGGGGACGAAGCCGCTTTGTTCGCCGCCGACCTGTTTGCCATGTACCGGGGCTATGCCGCCACGCGGGGCTGGCGTTTTGAAGTCGCCGAGATGAGCGAGAACGATCTGGGCGGGTATAAGGAAATTATCGTCGAGGTCCAGGGCGCCGACGTGTTCTCCCGGCTGAAATATGAATCCGGCGGCCACCGGGTCCAACGTATTCCGGTGACGGAAGCGGGCGGGCGCATCCATACATCCGCCGCCACCGTGGCCGTGATGCCCGAAGCCGAAGATGTCGACATCCATATAGATGAGAAAGACCTGCGTATCGACGTATACCGAGCGCAAGGCGCGGGTGGCCAGCACGTAAACAAGACCGAGAGCGCGGTGCGGATTACCCATATTCCCACCGGAACCGTGGCCGCATGCCAAGAGGGCAAGTCCCAGCACAAAAACCGCGATACGGCGATGAAGATGCTGCGATCCAAACTGTACGAAGCCCAATGGCGGAAACAGGCCGAGGAACGGAGCGCGAACCGCAAATCCCAGGTGGGGTCCGGCGACCGATCCGAACGCATCCGCACCTATAACTTCCCCCAAGGCCGCGTGACCGACCACCGCATCAATATGACGTTGTATGCGCTGGACGATGTCTTAAGCGGCAAAGACCTCGACAAATTCATCGACGCCCTGATTTCCGAGGAAAATGCGGAAAAACTGGCGGAGTTGGAATAACCCGTGGAAAAAGAAGGGGGGACAGATTGAATTAAAGGAAATGTTTTTTAATTTAATTTGTCCCTTTGATCGTTTTTTGACTTCTATTTAGATTTTGTAACAGGGTTCGATTGGCAAATGTTATTAAAAGACTCTGGATTGCCTATGGCAGATCTAGGATTGACATAGATGTCCGTATTATAGCGAGGGCGCCGATCAACATAATTATATCCCACGCAAATATTGCTCTTTAGCAAAGTTAAAAACTCAACGGCATAGTTCTCACTTAGACACATCGCAGGATCTGCGTCTCCATAGCCAAAAACACTCATCCAGCACTTAAGGGAGGGATCAACAATTGATTGAGGATTGATCTCATAAGCGTTCGCACGGAAACGACCATCTACACGACTTCTATATTCATCATCGAGCGGCCAAGTTAGCGGCTCATAAGAACCAACCATCGCCAACCCCTCACTCCTATCTATAAATTTTTTCCTACTCCTCATCCCTGCATCCCAAAGGCCAGTTTTTGAAATAATAGAACATTTCATCTTATGTTGTGGTTCATGAATCTGCACTTGCCCTGCTTGCGGTAAAACCACCGTCGAAATTTTTCCGAACTCATCCCCAGTAACAACGAAAGGAAAATTCACATACATAAGAATTTTTTCAGCGCCTAAATTATTTAGATCATAAAAAACCGGAACGATAAATTCTCGATCAAAAGAAAAAGATTGGAGTGAAAATTTCCAAGGATCGCCAAGCATTAAATCATGCGCTTGCGAGACGTTAAGAAATCCATACATACTACCAATTTTTGACTGAAAAGAGATGAACCCCTTGTCCTCATACTGCAGGGGGGGGCCACTTAAACGAGTTTTACTAGAGTAAAACTCTGCAAACTCCTTATTGCCTCCATGCGTAATTGGCGCAGGACGAGAATCCGCCCGAGAAAGAACGGCCTGAACAGAATTTGGGTTAAAATAGCGAGCTGATACGTTGCCTTTTACAAAGCGCAGCGGTACCGGAAATGCTCCAATAGCGCGCATTGCGCGCAAGAGCTCTTCATCAAAAGCATAAGCAGAACGCCCAGATATCCCGTCTCCCACCATAGCCACATAAGCATCAGAAACGGAGGAGCAAAAACCATCCCCAACCTTCCGATACGCTTCAGATTTCCGTTCGGATAGACTCCAAAGCGCCTCATATTCCGCACGCTTAACATCAATCAAATGGGGAGGAATGATTTCATGATCTTTCTCAGCCCCCGGGATAGCCGCCCCTGCCTCCAAAAAATCATCGGCATTAATGGCCTGAAGCGCCGCCATGAAATCTTTCGTAACAAAATCGTACCCGTCGGCCTTATCTGATTTACACCCGGCAAGAACAGTCAGTGAAAGTGGGGCCACAGCTACAAACATCATAAATAAAAACTTCTTCATGCCATTTGCCTTTATGACGGTCCAAAGGGACTGGATTTTTATTGAAATAACCACGCGTAATTTTAACGCGATGTTTTTAATAAGATACAGCTTATTCGTGTGGGGCGGGGTCCTCATTAAGGGGTGTGTTTTTCCCTGTGGTTTTCGGGAGGGGAGGTTGTATGTTGATGGCGGCTTCGTCCCTGTGGCCACTGGGGACGGGCGTTATCATGAAAAGGTTTAAGGCATTGTTGACCATCCTGTACAAAACCATCCAGACCCGCTTCCGCGCCGCCGGGATTGAAAACCCGGGGTTGGAGGCGCGTATTTTGGTCAAGGCGGCGCTGGGGGTGGCGGATGCCGATTTGATCACAGGTTCTGCACAGACTTATCCACAGGCTGATCTGGACCGGTTGGAGGGGATGGTGGCCCGTCGGCTGGCCGGGGAACCGCCATCGCGGATTTTGGGCAGTCGTGAATTCTGGGGGCGGGATTTTGTCCTGTCGCCCGATACACTGGACCCCCGCGCCGATACCGAAACCTTGATCGAGGTCGCGTTGGAATGTTTCAAGGGCCGGGCGGCCCCGCAGCGGATTCTGGATATTGGTACTGGAACCGGGTGCATTATCATCACATTGCTGGCTGAATGGCCGGGGGCCACCGGCGTGGCGACCGATCTGGCCGCCGGGGCGGTGGAGATGGCGCGGCTGAATGCTCACAATAACGGCGTGGCGGACAGGATTCAGGTGGTGCAGACGCGCTGGGCCGATGGAATCGACGAAAAATTCGACCTGATTGTGTCAAATCCACCCTATATCCCGTCCAAAGATATCGAATCATTGGATGAAAATGTCCGCAGATTCGACCCGATTCTGGCTCTGGATGGGGGGAATGACGGGCTGGATGCCTATCGGGCGATCCTTGAACAGGGAAAATCGCGTTTAAAGCCGGGTGGGGTGATGCTGTGGGAAATTGGCATAAATCAGGTCAACGACATCACGCGACTCGTTGAAATTATTGGCGCGACTCGGGGCCGGGTATGGGCCGATTTGGGCGGAATTCCGCGGGTTGTGGAAATCTCGTATGGGGATAAATAAAAAAAAGCTTGCGCGCCTGCCTTGTGGCGGATTCAAGGCCCCCTGTACACTTACAACAGTTCACAAGAACACGGGTCAGTTTGACGGAATCGAAACATCGTTTTCAAAACGGGGTGTTTCGCAACGCTCCGGTCTGGTCAGGTGTATGTGAATCAGATACGATGTACGTATAACCGAATCAACGGGTTAAGAAGGACGCAGGTACTTTATGAGACACGGCAACGCTGGCAGACGCTCCCGCAATAACAATAACGGCAATGGTGGCGGTCATCGCGGTCATAACAACCGTGGCAATGGTGGCGGTCATGGCCGCGCCCCGAACCGGATGCAGGTCTTTGACAGCAACGGTCCAGAAGTCCGCATCCGTGGCACCGCGCACCAGATCGTGGAGAAGTACCAGACGCTGGCCAAGGATGCCAATGCGATGGGTGACCGGGTTCTGGCCGAAAGCTACCTGCAACATGCCGAACATTATCAGCGCATCATCAGCAGCTGGAACGATTACGCTCCGGTTGTGAACGAAGCGCAAAGCATGGACGCCGTTGATCTGTCCGCCCAGCCGCAGCCAAGCGTGCAGCCGCGCCACCAGCCGCAGAAAGCCCAGGAGGCCGATCTGGGCCTGCCGAGCAGCATCGTGGGGGCCCGTGTTGATGTTGGTTCAGAAATGGCTGATGCTTAATATTTTACCTTAACAATTTGATTTATCGCATTGTTAATAAAATGAAAAAACGGATCGCGTCGCGGTCCGTTTTTCGTTTCTTTCATCCGTCATTTCGGCCCCCCGCCTACGCGGAGGATAACCTCCGGCTGGAATCCGTACGGTCTATCCACTGGATTCCGGCCTGCGCCGGAATGACGGATGTGGGGTTATTGGGGCGGGTAAGGTATAATGTCCTTGTGGGAACCTCTTGATTTTTGGGGGTGTTTCCACCATCTAAACTGTATGGCCCCCGCGGGGCCTCCCCTCTGCGTATTCTTCATTAAAATCAACCTGTTCGGATCGGTTCTACGCCCATGGATTTTGAAAAATTTACCGAGAAAACCCGCTCTTTCCTGCAAAAGGCTCAGACGCTGGCCATGCGATCGGATCACCAGTCGCTGGAGCCGGAGCACCTGCTGAAAGTGATGCTGCAGGATGAGGATGGCATGGTCCAGCGCCTGATCGGTTCGGCGGGCGGGGATGTGAACCGTTTGATGCGCGAAGTTGAGGGTGCGCTGGCCAAAATTCCGTCCGTTACGGGTGGTGGCGCAGGTGGTTTGCGTATTTCAACCGATCTCGCAAAAATCCTTGATAACAGTTTGAATTTGGCTGAAAAATCAGGTGACAAGTTTATCACAGCAGAGCGGATTTTGCAGGCCTTCCTGCTGGCGCGATCCGCGGATGTTGCGGGGCTGATCGAGGCGTGCGGTGTCAATGCTGCCAAGCTCAATCAGGCGATCAACGATATGCGCAAGGGGCGTACGGCCGATACGGCGAGCGCTGAGGGCGGTTTCGATGCCCTGCGCCGTTATGCTCGCGATCTGACCGAAGTGGCCCGTGAGGGCAAATTGGACCCGGTGATTGGCCGGGATGAGGAAATTCGTCGCACCATCCAGGTTCTGTCCCGCCGGACCAAGAACAACCCGGTTTTGATCGGGGAGCCGGGCGTGGGTAAAACCGCGATTATCGAGGGGCTGGCCCTGCGGATCGTGAATGGCGATGTGCCGGAAAGTTTGAAGGATAAGCGCCTGATGGCGCTGGATCTGGGTGCGCTTCTGGCCGGGGCCAAATTCCGGGGCGAGTTTGAAGAGCGGCTGAAGGCCGTGATGGATGAGATTAAATCCCATGCCGGGGAAATCGTCCTGTTTCTGGACGAATTGCACACCGTGGTCGGGGCCGGAAAGGCCGAAGGGTCCATGGATGCCGGCAACATGCTGAAGCCTGCGCTTGCCCGGGGTGAGCTGCATATGGTCGGGGCCACCACGCTGGATGAATACCGCAAGCATATCGAAAAAGACGCGGCGCTGGCGCGGCGCTTCCAGCCCGTTTTCGTGTCAGAGCCAACGGTTGAAGATACCATCTCTATCCTGCGGGGATTAAAGGAAAAATACGAAATGCACCACGGGGTGCGCATCACGGATTCCGCGATTGTTGCGGCGGCGACCTTGTCGCATCGCTATATCACCGACCGGTTCTTGCCGGACAAGGCGATTGACTTGGTGGATGAAGCGTCCAGCCGTTTGCGGATGCAGGTGGATTCCAAACCCGAAGCGGTGGATGAGCTGGATCGCCGGATAATTCAGTTGAAGATCGAGCGCCAAGCCCTTCAAAAAGAAAAAGATTCTGCCTCTCTGGATCGGCTGGAAAAGTTGGAAGCCGAGCTGACCGAGCTGGAGAAAAAATCCGCCGATCTGACGGGGGCGTGGAAGGCGGAGAAGGACAAGTTGGGCGCGGCCCAGCGCCTGACCGAAGAGCTGGACAAGGCCCGGACCGAATTGGAGCGGGCCCAGCGCGAGGGCAATCTGGAGAAAGCGTCCGAGCTGCTCTATGGCCGCATCCCGGAATTGGAGCGGTTGCTGGAAAAAGCCGGGCAAGCCAACGGCGCAACGGGCTCTATGATCAAGGAGCAGGTTGAGGCTGATGACATCGCCGCCGTGGTCAGCAAATGGACCGGAATTCCCGTTGATAAAATGCTTGAAGGTGAACGGGATAAGCTCCTGAAAATGGATGAAAAACTGATGGAGCGTGTGGTCGGCCAAGAAGCCGCTGTTCACGCCGTATCCAACGCCGTGCGCCGCGCACGGGCGGGTCTGCAGGACCCACGCCGTCCCATTGGGTCGTTCCTGTTCCTCGGCCCCACAGGGGTCGGGAAAACGGAATTGACCAAGGCCTTGGCCGAATTCCTGTTTGATGATGATACGGCCCTGGTCCGGTTGGACATGTCCGAATACATGGAAAAACATTCGGTCGCCCGCATGATCGGTGCCCCCCCGGGCTATGTCGGGTATGAGGAGGGCGGAGCCCTGACCGAAGCGGTGAGGAGACGCCCGTATCAGGTTGTTTTATTTGACGAAGTTGAAAAAGCCCACCCGGATGTTTTCAACGTCCTGCTGCAGGTTCTGGATGATGGTCGTCTGACCGATGGTCAGGGCCGGACAGTCGATTTCTCGAACACTGTTTTGATCATGACCTCGAACCTCGGCGCTGACCATCTAGTGAACCAGAAGGATGGCGAGGATGTGGAGAAGGTCCGCGACAAGGTGATGGAAGCCGTTCGCAAGGCGTTCCGCCCGGAATTCCTGAACCGTCTGGACGAAATCCTGCTGTTCCGCCGTTTGGGCCGGGATCAGATGGCCGGGATTGTGGAGATCCAGCTGGGGTACCTGCGTAAACTTCTGGCTGATAAACGCATCACGCTGGAGATGGATGCCAAGGCGATCCAGTGGCTGGCCGATAAGGGTTACGATCCGGCCTATGGTGCCCGCCCGCTGAAACGGGTGATCCAGAACACCATGCAAAACCCGCTGGCCGGGATGATCCTGCAGGGCGATATCCGCGACGGGTCCACCGTGGCGGTGAGCGTCGGCAAGGGTGACCAGCTGGATTTCAAGGTCACGAAATCCGGCCCGGCGAAGGTCGCGGCGTAGTGCTTTAAGTTTGACATATTTCCGATATGGGCATTAAGCTCACCCCATTCTTTCAAATGAATGGGGTGAGGCCGTGATGGGTTATTTTTCCAAAGCTATTGATCATTTCAACTGCCTGTCCGGCATCAACCGTTTGCGGGCGCTGTCGGCTGCGGCGGATAACGATGTGGATCGGTTCTTGCGGGTTGCGCAAACGGCGCGCGGGTGTGGGTGGGTGGATGTTGTCCTGACCCCGCAGATGGTGCGTGCGGTGGCCTTGAAAATGGGGTGTGATGGGCTGAATGCCCTGTACGGGACCCGGTCTCCGGCGGATGTGGGGCGGGCATTTGAACAATTTGCATCCCTGCGTCAGGTTGTCAGCGGGGCGCGTGATCTGGAGGTGGCTTTGTCATCATCGTCTGCTGGGATGGTGCGCGTGGGGCAGGCGGTTGCGGCGGGGATAAAAGCGGCCCCGGGGTTATAAAACTCCACGCTTTTTATTTGACATATCGCAAATGGCGGGCGTATGGTCCGCCATCTTTTTTATCTGTGTAAGGAAACCGCCATGAACCGTTTGCGCAACGCCATCCATCAGTTTAACTGCCTGTCCGGTATCAACCGCATGTATGCGGAATCGGCCATGACCAATGGGGATACGGATGAATTTATGCGGCTGATGAATTTGGCCCATCAACATGGCCGCGTCAAAAACGTGGTGACCCCACAGATGGTCGAAACGGTGTCAAAATGTCTGGTGCGTGATATTGCGCCCAGCCTGTCCCAACCCACAATGCCGTTGGGGGCGCAAAAAAGCCTGGATCGGTTTATTGAGGTTTGTCGCATGATCGATGGGTGCGCATCTTTGCAACTGGCCATACCGGGACAGGTGATTGGACCTGTGGTTCAGGCTGTGATGCAACACCGCCGTATTGGTGATCTGGTGCGTTTGCGCCGGGCGCTGGACAGAAGCCTGATGGGGACGTTTATTGACGCCGTCATCCACGAAGACGGTCCGGCCTTGATGGGCGATGGGTTGGTTCAATCCTATCGCGATCGTCTGAATGCCGCCCGTGCGGTAGAGGCAGCGCGCCGCCAGCCGCAATAAAAACGGAATACCAGAACAAAAACGGAGCCTTTAGGGCTCCGTTTTTTATTTAGCGCTGTTTGAAATCGTTAAATTTGATCTTGGCCTGTTTTTCCAGCGTTTCGGCCTGGCCGATGGAGAGCATGCCCTTGGCCGGGACGAAGACCTGCGGGGCGCGGCCTTCATCGGCGCTGCCGTTGAAGTACAGGTTGATGGATTTGCCCGAGTTGGACAGGTCGATGCCCGGGTTTTTTTGGTAATTGGCGCGTTCGGTCGGGCGGATGCGATGATCCTGATCCAGCGGGCGGGTGCTGTATCCCACAGCGGTCAGCGCTTCGATGGCTTGCTTGGCGGAGACGGTCGATGATTTTTTCTGTTTCATGCTGGGGTGTCCTGTCAGGGCGCTGGGGTTCAACTAAAACGGTAAAGCGGGTTTTACGCCACACATCCGGGCCAGATTATGGGCCTTGTGCGTGGTGAGGTAAGTGATGGCGGTGGGGGTTTTCAGCCCGTCCGGGACCATGGCGGCCAGTTCCGTGGGGCCAAAAATCTTGCGGCATAACGGGACGAGGGCATCGATCGCCCCCATCAGGTGTTCAACCGGGATTTTGCGCTGGGCGATAAACGGGGCCACGGCGCGTTGAAATTCAACCCAATCCTTGTCCGCGACCTGAACGCCCATGGCGTCAATCTTGTTGCAGGCCGCTTCGGTAAAGCGGCAGCACAGGCGAAGGATTTCGGTTTCCTGTGTGGTGGTATTCATGGTGGCATCCCTGTTCTTTTTTTATATTTTATAACAAGATCGTAGGTTACGGAAACCGTGGGGTCAAGGAAAAAGGTCCAGGGCCGGGGTGCCGTAAGAGATTGTCATGGCTGGGGAATTCCATTAACCTGTTGAGGTTATGTCCTTGGTGCGGGGATTCTCCCGCGTTTTTGCCGTTTTGACCATGTTTTTTCAGGATGATGCCGGTATGACCCGTCGCTTGCTTAATGCTGTATCCATCGCCGCTGTTTCTGCGGTCCTGCTGGCCGGATGTGCCACCGCGATTGAGGATTCATCACAGGAAGTGGAGTTCCGCGTTGTCGGTGCGGACACGGCGTTGTGCCATTTCAAAAACGACGATTATAATTACAAAATCTATGCCCCATCCACGATCCGGATTCAGAAAACGCGTAAGGCGATCAATCTGCGCTGTGTCGCAACGGGCAATCGTGAGCGTATAGCGACGATTGAACCGGAAGTCAGCGACATGATCGCGGCCAATTTCAGCAACGGGTTTGTGCCCGGCGTGGCGTGGGATGTTGCATCCGGTGCGGCACACGCATTTCCGAATGTGATTACGGTTGATTTCACCGGCGTCCCGGCCCAGCCCATGCCGTTGCCGGAATATCAGCGTGTCCTGAACCAGAACCCGGGTCTGATCGGGTTGGAAGAATTCCGTCCGGGCCGGGCCGTGTTGATCAGCGATTACACGACCCCGGTTCCGACATTGAATCGTCGTGAAGGGGCTGAAGAAAGTCTGGGTGAATTTACGACATCCGACGAAAGTGGCATGAAGAGCGTTGGCGGCAAGGTTGTCGCGCCGGAGGGCTCTATGGCCGCCCGCGTGCCCAGCCATTCGCAAGTGATGACGGCGTCGCCGGAATACGGCACACCGCCGGCGGAATTTGTTGGCGGGTCGAGCGCCACCAACCCGACGACATCCGGCGGGGTTGCCAGCGTACCGGCCCGTGCACCAAGCACAGGTGGCACGACATCGGCGGACAGCTTGACGCGTCAGGCCAACCCGGGATCGTTTTGATTTAAACCATCGTGACCCATAAACCCCTGCATTATTTCTTTGTTGGTATTGGCGGCAGCGGCATGGCCCCGCTGGCTGATCTTGTCCGTGGCCATGGGCACCGTGTATCCGGATCGGATCGCGGGTTTGATCAGGGCAAAAGCCCGGATAAAGCCAAAACACTGACCGATGCGGGCATTACGTTGTGTCCGCAGGACGGATCGGGCGTGACATCCGACGTGGATGTTTTGGTCGTGTCCAGCGCGGTGGAGGATACAATCCCCGATGTGCAGGCCGCGAAAGCCCATGGGGTTGCGATTAAAAAGCGGGCCGAGGTGTTGGCCGAATTGTTTAATGCCGCACGCGGTATCGGGCTGGCCGGTACCAGTGGGAAAACGACCACCACAGGCATGACCGGTTTTATGCTGCATGAAATGGGGCAGGGGCCGACGATTTTTAACGGCGGGATCATGCCGGATTTTGTCGGACATCCAAACAGTTTGATGGGCAATGCCGTGTCTGGCTCGGGCGATCTGTTCGCCGCCGAAATGGATGAAAGCGACGGATCCATCGTGCTGTACCAACCGGCCGTGGCCGTGTTGAACAATATTACACTGGATCACAAGCCGATTGCGGAATTGGAACCGTTGTTTCATGACTTTCTGACCCGTGCGCGGGATGGGGCCGTGGTCAATCTGGACGATGTGCATGCCGCGGCCATGGCCGGGGTTAATCCGAACACGGTGACCGTCGGCATTGATAATGACGCCGCGATGATCGTGGCCCGCAACGTCACGCCGACCGCCGGTGGGGTTGCATTTGATGTGCATGCGGATGGCACAGCGTATCACTGCAATATGAAGGTTCCGGGGCGGCATAACGTATCAAACGCGTTGGCGGCCCTTGGGGTTGCGCGGGCGTTGGGGTTGGATTTTGCCAATGCTGTTGCGGCCCTGTCAAAATTTTCCGGCATTCGCCGCCGTATGGAGGTGCTGGGCACCGAAAACGGTGTGACGGTGATTGATGATTTCGGGCACAACCCGGATAAAATTGCGGCATCGCTGGCAACGTTGGCGGATCATCCGGGGCGCGTCATTGTGATGTTCCAGCCGCACGGGTTCGGCCCGATGAAGATGATGCGCGACGGGATCGTCAGCGCCTTTGCCGCCGGAACGCGTGATGGCGATGTCGTGATCATGCCGGAGATTTTTTATGCTGGCGGGACGGTGAACCGCAATATCTCATCCGCGGATCTGATCGGCGATATGGTGGGACGCGGCGTTGATGCGCAGTTCTGCAACAATCGGGACGATGCCGGGGCGTTGATGCTGTCGCTGGCGAAGCCGGGGGACCGTCTGGTCATTATGGGCGCGCGGGATGATACACTGACAGATTTCGGCCGTGGGTTGCTTAAAGCGCTACGCCCGGCACCAAAGGCGGCAAACGGCGTACAGCCGTAATCGTATCGTTACACGCTTTTTTCACATCGCGGACGGGCTCAATCACCACCTGCATAAAGCGGGCGGTGGCGTTGATCATGTGTGTGCGGTTGATCATGATGCCGACATGGCCGGGGAAATAGACCAAATCACCACGGCGCAGGTTTTTTAAGGATACAGGCACGGCTTCGCCGACCACGTTTTCCTGCATGTCTGCGTCACGGGGACAGGAAATGCCGTTGCGTTGCAGGGCGATTTGAACCAGCCCGGAACAATCAATCCCGCCATGGCCACGCCCGCCATACAAATACGGATCACCCAGGAACATTTTGGCCGTTTCAACAATGTCCACCGGGTTGGCCAGCGCATCCGCTTTGGTCATGATGTGATTTTGCGGCACCCATAACAGGCCATCATTAAAGCGGACAGCGACAAATCCATCGACAACCAGATTGTCGGATTTCGGTTTGACCTGCGCCATAAAGGTCAGGGTTAGGCTGGGGCGAATTTTGAACGTGGGCGAGGGGTATAAATTCGCCATCCGGGTCGCGATGATATGGGTCGGTTCTGACAGAAAAGATTTTGTGCGAACGTCGTTGGTGGACATCCAGCCTTCGTATCCATCCTGCGCCGATGTGGCCGCGATCCAGTGTTGATACAGATTGTTATCGCCGCGTACCGTTTCGCCGAACAACACCTGCGAGTCCCGCCGCCCGATCATCGGTTCATGGGCGGGGCGGGTGCGGATCCATGTGGCTGGGGTGTTGACAATGTAGGTTTCGGTCATGGGCAATCGGGCTTTATGTATCAAAATCAAAGGTGCCCCACCTTTGCAAAGATGGGGCACCCCGTCAAACCTTAATGTCCTGAAATCTTCAGGAATTATGCAGAGTAATAGCGTTTTCCGCTGCTGGATGCGGTGCGCACTTTTCCGCCCTCAGCCGGGCGTTGGCCGCCCATTGGTCGGCCCGCAGGCTTTCCGCTGCCGTTTCCGCCATTGCCGCCCGGGCGGCGACCGAACGGGCGGTCACCATCACGCTTGGCAAAATCGCGGCGATTGCCGTCCGCGTCACGGTTTCCGCGCTCCGGACGGTTTCCGTCACGGTCACCTTGGAATTTTGGTTTGCGGTTGCCGAAGGAATCGTCGTTCCGGCGCGGCGCGGCATCTTGACGCGGGCGGTCGGAGAATTCGCGACGTGGGCGGTCTTCGCGCGGACGATCGTCGCGGGGGCGGTCATTGAACGGGCGGGTTCCGCGTTCGTTGTTTTGCGGGCGGTCCGCAAAATCACGGCGGGGGCGCTGTTCATCGAAGGACCGGTCGTTGCTGTACGGGCGGTCTTTTTTCCATGTGTTCGGGCGCTCGTCACGATTGAAACGGTTCCCACGGTCGTCGTCACGCTTTTGGAACGGCCGATCGCCGCCGCGACCATCGCGGAAAGACGGGCGGTCGTTATAATCGCGGCCCTGACGATCTTGACGGGGACGATCTTCGCGGGGACGATCATTGAACGGGCGATCACCACGGGGACGGTCGTTGTTGAACGGACGGTCGCCGAACGGCCGTTCGCTCCGAGGACGGTCTTGCCGTGGGCGGTCGTCAAAATCACGGCGCGGTTTGAAGCCTTCTTTTTTGTAACCATCGCGGCCACCTTCTTCTTTTCTGAATCCATCACGTTTGAAACCATCACGCTTGAATCCGCCTTGCTTAAAGCCGCCGGATTTGCGTCCGAATGACGGGCGACCGCCATTTTCATCGCGGGCTTCGTGCTTGTCGCCATTGGCAGGCGGGTTCATCAGCTTGTGAATAGCTTTCCACTTGCCGCCATCTTCGGATGTCAGCAGGCATACGGCGTTGCCTTCGGCACCGGCGCGGCCCGTACGACCGATACGGTGGATGTAGTCTTCTGCACATTGGGGCAGGTCGTAGTTGACGACGTGTTCGATGTGCGGAATATCCAGGCCGCGGGCGGCCACGTCGGTGGCAACCAGGATACGGTATTTCTTGTCGCGGAAGCTGCGGATCACGCGGTCACGCTTGTTCTGGCGCAAGTCACCGTGCAGGGCTTCGGACCGGAAATCATCCTGGGTCAGTTTACGGGCCAAACGGTCGGCACCATGTTTCGTTTTCACGAAAATGATTACGGACCCTTCGCGTTGATCCAGTTGCCCAACCAGCGCATTGTATTTTTCGGAGTGGTTGGTGTGAACCAGTTCCTGTTTAATCTTCGGCGCTGCGGTTGACTCTTCGCCAATCGAAATACGCTGCGGGTTTTTCAGATATTGGGCCGACAGCTTACTGATGTACGGCGGAATGGTGGCCGAGAACATCATGGTCTGGCGTTCTTTCGGCATGGTCCGGATGATCTTTTCGATCTGGATGCCAAAGCCCATGTCCAGCATCCGGTCGGTTTCATCCAGAACCAGGAAGTTGGATTTTTCAAAATTCACGGTGCCGCGTTGCAGGTGGTCATTGATACGGCCCGGTGTGCCGATAATGATGCGCGGGTGGGTGCGCAATTGGCGCATTTGTTTGTCCATCGGTTCGCCACCGATCAGAACGGCCAGCGTCATCGTCGGTTGGGAGCCCAGCATTTTGCGGACGATGTCAGCAACCTGAACAGCCAGTTCGCGAGTCGGCGTCATGATCAACGCGCCCGACTCCGGGAACTCGATCAGTTTGGCAATGATTGGGATTGCGAAAGCACCGGTTTTACCTGTGCCTGTCTGGGCGGAACCCAGAATGTCGTTGCCAGCAAGGGCGAGGGGGATAGCCTGGGCCTGAATCGGCGTCGGCGTTTCAAACTTCATATAGTCCAGAGCGCGCACGAGCGCGTCTGGCAGACCCATTTCATGGAAATTCTGCATCATCATCTCTTTTTGTCGTGTATGTCGGGACCAACACCTCCGGCACGACATGTGCCGGAGAAGGTCCTGTTATTCTTCAGTCGAAGATTTAACCGTGTTGGTCCCTACACAAAAAGAGAGGGACGTCGTCGATTAGCCTAAGATTAGGCTGCGTCGCGCAGGTCAGCGGCTGCGGTTTTACCGCGGCTTGTCACCAGCTCATAGCTTACTTTTTGACCTTCGTTCAGGGTGGACCAGCCAGCCTGTTGAACAGCGGAGATGTGAACGAAAACGTCCGCGCCGCCTTGGTCAGGTTGAATGAAGCCGAAGCCTTTGGTGGTGTTGAACCATTTAACGGTACCTGTAGCCATAGTCGTAGTTTCCTTTATCAAGAAGTCGTTTTTAAAATAAAGAGTTTCGTATCCAGCCGTCCGTTTCCGGTAGGTGGCTGGTAAAACTCTTTGGTTCACGCTTGATGATTTTGGTCACAAGGCTGACAGGACGAAGAGTTATTACAGAACTCAATGCCCGCTATTAACCACAAATATTTACAGAAAACAAGTAAATTGTTGCGGGGCATGCATTTATTTACAGACTGGAAATCGGGGAAAAAAGGTTTAGATTCAAACGCCAATATTCCTTTCTTTCATTCTTTGGGGGCCATCCATGACCAAAATCGCGATTATCGTCGGCAGCATTCGTAAAGATTCGTCCAATCTGAAACTGGCCAAAGCACTGGAAAAGCTGGGCGCGGGCCGTTTTAGCGCGATTCACGTGCGGATTGATGATTTGCCGCTGTTTAACCAGGATCTGGAGGGCAACGTGCCGGCATCGGTCACGCGCCTGAAAAGTGAGATTGAGGGCGCGGATGGGGTTTTGTTTATCACCCCGGAATATAACCGCTCTATCCCCGGTGTTCTGAAAAACGCGATTGATTGGGCATCTCGTCCTTATGGCAAAAACTCGTTCGCGGGCAAGCCGGGGGCCATTTGCGGCACGTCGCCGGGTGCAATTGGTACCGCGGTGGCGCAGGCGCATTTGCGGTCTGTCACCGCCGGTTTCCTGGATATGGCGATGATGGCGCAGCCGGAGCTGTACCTGACCTTTAAAGAAGGGCTGATCGACAGTGATGGCAATGTCAGCAACCCGGATACGGCCAAGTTCCTGACAGGGTTCGTGGACCGGTTCCTGAGCCATGTTGGCGGGACCGCAAAGGCGAAGGCGGCGTAAGACTTTCGCCATTTTCCAAAACATATTCATATCGCGGGGCATCATAAAAATGCCTGTGATCTATTGGGTTTTGCGCTGCGCATGGGGTGGCGTGGGGCGGGTGTGTCCTTTAGATTTCATGGCAAAGGAATAAAGCCATGAAAACCACACCGCTACACGCCGCCCATATTGCCCTGGGCGCGAAAATGGGCGAATTCGCCGGATATGATATGCCGCTTTACTACGGTGAAGGGGTGATCAAGGAACATGAATGGACGCGCACGCATGCGGGTTTGTTCGATGTGTCGCATATGGGCCAGATGTTTGTGACCGGTGCGGGCGCAACCGCATTTTGGGAACATGTGACGCCGTCATCATTCGCCAATATTCCCGGCGGGCGCGCGAAATATTCCGTCCTGACCAACGAACGCGGCGGCACGGTCGATGATTTGATCGTGACCCGCATGGGACCGGACAAATTCTTCGCCGTCGTGAATGCCGGATGCAAGGACAAGGATTTCCCGTGGCTGCAATCGCACCTGCCGTCGAATGCGCAGATGGACATTATTACGGACCGCGCCTTGATTGCGCTGCAGGGGCCAGATTCCGAACGCGTGATCCGCGATGTGCTGGGGTTTGATGCGTCATTGATGCCGTATATGTGGATGGCGGAGCATAATGACCTGCTGATCAGCCGTCTGGGCTACACGGGCGAAGATGGCTTTGAAATCAGCATCCCCGAACGCAATGCCGAAAAGGTGTGGAACGCGTTTATGGCGCATGAAGCGGTGAAGCCCGTTGGATTGGCCGCGCGGGATTCCCTGCGCCTTGAAATGGGCTACCCATTATACGGGCATGAATTGGACGAAGATATCAGCGCCGTGGAAGCGGGCCTGAACTGGATCATCGCCAAGGATCATACCGATTATATCGGGGCGGAGGTCATTCGCGCGCATCTGGCCAATGGCACGGAGCATGTGCGCGTGGGCGTACGCCTGACCGACAAGGGCGTGGCCCGCGAAGGGGCCGAAATCCGTAACGAGGCGGATGAGGTGATTGGGATGTTGAGCAGCGGTGGATATTCCCCCAGCACGCAGGCCTCCATCGGCATGGGGTATATTCAGGCCGAATATGCCGAAACTGGCCATAAAATTTTCGTCAATGTCCGTGGACGCAATATTGCGGCAGAGGTTTGCGCTCTGCCGTTCGTGTCCGCAAAAACAAAATCCATGAAAAAGAAGGAAGCAGCGTGATGAGCAGTCTGAAATTTACCAAAGACCATGAATGGCTGAAAATCGAAGGTGATGATACGGCGGTGCTGGGCATTACCGATTACGCGCAGAACGCGTTGGGCGATCTGGTTTATGTTGAATTGCCGTCGATTGGTAAAGGCGTGAAGAAGGGCGAGCATTTTGCCGTTGTTGAATCCGTGAAAACCGCCGCCGAAGTGTACACGCCGGTGACCGGGGAAATCGTCGCGGTGAATGATGATTTGTCGACCGATCCGGAACTGATCAAAAAGTCTTTGGAAGAAGGCTGGATCGCCAAAATCAAAATGACCAATGCCGATGAAATGGCCGGCCTGATGGATCAGGCGGCGTATGACGCGTTTGTGAAGACTCTGTAAGAGACAAAAAGGAAGGGGTTACACCCATGCGCTATCTGCCCCAGACACAAAATGCCCGTAAAGCCATGCTGGATGCCATTGGCGTCGCAAGCGTGGATGATCTGTTCGTTGACGTTCCGGCGAAGGCGCGGATGAAGGGGGCGGTTGATCTACCCCCGCATATGGGTGAGTTGGCGGTGGAGCGTGCCTTGTCCGCTTACGCGAACCAGAACCGTGCGGCGGGTGCGGGGCCGTTCTTCCTCGGGGCTGGGTGTTATTACCACCATGTTCCGGCCAGTGTGGATTATATTATCCAACGCTCGGAATTTCTGACCGCCTATACGCCGTACCAGCCGGAAATCGCGCAAGGCACATTGACCGCGATTTTTGAATTTCAAACCTTTATCGCGCAATTGACCGGACAGGATATTGCCAACGCATCCATGTATGACGGCGCGACATCCTGTACCGAGGCCGCATTGATGGCGATGCGCCTGACCGGGCGGGGCCGCGTGATCGTGGGCAATGACCTGCATCCGCATTATTGGGATGTGCTGAAATCCGGTGTGCGGGGTTGCGAACAAAAAACGTTTAAGACCATTACGGATGATGAGTCCGATGTGGCCTGTATCATCGTGCAGTGCCCGGATTTCCTGGGCCAGCCGGTGCAATATGCGGATTGGCGCGCGCTGTGTGATCGTCTAGGCGCGAAACTGGTTGTTGTGATTAACGAAATCGTATCGCTGGGCCTTCTGCCCGCGCCGAGCATGGCGGATATTGTTTGTGGCGAAGCGCAGTCCATCGGTCTGGCCATGGGCTTTGGTGGACCGCATTTGGGCTTCTTTGCTTGCCGCACCGAATATGTCCGCCAAATGCCGGGCCGCTTGGTCGGGGAAACGGTGGACGCGGATGGAAAACGCGCCTTCGTCCTGACCCTGAACACGCGGGAACAACATATCCGCCGGGAAAAGGCGACGTCGAACATCTGCACGAACCAGGGGCTGTGCGCGCTGGCGTTCACCGTTCATATGGGGTTGCTGGGCGAGGGCGGGTTCAAGCAACTGGCCCGCATCAACCATGAACGCGCCGGGATGCTGGCCGATGCGCTGGCGAAAGTGCCGGGCGTGAAAGTGGTGAATGAGACGTTCTTCAACGAATTTGTTGTTGAATTGTCGAAGCCATCTGCGGGCGTCGTCGACCAATTGGCGGCCAAGGGCATTATTGCGGGGCTGGCGCTGGATGGGAACCGTTTGCTGGTCGCCGCAACGGAAATGACCGAAGCATCCGACATTGATGCGTTCTGTAACGCTTTGGCTGAGGTGTTGAAATGAGCGCCGAACGGAAAATTGAAAGTCAGGTAAGCACCATGATGACAAAAGAATTGAACGGCGGATCGCGCGGATTGCATTACGAAGAGAGCCTGCTCTGGGAAAAAGAGCGGAGCGATCATTCCGGTGTTGATTTCCCGGACGTAAAAAACTTCAAAAACCGTACCGGTCAGGCGGAACGCGGTGATATTGGTTTGCCGCAAGTGTCCGAGCCACAGGCGGTGCGCCATTTCGTGCGCCTGTCCACGCTGAACTACTCGATCGACAGCGGGTTCTTCCCGTTGGGGTCCTGCACGATGAAGCATAACCCGCGCTTGAATGAACGCATGGCGCGTTTGCCCGGTTTTGCGCATGTCCACCCGTTACAGCCGCAACAAACCATTCAGGGCGCGTTGCGTGTGATGCATGATTTACAGCACTGGCTGGCGACGCTGACCGGATTGCCGGGCGTATGCCTGTCCCCGGCGGCGGGTGCGCATGGCGAACTGGCGGGGGTCATGACCATCCGTCGCGCGCATGAACAAAAGGGAAATGCCCATAAAACCGTCATGCTGATCCCGGATTCCGCGCACGGCACGAACCCGGCGACGGCGGCGATGTGCGGCTATACGATCCGCGTTATTCCGACGAAGGACACCGGCCGCATGAGCGTCGAGGCGTTTAAAGAAGCGCTTGGCGATGGCCATGATGTGGCCGGGATGATGGTGACCAACCCGAATACGTGCGGGCTGTTTGAACGTGAAATTGTTGAAATTGCCGATTTGCTGCACAAGGCGGGCGGGTATTTCTATTGCGATGGGGCGAACTTTAACGCGCTGGTCGGGCGCGTGCGTCCGGCGGATTTCGGCGTTGATGTGATGCATATCAATTTGCACAAAACCTTCTCCACCCCGCATGGCGGCGGTGGGCCGGGGTCGGGTCCGATTTGCGTGACCGATGAATTAGCCCCGTATATGCCCGTGCCGACCGTGGTGAAGCAGGGCGAAACATACGTGCTGGAAACTGAAGACATGCGCCCGACCACGCTGGGCCGCTTGAAGGGCTTCCATGGGCAGTTCGGTATGCATGTGCGGGCGTTGGCCTATATGATGTCGCACGGCGGTGATGGTTTGCGTCAGGTGTCGGACGATGCTGTTTTGAACGCAAACTATATCCTCAGCCAGTTGAAGGACGTTTATAACGTGCCGTTCGACGGGCCTTGCATGCATGAATGCCTGCTGACCGAAAAAATCCAGAAGGAAAAAGGCGTATCTACGCTGGATATTGCCAAGGCTCTGGTCGAATACGGGTTCCACCCGATGACCGTGTATTTCCCGTTGGTGGTACAGGGCGCGATGTTGATCGAACCGACCGAAACGGAAAGCAAGGACAGCCTGGATCGCTTTATCGGCGTTATGCGCCATATCGCCGATATGGTTGAAACCGGGCAGGGCGATGAATTGCACGAATATCCGCGCAGCACCCCGCGTCGTCGATTGGACGAGGTCAAAGCGGCCCGGTTCCCGAAATTGCGCTGGACCAAAGAATAAATCTTTTATTATCCCGGGGTGATCCCGGGATAATCATTTTCATTCATGGAGAAATCGAAAATGATCCGTGTTTTACTTGGTATTTTCTGTGTTCTTTTTGTGTTGCCATTCAGCGCGCAAGCGGCTGATGGGTTGCTCAAACAATCCGTGACCGTGAATGGTGTGGAACGGGATTATCTCATCCACCTGCCCGCTGGATTCAAGCCAAAGGCCGGGCCCTATCCGGTCGTGATGGCGTATCATGGTGGCGGCGGCACGGCGGAGGGCATGGCGGATATGACGCGCCTGAACGATACGGCTGACAAATATGGCTTTATTGCCGTATACCCGGAAGGCACGGCGCCGGAGGGTAAAAACCGTTTTCGTACGTGGAATGCGGGCACATGTTGCGGAACCGCAATGGAGAAAAAGGTTGACGATGTGGCCTATTCATCCGCGATCATGGATGAATTGCGTGATCAGTTCCGCGCTGACCCCAAACGCATTTACCTGACCGGGCATTCCAACGGGGCGATGATGGTGTATCGTCTGGCCTGTGCCCTGTCCGAACGTGTCGCGGCGGTTGCGCCCAATGCGGGGCAGAATGTATTCCATGCCTGCCCCGATGCACGGCCCATGCCGGTGATGCACATTCATGGCACAGCGGATAAATGCGCGTTGTATGGTGGCGGAACATGCGGCGGATGTTTTTCCGATTTCCTTGGCGGCGGGGATGAAGGGGGCGAAAGTTGGGAATGTCTGGGTGTTCGTGAATCCATGTGGCGGCGGGCGCGCGATTATGGCTGTACCCGTAAAACAGAGATTACAGATAAGCGCCGGAACATGACCTGTGAACGCTGGGCTGGATGCACGGTGTATGAAGGCGAGGTGACATTGTGCAGTGTGGCCGGAGGCGGGCATAACTGGCCGGGCGGGGCCACGGGCCTGAAACTGTGCGAAAGCCGCCCGAACGGGGTTTTGTGCCGGAAATGGATGCGGGCCACAGGCCCCTATAATGACGATATTCCGTTAAACGATATGATGTGGACCTTCTTTAAACGGTGGGAACGGCCATAATTCCATCTATACAGATTTTCCAATTTCGTTATGATTTTTAGAATCGTGCACAACAACGCCTGACAGGGAGATACGCGGGTGCTGATCGGATTTGTTTTCTTTTACATGCTGGTGTCCATTTGCATTGGTTTGTATGCGGCCCGCCGGGTGCATTCATCCAGTGACTATGTTCTGGCCGGACGGTCTTTGCCTGTTTACATCACCATTGCCACCGTGTTTGCGACGTGGTTCGGATCGGAAACGGTTCTGGGCATCCCTGCGACGTTTATTGAGGAAGGGATTGGCGGCGTTGTGTCCGACCCGTTCGGGGCGGCGTTGTGCCTGATTTTGGTCGGTTTGATTTTCGCCGGGCCGCTGTACCGCATGAAACTGCTGACCATTGGTGATTTTTATAAGCGGACCTATGGCCGGTCTGTGGAATTGCTGGTGTCGATTTGTATCTGTATCAGCTATCTCGGCTGGGTCGCGGCGCAGATTATGGCGTTGGGTCTGGTGTTCAACCTGTTGACCCATGGTGGTATTACCCAGGAATGGGGCATGGTTCTGGGGCTGGGGATCGTTCTGATCTACACGATTTTCGGTGGTATGTGGTCCGTGGCCATGACCGACTTCCTGCAGATGATCATGATTGTCGTGGGCTTGTTTATCATTTCCTTCTTCATCAGCAATATGGCCGGTGGGGTTGATGTGGTTGTCACCGCGGCCGTTGATGCCGGGAAATTTGACAATTTCTGGCCGGAAATGACATTGCCGGGCATTCTGGCGTTCCTTGCCGCGTGGATGACCATGGGGTTTGGGTCCATCCCGCAACAGGACGTGTTCCAGCGCGTGATGTCGGCAAAAAGCGAGAAGGCGGCCATTGGCGGTACGGTGACCGGTGGTGTGCTGTACCTGCTGTTTGCGTTTATTCCGATCTATCTGGCTTATTCCGCCTTTGTGATCCAGCCTGAGATCGTGGCCCTGCAACTGGAACAGGATAGCCAGATCATTCTGCCGTCCCTGATTTTGGAACATACGCCGATCTGGGTTCAGGTCATGTTCTTTGGCGCGGTGTTGTCGGCGATTATGTCGACGGCGTCGGGAACATTGCTGGCCCCGTCGGTGACCTTTGCGGAAAACATTGCGCGGGGGTTTCTGAAAAACATGGATGACCGCCATTTCCTGACCCTGATCCGGAGCAGTGTTGTGGGGTTTGCGGGGATCGTTCTGGTCATCGCGTTAAACAGCGAATTGTCCATTTTCGAGATGGTTGAAAATGCGTACAAAGTCACGCTGGCCGGGGCCATTGTGCCCTTGTTTGCCGGTATTTACTGGAAACGCGCGAATACGCCGGGGGCCATGGCGGCCATCATTCTGGGGATTGGCACATGGATTATCATGGAGTTCATTTCGCCCGAGGGTGAGGGCGTTTGTCCGCCGCAATTGGCCGGTTTCGTGGCATCCTCAATCGGTATGATTGTCGGCAGTCTGGTCACCAAACAATCGGCCCGTCCCGCCGAAGCGGTTTAAGAAAAGACAAAAGAAAAACCCCGGCGATGTGCCGGGGTTTTTTATTGGATGCATTTAGAATTTTAATGTCGCGATATAATCGTTCAACGCTTTGCGTGCATCGTTCAGCTTGATTTCGATCGCGGCCTCGCTGCTGGCCAGTTTATCCAGCGCGTTTTCCTGTTCTTCCAGTTGTTTCAGGTACCGTTTGCCCAATTTGTTGTTCGGGGCCACGGTTTCCAGGTTCTGGCGGAGGCGTTCCTGGTCCGTGTAAATCTGGTTCCGCGTGTTTTCGATTTGGCGCAGGGCGGTTTCCTGTTCCGCCACGGCGGCGCGCAGGGTTTTCACCTGATCCATGGCCTTGCGCAGATCGTCGGGCAGATCCTTGCCCATGGCGGCCATGCGGGCATCCAGATCCGCTTCGTTCACATAGGTCAGAGCCATGGTTTCCGCGTCATCGCGGCGTAACGTAACCTCCAATGACTCGCTTTCGCCCTTTTTCACGTTCAGGACCAGACGGTAATGGGTGGATGTCACATCCGGCTTGCCGTCATACCCGTCCGGCATGATCAAGTCCCAACCATCGCGGCGCGGGTGTTCAATCACGATTTCGCGGTCTTCGTTCGCTGGGGCCTTCGCCGTGTAGGTCGTGGTGTTGCGCCATGATACTTTTTGCGTGAACGTGCCATTGGAAATGGTAATCAGGCCTAGTTGGCGGTCATCTTCGGTCTTCTGCTCAATATTGGTTTTGGTATCCAGCGCGAAGGAGATGAAACGATCTTCACCCGCCGGGATCAACGGCATTTCCGCATCGCCAACATGCACCAGATTGGGCGCGCCACCATCGAACAAGGTCAGGATGCCGGGGGGAAGGCCCGTATCGCCGTCATTCTTCACCTTCACCGCGGCCAGCGGGTGGGCGGCATTGGTTTCGGGTTGATAGACGTAGAGGCGTTGGGCATCCATTTTTTCGCTGATAAACGGCACCATCAAACTGTCCCCGGCGGGCAAGGTGACCGGCGTGGGAAAGGTAAACAGCATTTGCGTCGCCGTTTCCGCCGCCAACGCGGTTTGCGTGGCGGCCATGTCTGGGGTCGAGATGGCAGGAACATAGGATTCACCGGCACCGCCATATCCCGCGGCACTGTCCATCGCCATTTCCGCCATGGCGGGGGCCGGTGCGGCAGCGGTGGCCAGCATGTGGCTTTCCATCATAGTGTCAGACCCTGCGCGCATGGCTTTCTTTTGCCATTGTTCGCTTTTGCCTTCGGCAATGTTCGCGGTGCCGACCGTTCCGTCATCCACACGCGGCATAACGCGGTCAATGACCTTGACGGGCAGGGCCGTGCGCGGAATGTAATAGCTTTCGTACAAGGCCTGCGTATAGGTGACGGGGGACCCGGATGTGATGGTGACGGCCACGTCATTCCAATCCTGTCCGGTGGTGTTTTCCAACACGGCCCATCCCTGGATCAGGGCCGTTTGATCTTCGCCCCCTTCGTTCGGCAGGACCAGGCGATAGGTGCTTTTCCACAAGGGGGCAGCTTGCAGATAGGCCAACGCCACATCACGTTTGCCTTCGCCGTTCAATGTCACGTTCAGTGTGCGTTGGTCCTTCACACGGTTGGTGTAGACAGCTTCCAGGGCGCGATTGATTTGATCCTGTACGGCTTTTTCCGTGAATTGCACGGCGTTCAAATTTTCCATGATGGCGGATTTCATACCCGTGTCACCCATCACCGTGACGCGGTGGCGCGTGATGGTTCCGGCATCCGTCTTTTCGGCTTCTGTGGTGACGCCAATCAAACGGCCCGTAATGCCGCCGTCGATGCTGACCTGTGCGCCCTTCAGCGCGTTCAGCAATGTAACGGGGGATTGCAAATCAGCCTGTGTAAACGGCAAATCGCGGAAGGCTTCGGCCAAAGGCTGTCGACCCGGCAAATTCACGCCGCCAATGGTGCCCAGCGTGTCAAAGACAACCAGGCTTTTCAGCGCATCATCCACCTGATCCAACCGCACGGGCAGGGCGATATCGGCATTGCCCTCAATCGTGCCCGCATGTTCGTACAGGGCCACGCCGCTGGTCGAAATCACAGCGCGTTTCAGCGGCAATTCATCCGCAAACGCAGGCGTGGCCATAAACAGGGCCGAAGCGAGCAGGGCGAAGCGCAATTTGGTCATGACAATTATCCTTATTTCGAACCGGTGAAGAGTTTCGGAATGGTGGCCCAGGCTTTGTAATATTCTTTTTGCAGGGTTTTGGATTTCAGGGCCTGTTCGGTTGGGCGCATGGTGTATTTGCTTTCGAACATAAAGGCCAATGTGCCATCCAGCTTGACGGGGTTCAGGGTGGCGTTGCTGGCCTTTTCCACCACATCGGCATCCGGCCCATGGCCGCACATGCAATTGTGCAGGGAGCAACCGCCGGGGGCGAATTCGCCGCCTTCTTCGGATTCTTTGCCGTCATAAACGCCGAAGATCAGGCCCATAAATTCGCTCATCAAATTGCGATGGAAATACGGCGGGCGGAACGTGTTTTCGGCCACCATCCAGCGCGGTGGGAAAATGACGAAATCAACATTTGCTGTCCCTGCCGGATGGGATGGGGACGTCAATACGGTGAAGATGGACGGGTCCGGATGGTCGAACGACACCGAATTGATGGTGTTGAAATTTTTCAAATCATATTTATACGGGGCGTAATTACCATGCCATGCCACGACGTTCAGGACCGAGTGAGTGTAATCGGCGCGCCATGTCTTGCCGCAGAATTTGGCGATGACTTCGTAGTCGCCTTCTTTATCCTCGTACCACGCGGTGGGTGTCAGGAAATCGCGCGGGTTGGCCAGGCCATTGGCGCCAATCGGGCCGAGGTCCGGCAATTGGAACGGTTGACCATAGTTTTCGCACACATAACCGCGCGCCGCGCCGGTGGGCAGGTCGACCGCGAATTTAATGCCGCGCGGGATCACAGCAATTTCACCGGGGGCGCAGTCGATAATGCCCATTTCGGTTTTCAGACGCAGCGTACCCTGTTGCGGCACGATCAACATTTCACCATCGGCGTTATAGAAGAAGCGATTGTGCATGGCCGCGTTGCACGCATACAAATGAACGGCCAAACCCGCCCACGCATCCGCATCACCATTGCCCGCAACGGTGAACAGGCTGTCGACCCAATCCACACCCTTGGCCGGGATCGGGTGCGGGTCCCATCGCAGCTGGCTGGACGGTGTGTCGGTGCCGTTGAACGGGGTGCTGAACAAAGTCGGGTGTTTATATGCCTCATACGGTTTGTGACAGACAGAGGGCAGGATGCGGTACAGCCAGCTGCGCTTGTTCGTCGCGCGCGGCGCGGTAAAGGGCGCGCCCGTCAATTGTTCGGCATACAGGCCATAGGGTGGCTTCTGCGGCGAATTTTGGCCCACGGGCAACGCGCCGGGCAGGGATTCCGTTGCGAATTCATTGCCAAAACCGGACATGTATTGCGGGTCGTGTGCGGTCATTTGCGGGCCTTCCTGTTGGTCGTTTTTGTTCGGGGAACAGGATACAGCAAAAACGGATATGGCTCTAATCCGTTGATATGTTTAACATATTCATCTTGTTTGACGGGGGGTGTTATGTGCTTTATGGAATATTGAGCCATAAATTCAGGCCTTTGAAGGTCATAACAGGCAGAGGAGATGTTTCCATGAATATTCTTCGTGAGGTGTTTAACAGTCTGGTTCAGTCCTATAAGGACGCGAAAACCCATCGTGCCATGATGGGCGCGATGCGCACGACGATTGAAAACGCTGATGCTCAGGGATTGTCCAAAATTCTGGATACGATCGAGCTGGACGAATTTCAGAAAGATGATTTTGTGCGGGCCATTATTCGCCGAAACGATCTGGCCGTATTCAACGTGGCGATGGGCAGAATGCTGGGCTATAACGTGAATTATTCCCTGTCTGATGTTCAAATTCCGCATGCGCCCTATAGCGGCGGGACCAGCACCACGGCGCGAACGCCCATCGTGGCCTATGCCATTCAAAATGGTGCCGATCAAATTGCGTTGGCTTTGGTGAATAATACGCGGACCAATATTTCGGCGCGTATTGAATTTGATATCTGCACGGCGTTCAGTGTCATGAAAACCTATGGCCCGACATTGCATGAAATGGCGGCGCAGGCAGGGATGAAGGATGTTGTGAAGGCCTTGGCCGAACGGGGTGTATCACCGCGCCCGCCATCATCCGGCGATGGATGTTTTCATGCCTGATCAATAAAAACAAAACCCCCTGTTCTCGGGGGTTTTGTTTTATGCTCCAGTGTGAATGTCTGGCGGCGTTAGCGTTTTTGAAACATCCCACGGAATCCACCGGAAATAATTCGGGCCACGGTCAGTAAAACCATGGGAATACGCGGTGTTGGCGGCACGGCGATATAACGCGGACGCCAGACGGGATCAAATTTCGATTTATAAGCCCGCAATCCTTCGAAATTATAAAGGTCTTCACCGTGTTTATAGATGGTGCGGCCAATTTTATGCCACAGCGGGGCGAGGGCGTGTTCTTCCAACCCGGACAGGGGCGACATGCCCAACCCGAACCATTGGTACCCCTGATCCTTGGCCCAGAAGATGGTGTCGAGGAACAGATATTCCATCATGCCCGGTGGTGAATCTTCCGGGTCATAGCGCATCAAATCGAGCGAGATTTGTTCGCGGTTCTGCAGATCCCAGATATTGGCAAAGGCGTAAATACGCCCGTCTTTTTTCACCACGGCGACACGGGTGGAGCGGATATAAGATTCATCGAAGAAGCCAAGGGAAAAGCCTTTTTCCTTGACCTTCTTCGTGGCCAGCCATGAATCCGAAATGACGCGCAAGGCGGGCATGGCGGCGTCCAGCTCGGCCCCTTCAATGATATGCAGGCTGTACCCATCGCGGTGCATGCGGTTGCGTAATTTGCGCTGGTTTTCCCGCTTGCCGCCATCGGTGTGGAAGGTTGGCAGGAAAATACGGGCCTCTTCCCCGATTTTCAGCAGGATCAGGCCGCGATCGAGATAGAGCGGCAAATGCCGGTCGGAAACCTGATAATAAACGGCCAGCGCGTTGTGCAGATCGGCGTTTTCGCGGAACTTCCACAACAGGGCCGGGAATTCAGCGGCATCGCCAACAGGATCACCCATGGCAACCCAGTAACGCGGTGTCATGGCATACATGATAAAGGCCTTGCCGCTGTCGCTCCACAAAACGGCTTTATCGCCCATCAGCGACAGGAAACTGGTGCAATCGTTCGATGCGGTGGCAATGGCGTGGAGGCGGGCGCGGTCATCGGCGGATAAAACGGGCGATTGTTCGGGCCGGGCGACCTTGAAAATATTGTACAGGCCATAGGCAAAGATAAAGGCACCCGTGACCAGAACCATGCGCAGGAATCGCGGCGCGTCTTCGCGGTACGAAAACCGCCACCACAGATCATGGGCGTATTCGACGTGCTTATACGCCTCGAACCCCAGCCATGTGGCCAAGGCCAGAACCAGCGCAATCAACGCGATCCATTCCGGCGGGAATTGCATGGTGAACAGCGAGGCCTTGCGGTTGAAGTATTTCCGCGTGGGAATAAACAGCAACAACATCGCGCCCAGCATCATCGCCTGTTTCCATTCAAGCCCCTTAAAGGTCAAGGCCAGAATGGCGATCGCCAGAACAGCGATACAGGCGTAATAGGCCGCGTCCAACCGCAACCGCACCCCGCGTGCAAGGAACAGCAGGAACAGGCCCGACAACACGCTGACAATGTGGGAGAGTTCGATAAAGGTCAGCGGTTCAACCTGGCTGATCCATTTCAAATTTTCCGGCACGATGGGCAGGGCGGCGGATACAAGCAACATGGCTCCGCCGCAGAACAGCAAGATCGAAAAGATCAGCGGGACAACATGTTGTAACGTAGAGTACGCGAAGTTTTTCAGGATTAGTCCCAATTGAGAATAACCTTCCCACACTGGCCGGACTTCATCGCCTCGAACCCGTCGATATACTGGTCGATGGGCAGGCGGTGGGTAATCACATCGCGGATGTTCAGGCCGGATTGCAGCATGGAGACCATTTTGTACCATGTTTCATACATTTCACGGCCATAGATGCCCTTGATAATCAGCCCTTTGAAAATCACCTGGTTCCAGTCGATATCCATTTTTCCGCCGGGCGGAATACCCAGCAGGGCGATTTTACCACCATTCATCATGTTGCCGATCATCTGCTGGAACGCGCTTTCAACGCCGGACATTTCCAGGCCGACATCGAACCCTTCCTTCATGCCCAGATCGGCCATGACGTCGGATAATTTTTCCGTGGCGACATTCACCGCGCGGGTTGCCCCCATTTTTTCGGCCAGTTGCAGGCGGTACGGGTTCACATCGGTAATCACCACATGGCGCGCGCCCGCATGTTTGCAAATGGGCACGGCCATGCACCCAATCGGACCAGCGCCCGTAATCAACACATCTTCGCCCACAAGATCGAAGGACAAAGCGGTGTGAACCGCATTGCCGAACGGGTCGAAAATGGCGGCCAATTCGTCGTCAATGTCATCCGGAATGGGGAAGACGTTGTCGGCGGGAATGGATAAAAATTCGGCAAAGCTGCCCGGGCGGTTAACGCCGACACCCAACGTATTCGGGCACAAATGGCGTTTGCCCGCGCGGCAATTGCGGCAATGACCGCACACGATATGCCCTTCGCCGGACACGCGCTGGCCTTGCTTCAGGTGTTTGACTTCGGACCCGACTTTTTCAATCACGCCGACATATTCATGACCGACAACCATCGGCACGGGAATAGTTTTCTGTGCCCACTGGTCCCATTTGTAAATATGCAGATCCGTACCGCAGATGGCGGATTTTTTAATACGGATCAGAACATCATTCGGACCAATATCCGGCTTCAGGCTGTCCGCCATCCAAATGCCGGGTTCCGATTTGGATTTCATCAGGGATTTCATGGTTATGCTGCTTTCTTCAGGATGCCTAATTCTTTACCAACCTCCGCAAACGCCGCAATCGCCTTATCCAATTGCGCGCGGGTGTGGGCGGCGGACATTTGGGTGCGGATGCGGGCTTTGCCTTGGGGCACGACGGGGTAGGAGAAGCCGACGACGTAGACGCCGCGTTTTAGCATTTCATCGGCGAAACGGCTGGCCAGCGCGGCGTCGTAAATCATCACCGGGATGATCGGGTGGTCGCCGGGGGCGAGATCGAAGCCCAGTTTGGTCATTTCGGCGCGGAAATACTGGCTGTTGTCTTTCAGGCGTTGGCGCAGATCGGCACCGCCCTTGCCGGAGAGTTTATCCAGTGTGGCGATGGCCGTGGCGGTAATCACCGGGGCCAGCGTGTTGGAAAACAGATACGGGCGGGAGCGTTGGCGCAGCCATTCAATCACCTGTTTCGGGCCGGATGTGTACCCACCCGATGCGCCGCCCAGGGCCTTGCCCAGCGTGCCGGTGATAATATCGACCCGGTCCTGCACACCCCAATATTCCGGGGTGCCTTTGCCATTCGGGCCAGTGAAACCAACCGCGTGGCTGTCATCGACCATCACCATGGCGTCATATTTTTCGGCCAGATCGCAAATGGCGGGCAGGTTGGCGATGTAACCATCCATGGAAAACACGCCGTCGGTGGCGATCAGGCGGTGGCGGCAATCCTTGGCTTCGATCAAGGCTTTTTCCAGATCGGCCATGTCATTGTTTTTGTAACGCCAGCGTTTCGCCTTGCACAGGCGGATGCCGTCGATGATGCTGGCGTGGTTCAG
This sequence comes from Micavibrio aeruginosavorus EPB, assembly GCF_000348745.1. Classification (NCBI taxonomy): domain Bacteria; kingdom Pseudomonadati; phylum Bdellovibrionota; class Bdellovibrionia; order Bdellovibrionales; family Pseudobdellovibrionaceae; genus Micavibrio; species Micavibrio aeruginosavorus. The sequence continues at coordinate 1,372,609 of NC_020812.1, read as the reverse complement.
TTCATCGCTGATAATCGCGTCGTCTTCGCCCAGCAGCGTTTCGAACAAACCGCCATTGGCGTCAAAGCAGGAGGAGTAGAGGATCGTGTCTTCGGTCCCCAAAAATTCGCTGATGGCGCGTTCCAGTGTTTTGTGAATGTCCTGCGTGCCGCAGATAAAGCGGACGGACGCCATGCCAAAGCCGTGGGAATCCAGCGTATCCTTGGCCGTGTCGATCAAATCCTGATCATTGGCAAGCCCCAGATAATTGTTGGCGCAGAAATTCAAAACATGATCACCGCCCGCCACCGTGATATCCGCGCTTTGTGGAGACGTGATAACACGTTCACCTTTGTACAATCCGGCGGCACGGACGGCGGCGATTTCTTTCTCCAGATGGGCGAGCAGGGCGGTTTTCATGGGCATAATCCTTTTCTTTTTACGTCACTCCGGCGAAAGCCGGAGTCTTCGTCCATTATGGCGGGAAGATCCCGGCTTTCGCCGGGATGACGGCTTGTCAATGCGGGGGTCACAATACCACCGCAAAGGCCGGAATTGAAGGACCGGGTGCGGGTCTGTATGATGCGGCTGCGAAAGGACCTGAACCCATGCCCATCCCCGTAGATTTGCGCGAAAAAATTGATAATTTAATGGCCGGAACGGGCCTCAATGCCGTTCGGGATGCCGCCGAGGCCGTTTCGACGCGCTATCGCCGTGAAGGCAGTTTCGCCAGGGAAGGCGCCAATCTGCAAATCCGCGACGGGGCCGAGGCCTTGGCCTATGTCTGCACGCGCCTGCCCGCCACATACGGCGCGGCGGAACACGTACTGGGCCGGTTACCGGATGATTTTGCGCCCCGCACGATGTTGGATGTTGGGGCCGGGCCGGGAACGGTGGCGCTGGCCGCGCTGGATCATTTTGACAGCTTGCGTCAGGTGACGTTGATCGAGCCCAACGCCCATTTGCGCGGTATTGGGGCCAGTTTGGTGCCCAACGGCACCTGGATCAACGGCGATCTGGCCACGGTTGATATGCCGGGGAAGGATTTTGACCTGATCACGGCGGGGTATGTCCTGAACGAATTGAACGCCCGGGCAAGGGCGGCGGTGGTTGATAAGCTCTGGGCCGCGTGTTCCGGCATGTTGGTGATTATCGAGCCAGGCACGCCAGAGGGCAGCGCCGTCGTGCAGGACGTGCGCGACCAATTGCTGGAAAAAGGCGGGTCCATTGCCGCGCCTTGCCCGCAAATGGGGGCGTGCCCGTTGCATGATGCGGTCAAGCGCTGGTGCCATTTTTCCCAACGGGTGGAGCGCAGCAAGCTGCACCGGTCATTAAAGGGCGGGGCGCTTGGGTATGAGGATGAAAAATTCTCCTACATCGCGTTTTCCCGCACGCCCGTGGCGTTGCCACAGGGACGCGTTCTGGGCCATGTCGCCGGAGCCAAGGTGATGCAGGTGGAAATGTGCGACGATAATGGTGATTTTGGCACGGCGCAGATCGCCAAAAGCGATCCGCGGTACAAGGATATCAAGCATCTTGATTGGGGCGATGCGGTCGATTTTTCACTGTAACAGCGAAAAATTCTACATCTGGTACGATGGCCCGGTTTTGACGATGGATTTAATCCCGTCCGTACTTTCGATCTTCTCCGCGAAGTTTTCTTTGCAGATCAGGGTCAGTTGCTGGCCTTCGTGCGAGGGGCCGCGTTTGAGAACCAACACGGCCTGATTGAATTCACAGCCGAGATCCAGCAGTTTATCGCGCATCGTGTCCTGTTGCTGAACATCGTGGCTGTGCAGTGTGACAATGTATTTGTCAGACATCGTTTCTATTCCTCTATACCGCAGTTTTTATTTTTTTATCGTTGGTTAAAAAAGCCGGGCGCGTGTTGATGGCCCGGCTTTTTCTAAATTGTATCTATCAAAAACCGCTTACGGTTTGCAACCGCCACAGCACGGCGTGTGCGGGTGTTTTTTGATGGATTCTACACCAGCGGTGTTTTCAACCAAGGCGGCAAATTCTTCGTTCGCAACCAGTTTCAGGCTCAGCTTGCCTTCGGCATTGACCGGGTTTTTGGTGACGTCAGCTTGAAAGTTGAATACGAAAGCCATATCGCTGATGGCGTTTTCCATTCCTTCCAGATGGCTGTGCGGGGATACCTGGTTTTGATCGGCCAGGGTCACGGTGTAAGTGTGTTGTGCGCTCATTGTACTATTCCTCTATTATTCTATTCCGTGGGGGTGTGCCCATTCGGGCTGATTTCGAGGGGGAATTTGCGCCGTTTTTAAGCGGACGTCAATATATTTTTCATATTATTAAGATTGGGGGCGAAAAACCTGCCGGATCACGGCGTTGTGCCTGTAAAGCTTGCTTTAAGGCGGCCCATACGCTATGAAAAGCCCACAAATTCAAGGATCTTTACACGTATTGGCCGGCCATCCGGGTCCGCCAGATGAACCATCAGATTGAAACGATTGCATGACCACCTTTGAAGATTTGGGCCTGAGCCCTGAAGTTCTGAAAGCCGTTGAAGAATGCGGCTACACCACACCGACCCCCATTCAAGAACAAGCCATTCCCGTGGTTTTGATGATGCGCGACATTGTTGGTCTGGCGCAGACAGGCACGGGCAAGACGGCCAGTTTTACATTACCGATGATTGAAATCCTGTCCGGTGGCCGGGCCAAGGCGCGCATGCCGCGTTCACTGGTGCTGGTTCCGACACGCGAACTGGCGGCACAGGTTGCCGAAAATTTTGACACCTATGGCAAGTATAACGCGCTGACGAAAGCTTTGCTGGTCGGTGGTGAATCCATGGGCGACCAGATTAAATTGCTGGATCGCGGTGTGGATGTTCTGATCGCAACGCCGGGGCGTTTGCTGGACCTGTTCGAACGCGGGAATATCCTGCTGAACGATATCAAGGTTCTGGTGATCGACGAGGCCGACCGCATGCTCGATATGGGGTTCATTCCCGATATTGAGAAGATCGTGTCCAAGATTCCGCCGATGCGCCAAACATTGCTGTTTTCGGCGACAATGCCGCCGGAAATTAAGCGTCTAGCCGACAAATTCCTCAGCAACCCGAAAACCATTGCGGTTGCGGCTCCGGCATCAACCAACGCCAATGTGCGTCAAGCCTTGGTGTGGGTGAAGGAACGTCAGAAAATGGAATTGCTGGACGCGCTGATCCAGCAGGAAGACGTGAAAAACGCGTTCATTTTCTGCAACCGGAAAAAGGATATCGCGGGTCTGGCGAAATTCCTGCAAAACCACAATTATGCCGCCGCGCCGTTGCATGGCGACATGGTGCAATCCGCACGTACAAAAACGTTGCTGGATTTCAAAGAAGGCTTGGTCAGTTTGCTGGTGTGCAGTGATGTGGCCGCGCGTGGTCTGGATGTGGATGCGGTATCGCACGTGTTCAACTTTGATGTGCCGATGCATGCCGATGATTACGTTCACCGTATTGGCCGCACGGGCCGCGCCGGCATGACCGGGCGGGCCTGGACCATGGCCACGCCGGATGACACGAAATATGTCGCCGCCATTGAACAGCGCATTCAAAAACCGATCCCGGTTGAAACGGTCGAAGGATTTGATGCGCCCCAGCCGGGTGAGGCCAGCGAAGGTCGCAGAGACGGCGGCCGCGAAGGTGGTCGTGATCGGGGCGGTCGTGGCCGCGGCGGCCGTGACAATAAAGCTGGCGGGCGCAATGATCGCGGCCCGCAACAGGCCCGTGGACCCCGTCGTGAGGATGGGCGCCGTGAAGAGGGTCAGGCCCCGCGCCGGGATGATCAGCCGCGCCAGCCGCGTGAACAACGCCCGCCGCAGGCCCGTGAGCAACGTAGCGAACAGCCGCGTCCGCAGCAGCAAAACCCGCAACACAATAAACGCCCGCGCCGCGACCATGATGATGACGGTCCGGCCAGCTTTGGTGATGATCTGCCGGCGTTCCTGCGGAAATAATCGGGCCAAAATCCTACAAAATCTGCTGTTTTTTCAGTCCTTTGACTTGACTTGTCCCGGGGCATCCATGATCATGGGTGCGGGGTTTGGTCTGGCGTTCGCGCAGGCCTTTTTCGTTTTCTAAATTCTCTTTGGGGATGGCATGTCCAGCCTTTTCCGTTTGCGTAAAGCCGCTTTGTTGTGTTCCTGCCTGATCTGTCTGGCGGGAACTCCTGTCTTGGCGCAAACGCTGGAACCGGAAAAGGGCCCGGTGGATTTTGTCGCGGACAATCTGGTCCATGACGATCAAACCCAAACCGTCACCGCCACGGGCAATGTGGAGATGGTGCAGGGCGGCCGCACGTTGAAGGCGGACAAGGTTATTTATAACCTGACAACAGACAAGGCCAAGGCCGTCGGCAATGTTGTTTTGACCGAAGCCAATGGTGACGTACACCGTGCGGATGAATTGGAATTGTCCAAGCAAATGACGGAAGGGTATGTCGATCACGTTTATTCCACGCTGGAAGATGGATCGCGCTTGTGGGCCGACCGTGGTGTGCGTGAAGGTGGGAATGTTACGACGTTGACCGAAGCGGCGTATACGCCGTGCGAAGCGTGCGAAACAAATCCGGATGCTGAACCGGTTTGGCAAATTCGGGCCAGCGAAGTTGTTCACAACAAGGAAGAACAGCGTATCGTTTACCGCAATGCGACGTTTGATGTTTTTGGCGTGCCGGTGTTTTGGACTCCGTATGTGTCCCACGCCGATGGAACGGTGAATCAGAAAAGCGGTCTGTTGACGCCCAGTTTTGGGTATAGCAGTGATTTGGGTCTGCAAATCAGCAACAGTTATTACTACGCCATTGACCCGCACCGTGATGCCACGATTGGCGTGACGGCCATGACCGATCAATTGCCGTTGGTATTCGGTGAATACCGTCACCGTTTCAACAACGCGTATCTGGAGATGAGTGGCGGCGCGACCTATTCCAGCCGGACCGAAGATGTTGGTGGCGAAGATGTGGAACAGGATGACGAAGCGCGCGGGCATTTGATTGTTGATGGGTTGTGGAATATCAACGAAAAATGGCGCGCGGGCATTGGGTTGGAATTGGCATCCGATGACCAGTATATGCGCCAGTATGATTTCAGCGACGATGACGTGCTGGAAAACCAGATTTATGTTGAGCGCTTCTCGGGCCGTAACTATGCCGTGGGCCGATTACTGTCGTTCCAGGATATTCGTATCCGCGAAGAACAACGCGACCAGCCGAATATTTTGCCGGAAATGCAGGTGTCGATGCTGGGCGAGCCGGGCCAGATGCTGGGCGGGCGGTGGAGTGCGGATCTGTCCGTTCTGAACCTGCACCGCGAAGGCAGTGGACAGGATATGGATCGTGTCGTCGCGGAACTGGGGTGGCAGCGTCGCCTGACCAGTGATACCGGGTTGTTGACCACGGTTGATCTGAAGTTGCGTGGTGATGGGTATTACACATCGGATCGCGATATTGCGGATAGTGAACCGGGACGCAGTAATGAGGGCAAGGAAACACGTGGCTTCGCCAGCGCCCATATTGTGACGACGTACCCCGTGGTCAAGGATTTCGAACGTTCCCAACTGGTAATCGCGCCCGAGGCGGCACTGACCGTTTCCCCGAACATCAGTTCGGAAAGCAGTAACATTCCGAACGAAGACAGCCAGGACGTGCAACTGGATGCCAGCAATCTGTTTTCCAGCGACCGTTTCCCCGGTTATGACCGGATTGAAGACGGATCGCATGCGACATATGGCGTGCGCACGGGTGTCTATGGCTATGATGGCAGCAAGGGTGAAATCTTCCTCGGCCAGAGCTATCGTCTGGACGATAACACCACGCCGTTCCCGGAGGGATCGGGGTTGTCCGAAGATACCTCTGATCTGGTGGGGCAGGTTATTGCTAGCTACAAAGATATGATGGATGTCAATTATCGCTTCCAGTTGGATCAGGATGACATGTCATCACGCCGTCACGAGGTGGATGCCATCGCCTATCTGGGGCCAGTTACGCTGGGGAGCCAGTATTTATACACCAAAGAGATTGAGGGCGCGGAGCTGAGCGAGGATCGTGAGCAGATCCGTGGCGCACTGGCTTACCGCTTCAGTGAAGAATGGCAGGCCCGTACCGGTATCCTGTACGACATGAGCAATGACGAAGAAAAAGGTATGCGCGAAGCAACCTTTGGTCTGGATTATCTCGGTCAGTGTTTCACCCTGTCCAGTACGCTGGAGCGTAATCTGACCCGTGATTCATCGGGTGAAAGCGGGACGGAAATTATGTTCCGGATCGGCTTGAAACAGATTGGTGAGTTTTCGACGTCGGGCGTGAATCTGTCCAGTTCCAGCGATGACGATGATGACTAACCAGCGGTTACGGCTTTAACCCGACAAGTTCCATCAACCCGGCCTTGCTGTGTAACTGGATAATATCCGGCTTTGATTGATTGCCCGCCGTGCGTCCGCCGATGGTAATGTCGGTATCCATGGGGCCAGCGCCCGGCCCGTCAATATAAATTTCAATCAATCCGTAATCGAAATTTTTCATCAATGTGCGGGTTTGTTTGGCACCCGCATCTTCAATTGTGATGTGATCGGGGAAATCATCGCCGGAAAATTTCAGTGTGCCGGATGAGGCCGTGCGGAACAGGGCGTCTTGAACATTCAACCCATCATTCGGCGTGAAAATAATTCCGGCCAGTCCGGTTAATGTGCCCGACAGCCGTGTGTTTTTCCATCCCGCGACCGATGTAAATTCGTCCATGTCCAGATTGTGGATGTCCAGTTCAATCATGCTTGGCATGTGCCGCCATTCGCCACGCATCCATTCCGCATTGTCCAATCCGGTAACGCTCAGGTCATAGGTCTTTTGCGGGGCTGTTGTGCGGGCCGTTGCGGTTACGATCATGCCGGGGCGAGATTGTTTTTCGCGGACATCATCACTTAATGCCGGTATGGGGTGGCCGTTTTGTTTCAAAACGCCGTTGCCCAGTGCGGCGAAAAGGTCGGCGGCGTTATCCACTTGGGCGCGGATGGTGGTGCTTTCGGTTTTGCCAATGGATCCGGCCCAATCCGCGGTGATATTGGTGCCCTTTGTGCCAGCCAGGGCGGCTTGCATTGTGGCTTTCATGGCTGTGGCTGGGCCGTTGACTGTGGCGGTCATGCCGTTCATGGCAATGCCGTGATAAACGAATTGCCCCGCGGCCAGTTGCGCGCTGATCGTGACGGGCTGGTTTGGTGCGGCGTTCAGAATGGCCCATCCGCCCATGCGGCTGGCCATGATGGTTTTCATGTTGGCCTTGCCGTCCTGAATTTCAAAATCGGCGGAGAGTGTTCCATCCGCCGCGACTTCGCCATTGGCCGAGATGGTGGTGGTCAATTGATATTGCGAGCCCCAGACAACACCCTGCAAGCGCACACCGCCATCGGGCAGGGCCGTGGCTTGTCCCTTGGCCTCAACACGGATCGCGCCTGCTGGGCTGTTCATATCAATTTGCACAGCGTTCAGCGTGATGTTTTGAATATTGTGCTTTTTAAAAAGCGCGGGCAGGGATTGTTGCGGGAATTTCATGTCACCACGAAAAGGCAATAACAATGCCGCCGCATCCAGCGTCAATGTTGCGCGATCAATAGAGATGGATGGCATGCCGCCCAGAAAAGGCATCAGCATGGCCAGCGGGCCGTTGATGCGCATTTGTTCGATGGTGCTGAACGCATCTTTATCAATTTTGATATCGCGCAGGATGATGCCGCCGACCGCCCATTCGGCGTGGCCGCCATGGGCATGGGGGAAGCCAAGGGCCCCCAGTGCCTGATGCACGCGCCATTTGGCTAGCACCCCGGACCCGCCAAACGCCAATCCGGCGCAGACGATGAACAGAAGGGCGGTCATGCTTAAAACGGTTTTTTTCATTGGCTTCAGGATAAGCGGAATAGGCGTTTTGTCCATCATGAAAAAAGCGCCGGGCCCCATCAAAAAAAAGCGCCGGGAGGGTGTCTCCGGCGCTTTTTAACCTGGTGATGCGATTAAGATTATTGGCCGTAGCGATAGGTCGGCTGCGGGGCCGGGTACGGCTGCGCGTTTTGGTACGTGTTGTTGTACCCGTTGCGGCGCATTTGCTGCATCTGAATTTGTTGGTACTGGCGGTTTACGCGGTTCCAGTCTTCGTAAGCGCGTTGCTGGTTGCAATCGGCTTCCAGTTGATTCACGCGGGGTTGGTTCACGGCTTGGTTGACGCGGTCGCCAACGATGGAACCAATGATGCCGACGGCGGCGCCACCGGCGATGTCGCCCAGGCGGTTGCTGCGGCCACTGCGGATGGCACCGGCGGCCATGCCCACGCTGGATGTAATGGCGCGTTGCGTACCGTTGGACGGTTGGGTGTTACGGATGGCTTGGTTCAATGCACCGCAAGCGTTGTAGTGAACGCGCACCGGGGCACCATACGGATCCATGCGAACGCCATTCGGCGCGACTTGCGTGTTTTGCATGCGTTCCGGGGCCTGTGTGCTGCCATATTGCGGCAGACCGCCATATGGGTTCGATGCACAGCCGGTGCTCAGCACAGCGGCGGTGGACAGCAAGGCACCAGCGAAATATTTGGACAGTTGTTTTTTCATTTTAACACCCTCTTTTTTGATCGCGCTTGGTTGGTTTATGCGCGGAATAACAGTGAAATTACGGGATATGTGCGCTTTTGTCAATAAAATTTTACATAACCAAAAATCGGTGCGTGGGCATGCGGCCAAGAACGGATCGGTTTTTGGCTAACGCTTTGATTTCTATGTAAAATTTATCTAAATATCCAAATCCCGCACAAACTCGGCGTTGTCCTGAATAAAGTTAAACCGCGCTTCGGCATTCCGACCCATCAGGCGCTCCACCAGATCGTCGATGTCGGCGGATGCGGCGATGGTCGGGCCGGTGTCATCATCCATCGTTTCGGCGGTCAGGCCCAGCGCCGCGCGGGCGTCGGGAATGGTGACACGGATCAGCGTGCGCTTGTCCGGATCCATCGTGGTTTCCTTCAACTGCGCGGCGGGCATTTCACCCAGACCTTTAAAGCGGCTGATGTCCACCTTGCGGTTTTTGAACTGGGTCGCCAGCAATTCATCCTTGTGCGCGTCATCGCGGGCATAGGCGCTGAGCGTTCCGGCGGACAAGCGATAGAGCGGCGGCTGGGCCAGATACAAATGACCCTTTTCAATCAGCGGGCGCATTTGCGTATAGAAGAACGTGACCAGCAATGACGCAATGTGCGCACCGTCCACGTCGGCATCGGTCATGATGATGATGCGTTCATAGCGCAGATTGTCGATCTTGCAATCCTTGCCAATCCCCGTGCCCATGGCCAGGATCAGGTCCTGAATTTCCTGGTTCGCGCGCATTTTGTCTTTGGTTGCGCTAACGACGTTCAGGATCTTACCACGCAGGGGCAAAACGGCCTGGGTATCGCGGCGGCGGGCTTGTTTGGCGGACCCACCGGCGGAGTCACCCTCGACCAGGAACAATTCGGTGTCGATGGCGTTGGTGCGGCTGCAATCCGACAATTTACCGGGCAGGCGCAGTTTCCGCGTGGCGGATTTGCGGGCCATGTCCTTGTCGTCTTTGCGGCGCTGACGTTCCTCGGCGCGTTCAATCAGCGTATCCAGCAACAGTTTTGCCGATGCCGGATCGCCCGACAGCCAGTGATCGAAATGGTCCTTGATCGCGGAATCGACCCAACGGGTGGCTTCGGCGGTGACCAGTTTCTCTTTGGTCTGGCCTTGGAATTGTGGGTCGCGGATAAAGACGGAGAGCAGGATCGCGGCCCCACCCATCACATCATCGGCGGTAATCATGCCCGCCTTTTTATTCCCCACCATGTCGCCATAGGACCGCAGGCCACGGGCCAGCGCGGTGCGCAGGCCGCTTTCATGCGTGCCGCCCAGCGGTGTCGGGACGGTGTTACAATATGTATGGCTGAACCCTTCGCCATCATCCGGCCAGGCGACGGCAAATTCCACACGGCCCGCATCATCGGGCAATTTTGCCTGACCCGCAAAAGCCATGGGCGTGACCGTCGGGCGGCCCTGCAGGGATGCGGTCAGGAAGTCGAGCAAGCCATTGGGGAAGTGGAACGTGGCCTTGGCCGGGGTTTTGGCCCCTTCGGGCAGGCAGGCCGGGTCGCATTCCCACAAAATTTCCACGCCACGATACAAATACGCCTTGGACCGGGCGATCTGGTAAAGCATGGACGGGTGCAGTTTGGCGGCTTTGCCGAAAATTTCATGGTCGGGCAGGAAGGACACTTTGGTCCCGCGGTGGCTGGCCGGGCCGATTTTCTGCAATTTCGAGGTCGGAAGGCCGCGGGCAAAGCTCTGACGATACAGGGTTTTGTCGCGGGCGACGTCAATCACCATCCATTCGGACAGGGCGTTGACGACGGATGAGCCCACACCGTGCAGGCCGCCGGATGTTTCATAGTTCTTGCCGCTGAACTTCCCGCCGGAGTGCAGGGTGGTCATGATGACCTCCAGCGCGGATTTCCCGGGGTATTTGGGGTGTTCATCGACCGGGATACCCCGGCCGTTATCGCTGATTTCCACCGATCCATCGGCTTTCAGGGTCAGATAAATCTTGTCGGCGTGGCCGGCCACGGCCTCGTCCATCGAGTTATCGAGGATTTCGACGACCAAATGGTGCAAAGCGCGCTCATCCGTGCCCCCGATATACATGCCGGGGCGGCGGCGGACAGGCTCCAGACCTTCCAGCACCTCGATATCCGAGGCGCCATAAGATGTGTCTTTTGCGGAATTTGACGGTTTTTTCATTTGGTTAGCAAAGAGATCAGCCATAAAATGAACGCATTCGGTGTGTATTTTGTTTCGGTACGGTGGAATGGAATACTTAACCGCCCAAACCCTTGTTGCAAGTGAAAACCCATGAATAAGCACGGTTCAGCACAGGAATCTCTTTCCATGCCCGCGGAAATCGAGGGCAAGGTGCCCAGTTTGCGGACTTTTCCCATGCCCGCCGATTCCAACGCCAATGGCGATATTTTCGGGGGCTGGATCCTGTCCCATATGGACTTGGCCGGGGCGGCCCGGGCTTATGACTATGTCGGGGGCCGCGTTGTGACCGTCGGGATTGAGGCTATGAAATTCCATAAGCCCGTCTTTATCGGCGATGAAATCAGCTTTTACACCGAAATCGCCCGTGTGGGCCGGACGTCGGTGACCGTGAAAATTGACAGCTGGTGCCGCCGCCGTGATACACGCAATTACGTCAAGGTGACGGAGGGGCTGTACACCTTCGTCGCCATCGGTGACGACCGCCAGCCTGTGGAGATCAGAAAATCATGATGAACCCGCTCCGCGTATCTTCTGTGCTGTGTCTGCTGATGATGGTCGGCGTTGTGGCGCTGGCCGCGCCAAAGGCCTGGGCCCAGGCCTTTGATGTCAAAAAGATCAGCGAATTACCGGATTACCCCATGGACCCGGCCAAATTTGAAGCCGCCACGACCCTGCACGAAGACACACCGCTGGGTGATAAATTTCTCGCCTACAAAATCCGTTTGCCCAAGGATTGGAAAAAATCCGCCGATGATAATTTGCGCTCTCAGGATCTGAGCAAGCGGCTTCTGGGCGAGGTTGCGCGCTATTACGGCCCGATTACCGGCGATGTGCGCAGCCGTTTTGTGATTATGGCGTTGGAACTGGACCACGAAATCACGGCCCGGAACTGGTTCCTGCATTATATTCTCTCGCGTGGTTACACGTTGCAGGGCATGAAGGTCCTCTCTGACCGTCGGGTCGAAGCCCTTTATATCCAGATGGAAAAGGATACGCCCTTCGTCGTTCGGGCGACTGCCGAAATCAACGGCCCCCGTATGATTTTGAGCATGGTGTATATCCCCGAAGCCCTGTGGAAAGGGCAGGAAGGGATGCAGGATGCGATTATTGATTCATTCAGTTTCATCGCACCCGAAGATTCCCGCCTCAGCGCTATTCAAACATTCGCGTTCCTCGACCTGCTGCGTTTTGACTACCCGACATCATGGCGGTTGCGCGCGCCCAGCATCCAATCCATCGACGTGATGGAAGCCAGCGTCATCAACACGCGCGATGAAAAAACGCTGAATGGTGAAATTGATATCAACATCATCTCCACCGAACTGGATACGACGCTGGCCGAAGAGGTCAAGGCCCTGCAAAAAGAATTGGAAGAACGCGGCATGGTCATCGGTGCGATGATCGAACAGCCGACCGATTACCAATTCCAGCCGCAAGTGTCCTATAACCGCGTTGAAGTCTATGAAATGACCAACAAGGAAAAAACGATTCAAGACCACGAATACTGGATCGCCGTGTTGATCGAAGACCGCTACTACTACATCATCACCATGCTGACCCCATCCCGGAACGTGGATTTCTACACATGGGCGGGGAATACGGAAGCGTTTGGGCGTGTGATTCAGTCGATGCGGCCGTAATTTTTGCGAAACAAAGGACAAAGAAAAACCGGGGCACTGGCCCCGGTTTTTTATATTCAAGCTGATCATAAAACTTACGACGAATAATACATCTGGAATTCAATCGGGTGCGGCATGGTTTCGAAGGCCATGACTTCTTCCATTTTGAGTTCGATGTAACCGGCGATCATGTCGCGGGTGAAGACGTCGCCTTCCAGCAGGAAGCTGTGGTCCTGTTTCAGGGACTCGAGGGCTTCGCGCAGGGAACCGCACACGGTGGGGACGCGGCGCAGTTCTTCGTCCGGCAGGTCGTAGAGGTTTTTATCCATCGCTTCGCCCGGATGGATTTTGTTTTTGATGCCGTCCAGACCGGCCATCAGCATGGCGGAGTAGGCCAGATACGGGTTGGCCAGCGGGTCGGGGAAGCGGACTTCCACGCGTTTGCCTTTCGGTGAAACCGAATGCGGAATGCGGCAGGACGCGGACCGGTTGCGGGCGGAATAGGCCAGCAGGACCGGCGCTTCATACCCCGGGACCAGGCGTTTATAGCTGTTGGTCGTCGGGTTGGTGAACGCGTTCAGCGCGCGGGCATGTTTGATAATGCCGCCGATATAGAACAGGCACATTTCTGACAGGCCGGCATAGCCATCACCCGCGAACAAAGGCTTGCCGCCCTTGGACAAAGATTGGTGGACGTGCATGCCCGACCCGTTATCGCCGTAAACCGGTTTCGGCATAAAGGTCGCGGTTTTGCCATAGGCGTGGGCGACGTTGAAAACGACATGCTTGTAAATCTGCATGTTGTCGGCGCAATCGACCAGCGTGGAGAATTTGATGCCCAGTTCGTGCTGGCTGGCGGCCACTTCGTGGTGGTGTTTTTCAACCGGCACGCCCATCGAGCGCATAACGGAGAGCATTTCTGCACGCAGGTCAACGCCGCTATCGACCGGAGCATCCGGGAAATAGCCGCCCTTGACGCGCGGGCGGTGGCCCATGTTGCCGTCGGCGTAGGCGCGGTCGGTGTTGCTTGGCTCTTCAATGCCGTCCAGTTCATAGGCGACCTTGTTTCCGCGCACGGCGAATTTCACATCGTCGAAGACGAAGAATTCAGCTTCTGGCCCGAAATAGGCCACATCCGCCAGGCCCGTGGTTTGCAGGTAGGCTTCGGCAGCCTTGGCAATGGAACGGGGATCGCGGATGTACGGTTTTTTCGTCACCGGGTCATACACGTCGCAGAAAATTTTCAGCGTCGGTTGTGCGGTGAACGGGTCGATGGTGACGCGGTTTACATCCGGCATCAAAACCATGTCGGATTCGTTGATGGCCTTCCATCCGGCGATGGAGGATCCGTCAAAAAAGATCCCATCGGTCAGCAGGTCTTTATCAACCGTATCGACGTGCTGAGTCGTGTGTTGCTGTTTCCCGCGCAGATCGGTGAAAATAAAATCAACATATTCAATGTTGCGATCGGTAATGGCCTTCAGTAAATCGGCCACGCTTTTGATGTTCAGCTCTGCGTCGGACATGGGTTCCTCTAATGCTTCCGAATGGGGGTTTTAAGCTAAGTTTTTGTATTCATTGCATTTTAGTTATGCTTTTTGAGCAATGCTGTCATGCAATTTTATGCTATCTCTTTTAAGTATCACGACAGTGTGCCCCTGTCTATCGCAAAGCACAAATATTTTTAGGGTTTTTGGGGATTGGGCCACAGGTTGAAACTGCAAGCCGAAGGGTGGGGTGCGGAGACGGTGGAAATATGTAAGAGAAACTCTTGACTATATTTTGCAAATCCTGCATCTACAGGGGCCTTCGGCCTTTTTATGTGGCGACTGTAGCTCAGCTGGTAGAGCACTCGGTTGTGGTCCGGGTTGTCGCGGGTTCGAGCCCCGTCAGTCGCCCCATTTTCCCTTTCGAATCAATTCACTGGGTTTCATTCCATGGCTGAATTTCCCGATCATCACCAGATCCTGAGCGTGTCGCAGATGGCACAGGCCGATCATTTGGCTTTGCCGTTGGCGGGACAGGACGGGTTTGCCCTGATGCAGGCAGCGGGTCTGGCCGTGGCGGAGGAGGCAAAGCGGCTTCTGGGGCGGCGGACTTTTCTGGTGCTGTGCGGTCCGGGCAATAATGGCGGGGATGGTTATATTGCGGCCATGAACCTGCGGGCTGAGGGGCTGGATGTGCGGCTTTACGCGCTGGTTCCGCCTGCGCAAATGGCAGGGGATGCGGCCAAGGCTGTTGCCGGATGGACCGGGCCGGTGCGTAATTTTTCCGAACTTCTGAATAATCTGGAACATGGGGATTTCGATCCGGACCGCACTGGCGTGATTGATGCCGTGTTTGGTGCCGGGTTGTCGCGTGCGCTGGAATTTCCGGTCAAGGACGCATTCGCCAAAATCCGCGCATTGGATTTGCCTGTGATTGCCGTGGATGTCCCCAGCGGGGTGCAGGGCGATACAGGGGTCGTCGATGACGCGGCTCCCAAATGTCTGGGAACGGTGACGTTTTTCCGCAAAAAACCGGCGCATGTGTTGATGCCGGGGATGGATCAATGCGGTTTGGTGAGCGTGGCGGATATTGGCATTCCCGATGAAGCGATTGAACAAACCGGGTCTGTGGCTGCTGAGAATACCCCGTCTTTATGGGTGAATGCCGTTCCCACAACGCATCGCGGTCAGCATAAATACGACCGGGGCCATGTGCTGGTTCTGGGCGGTGCACGTCTGACCGGCGCGGCGCGGCTGGCGGGCGCGGCCTCCATGCGGATTGGGGCCGGGGTTTGCACCATTGCGGCCCCCGCGGATGTGCAGCGCATTTATCAAACCGGACCGGCCCATATAATGAGTGCGGTTGCGGATACACCAGCGGCGTTTTTGGATCTGGCCAATGATACGCGGCGCAATGCTTTATTGATCGGTCCCGGGGCGGGGCTGGACCGCGCGGATGATTTGCGCGCCATTGTGCTGGGGGCCTGCGGATTGGCAGGGCGCAGTGTTGTGCTGGATGCCGATGCGATCAGTGCCTTTGCGGGCCGGGCCGATGAATTGTTTCACGTGACGCATGATCATTGCATCCTGACCCCGCATGAGGGTGAATTTGTGCGTTTGTTTGGCGATATTCCGGGATCGAAGATTGACCGGGTGAAAGAGGCCGCCAGACGGAGCGGGGCGGTGATCCTGCTCAAGGGGGCGGATACAGTGATTGCGGCCCCGGATGGAACGTGTGTGGTCAGCACCCATGGCCCGTCCTGGCTGGCCACGGCGGGGGCCGGGGATGTGCTGGCGGGTATGATTGCCGGGCTGGTGGCGCAGGGCGTGGCCCCGTTCACAGCCGCCTGTATGGCGGCCTGGATGCACGGGGAAACCGCGTGGCGCTTGGGTCCGGGGCTGGTCGCGGCCGATTTGGCCGAAGGAATCCCGGGAATATTGAGGGATTGGGCTTGAATTTGCCGCGCTTTTCTGGTTTGTGAAGGGTTGAATTTCAGGCCGCTCCAGTGTGGCTCTGGGATGCGGATGTGGCGGAATTGGTAGACGCACTGGATTTAGGTTCCAGCGGGGTGACCCGTGGGGGTTCGAGTCCCTTCATCCGCACCACCCTTCGTCGCGCTTCGCGCGGCTTCGGGTGGCTGACGCCACGACCATTGGCGAACAAGTTTTACATTTTGATATCAACATCTTGCAAAGAGAACTTAAGATGCAGGTTAAAGAACTGAAAAAAGAAGGCCTGAGCTGCCAATATGAAGTGACGGTCACGGCCCAGGATATCGATGCACAGGTTGATGTGCGCCTGCAGGAAGTTGGTGAAACGATCAGCCTGCCGGGTTTCCGCAAGGGCAAGGTGCCGCTGAAACTGCTGAAGCAGAAATATGGCCGTTCGGTTATGGCTGAAGTCATTGAGAAAGTGGTCAATGACGGTGCGCAAAAACTGATTACCGAGAAGAACCTGCGCCCGGCTCTTCAACCGAAATTTGAAGTAACGTCTTTTGACGAAGGCAAAGACCTGACCTACACGATGGCTGTTGAATTGCTGCCGGAATTTAAGGTTACGGACGTAAAGGCCATCAAACTGGTGAAGCCGGTTGTGAAAGCCGACAAAAAGGAGATCGACGAAACGCTGGAGCGTATCGCGAAATCCAACGCCGAATACGAAACCATCACCGAATCCCGCCCGACGAAAAAGGGCGACGTCATCGTGATGGACTTCCACGGCCGCACCGCCAAGGACAACAAACCGCACCCGGGCATGCATGCCCACGGCGCGAAACTGGAACTGGGCAGTGGCCAGTTCATTCCGGGCTTTGAAGATCAGTTGATCGGCAAGAATGTTGGCGACAAGGTTGAAGTGAAAGTGACCTTCCCGGAAGCGTATCACGCTGCCGAATTGTCGGGTCAGGACGCGATTTTCGACGTTGAAATCCACGAAATCCAAGTGGCCAAAGATGCGAAAGTTGATGATGATTTCGCCAAGAAACTGGGCCTGGACAGCGAACAAGCACTGCGCGACCTGGTCGAAAAGCAAATCCAGAGCCAATATGACGATGTCAGCCGCATGAAGCTGAAGCGTTCTTTGCTGGATGCGCTGGACGAAGCCCATGATTTCGAACTGCCGCAGGGTATGCTGGACCTGGAATACAACAATATTCTGAGCCAGGTTCGTATCGAGCGTCAGGGCGACTTGAAAGACGGTAAACTGGAGCTGACCACCGAGGAAGAAGACGAGCTGCGCGCGATTGCCGCACGCCGTGTGCGCCTGGGTCTGGTTCTGTCCGAAATCGGTCGTGAAAACAACATCCAGATCACCGATCAGGAAATGCAACGCGCCGTGATTATGGAAGCCCAGCGCTTCCCGGGTCAGGAAGGCGAAGTGTTCGAATATTACCGCAAAAACCGCCAGGCTCTGGAAGCTCTGCGCGCGCCGGTATTCGAAGACAAAGTTGTCGATTTCCTGTTCGAACTGGCTGATGTGAGCGAGAAAGTCGTCACAGTTGAAGAGCTGACCAAAGAAGACGACACCCCGTACACGGGCAAAAAAGCCGAAAAATCCAAGAAAAAGGCTTAATTCGGATTATCAGATGATTGGATGACCGGAATTCCGAAAGGGGTTCCGGTCATTTTCTTTCGGATCATCCAAACCCCCTTGAACAATCAGGATTCAGGCGATACGGTTGGCTTATGGCGAATCTCGCCATGTCCTGCATCCACCTTATTCACGCCGAGAGTCCAGACAATGATTAGAGAACGCGATCCAGTAGACCTTTTCACGAACACGCTGGTGCCGATGGTTATCGAGCAGACCGCCCGTGGGGAGCGTTCGTTTGACATTTATTCGCGCCTGTTGAAAGAGCGCATTATTTTCCTGACCGGCGAAGTGGAAGACCATGGGTCCGCTCTGATCTGTGCCCAGTTGCTGTTCCTGGAATCGGAAAACCCGAAAAAAGAAATCTCGTTCTACATTAACTCCCCGGGTGGTGTTGTAACCTCCGGTCTGGCGATGTA
Source organism: Micavibrio aeruginosavorus EPB (assembly GCF_000348745.1). Taxonomy (NCBI): domain Bacteria; kingdom Pseudomonadati; phylum Bdellovibrionota; class Bdellovibrionia; order Bdellovibrionales; family Pseudobdellovibrionaceae; genus Micavibrio; species Micavibrio aeruginosavorus. The sequence continues at coordinate 1,354,697 of NC_020812.1, read as the reverse complement.
CGACACGATGCAATACATCAAATGCCCGGTGGCCACCGTTTGTATCGGTCAGGCTGCGTCCATGGGCTCTCTGCTGCTGACCGCTGGTGAAGCAGGCAAGCGTTTCTCTCTGCCGAACTCCCGTATCATGATTCACCAGCCGTCGGGTGGTGCGCGTGGTCAGGCAACGGACATCGAAATTCATGCCCGCGAAATTCTGCGTCTGCGTGAACGTCTGAACCAGATCTATGTGAAGCACACGGGCCGCAAGCTGAACGAAATCGAAGTGTCGATGGAGCGTGATAATTTCATGTCCGCCGACGAAGCCAAGGCCTTCGGCCTGATCGACCATGTTGTCGAAACCCGCCCGAAAGCTTTGGAGACGGAAAAGCCGAAAGAATAGGGGCTTTTTCAAAATATCCTTTTATTCAAGCCCGCTATGGATCATCCGATCCGGCGGGCTTGATTTTTGGGCATTGCATTAACATTTGATTGAAACAGGCGGGGCCGGGCCCGTTGGATTATTCAAAAACACAATAAATCCGGCAATCTCCTGTTAAGAATTGTGGTACTATAGTGGGTCAATGCCCGTTCTGGCGAAACCTGCTTTTTACGTAACATATAGCACAAGCGAGTGAATATGATCGGTTTCCAGTCTTCTTCCAAAGACGCTGTTCTTCCTGTTCTGCCTTTGCGTGACATTGTCGTGTTTCCGCACATGATTGTCCCGCTGTTCGTGGGGCGTGAAAAGTCGGTGAAGGCGCTGGAAAACGTGATGCGTGAAGACAAGCAGATTTTGCTGGCCACGCAAAAATCGCCGTCCGTTGATGATCCGGGTCCGGACGACCTGTACATGGTCGGGACGATCGGGACCATTTTGCAATTGCTGAAACTGCCCGACGGAACGGTGAAGGTTCTGGTCGAGGGCAGCCGCCGTGTGAAGATCAACACCTACACCGCGCACATGGATTATCTGGAAGCATCCGTTACGGATGTGATCGACGATGTGAAGGAAGACGAGGAAAGCGAAGCGCTGGCTCGTGCCGTCGTGAACCAGTTTGAACAGTATGTGAAGCTGAACAAAAAAATTCCGCCGGAAGTCATCGTGTCCGTGAACCAGATCGAGAACATCTCGAAACTGGCCGATACGATTGCCGCACATCTGGCACTGAAGATCGAAGAGAAGCAGGAGTTGTTGGAAATTCCGCTGACCATCGATCGTCTGGAAAAAATCTTTGGTTACATGGAAGGCGAAATCGGCGTCTTGCAGGTTGAAAAACGCATCCGTAACCGCGTGAAGCGCCAAATGGAAAAAACCCAGCGCGAGTATTATCTGAACGAGCAAATGAAGGCCATTCAGAAAGAGCTGGGCGACAATGGCGAAGGCGTTGACGAGCTGACCGAGCTGGAACGCAAGATCGAAGAATCCAAAATGTCGAAAGACGCCCGCGACAAGGCGAAAGGCGAGTTGAAAAAACTGCGTCAGATGAGCCCGATGTCGGCGGAAGCCACCGTTGTGCGCAACTATCTCGACTGGATACTGTCGGTGCCATGGAACAAACGCACCCGCGTGAAGAAAGACATCAAGGAAGCCCAGCACATTCTGGACAAAGAACATTATGGTCTGGAGAAGGTCAAGGAACGCATCCTTGAATATCTGGCCGTACAGCAACGCGCGAACAAGGTGAAGGGTCCGATCCTGTGCCTGGTTGGTCCCCCGGGTGTTGGTAAAACATCGCTGGGTCAATCCATTGCGCGTGCGACGAACCGTAATTTCGTGCGTATGTCCATGGGCGGCGTGCGTGATGAAAGCGAAATTCGCGGTCACCGCCGGACCTATATCGGCGCCATGCCGGGTAAAGTCATTCAGGGGATGAAGAAAGCCAAATCATCCAACCCGCTGTTCCTGCTGGATGAAGTGGACAAGCTGGGCCAGGATTGGCGCGGTGATCCGTCCAGTGCTTTGCTGGAGGTTTTGGACCCGGAACAAAACTCGACTTTCAATGATCACTATCTGGAATTGGATTATGATCTGTCCGATGTCATGTTCATTTGCACGGCCAACAGCCTGAACATGCCGCAACCGTTGCTGGACCGTATGGAAATCATCCGTGTGGCCGGTTATACCGAGGACGAGAAGCTGGAGATCGTGAAGCGCCACCTGCTGAAAAAGCAGATCAAGGCGGCGGGCTTGAAGCCGAGCGAGTTCAAGGTGTCGGATGCGGCGATCCGCGATTTGATCCGGTATTACACGCGTGAAGCGGGTGTGCGGAATTTGGAGCGTGAGATTGCGAACCTGTGCCGCAAAGCGATCAAAGAAATCTTGATGCGTGGCAAAGATGGCGGCGTATCGGTTACACCGAAAAACCTTGAGAAATATGCGGGTGTTCGCAAATACCGCTTCGGTGAGATTGATGAACAAGATCGCGTTGGTATCGTGAACGGTTTGGCCTACACCGAATTTGGCGGCGATCTGCTGTCGATCGAGGCTGTGACCATGCCGGGCAAGGATGGCAAGGTGTCCACCACCGGGAACCTGAAAGAAGTGATGCGTGAATCCATCACCGTGGCGGAAATGTTGATCAAATCACGCGCGGCGAAATTCGGCATTGATTATAAACAGCTGAATGAAACCAGCATCCACGTCCACGTGCCGGAAGGGGCTACACCGAAAGACGGTCCGTCCGCCGGTGCGGCGATGACCACGGCGATCATTTCGGCGCTGACCGGCATCGAAGTGCGCAAGGATGTGGCGATGACGGGCGAGATCAATTTGCGCGGTTATGTGACCGGCATTGGCGGCCTGAAAGAAAAATTGCTGGCGGCATCGCGCGGCGGAATCAAGAAGGTCCTGATCCCGCAGGAAAACGAAAAAGACCTGGCCGATATCCCGGCCAACGTGAAGAAAATGCTGGAGATTATCCCGGTGAATGCCATTGAGGACGTGCTGGCCCATGCCCTGATCCGGCTTCCAGAGCCGATATTAGGGAAAGAAGAGGGCGAAATCGACCCGGTTACGGCAAAAACCGCAGAAAATAAGGGGGAAGGCGTGATTCGCCATTGATGCCCCCCTAAAATGGGCGTAAAAATGTGGGGTCCGAAAGGCGCAGATTCCCTTGGGTTTTGACCAAGGACAGCGCGGGTTCGGGCCCCACATTCTTTTTCTGGCCGTGTGTATTTCTGGCTGAATGCGAATGATGTGGTTTCTGGCATTTTGTCTTTAACACGATCACAGAGGGGGAAAACCCGTGAACAAACAAGATCTGATCAACCACGTTGCAAAAGTGACCGGCCTGGCCAAAGCACAAGCTCAAGAAGCTGTTGAAGCCACGTTCGAAGGCATCAAAGAAACCCTGCAAGGCGGCGACGACGTTCGTCTGGTTGGTTTCGGCACCTTCACGGTATCCGCACGTGCCGCCACCACGGGCCGTAACCCGCGTACGGGCGAAGCCATTGCAATTCCGGCCTCCAAACAGCCGAAATTCAAAGCCGGTAAAGAGCTGAAAGACGCCGTTAACGGCTAATCCTTCGGCCTGATTTCAGGTTTTAAACCCCCGTGGGAGCGATCCTGCGGGGGTTTCTTATTTCCGGTGATGAAAATGAAGAAAAACGAGAAAATAGGGCTTGAAAGTGCCTTCGTTTTTGCGTAAATCTACGCCCCTGACGACGGCGCGCGCTTAGCTCAGCGGTAGAGCAACTCGTTTACACCGAGTGGGTCGGGAGTTCAATCCTCTCAGCGCGCACCATTCTCTCTAAAAACCCCCGCTTTGGCGGGGTTTTTTAATGTTTATTTTCAGCCTGTTAGGGGGGTGGTTCTGCCCCAAATTTGCCATCCTGTTTAAAAGGGAATATTAACATCTCCGCCGTACAGTACAGGCTGGGGTCAGACCCCGCGTAAGCCTGATAAAATAACGGGGAAGAGAGGCGCTTTGGCGCAGCGTAAGACGACGACCGAAAACCAGCCCGGTAAGGCCGGATTATCCTATCGCCCGCCCGTGACGGCGCAGACCGGGGCAGAGGGCGCGCATATCCTGCAAACCTATATCAGCCGTTTATATGCCGATTCCGAGTCCGGGGTGGCGGCCTATGAGGCTGATCGTCTGTCCCCCTATATGACGGCGCTTGGGGCGCGGTTGATGAATGATGGTCTTGTGACCGCAACGGAGCCAAATCCGTTTAATGCCAAACATGGGATTGTGGCGTATCACCGGATGATTGCAGATGATACGTCACCCAAAACCCATTTCGCGCCGGAGCGGTTGAGCGGATTGTTCAACAAGATGGCGGCGGATACCGGGAATATCGTGTTGTCCGAAGTTGCAATTGTGCCAAGCGATGTGTGGGAACAGGTTACAAAGGACAAAGCGCTTACGTCATTCAGCCGCCCCTCCGATATTGCCGGACGTCAATATCATTTAGGTTTCATTCAATGTTTGCGCCATGCGGAACAGGCGTCCATTGCGTTCCCGGTCATGGTTCTCGACAAAACGGTGATGGACCGCATTGCGCCGTATAACCCATCCGACCTTCTTGAATCTCTGGCGGCCATGGCAACGATTGGGAACCATGATGTTTTACACGGCCTCACTAGCCCCGTCTTAACCGATGAAATTTCACACGCGTTCCGCAAACCATCTTATGGCCCGGCGTTGGGCGAATTTCTCAAATCCTATCTGTCGTTCAGTATGGCGGACCGCGAGGGGAGCGATGCCCCGAACAGTTATGAGGGCTGGGCGCTGGCCAGCCATGCGGATACGTATCGCGAAATGCGTACGAATGGCGATGATCGTGATTTGGATGTGCAGGTTGAAAAATATTGCGACGCGTTGGAGCGCATTGATCGCGCGTTAGAGGATGATGGCGTATCCCCGAATGTGCGCCACCATTACATGGATTATTTTGGCACCGTGGCCCTGTTTTCGCTGGTGCGGGTGTTGCCGGTGGATGATCCGTTGATGGGGCGTGCATTGACGCGTATGGAAACGCTGACCCGCCCGGATGGGTCCGATCTGGTGCAATATATGCATGATCGCTGGCGCAATCCGAAAACACGTTACCCCGAACAGGTGAATTTGGATCATCTGGGGGCCATGTATCTGGAATTTCTGGAACGGCCCGGTTTTATGACGGACGATGTTCTGTCGGATTTGAATACGGCATTGTCGGCGTGTTTGCAGTATGAATGCGAAAAGCCAGCAGATGCCCAAAACCGTGTTTTGTGGGGCGCAAGTGCGATTGGCGGCCTGCGGCAATTTGAGACCCAGCCTGTTGGTATTCAGGAAAGTATCAAGGCCTATGCCCGTGCTTTGGCGCATGTGCGTTTTGATGAAGAAGCCCGTTTGCGCGATCCGGCCTTGGGCCAGGCGGGCGAGGGGAATGATCCCGCGGATCGGTTCCAGCAGGCGGCGGCACCCATCTGGCCCCGGCCCGATATGCCTGACGCTATGCGTATCGGTGTCTTGAATAAAATGAAGCAGACCCGCAATGCCGTGGTGGGGGCGATGTTCCGGTCCTTGCAAAGCTACCTGCATCGCCATCCGCACGCCCCGGATTTTGAATCGAATATCCATCGTTTGGGCGTGATTCATTTTGATGGTTTGCGACGGCAGGTGGTGCGCGGTGTCCTTGACGATCCGGCTGGCCCGACGCTGGCATATCGTGCCGTGCGCAATTACCGCCATGCGGGGATCAATATTCTGGGCCGTGAGGGGCGCGAGCCGTCATGGCGCCAAATGAAAATATGGGACGTTATGCGGACCACGCCTGTTATTCCCTATATGTTGTCACCCGCAGTTAAAGACGAAGAGCTGATGCGCCTACGGCGTGTATCCAAAGTTGTTGATCGCGGTGTGGTTGCTATTTTGGGGACGGGGCAGTCCAGTAGCCACTGATCCATCATATTAGAACAATACAATGAATGCCCGGAAATCCCATATATACCCGAGCATGCTGCACTGCGTATTGAGTGTGTAGGGAATTTCGTGTGACAATTCACCTCTGTTTTTATTCTCGCGTAATAACCAAACCTGATAAATCGAAAAATCATGCGAGGTGTGTCATGTTTCATTTTTTTACGGCTTTTATTATTTTATCGTTTGCCCTTCTTTTAAAAACTTCGCATGCGAATGCACAATGCGCTAATCCAGCCGGATCTATTGGCGATATTGTGTACAACAGTACGCATGATGCATTCCAAGGCTGTACCACCGTGAATGGGTGGGTGGCATTTCACAAACCTGGTGGTGTTGTTGATCCTTGTGCGGGTACGCCTAATATTGGTGATACCTGTGCCGATGGGACGCTTTATGCGGGGAATCTGTCTGGGACGGATCGTTATATTACACCAGCTGATGACAGTACCGGGGTGGTTTGGGGATGTTCCGGAACCAACATTCCTGCAGCGAACAGCACAACGGATGGGGAAGCGAATACCGATCAGATTATGCTGGCGTGCCCCAGTGCAGCGGCGTCGATTTGTGCAAATTCGACGGCGCATGGTCATAATGATTGGTATTTGCCAGCATTGGCGGAGTATACACATCTTCATACCAATCGTGTGGCGTTGGGCATGAATTATGGTTTCACACACTGGACTTCGCAAAACTCATCTTCAACCCAGGCGACGCGTTTTCGTTTTAGCGATGGAACAAACTTTATTGTGTTAAAAAACACGTCGTTTTATGTCCGCTGCATGCGCAAATAAGGGGTGAGTGGACATAACTCAGATCCTTGTTTTCTATGCTGCGCTGCGTGTTGAATGCGGGCCGGGTTTCAGGCAAGAATAGGCCGCGTTTTCACATCATGGAGTGTTACATGAAAATCGGCGTGCCAAAGGAAATCAAGGCTCAGGAACATCGCGTTGGTCTGGTGCCATCATCGGTGAAGGAATTTATCGCGCGCGGTCATCAGGTGATCGTTGAAACCGGAGCAGGGGCCGGAATTAATTTCAGTGACGAAGATTACAAAAAGGCCGGTGCGACGATTAAAGGCACCGCCAAAGAAATCTTCGCCGAAGCCGACATGATCGTGAAGGTGAAAGAACCGCAGCCGGTTGAATGCCAGATGTTGCGCGAAGATCAATTGCTGTTCACCTATCTGCACCTGGCCCCGGACCCGGAACAGGCCAAGGGTTTGATGGAATCCGGCTGTGTCGCCATTGCCTATGAAACGGTGACGGGGCGTGATGGCCGTGGTTTGCCGTTGCTGGCTCCGATGTCGGAAATTGCGGGTCGCCTGTCCGTTCTGGTCGGTGCGAACAACATGATGAAACATATGGGCGGCGTTGGGCGTTTGATTTCCGGCGTTCCGGGCGTTCGCCCCGGCAATGTTCTGGTGATTGGCGGCGGTGTAGCCGGGTTTAACGCGGCACGCGTGGCCGTTGGCATGGGGGCAAATGTCACCATTCTGGAACGTGACCATGATCGCCTGCGCACGCTGGACGATTATTTCCGTGGCCAGGCCAACGTGATTTATTCCAGCATGGATTCCGTTGAACAATATGTTCAGGTTTGTGACCTGGTCATTGGCGCGGTGCTGATCCCCGGTGCGGCGGCACCGAAATTGGTGACCAAGCCGATGTTGAAAACCATGATTCCTGGATCGGTGATTGTCGACATCGCGATTGACCAGGGTGGGTGTTTCGAAACCAGCCATGCCACCACGCACAAGGACCCGACCTATGTCGTTGATGGCGTCGTGCATTATTGCGTGGCAAACATGCCGGGGGCTGTGCCGCTGTCGTCTGCATTGGCCCTGAACCACGCTGTTTTGCCCTATGCGCTGGCGTTGGCGGATAAGGGGTGGAAACGTGCCGTGTTGGAAGATCCCAATTTGCGAAACGGTCTCAATGTCTGCCGCGGGGAAATCACGTACCGCAGCGTAGCGGAATCGCTGAATTTGCCGTTCAACCCGGAGCCCAAGGCTCTGGCCGCCTGAAATTCTTTGGGATAGTGCTGCGTCCGAATTTGCAAAAGAGGGATGGTATCGTGCCATCCCTCTTTACTTTTTCCCAAAAGCGAAAAGATCAATTAGGTACCGGGAGGGGGCAAATTTTATTTGTGGGCTGATTAAGAATGCAAGCACACGGTATTATGAGCCATGTTCGTGATTATGTTGCAGGACTTGTGTTTCGCAAGGGGCACACCCGTACCAATGTCATAAAGCGCAAAGCGGAAAACGTTGATCCAGCCGCAGCACAACGCCGTCAAGTAAAGCTTGAGTCGTTGTGCGAAGCGTTGTTCATGAAAAAAGAGTTGATCGCGTCCGGCCGCATTCAGGTGTTGGGTCTTGATGAGGTCAGGAAAAAAATGGGCCGGCGTTGGGCGGGGTTACGGGATATCATTTACGAAACCTGCGAAGATGTCATAAAAAAATACACCAATTCCAGCGATGTTTTTTTCCGTTATAAGGAAAAAGATTTCATTATCCTGTTCGGAACAAGTTCCGCTGAAGAAAGCGATGCAAGAATGACCCTGATTGCATCGGAGATACGCCGCTGCCTGTTTGAAAACCATGGGATTGAGAATGTCGGCGTGCGCAAAGACGTTTCCGTCCTTAGTCGCGACAGTCTGGGTGCGGGCGGTTTTTCCAAACAATCCATCTCGGAAACATTTGAAAGCCGGTTGTCGCGCAAGAAGAAAGGCGCCGTCGTCGTTCCCTCAGTGTCCAATAAAAACGAAATTGATCTGGCGTTGGTGAAGCGTGTTGATGTGTCCATTGCCGAGGATGATGCGGCAGTGGCTAAACCCGTTATTGCCGAAAAGATGGCCCCGCGGCATGCGGTACGGTATATGCCCGTTTGGGATGTATTCAAGGGACGATTAATTGCATTTATGTGCGTGGCCGGTCGTGATGATGAGCCGGGAGCCGCGGAAACGCATCAGCGGTTTTTCCGGGGACGTTCCGCTTCCGCCATTGCGGCAATCGATACCGATATTCTTGCGGGATTGATTCAGTGGTTTGGCGAACATGATAATGCGACACGTAATTTTGGTATTATCTGCCCTGTAAATTTCAGTACGATTTCAAGTGTCGAGGGGGCCGAAAAATACCGTGTTCTGTGCCAGAAGATGAATGAGAGCATGAAAAGCCATATCCTTTTCATGGTTATGGGTGTTCCCGTCGTTCATATGTCCAGTGCGCGGTTAAGCGAAGTTGTTTCGCCTTTGAAAGCCTATGGCCGCGTTTTGTGCGGGCATATTTCCACGCCGGGATTAAATTCCGATCTGTCTTTGTTGCGCATTGCCGGGTTTGATAATATCGGGATCATCGCCCGGTCTGTGTCGGGCGGTGGGAAAGATGCGGAAATTTTGAATATCCAATCCCTTGTCAACAAGGCCAAACGATATTTGATCAACCAAACGTTTGTCCTTGATGTGGATAGTCCAGAGCTTGTCACTGCGGCGATCAAGGCTGGTGTGCGTTATATCGCCGGAACCGCTGTGCATCAAAGCGTGCAAAATCCCGATGAAAAATTACATTTTCCAGACAATGGATTTTTGCAGCTATGGAATAACCATCTTAAGGATGGTTCGCGCCCGCATTAAGATCGTGGCGCGGTTGCGAAAATCTGCGTTTCGCATTTTGCATTTCCCGTGAATCACAAAATATCCGTTTTTTGTCGCTTTTCTGCGGGTTTCAGTGCGACAATGAATGTAAGGGGACATACTTAATCCATATTTTGTGACTTATTGCGGAGGGGCCTATGCGTGTGCGCGGTGTGGCTGGACGGATCCGTGGGTATGTGTCGAAATTGGCGTTTTGGACGCATTCCGACGATCGTGCGTTTTCGGCGCGGTCATATTCAAAAAAACCAATGCGATTAACAGAAAGCCAGCACGCAGAGCTGGAAGTTCTGTGTACGAAGCTGTTTGAAAAACGCGATCTGGTCGCGTCCGGGCGATTGCAGATTCTGGGGTTGCGCGCGGTCAAGGCACAAATGGGACGCCGCTGGACCGGGATGCAGGATCAGGTTTTCGTGATCTGCGAAGAAACAATCAGCAAATATCTGGAGCGCGGTGATATCTATATCCGTTATGAGGATGATAGCTATATCCTGCTGTTTATGAGCAGCACGCTAGTGGAAAGCGACATGAAGGCTGCGTTGATGGCCGAAGAAATCAGACGCCGTTTGTTTGATGAGTTGGGTTTGGACTCCATCACAATGGAAAAAGAGATGTCACATATATCGGCCCATGAAGTGGACCGGAATTTGCCGTTTATCCAGTCTGTGCCGTTGGCCTTTGATAAGGGGCGTATGCGGGCGACCATGGAAATGGCAGAGCAGGGGCATAAAACGCCCGACTTTACCCCCATCCCAAGGACGGAAGTTGAGTTCGTCCATCACAGGCATCACCCGCGACGCTTTGGCAGGTTAAAGCATGCGCCGAAGCCAGACCCCGTGATCATGCCGTTTAGCGGTGTACGGTTTATGCCTGCATGGGATCAGTATCGCGGTCGTCGTGTGTCGTTGGTTGCTGTGGCCGATTATCCGGGGGCGGGGCCAAATGCAATGCAGTCGCATCGGAATTTTTACATTGGCCGCAGTGATCATGAAATTGTCGAGATGGATATGTTTATTTTGCAGGCGATTATCAATTGGCTGCGAAGCAACTCGAATGCCTTGCCGGAATTTGGGTTGATCTGCCCGGTGAATTTCAGAACATTATCCAGCAGAGAAGGGAAGGAACGGTATCGGTCCCTGTGTCAGCAGATTGATGACCGTATGAAGCAATTCATGCTGTTTCTGGTTATGGATTTACCAGTCCATATGCCGTGGTTAAGTATGGAGCACCTGGTGTCGCCATTAAAAACATATAGTCGGTTTCTATGCGGTCAGGTTCCGCTTGATATTACCGATACAGACATAGAAGCGCTGCGTATGGCCGGGTTTGATGTTTTGGGTGTGTTCGTCGGTGACTCTGCAGCGGGGCGAACGCACAAATCGTTACAGCCTGATCTCGAAAATTTTGTCCATCGCGCACGAAAACATATTATCAACCGTACATTCATTATGGGCGCGGATGATGCCGATACGGCGGTGGCGGCGGCGATGGCGGATGTTCGGTTTATGGCGGGCGATGCCATTCATCCGTGCGTTCCGAAACCTGAATCGGAACAGGATTTTTCAATCAACGAATTCTTCAGATTGTGGCGCAGTGATCCGGCGCGATCCGGTGGTGTGCATTAGTATTTTGTGATGGATGTTGTCTTTGTTGGGTTTGTTTAAAACGCGGTCGTTTTTGGATGCGTTTTGTCTGTCAAAATAATGTTCCCGATATAACCCTAAGTGGTCTTGCCTCGCAATTCATTCTTCAGTCTAGGGGGGCATACTCGAAATACAACGGGTATATAAAATAAAAATTCGGGAGAATGGGTGATGGTTGGCCAGGGGAATGTGAATCAAGAACAGAATTTCATGTCGTTTAAAAATCATGCTGTTCTTGGTAATGCGTTGTCGAGTTTCTTCAATAAGAATGGCGTTGTTGCCGCGGGACGAATGGAAATCCTGGGCCTGCGCACGATCCGCAATAACAGCGGTGCGCGATGGGACAATCTGCACAGCAAAATTTCAGATGTCTGCAAAAACGTGATTGGAAAGTACATCAGTGATGATGATATGTGTGTCGAATTTCGCGATGATGCTTTCATCATTCTTTTTACCGAAAGCACAATTGTTGAAAGCGATTTGAAAATCACTCTGATTGTCGAAGAAATGAAACGCGGTTTGCAGGCCTTGGACGGTGTTGACCAAATTACGGTCAAAAAGGATGTGTCCCTGATCCAGATGACGGATCTGGATCACAATATGCCATTGGTGCAATCCATCGTGATGTTGTTTGAAAAGGGGCGCGTGAATGGCCAAATTCAGCTGACCGCGTCGCGATCACCCAATTTTTCATCTGTTTTGCATGCTGGCCACGATCGTGCGGCACGGTTGCACCACGAAATGACGGCGCCGCATAAAAAAGAAACCGGAGCGATGGACGATGTTCATGAGTTGCCCTTTACTGCGGTGCGCTATATGCCGGTGTGGGACCATTACAAGGGTCGTAAAGTGGCCCAGATGGCCGTGGCTGATTATCCGGATGCGGGTGGGCAGGCCATTCGGGCCCATGAAGCGTTCTATGCCAACGCGCCGGGGGCCATGGTGATTGCCATGGATATGCTGGTTTTACGGACCGTGATTGCTTGGTTCCAGGCCAATCCCGACATGATCCCGGATTTCGGTATTATTTGTCCGGTGCATCATTACACCTTGTCCAGCATGGACGGACAGCAGCGTTACCGCGCATTGTGCCAGAAGATTGATGAGCGCATGAAGGCCTATATGCTGTTTATGGTGATGGATGTTCCGGCACATACGCCGTGGATGACATTGCACCGGATGATTTCGCCATTGAAAACATTCGGGCGCGTTTTGTGTGGTCGTGTGTCGTTGACCAGCGTTGGGGAGGCGGATTACGAAGCCTTGCGTATGGCCGGTTTTGATGTGCTGGGTGTTATGGTGAATGGCTCTTCTACTGGTAATGGCGGGCGGGCCTATCGGATGATGGAAAGCGATATTCAGAATTTTGTGAAGCGCACACGCCGTCATCTGATCAGCCGGACCTTCCTGCTGGGGGCGGATGATCCGAAAGTGGCATTGGCCGCCGCTGCCGCCGATGTTCGATTCATCGCCGGGGATGCAATTCACGCCTGCGTCGCCGAACCAGAGGCCAGTTTGGACTTTCACAAAGGCAGCTTCTTCCGCATGTGGCGCGAGGGGTTGGTTGGGGTTGAAGTTAACTAATTGATTTTAAAAGAATTTATATTCTCAAATCGGCGCTGTGAAAAAAACGGCTGGTTTGTGCAAGAAATCTGAAAAAGGTATTGAAATCCTGTGGCCGTTCCGATAACTATACGCCCACGCTGAATTGCGGGCGTAGTTCAGTTGGTTAGAACGCCTGCCTGTCACGCAGGAGGTCGCGGGTTCAAGTCCCGTCGCTCGCGCCATTCAGGGTAAAATAAAGAACCGGCTCTTTTTGAGCCGGTTTTTTTATTATTGCATCGCGATATGTTGTGATGCATCATTTTCTTGTCCGTATCCTACGGGCGTCTTCAAGTTTTATTTTCATATTTATTTCTCCGTGACTTTCGATGCCTTCTCGAAAAGGGGTCTCTCATGAAAAAAGCGTTTTTGCTGTCTTCTGTTGCATGTCTTGTGTTGAGTGGGGCGGATATCGCGTCGGCGCAAAGCACACGCGACGTCCCAGCCTTTACCTCTGCGCCGTGTCGCTATTACCCGGGGCATATTGATGTCGAAGGGAAATACGGGGACCGCAAGATTGGCGAAACCGCGATCTTCCTGCCTGTGGCGTGTTCGCCCGATACGCTGCTTTTTTCTGATATTCGCCTGAAGGCTGATGATCAGAGCAACCGTGAAATCAACCTAGGCCTTGGGACTCGCTTTTTGAAGGAAAGCGGGGTTCTGGGCGGGTACGTGTATTTTGACCGGAAACGATCCGGTTTTAGCGAGGAAATGCATTCCCAATTAACGGCCGGGGCGGAATGGCTGGCGGAAGAATGGGAAGTGCGCGCCAATGGTTATGCGCCGTTGACCGATGATGTTTTGGTCGATACGGCTGCGACGCTCAGTGATCCGTATTTGTCCGGCACGGGGCTGTTCGTTGATTCTCAATCTATGGTCATTCGTGAGCAACCGCTTTATGGCGGTGATGTTGAGGCCGGCGCCAAGATCCCGAAAACAGATTTATGGATGTATTTGGCTGGCTATAGCTTTAGCGGCGATGATTCCCCAACCATGGTTGGGGTGCGGGCGCGGGCGCGGTATGAGATTACCGAGCATGTCGCCTTAACTGCCGAAGGGCAGTATGACGATGAACGGGGCCGGGATGGCTGGGTCGGGGCACGATTTACATTGCCATTTGGCGGGTCGGGCAGGGATCTGACCGGGTTGAAAGCGCGCATGACGGCGTCGCCTGTGCGTGATGTTGATGTCGTGACGTCCAGCAAGGCCGAAACATCCGGTGCACCGCAGGCTGTTGCGGTTTTGAATGCGACAACGGGTACGGCCCAACGGATTATTTATATTGATAACCAGGCCGCGGGCGGTGGTGACGGATCAATGGAAAATCCGTTCAATAATCTGGCCGATGTACAGGCCGCGTTACAGGATCATGACGTTGTCTACATCTATACAGGTGTTGGATCAAACGGCATGGATACCGGATTGGCCATCAGCAATGAAGGCGTTCAGATCGTTGGGGCCGGAACCGATTTTGTTTATGACACCGACCGATTCAGCGCATCAGGGGCAGGCCGTTTTAACAACGCTGTTTTGATTGCCGCGAATGCCGCGCCAACGCTGACCAACGGGGCCGGGGTTGGCATTACGGTCACGGCCGATAATGTTTCGGTATCGGGCGTGACGGTGGATGGTGCGACGGGGGCGGGTGTTCGGGTTGATAGTGTTGCGAATTTTACCCTGCACGATTCAACGATCCAGAATTCCGGCGCGCATGGCGTGTTTATTGATGCCACCAACGTGACCGGATCTTATACATTAACGGACAATCTTCTGACCGCTAACGGTACGGCGGCGGGGAATGATACCATTCGTATCTATACATCGGGTACGTCGGACATTGATTTTAATGTCAGTGGAAACGAAGTCACAGGAAATAACTATCGCGGGATTCATATGGATCTTGCGGGTGATGCGACCGTTGATATCGATGTTCATGACAATGACGTCAATAATAACGTCGGTGACGGGTTCCGGATTGGCAATGCCACAGGCGGCGTCACAAACGTTGTGTTGAACGGACGTATTGAAAATAATAATTTCAGCAATGCCCTGACCGACAATGTTATTGAGCCGGACATTGATACATCAGGCCTGGTCATTCGGATGGACCAGAACATGACGGCGGGCAGCCTTGCCAACCGATTGGTGATTCATAACAACACGATGTCCGATAACTCGGAGGATGGTTTCGGGCTGTGGGCGTTTGGTGGCACGGTGTATGCGGAGCTGTCCGATAACACCATGCAGGATAACCAGGATGATGGTGCCGAAATCCGGGCACAGAATAACGGCGTCGTCGACGGATTGATGGACGTAAACATCTATCGCAACACGGCCAGCGGTCATTCTGAAAACGGGATTCAGATTGATGCACGATCCGGCTCGTCGCAGAGCTATGCGCATTTTGATGGAAACACAACATACGATAACGCGGGTCGTGGCCTGTATGTTGCGACATTGGAAGATTCTGTCACGGTGGGATCGGTCGCCAATCCCGTCATTCTGGAGAATAATACTTCATACAACAACGGCATCGGTATTGGTGCCGCCGCGGGTGTTGGGAATGCCAGTGAAATCCACACAATTATCCGCAATAACCAGATTTATGACAACACGACGGACGGCATTTACCTGGAGGCCAGCGGCACGGCGAACAGCCTGACGGCGACCGTTCAGGGAAACACCATTACCGGTAACAACAGCAACGGCATGGATGTGCGGACGGCGAATACCGGCGCGCTTGATCTGACTGTCGATGACAATGATGTGACAACATCAACGGCGCAGAATTTGTATTTTGATACGCGCAATACGTCGACCGCGAATATTATTTTGACATCCAACCGGATCAGCGATGCTGGCGGTGATGGCGTCGAGTTTAATATTCAGGGAGATTCCGCCGTGACAGGTTCAATGACGGATAACGTGATTGAGGATAATACTGAATATGGTGTCTTCGTCACGGCGCGCGATGCCAGTGGGCGTATGGGGACGGTTGGAACGGCCTATACCATGTCTGGCAATACGATCCGCAACAATGATCTGTCCAATATGTATATCCGGACCGCGGCGGGGGCTGCGCCCTTTGTCTATATCAGTATGTTTGACAACATCCTGACCGGGTCGGCGCAACGCGGCATCGAGATTCAGGAATTTGACAGCACGGCGGGCACAAACAATCTGGTCGTTGATATGGGCGGCGGGGCATTTGCCAGCACCGGCGGCAACCAGATTTACGACAATGCCGGAATTAACGTTTACTATAATCCGGACATTGCCGCTTCGGTGCTCAAGGCTGAAAACAACTGGTGGGGGCAAGATGCCGACCCATCCACATTTGATGAGGCATCGGATAGTGATGGTGCCAATGAGTTTGGCAGTACAGGTGGATCCACGATTGATGCGTCACCAAGGTTGGGAACGGCACCGTAAGTCACTGATATAATAAAACCCCATGTGATATTTATGAAAAATAATACGCGGGATTCAATGTGCCTGCGGTTGAGATTGAGAGTGATTCTCAATCTTGCCATGTCATTTGCGTGTGAATTGTCAAAAAACCCATCTGGAAAGTCTTGTTCTAGGGCTTGTGGGGCGGGATTCAGTGGTTTATGAATGGCGCGTAAGTATTCTAACCCTCTGGAATCAGGCGGGAACCATGGCCCCTTCAGACCTCCTTCTGAACTATCTTCCGATCCTTGTTTTTATCGTCATTGCGGGCGGCATGTCGGTTGCCATGATCGTGGCATCACTGCTGGCCGGTAAACGCAATCCCGACGTGAACAAGCTGTCCGCGTATGAATGCGGTTTTGATGCGTTCGACGATGCGCGGCACAAATTTGATGTGCGGTTTTATCTGGTCGCCATCCTGTTCATCATCTTCGACCTGGAAGTTGCGTTCCTGTTCCCCTGGGCCATTACGCTGGGCGACATTGGCGTTTTCGGGTTCTGGTCCATGGTCACATTCCTTGGAATTCTGACTGTTGGATTCATTTATGAATGGAAAAAAGGCGCGTTGGATTGGGAGTAATCAACAATGTCACATGATCGTCACGTCTTTACCGCGCCGCCTGCGCCGCTTGAATCTGGATTGGCCATGCCGCCCGCCGCGCAGCAGGACGTTGTGCCCGCCGCGATTTCAAAGCATTTGAATGAAAAAGGCTTTCTGCTGACGCAGGCCGATAATCTGTTCGACTGGGCCCGCACCGGGTCGCTGTGGCCGATGACGTTCGGTTTGGCGTGCTGTGCGGTGGAGATGATCCATGCGTATATGAGCCGTTATGACCTCGACCGTTTCGGTATCATTCCGCGCCCGAGCCCGCGTCAATCCGACGTGATGATCGTTGCGGGGACGCTGACCAACAAAATGGCCCCGGCGCTGCGCCGTGTGTATGACCAGATGCCGGAACCCCGCTGGGTTGTTTCGATGGGGTCGTGCGCAAACGGTGGCGGGTATTACCATTATTCTTATTCCGTTGTGCGCGGATGCGACCGGATTGTTCCGGTTGATATTTACGTGCCCGGATGCCCGCCGACCGCCGAAGCGCTGGTTTACGGCTTGATGCAATTGCAAAAGAAAATCCAGCGTGAAGACACGCGGATCGTCCGATAAGCGAAGAGGAGCGAGAAGATCATGTCCGATGAAGGCGCCCTCGAATCCATCATGGATCTGGCCGAACATATTCACGAAAGCCTGGACCGTGCGGTGATTGAACACACGGTCGAGCGCGGCACGCCCGTGTTCACGGTGAAACGCGATCATATTATCCCGGTGCTGCAATTCCTGCGCGATGATATGGAGTGCCAGTTCACGACGATCATCGACATTTGTGGCGTCGATTTCCCGGATCGTCCGGAGCGTTTTGAGGTTGTTTACAACCTGTTGTCCATTACCCAGAACCAGCGCGTGCGCGTGAAACTGACCGCGGCGGAGGACACGCCGGTGCCGTCCGTTGTCAGCGTGTTCAGTGGTGCAGGTTGGCTAGAACGCGAAGTCTGGGACATGTATGGCGTGTATTTCACGGGCAACCCGGACCTGCGTCGTATCTTGACCGACTATGGTTTCGAAGGTCACCCGCAACGTAAAGATTTCCCGCTGACCGGCTATGTTGAACTGCGCTATGACGAAGAGTTGAAGCGCGTAGTTTATGAACCCGTAAAATTGACCCAGGATTTCCGCCGGTTCGATTATACCAGCCCGTGGGAAGGTATGGTTGACGTACAATTGCCGGGGGATGAAAAGGCGGTAAAGCCAAGCTTTGGTTACCGTGATCCGAAGCAGAAATCCGTAGGAGGAGACGCGTAATGGGCTCCGTGAAGAACGACAGCGCCGCGCTGGATATTGGCGAAGAAACACAAATCCGTCCGTACACGATGAACTTTGGTCCGCAACACCCGGCCGCGCACGGTGTGTTGCGTCTGGTGCTAGAGATGGAAGGCGAAGTGGTTGAGCGCGCCGATCCGCATATCGGCCTGTTGCACCGTGGGACGGAAAAGCTGATCGAATACAAGACCTATATGCAGGCGGTGCCGTATTTCGACCGTCTGGATTACGTCGCGCCGATGAACCAGGAACATGCGTTCGCGCTGGCCACGGAAAAATTGCTGGGCATTACGGTTCCGACACGGGCGCAATATATCCGCGTTCTGTATAGCGAACTGGGCCGTATTCTGAACCACCTCTTGAACATTACCACGTTTGCGCTGGACGTTGGTGCGATCACGCCGGCCCTGTGGGGATTTGAAGAGCGTGAAAAGGGCATGGAGTTCTATGAGCGCGTGTGCGGTGCCCGTTTGCACGCGAACTATTTCCGTCCGGGTGGCGTGTCCCAGGATCTTCCGGCGGGTCTGCTGGATGACATGATGGATTGGGTTGAGAAATCCGTTCCGGCGGTCATTGACGACCTCGACGATCTGATGACCGGCAACCGTATTTTCAAACAACGGACCGTGGATATCGGCGTTGTGACGAAGGAAGAAGCCCTGAACTGGGGCTTTACCGGTCCGATGCTGCGCGGGTCGGGCGTTGCGTGGGATTTGCGTAAATCCCAGCCGTACGAAGTGTATGCCGATATGGATTTCGATATCCCGGTTGGTAAAACGGGTGATTGCTATGCCCGTTATCTGGTCCGCATGGAAGAAATGCGCCAGTCGCTGAAAATTATGAAGCAGGCGATTCAGCAAATGCCGGGTGGCCCGGTGAAAGTTGATGATCGCAAGATCGCACCGCCGCCGCGTGGTGAAATGAAATCCTCGATGGAGGCATTGATCCACCATTTCAAACTTTATACCGAGGGCTATCACGTTCCGGCGGGCGAAACCTACGCCGCTGTGGAAGCGCCGAAAGGTGAGTTTGGCGTGTATCTGGTGTCCGATGGTGGAAACCGCCCGTATCGTTGCCGCATCCGTGCGCCGGGTTTCCTGCACCTGCAAGGTCTGGATTTCATGAGCCGTGGCCACATGCTGGCCGACGTTGTGGCCAACATTGGGTCGATGGATATCGTGTTCGGGGAGATTGACCGATAATGCCATTTATTCATGCAATCATTTTGGCGGTATCGGCCGTGATTGGTCTGGGCGTTACGTGTTTCGTGACAACCCCGGCCCATGCCGAAATGGGATGGGATACCATCGAAGCCTTCTGTGAAGACAAGGAAGGTCGCAATTTCGGTAAGGAAGGGCGTCAACCTAATGGCCGTATTG
Source organism: Micavibrio aeruginosavorus EPB (assembly GCF_000348745.1). Classification (NCBI taxonomy): domain Bacteria; kingdom Pseudomonadati; phylum Bdellovibrionota; class Bdellovibrionia; order Bdellovibrionales; family Pseudobdellovibrionaceae; genus Micavibrio; species Micavibrio aeruginosavorus. The sequence goes on along the minus strand of NC_020812.1, from coordinate 1,335,208 downwards.
CCGATGAAAAAGTGATGGCGTTGACCCCGGGGCGTTATACGGATGACGAAGGCACGGTTGTTGAATTGACGGAAACAGGCGCGTTTGTTCTGACCCCGTCGAAGCGCCTGAGCGTTTTTGGCACGGAAGGTGATGACATCTTGATGGGCAAACGCGTTGCCGGATGCAGCAAGGAGCAATTATCCGAAGCCCTGCGCCGCAACCAGATTGCCGCACCGACCGGAAAACCAGAAAAAATTGACGATTTGAAGAAGTAAAAAACGAACGGAGTATCGCCGTGAAAAAGCACGTCGACCTGAATGCAGATTATCAGCCGGAGAGCTTTACCTTCCGCGACACCGCGCAGGTAGAGGAAATCATTTCCCGCTATCCGGAAGGCCGCCAGCGCAGCGCAACGATGCCGTTGCTGGATCTGGCGCAGCGCCAGATGGCCGAAGATGGCGCGAAAGCAACGCCGCCGTTCGGTGGCTGGATCCCGCGCGCGGCGATGGATGAAATTGCCCGCATTCTGGATCTGCCGAAGATCAAGGTGTATGAGGTTGCGACCTTTTACTCCATGTACAATCTGGCCCCGGTTGGGAAATATCTGGTGCAGGTTTGCACGACCACGCCGTGCTGGCTGTGCGGTGCAGGCGATATTAAAAAGGCTTGCGAAGATCATCTGGGCATCAAAACCGGCGAGAACACCAAGGACGGCATGTTCACGGTGGTGGAAGTGGAATGCCTGGGCGCGTGCGTGAATGCGCCGATGATCCAGATTAACGATGATTTTTACGAAGATCTCAGCCCGTTGCGCATGAAGGATATCCTGAGCGCGCTGAAGGACGGGAAAGATGTTCCGGTTGGGTCGCAGACGGGCCGTAAATGCTCCATGTCCGCCGCAGGGCCGACATCGTTGGAAGATCTGGCGAAGAAAGTTGGAGTTGTGTGATGTTGGACGATAAAGACCGTATTTTTACGAACATCTATGGCTGGGAACCGTATTCGCTGGAGTACGCGAAAGCACGCGGCGATTGGGATAATACCAAGGACATTATCGCGAAGGGCCGCGACTGGATCATCGACGAGATGAAAAAATCCGGTCTGCGTGGCCGTGGCGGTGCCGGTTTCCCGACGGGTATGAAATGGTCGTTTATGCCGAAGGAAAACCCGGATGGCCGCCCGAGCTATCTGGTCATCAACGCCGACGAATCCGAACCCGGTACATGCAAGGACCGCGATATCCTGCGCAATGAACCGCATAAATTGATCGAAGGTGCGTTGATTGCCGGTTTTGCGATGAATGCGCATGCGGCTTACATCTACATCCGTGGTGAGTTTTATAACGAAGGCTCCGCCGTCGTTAAGGCGATTAAAGAGGCTTATGCTGCCGGTCTGCTGGGTAAAAATGCCGCCGGTTCGGGATGGGATTTTGACGTTGTTTTGCACCGTGGTGCGGGCGCGTATATTTGCGGCGAAGAAACCGCATTGCTGAACAGCCTTGAAGGCAAAAAAGGCGAGCCGCGGAACAAGCCGCCGTTCCCGGCAATGGCGGGTCTGTATTCCTGCCCGACGACGGTGAACAATGTGGAAACCATTGCCGTTGCGCCGACCATTCTGCGTCGTGGTGGTTCATGGTTTGCGGGCATTGGCCGGGATGAAAAAAACACGGGCACGAAATTGTTTTGTGTATCCGGTCACGTGAACAACCCGTGCAACGTCGAAGAAGCCATGGGCATCACGCTGAAGGAGCTGATTGATAAGCATTGCGGCGGTGTTCGCGGTGGTTGGGACAATCTGCTGGCCGTGATTCCGGGTGGTTCGTCCACGCCGTTATTGCCACGTGAGGTGTGTGATACGGTTGTGATGGATTTTGATTCCCTGCGCGCCGCTGGATCTGGTCTGGGGACCGCTGGCGTGATCGTCATGGATAAATCGACTGACATCGTTTACGCGATTGCCCGTTTGTCCGAATTCTATAAACACGAATCCTGCGGCCAATGTACCCCGTGCCGTGAAGGCACGGGGTGGATGTGGCGCGTTATGACTCGCATGGTCAAGGGCAACGCAACGGTTGAGGAAATCGACATGCTGTGGGATGTGACCAAACAGGTCGAAGGCCACACCATTTGCGCCCTCGGTGATGCTGCGGCCTGGCCGATCCAAGGCCTGATCCGCCATTTCCGCCCGGAAATGGAAAAGCGCATCATGGAATACCGTAAAATCGCGGCGAGGGCAGCATGAGCAACGTCGCGCCCTTACGTCGTGTGAAAAAAGCCGGCATGTTGACCACGATGCGGGTCGAGTTGCCGTATGCGACCGCGGAAGATCAAGCCAAGGCGGACAAGCTGAATGCGGAGATCAAGCATTTGGGTGTGCGGACCGCGCGTTCGGCGTATGACTGGGGCATGACGCTTTTCAACAAGCCGAAGGCGGATAAAATCAAATTTGAAACTGGCGATCTGGTGAAGGTTTTTAAAACCGTCACCGATGGCGATGTTCAGTGGGAAGGCACGGTCGATTACGATCGCAGTGAATACCACCATGGCCTGCAAAAAGGCATGAAACCCGATGCGTGGCAAAATATGTTCTACGCACGCCTGCCAGCGCGGTTGGAGCGCAAGGATGGAACGGTTTTGTTTGGCGCATTGGAGCCATTTTGCGAGACCGGGACGGAAGGCGTTGTCTGGTCCGTGCATGAATACGGCAAAATCAGCTATGACGGTTTGAACTGCCTTGAAGAGGGCGACAAGCTGACCGTTTATAAAAATGTTCGTGACGGTGAAATCGAGTGGCAGGGCGCGCTGGATTTCGGGCCGGAAAAAGTTGAGAAAATCGGTTGGAATGAGATTTTCCGCCAGACATTGCATGTTCCGACCCAGGATTGGTTGCAAATGTCGTGGGAAAACCGACCGGTAATCGTTGAAGCCCGCAACTGGACACAGCGGATGAGTAAGCAGGAAGCAAAACCATGCCAAAACTAAAGATCAATGACATCGAAGTCGAAGTCGAAAAAGGCACGTCGATCCTTCAGGCCGCTGAAATGCTGGGAATTGAAATTCCGCGTTTCTGCTATCACGACCGTCTGACCGTTCCGGCCAACTGCCGTATGTGTCTGGTCGAGGTGAAAGGCGGGCCGCCGAAGCCGCAGGCATCGTGCGCGCTGGCCTGCGCCGACAACATGGAGGTTTTCACCGAAACCGACATGGTGAAAAAGGCACGCAAGGGCGTGATGGAAATGTTGCTGATCAACCACCCGCTGGATTGCCCGATTTGCGACCAGGGTGGTGAATGCGATTTGCAAGACCAAGCCGTTGGCTATGGTTACGACCGTTCGCGTTATTACGAAAGCAAACGCGCGGTGAAGGACAAGGATTTCGGTCCGCTGATCAAAACCGTGATGACCCGTTGCATTCAATGCACGCGGTGTGTTCGTTTTGGTGAAGAAATTGGCGGTGTTCCGGAACTGGGTCTGCTGAACCGTGGCGAAGATGTTGAAATCACCACGTTCGTTCAGGCGGCGGTGTCCACTGAACTGTCCGGCAACATGATTGATGTGTGCCCGGTTGGTGCGCTGACGTCCAAGCCCTATGCGTTCCAGGCTCGTCCGTGGGAATTGAAGAAAACCGAAACCATCGACGTGATGGATGCGGTGGGTGCGAACATCCGCGTGGACAGCCGTGGTACGGAAGTCATGCGCGTTCTGCCGCGCCTGCACGAAGATGTGAACGAAGAGTGGATCGATGACCGTACACGCTTTGCCTATGACGGGTTGAAGCGCCAGCGTCTGGATCGTCCGTTCGTGCGTGATGAAAACACGGGCCGCCTGCGCGCGGCGGAATGGGACGAGGCGTTTGCGATCCTCGCCCACCGTATGCGTGCGACGAACCCGAGTGCTGTGGCCGCTCTGGCGGGTGATCTGTGTGATCTGGAATCCATGGTCGCGCTGAAAGACCTGATGGGTGTGATCGGCGGCCGTAATCTGGAATGCCGCACCGACGGTGCCGCGTTTGATCCGACGGTCCGTGCCGGTTATGTGTTCAACACCGGCATTACTGGGATTGAACAGGCCGATGCGATCCTGTTGGTCGGCACCAACCCGCGCGCCGAAGCCGCCATGATCAATGCGCGTATTCGCAAAACATGGCGCAAGACCAAGGTGAAGGTCGGTGTGATTGGTGAAAACCATGATCTGTCCTATCCGACCACCTATCTGGGTGCCGGGGCCGATACGTTGAAGGATATTGCAGCGGGCAAGGGTGCTTTTGCGGATGTTCTGAAGAGCGCCAAAAATCCGATGATTATCGTCGGTATGGGGGCATTCCGTCGGGCCGACGGTCTGGCTGTGCATGCCTTGTGCCGCGAGGTTGCCGAAACCTTCAACATGGTGCGTGATGATTGGAACGGGTTCAACGTTCTGCACAGCGCGGCATCCCGTGTTGGTGCGCTGGACATCGGGTTCGTTGCGGGCAAGAACCTGCTGGATGTATCCGGCATGGAACTGGTTTACCTGCTGGGCTGCGATGATGCGGCGGTGGTGGATTCCATTCCGCAATCGGCATTCGTTGTCTATCAAGGCCACCATGGCGATGCCGGTGCCGCACGCGCCGATATCATCTTGCCGGGGGCTGCCTATACCGAAAAAGACGGCCTGTATGTGAATACGGAAGGTCGTGTGCAGATGGGCCGCGCGGCCGTATGGCCGGTGGGCGAAGCGCGTGAAGACTGGAAAGTCATTCGTGCGTTGTCCGCATGGATGGACCATCCGCTGCCGTATGATGATCTGGCGGGTTTGCGTTCACGCATCGTGCATGAATGGCCGCATCTGGGTCAGGTGGATACGCTTGTGGCGTCGCCGTGGCGCAGCTTTGGCGCATCCGGCATGGTCAATTCCGGTGCATTTGTTCCGGCGGTGAAAAATTTCTACATCACGAACGTAGTGACGAAGGCGTCGCTGACCATGGCCAAATGCGCGACAACATTCGCCCGCAACGGTTTTGCGGCGGAACAACAGATCGCGGCGGAATAAGGTGTAAACCATGACCGAAACCACGAACAACAGACGGATCGTTTTGGTATTGGGGGCCCATGTGGCCGCCATGGCCATGGCCCGTGTGTTGGCCGAACATAATGTCGGCGTGGTTGTTCTGGATGGCAAGGCAAATGAACGGAAGCAAGATCGTGATCTTGAATCCATCATTCTGTCGAGTCCGCATCTTCTGGATCGCCTGAGCCATATTGAGCCGCTGATCCTGCCGAAACTGGACACGCCGACTTATACATTCAATCATCACAGTGACCCGGCCTTTGCGGCCCATCGTCCCTTTGATGACCGGATGATCAGGGCAAAACAACCTCATTACGGCGCGCGTATGCACGCTCGTACCTATCCAAAATAAGGGTAAATGCAAATGGATATGCTTGCACTTTGGACGACATACGGACTGCCTGGCGCGATTATGGTGGGCCAGATCTTGTTGATGATCGTGGTGGTTGTTCTGACCGTGGCTTATCTGACCTATGCGGAACGTAAAATTCTGGGCGCGATTCAGCGCCGTCAGGGGCCGATGACCGTGGGTCCGTTCGGGTTGTTGCAACCGATCGCCGATGGCGTGAAATTGCTGTCCAAGGAAACCATTATCCCGTCACAAGCCAACGGCCCGGTGTTCCTGCTGGCGCCGATGTTGCTGTTTACACTGGCCTTGGTCGCGTGGGCGGTTATTCCGGTGAATTTGAAATGGGTGATTGCCGATATTAACGTCGGCATCCTGTATCTGTTCGCCATTTCGTCGATGGGCGTTTACGGTGTGATCATGGCCGGTTGGGCGTCGAACTCGAAATACGCGTTTCTTGGTGGTCTGCGTTCCGCATCGCAAATGGTGTCGTACGAAGTATCCATGGGTCTGGTGATTGTCACCGTATTGCTGTGCGTTGGGTCTTTGAACCTGACCGACATTGTAATGGCGCCGCGTCCGGTGTGGATGCAGGTGTTGTTGTTCCCGATGTTGATCGTGTTTTTGGTCTCCATTCTGGCCGAAACCAACCGCGCGCCGTTCGATTTGCCGGAAGGTGAATCGGAATTGTCCGGCGGGTTTATGGTTGAATATTCATCGATGGCGTACGCGCTGTTTTTCCTGGGTGAATATGCCAACATGATCCTGATGTCTGCAATGACGACGGTTCTGTTTCTGGGGGGCTGGTTGCCACCGTTTGGCATTACGGAACTGGCCATTGTTCCGGGCGTTGTCTGGTTCATTGCGAAAGTTTGTGCCGTTCTGTTCTTCTTTATCTGGGTTCGTGGCACATTCCCGCGTTACCGTTACGACCAATTGATGCGCCTGGGCTGGAAAATCTTCCTGCCGTTCAGTCTGATCTGGGTCGTTGTGGTAGCGGGTACGCTGCTGGCTTTTGACGCTTTGCCGTAAGGGGTAATGAGTATGACACTCGATTATATCGCACGCAGTTTCCTGCTGTCTGAAATCGTCAAGGGCATGGCGCTGACGTTTAAATATATGTTCAAGCCCCGGGTGACGATCAACTACCCGTATGAAAAGGGCCCGATCAGCCCGCGTTTCCGTGGTGAACACGCGCTGCGTCGTTACCCGAACGGGGAAGAACGTTGCATCGCCTGCAAATTGTGCGAAGCGATTTGCCCGGCGTTGGCCATTACGATCGAAGCTGAACCGCGCGATGACGGTTCCCGCCGCACGACGCGTTACGATATCGACATGACCAAGTGCATTTATTGCGGCCTGTGCGCCGAAGCATGCCCGGTTGATGCGATTGTTGAAGGGCCGAATTTCGAATTCGCCACCGAAACGCGTGAAGAACTGTATTACAACAAGGATCGCTTGTTGGCCAACGGCGACCGTTGGGAAGCGCAGATCGCCGCAAACCTGGCGGCGGATGCGCCGTATCGTTAATAACGGGGCGCATGACCCGGCAGATTTTAACACCCCGGAAGATTCTTCCGGGGTGTTTTGATTTATGCAGTCATTGAAAATCAAGATGTTGGAATAATTTTTGAATGGCATAAAAATTGCAAATACCCCGGGCACAATTCAATTTTTGCCGAGGGGTATGAGCATGACAAGCATATACGGGAACCTGATCGATTCCATGCGGTCGTTCCAGTTTGATCCGGACAAGGTCAAAATTGGTCGCGCCAGCAATGATGGTGTATTTACCGACCCCACAAAAACAAGTGACGCGGCAGAGGCCATCACGGATGATTCTGTCGCCGCCGCGGAGCGTCAAAGCGCCGAAGTGCGGCAGGCATCGGCCCAGACACTGGTTCAAACCCAAATCATCGCCAACCAGAACGTACAGACCGAAAGTGAAGTTGGCGGTGATGCCGCCGTGGATGAGTTTCTGGATTTCATGTCCAAATCCACCGAAGAAAAAATGCGCGCCTTGTTGTTAAAAGGCATGGGTGTGACCGAGGAAGAGCTGGCCAGCCTGCCGCCTGAGGAACGGGCGAAGATCGAGGAAAAAATTCGCGAAAAGATCGAAGATGCCATGGAGAATGGTGGCCTAGCGAAGGTTTAATCCGTCTGTAAAGATTGCCAGAGTAAGGTGAAATGCCTTACTTTAACGGCATGAACATGCAGTCAATCGAACCGCCAGAAAATCCGGGTGATCTCGACGATCCGGTTTATAACCCGCCGAACGATCCTATCGTCATTCTGTATCAGGATGACGACCTTCTGGTCGTGGACAAGCCCAGCGGTTTGTTGCATGTGGCGGGCAGGGATCCGCGTTTGTGGGATTGTCTGGATCTGCGTGTTAAGAAGCTGTTCCCAAAGGCATCGATTATTCATCGCCTTGACCGCGATACATCCGGTGTTGTTGTGATGGGGTTAAACAAACGCGCGCATGCGTTTGTGGCGGCGCAATTTGAAAACAAAACAGCCCGGAAAACCTATGTCGCCCGCGTCTGGGGGGTGATGGAGGGCGAGGGCGGTCATATTGATTTGCCGCTGGCCAGTGATGTTGAAAACAAACCGCGCCACCGTGTTGATTTTGAAAATGGTCGCCCGGCCCAAACGGATTGGGAAGTGATCGGGCGTGAAGATAACGCAACGCGCGTGCGATTATTCCCACGCACGGGCCGCACCCATCAATTGCGCGTTCATATGCGGGCCATTGGTCATCCGATGTTGGGCGATGTGTTTTATGCCGATGGCGATGCCTTGGCGGCGGCGGACCGTTTGCAATTGCATGCGGAAGAATTGCGGTTTGTTCATCCTTCCACCGGGCAAGAATGTACATTTATTGCAGAATGCCCCTTTTAACGGGCCAAGAAAAAAGGCGGCCTGCCTGGCCGCCTTTTTGATTCGTATATCTGGTCCGCTTACGGGAACAGCATGCCAACGGGCATGTGGTAATACAGGCTCAGCACTTCCGTACCCGGGTTGTGGTCGTCCAGGCTGGCGTTCGACAGGTGGGACAGGCCAACGCTGACGCGGGAGGCGTTTTCAAATTCATAACCAACTTCGATCTGGCTGCGGAATTCAATCACGTGACCCAGATCCTTGCCGCCGCCATCGTTGTACAGGCCCGGGGCAAAGCTGGGGGTAATCACAAAACCGTTACCAACGTGATAGTCATAATAAACGCCGGCACCAACCCAACCACTGCCATCCGTGGTGTATTCAAGGGCGGCGAAGGGTTTGATCTGCCAGATCAACGGCGAATCCCAGCGGTATTCGGCACGCATATCGACGGCATCTTCATCGTCGAAAACGTCAAAATAGCCGACGGACAGACTGATCTTGTCATAATCACCGGCGTGGGCGGACGGGCCAGCCATGGCGGTGGTCAGGAATACGCAGAGCGCCATGAGCGGCAAAACGAGGTTTTTCACGGTTTTTATCCTAGTGATTTGATTAAAAAGAAGAAATAGCATACGCGGGTCTGAACGCATTCTTCTCCGGCAGAGGGGAAAAATCAATAGAAATATTAGTGGATTTGCACAGATACGGACCTTGCGGTGCGGCGCTGGTCATACTAGAAAGGGGCAACGCCGCTAAACGGGTCCATCTGTTTGGTGCAAAACAAAAAAGTGCTGTTTGATACATCATGATTCAAGCTCTCGCCTTCTATCTTTTTGCCGCTGTTCTGGTCCTAAGCGCCATCATGGTTATTACGGCCCGCAACCCTGTGCATTCTGTCCTGTTCCTGATCCTCGCGTTTTTCAACGCGGCGGGATTGTTCATCCTGTTGGGGGCCGAATTTATCGCCATGATTTTGGTGATTGTTTATGTCGGGGCGGTCGCGGTTTTGTTCCTGTTCGTCGTGATGATGCTGGACATCAGCTTCTCCGACCTACGCAAGGGCGCGATGCAGTATGTTCCGCTGGGCTTGTTGCTGGGCGTCGTTCTTCTGGCCGAATTGGTGATGATGTATACGGCATGGGGTGCGGCACCGCAGGCCAACCATGCCAACCCGTTTGATAAAGCGGGCGAAATCACGAACTCCGAAGCGTTGGGCCATATCCTTTACACCAACTATGTCATGGTGTTCCAGATGTCGGGCCTGGTTCTGCTGGTCGCGATGATTGGTGCGATTGTTCTGACGCACCGTGTTCGCCCGGGCGTGCGGAAACAGAAAATCGCCGCACAAAACGCGCGGACCGTCGATGATTCCATGGAAATTGTAAAAGTAACGCCGGGTACGGGGGTTTAAGCCATGATGATGGAAACATTATTGAATATTGGTTTGGTCCATTACCTGACACTGGCGGGCATCTTGTTCACGCTGGGTGTGTTCGGGATTTTCCTGAACCGTAAAAACGTGATCGTTATCCTGATGTCGATTGAATTGATGTTGTTGGCGGTGAATGTCAACTTTGTCGCATTTTCATCCATGATGGGCGATTTGGCGGGGCAGGTTTTCGCCATGTTCATCCTGACCGTTGCCGCGGCGGAAGCCGCCATCGGTCTGGCCATTCTGGTCGTGTTCTTCCGCAACCGCGGCACCATCGCGGTTGAGGACATCTCTACGCTTAAGGGCTAAAAGCAAATGGAACTGATTGCCGTTTTTGCGCCGCTTCTGGGGTTCGTTATCGCCTTTCTGTTCGGGAAACAGATCGGTGACAAGGGGGCGCAGTTTGTAACCTGCACCGGTTTGATCATGGCGGCGGTTGCGTCATGTTCCTTGTTCTACAGCGTGATTATTCAATCACAGCCGCATGTGGTCAGCCTTGAAAACTGGATCACCGTGGGTGATTTCACGGTTGATTGGGCGTTGCGGTTTGACCAGCTTTCCGTGGTGATGATGTGCGTCATCAACATTGTTTCGGCCTGCGTCCACGTTTATTCCGTCGGGTATATGAGCCACGATCCGTGCAAAGCGCGGTTTATGTCGTATCTGTCGCTGTTTACCTTTGCGATGCTGATGCTGGTCAGTGCCGATAACCTGGTCCAACTGTTCTTCGGTTGGGAGGGCGTCGGTCTGGCGTCTTATCTGCTGATCGGGTTCTGGAACCATAAACATTCCGCCAACGCGGCCGCCGTGAAGGCGTTTGTGGTGAACCGTGTGGGTGACTTTGGTCTGGCTCTGGGCATTTTCACCATCTTCATGGTGTTTGGAACCGTGCAATTCCAAGGCGTGTTTGACCAAGCGGCCCAGCACAAGGACACGATGTTCATGTTCTTAGGCTATGAGGTTCATGCCCTGACGCTGGCCTGCCTGCTGCTCTTTATGGGTGCGGTCGGTAAATCGGCGCAGTTGGGGCTGCACACTTGGCTGCCCGATGCGATGGAGGGCCCGACGCCTGTATCCGCCCTGATTCACGCGGCGACGATGGTGACGGCGGGCGTGTTCCTGGTGTCCCGATTCTCGCCCGTCTTCGAATATGCGCCGACGGCGTTGATGGTTGTTTGCATCTTTGGTGCGGTGACGGCTCTGGTCGCGGCCACCATCGGTTTGACGCAGTTCGATATTAAACGCGTGATCGCCTATTCGACGATGAGCCAGCTGGGGTACATGTTCTTTGCCCTGGGCGTTTCGGCCTATCCGGCGGCCATGTTCCACTTGACGACCCACGCGTTCTTTAAGGCTTTGCTGTTCCTGGGTGCAGGTTCGGTGATCCATGCCATGTCCGATGAACAGGATATGCGCAAAATGGGTGGTATCTGGCACCTGATTCCGTCCACCTATATCCTGATGTGGGTGGGGTCGCTGGCGTTGGCCGGGATGCCGTTCTTTGCCGGGTATTATTCCAAGGACATGATTTTGGAAACGGCCTTCGCCGACCACACATGGTTCGGGACGATGGCGTACTGGTTCGGGATCGTGGCGGCGTTGCTGACCGCGTTCTATAGCTGGCGTTTGATCCTGATGACCTTCCACGGAAAACCGCGCGCGGATGAAAAAGTCATGGCCCATGTCCATGAATCACCGCTGATCATGCTGTTGCCGCTGACGGTTCTGGCCGCCGGGGCGATTTTGGCGGGGTCGGTATTCTATGGCGGGTTCGTTGGTTCACCGAACGCGGCGGGTCATGCAAACGATATTCTGAACATGACCGGGTTGGTCAATGTTTGGGACAAAATGCATTTCTGGGGTAGCTCGATCTTCGTCCTGCCGGAAAATGACACGGTCGAGGCCGCGCACCATGTGCCAACATGGGTCAAATTGCTGCCGATCTTCGTCGCCAGCGCCGGGATTATTCTGGCCTACATCTTCTATATGTTTGCGCCGAAAATGCCGTCGGTCATGGTGAAGGTTTTCAAACCGATCCATGCGTTGTTCTACAACAAATGGTTCTTTGATGAACTCTATGACCGCGTGTTCACCCGTAACGCGTTCCGTTTGGGCCAGTTCTTCTGGCAAAAAGGGGACAAGGCGGTCATCGACGGTTATGGCCCGGATGGCGTGGCCAGTGTGTATGCCCGTTTCGCGGGTGTGCTGAGCCGGTTCCAGACCGGATATGTCTTCCAATACGCATTCGTGATGATGATCGGACTGATCGGCCTGGTGTCGTGGTTCGTCTTCCGCGCGACAATGGGACAGTAAAGACCCGGATAAAGGTGTAATCTAAGATGATTGATTTTCCGATCCTTTCGCTTCTGACCTTCCTGCCGTTGGTGGGGGCGCTCTTTATCCTGACGATCCGGGGGGATGCGCTGGTCGTTGCGCGCAATGCGCGGTTTGCGGCGCTGTATACCAGCCTGTTCACCTTTGCGCTGTCCCTGTACATGATGAACAATTTCGACGGGTCAACGGCGTCGTACCAGTTCGTTGAAAAATCGACATGGTTCCCGGGGTTGAATATCGGGTACCACATGGGCGTTGACGGTTTGTCCATGTTCTTTGTCGTGTTGTCGGCGTTTCTGACCCCGATTTGTATTCTGGCCAGCTGGACATCGATCACGTCGCGGGTGAAGGAATATATGGTCGCCTTCCTCGTGCTCGAAACCTTTATGATCGGCACGTTCTGCGCTTTGGATGCTGTGCTGTTCTATGCCTTCTTCGAAGGTGTGCTGATCCCGATGTTCCTGATTATCGGGATCTGGGGCGGCAAGCGCCGGGTGTATTCCGCTTATAAATTCTTCCTCTACACGCTGCTGGGCTCGGTTTTGATGCTGGTGGCCCTGCTGTATATGTATTTCCAAGCGGGCACGACCGATATTCCGACCCTGATGGAGCATGGGTTCCCGCGTGATGTCCAATTCTGGCTGTGGCTGGCTTTCTTCGCCAGCTTCGCGGTCAAGATGCCGATGTGGCCGGTCCATACATGGTTGCCGGATGCCCACGTTGAAGCGCCGACGGCGGGTTCGGTCATTCTGGCCGGTGTCCTGCTGAAAATGGGTGGGTACGGCTTCCTGCGATTCTCCATCCCGATGCTGCCGGAGGCGACAGAATTCTTTGCTCCGATGGTCTTCGGCCTGTCGATCATCGCCATCATCTACACCTCGCTGGTCGCGTTGGTGCAGGATGATATGAAGAAGCTGATTGCCTATTCATCCGTTGCGCACATGGGATATGTGACCCTCGGTCTGTTCACCATGACGGCGCAGGGGATTCAGGGCGGTATCTTCCAGATGATCAGCCACGGGATCGTATCCGCCGCGCTGTTCCTCTGCGTTGGTGTCGTTTATGACCGGCTGCACACACGGGAAATTTCCCGTTATGGCGGCGTGGTTAAAAACATGCCGAAATACGCCGTTGTGTTCATGATCTTTATGCTGGGGTCTGTTGGTCTGCCAGGAACATCCGGGTTCGTTGGGGAATTCCTGGCGTTGCTGGGGGCGTACCGCGTGGATACTTTGGTGGCGTTGCTGGCGACCACGGGTCTGATTTTGGGCGCGCCTTATATGCTGATCCTGTATCGCCGCGTGATCTTTGGTCCGCAGGTGAACGAGGATGCGGCCGAAATGCTGGACATGAACTGGCGTGAGATTGTTTGTCTGGTGCCGCTGGCGATCCTGACCATCTGGCTGGGCGTGTTCCCGAATATGGTTTTGAACAAGGTTCAACCCTCCGTCGATAATTTGATCAGCCGGTATGAAGCCGCGCTGACGACGACAAATGTGGCCACCACAAATACCGGCAGCGTTGTTGCGGGAGAAAATCAATGAGTAATGAAGTAATTGCGGTTGAACAGGCCGTAGAGCAGGTTGTCGAAAAGGCCGCCGATGTTGTGGCCATTGCGGAAACGCATCTGGTGACATCGTCCATGTTTGGCGCGGCCATTCCGGAAATGTTCCTGGCCGTTGCGGGCATGATGCTGTTGATCTTCGGCGTCCTGCGCGGCAATGACGGGACGCGGGCTGTGTGCTGGGGCACCATCGGGGCATTTATCGTGACGGCCTTGTTCCTGACGGGACTGGATTGGGACCGGGCGCTGGCGTTTGATGGCATGTTTGTGTCCGACCGCTTCGCGATCTTTGCCAAATTCTTGATTCTGGCTGGTTTGTCCGGCGCGCTGGCGATTTCTGTACGGTATCTGTACCAGGAACGCATGGCGCGGTTTGAATACCCTGTGCTGGTGTTGTTTGCGGGCCTCGGCATGATGCTGATGGTGTCGGCGAATAACATGCTCTCCCTCTATGTCGCGCTCGAATTGCAATCACTTAGCCTGTACGTGCTGGCGGCGTTCCGCCGTGACCATGCGCGCGCGGCCGAAGCCGGGATTAAGTATTTCGTCCTGGGTGCGCTGGCGTCGGGCATGCTGCTGTTCGGTATCTCGCTGATCTACGGTTATACCGGGTCGCTCAGTTTTGATACGATTGCCGCGACTCTGGGCGAAGCCAATGCCAGCGAAGGCGGCATTACCGCCGGGGCCATCGTCGGCATGGTGTTCGTTCTGGTTGGTTTGGCGTTCAAGGTCTCTGCCGTTCCGTTCCACATGTGGACGCCGGACGTGTACGAAGGGGCTCCGACCCCGGTGACGGCATTGTTTGCCATTGTGCCGAAAATTGCGGCCATGGCCTTGCTGACCCGTCTGCTGTTTGGTCCGTTTGGTGCGATGATGCCGGATTGGCAACAGATCATCTGGATCCTGTCCGCCGCCAGTATGGTGGTCGGGGCTGTGGCCGGTCTGGCGCAGAACAACATTAAACGCCTGCTGGCGTACAGTTCGATCGGGAACATGGGCTATGTTCTGCTCGGTCTGCTGGCCGGAACGGAAGAGGGCGTAGCCGCTGTTCTGTTCTACCTCGCCATTTACATGGTGATGACGCTGGGCGTGTTTGCGATCGTTCTGGTCATGCGCCGTGATGATGTTGCGGTTGAAACCATCAATGATCTGGCGGGGTTGTCCCGGTATAAACCGGCACTGGCTTATGCCATGGCCTTGCTGCTGTTCTCGATGAGCGGTATTCCGCCTCTGGCCGGGTTCTTTGGCAAGTTTCTGGTGTTCAAGGCCGCTGTGGCGTCCGGGTTCTACGTTCTGGCGGTGCTGGGCGTTGTGGCATCGGTTGTGGCTGCGTTCTATTACCTGCGCTTGATCAAGGTCATGTTCTTTGACGAAGCCGCCGATCCGTTTGATGGTGATATTGGCGCGACCAAACGTCTGGTTCTGACCGTTTGTGTTGCGCTGGTGGTCGGTTTTGTCTTGATGCCGGATACGCTGGTGGAAACCACGCGTGCGGCGGCCAGTGCCCTGTTCGGGCAGGCCCTGTAAGCCATGACCATCCGTTGGGACTGTCGTGTTTATGACAGTCTGCCATCAACCCAGGATGTTGTGCGGGCGGAATTATCCGTCGGTGCATCCGAAGGGCTGGTGGTTCAGGCGGAGGTGCAAACCGCGGGCCGCGGACGCCGGGGCAATCAATGGGTATCACCCGTTGGCAATCTGTACATGTCGATTTTGTTGAAACCGGCTTGCGCCCCTGCGCTGGCCGGGCAAATGGCCTTTGTCGTTGCGCTGGCCGTGGCCGATGCGGCGGATGAATTGACCGGGCAGGGTGATGGCCTGACCCTGAAATGGCCGAATGATGTTCTGGTCGATGGTGTGAAATGTGCCGGCATCCTGCTGGAAAGCGATCTGGGCCCGACGGGCACCGTTGATGCGCTGATTATCGGCACGGGGATCAATGTGAACGCTGCCCCGGCGGATCGGATCGGTCTGGCCCAATTGGCGGGGCATGAACTGGATGTCATCACCGTGCGTGACCGGGTTCTGCACCATCTGGGCCGCCTTTATACACGCTGGAAAACCGACGGGTTTTCGTGGGTTAAAGAGACGTGGATGGCACGGGCCCACGGTTTAAACACGCCGATTACGGCGCGCCTGCACGGCGGGGATCTCTCCGGCATATTCCTTGGTATTGATGATACCGGGGCCCTGTTGCTCCAAACCCCGGATGGAACCGTGCAAACGGTTCATGCGGGCGAGGTCTATTTTCCAAACAACGCTTAAAAAACATTGATAATCCGCCAAATACCTGCACAATCGCCCCATGACAAAAAAGAACAATAAAAAGACGCGCAGCGTCGCAGATTTTTCCATCGATCCGAATTTCGTTCACTTCATCCCGCTGGGGGGGAGTGAGCAATTTGGTGTCAACCTGAACGTATACGGGTATCAGGGCAAATGGCTGGCCATTGATTGTGGTATCGGTTTTGCCGGGCACCGTTTCCCGGGCATTGATCTGCTTTTACCCGATCCGGAATTTATTGCGGAGCGCGCCGATGATCTGGTCGGCTTGATTGTGACGCACGCGCACGAAGACCATGTGGGTGCCGTCGCGCATCTGTGGTCGCGTTTGCGGTGCCCGATTTATTGCACGGCGTTTACGGCCAGCGTCCTGCGCCAGAAATTCAACGACCTGCCGGGCAGCAGCAATGCCAAAATTCATGTGGTGTCGCCGGGGCAGATGCTGAACCTTGCGCCGTTTGAAATGGAATTTATCCACGTCGCGCACTCCATCCCACAGGCCGTGGCCGTTGCAATCAAATCGCCGCATGGCCATATCGTGCATAGTGGTGACTGGAACCTCGATCCAGAACCGGTCATTGGTGACAACACCGATGCCGCCGCGTTCAAACGTTTGGGCGATGAAGGGGTTCTGGCCTATATCGGCGATTCCACGAACGCCGAAGTTCCGGGCAATACATTGTCGGAAATGGAGGTTCAGCGCGGCCTGAGCGCGTTGTTCGGTGAAGTGAAGGGGCGTATTGCCATCACGATTTTCGCATCCAACATTGGCCGCGTTCATTCCATCTGCAAAGCGGCAGAAGCCAATGGCCGGTCTGTCGCGCTGTTGGGGCGGTCCTTGCACCGAATGACCAGCGCGGCGCGCGAATGTGGTTACCTGAACGATGTGCGCCCGTTTTTGGAAGAGGATGAGATTGATTCCGTCCCGGACGAAAATCTGGTGATGATCGTGACGGGATCGCAGGGCGAAGCCCGTGCGATGCTGGCCCGCATTGCGCGTGCCGAGCACCCGTTTATCCGTTTTAATCGCGGCGACACGGTGATTTTCTCTGCCCGCCCGATTCCGGGGAACGAGGAAGAAATCAACGTCGTCAAAAATAACCTGAGCGCGACAGGCGTGCATATCGTGACCCCGATGGATACGAACCATCTGATCCACGTCTCCGGCCACCCGTACCGCGAAGATATTTTGGAGATGTATCGTTGGGTCCGCCCGAAGATCGTCATTCCGGTTCACGGTGAACGCGTGCAATTGGCGGCGCAGGCACGGCTGGCTCTGGGCGTACAGGTGTCCAGTGCGATTGTGCCGAATAACGGATCTGTCATCCGTCTGGACCCAAAGGGGGCCGAGGTTGTCGATCACGTTCGCACGGGCACGCTGGCGGTTGAACCATCCCGCCTGATCCCGGCGGACCACCAGGCGATTGCCACGCGCCGGAAACTGCAATTTACCGGTACGGTGCATGTGACGCTGGTTGTTGACGATCGGGGTGATCTGATCTCCGATCCGCGGGTGTCGACCATGGGCCTGATCGACCATGACAGCCCCGAGGAAAAGAAGCTGGAGCATGACCTGGTTGACGAGATTGAGGATTTGTTCGTCGATCTGGACATTGATGCAAAAAGGACGGATGATAGCATCGCCGAAGAAGTTCGGGTCGTTGCACGCCGTTTTATCAGTGATATTCTGGGGTTAAAGCCCAAAACATCCGTGCACGTTGTTCGTGTTTGATCCATCCGGATTAAACATTTCAAAATTATGGAATTGAGGTTGCAATGACCTGGTTTACCGGAATCGTTGTGTATCTTCTGATTTGGTGGGTGACTTTGTTCGTGGTTTTGCCATGGAAAGTCCAGCCGCCGCGCAGGCCGGAACCGGGCATGGCCTCCAGCGCCCCGATTGCGGCCAATATGGGAATTAAATGCGTTGTCACAACGGTCATAGCCGCCTTCCTCTGGATTTGCGTTTATGTGTTGATTGACAGTGGGATAATAGATTATCGATATATCGCCAGCCAGATGCAGTAAGGGGAGCCCGGCACCATGAAAACGATGACTTTTAAATTGATGATTTCCGCCGCAATTGTTGCGGGTTCAATCGGATTTTTTGCTACGAACGCAAACGCGTACGACAGCATTGTTTGCGGTACGCGTGCCGGTTTTGTTGGCGATGGTTCCGCAGATTACAAACCGGGTGTCGATGCCCATGGCAAATCTGTTGCGCCTGCCGACCTGTCCCCGCAAATGCCGGGCATGGGTGAGGTGATCCGCGTTCCGATGTCGATCAATCTGGAACAGCGTTTGTCAAAAATGCTGCCCGCCGGTACCGAGTTGAAGGCCGATGCGGGATTGGTTGAAATCTATCGCGATGGCCGCGTGATGTATAACGGCATGGATATCACGACCCAGACCAACACGCTGTGCCGTGAAAAGCCCGTTGTTGAACAAGCGCCGCCGAAGAAAAAAGTGAAGAAGGTTGCGGCGCCGGTTGTTGAATCCGAGCCGGTTACTGCCGAGCCTGTTGTTGAAGAGCCGGCCCCGATTGTTCAGGAAACGACCCCCGTTGTAGAAGAACAAGCGGCCCCGGTGGTTGAATCAACGCCTGCTCCGGCGACGGAAACGGCTCCGGCTTTTGAAGATGTGCCGGCCCCTGAATCTGCTCCAGTGACCAGTGATGAGATGAGCGGTGAGATGATGGACCCGGCACAGGTTCCGTCCGCGCCGCCGGCTTCTCCGTTGCCGGAAGGCAGCTTGCCTGTTCCTGCTGAAACCATTCCGGCTCCGGATGCGCCGTTGGCCCCTGCAATGCAGGCCCCGGAAACGTTGTCTGCACCGCCGGCAGAGCAGGGAAATATCACCATCCTTGCACCAGAGGCAGAGATGGCTCCGCCACCTGCGGCGATGCCTGCGCCTGCACCAGCCCCGGCGCCCGCTCCGGCACCGGCTCCGCGTGGTCCGGAAGGTGACACATTACCGAACGCAGGCGGGTTGTAATCAACCCGCCCGTTTCGGGCGAATATTAGACATTTGATAGTAAGAAGAAGGAAGGACGCCCATGTCCGGTGCTCAGGCGAAGCAATCTGCTTCGGGCCAGAAGGTTAAAACTGCCATTACACCCACGCGGGCCGAAGATTTCCCGCAATGGTATCAGGCGATCGTCAAGGCGACTGATATGGCGGAAAATTCGCCTGTGCGCGGGTCTATGATCATAAAACCCTACGGCTTTGCGCTGTGGGAAAATATCCAGCGCGCGCTGGATGATATGATCAAGGCCGAAGGTGTGCAGAACGCTTACTTCCCGTTGCTGATCCCTTTGAGCTTCATCAGCCGCGAAGCCGAACACGTTGAAGGGTTTGCCAAGGAATGCGCGGTGGTCACGCACCACCGTCTGGAAGCGGGCCCGGATGGGAAATTGATCCCGGCACCGTCCGCCGAACTGGAAGAACCGTTCGTTATTCGCCCGACATCGGAAACCATCATCGGTGATGCGATGTCGCGGTGGGTGCAGTCTTACCGTGATCTGCCGTTGCTGCTGAACCAATGGTGCAACGTCATGCGGTGGGAAATGCGCACGCGTTTGTTCCTGCGCACATCCGAATTTCTGTGGCAGGAAGGCCATAACGCCTTTGAAACGGCAGAGGAAGCGCACGACGATGCGATGAAGATGCTGCGCGTTTATAACGAACTGTATGAAAACTGGCTGGCCATGCCGGGCATCATGGGTGAAAAAACCGCCGATGAACGCTTCCCCGGCGCGGTACGCACCTTCACCATCGAAGCCATGATGCAGGATGGTAAAGCGTTGCAGGCCTGCACGTCGCACGATCTGGGGCAGAATTTTGCCAAATCATGCAATATTCAATTCCAGGGCCGCGATGGTCAACAACACCATGCCTACACAACGTCATGGGGTCTTTCCACGCGTTCCATCGGTGGGTTGATCATGACGCATGGTGATGATGACGGCATGATCATGCCGCCGAAAATCGCGCCACACCAGGTCACCATTATCCCGATCGTCCGCGACGATGCCGGGGCCGCCATGGTGATGGAACGATGCAAGGAAATCACCGACGGTCTGCGCCGTGCCGGTTTCCGTGTGCATTTCGACAATTCCGATGCCCGCACCCCCGATAAAATGTGGGGCAGCATTAAACGCGGTGTGCCAATCCGTGTCGAAATCGGCCAGCGCGAAGCGGAGGAGGGCACATTGACCTTCATTCGCCGTGATCTGGGCAAGGATTCCAAGAAAACGGTGAAGGTCGAAGAGTTCTTCGGCACGCTGCAATCCGTTCTGGATACGATGCAGGCCGATATGCTGGCCCGCGCCCGCAAATTCACCAATGACAATATTACCGATGTGCAAACATTGGGCGATATCCGCTCCTTCTATGAAGGGGGTGGCCTTGGTTTCGTGCGTGCGCCGTCGTCGATTATCAATGACGCCGGGCTGGCTGACCTGAAGAAAGATTTGTCGCTGACTACGCGATGCCTGCCATTTGCTGATGAAGGGAAAACCGTCCTGATCGGCAAATCCTACTAGGGATGCTTTGATCTCTAAAAATTCAAAGCGCCCTGGCTTTAAAAACAAAAAAATAAAAACAGGGAACGGGACATGGGACAGAATAAAAAATGGCTCCTGGATATGGATTGGAACCAGGATGTTGCCGCGTTTGAAAAAATTGTCGGGCGGCATATTTATACCAATCCGCAATCGTTGGAACGTTTGGACGATGTGATGAACGCATTGTCCGAATTCTTCCACGAAGGTGACGGATACGCCGAAATTAAAGCCAGCCTGGCCTGGCTTTACATGGGCGGTGTACCCGGAGACGTGAAAACGGGTTTCAGCCCGTATATGCAGGCCTTTCTGACTGATTGGCACGCATTGCAGGTGGAAATGGCCCAGCATGGCATTGTGCCGCGTGAGGGCGCTCGTTCGAATGCGGAGGCTGAGTCGCGGCAACTGGCAAAGCTGTTTAACATTATCGCCATGGATGATGCGTTGAAAAACGCGCGCCATGATCCGTTAATGGGGCACCGCATGTTGCCGAAGAAGATTGAACAGGCCAAGGCCTGGTCCGCGTTTTGGGGTGACACCAATCATCCCCGTTTGGATCAGGGGCATATTGGCCGTGTTACGTTGATGCAAAACCGTCACATGAATATCGTGACGGATCTGGACTGGCGGGCGCATATGCCCCGTAATGATTTTTAACCTTGTACGGGTGTTGTAAAGAAGTCGATGTTCTCTCCGTTTGAACGCATGGTGGCCGGACGATATTTGCGCGCGCGCAAAGCCGAAGGATTCGTATCCGTTATCGCCGGTTTTTCGTTTGCTGGCATCATGCTGGGCGTTGCGACGCTGATCATCGTAATGTCGGTGATGAACGGGTTCCGGCAGGAACTGGTGACCCGCATTCTGGGCCTGAACGGCCATATCAACGTCTATTCCCTCAGCGCGCCGCTGGATGATTACAGCATCATGAAGCTGCAGATCGGGGATGTGCCGGGGGTGACTTCGGTTTCCGGCATCATTGAGAGCCAGGCCCTGATGACCATCAACGGGTATTCCACCGGTGTGATGGTCCGTGGCATGACCCGTGACGATCTGATGAAAAAGCCGGTTTTGTCCGACCATTTCATCGAAGGCGAACCGGCGGATTTTACAGGATACAGCGCCGCCATTGGCCGCCTGATGTCCGAGAAGCTGAATTTGAAAATCGGCAGCACGTTTACGCTGGTTTCGCCCAAGGCCAAGGTGACACCGTTCGGCGGTATGCCCAGCAGCCGGACGTTTACCGTTGCGATGATTTTTGATGTCGGCATGTACGAATATGACTCGAATTTCATTTTCGTACCGCTGGATGCCGCGCAGGCCTTTTACCAGATGGGCAAGGCCGTATCGTCGTTGGAAATCGTCACCAAGAACCCGCAGCATTTGAATACGGTCAAGAAGGATATTTCCCTGATCACCGATGGCGTCGCCGGGGTTTATGACTGGCGCGATAACAACAGTTCGTTCCTGAACGCGCTGCAGGTGGAACGGAACGTGATGTTCCTGATCCTGACCATGATCATTCTGGTGGCCGCGTTTAATGTGATTTCATCCATGATCATGCTGGTGAAGGACAAGGGACGGGATATCGCCATCATGCGCACCATGGGGGCAACGCGCCGCAGTATGATGAAAATTTTCATCCTGACCGGGGCCAGCATTGGTGTCGTGGGGACGTTCGTTGGAACGGCACTGGGAATTGCCTTTGCCCTGAATATCGAATCCATCCGCCAATTTTTGCAAGGCCTGACCGGAACGGAATTGTTCAGCGAAGAAATCTATTTCCTGTCGAAATTGCCCGCCGTGATTGACTGGAACGAGGTGATTGCCGTGATTGCCATGGCCTTTACCCTGTCCATTCTGGCGACATTGTATCCGGCATGGCGCGCCGCACGTCTCGATCCGGTGGAGGCTCTGCGTTATGAGTAACATTCTGCTGGACGTTAAAGGTCTCGAAAAAACATTTCATCAGGCGGATCAAAGCCTGACGATCCTCAAGGATCTCGATCTGCAACTGCGCGGCGGCGAAATTGCCGCTTTGGTGGGGCCATCGGGCGCGGGCAAGTCGACCTTGCTGCAAATGATTGGTCTGCTGGACAAGCCCACGGGCGGCACGATCATGGTCGGCGATAAAGATGCCAGCGACCTGAATGATTCCGCACGCACATCGTTGCGCCGCGATTCAATCGGCTTTGTGTACCAGTTCCACAATTTGCAACCGGAGTTCAGCGCGCGTGAAAACGTGATGATCCCGCAGATGATTGCCGGGAAATCGCGCGCGGATGCCATGGCCCGGGCGGATAAATTGCTTGGCGCTCTGGGGCTGGCGCATCGGTTGGATCACCGTCCGGCCCGCCTGTCCGGCGGGGAACAGCAACGCGTGGCCATTGCCCGCGCGATTGCCAATAAACCGCGTATCCTGCTGGCCGATGAACCCACGGGCAATTTGGACCCGCACACGGCGGACCATGTGTTTGAAATGCTGATCCAATTGACCCGTTCGGCCGGGATTGGGGCGTTGATCGCCACGCACAATATGGACCTGGCCAAACGTATGGACCGGGTGCTGGAGCTGAAAGACGGAAAAATCACAGTTCGTTAAGGGCTAAAACCCGTGTATTCCATCGCTTTCGCCCTTGGAAATCCGCCATAAATTCGGTTTAATGGCGGCCATGTCCAAACCACACGCAAATTTTGTCCATTTGCACACCCATTCCGCCTATTCCCTGGCGGAAGGGGCGATCAAGGTTAAGGACCTCGTCAAACTCTGCCAGAAAAAATCCATGCCGGCGGCGGCCATTACCGATACGGGAAACCTGTTCGGGGCGATGGAATTCGCGCTGGAAGCCGCCAAGGGTGGCGTGCAACCCATTATCGGGTGCCAGATGCGTCTGGGCGTAGAGGGCCATCATCTGGTCCTGCTGGTGCAGAATACGGAAGGGTACAAGAATATCAGCTGGCTAGTCAGCCAGTCATTTATGGCCGCTGAAAGCGCCACCGACGAACCACACATCACATGGGAAAATCTGGACGGCCATTCCGGCGGCTTGATTTGCCTGAGCGGTGGGACCAAGGGACCGATTGGGCAATATCTTCTGCACAATCAGGCGAAGCCTGCGGAAGACGCGTTGAAGCGTCTGGCCAAGCTTTTTGATGGGCGTTTTTACATCGAATTGCAACGCCACGACTTGCCGGAAGAAAACCAGATTGAAGAAGCATTGATCGATCTGGCTTATAAACACAACATCCCTCTGGTGGCCACAAACGATTGCTACTTCGCGACCGAGGATATGTACGAGGCGCATGATGCGCTGCTGTGTATCGCCGGTGGGCGGTATATCACCGAAGCCGACCGCCGCCGCGAAACGCGTGAGCATTATTTCAAAAGCGCAGCGGAAATGGAGGCCTTGTTCTCCGACCTGCCCGAAGCCATTGAAAACACGGTGCGCATTGCGCAGCGGTGTTCCTTCCTGTTGAAGCCGATCAACCCGATCTT
Organism: Micavibrio aeruginosavorus EPB; assembly: GCF_000348745.1. Lineage (NCBI taxonomy): Bacteria > Pseudomonadati > Bdellovibrionota > Bdellovibrionia > Bdellovibrionales > Pseudobdellovibrionaceae > Micavibrio > Micavibrio aeruginosavorus. The sequence continues at coordinate 1,311,286 of NC_020812.1, read as the reverse complement.
GCCACCCTTTGCCACCGAAGGCGGGCGTACGGAAGTGGAGGAATTAAAGGCGCAGGCGGAAGAGGGGCTGAACTGGCGTTTGCAAAACTTCGTCTTCACCGAAACAATGGACGAAGCCGAACGGGCCGAAGTGGCCAAACCCTATCACGACCGATTGGCGTTTGAATTAAACGTGATCGTGCAAATGGGGTTCCCCGGTTACTTCCTGATCGTTTCCGATTTTATCAAATGGGCGAAGGACAATAACATTCCCGTTGGGCCGGGACGGGGGTCGGGCGCGGGTTCCGTTGTGGCCTGGTCGTTGAAAATTACCGACCTTGATCCATTGCACTTCGGGTTGCTGTTCGAACGTTTCCTGAACCCCGAACGTGTATCCATGCCCGACTTTGACGTCGACTTTTGCCAGGATCGCCGGGACGAAGTGATCCGTTACGTGCAAAACCGTTACGGTTACGACCACGTGGCCCAGATCATTACGTTCGGTCAGTTGAAAGCGCGCGCCGTTGTGCGTGACGTGGGCCGTGTCCTGCAAATGTCGTATGGTCAGGTGGACCGGATCGCGAAGATGATCCCGAACAACCCGGCCAACCCCATCACGCTGGAAGAGGCGCTGGAACAGGACCCGGACCTGAAAAACGAATTGTACAAGGACGAAACGACATCGAAACTGGTTGACATCGCCTTGCAGTTGGAGGGGTTATACCGCCACGCCTCAACCCACGCCGCCGGTGTGGTGATTGGTGATCGCCCGTTGCATGAATTGGTGCCGCTGTATCGCGAACCGGGCACAGACATGCCGGTGACGCAGTTCAACATGAAATATGTTGAACAGGCAGGCTTGGTCAAATTCGACTTCCTCGGCCTGAAAACCATGACGGTGATTCAAAAGGCGGTGGAGCTGATTAAGGAGTCCAAGGGCGAGGATATCAATATCCTGCAGGTGCCGTTGGACGACCAAAAGACATACAAAATGCTGGCCGAGGGCAAGACGGTCGGTGTGTTCCAGCTTGAAAGTTCCGGCATGCGGTCCACCCTGACGGGGATGAAGCCGAACCGGTTGGAAGATATTATCGCCCTCGTGTCCCTGTACCGTCCCGGCCCGATGGACAACATTCCGCGCTATATTTCCATTAAGGAAGGCAAGGAAGACCCCGATTACATGCACCCGTTGCTGAAGCCGTATCTGGAAGAAACATACGGCATCATGATCTATCAGGAACAGGTGATGCAGGCGGCACAGGCGTTGTCCGGTTACTCGCTCGGTGGCGCTGACTTGCTCCGCCGCGCTATGGGTAAGAAGATCAAGGCGGAAATGGACGCGCAGCGGCAAAAATTCGTCGATGGTGCGAAGGAACATAACAACGTCGATCCCGAACAGGCCGGATATATTTTCGACCAGATCGACAAATTCGCCGGATATGGTTTCAACAAATCCCACGCCGCCGCCTATGCGCTGATTGCATATTGGACTGGCTGGCTGAAGGCGAATTATCCGACCGAATTTATGGCGGCGTCGATGACGCTGGATGCGGGCAACACTGACAAACTGGCGATTTTCAAACAGGAAATCGACAAAATGGGCCTGTCGCTGTTGCCGCCGGATGTGAATGAATCCAAAACCATGTTCTCGGTCGAGGGTGATGCCGTGCGTTATGCGCTGGCCGCGCTGAAGGGCGTGGGCGCGCAGGCGATGGAACGGATTGTCGTTGAACGCGACACCAACGGTAAATATAAAACGCTGGCCGATTTCGCAACGCGGATGGATGCGGGCGGTATGAATAAACGCCAGATCGAACAAATGGCCAGCGCGGGGGCGTTTGATAATCTGCATCCCGACCGCGCCAGCGTCTATGGCGGGGCCGAAATCATCATGCGTTATGCCCAGTCGCTGGCGCAGGAAAAAGCTGCGGGACAGGCCAGCCTGTTTGGCGGTGGTCCTGCGGGCGGCGGATCGGGGCTGGGCTTGCCAGAATTTCCAAAGGTTGATCCGTGGGACCCGCTGGAAAAGCTGAAACACGAATTTGATGCGGTTGGTTTTTACCTGTCCGCCCACCCGCTGGATACCAAGGCGGCACAACTGGAACGCATGAAAATCGTTACAATGGCGAATGTCGAGGAACAATTGGCCACGCGCCATGCCGTGTCCGTCGACATGGCTGGGGTGCTGTTGAAAAAACAGATCAAGGTGTCGCAAAAATCGGGCAACAAATTTGCGTTCCTGCAACTGTCTGACTCCTCTGGCGTGTATGAAGTTGTGATCTTCTCGGAAACGCTGGCGCGGTCGAAAGATTTCCTGGAACCGGGTGAGGCCCTGCTGTTAAAGGCCGCAGCGGAAATGCAGGATGATCAGGTTCGCCTGACCGTGCATGATTTACGCCCGCTGGATGATGCGCTGGCCGGAAAAATACGTGAGGTGCGCATCACCCTGACCGACCCGGCCCCTGTGCAGAAATTGAAAGACCTTCTGGATGTCGAAGGCCGCGGCCCGGCGCGCGTGTATGTTCATGTGCCGCTGGATGGTGCCGAGTATGCCGAGGTTGCATTGCCCGGCTCGTGGTCCTTCTCGGCCCAGGCCCGCCAAGCCCTGCAAAAAACCCACGGTGTGGGTGAAGTTCAGGAATTATAACGCATGAACAAAAACCAAATCGACCCAAGCTGGTTGGCCCATATCGGTGCTGAATTTGATCGGCCGTATATTGCGCATTTAAAAACATTTCTGGAATCTGAACGCGCCAACGGCAATGCGGTTTATCCACGTGAAGACCATGTTTTCAATGCCCTGAACCACACGAAATTTGATGATGTGCGCGTGGTTATTCTGGGGCAGGACCCGTATCACGGTGAAGGGCAGGCGCATGGCCTGTCATTTTCCGTTCCCGATGGCGTCAAAATCCCCCCCAGCCTGCGCAACATGTACAAGGAACTGGAACGCGATTTCGGCGTGACGCCGCCCGCCCACGGTAATCTGACTCGGTGGGCGGAGCAGGGGGTTTTGTTGCTGAACGCCACCCTGACCGTTCAGGCGGACAAGGCGGGGTCGCATCAGAACAAAGGCTGGGAAGATTTTACGGATGCGGTGATCCGCGCCGTCAATGACGGGCGTGACCATGTGGCCTTCTTGCTGTGGGGATCGTATGCCCAGAAAAAGGGGGCCTTTATCGACCGGACCCGCCACCTGGTCCTGACCGCCCCACACCCTTCACCGCTGTCTGCCCATCGCGGGTTTATCGGCTGTGGTCATTTCCGTGCGGCGAATGATTATCTGGCGGAGCAAGGGCGCGCTGTGGTGCAGTGGATTTAATGCAATAAAATCAATACATTAACCAAATTCCTCCCACTTTATGCTGCACCTGCGATAAAATAGGTCTGCGACTGCGTACTCTGGTGCCTTCTTTTCCGGCGAAACTGCTTGAAAACTGCGGCTGATACGGGTATATCACACGCACTTAAATCCACATGCGGGGATTGGGATTCGCCATTTTGGCGCTCCCTCCGGTGTTTTTGAATGGTTCAAAAATCACGTGCCCCGCAGAGGTTCAACCGGAAAAAGGAAGTAAATACAATGGCTATGCCGACATTCACTATGCGTCAACTGCTGGAAGCTGGCGTTCACTTTGGTCACCACACCCGTCGCTGGAACCCGAAAATGCGCCCGTTTATCTTCGGTGTGCGTAACGGCATCCACATCATGGACCTGCAACAAACGGTTCCGATGCTGGACGCTGGCCTGAAAGGCATCCGCGATATCGTGTCCAAAGGTGGTCGTGTTCTGTTCGTTGGCACGAAACGCCAAGCACAAGAAAAAGTGGCTGAAGCCGCGAAAAAATGCGGCCAGTACTATGTAAACCACCGCTGGTTGGGTGGCATGATGACCAACTGGAAAACCGTTTCCGGTTCCATCAACCGTCTGCGCGAACTGGACAGCATCATGTCCAGCGATATGGCCAGCAAATACACGAAAAAAGAACTGCTGATGATGGCACGCGAGCGTGAAAAGCTCGAAAAATCCATCGGCGGGATCAAAGAAATGGGCGGTGTACCGGACGCTTTGTTCGTGATCGACACCAACATGGAAGACATCGCGATTAAAGAAGCGAACATGCTGGGTATTCCGGTATTCGCCATTCTGGACTCCAACAGCGATCCGGCTGGCGTTGATTTCCCGATCCCGGGTAACGACGACGCTCTGCGCGCCATTGAACTGTACTGCGACCTGGTTGCGGCTTCGGTTCTGGATGGTCTGCAAGCCGAACTGAAATCCTCCGGTGCCGATATCGGCGCCCGTGCGGATATCACGGAAACGCTGCCGGCGGCTCCGGTTGCTGAAAAGAAACAGGCAACGGCCTAATCAACCGATCTGGCAATCGGGGCCCAAGTGCCCCGATTGTTCTTTAAGCTTAACCTGAAGATTCACGAATAAAGGACTGAAAAATGGCTGATATTACCGCCTCTATGGTGAAAGAACTCCGCGAAAAATCCGGCGCTGGCATGATGGATGCCAAACAAGCCCTGGTCGAAAACAACGGCGATATCGAAGCCGCTATGGACTGGCTGCGCACGAAAGGTCTGTCCAAGGCCGCGAAGAAATCCGGTCGTACAACGGCTGAAGGTCTGGTTGCTGTGGTTGCCGAAGGCACCAGCGCGGCCATCGTTGAAGTCAACGCCGAAACCGACTTCGTTGCCCGTAACGATCAGTTCCAGGCTCTGGTTCGCAACGTTGCCAAGGCTGCCCTGAAAGGCGCTGGTAAAGTTGAGGAAGTGGCTGAAGTTGTGATCGAAGGCGGCAAGTCTGTGAAAGACACGCTGACCACCCTGATCGCCACGATCGGTGAGAACATGAGCCTGCGCCGTTCGGCCAAACTGGCTGTAAACGACGGTATTGTTGCGACCTATGTGCACAATGCCATCGGTGATGGCTTGGGCAAAATCGGTGTTCTGGTTGCGCTGGAATCCACGGGCGATAAAGCCAAGCTGGAAGCTCTGGGCAAGCAAATTGCAATGCACGTTGCTGCGGCCAACCCGGCTTATCTGGACAGCTCGTCCGTTGATCCGGACGTTTTGGAACGCGAAAAGAACGTGATCCGCGAAACCGCCAAAGAGCAAGGCAAAGCTGCCGACATTATCGAAAAAATGTTGGAAGGCCGCGTTCGCAAGTACTATGAAGAAGTTTGCCTGATTGAGCAGATCTTTATCATGGACGGCGAAACCAAAATCTCAAAAGTTATCGAAAACGCATCCAAGGATGTTGGCGCTCCGGTCAAACTGGCTGGCTTCGCACGCTTTCAACTGGGTGAAGGGATCGAGAAAGAAGAAACCGACTTCGCCGCTGAAGTGGCAAAAGTTGTTAACGGTTAATCCGTTTCTTCAAAGAATGACAAAAACCCCGCCATTTGGCGGGGTTTTTTCATGGTCGACCTCTCCATTTTTTGTCATCCCGGTGCAGGTGGCTGGGGAAGGGGCAGTCCCCCTTGTAAAACCCCCAAATCCCCGGAAAATTGCCTTGTTTCCGCCGCATCGGATCATTAGAGTAAGGCCGATTTGAAAACGCCGAAAAGCCCGAAGAAACAAAGAGATCAAAGATGAAGGCCGTCCCGATGTCTGCACAATCCTGTGATTCCTCCGCTCCGACCGTTGACCCGTCTGTCCGCTTTAAGCGTGTCTTGCTGAAAATGTCGGGTGAGGTTTTGATGGGCGATCGCGAATACGGCATCGACCCGGCCACCATTGACCGCATCGCCGCCGATGTGAAGCAGGCGATTGATCTGGGGGTTCAGGTGTGTGTCGTCGTCGGGGCCGGGAACATTTTCCGCGGCGTATCCGGGGCCGAAAACGGGCTGGAGCGTGTTACCGGGGATTATATCGGTATGCTGGGCACGGTCATGAATGCCTTGGCCTTGCAATCCGCCTTTGAAAAGGTGGGCGTACCGACCCGCGTGCAATCCGCCATCCCGATGCAGGCTGTGTGCGAACCGTTTATCCGCCGCCGCGCCCTGCGCCACATGGAGAAGGGACGCGTTGTCATTTTCGCCGCCGGTTCGGGCAACCCGTTCTTTACCACCGACACGCCGGCGGCCTTGCGCGCCACGGAAATGGGCTGTGATGCCTTGTTCAAGGGCACCAAGGTTGATGGTGTTTATTCCGCCGATCCGCACAAGGACCCGTCCGCAACCCATTACGACACGCTCTCGTACATGGATGTGTTGACCAAGGATTTGAAAGTCATGGATGCAACGGCGATTTCGCTGGCCCGTGAAAACCACATTCCAATCGTGGTGTTTTCGGTGTTGGAAGCAGGAAATTTCGCCAAGGTTGTTCGTGGCGAAGGCAAGTTTACGATCGTAACTGATCAATAAGTACGAAGAAGACCAAGGAGAAATCACAATGGCTTTTGATAAAAACGACCTGAAACGCCGTATGGATGGCGCGATGGAACAGTTGAAAACCGAATTTACGGGTCTGCGCACCGGTCGTGCCGCGACCAGCATGCTGGAAACCGTTCAGGTTGAAGCGTACGGCTCTCACATGCCGATCAGCCAATGCGGTTCGGTCAGCGTACCGGAGCCTCGCATGCTGACCGTCACCGTATGGGATGCGACCATTTCCAAAAATGTGGAAAAGGCAATCCGTGAATCCGGTCTGGGTTTGAACCCGCAAGCCGAAGGCAACGTGATCCGTGTGCCGGTGCCGCAGCTGAACGAAGAGCGCCGCAAGGAATTGACCAAAGTGGCCGGTAAATATGCCGAAGGGTGCCGTGTGGCCGTGCGCAACATCCGCCGCGATGGTATGGATAGTATCAAGGCGATGAAGGGCGAAGTGTCCGAGGATGATCAAAAGCGTTTGTCCGACGAAGTGCAAAAACTGACCGATGGTTACATTGCACAGATCGACAAAATGCTGGTCGATAAAGAAAAAGACATCATGACCGTTTGATCCTGGTATTTCGCACATGAGTCAATCACCGCGTCACATCGCAATCATTATGGACGGCAATGGCCGTTGGGCAACGCAGCGCGGCCTTCCGCGGACGGCGGGGCACCAGCGCGGCGTTGAATCCGTCAAGCGCGTTGTCGAAGCGGCGGTTGAGCTGGGCGTTGAATATCTGACCCTGTTCGGGTTTTCGACCGAGAACTGGAGCCGTCCGGTTGATGAAGTGCGGGAATTGATGCGTCTTCTGCGCATGTATTTGCGTGCGGAGACGGCCGAACTGCACCGGAATAATATCCGGTTGAAAGTCATCGGCCGCCGCGAAGAACTGGAGCCCGACATCGTCAAGATGATCGAACAGGCCGAAAACCTGACCGCCAATAACACTGCCATCACCGTGATGATCGCCCTGAATTACGGCGGGCGGCAGGATATTTTGTGTGCGGCAACGCAAATGGCCCGCGCAATGGCCGAACAGGGGATTGAGCCGACCTATGAATCGGCCGAGGAATACCTGCCGCAATTCCTGTCCACCGCGGGCGCGCCAGACCCGGATATTTTGATCCGTACCAGCGGTGAACGCCGGATCAGCAATTTCCTGCTGTGGCAATGTGCGTATTCCGAATTGTTTTATTGTGACACGCTCTGGCCCGATTTTTCAAAAGTTGATCTGGAAGCCGCGATCGCGGATTTCAAATCGCGTGACCGCCGTTTCGGTGGTGTCAAATCAGGCAAGCAATAAAAATAATAATTTCAAAATCAAATCAGGGAGAGGCGCATTTTGAACGGCGCGGATCAGGTTAAAGCAAAGATGAAACTGTCCTCCCTGCAAATCCGCATTTTATCGGGCGTGATTTTGGGGCCGTTGACCCTGTTCCTGATTTATCTGGGGCAAATGCCTTTCTTTATCTTCATGCTGGTTGCGGCGATGATTTCCGTTTGGGAATGGTGGCGCATGTCGGATGCGGGCGAACATCCGATGCGCGATGTTCTGATCGGTGCGCTGTACATGGTGGTGGCCTATACATCCTTTATCTGGTTGCGGACGCAATTTTTGGAAGGATTGTTCTTGGTTGCGACCTTATTGCTGTGCGTGTGGGCCAGCGATATTGGGGCGTATTTTGCGGGCCGCGCGATTGGTGGTCCAAAATTGGCCCCGCGCGTTAGCCCGAATAAAACATGGGCCGGATTTATTGGTGCGATGGTGTCCAGTGGTGCGGTGCTGACAATTCTGTTTGCCGCGCGCCCCAGCTTGATGCAATGGACGCCTGTGGTCAGCGGTGGCTTGATCCCCATTCATTCCTTCGTCGTATTTTTAACCGGGTGCTGGTTTGGTGCCGTGGGGCAGGCGGGGGATTTGTTGATCTCCGCATTCAAACGCCGCGTTGGTGTGAAAGATACGGGCAATCTGATCCCCGGTCATGGTGGGTTGCTGGACCGGATTGATTCATTGTTGCTGGTCTCGCCTGTATTCTTGCTGGCCTATATGGTGTGGTTGCGATGAGTAAACGCGTAACGATTTTGGGATCGACTGGATCGGTGGGGACATCGACGGTTGATCTGATCCTCAGCAATCCCGAGGCGTATGATGTACAGGCGTTGACCGCGCAGACGAATGTTGACCGTCTGGCCGATCAAGCGATTCAATTGAAAGCCAAACGCGCCGTCATCGGTGATGAATCCCATTATGATGCTTTGAAAAACCGCTTGGCCGGAACGGGTATTGAATGCGCCGCCGGGCGCGCTGCCGTGATCGAAGCGGCCAGCATGCCAACGGATTGGACCATGGCGGCAATAGTTGGCATGGCGGGTCTGGAACCCATCCTGGCCGCGATTGCGCAGGGGCAATGCGTGGCGATTGCAAACAAGGAACCGCTGGTCGCCGCCGGGCCGTTGGTGATGGCTGCGGCGCGCGCAAGCGGTGCGACATTGTTGCCCGTGGACAGTGAACACAACGCCGTGTTTCAGGTGTTTGAAAATGAAAACCGTGCCGGGATTGACCGCATTATCCTGACCGCATCGGGCGGCCCGTTCCGCACATGGACGATGGATCAAATGCGCGCCGCCACCCCGGCCCAGGCCGTGGCGCATCCGAACTGGACCATGGGTGCGAAGATTTCGGTCGACAGCGCCAGCATGATGAACAAAGCGCTGGAAATTATTGAGGCGCATTATCTGTTTGCCATGCCGCCGGAACAGATCGACGTATTGGTTCACCCGCAATCGGTGATCCATTCCATGGTTGAATATGCCGATGGATCGGTTCTGGCCCAGCTGGGTGCGCCGGATATGCGCACGCCCATCGCCTATACTTTGGGCTGGCCCAACCGAATCAAAACCAGCGGCCAGCGGTTGGATTTGAAAACGCTTTCGCGGCTGGATTTCGAACAAATTGATCCGGTGCGCTTTCCGTCTATCCCAATGGCGTATGACTGCCTGCGCGCCGGGCCAGCCCATTGCATAGCCTTCAACGCGGCAAATGAAGTGGCCGTTGCGGCATTTCTGGCCGGGCGGATCGGGTTTTATGGTATTATGGACGCAGTGAGATATGCGGTCGAGCGTGTCGAAAAGGTGGATATGTCCAATCTTTCTGATGTGCTGGACTTTGATGCCGCTGTGCGCGACGATACAACCGCCTATATGAATTCTCATCACGCGCTGAAAAGCGCTTAACGACCAAGACCCTACGGAGTTGCAATGACCACGTCCATGGCCGAAATGTTTCAGCTGGTTGCCGGTAATATCTGGCTTTATGGCGGGTCGTTCCTGCTGGTCTTGAGCATCTTGGTGTTTATCCATGAATTTGGTCATTATTACATTGCGCGCCTGTGCGGTGTGCGGGTGGAGGTTTTTTCCATCGGGTTTGGCCGGGAAATCTGGGGTTTTAACGATAAACACGGCACGCGCTGGAAATTCTCGCTGATCCCGCTCGGCGGCTACGTCAAAATGTTTGGCGATTCCGATCCGGCCAGCGCCGGACACACCGACAAGGTTAAGGGTGAGGCGGGCGAAGCGCCGCGCGCCATGACCGAAGCCGAACGCAAAGAGGCATTTTTTGCCAAATCCGTCGGTAAACGGGCGGCCATCGTTTTTGCGGGCCCGGCGATTAACTACCTGTTCGCAATTGTCTTGCTGGCGGGCCTGTTCATGTTCCATGGCCAGGATGTTACACCGGCGGAATCCTCCGCCGTGATTGCGGGGTCTGCGGCTGATAAGGCCGGATTCCAGCCGCATGACGTCATTTTGACCATTGATGGCCAACCGATTGATCGCTTCGACGAACTGCGCCGTTCCGTCATGGTGAAGCTGGATACACCGATGGAGTTTACCGTTAACCGTGCGGGCGAGGTGATTACCCTGACCGCGACGCCGGAGCGGATGGAAACCGAAGACCGTCACGGGTTCAAAAGCACCCGCGGCATGCTGGGCGTAATCAGCCCGGGTGATGGTCTGGCGATTGACAACATTGTGGCCGTCAACGGTCAGCGCACCGAAACACCGGAGGCGATCCGTGCGGCTTTGCTGGCCAATATGGGCAAAACCTTCACCATCATGCTGGATCGTGGCGCGAAGGAAGAGGGCATGGTGGTCCAGCCGTTGCTGGAGCAGAACCAGGACCTGAAAAACCCGGAATCCGAGGGGTATAACGTTCTGGTCGTCGCCCAGGGCGCACCGCAAAAGACCATTCGCCATAATCCGATTGGGGCCGTAGGTGCCGCCGTGGCCGAAACATGGTCCGTAACCACCAGCACGCTGGAAGCCATCGGCCAGATGTTTACCGGAACGCGCAGCGCGACCGAACTGGGCGGGATTATCCGCATCGGGGCGCTGGCCGGTGACATGGCACAGGTCGGGATTTTGGCCCTGATCAGCTTCACAGCATTGCTTTCCATAAATCTTGGATTGATCAACCTGTTCCCAATCCCGATGCTGGATGGCGGGCACCTGGCTTTCTATGCTGTTGAAGCGGTGAAAGGTGGCCCGATTTCTGAACAATTTCAGGAATATGCCTTCCGATTCGGACTAGCCATACTTGTCGGAATCATGCTATTTGCTAACCTGAACGATATCGTACAGCTGGTCCTCTGACCGGCGGATTCTACAGGACGTAAATGAACATGATCCGTGTTAAAGGGCTTGGCCTTCTGGCCATAGCAGGGCTTTGCGCTTTCTCCATTCTGGCCGTGCCGACGACCGTATCCGCACAAGGGTATGCATCTGAACAGGCAACGGGTACGAAAATCAAAGACATCGAAGTGCTGGGGACACAGCGTATCGAACCCGTGACCGTTCTGACGTATCTGGATGCCAAGGTGGGCGACCCGATGACGCAGGACTTGCTGGACGGCGCGTTGAAAAGCCTGTTTGGCACCGGCCTGTTCGCCGACGTGACATTGCGCCAGAAGGGCAGCACGCTGGAAGTCACCGTGGTTGAAAACCCGGTCATCAGCGAGATTGCGTTCGAAGGCAATGACAAGCTGAAAGACGAAGATCTGCTGGCTGAAATCAGCCTGCGCCCGCGTCAGGTCTTTACACGGACGAAAGTGCAATCCGACCTGAACCGTCTGTATCAGGTTTATACCCGCTCCGGCCGCTTCTCGGCCCAGATTGATCCGAAGGTGATCGAGCTGGATCAAAACCGCGTCAATCTGGTGTTCGAAATTGACGAGGGCCCGGTGACAAAGGTGAAGGGCATTCGCTTCGTCGGTAACGAAGTGTATGACGACGATACGCTGCGCAGTGAGATCAGCACGAAGGAAGACCGCTGGTACCGCTTCCTCGGTGCCGACGATCGTTATGATCCGGACCGTTTGTCCTATGATCAGGAATTGTTGCGCCGTTTCTATCTGTCCCAGGGCTATGCCGACTTCCGCATCTTGGCTTCTAACGCCGAACTGTCCAAGGACAAGGACGCGTTTTACTTGACCTTCACTGTTGAAGAAGGCCCGCGTTACCGCGTTGGCAATGTTACGATTGATGCCAATCTGCGCGACTTTAACGAGGCCGATCTGGTTCCGTTCCTGACCTTCAAGCCTGGCGACTGGTATAATGCCGACGAAGTTGAGCGTACGGTCGATGCCTTCACGCGTGAATTGGGCAATCGCCAATTTGCATTCGTGGATGTCAAACCGGGTGTTGAGCGCAACCGTGAAAAACGCACCGTTGACCTGACCTTCAATATCCGCGAAACGCCGAAAGTTTTTGTTGAGCGTATTGATATTCGCGGCAACGTCCGCACGCTGGACAAGGTCATCCGTCGTGAGATGGATTTGGTCGAAGGGGACCCGTTCAACCGTGAAAAAGTGGCCAAGTCGGAACAGAAAATCCGCGACCTTGGTTATTTTGAAAACGTGATCGTGACGCCGCAGCCGGGCACCGCACCGGATAAATCGGTGGTTGATATCGAGGTGGCCGAAAAATCCACGGGTGAACTCTCCATCGGTGCCGGTTTCTCGACCGCTGATGGTCCGTTGGCTGACTTCAAAATTCGTGAACGCAACTTCCTGGGTAAGGGGCAGGATTTGCTGCTCGGGGCCACGATTGCGGGTGAACGGACGGAATTTGATTTCGCCTTTACCGAACCGTATTTCCTCGACCGCGATTTCTCGGCGGGCGTGAACGCCTTCCACATCACCCGCGATTTGCAGGACGAAAGCTCCTATGATCAAAAGCGGACCGGTGGTGGTTTTGAATTCGGTTATCCGCTGTCGGAAAAATGGCGTCAATCACTGCGCTATCGTGTCGAACAAAACGAAATCACCGAAGTCCAGGACGACGCCTCCCGTTACATTAAGGAACAGGCCGGCGAACGTTCGACCTCTGCTATCGGCCAGATGCTGACCTATGACTCACGGAACAGCACATTGTTCCCGTCTGATGGGACCTATGGCTGGTTGGATACTGAAATGTCCGGTCTGGGCGGGGATTCGCAATATATCTCGGCCAAGCTCGGTGCTTCGCACTTCTACCCGTTGTTTGACACGGACCGCGTTGTCCTGAACGTGCTGGGTGAAGTTGGAGCCATCCATGGTTATGGTGATGAAAATGTTGCCATTAACGAACGTTTCTTCCTGGGTGGTGGTACCTTGCGCGGGTTTGAACCGGCTGGTGTCGGTCCGCGTGACATTGGTACCGATGACTCCCTCGGTGGGAATATGTTCTATCGTGGGTCGGTGGAACTGTCGTTCCCGGTCGGGTTACCCGATGAAATGGGAATCAAGGGCCACGCGTTTACCGATTTCGGCTCGCTGTGGGAAATTGACGATGTCGGTTCCGATGTCGAAGACATCAATTCCCTGCGCGCCGGTGCCGGTGTTGGCGTTTCATGGCGCTCACCGATTGGCCCGGTTCGGGTTGATTTCTCCGCACCGTTCATGAAGGAAGATTTCGACAAGGAAGAAAACTTCCGCTTCAGCTTCGGCACGCGGTTCTAACATACATCTGACAAGCAAAAGGGTTTGATGATGCAAGTAAATAAAATGGCTGTTCTGGCGGGTGCTGGTGTTGTTGTATTGGCGGGCTTGGCCCTGATCGTTGGGCCGTCGCTGTTGAGCCATGCGACCAATGATGCGGTCAAAGCGCAAGCCGTTGCCGGGTCCGGCCACGTTATTGCCGTGATCGATGCGCAAGCCGTTTTGAACAGCTCCAAGGCCGGGAAGTCGATTCAGGATCAACTGGCGACCCAGCGTGACGCCTTCCAGAAAGAATTTTCCAAGATGGAACGCGATCTGGGGGAGGAAGAAAAGAAACTGGTGGCCGAGCGTGACAAGCTGACCCCGGAAAAGTTCGCCGAAAAACGCCGCGCGTTTGAAGAAAAATTGATGGATGCGCGTCGCCTGGCGCAACGCCGCCGCGTGTCGTTGGAAAAGGCATCCGCGGATGCGTATAACAAACTGCGTGGCCGCATGACCGAAATTGTCGCGGAACAGGCGCAGGCCAACGGTTATGACATTGTCCTGACCCGTCAGAACGTGGTTCTGGCCGAAAAGGAAATGGACATTACCGGCCAGGTTATGGACAAGCTGAATAAGGATTTCCCGGATGTGAAACTGGATATCAGCGCGGCAGAAAAGGCGGTTGATACCGCGTTGTCCAGCGCCGAAAAATCCAACACGTCGTTGGCTGAGTAAGTTCCCGTGGCTGATCAATCGTTTTTCACCCGGCTGGGTCCGTTCAGTCTTGCCGATATCGCGGCGTCATGCGGGGCGGAGTTGCAAAGCGGCGATTCCGCGCACATGGTGCATGATGTTGGTGCGCTGGATCAGGCGGGTGCGGATCAGATCAGCTTTCTTGATAATATAAAATATCGCGATGCGTTCCGTGCCAGCAAAGCCGGGGCCTGTTTTGTGGCACCGCAGATGGTGGAATTTGCACCCGCGGGTATGGCCTTGCTGGTCAGCAAGAACCCCTACAAAGCGTACGCCTTGTGCGCGCAGAAATTTTATCCGGAATCCTATCCGGATGCGCGCATTTCACCGCGTGCCCATATTGATCCATCGGCCTCGATTGGGGCCGGATGCGTGATTGATGATGGTGCCGTGGTGCAGGCCGGGGCAACGATTGGCGATGGATCGTGGATCGAATCTAATGCTGTGATCGGCCGTAACGTGACCATGGGGCAAAAATGCCGTGTGGGCGCGGGTGCAACGGTGACGCATTGTGTGATCGGCAATGCCGTGCGTTTGTACCCCGGCGTGCGGATTGGCCAGGACGGCTTTGGTTTCGCCATTGATCCGGCAGGTCATGTGAAAGTGCCCCAACTGGGCCGCGTGGTGATCGAAGACCGCGTGGAAATCGGGGCGAACACCTGTATCGACCGCGGGGCTGGCCCGGATACCGTGATTGGTGCGGGGACATGGATCGACAATCTGGTCCAAATTGGACATAACGTAAAAATTGGCCGTGGGTGCGTCATTGTGTCCCAGGTTGGCGTATCCGGCTCTACGGTGCTGGAGGACTATGTCGTTCTGGCTGGCCAGGTGGGTGTGGCCGGCCATTTACGAATTGGCCGTGGCGCGCGGATTGCGGCGCAATCGGGGTTGATGCGGGATGTTCCGGCAGGGGAAGAACAAATGGGCTCCCCGGCCTTGCCAATCAAGCAATATATGCGTCAAATTGCGATGTTGAATCGCCTGATCAAAAAACAGAAATAAGAAGAAGAGACGACCATGAGCGAACAAAGCGCCTCTGCGGCTGTGAACATTGATATCACCCGGATCATGGAAATGATCCCGCACCGCTATCCTATCCTTTTGGTGGATCGCATCCTGGAATTCGTGCCGAACGAGCGGGCCGTTGGTTTGAAAAACGTGACGTTCAACGAACCGCATTTCCAGGGTCACTTTCCCCGTTTTCCGGTTATGCCGGGCGTTTTGATCGTTGAGGCCATGGCCCAGACGGCGGCCATTATGGTCGTGCAAACGCTGGGGAAAGAAGCCGAAGGCAAGCTGGTCTATTTCATGACCATCGACCAGGCCCGTTTCCGCAAGCCGGTCGTGCCCGGGGATTCCCTGCACATCCATGTGCAGAAAACGAAACAACGCGGCCCCGTCTGGAAGTTCAAGGGCGAGGCTATGGTCGGTGACACGTTGTGTGCCGAAGCCGAATTCAGTGCCATGATCATGGATAATTAAGGCCGACTGAACCGTTCGTCTGTAACACCCCGCAACAAAGCGTGATTTGGCGGAATTCCGCCATTTTTCTATACTCTATGGGTGCGCTTGCACCTGTATCCCCCATTGTCGAAAGTGTCGTCTGTCATGTCCTCTGCTGCATTGATTCATCCCACCGCCATTATTGCCGCCGGCGCCACGCTGGGGCAGGGCGTCAAGGTTGGGCCGTATTCCATCGTGGGTGAGAATGTCACGCTGGGTGACAATGTTGTTTTGCATTCGCATGTCGTTGTGGATGGCTACACAACGATTGGCGAGGGCACGGAAATTTTTCCGTTCGCTTCCATTGGGTCTGCACCACAGGATTTGAAATTTGGCGGTGAAAAATCCCGTCTGATTATCGGCAAGAATAACAAGATCCGCGAACACGTGACAATGAACCCAGGCACCGAAGGTGGTGGCATGGAAACGCGCGTGGGCGATAACGGCCTGTTCATGATGGCGTCGCACGTTGCGCATGATTGTATCGTTGGCAACAACGTGATCATGGCGAACAACGCAACACTGGCGGGCCATGTGGTTGTGGGTGATTTTGCATTGATTGGCGGCCTGTCCGCCGTGCACCAGTTTGTGCGCATTGGTGCGCACGCGGTGATTGGTGGAATGTCCGGCGTTGAAAATGACGTGATTCCGTTTGGCCGTGTGAAGGGTGAGCGCGCATCACTGGCGGGCCTGAACCTGATCGGCCTGGAACGCCGCGGCTTTACCAAGGACCAGGTGAAGGCCATGCAACGCGCCTTTAACCAGATGTTTGGCGAAGAAGGTACAATGGATCAGCGCATCGAAATGGTGGCCAGCGATTATTCCAGCGACAATCTGGTCATGGAGATGGTTGAATTCGCGCGCGCCAAAACACGCTTCCCGCTGTG
The DNA here is from genome assembly GCF_000348745.1 of Micavibrio aeruginosavorus EPB. Lineage (NCBI taxonomy): Bacteria > Pseudomonadati > Bdellovibrionota > Bdellovibrionia > Bdellovibrionales > Pseudobdellovibrionaceae > Micavibrio > Micavibrio aeruginosavorus. The sequence continues at coordinate 1,294,821 of NC_020812.1, read as the reverse complement.
CCAACCCGCAAAACGGAGTGCGTAACAATGACGGATAAAGTCGAAGACGTAAAATTATTGGGCATCATTGCCGGTGGTGGATTACTGCCGGAGCGCCTGTTGGGTGTGTGTGATACCAAGGGGATTGATACTTTTGTCGTTGGCTTTGAACGCCAGACCGATCTGGCGATCCTGAAAGATCGCCGTTACATGCTGACCCGTTTGGGTGCAGCCGGGCAGATTATCAACACGCTGAAGGCGCATAAGGTGCGTGACCTGGTCCTGATCGGGTCCATTCGTCGCCCGTCATTGAAAGAATTGCGTCCAGATTTCCGCACGTTGAAATTCTTCCTGCGTCTTGGCCTGCGCGCGATTGGTGATGATGGGTTATTGAAGGCCCTGCGCCGTGAACTGGAACGCGACGGGTTCAAAATTCACGCTGTTCAGCATTTTATCGAAGATATCATGCCAAAAGCAGGCCGGATTGGCTCACGCGAGCCAACGCCGGAGGATATGAGCGCCATTCGCCACGGCATCAAGGTTGCGCATACGCTGGGCCGTCTGGATATTGGCCAAAGCGTCGTGATGCAACAGGATCTGGTTCTGGGCGTTGAGGGGATCGAAGGGACGGATGAATTGATCCGCCGTTGCGGATTGCTGAAACGCGAAGGGCGTGGCCCCATTCTGGTGAAGATGGCCAAACCGCAACAGGATGAATCGCTGGATTTGCCAACCATTGGCCCGGATACGATTCACCATGCGGCGCTGGCTGGCTATGCCGGGATCGCGGTTGAGGCCAATCGCAGCCTGCTTCTCGACCCGCAGAAGGTTGCCGATTTGGCGGACCAATATAAAATGTTCGTGGTTGGGGTGGATCCCGATAGTCTATGACAACAGGTAATAAAGATCTTTCGATCTATCTGATCGCCGGTGAAACGTCGGGCGATACGCTGGGTGCGCGGATGATGCACACAATGCGCGACATTTGTGCGGCGGATGACGATATGCCGCACCTGCATTTTCACGGTATCGGCGGCGCGCAGATGGAGGGCGAGGGGCTGAAATCCCTGTTCCCGATGTCTGACCTGTCCCTGATGGGGGTGGCTGAAATTCTGCCGCGCCTGCAATCCCTGATCCGTCGGATCAACGAAACGGTTGATGATATTGCCAAACGCGAACCCGATGTCGTTGTGACCATTGATGCGCCGGATTTTTGTTTCCGCGTTGTGAAGAAATTGCGTGAACGCGGCGTGAAGAAACCGGTCTTTATTCATTATGTCGCGCCGACCGTGTGGGCGTGGCGACCGGGCCGGGCGCAGAAGGTTGCGGCCCTGTATGACGGGTTGATGTGTCTGTTCCCGTTTGAACCGAATTATTTCACGCGTCATGGGCTGAATGCTGCGTTTGTCGGCCACCCGGTGATGGAAACAAAACTGGCGTTGACCACATCCGGTGATCGCGCAAAGGCACGTGCGGCATTGGGCGTGCCGGAAGACGGTAAGGTTTTAGGGTTATTCTTTGGCAGCCGCATGGGTGAAGTCAAACGCATGGGCACGCTGATCCGCGATGTCGCTTTGGCCCTGCGCAAAAACCGGCGCGATTTATCGTTTATGGTGCCGACCTTGCCGCATCTGGAACCGGAATTGCGTTCCTTGTTAAAGGATATCGACAACGTCCATTTCACCGATGGCGTGAACGCGAAAAGCGACAGCCTGAAGGCATTGGATGCGGCTGTTGCGGTGTCCGGCACGGTGGGATTGGAATTGGGCGTGGCCAATATTCCGCATGTCATTACCTATACCATGAACCCGTTGACGTGGTGGTTGGTGAAAATGCTGGTGCGGGTGCGCTTTGCGCATCTGGCGAACATCCTGCTGAACAAACGCTGTGTTCCCGAATTTATTCAGGACGCCGCCAAACCCGACATCATCGCCAAGGCCGTCAGTGGCATTTTGGATGAAGGGTTTGAAAGCGAAGAACAACGTGCATCCTTTGCCACCATGCGAAAATTGTTGCGTGGTCGTGGTGATGAAACACCATCGGTCGAAGCGGCGCAGTTTGTACTGGGGTTGGCCCAAACCCGCATGGAAACGCTCAGTCGCCCGGCCGGTGTAACGGCGCGCATGGCGGCATCCGGGGCATAAAAGAAAAGGGCGGTTTGAACCGCCCTTTTTTATTTCTATCGCTTGTCCACCGGGACATATTCGCGTTGCGCCGGGCCGGTATAAAGTTGGCGCGGGCGGCCGATTTTCAGGGATGGTTCTTCCATCATTTCTTTCCATTGGGAAATCCAGCCCACCGTCCGGGCCACGGCGAACAGCACCGTGAACATGGATGTGGGGAAGCCCATGGCTTTCAGGATAATGCCGGAATAGAAATCGACGTTCGGGAACAATTTGCGTTCGATGAAATACGGATCGGACAGGGCGATGCGTTCCAATTCCTGCGCCAGTTCCAGCAGCGGGTCGTCAATGCCCAGTTCGGCCAGAACCTCGTCACAGGATTTTTTCAATACTTCGGCGCGCGGGTCATAGTTTTTGTAAACGCGGTGGCCAAAGCCCATCAGGCGGGTGTTATCGCCCTTGTCTTTTACCTTGGCCAGGAATTCGGGGATGTTGTCCTTGTGCCCGATTTCTTCCAGCATTTCCAGCACGGCCTGGTTCGCGCCACCATGGGCCGGGCCCCACAGGCATGCAATGCCGGCGGCAATGCACGCAAACGGGTTGGCTTGGGATGACCCAGCCAAACGCACGGTGGATGTTGATGCGTTTTGTTCGTGGTCGGCGTGCAGGGTGAAAATGCGGTCCATGGCGCGGGCCAGAACCGGGTTCACAGTGTACGGTTCCGCCGGAACGGCAAAGCACATATACAGGAAGTTTTCCGCGAACGACAAATCATTGCGCGGGTACATAAACGGTTGGCCCACGGAATATTTGTATGACATCGCGGCCAGTGTCGGCAATTTTGCGATCAAACGGTGTGCGGAAATTTCGCGTTGTTTCGGATCATGAATGTCCAGCGAGTCATGATAGAACGCGGACAACGCGCCAACCACGCCGCACATAATGGCCATCGGGTGCGCGTCACGGCGGAAACCACGGAAGAAGAAGTGCAGTTGTTCATGCACCATCGTGTGATAGGTGATGTTGTGTTCAAATTCTTTCAATTCCTTGGCATTCGGCAAATCACCATAGAGCAGGGCGTAGCACACTTCCATAAAGGTGCTTTTTTCGGCCAGATCCTGAATGGTGTAACCGCGGTGGAGCAGAATGCCCTTGTCGCCATCAATAAAGGTAATGCGGGATTTGCAGCTGCCCGTCGCCATAAAGCTGGGGTCGAATGTGAAGTGGCTGGTTTCATCATACAGCTTGCGAATATCAATCACCGGCGGGCCCATAACACCGTCCAGAACGGGCAGTTTCGTTGATGCGCCGGTCTGGTCATTGGTCAGGGTGAAAGTTTTTTGTGCTGTATCTGCGGACATGGTGTTACCCCACGGAATGGAAAGCGAAAATGTGTACGTGTGAAAGGCCCAGCGAATGCCAAACCAACCGCGCAATCATAGGCCTGCGCCGCGTAAAGATAAAGGCAGCGCGTTTAAAAATCGTTACTTCGGTAAATTGGTGTTTTTTATGAAAACTGTCGTGGCGTTAGGTCATGTGGTTTGTATAAGCCTGTGCCGCATGGTGTGGAACATGATTCAGGCCAGTCAAATCCAGCGCGCATGTGGTCGCCGTAGTGATTTGTTCTTCGCCATAACCGGATTGGCGGGCAATGGCGGTCAGGCGGCCAATACGGCGTTCAACTGTCGGGTGGCTGGCATGCAGGTTTGCCCATACGCGGGACAGTTTGCCGGGTTGTTTGGTGGCATCATGGCCCAATTCGGCAAGTTTAATATTTTTGATCTCGTTGATCTTGCGCAAGGCCGTGACCAGCGCCAGCGGATCGGCACCCAGCAAGACCGCACCGCGGTCAGCCTGATATTCCTGACTGCGCGATAGTGTGGCATTGGTGATCCTTGCGGCTTTACCAAGTCCCCATGTGGCCAGAAAGATCCCGGCAATCATCGGGTTGATCGCGCTGAAGAACGCAACGTTGGTGGCAACACCAAAGGCAAAACATCCCAAAGCAATTCTGGTCAGGCGCTTTGCATCGGCATCGGTCATGCGATCATTTTCGTCTGTATTGCCGCGGTTCATCTTCTTAATCAGGCGGCCAAACCCGGATAGTTTCGCGGCGATAATTGGCGCGACGATTGTTGCCGACCATCCGGTCGCAAAGTTTATAGCCCCTGTTGCAGCAGTGCTAAAAATATAAAGAATGCTGTTTGCGTTGCGTGATGTGCGATGAATGACTTGCTGGGGCAGGTCGATAATTGAATGCTTTGCAACGATGTGGGCAAATTCATGGGCCAGAACCGCCTTTTCTTCGCGGTCGTTGAGAATTTCCAGCAATGATTTTGAAATCATAATCACCGGCTTGCCCAGATTAATAGCGGCGGCGTTCGGCATAGCTGTGTATTTGCTGCGGATGTGTTTGCGGATTTCCTCGTATTTGGCCCCTTGCTTTTGTGGCTTTGCTTCATCGATGTCAAAATCGTGGATTGGGTATTTATCGGCGCTGAGGCCAGATGCCTTATAAAGATCCTGAACGATTTGTTGCAGCTTGGGTGAATATGAATAGTTGTCTTCGTGTTTCTTCAGATTGTTTTCAAAGACGTGTTTGTTTGCACGAATTTCTTTGATTGTTTTCCACGTTGCAAAAGTCGCGGCAACGCCCAGAATGGCTGGCATGCCGATCATATAGGTTGCTGCGGCGATGCCCGCCGTTGTGGCATAGGAAAATGCGAGTGCGCCGTAATTGCGCAACTGATAAAAATTGGGAGCCATAAAAAAATCCGCCATTCCCTGTTATTTCGTTGGAATGGCGGACTTTTGCATAGAGTATTTGTTATGTCAAAGAATAATCCAGGCGCTGTAAAACCTCTGATTTTCCAAGGAGTTCGGCCGCGTGGAAGACTGAGGGGGAGACCGTGGTTCCCGTCAGGGCGGCGCGCAGGGGCATGGCGACCTTGCCCAGTTTCCCATCCCGCAAATCATTGGCCACAGTTTTGCAGGCCTCTTCGATATTCGTGGCGTTGAATTCAGTGATACCGGACAGCGTATCTTTCAAGGTTTGCAGGATGGCTTTATCCAGATTGGCTTTGGCCTTTTCATCAAATTCAAACGGAACGGTTTTGACGTAGAACGCGCCTTCGTCCGCGATTTGGACGATGGTTTTTGCGCGGTTTTTCAATTCGTCCATGCCGGCCAGCAAACGGGCGCGGCCCGTGTCATCCACGGTGTATCCGCGTTCGATCAGGAACGGCGTGACCAGGTCAACCAGACGGGCATTGTCGGCCAGTTTGATATAGTGAGCATTGACGTTTTCCAGCTTGGCAAAATCGAACCGCGCGGCGGATTGGCCAATGTGTTCCAGATCGAACCATTCAATCGCCTGTTCGGTGGAAATGATTTCATCATCGCCGTGGGACCAGCCGAGCCGCAGCAGATAGTTGCGCATCGCTTCGGGCAGGTAGCCCATTTTCTCGTATTCCTTCACGCCTGTTGCGCCATGGCGTTTGGACAGTTTTGCGCCATCCGGCCCCAAAATCAGCGGTAAATGCGCATAAACCGGAATATCCCAGCCCATGGCGGTGTAGATGATGTTCTGGCGGAACGTGTTGTTCAAATGGTCATCGCCGCGAATAACATGGGTCACGCCCATATCATGGTCATCGACCACAACGGCCAGCATATAGGTCGGCGTGCCATCACTGCGCAGGATGATGAAATCATCAAGCTGCTCATTCGCCACGGTCACATCGCCCTGCACCTTGTCATGCACGATGCTGTTGCCATCCAACGGGGCTTTGATACGGACGACGGGTTTGATGTCCTTCGGAGCGGTGGCCGGGTCGGCATCGCGCCAACGGCGGTCATAGAATGTCACGCGGCCTTCTGCCTTGGCTTTTTCCCGCATGTCTTCCAGTTCTTCCGGCGTGCAATAGCAGTAATAGGCTTTGCCCGCCTTGATCAATTCATTGGCCACCTCGGCGTGGCGGTCGGTGCGTTCAAATTGGGATACGATATCCCCGTCCCAATCCAGCCCCAGCCAGGTCAGGCCGTCCTTGATGGAATCCACATATTCGGGGGCATAGCGTTTGCGGTCCGTATCCTCGATCCGGAACAGCATTTTGCCGTTATGGCGCCGCGCAAACAGCCAGTTGTACAAAGCCGTGCGGGCCGTGCCGATATGCATCAGGCCGGTGGGGGACGGGGGGATACGGGTGATGATGGTCATGGTTGTATTATCCTTTAAATTCTGTAAGCCTTTGGTAGCATAAGAAAACAGGCCAGAAAACAGGTTTCGCAGGTGGATTTCAGCGTTTCGGAGCAAGGTATTAGCGCGACGGGGTGGCGGGGCGTGACGGCGGTGATCGCCGCGCAGCGCCCGCACTATGTTTTATGGCTGCCTGTTCTTCTGGGGGCGGGGATTTGCGCCTATTTTTCACTGAAATTTGAACCGTCATGGGTGGGAGCGCTGGCTGTCCTTCTGGTTCCGGCGCTGGCTGTTTTGTGGCAATGGCGGCGGGCGCGGGCGGGCGGATCGGTGGCTTTGCTGTTGCTGTTCGGTCTTGCCTTGGCGTTCGGGGCGGGCTTTGCCGCGGGCAAGGTGCGCACCGAAATGGTGCGCGGCCCCGTGTTGGAAAAACAAATGCGCTTTGCCAACGTGACGGGCACGATCCGGTCACTGGAATTGCTGGAAAGCGGGCGGGGCAGCCGTGCGGTTCTGGATGATCTGTTGATCGAAGAGATTGCGCCGGAGAAAACCCCGCGCCGCATCCGCATGACGATCAGCAAGGACGAAGGCCTTCGTCCCGGTCAGCGTATTCGCGTTCTGGGTGGATTAAACCCGCCATCGGCCCCTGTGGCACCGGGCAGTTTTGATTTCCAGCGCTATGCCTATTTCCGCGAACTGGGCGCGATGGGATTTGCGTATAAAGCGCCGGAGATTTTGTCGGAGCAACAAGGCGGTTTTTATCAGGCGCTGGAAAATTATCGCCTGATGCTGGCGCAGGCCGCGAAAGACCATGTCGGCGAACGCGAGACGGGTGTGGTTATCGCCCTGCTGACTGGCGAACGTGCGGCGATGAGCGAGGATCAATGGGATGACGTTCGTGTCGCCGGTTTGGCCCACATCATCGCCATTTCCGGCATGAATATTGGTATGGCGGCAGGCGCGGCATTTTTCCTCAGCCGTCTTCTGATGGCGCTGTTCCCGCGTTTGGCGCTGTATCACCCCATCAAATCCTACGCCGCCGTGATCGCGTTTGTTGCGGCCTTTGCTTACGCCTTGATTGTCGGGATGAGTGTACCGACATTCCGCGCCCTGATCATGACGGGTTTGTTCCTGCTGGCCATTGGCCTGAACCGCAGCCCGTTTTCCATGCGGTTGGCGGCGGTCAGTGCGGGGGCGTTATTGCTGTTCTATCCGGACATTTTACTGGGCGCGAGTTTTCAGATGTCGTTTGCCGCCGTGATCGGGCTGATCTGGTTTTATGACGTCACGCGGGATTGGTGGGTGGAGGCGTATACAAAAGCCGGGTGGTTGCAGCGGGCCATCATCTATTTGGCGGGGGTGTGTTTGACGACCATTCTGGCCACCATCGTTACGGCCCCGTTTTCGCTTTATCATTTTCAACAGGTGGCGACGTATGGCGTGGCCGCGAATTTCATCGTGGTGCCGCTGGCCAGCTTTATCATCATGCCGTTGGCCATTCTGGTTTACTTCCTTGCGCCATTGGGGTTGGCGGATTGGCCGTTGGCGGGCATGGCATGGGGTGTGGATGTCATGCTGGATATTGCCCGCATTGTGGCCGGGTGGCCGCATGCCGTGGTGCATTGGCCGGTATGGTCAGGCGCGGCGCTTGGCATCATGATTTTTGGCATGTTGTTTATGTTGCTCTGGGCCGGGCGGTCGCGCTGGTTGGGTGTGTTGCCTTTGGTTGTTGGCATGGTGATGGTTGTTGTCACCACGCCGCCGGATATATTGATCTCATCCACCGGGAAATTATGGGCGGCGCGGATGGATGGTGACCGGATGATGATTTCATCCCGCGTGGCCGACCGATTTACGGCCGAAGTTTGGACACAGGAATCCGGATTGCCGGAAGGCGCAACCGAAAAAATTCCGGATGAGGGATTATATCAGGGCGAAAACGGCATGGTGTCGTGTGATGCCGATGCCTGCCGGATGGAGATGGAGGGGGCAAAAATCGCCTTTATCAACCAGCCCGTTGCATTGGCGGCCGATTGCGCGTGGGCGGATGTTGTCGTCGCCCGTATGTCGGTGGAGAAAGATTGTGCCGCCCGGGTGGTGATTGACCGTTTCGATGTGTGGCGAAATGGGTCGGTGGCGATCTGGGTGCGAGAAGGTGAAAAACCCACGATCCGCACTGTCCGTGACCTGCGCGGTGATCGTCCATGGGCGATGAATAACGGACGGTAAAAACCCAATCTTGAGGCCGTCATTCCGGCGAAAGCCGGAATCTTCCAGCCATAACGGACGAAGACCCCGGCTTTCGCCGGGGTGACATCATATATTTTGGTGTTGGTATTGCTTAGTGGTACGTGCGGTACAAACTGACCAACCGCCCTTGAATCTTCACGCGCTCGGGTTCCAGAACGCGGGGTTCGTAATCGTCGTTCTCCGGTTCGAGAATGACTTTGTTCCCGGATTTGCGGAAACGTTTCAGAGTCACTTCGCTGTCATCAATCAACGCCACAACAATCGTACCGTTTTCGGCGGTCGTGGTGTTGCGGATGATAACGATATCGTGATCATTAATGCCCGCCTTGATCATGGAATCCCCATCAACGCGCAGGGCGTAATGTTCACCAGACCCCAGCATTTGCGGCGGCACGTCGATCAATGTTTCTTCGTCACGGATGGCCTCAATCGGTGTTCCGGCGGCGATTTTTCCGTGCAGGGGAATTTGCGCGAAGTTGTTTGCGGGGGCCGGGGCGGCCATGCGGGCATCTTCGTACACGCTGGCAATGGCGCGGGTCTGGGCCGCGGCGGCGGATGAATCCGCGCCATCGGGTTTGTACCCTTCCGGTAATTTTTTCACTTCCAGCGCGCGGGCGCGGTGGGGCAGGCGTTCCAGATAACCACGTTCCACCAGCGCGCTGATCAAACGGTGGACGCCCGATTTGGATTTCAGGCCCAGCGCATCCTTCATCTCATCAAAAGAGGGGGCCACTTCGCCCGTCTGCATACGCTCGTGAATGAGAACAAGAAGGTCACGTTGTTTTCTGGTCAGCATTTGGCGTTGTATTCCCTTTGTTTTGCCCGCTTTTTGGGGCTTTTTGGATGCAAATCCGTCATTTTTGCCGGATAGGGTCTACAGAATCGTGATTCTATATACCCTTTTTGTTCTAGTTTAGTTCATGGTTTGTGTCAAGAAATGACTGCGAATGTTCTGATTTACTGGGGGTTTCCCGGGGTGAGGCGGCGGATATTGCCGTTTTTTTCCCGTTTCGTCCAGTGACTTTTCCACAGGGGGCGAATGCGGTATGGTGCGCGCCATGAAAATCTTCAAAGTCCTGACGCCGCTGCGTGCGGCCTCCATTGTTCTCGCTGTTGTTGCTCTGGTGATCGTGTTGGATCAACTGGTGGTGAAACGTGATTATGCGCCACCTCCGTCCCATGATGTGACCGAGGCCATTGTTGCGGTTGAGCGCGACGTTATTCCTACACCGGATTTTGCACCGTCATTGCCGCTCTCAACCGAGCCATTGCAGACGGTTGATCCCGCTGTCGTCGTTGACGAAGACATTATTCCGCATGAACCGGAAACGGTCGATGATGTGGTGGATGAATTATTGTCCGCGCCTGTACACCACGCGGCCACTAACCCGCGTGTCGTGATTATCATTGATGATATGGGCGTGGATGTTAAACGATCCGCCGCCGTGGTGGATTTACCCGCAGGTCTAACGTTGGCCTATCTGCCTTACGCCAGTAACATCAAAGCGCAAACCGCCAAGGCGAAAGAAGCGGGCCATGAATTGATGGTGCATGTGCCCATGGAGCCGATGAGCCAGACCAAAGACCCAGGGCCGGAGGTTTTGCGCGTGGGGCAGGACGAAGCCGCTTTTGCGCAAATTCTGCAGGATGGTTTGAATGCGTTTGATGGTTATGTCGGTATCAACAATCATATGGGGAGCAAGCTGACGCAGGATAAAACCGCCATGGCGCGCGTGATGACCGAATTGAAATCACGCAATCTGTATTTCATCGACAGCCGCACGATTCAAAATTCGGTCGCAGGTGATATGGCGCGCGAAGCGGGCGTTCCCCATGCGAGCCGTGATGTCTTTCTGGACCACGAAAATACGGCAGAGTTTGTTTCCAAATCTTTGGCGCAGGTTGAACGCAAGGCGTTGAAAGACGGTCTGGCCATCGCCATCGGCCATCCGAAAGATGTGACGATTGAGGGGCTGCGGGCGTGGTTGCCGACGCTCAAGGATAAGGGCATCGAATTGGTGCCAGCGTCACAGGCTGTGAAATAGCCCATAAAAAACCCCGGATGACTATCCCGGGGTTTTTTGTTTATGGGGATTTATAGGTTACTGCGCCACTGTGCCGCTTTCCGGGCCGAACATTAAATCCAGCATCCGGCGGTTGATTTTGACGCCGTATTTATCTTCCAGATGGTTCACGTACACGGCCATGAATTCATTTCCGGCTGTGCGTGTGATGGAATCCGAAATCGGGCGCAGATCCTGGTCGCTGATTTTATCCGCCGTTGGGATATTGATGGCGGTGATGGTTCCAACCAGAAATCCGCCATCAACCGGGGCCATCATGGTTTCTCCTTGAACGCCATCAAACACGGCGGCCAATGTCGCGGTGTTCATCGGCGCTTTTGGTTCTGCTCCGGCCTTGATGCCGTTGAATGACTGCACGCTCAGGCCCAGATCTTTGGCCGCTTGTTCAAGGGTCTTTTCACCGCCGGCAACGGCCTGTTGCAGTTTCTGGGCGCGGTCGCGGTTGGCGGTGGCGCGTTGGTCATCCATCCAGCCCTTGGCGATTTCGTCCTTGACCTCTTCATACGGGGTGTAGGACAGCGGGGTTACGCTATCAACCCGTACGGCCGCGAAACGACCGCCGGAGATTTCCATGACCGGGGCCGTTTCGCCGGATTCGACGCTGAATGCGGTTTCGAGGATTGCGCCGCGGTCCTTGTCAAAGGCGGCCATGCCGTCTTTTTTATCCGGCGTCGATCCGTCATTGTGAACGGCCCCAATCTTGGTGACGTCCAGATTCATCGATTTGACAATGTCGTCCAGCGATTCACCAGCGGCCAGACGATCATCAATCTGGTTCGCGGTGGCCAGGATTTCATCGGACAGGCGGATCTGTAACATTTCTTTTTTCAGATCGGCTTTGACCTTTTCAAACGGTGTTGTATCGGGTGCGTTGATTTTGGTCAGGACCAAAATATGCCAGCCGAGCGGGGTTTGCAGCGGACCGACGACATCACCAACATTCGCACCAAATGCGCCATCAGCAATATTTTCGATCAATCCGGCGCGTTCAAATTCGCTTTCGCCCAAATAGGCATCGGTTTTACCCGTGTGTGATTTGACGGCGTCTTTCAACGTCGCGCCTGCATCCATTTTGGCCTTCACGGCCTCGGCATCGGCCTGATCGGTCAGGACGGCCTGTTGCAGGACGCGCTTTTCCGCCGTGCGGTATTGGGCGATGTTGCGGTCATATTCGGTCCGCAATTCTTCATCGGAAATATCCATCGTATCGCGCACCTGTTTTTCGCTGAGGACGGCGATGGTCATGGTGCGGGTTTCCGGTTTTGCGTAGCGGACGCGGGCGGCATCGTAAAACACGGTCAGAACCGCTTCATCAGCGGGTTTAATATCCGTCATGTCCGCGTTTTTCAGTATAACGGCATTGATGCTGCGGCTTTCGTTGCGCAATTGATACAAGGCAACCAGTTCATCGCGTGTGACCAGCGCGCCACCGGCCTGAATGGCGGATTGCAGGGTGCTGTTGGCGATTTCGTGGCGGATGGCGTTGACGAATTCTGTTTCAGAAATGCCCTGATTCATCAATACACGTTGCAAAATGTCTTTCTTCGATGCTTCCGGGTTGCTTTGCAACAGCGGGGCGATCATCGTGTTGATTTGTTGGGCGACGGCGTCGTCACCGACCAAAACACCCTGATCAACCGTTGCATTTGAAATCACCGTGCGGGCGATTTCATTGTCCAGGATTTGATCAATATATCCGAAGTTATACGCATCCGCGGGGGTAATGCCCTGATTGGACAAAACGCGTTGCACATGGCGTTGGAATTCTGTGCTGGAGATAGACGATCCGGCTACGGTGGCGACATTGGTGTTGCCCATACCGCCACGGAAAAATCCGCCAACATCCATCAAGACCAATCCGAACACTGCCATGGTGAGCAGGCCGAACAGAACAATTTTGATGATCTTGGAATGAACGCCTTCGCGCATGGACCGCATCATGATGGACTATAACCCTTCGTAAGTTTTAAAGAATCTGGCGGGAACTATAGAAACGAAGCGATCTTTGTGCAACCGCCTGCCGCGTTTCGGCCTTTATGTCCGCAGTTTTTTGATCTGTGTATAAATGAGGAGAATGTTTGTTTCCGGTTGTGTTTTTCTCAAGCATTATTACGATACGTCCTGTAGCTAAAAACCCTAACAATAAGAGGAGTGTAATATGAAAAAAGAAGCTGCTGCTGAATTTACAACCGCAACAAAGAACGAAGCGCCGGTCGCCAAGGTCCCGGAAGCTGCTGTTCGCACACCAGTGAACGAGCCGAAACCGGCCATTTAATCATTTTGAATTGATCAATTCAGAAAAGCCGCCTTCGGGCGGCTTTTTTTAATGCCGGGTTGTATGTATTCTGTCGGTCTTATTTTTTGATGGGGCGATGCCATGACGACGAAAAAGCTGATTGCTGGAAACTGGAAGATGCACGGAACGCTGGTCAGCGTTCGTCAACTGGCCGAGGCCGTGATTGATGGCGTGGAAAAAGACTCCAGTTTGCTGGATCGGTGCGATTTTCTAGTGTGCCCTACCTTTATCCATATTCCGGCTGTGCGGGCGGTTATTGACCATAATCGCGGTGCCTTGCGTGTTGGGGGACAAGATTGTTCGACCCATGATACCGGAGCCTTTACCGGGGATATTGCAGCACCGATGTTGAAAGACGTGGGCTGTTCCGCGGTTATTCTGGGCCATTCCGAGCGCCGCCAGCACCATGGTGAGAGCGACCAAATTGTCGCCGCCAAAGCCGGGCAGGCGCATCAGGCCGGGTTGATGACCATTATCTGCGTTGGCGAAACCGAGGGGCAACGGACGGCAGGGCAGGAAAAATATATTGTAAAACAACAGCTTGATGGATCGATCCCGGCCGGGGCAATGGCGGCCAATATGGTCATCGCCTATGAACCGGTCTGGGCCATTGGCACGGGTAAAACGGCCACTCCGGCGGATGTTGCGGCTATGCATGCCTTTATCCGCCAGATTTTGGTGGAGAAAATGGCGGACGGGGCCGGGGTGCGTATTCTGTATGGTGGGTCGGTAAAGCCAGAAAATGCGGCGGAATTGCTGGCCATTCCGGACGTGGACGGGGCCCTGATCGGTGGGGCCAGTTTAAAGGCCGACCAATATCTTGCTATTGCCAAAGCGGTGCAATAAAGCGTAAAACGCCGGGGTAGAAGTAACAGATTCATTCTCTTAACGGGAAAACCAATGATTCAGGTCGTTCTTGTCATTCACCTTATCCTTGCCGTGGCCATTATTGGCCTGGTGTTGATCCAGCGTTCCGAAGGGGGCGGTTTGGGCATTGGCGGTGGCGGCGGTGGTCTTGGTGGATTGGCCAGCCCGGGCGCAACAGCCAACGCGCTGAGCCGCGCAACGGCGATCTGTGCCGGTTGCTTCTTTGCCACCAGCTTGGTGCTGGGTATTCTGGCGAATGCTTCGACCAGCAAGGGCAGCATTCTCGATCGTCTTGATGAACCCACCGCCGTAACGGCCCCGGCCGACGCGGGTACGGATGAAAAGGCGGACAAGAAAGCCGACAAAGAAACGCCTCCTACTGAACCTTCTGTTCCGGTCGCTCAATAGAAAAATGTCACGATTTATCTTTATTACCGGCGGCGTGGTTTCTTCCCTTGGGAAGGGCCTCGGATCCGCCGCTTTGGGCGCATTGTTACAATCGCGCGGTTACACGGTTCGTCTGATCAAGCTTGATCCTTACCTGAACGTCGATCCGGGCACGATGAGCCCGTTCCAGCATGGCGAAGTGTTCGTGACCGATGATGGTGCGGAAACCGACCTTGATCTGGGCCACTATGAACGCTTCACGGGGCGCCCGGCGCAGAAGAACGACAACATCACCACCGGCCAGATTTACACCAACGTTCTGCAAAAGGAACGTAAGGGCGAATATCTGGGCGCCACGATTCAGGTTATTCCCCACATCACCAATGAAATTAAATCATTCGTGATGGAAAAGGACGGCACAGCCGATTTCATCCTGTGCGAAATTGGTGGAACCGTGGGCGATATTGAAAGCCTGCCATTCCTGGAAGCCATTCGCCAATTGGGCAATGAATTGGGCGACGCGCGTGCGCTGTACACCCATGTGACGCTGCTGCCTTATATCCCGGCGGCGGGCGAGCTGAAAACCAAACCGACCCAGCATTCGGTGAAGGAGCTGATGAGCGCCGGCATTCGCCCGCACATCCTGCTCTGTCGCGCCGATCGCCATATTGAAGATGATGACCGTCGCAAAATTTCCCTGTTCTGTAACATTCCGTTTGAACGGGTGATTCCGGCGCTCGACGTAAAGACGATTTACGAAGTGCCGTTGACCTATCATGCCGAGGGTCTGGATACGCAGGTTCTGGCCTTCTTCGGGTTGGATACCAAGGAACCGGATCTGTCCGTGTGGAAGAATATTGTCCACCGGATCAAGGACCCGGAAGGCGAGGTGAATATCGCCGTTGTCGGAAAATATACCGGCCTGAACGACAGCTATAAATCGCTGAACGAAGCGTTGATCCATGGCGGCATTGCCAACAATGCCCGCGTGAATCTGAAATTCATTGAATCGACGATTTTCGAAGCCGAAAACCCAGCGGACCATTTGCACAATATCAACGGCATTCTGGTCCCCGGCGGCTTTGGTGAGCGTGGGGCGCAGGGCAAAATCAACGCGGCCCGGTTCGCGCGCGAACGCGCGGTGCCGTATTTCGGGATTTGCTTTGGCATGCAACTGGCCGTGATCGAAGCGACGCGTAATCTGCTGGGTCTTGAAAAAGCCAGTTCCACCGAATTTGGCCCGTGCGAAGAATCCGTGGTTGGTCTGATGACCGAATGGGTCAAGGGCAACCAGACTGAACAGCGCAGCGCCTCCAACGATATGGGTGGCACGATGCGTCTGGGCGCGTATCCGGCTGTCCTGAAAAAGGGAAGCAAGGTTGCCGATGCCTACGGCACCACCGAAATTTCCGAGCGCCATCGCCACCGGTATGAGGTGAACATGGCGTATAAAGACCGTCTGGAACAACAGGGCCTGATCTTCTCCGGCCTGTCCCCGGATGGCCGCCTGCCAGAGATCGTCGAATACGCCGACCACCCTTGGTTCGTCGGCGTCCAGTTCCACCCGGAACTAAAATCCAAACCCTTCGACCCGCATCCTCTGTTTGTTGCGTTCGTCGATGCAGCAATAAAACAAAGCCGGTTGGTTTGATCACCAACCGGCTTTGCCGTTTTGATTTCTTCTAGGATTTAGACCGGGCGCAGTTCGGCCTTACCCATTTCATATCCAGCCAGAACACCGCGTGGTAATTGGGGTTCTGGTTTCCATTCGGACAGCTGGTTGTACATGGTGCGCAAGGCCATCTGGCGGTCGCCTGTCGTGCCGTAGCTCAGGCAGTAAGATGCCATGAGAAACGCGCTGACGTCCTTACGGTTGGCATAACGGCCATCGACCGGATAGCTGTACAAATCCATGTAGTCGCAGAACGTGCCGTCTTCATAGACGGGCGGCTGGACGTAATCGATGCCAACCTTGCGGGCGCCCCATTTTTCAAAAATGGCTACACGCTTGTTTGCATCCATGGTGTCCAATTCTTTGGGGGCGCGTTCCGGGTTGTTCACCTCCAGAAAGACAGCGCGCAGGGTTTTCCCACGTTCCGCAGCTTTTTCTTTCAGTGATTCAATCCGGCATTGGACCATGGCTTTACCAAGGCCGCCCTGGCGGATATTCGGATCAATTGCATTGTACGCAAGATTGCCGACGTTATGTTCAGGATAGTAATAGGCCACACTGATCCCGGCTAATTCAGCCCTGTCGATATCGCGTAAATTTTGGCCAATTAAATTGACCACGACATCGAAGTTCTTAATTTCACCGTTCATGCCGGCTAGGAATTTATCCAGCGTTTCGGCTTGATTGGTATCGGGGAAGGCAGGTGCCAAAATCTGGCGGTATGCCCTTTCAAAAAGGGCGAGAAGTACAGGGTTGTCCTGAGTAACACGTGTCAGCTCGAGCGTTGTCAATGCATGGGTCCTCCCAATGGGTTGTTACGGAAATTGTTGTATACATACAACGGGCGCTTATATGCAATAAAAAATCGCCCCTGAAAATCATTTTTTTTGCCTTTGGGCTCAAGGGCTTGCCTCAGGTTTCCCCTGGTCAAAATTTTGGGTTTGTTTTTGTTCATTTTTTGGTCGCTTATTCCATAATTTTCCGTGAAATTTTTTTCAAAAAACCTGCCTTTCTGCGGGTCTGGCAGGGGTGTTTTACCCTAAAGCGACCTTTGCTGGGCCCCTGAAGGGGGCTTTTGAGGCTGAGAGGGGATTCGGTCCTGCTGGAGAGGGGGAATCCTCATGTTTTCGTTGGCCGTTTTTGGCCGTTTGCCCTATATATACGGGGCACGCGTAGCCCCCTTGAGATATGAGCTCCCATGAAAACAGTTAAAATCGGTTCGATTGATGTTGCCAACGACAAGCCCTTTGTCCTGTTTGGCGGCTTGAACGTCCTGGAAAACGAAACAATCACCCTGAAGGCGGTCGAGGTTTATAAGACCATTACCGACAAATTGGGCATTCCTTATGTGTTCAAGGCCAGTTTCGACAAGGCCAACCGGTCCAGCATCCATAGCTATCGCGGGGCCGGGCTGGATGAAGGGTTGCGCATCTTCCGCAAGGTGAAGGAAGAATTCGGTGTCGCCATCATCACCGATGTGCATGAAATCGACCAATGCCAGCCCGTGGCCGAGGTTGTGGATGTGATCCAGCTTCCGGCCTTTCTTGCCCGTCAGACCGATCTTGTCGAGGCTATGGCGAGAACGGGGGCGGTGATCAACGTGAAAAAACCGCAATTCCTGTCGCCGTATCAGATGAAAAACATCGTCGATAAATTCGCCGAATGCGGCAATGACAAGGTGATCCTGTGCGAACGCGGCCACTGCTTTGGGTATGACAATCTGGTCGTTGACCCGATGGCGTTTGGCGTGATGAAGCAAGCCACAGACAACACGCCGATTATTTGCGATACGGTTCACGCCTCCCAAATGCGCCTGCCGGGCAGTGAAGCTTCGGGCGGTCGCCGTGCATTGGTGCCCGATCTGACCCGTGCGGTTTTGGCGATTGGTCTGGCCGGTATCTTTATCGAAGCGTACGAAGACCCTGACAAAGCCAAATGCGACGGCCCATCGGCTCTGCCGTTTAACAAGCTGGAAGAGTTCTTGAGCCAGGCGAAGGCCATCGACGATCTGGTGAAATCCATGAAACTGGTAAATATCCAATAAGGAGATAGACATGACCGCAATTATCGACATTTATGCCCGCCAAATTCTGGACAGCCGTGGTAACCCGACGGTTGAGGTTGATGTAACGCTGGAAAGCGGGGCCACGGGCCGTGCGGCGGTTCCGTCCGGTGCGTCCACGGGGGCGCATGAGGCCGTTGAATTGCGTGATGGCGAGGCGGGTTTTTACAACGGGAAAAGCGTTTTGAATGCCGTTGAAAACGTGAACACGGAAATCTTCGAAGCCCTGTCCGGCATGGATGCCGAAGAACAATTGCACATCGACCAGACCATGATGGAGCTGGACGGGACGGAGAACAAAGGCCGTCTGGGCGCTAACGCCATTCTGGGTGTATCGCTGGCCGTATCCAAAGCTATGGCGGATGAATTGGATGTGCCGCTGTACCGTTATCTGGGCGGCGTTCATGCCCATGAATTGCCGGTGCCGATGATGAATATCATCAATGGTGGCGCACATGCCGACAACCCGGTTGATATTCAGGAATTCATGATCATGCCGGTTGGTGCTCCGGATTTTTCCGAGGCCCTGCGTTGCGGTGCTGAAATTTTCCATGCGCTGAAGAAGGAATTGTCCAAAGCTGGCCTGAACACCAACGTTGGTGATGAAGGTGGTTTTGCTCCGGCTGTGAAATCGGCGACGGAAGCCCTGGATTACATCATGAAGGCTATCGAAGCCGCTGGTTACGTGCCGGGTGAAGATGTGGTTCTGGCGCTGGATTGCGCCTCGACCGAATTTTACAAGGGTGGCAAATACGTGATGGAGGGCGAGGGTAAAACGCTCGACTCCGCTGGCATGGTCAAGTTCTACGAAGATCTGTGCGCCCGTTACCCGATCGTATCCATCGAAGATGGCATGAGCGAAGATGACTGGGCGGGCTGGAAAATGCTGACCGATGCGTTGGGCGATAAAGTCCAGTTGGTTGGTGATGATCTGTTCGTGACCAATCCGGAACGCCTGCGTCAGGGCATTGAAGAGGGGTGCGCCAACGCCATTCTGGTGAAAGTGAACCAGATCGGCACGCTGTCCGAAACATTGCAAACGGTTCAGATGGCGCAGAAGGCCGGATATGGCGTGATCCTGTCCCACCGTTCGGGCGAAACCGAAGATTCCACGATTGCCGATATTGCCGTGGCCACCAATGCGGGCCAGATCAAGACGGGGTCCCTGTCCCGGTCCGACCGCATGGCGAAGTACAACCAGTTATTGCGTATCGAAGATATGCTGGGCCCACAGGCCGTATTCGCTGGCCGTTCCGTTCTGCGCGCGGAGCCGAGCGTAACGGGCAAGAAAACGAAGGCCGCTTAATTTAATATCGAGACGTCATCCCGGCGAAAGCCGGGATCTTCCAGCCATAAAGGATGAAGACCCCGGCTTTCGCCGGGGTGACGCATTTTTGGGGCATTTTTTTTAGAATTTTGGGGCCATGATCATGGCGACACTGATCACCAGAAGAACCGCGCCAGCAATACGAATGGGGGATAGCGGTGTGGCATCGGGCAGAAGGAAGCCATAGTGATCCACGACAAGTGAAAACAAAATCTGGCCACAGATGATCAGGGCAATCATGCCCGCCGCGCCCAGCTTCGGTACGACGAAGATGGTTGTGAACACGAACATGGCCCCCAATGTCCCGCCCAACCACATCCATGGCGATGTCTGGCCGATATTGTCCAGCAAGACGGGTTTGCGCAGGGCGAGCAAAACACATCCCAGCAAAATTGTTCCCGTAAAGAATGAGAAGAAGGCCGCCACCAATGGCCCGCCCATATGTTCACCCAGCCGTGCATTGATGGGGGCCTGTAACACGATCATGGACCCGGCCAGAATCGACATGGTCAGGGGGATAAGAAGAGCGGATGGCATAATCAGAAACTCCGGGGAGGGAATGGTGACGCTTCAATCATAATAGGTGGAGCCGCGCTGTGGGCAAGCTGTTCACTGTGCTGCGGTGCCGATATTCCGGTCGGGCATAAAAAATTATGCTTTTCATGCGGGACTTCATACGGAGTTATGCTAAAAATAGTGAGTCTTTTGAATCACTTAGCGCCTCGCCGTTCACTGGACCTTCCCGCCTTAACTATTTGACTCCGTTATACTTTCCTCTTGCCGCCGAACGGTCTTTGTGATTCCATAGTGAGTATGAGAGCTTCCCTTTCACAGCGTAAAACGAAACAGCGCAATGTCCTGGGTATCATCGGGATTTGTCTGACGCTGTACTTCTCGTACCATCTGGTGCAGGGGGAGCGGTCGATCATCCGCCTGATGACGCTGGAGCAATCCATTGCAAAGACCACGGTGCAGGTTGAAAAAACAACCGTGCAGCGTGTTGAACTGGAAGCCCGCGTGACCCGCCTGCGTCCCGGTTCATTGGACCCGGATTTGCTGGAGGAGCGGGCGCGGGCCGTTCTGGGGTTTGGCTATGCCAATGAGCAAGCCGTTGTTCTGAGCCAATAAAAATTATTGCGACGCACCATTTCGGGGGTTCCCATCCTGTTTTGGGTGGAAACGCGCCGGGAAATGGTGTAGTTGTGCGGGGCGAAAAATCGCACATTTCCAACGTTTTCTGCAGGAGGCTTTTCGTGGCCACATCCGCCAAGACAAGCAAAGATTCAAAGTTGAAATCCGTATCGAACAGTCAGGCGAAGCCGACCGTTGAAGAGATGAAAAAGCTCTTCCGCGACATGTTGCTGATCCGCCGTTTTGAAGAGAAATCCGGCCAGCTGTACGGCATGGGCCTGATCGGTGGGTTCTGCCACCTGTATATCGGGCAGGAAGCCGTCGTCACAGGCATCCAGTCGATGCAGGAGCCGCAGGATACGGTGATCACCGCATACCGCGATCACGGCCACATGCTGGCCTGTAACATGGACCCGAAAGGGGTTATGGCGGAACTGACCGGGCGTCGCGGCGGATATTCCCGCGGCAAGGGCGGTTCGATGCACATGTTCAGCAAGGAAGCGAACTTCTTCGGCGGCCACGGTATTGTTGGTGCCAGCTCCTCGCTCGGCACCGGTCTGGCCTTCGCGCACAAATACAAGGGCGATAACGGCGTGGCTGTGGCCTATATGGGCGATGGTTCATCCAACCAGGGGCAGTTTTATGAAGCCATGAACATGGCCGCCCTGTGGAAACTGCCGGTTCTGTACATCATTGAAAACAACAAATACGGCATGGGGACCAGCATTTCCCGCCACGCCGCCGGTGATCTGTACCGCCGGGGCGAGGCCTATGGCATTCCGGGTGAACAGGTGGACGGTATGGATGTTCTGGCCGTTCAGGCCGCTGCGCGTCAGGCGCTGGACCATATCCGTTCCGGCAATGGCCCATACCTGCTGGAAATGATGACCTATCGCTATCGCGGCCACTCTATGTCCGACCCGGGCAAATACCGTTCCAAGGAAGAGGTGGAGAAGTTCAAGACGGAAAGCGATCCGATTGAACGCATCCGCAAGCTTCTGGAGGCCGAGGGTGTGACCGAGGACGATCTGAAGCCGATTGAAAAAGAGATCAAAGACATCGTGAACGAAGCCGCACAATTTGCGCAAGAGTCACCGGAGCCGGATGTTGCCGAGCTGTGGACCGATGTTCTGGTCGAAGTCAAAGACTAATCACCCATTGAGAGTGAAGAGAAGAAAATGTCGATTGAAGTTTTGATGCCCGCGCTGTCCCCGACGATGACCGAAGGGAAACTGGCCAAGTGGACGAAAAAAGAAGGCGATATGGTGAAGCCCGGTGATGTGATCGCCGAGATTGAAACCGATAAAGCCACCATGGAAGTCGAAGCCGTGGATGAAGGCAAGTTGGGCAAGCTGCTGATCGCCGAAGGCACCGAAGGTGTCGCGGTGAACACACCGATTGCCGTTTTGCTGGAAGATGGTGAAACATCCGTTGGGGCGGTGTCGTCCGGCCCGGCACCGAAAGCCGCAGCGGCTCCTGCTGCTGCGCCGGTTGTGTCCGGTGGTTCGGCAAGCCAGCCTGCTGGTGCGCGCGTTGATAACCGCGACATCCTGTATGCACAGGGTGTGATTATCGAACCGCCGATGTTCGACGAATCTGCTTTCACCGAAATGCAAACCATGACGGTGCGCGAAGCTTTGCGTAACGCCATGGCCGAGGAAATGCGCCGTGATAATACGGTCTTCCTGATGGGTGAAGAGGTTGCCGAATATAACGGCGCGTACAAAGTATCCCAAGGTCTGTTGGATGAATTTGGTGCGAAACGCGTGATTGATACGCCGATCACCGAATACGGTTTTGCCGGTATCGCAACCGGGGCCGCGTTCAGTGGCCTGAAGCCGATTGTCGAATTCATGACCATGAACTTCGCGATGCAGGCGATTGACCACATCATCAACTCGGCCGCCAAAACGCTGTATATGGCGGGTGGCCAATTGGGTTGCCCGATCGTGTTCCGTGGCCCGAACGGTGCCGCCGCCCGCGTTGGCGCCCAGCACAGCCAGGATTATGCCAGCTGGTATGGCCATATTCCGGGGCTGAAAGTTGTTGCGCCGTGGTCCGCCGCCGATGCGAAAGGTCTGATGAAGGCCGCCATTCGTGACCCGAACCCGGTTGTGATCCTGGAAAACGAAATCATGTACGGCCAGAGCTTTGAAGTGCCGACAGATGAAGATTTCGTGATCCCGATGGGCCGCGCGAAAATCGAACGCGAAGGCACCGATGTGACACTGGTTGCCTATTCCATCATGGTTGGCAAAGCGTTGCAGGCGGCCGAGAAACTGGCCGAGCAGGGCATTAGCGCCGAGGTCATCAACCTGCGCACGATCCGCCCGCTGGATCGCTGGACGATCATTGAGTCGGTGAAGAAAACCAACCGCATTGTCAGCGTTGAAGAAAGCTGGCCGTTTGCAGGCGTGGGGTCGGAAATCGCCGCTTTGGTCAACGAACATGCGTTTGATTACCTGGATGCGCCGGTGCGTCGTGTATGCGCGGCGGATGTGCCGTTGCCGTATGCCGCAAATCTTGAGGCCCTGGCCCTGCCGCAGGTGGATGAGATTGTCCATGTGGCGAAACAGGTTTGCTATCGCTAAGTAGAGAGAACAAAGATGCCTATTCAAATCACAATGCCCGCCTTGTCCCCGACGATGACCGAAGGGAAATTGGCCAAATGGACCAAGAAAGAAGGCGACAAGATCAAGGCTGGTGACGTCATCGCCGAAATCGAAACCGACAAGGCGACGATGGAAGTCGAAGCCGTGGATGAAGGCACGCTGGGTAAAATTCTGGTGGCTGATGGCACCGAAGGTGTGGCTGTGAATACGCCGATTGCCATGTTGCTGGAAGATGGTGAAAGTGCGGCGGATCTGGGTAAGGCTGCCGCACCGAAGGCCGCTCCGATGGCGCCATCCGCTGCTCCGGCTGCGGCCCCTGTCGCGCAAAAGGCTGCGCCTGTTGCCGTGCAGATGGACAAAGGTTCCCGCGTTTTTGCATCGCCGTTGGCGCGTCGTTTGGCGGGTGAGAAGGGCATTGACCTGTCCGCTGTATCCGGCACGGGCCCGCATGGCCGTATCGTGAAGGATGACGTGCTGAACTTTAAAGGTGGCGCGGCAAAGGCTCCGGCTTCTGCGGGCGCATCGCGCACGGCATCGGCTGGTCCGAACGCCAAGCAACTGGCCGACCTGTTGGGTATGGAATACACGGAACTGCCGAACAACAATATCCGCAAGGTGGTTGCATCCCGCTTGTTGGAATCCAAACAAACGGTTCCGCATTTCTATCTGACCATTGATTGCCGGATTGATGATTTGCTGGCCGCGCGTGAGCGTTTGAATGCCGAAGCCAAGGGCGCATTCAAATTGTCGGTGAACGATTTCGTGATCAAGGCATCGGCCATGGCTTTGAAAGCCTACCCGGCGGCGAACGTGTCGTGGACGGATGATGCGATTTTGCAATATCACAGCTCCGATATCTCTGTGGCCGTGGCCACGCCGAACGGTTTGATTACGCCGATCGTTAAGTCCGCAGAGACCAAAGGTCTGCGCGCAATTTCTGAGGAAGTGAAGGATCTGGCCGCGCGTGCCCGTGATGGCAAATTGAAGCCGGTTGAATTTCAGGGCGGGACGTTCTCGATCTCGAACCTGGGCATGTATGGCATCAAGGACTTTGCCGCCATCATCAACCCGCCGCAGGCCTGCATTCTGGCTGTTGGCGCAGGGATTCAGCAACCGGTTGTCGTGAACGGCAAGCTGGAAGTGGGTACGGTCATGTCTGTTACGCTGTCGGTTGACCACCGTGCGGTGGATGGGGCCGTGGGTGCGGAATATCTGCAGGTGTTTAAGCGCTATATTGAAAATCCTGTATCCATGCTGGTGTAATCATCAGTCATGGCAAAGCGGATTGAAGTTTCGGGCATTTTGGCCGCCGGTAAATCAACGTTATGCGATGTGTTTGCAGAACATGGTTTTCCGGTCGCGCGTGAAGATGTCCGAAACAATCCATACTGGATCAAGGCCCAGAAAGACCCTGCACGATATGAACTGTTGTTGCAAAAGTGGATTTTGAAACAACGTTTTGCCGAAGTGGCCAACGCAGTATCATCCCCATCACCCATTCCGTATGTGATTGATTATTGTCTGGCCGTTGATAAAGCCTATGCCGATTTTTATTTGAGCCGTACCGCGCCCTCGGATATGGCCAAAACACACCGCGCCATTGATCGCATGTACAAGGCCAATGGCAATCCCGATCTGGTCATTCACCTGCATTGTGACAGCGACGAATTGTTGCGGCGTATAAAACATCGCGGACGCGATTTTGAACAGGCTCACACGATTGAGTTTCTGGACGCGTTGGGTGAAAAAATAAAATATTACTTGGATGCGTTAAAGGCGGATGGTTCCGTACCCGTATGGGAAATTGATACGACCAAGGGCTTGCCCGAAATCGATGGCCATGCCATTCGTAAAATTATGGGGATGGTGTCGCCGTGACGGAACAATTTGTAAAATTTAAATACCCGCTGAAAATCATCGAACGTCATCTGGATACGTTCGGTCACATGAATAATGCGACCTATCTTGAGGTTCTGGAAGAAGCGCGGTGGGATTTTATCAATCAACGTGGTTACGGCATGGCGAAAATCCGCGAAAGCGCATTGGGCCCCACCATTTTGGAATGCAATATCAAGTTTATGAAGGAATTGCGCCTGCACCAAAATGTGGTGATTGAAACGCAAACCACATCATGCGCAGGAAAAATCGCCACGTTGAAACAGGTGATTTACAACGATAACAACGAAGCGTGCGCCGAAGCCGTGTTCACCATCGCTTTATTCGACCTGAAGGCCCGCAAGCTGGTTTTACCAACGCCGGAATGGCTCTATGCCATTGGCGTGAGCGAGTCCGTGTAACATGGCATCAAACACCGGACAGTCTGATTTTGTTGTGTCCCTGAAATCTGCTTTGGGGCAGGGGACTTTTGTTAAAATGTCCCTGAGCCATTATGTGGGCACGGAAAAAGACCTGAAGAAAATCGACGTTCGAAAAATCATTGTGAAGCGTGAGGAAAAACTCAGCTTCACCTATCACTACAAAACCCGCGACATCGTCAAAAATTACGACATCCCGGTCGCCGTTGGTATGATCCAGAAGGCCGTCCTGTCGGATTTCAAGGCCGGGACGTTGTTCACAACGCAATATGATCTGGTGTTGGACAAAAATACTGTGAAGGAAAAACCGGCCAGCCATAGCGAAGTGCCCTCCGCCGATCATGACCGCAATAAAAACCGCCTGGTTCCGTCGGATGGCAGCCATTATCTGCGTGACCTGAAAATCACGGATCCGAATGGCCGTGTGTTTGACAAGGCGCAGGACAAGTTCCGCCAGATTAATAAATACATCGAAATCATCGACGGTCTGACCAAAAACGCATCCCCCGATACGTTTAAAAACATTGTCGATATGGGTGCGGGCAAGGGGTATCTGACCTTCGCCCTGTATGATTATTTGAAAAATATCCGCAATATTGATGTGCGGGTTATGGGTGTTGAATATCGACCCGATCTGGTCATGTTGTGCAACCAGATTGCGAAGAATTCATCGTTTGATGGCCTGTCCTTTGCCCAAGGCGCGATTGATAATTTCAATGCCGATGGCGTGAATATGCTGATCGCCCTGCATGCGTGCGATACGGCGACGGATGATGCAATCGCCAAGGGGATCAAGGCGGGCTCTGAATTCATTATCGTTGCCCCGTGCTGCCACAAACAAATCCGCCGAGAGATGGAGAAGAACGGGGCGGGCGACACGCTCGGTCTGCTGACCCGCCATGGCATTTTCATGGAACGTCAGGCCGAAATGGTCACCGACACGCTGCGCGGTATGATCCTGGAATATCACGGTTATGACGTGAAGATTTTTGAATTTATTTCCGCCGAACACACCGCCAAAAACGTCATGATCGTGGCGCAGAAGAAAAAGGGCGGAAAGGCCGGTCAGGCTAAAATTGCGGCGGATATTGACGCCTTTAAACAGCAATTTGGCGTGACAACCCATTATTTAGAAACAATAGTTTGAATTTATTGACATAATTACGTTGGGTGCGGTAAAAAGGCCCGTATTTTCGCAGTTGGCTTGAAAGGATAAAGCCATGGAACGATTTCATTTCCCGACATTTTCAACGGATGGCTCCAGCGCTTTTTTCACGCAGTTGGCTAAAGAAGAAAAAATCCAAGCCGAAAAAATTTTCCCGGACATCATGCGTCAATATTATCCGGTTTACGCAAACGACATTACCGACCATGCCGCCCGCATGGTTTTGGATGTTTTGATTGGCAATGCCCAAATTTTGAATGCGCATCTGGCAAAGGTTCAGGATTGTAAATCCATGGGCACGCGCCTGTGCGATTATTTCAAGGGCACGGCGGATATAACGCGCGCGCAGTTGAATGTCCTGGAAACACAAAAAATTCCGGTCGAAAAAGAAGTGATGAAAATTCATTTCATGCGCTATCTGCCCGATGGTCTGCGGAATGATCTGCGCCACAAAAGTGCTGATGCCGTGGCCGAGCAGATCGAGGCCATGGGCAAAACCCTTTCCAGCAAAATTGAAGCGACACGCCCGCGGTATGATCACCTGATCCCTATCTAGGGGGTATTGGTTGTATGTTCTGGCGTTTGTGACCTCTGGGCGATATTGGCCCGGATGCCTAAAAACCCAATTTTCCCGTGCGGTTATCTGTGGACATTAACCCATTTCCGGGTGCCCCTGATCCCCTATGCTTGGTACCGTTAGTCCCGTAATCAAAAAAGTTGCGGGGAGAGTAACCATATGCGGATCGAGCTTGTCGGCGGTTTGGGTGTAGGCAAGTCAACGCTGTGTCAGGCGCTCGAAAAAGTCGGGTTTAACTGCATTTATGAAAATTTGTCGACCAATCCGTTTCTGGCGGATTGCTTCGTTGATCCGGTCAATTTCCGGTTCCCGTCGCAAATGTGGTTCGTTTTATCGAAATTCCACGAAATCAAGAAATTCGAAAAGCCGGGATGCGTCAACGTTCTGGACCAGGGCGTTTTGAACGTCCGGGCTTATACCAACATGCTGTTCCGGGATGAAGACCCGGAAGCACTCGGCGTGATCGACCAGTGCTTTGATTATCTGGATGGCCGTCTGGGCCGGCCGGATCTGTATATCAACCTGCAATGTTCACCGGAAGCGCAGATGAAACGCATCCGTGGCCGCAACCGCGACCATGAAAAGGGTGTGACGCTGGATTACGTGACATCCCTGCAACGCGAAATGAACGACCTGGTCGAACGCGCCCGCGCCGATGGTGACGCCGTGATGGATATTGATACCGAAGCCGTTTATTTCCCCGGCAACACGGCCTATGCCGAAACGCTGGCACGGCATATTGCCGGTATGTTTGATATGAGTGTTGAAAAAGTTCTCGGGCAGAAACGCCCAATGGACGTCGATTTGCCTCTGTATGAAGATGCAATCGCGGCTGAATAAACAGAATGTTTAACGGGGAGAGTAAAACAATGCGTGTAGAAATTATTGGCGGCATGGGTGTCGGGAAAACAACGCTGTGCAATGCGTTCACCCGCCTTGGTATTCATTGTGTGAATGAAAATCTGGCCAACAACCCATATCTGAACCTGGCTTATGCCGATCCGGCGTCTTACGGGTTTTATTCGCAATTGTCTTTCTATCTCGGCAACTTCTTCACCATCCGCCAAAGCACACAGGCCGACCGCGTCACCGTGTTTGATTTCTCGGTTGTCACCGATCGCGCCTATGCCAGTCTGTTCCTGAAAGATGAAGCGCAACGTCTGGCGCTGGAGACGATTGATTTTCTGGAGGAAAAAGAAGGGCAGGCGGATTTGTACCTGTATTTGACCTGTTCGCCGGAAACACAAATGGCCCGTATTCGTGCCCGCAACCGCGACCATGAAAAGGGTGTAACGCTGGATTTCATCCGCGATCTGGAAGGGCACCTGGCCAACCATGCGGTACGCGCGGCGGAACGCGGTGCGCGTATCCGCACGATTGATACAGAGAAGTTCGACTTGTTGAACGATGCCGATTTTGTGGCGGTTCTGGGCGAAAATCTGCGCACGGGCGACAACCCGCTGGCCAGCATGGCCGAATTGCGTGGCCTGCGCGCCGTGGCGTAGTTACCGCACTGTAATAGAACGAAAATTCCAAGAACCTGACCCTTTGGTCGGGTTCTTTTTGCATTTTTCTTATGCTTCAGTTATCAATAATGAAACAAACATACAGATAAAAACAGGCGGGGAATTAGACAATGGGATTGGTTCGTTCCGAATTCGAAGGTTTAGACACCATCAACATGACCGCGGATGATCGCTTTGGCGCCATCACGCTGGCATCGCGTTTCCACGATGCGCTGGAAAGCGGACTTGATGAAAAAACCGTCCGTTCCATCAAGCTGGGTATCACCAAGGCCGCGCTGATTATTTCTGATGAAGAAAAAGCGGAAGGTCTTAATCACAAGCTGGCCGATGGCGACCCGTTTTATCGGATTACGCTGGATGCGCGCGGCAAAGTGGCCGAGATGAATGACGCCGTCAAAACGGTACTCCACGTGATGGAGGCTTATAATGGTCGTGCAGTCGCCAATCTGGTCTGTGATGACCACGTGAAATTAACGCTGGATTTGCGCGGCGATTTGACCAAAGAAGCGGAAAAATTACAGGAAGTAACGGTCAGCGCCGTTCATTTTATCAAGGCGCAGAAAATCAACGGCCCACAGATTTAATCACTGTGTCATGTTATAAAAAAGCCGCCCGTTGATGGGCGGCTTTTTGTTTAACCATTTCGGATCTGGTCCAGAAATTCGTTTACCGATTTTTTCAGCATATCCGCCTGCATCGCCAGCATGTCGGAGGATTCTTTTAGCTGGCTTGTCGACTGGGCACTGTGTTCCGTGGCGACTTTGACCTCTTCGATGCTGGTCGACACCGTGTTCGTGCTTTCGGATGCGATCTGAATATTCCGGCTGATTTCCTGCGTCGCGGTGGTTTGTTCCTCAACGGCGGCGGCGATATGGGCGGTTTGGCCGTCTACTTCGTTGACGCCGCTGATGATGGCCTTGACCGTTTCAACGGTTTCCATCGCGCTGTTCTTCACATGTTCGACGCGGCTGGAAATTTCGTTGGTCATGTTGCGGGTCTGGTTGGCCAGCGTTTTTACTTCACTGGCAACGACCGAGAATCCCTTGCCAGCATCACCTGCACGTGAGGCCTCAATTGTCGCATTCAGAGCGAGCAGGTTGGTTTGTTCGGCCACGGCGTTAATGGTCTGCACAACGGCGTCAATTTCGCTGATCGCGGCTTGCAGCGAGTCCAGCTTGGCCTGTGATTGCTCGGCATAGGATGCGCATGTCCGGGCCGCGCTTGATGTGGTCAGGATATTGGATGAAATTTCCTGAATCGACACGCTTAATTCTTCCGTCGCGGCGGCAACGGTGGCCACGTTGGATGATGCGCGATTGGATGAATCGGCCACATGCTGGCTTTGCTGTGTGGTTTCTTCGATTGCGCTGGACAGGCTGCCCGCCATCATCTGCAAATCCGAAGCGGCATGGCCGACGGATTCAACGATCTTACCAACGCGTTCATCGAATGAATCCGCCATTTTCAGCATCAGGGCCTTTTTCTCTTCGGCCTGACGGCGTTCATTTTCCTTCTGTTCAGCTTCCAGACGGTATTTTTCGATGGTGTTTTGTTTAAACACGTTGAAAGCACGGGCGATATCGCCGACTTCGTCCTTACGGCCGCCATATTCACTTTCAACATTGATATTGCCGGACGCCAATTCTTTCAAATCGTTGCTGAGCTTCTTCATCGGCTTGGACAAGTCCGCCGAAATCAGCATGGATAAAAGGATAATGACAGCCATGACCATCGCCGCAGTTATCAGCCCCTCGATCAGGTTGTGACGAAAGGCGGCCTGAACATCGTCAATATAAATCCCGGTGCCTACAACCCAATTCCATGGTGCGAAATACTTCACATAGGATACTTTCGGGAAGAGTTGATCCTGATCAGCGCCCGGCTTCTGCCAGAGATAGTTATAGGCACCGCCCTTGTCCGTCGATTTTGCAGCCACAGACATTTCAGAAAAGAGGGTGTGCAGTTTCGGGTTCTCCGCCGCCAGGTCGATGCCGACAATTTTCGGGATCATCGGGTGCATAACCACGCGTGGTTCCGGCGTGTTGACCCAGAAGTAATCGTTGGTTTCATAGCGCAGGGCTTTGAGCGTTTCCAGCACGGCCGACTTTGCTTCGTCCTCGGTTAGCGCACCAGCCTTGAAATCCGCATATGATTTTTCAATCAGTGTATAGGCCGCTTCCGTCAGGTGGCGGGTCTTTAATGTGCGTTCATTTTGCAACATTGTTCGGGTGGCGTCGGCATTGGCATAAACAATCGCCAGATTGCCCAGCACCGCCAAAAGGATAATCATCAAAATCTTGGTTTTGATTTTCAGGTTGCTTAAAAAACGCATAGGGGACCCCGGTCAAAATTCATTAAATTTGCCAATCGGAAGGATATTTTATTATTTTCCCAGTATTTCAAGGCGGTTACACCAGCTTTTTGGTTACAGTTCTGTTACAAATTTTCGAACATGGACAACCCGCTGAAAAACATGGTATTTCGTGGGGCATCATTCTGAAATTCCAAGGGTAATAAAATGGCTGAACACGCGTTTGATGTTGTTGTAATTGGAAGCGGTCCGGGGGGGTACGTTGCGGCTATTCGCGCGGCCCAGCTGGGAATGAAAACCGCGATTATTGAAGCCAACCATCTGGGCGGTATCTGTTTGAACTGGGGGTGTATCCCGACCAAGGCCTTGTTGCGTTCTGCCGAAGTTTATCACCTGATGAATCATGCCAATGATTTTGGTCTGTCGGCGACGGGCGTATCATTCGATTTGAAAAAAATCGTCGATCGATCCCGTGCGGTGTCTAAACAGCTTTCTGGTGGCATTGGCCACCTGATGAAAAAGAACAAGATCACCGTGTTCGATGGCTGGGGCAAGCTGGCCGGCAAAGGTAAAGTCACGGTTGAGAAAGACAAGAAAATCACCGACACCCTGTCCGCCAAACACATCATCATTGCCACCGGTGCACGGGCGCGTGTTCTGCCCGGGCTGGAGCCTGATGGAAAGCTCGTCTGGACTTATCGTGAAGCGCTGGTGCCGGATGTGATGCCGAAATCCCTGCTTGTTGTGGGATCCGGCGCCATTGGTATCGAATTTGCCAGCTTCTTCCGTACGCTGGGTGCCGACGTCACCGTGGCCGAGGTGATGGACCGTGTGATGCCGGTGGAAGATGAAGAAATCTCCGCCATCGCGCGCAAATCTTTTGAAAAGCAGGGCATGAAGATCATGACCGGTGTCAAAGTGACGAAGCTTGAGAAGGGTAAGGACAACGTAACCGCCCATATCGAAGTGGGTGGCAAGGTTGAAAAGATCACCGTTGATCGCGTGATCATGGCCGTTGGTATTGTTGCCAACATTGAAAATATTGGTTTGGAAAACACCAAGGTGAAAACCGAACGCGGCCAGATCGTCACCGACGGATATCTGCGCACCGCTGAACCCGGCGTTTATGCGATTGGCGATGTGGCCGGTGCCCCGTGGCTGGCGCACAAGGCATCACACGAAGGCGTGGTATGCGTTGAAAAAATCGCTGGTGAAAAAGATGTTCATCCGATCAAGCGTGAAAATATCCCCGGCTGCACCTATTGCCATCCGCATGTGGCATCCGTTGGCTTGACCGAAGCCAAAGCAAAAGAAGCTGGTTACACCGTCAAAGTCGGGAAATTCCCCTTCATCGGCAACGGCAAGGCCATCGCCCTGGGTGATTCCGATGGGTTGGTGAAAACCGTGTTTGATGCGAAAACCGGTGAATTGCTGGGCGCACATATGGTGGGTCCGGAAGTGACCGAACTGATCCATGCCTTCGTTGTGGGCAAGACAATGGAAGCCACGGAACTGGATTTCATGCACACCATCTTCCCGCACCCGACATTGTCGGAAGCGATTCATGAGAGTGTTCTGGCGGCGTATGGAAAGGTTATCCATATCTAAAAAACATAAAAGGGGTTTCACCATGGCGACGCGTATTCTTGATGTTGTTGATATGCAGTTCGATTTTATGAAGTCGAATGGTGGGCTCTATGTTCCGAATGCCGAGCCGTTGATTGAGCGGACCAATGATTTTTTCCGGTCCATCCCGCGCGGTCTTTATGATCTGGCGCTGATCAAATACGACACCCATTTTCCGTGCGAATATCAAAACAGCCCGGAAAAGGCCGATTTTCCGGATATTCACTGTCCCTATGGCGCGCAAGGATGGGAACTGGTCGTCAATGATGCTGAACTGGCGCAACGGATGCCGGTTTATTATATGGCGAAAAACACGTTCGACATGTGGCAGAAAAATCCGATTTCCGATCGCGCTCAAATGTTCTTCGACACGGACGCGGAAGAACAAGCCTATGATAACCTCTATCACGTAACCCGTGACCGTCAGGTTCTTCAAACCGGTGAATTGCGCGATGAATTTATGCGCCGCGTGGTCAAGCTGGGGCAGGGTGACGTTGAAGTCACCATGATCGGGGTTGCTTCGGATTTTTGCGTTCATGACGCCATGATGGGGTATCTGCAGCGCGGGGCGCATGTTCGCGTTGTGGCCGATCTTGTTGCCGGTATTGGTACACCAGTTCCGGGCCGTGCGCCAAAGGGAACAATTGGTGATGTGATTAATCTGCCTGTGTTCCAGCCCTATGTGCAGAATAAGCAACTGAAAATCATCAGCCTTCAGGATGCGTTGAAGCCGTAAGTCATCTGGCTGCGTTTATATGCCATGACCATGGCGTTGCGTATCATGATCAGCGTTTCATCCCCCAAATCGGCGCGGACACGTGCGATCAAAATGGACGCGCGTTTGGATGGGCCGCCATGCGGTGCCATGAAATGCCGCCCTGTGCCCCGATCATACGGGAATGGATGGCTGTACTGATCTGCGGTTGGATCAATCACACGGCCTGCGCCACGCACGCCGTTCCGGGGTAATCGGACCCACCAATGGGTTTCATCCAATTTTGCATTCGGCCCGCGGCCCGTGACCATGGTGCCGTCGTCCGCCCAATGATATTTGCAAACGCAGGGCATTAACCCCGCCTGTGCGCCGCCCAGCAAATGGTACAAAGCTTCAGCCGCAACGGCGCAGTGGCCGGATACGGCCGGGGCGTCGGGCGCAACCATTTTCGCCCAGGCGCGTGACAACAAGTCGCGGGACAGGTTTTTTTCAATGGATTGTAAAACGGGCACCAGTGCGATCATTGAAGTCCCTGTAAAATCATTCTTTTTTGGAATTTCTGCTTATTTATCATAACTTTGAATGTGATGGAAGCTTTGGCCAAAATCCCTTGGATTCTTTGACAAAAGGCACCCAGAATCCTATGGTCTTTGCTGATTTCAAGCGTACAGGATCCGACATGCTGTTTTTCATCCGTCATGGCCAAACCGATGCCAATTTGAACCGCCTGAATGCGGGCGGTGAATGGGATGTGCCGTTGAATGAAACAGGCATGGCCCAGGCGCGCGCCTTCAACGAAACGCAGCAGGAATTTATCGAACAGGTCGATACCGTGTTCGTCAGCCCGATGACCCGGGCCCAGCAAACGGCCGAACTGATCCTGAAGGGACATTCCAAGCCGGTTGAGGTGGTCGAAGGTCTGCGCGAATGGAATTTGGGTGAATGGTCCGGCACACGATGGGACGAAGTAGGGGATTATTTCACCGACCGCCTGAACCCGCCCGGCGGCGAAACCATGGATGCGTTTGAAAAACGAACCATCGACAATTTGAAATACGCGGCGGGTCAACATGCGGGCCGCGTTCTGGTCGTGGCGCATGGTGGGCTCTGGTATGTTTATGCCGCGCTGGCGAAACATAAAAAGTTGCTGATTGATAATTGCCAATCCGAAGAAATCTGCCGTTTGAAACTGAATGAGGTGGTGCTGTGACCTATAATCCCGACCTGCTGGATCGCGCCAAACGCCACCCGGAAAAGCAAAAGAACGAAGACCGCCCAATGGGGAAAAAGCCCGATTGGCTGCGCGTTCGCGCACCACAGGGCACCGTGTATAAAGACACGCTGGACATCGTCCGTGGCCAGAAACTGACCACCGTGTGCGAAGAAGCCGGGTGCCCGAATATTGGTGAATGCTGGAACAAAAAACACGCGACCTTCATGATTATGGGCGAGGTCTGCACGCGGGCTTGCGCGTTTTGTAACGTTGCCACGGGCAAGCCGGAGGAACTGGATAAATACGAACCGCTGCGCGTTGGTGTGGCTGTTGAGCAGATGGGCCTCAAACATGTCGTTATCACATCCGTTGACCGCGACGATCTGGATGATTGTGGCGCTGATCACTTTGTGAAAACCATTGGTGCGATCCGGTTTAAATCACCGGATACAACGGTGGAAATTCTGCCCGGTGATTTTCGTGGCAACATCGCATCCATCGATGCGGTGATTGGTGCAAAGCCGGATGTGTTTAACCACAACCTTGAAACCGTGCCGCGTTTGTACCCGACGGTTCGCCCGGGTGCGCGCTATTTCCGCTCCCTACGCCTGTTGCAACGGGTGAAGGATGTCGATCCGTCGATTTTCACCAAATCCGGCCTGATGGTTGGTTTGGGTGAAACGAAGGAAGAGGTGGCGCAGGTGATGGATGACATGCGCGCCGCCGATATTGATTTCATTACCATTGGCCAATATCTGCAACCCACGCCGAAACATGCTCCGGTCGAAAAATTCTGGACGCCGGAAGAATTCGAAGGGTTGGAGCGTATGGCCCGGGCCAAAGGGTTCCTGATGGTATCGGCTTCGCCGCTGACCCGCTCATCACACCATGCGGGCGAAGATTTCGCGCGTTTGAAAGCGGCGCGGGAAGAAAAGCTGGCTGCCAAGCAGATTGTTGCACCTGCGGCCGAGTAATTTTATCAATGCCAACCCACGCAGAACGCCGAATTTTACCCTACACACCGGAACAGATGTTTGATCTGGTCGCCAAGGTGGATCTGTATCCGCAATTCCTGCCCTGGTGCATTGCCAGCCGGATCACCAAGCGGGAAAAGGGCGCGGATGGGGCCGACGTGATTTATGCCGATTTGATCATCGGTTACAAAATGGTGCGCGAGGCCTTTTCATCCCGCGTGACCATGACCCGCCCAGATACAATTCATGTGGAATACATGAAGGGTCCGATGCGGCATTTGAACAATCAATGGCGGTTTGAACGCAACGCGGATGGAACCTGCACCATTGATTTCTTCGTTGATTTTGAATTCAAAAATCCGATGTTGCAAAAACTGATCACCGTGTTCTTCCACGAGGCCGTCAAACGCATGGTTGGTGCGTTTGAAGATCGTGCCGGCGCCCTTTACGCGGCGCGTGCCACATCGTCGGATTCTGCAATCCCGTCAAAAAACGGATAACGATATGACATGGGCACAATGCGCCCATCCGTCGTTTTCGTATCCACAGTGGCCAAACGGTCCCGGCGCATGTCATCCATCGCGCATAAATGCACAATTCCGATTTTCTGGTGCGGTAAATAAGGTTCAACGAAAGACTGCGTCTTTTCGTCCCACACCGGATGGAACGCACAAATCCAGTTATAGACGGATGGTAAAAACTCGACCTTGGCGTTCTCCAGGTAAATCATCATGCCCAGCGTTAATTGTTCCGCCGTAAAAATTTTCCCTTTGCGCAGGGCCTTCACAATCAATTCCTGCCAGCGGGCCCAATAGGGGACGGCGGCGCGCATGGAAAAGACGCCCGCATTGACGCCCGGCCACGGGTACAGGGACCGCGCAATTTTTCCAGAAAATGCCTTTTTCCCGTTGCTGTAAAGGAAGCTGCGCGGGCGCCACGGCATGGGCCCGATCCAGCCAATTTTGGTTACCTTGCCATAGGCACGATCGACCTCTGGGCAGATTGTGATGGCATCGCGTCGTGCGCCCGTGATCAGAACCTCAATCGCGGACCAGTCCTGGACCCAGACATCACCATCCAGCCAGATGTAAATGTCATAGCCCGGGAAATGTTGCGGGATAAAAGGACGCGCCACGCAGGCCTTTAAATGGTCTTGTCCTTTGAGCTTTCCCTGGCGCGCGGCCAATGGTCCTGGCCAATCCGGGCTCACCACCTTTTGCACCAAACCGTTTTGCAGGTGGCGAACCTGTTCCGGGGTCAGGCCGGCATCAATCACGCAAATATCAATGCCCGCGCTTTGTGGAAAGCGACGAATGGAATGGATCAATTCCAGAATCATGGGGAAATATCGCTTATCCCCGCCAGTGATAAATGTGATGCGTTCAGATGTACTCATTATAAAACCTCGACCAATTTCAGTATGTGACGCAAGGTGGCCTCAACCGTCTGCCGACGGACAGCGCCGCGATCGCCGTCGAAATTGTGTTTTGATACGCTGATGGGCCCGCCTTTCAGGCCATAGCCGATATAGACCAGCCCGACAGGTTTATCCGTACTGCCGCCATCCGGCCCGGCGATGCCGGTCACGGAGATTGCAATATCGGCATTCGTTTTCGCCAACACGCCTTGCGCCATGGCTTGGGCGACGGCGGCACTGACGGCCCCGTACTGGGTCAACATCGGTTCAGGTACGTCCAGCAGCCGGGTCTTCAGATCGTTGCTGTAGGTTATGAAGCCACCGGCATAAAAAGCTGAAGATCCTGGACGATCCGTCATCACGGCTCCGATCATCCCACCGGTGCAGGATTCTGCGGTGGCCAGCATGAGCTTCTTCTGCACCAATTGTGCAGAAACGGTTTCAAGCAATTCCAACATAGCGTAACCCCAGTAAGCAAAGCCCAGCCATCAACCCGGCGGCAACATCGTCCAGCATCACACCCATGGCGCCGGGGACGTTTTTATCGAAATGCGACACGGGCCATGGTTTCAACGCATCAAACGCGCGGAACAGGCCAAAGGCCAGCATAACCGAAAGCGGCGTGGCCGCAGCAAAGAGCAGGGTGATCCAGATCCCGACAACTTCATCGACAACGATAAACCCGGAATCATGGTCACCGGTCATCGCCTCAACCCGGCGTGTGGCCCACAGGCCGACGGGGAACAGGGCGATGGCGGCCAGCGCCAAAACCGTCGGCCCGCCCAGAACCAGAAACAGGATGCCAAACGGTAATCCCCCCAACGTGCCCCATGTTCCGGGGGCCGGTTTCAACAGGCCAGAACCGCCCCATGTGGCCACCCATGTGGCGGGGTCGCGGTAATTCAGTTTTGCGGGCATCAATGGGGGCATGAATCAAATATCCTCTGCCGGGAATTGTACGGTGGCGATGGCCTGGGCCGCAATCCCCTCACCACGGCCAGTGAAGCCCAGTTTTTCGGTGGTGGTGGCCTTGATGCTGATGCGATGTTTGGCTACGCCGGTGACACGGTGGATGCAACCCTGCATCGCTTCACGGTGCGGGCCAATCTTGGGTTCTTCGCACAGGAAAGTTAA
Source organism: Micavibrio aeruginosavorus EPB (assembly GCF_000348745.1). Lineage (NCBI taxonomy): Bacteria > Pseudomonadati > Bdellovibrionota > Bdellovibrionia > Bdellovibrionales > Pseudobdellovibrionaceae > Micavibrio > Micavibrio aeruginosavorus. The sequence continues at coordinate 1,256,860 of NC_020812.1, read as the reverse complement.
ATCAAGCAAGGTGATTACGCCATTTTTTTCATGTATAAGGTCAACTGATTTTTTCAGGAAAATAGTGCTGTCTGCACCTTTCCATTGTGGATCAGATGGCGGGAAATGGGTGCCGATATCCCCGGCAGCGATGGTGGATAAAATGGCATCGGTCAAGGCGTGCAAACCCACATCGGCATCCGAATGCCCGATCAGTGAACGATTATGTGGAATCGCCACACCGCCCAGATGGATCAGACCCGATCCGGCCCCGGGGGCCGTCAGGGCGTGAACATCAAACCCGAACCCGGTTCGTGTTTCCATGGGCTGGGACAGAAGTGCCTTTGCCATTGTCATATCATCCGCTGTTGTGATTTTAAAATTCTGCCGCGTGCCGGGCACGATGTGAACCGTTTGCCCCAAGGCTGCGACCAACCCCGTGTCGTCGGTGAAATGATCGGTCGTCTGGAATTGGTCGTGGGCGCGTTTGATCAGGTCGTAGTGAAAAGCCTGCGGCGTCTGGATCGCCCACAGACCAGAACGATCGACGATATGATCAAGAGATTCGTTATTATCACGCGCCACCGTATCCGCCACGGGCACAGCCAGCGTGGCCGCGCCGCTTTCATGGGCCTTATGCACAAGGGCCAGAATGCTTTCGGTATCCAGGAACGGGCGGGCCGCATCGTGGATTAAAATGACGTCTTTCGGGCCCGCTTCGGTAATGGATTTTATCCCGTTATAAACGCTTTCTTTTCGGCTGTTTCCGCCGATGATGGGTGGGGGCAGATTCAGGCCATGAACCGCATCATGATACGGGTCAGAATGATCGGCATTGATAACCACACGAATATCGCGCAAACCCGGCAATTTCAACGCCCGGTCCAGCGTGTGGCGCAGGAGGGTTTTGCCATTAATACGTTGATATTGTTTTGGAATTTCACCGCCAATGCGGGTTCCTGTGCCCGCCGCCACCACGATTAGGGTGAATGGCAGGGGGGTAAAATCGGCGTTTTTCTGCGGTTTATTCATGCTTTCCATAGCGTTTCCGGGCTTGCCTTTCCCGCCAAATAGGGGGATATTTCAGGCGATTTATTGATGGCGTCAGACTCTGGCCTTTATAGCGGATAATTGAACGCGTGAAATCATCCTTGTTATCGAACAGCGTAACAAACCGTTTCTGGCGGCGCTTGAATATTCTCGAGCGGCGCTATTCCCGCGTGGGAACGCTGGCCGCACTGGTTCTGAGCATTGCGGCGGTGGCGGCAGGTGTTGCGACCTATGCCGCACTGACTGAAACGCCGCCGTTTGGGAATGATCCACGCACCATCTTCTGGCTGCTCAACCTGGATCTGGTTATTCTTCTTGTCTTGGCCACGCTGATTGGTCGCCGGATTGCGGGATTGTGGAGCGGTCGCCGCCGTGGCGTTCCGGGCGCGCGCCTGCATGGCCGTCTGGTCATGATCTTCAGCCTTTTGGCCGCCATTCCCGCCATTATCATGGCCGTGTTTTCCGCCGTGTTCTTCTATTACGGGGTGCAGGGATGGTTCAGTGAGAAGGTGCAGAATGCGGTCACCCAGTCGCAGGCCTTCGCCGAAGCCTATATGGAAGAACACCAGCAAGTTGTCCGCGCCGACATTTTGGCCATGGCCAGCGACCTTGACCGGGCCGCGGATATGGCCGCGCATAACCCGGCGGGGTTTGACCAGCTGGTGCAAACGCAATCCTTCCTGCGGAACCTGTCCGAAGTTTTGATTTTTGATGGGTCGGGCCGCGTGATTGCGTCATCGGGGATGAATTTCTCCCTGCAATTTGAAAACATCCCGCAATATGTGATGGAGCAAGCCCGTCAGGGCGAAGTGGCCGTGATGGGCACTCGCGATGATGACCGGGTGCGGGCGCTGGTCCAGCTGAACAGCTTTATTGATACGTATTTGTTCGTGGGCCGCATGGTTGACCCGCTGGTGCGATCCCGGCTGGATGCCACGTTGCGGGCGGTGAAGGAATATGACCAATTGGAAGCCCAGCGGGGCGACCTGCAAATCAAGATGATGATGATGTTTGTTGTCGTTGGTTTGCTGCTTCTGTTGGCGGCCATGTGGTTTGGCCTGGTGCTGGCGCGGCAATTGGTGACGCCGATCGGGTCGCTGGTCAATGCCGCGGACCGGGTGCGGGCGGGCGATTTGACCGTTCGTTTGACGGAATCCGACAATCTGGACGAATTCGAAGTTCTGGCCCGCGCGTTCAACCGTATGACCAGCCAGATTCAGGATCAGCGTGATGAGCTGATTATGGCCAACCGGAAACTGGACCAGCGCCGCCGTTTCACCGAAACGGTTCTGGCCGGGGTGTCCGCCGGGATTATCGGTGTGGACCGGATGGGCAAGATTACGCTGGCCAATTCATCGGCGGCGGATTTGTTCGGGGACAAGGATGAACGGCTGGTCAGCCGCGCCATTGGCGATATCGTCCCCGAAATCCAACCCTTGCTGGATCAGGCGCATCAAAAACCGGGCAAGATTACCCAAGGCGAAATCCCCTTCATCGACGTGGATGGTAACCGCCGTACGTTCCTGGTCCGCATTGCCATCGACCTGATCGGGGATGAAGACCGTGGCGCGGTTTTGACCTTTGATGACATGACCGCCCTGCAATCCGCCCAGCGTAAAGCGGCATGGGCGGATGTGGCCCGCCGCATTGCGCATGAAATCAAAAACCCGCTGACGCCGATCCAGCTTTCGGCGGAACGATTGAAGAAGCGGTATCTGAAACAAATTACCGAAGATCCTGATATCTTTGCCCAATGCACCGATACCATTATCCACCATGTGGGCGATATCGGGCGCATGGTGAATGAATTTTCGGCCTTTGCCCGGATGCCGGACCCGGTGATGAAACGGGAGAACCTGCTGACCCTGTTGCGCGACACGATGATCCTGCAGCAACAGGCGCATCCGGACATAAAATTCACCCATACCGGCTTTGACCTGCGATCAATTTCCGCCAATCCTGTGTGGATGGAGGCCGATGCACAGCAGGTGCGCCAAGTCTTCACCAATATTCTTCAAAACGCGATTGATGCCATTGAAACACGACAGAAAAATGGAATCAGCCAAGGCGTTGAAATTGACGCCCCGGGCCATGTTGAATTGTGCCTGCACCAAAACCGCGCCGATGGTACGGTGATGGTGATGGTCAGCGATAATGGTGCCGGATTGCCCAAGGGCGAGGACAATGCCCGCCTGACGGACCCGTATGTCACGCACCGGGAAAAAGGCACGGGGCTGGGGCTGGCCATTGTGAAGAAGATTATGGAGGACCATGGTGGTCGCCTGATTATCGGCACGACGGACACGATCCGGGCCACGCCGGGGTGGAATGACCTGGGTGGGGCGACGATGACACTGGTATTCGACCTTGCGGCTGATGATATGATGGCGGGGGACGAACAGATTGTCCCGCTTGATGCCGTGTCCGGATGATTGATAAACTGCCGCTTTATTTGGTAATGGAATCGCAATGTCTGCGGATATTTTAATCATTGATGACGAAGCCGACATCCGGATGCTGATCCAAGGCATTCTGGAGGACGAAGGATTCTCGACCCGCCAGGCCGGGAACGCGCAACAGGCGTATGAGGCCGTTGCCGCGCGCGTGCCGTCGCTGGTCGTTTTGGATATCTGGCTGCAGAACAGCGAACATGACGGGATGAACATCCTGACCAAGCTGAAGGCCGACCACCCGCATCTGCCCGTCATTATGATCAGCGGCCACGGCACCATTGAAACGGCTGTGAATGCCATCAAGCTGGGCGCCTATGATTTTATTGAAAAGCCGTTCAAATCCGACCGCCTGTTGTTGATGATCGACCGGGCGTTGGAAAATGCCGAGCTGAAAAAAGAGAACGAGGCTCTGCGCCGTAAAACATCAACCCCGACGGATTTAACCGGAGCCTCCAGCGTGGTCAGCCAGCTGCGCCATGTTCTGGAACGCGTTGGCCCAACCAACAGCCGCGTTCTGATTACCGGTGAACCGGGAACGGGCAAGGAACTGGCCGCACGGCTGATCCACCGTTTGTCGGAACGCAACACCGGGCCATTTATGGCGCTGAACTGCGCCACCTTGTTGCCGGAACGGTTGGAAATTGAATTGTTTGGCTCGATTGACGGTATCCACGGCGAACCGGGCAAGGTTGGCGTGCTGGAACAGGCCAATGGCGGCACATTGCTGCTGGACGAAGTCGCCGATATGCCGCTGGAAACCCAGGGCAAAATCGTTCGCGCCCTGCAGGACCAGAAAGTCACCCGCGTTGGCGGAAAAGACCCGGTGCATGTCGATGTGCGTATTCTGGCCTCAACCAACCGCGATTTGAACCGCGCGATGGAGGAGGGCAGCTTCCGCCAGGATTTGTATTACCGCCTGAACGTCGTGCCCGTACAAATGCCGCCCTTGCGCGACCGCGTGGCCGATATTCCCGATCTGGCCGCCGCCTTTATGGACCAATATGCCGATGCCAATTCCCTGCCGCGCCGGATTTTGTCCGAAGCCGCGGTGATGACGTTGCAGGCCTATCACTGGCCGGGGAATATCCGTCAGCTTCGTAATGTTATGGAATGGGTTATGATCATGTCCGGGGCAGGGGCCGACGAAGCCGTGCGCCCGGACCACCTGCCGCCCGAAATTACCGGGGCCGATATGGGGGGTGATGGCGAGCGCGCGGCGCTCAGCCGGGAACTGGTCCTGATGCCCCTGCGTGATGCCCGGGAACAGTTTGAAAAAGACTATCTGGAAGCCCAGGTCGAGCGGTTCCATGGCAACATCTCCAAAACCGCGCAGTTTATCGGGATGGAGCGTTCGGCCCTGCACCGCAAGCTGAAACTGCTTGGCATTTCAACGTCAGAGAAGCACAATGACGGCGATGCGGCTGATGGGGTGTCTGAAGGGGATGAAGCCTCCGCTCACGCATCAGGTCAGAAGAAAACAGCCTAAACAAAATCCCTGCCTTTGGAATTAAATCATCATGCGTGTCATCATCTGTGGGGCCGGTCAGGTCGGATATAACATTGCGGCGTATCTGTCGCGCGAAGACAATGATGTGACCGTCATTGATATCCAGCCCGATCTGGTGGCCAAGGTGAACGAGACGCTGGACGCCAACGGCATTGTTGGCCACGCATCGAATCCTGACATTCTATCCGCCGCCGGTGCCGCGGATGTTGATTTGATGATTGCCGTGACCCAGTCGGACGAGGTCAACATGGTGGCGTGCCAAGTTGCGCATTCCCTGTTCAACGTCCCGAAAAAAATCGCCCGTGTCCGCGACCGCGCCTATATGAAACCGGAATGGTCGAATTTGTTCACACGGGCGCATATGCCGATTGACGTGATTATTTCCCCTGAGATGGAGGTGGCGCACGCCATCTGTGAACGCCTGCGCGTTCCGGGGACGACCAACGTCATGCGTCTGGCCGAAGGGCGCGTGCATTTGGTTGGCGTGATGTGCGGGGAGAATTGCCCGGTCATCAACACGCCGCTGAAACAGTTAAGCAGTCTGTTCCCCAGCCTGTCATTGAAAGTGGTTGCCATTATCCGCGGGCAACAGGCGATCATCCCCAACGAAAATGATCAGATGTATGCGGGGGATGAAGTTTATTTCTTCGCCGATACAGACCATTTAAAGCGCGCCATGGCCGCCTTTGGCCACCAGGAAAAAGAGGCGCGCCACGTAACGGTTCTGGGGGGCGGCAATATTGGCATGTACCTGACCCGGATTTTACAGGAACAAAGCCCGCAAACCCGCATCCGGGTCATTGAACACAATCTGGCACGCGCCATGACGTTGTCCGAACAATTGCGCGGTATTTCGATTATGCACGGCGACGGGCTGGAGCCCAAAACGCTGGAAGATGCCGACATGGCCAACACCGAAACCATGGTGGCCGTGACGGATGATGATGAAACCAATATTCTGGCGGCCCTGCTGGCGAAGCAGGCGGGATGCGAGCGTGTTATTTCGCTGGTGAACAAGGTCAGCTATACGCCGCTGATCAAATTCCTGGACATTGACGCGATGGTGACGCCGCGCGCGATCACTGTGGCCTCCATCATGCAACACGTGCGCCGTGGCCGGATCAAGGCCCTGCACAGCCTGCGCGACGGGTTTGCCGAGGTGATCGAGGCCGAAGTGTCCGATACATCCAGCATTGTGAACACGGAAGTTGGACGCATTAAATTGCCACGCGATGTTTTGATTGGCGCGATTGTGCGCGGTGATGATGTGTTGATGCCGCACCCGGATTTAAAAATCCGGTCCGGGGACCATGTCATTGTTCTGGCGACACAGGCGCAGGCGCGCAAGGTTGAAAAATTGTTCCTGGTTCATGTGGACCTGTTTTAAGGTTGATAGAAAAGAATGCCACGCGTTTCCTATGTGAATGGTTCGTATGTTGCCCACGCGCACGCCAACGTGCATGTGGAGGACCGTGGATTCCAATTTGCCGATGGGGTGTATGAGGTTATTGCCTGCATCCACGGTCACCTAGCGGATGAACAGGGTCATTTGGACCGGTTGGAACGGTCACTGGCCGAATTGGACATCGATATGCCCATGCCGCGCCGGACGTTGCAAATGGTGATGCGTGAACTTCTGCGCCGCAATCACCTGAAATCTGCAACTGTTTATATTCAGGTGACGCGCGGGCAGGCAAAACGCGATTTCATTTTCCCGGCGGCCCATGTTGCGCCATCGATTGTGGTAATTACCCGCCCGTTCAATTTTGAAAAAACCAACAAATGTGAAAAGGGTGTCAGCGCATTCACCGTGCCGGATATTCGCTGGAAACGCCGTGATGTAAAAAGCGTTGCCCTGTTGCCGCAGGTTCTGGCCCGCCAAAGTGCTTATGCCCGCGGCGGGGCGGAAGCCTGGCTGGTCGATGATGATGGAATGATTAGCGAAGGTGCGGCATCCAACGCATGGATTGTGAAGGGTGGGCGTATTATCACCCGCCCGCCCAGCCATTCCATCCTGCGCGGTGTGACGCGCACGGCATTGATGAAAATTGCCAACGACCTGCAAATGACGGTTGAAGAACGCCCCTTTACGCCGGATGAAGCGTACAAGGCCGACGAAGCGTTCAGCACTGGCGCGGCCGCCCTGATCGTGCCGATTGTGAAGCTGGATGATCATGTGATCGGCACGGGAACGCCGGGGCCTGTGGCGCGGCGGCTGTATGATGAATATCGGGCCTATGCCGATGGGTTGCGCGGGGCGCAATTGAAATGGGTTTCGGGGTTGAACGATAAAAATGGGTGACACATTGACGCAGAATTTTACGCCAGCATCGCGCCCGGCGGGTGTCTTTTTCGACTGGGATGGCACGCTGGTGGATACAATCCCGCTGTTGCGTGAAATGTATGCGCGATTGCAAAACCATTTTGGTCAACCGCCGTTTAGCGATGACCAGTTTTTCGACAATCTGAAATATTCCGCCCGCGAATTATTTCCGCGCCTGTATGGTGATCGTTCGGATGAAGCGTTCAAAATCTGGTACGAAAATGTTGAGAAGCTGCATCTGGCGCACATTGCCCCGATGAATGGCGCGGGCGAAGTTTTGGCACATCTGGCCGCCGCCGGTGTGCCGATGGGCGTGGTCAGCAACAAACGCCATGCCGTATTGATGAAGGAAATTGATCATCTGGGGTGGAGCAAATATTTCGCCTCGGTTGTTGGGGCGGGCGAAGCCGGGCGCGATAAACCGGCACCGGATCCGCTGATTCTGGCGCTGAACCAGGCCGGATTAAAGGCCGGGCCGAACATATGGTATATTGGGGATACGGAATCGGACCTGCTGTGCAGCCGGGATGCGGGGTGTGCGTCGGTGTTCCTGCGGTTTGATGGACGGCACGATTCCGCGGCCCAAAATAACCCGCCGACCCATATCGTTGGCGATAACCAAGGATTGCTGACCCTGTTGAAGCAAAATCTGTGAGTTTATGTTTGTAATTTTGCGTTAATTTTAGGTTTTTTCAAGTCTGCCCCTTGTTTCGGCATTGTGCATTCGCTAAGTAATTCCAGCCATCTGGCCGTTAATGAAATATGAAAAATAAAAAAGGAAAAAATGATGGGTGAAAAGAATCAGAACGTGCAGGATGTCTTCCTTAACAAAATCCGCAAAGAAAAGATGACCGTGACCGTTTTTCTGGTCAACGGCGTTAAGTTGCAGGGTGTTGTAACCTGGTTTGACAATTTCAGCCTGCTGCTGCGCCGTGATGCGCACATCCAGCTGGTTTATAAACACGCAATTTCCACGATTATGCCGGGCGGCCCGCTGAGCCTGTATGAAGCCGGCGAAGATCAGGACGTTTAAGTTTTAAAACATGAGTGATTCACAACAGACCCCGGATGATGAAGGGCCAGGAACGGCAATCGTTCTGCACCCGACATTGCCGGGGTCTTTTGCGCGCCATGATCGCGACCCGGAAGATGCGTTGGAAGAAGCCGTCGGGCTGATCCACGCCATTTTTATGGATGTTTGCGAATCCCGCGTTGTTCCCGTGCGCAAAATTGACGCCGGCGCATTGTTTGGCAAAGGCACGCGCGAGATGATCGCCGCCCAGGTCGAAGTGCTGAAACCCGATGTGGTGTTCGTCAATCACGCGCTCAGCCCGGTGCAACAACGCAACCTGGAACAGGAATGGAAGGTCAAGGTTATTGACCGGACCGGTTTGATCCTGGAAATTTTCGGTGCCCGCGCACAAACGCGCGAGGGGAAGATTCAGGTCCAATTGGCCGCGCTGGAATACCAGAAATCACGCCTGGTTAAATCCTGGTCCCACCTTGAACGCCAACGGGGCGGTATGGGGAAAACCGGGGGACCGGGTGAAACCCAGCTGGAAATCGACCGTCGTTTGGTGACGGACCGCATCACCCAATTGAAACGCGATCTGGAACAGATCAGCCGAACCCGCGACCTGCAACGCAAAGGCCGGGAAAAGGTACCGTTCCCGGTTGTGTCGCTGGTGGGGTATACCAACGCCGGGAAATCGACCCTGTTCAACCGCCTGACAGGGGCGAATGTGTTTGCTGAGGATTTGCCCTTCGCCACACTGGACCCGACCATGCGCCGGGTGAAACTGGCGGATGGGAATGAAATCATTCTGGCCGATACGGTTGGTTTTATCGCCGATCTGCCCACACACTTGGTCGCATCGTTCCGCGCTACGCTGGAACAGGTGCAATATGCCGATGTCATTATTCATGTGCGCGATATGTCCCGCCATGACCGCGCGGCCCAGAAAAATGACGTTGTTTCCATCCTGCACGATTTGGGGATTGAATACGCATCCGACCGCCGCGTGGTTGAGGTTTTGAACAAAATGGATGCGATTGCCGAGGAAAACCGCCCCGGCATCCTGCGCGAAGCACGCGAACATGTTGAAAACACGGTCGCGATCTCTGCCCTGACGGGTGAGGGGATTGATGATTTGTTGCAGATGATTTCGCGCATGCTCGCCCACGGGCGAAACATTGTGACCTATAGCCTGCACCCGGCCGAGGGCGAGGCGCTGGCCTGGCTCTATGCCCGGTGCAACATTATCGAGCGTGTGGACGGTGAAGACGCCATGATCACCATGCGCGTCGAAATTGACCCGGCGGATCAAGGGCGCTTTGCGGAGCGGTTCGGGAAACACGCCGCGTAAATCCTCATAATCGGCATTCCCGCGAAAGCGGGAATCCTCTACCATTGTGCCGATACACCATGGATCCGCGTTTTTGCGGGGATATTGAACGCGGGGCCGAGCATGACTCAATCCATTGATATTGATAAAATTTCTGACGTTCTGGTCGATGTGGCCGCGACCTATATCCTGCCGCGTTACAACGCGCTGACCAGCGGGCAGATTGATACCAAATCCGGCCCCAACGACCTGGTCACCATTGCCGATACCGAGGCCGAGGAAGCGCTGGTCCGTATTCTGCCCGATCTGTATCCCGGTTCCATTGTGATTGGTGAGGAAAGCATTTCATCCGGCAAAGCCACATTGGCACCGTTGAAGGACGCGGGGCGGATGGTCTGGGTCGTTGATCCGGTCGATGGCACGTATAATTTTGTTCATGGCAAACGCGAATTTGCGGTGATGTTGGCATGCGTCATGGACGGCGAAATTCGCGCCGGGTGGATTTATGACATTCTGGGTGAGCGAACCATGACGATGGAAAAGGGGGCGGGCGCATATTTTGAGGGCCGCCGCCTGAACCTGACCAACAGGAATGACGCGATCAACGCCACGGGCCATATTGGGAAGAAATATTTTCCAAAAGAAATGCGGGCCCATCTGGAAGACCAGCGCGACAAGGTAAAGCAATTTTATTCCCTCAGCTGCGCCGCGCATGAATATATCAATCTGGCCACGGGCAAGGCCGATTTCGGTGTCTATAGCCGGATCAAGCCCTGGGACCATCTGGCCGGGGTGCTGGCCGTGACCGAGGCCGGCGGCGTCATCGCCAAATGGGATTCATCCGTTTACCACCCGTCCGATGATTTCGGTGGGCTGATTGTGGCGAGCCATGATGCGCTTTTGCACCAAATTGACGCGATTTTCATTAAACCAATACTTGAAGATATTATCCTAAAATACGGAAAATAAATAATATTATATGATTAAGCGCATAACATTCTTGGCGCTGTAAAATATTGCATTATGACAATTAAAACGGTATAGTTCTGCTTTACTGCGTAAGCGTTTAGCGGGATTTACAATGGTCGCAAGCACAATCAATGCATCATCGAATGCCTCCATCTTTCAGGCGAAAGATGAATGTGCGGGATATACAATTGATTGCTCCGCCAACCCCTATGATTTGCGCCCCGCCGCCGACCTGATCATCGAAGCCGCCGGCCGTATGCGGGCCGAGTTAGCGCCAGGAACGCCGCTGGTCATCTTGATGGGTGAAAAGCACACATGTTCCGCCCATATTGAATTACAGCACATGGTTGCCGCGAAGATGCAGGCACAGGGCCAGCGTTTTTGCATGGGATATGAATTAAGCGCCAACACGTTGGCGCAGCTTATCACGACAAACATGCCGGAATTGGGCCCACTGAACAGCGAAGATATTCTGGATTTGGATGTGGATGGTGTTGGTGGGTTATTGTCCCACATGACACGATGCGTCGAAGCCAGCGATGCACCGGCGGCGCAAACCAATTTGATGGCGTTTTGCTACGAAAACAAAATTCCCTGTATTTTCAATGATGCTGCCCGTGATTTTAATGATCAGGGTGATGGTTATTTGGACATGCATAACCCATTCAATGTTGCCGCGGCGCAGGCATGTCACATCACCAAGAAGAACGGCATCCACATTTATGGCCCGGGTGGAATTGGTGTACGCAACCAGAACATGGCCGTGCGCGGCGTCGCGTTCGCGGCCAGCCATGGGATGGATACGATCGTGCAAAATACGGGCAGGGCGCACGTGTTGGGGCAAAAATATGGGGGATTTGATGCCCCCGTTCAGTCCTTGATGCAGGCTTATCAAGCGGCCGGGGCGGCGGTTCTTCCAGTCTTTATCACTACATCCGACCACGATGGTGGGGTCCATACGATCCCCGAACAGCGTTTGCCACACCTGAAAAACGGTGTTCTGATTCAGGGGCTTGCCGATGATGAATTCAGAGCGGAGAGCCATGATGATGGTGCGGAGCGTGCATTTATTATCGAAAAACTGCATGGTAATTCTGGCCAATTAACACAGTTTTTTGACACCGAACGCGACATGGGGCGGCATATCGATTCCATCCGCGACCATTGCAACCGTATCGTCAAGCAGCACCATGAGAGCCGCCTGCGCCATAAAGCGAGCCTGTGTGCATGAGCCCGTTTGATCCGTTTTCCGAAACAACCATCAAGTCGGCCCGTGATGGCATTGCGGCGCATTACATCAATTGCTCCGCCAACCCGTATGATTTGCGTCCGGCGGCCAACATTATTGTGGGGGCGGCCGCACAGATGCGGGCCGCATTGCCGGATGATGTTCCGCTCGTCATCCTGATTGGCGAAACGCATAACATGTCGGCGCATTTGGAATTACAACATCTGGTCGCTGCGACATTGCACGACCGGGGAACCGTCTTCGCCCAGGCGATGGAACGCCCCAGCAACGCGCTTGCCCATATGATGACCGAAGCCATGGGGCTGGATGTCAGTCATGGTGATGGGTATTACGACACCCTGATCCCGTTTGATCCGCGCGGAACCGCATCTTTGGCGGCATCCATTGTGTGTATGCGCCCGGAATGGGCCCCGGTGGCGGAGAAGAATTTTAATGCCTTCCTGTATCACAATGATATTCCAACGATTTTCAACGATGCGGCCCGGGATTTCTCGCTCAACGAAACGATGCTTGATATGACCGATCAGCTGGTTCAGGCGGGAGCGCTGATCTATGCGCGCGACGATGAATATGTCAGCGACGCCGTCAGCACAAGCGGTATGGCTGTGCGCAATTGGGTGATGGCGAAACGTGGTCTGGCCTTTATGCAGGATCATCACATCAACGTCATGGTGCAGAATATTGGTGCGCACCATTTGTTGGGCTGCCGCAGTGATGGGTATGGCTATACCGAGTCCCTAAGTGCGCTGTACAAGAAAAACGGCGCCGCTGTTTTGCCGGTGTTTCTGGCCTCGAATGATCCTGCGGGGGGTATTGGTATTATTCCAGATGCTGGCCGTGCGGATCTGGCGCACGGTGTTCTGATCGAAGGAGTGGCTGGAGATATTTTCTGCGCTCCGGATTATGCCGGTGATGATCGTGATAAATATAATCATGAAGACGGGGCTGAGCAGGCGTTTATCACTGAAAAACTCCATCCTGCATCGGGTCATCTGCTGCAATTTTTTGATATTGCCGCCCGTCAAGATGAATATGAAGAAAAGGCAATAACGCATTGTATTGCAGTCGAAAAACGGTACTGCGCTGCCCGGGTAAAACCTAGCCCGTGATGCGTTTTTGCGCCTGCCACAGCGCCTCCATTTCCTCCAGATTCGTGTCAGAAAATTCTTTATTCATTGCTTTAAGATCGCGCTCTATCCCTCTGAAACGGCGCTCAAATTTATCATTTGTTTTGCGCAATGTTTCTTCGGCATCCAGGTCCAGCATGCGCCCAAAATTCATCAGGCAGAACATCATATCGCCCAGCTCGTCCTGAATCTCGGCCTGGTTTTTACCGGCCAGCGCTTCACGCAGTTCGGCGATTTCTTCTTCCAGCTTGTCCAGAACATGAACCGCCTCGGGCCATTCAAACCCGACGCGCGCCGCACGTTTGGCCAGCTTTTGTCCACGCATCAAAGCGGGCAGGGCATGGGGAACGTCATCCAGAATGCTGTCGCGGGGGCCTTTTTCCTTGTCCTTCTGGTCTTCCCATATGCGTTTTTCGACATCCTTGGCATCGGCAGCCTTGGCCTCGCCAAACACGTGCGGGTGGCGGTGGATCATTTTGGCGGTGATACCGGCCACGACATCTTCGAATGTGAAATGACCCGCCTCGGACGCCATTTGGGCGTGATAAACCACCTGCATCAGCAAATCGCCCAATTCCTCCTGCAACGACTTCATGTCGTTGGTGTTGATCGCCTCGGCGACCTCATAGGCTTCTTCGATCGTATAGGGCGCGATGGTTTCAAAATTCTGCACCAGATCCCACGGGCAACCACCATTGGGGTCGCGCAATTTTGCCATAACGGCAATCAATTCCTTCATCGAGGGGCAGGGATCGTGCGGGGTGTTGGCGGTCATCGTTCAGGAATCCTTCGTGTGCGTTCGTTCACGACGGGCACTATGTCAGAAGTGCCGGGCAAATAAAACCGGTAAGGGGGATATGAAAATAAAAACTACAGGTTTTCCGGGCGCGGGGGAAAGTTTCGCGCCGCGATAAACAGCTCGCGCCGGAACGTGTCGCGATCATGGGTGAGGTGCAGTCCCTGAACGGCATCACTGACCGCATTGAATGCGTGGGCCTGATCCGCATTCTTGATCCGCTCCAGAACGATTTTAACGTCGGGAACGATATGTTTGATCCGGTCCACCAGGTCAGCCAGATTAAAGGGGCTATCCCTATCCAGTGCGGCCTCAACCGTCACGCCGTCAATTTTAACGTAATCAACGATGTCGCGCAGATTATCCAGCCGTAACCAATCACGGCTGCCAATTCCATGGTGGCCGCTATTTTCGACATAGTCATGGTAAAAATCATCAATGGCAAAGCTGCACCCAAATTGCCGCTTCATAGCGAGGAGAATGTCACGGCATGGGCTGTCGGCCAGATCGTCCTCGGTCACTTCCAGCGTAAGCTGGCCGTGGATTTCCTCGGGCGTGAAATCATCACTCAGCATATCGCAGACGTCATACCAGAAGCTGGGGTTTGAAACGTTACGGGCCGAGGTGTTAATGGATACGGGATGCAAACCCTGGGACAGGGCCTGATCAAGGCCCGCCAAAATCAAAGCTTGATCAAAATTCGATTGCAGGCCGGAACGGGACAAGATGGTGATGGGTTCCAGCGGCTTGATCGCCGTTCCATCAACCGTATAAGCCCGCAGCAACAATTCGGCCGGATAGGTAACCAGATCCGCGCTTTCATCGTGATTATTGTGCCATGTTTCAGCAATAAAATGGTACCGCCCAGCCGCCAGCGCCGCGAGCAGTTCGCCAGCAATCTGCGCATCGTGATCAGACACAGCGCCCGCCGCATGTTTCATGTCGAGATCCATGCGGGTCACGGCGATCAAATCCTGAAACAATGCTGTGCGGTTTTTGTTCATGCCCCATGCCCAGTTGAGATCGATGCTTCGTATGTTGACTATATGAGATAATCGTAAAGAAACGTTTATATTTTAAGATGTTATAGAGGTTTCGGCAATTTTATTTCCGCATACGATTGGTAATTTTATACAGGAGCTAATCTCTTGTTTTCTAAAACAGAATATCCAATTCCTTAAAGAGGAAAAGCGCATCGTAAGGATTGTATAAGGTTGCAATTCTAACCTGTCCTAATGGCGTAATTCTCTGTGTGGATTGGCATCATCATGACCGTGTTCAAAAACATTTCCGTTGTACACAAAATTATCGGGTTGGTTCTGTTCCTTTCGGCGCTGGCGCTCGGGCTGGCTGGTCTGGGATATTACGGGTTAAGTCAGTATCAGCATGCAACGTCCAGCATTCAGAATGCATCAGCTAGAGCGCAATACAGCGAAAAAATAAACGGGTTGGTTTATGCGGTTGTGATGGATTCGCGCGGTGTTTATATGGCGCGCGATCCTGCGGAAGTTGAGAAATTTGCAAAGCCGCTCACAAAAAACCTTTCTGTCATCCAGAGCACGGTATCCGAATGGGAAAAAATTATTAAGCCAGAGGATAAAGACGCCTTTGCCGCATTAAAAAAATCTGCCGACGATTTTGTTAAATTCAGATCAGAAGTCGTGCGTTTAGGCATGGAAGAGGGTGCCGCGGCGGCCCGCGTTTATGGTGATAACGACCAAAACCGAAATAACCGCCAGGCGTTCAACAAATCATTGGTTGAATTCGCCGCAAAGAACGAAGCCGATATTGTAAAGACGTACGAGCACATTGAATCCGTTCGGGGAAAAGTGAAAGCGTTGCTGATCAATTCATCCGTTATCGGGGTTTTGTTTGCGCTGGTGTTCTCGTTCTTCTTCGTTCAAAACTCGCTGAGGGGGCCCTTGCGCGGGCTGTGTTCTTATCTCAGAACGTTGGCGCAGGGACAACTGTCTGAGAATGTGCCATACCTCGATTACGGTAACGAAGTCGGGGATATGGCTCGCTCCGTCAATGTTCTCCGTGATGGCCTGTTGCGTGAGCGGTCTTTGGCCGAGCAGGCGGAAAAGCAAAAACATATCGATGCTGAATTCCGTGGCCAAATGCACGCCATTCGAAAATCACAGGCCGTCATTGAATTTGATATGAACGGTACGATCCTAGCCGCAAACGACCATTTTCTGCGTGCATCCGGATATAGCGATTTAAACGAGATTGTGGGCAAACATCATTCAATGTTTGCCACACCTGAACACGCGGCCAGCCAAGAATACAAAGAATTTTGGAATGCGTTGCGGCGCGGTGAATATCAATCGGGTGAGTATAAGCGCATTGGAAAAGGCGGGCGCGAATTTTGGATCAATGCCACGTACAACCCCATTTTGGACGAGCATGGAAAGCCGTTCAAAGTTGTTAAATTTGCCGTTGATGTAACAGATGCAAAATTGAGCAATGCGGATTATCAAGGCCAGATTGAAGCCATCAATAAATCCCAGGCCGTAATCCATTTCAATATGGATGGAACCATTATTCAGGC
Organism: Micavibrio aeruginosavorus EPB; assembly: GCF_000348745.1. Classification (NCBI taxonomy): domain Bacteria; kingdom Pseudomonadati; phylum Bdellovibrionota; class Bdellovibrionia; order Bdellovibrionales; family Pseudobdellovibrionaceae; genus Micavibrio; species Micavibrio aeruginosavorus. The sequence goes on along the minus strand of NC_020812.1, from coordinate 1,240,508 downwards.
CAATGATATTTTCCTGAATTTCATGGGATATACCATGAACGAGATTCGCGGAAAACATCATGCGATGTTTGTCGATAAGGCGCAGGTTGAAAGCGCAGAGTATAAAAAATTCTGGGATAATTTACGTGCCGGAAATTTTGATGCGCGCGTGTTCAAGCGGATTACAAAGAATGGTGACGAAGTTTGGATTCAGGCATCGTATAACCCTGTGTTCGACCTGAACGGAAAGCCGTTCAAAGTGGTTAAATATGCCACCGATGTAACCGATATGATCAATTTGACCGATCAAACCGGTGTAAATGTCAGCAGTGTTGCGCGTGCAACGGAAGAATTATCCCATTCAATCAACGAAATATCGACAAATATGGCCCGTTCGAAGCAGGCCACAGAGGATATTGTCAATAAAGTACAAGCCTCCAAAGAATCCAGCGAAAATCTGGTTTCGACGATGCGCGATATGGAAGAGATCGTGAACCTGATCAAGGACATTGCCGAACAGGTTAATCTGCTGGCCTTGAACGCAACGATTGAAGCTGCACGGGCCGGTGAAGCCGGAAAAGGATTTTCCGTCGTGGCCAGTGAAGTCAAAAACCTGGCCACGCAAACGGCGTCAGCCACAGACGATATTGCGCAAGAAATTTCAAAGGTTCAGCAAATTTCCAGCCAAGTCGCAAATGCCGTACACGCAATTATAGAATCCGCGGATTCGGTGAATGGCTATGTGGCTGGCGTCGCCAGTGCGATTGAGGAGCAAAGCATCATCGTCAAAGACATCTCAACCAATTCGCAGACAACATCAAATGCGGTTGCGATGATCAGTGAGAGCATCAAGAAGACGAAAAAGTAAGGCGGCGCGGCGTACCGCGTGCCAAATGAAAGCGTCCCGCAGACATGTTGCGGGGCGTTTTTTATTAGGCTTAAAGCTGGGAAATATGACGGATAATGATGTGATAATGTATATTATGGAAAATAAAACATAGGGTAAGAAAAGGGTGCTTATGTGGTTCTTGTATAAAGCGTTTCTTACCGTTTATCAGCAGATCCGTAATCAATCATCCACAATCGTTTCCAGCGTCAGGCCATCATAGGCCGGCGCGTAACCCGGCGGCAATTCTTCACACAATGTTTTGTAATCCATGAACGCGGCCATGTGTGTGATGTAGACTTGTTCAGCGCGAATAACTTCATTCAGTTTAAAAACCTGCGTCAGTGTCGCATGCACATAGTTTTTCGGCATTTTGTATCCAGCCGCATCGGCGATCCAGACACGGACGCCTTTGAGTGTTTCCAGCGCGGCTTCGTCCAAATTTACCATGTCCGTTGAATACGCCAGATCACCAACCCGGATGCCCAGTGATTGGCGGAATCCATGGTCCTGTATAAACGGGATCGCCGGGATTGTTCCAAAATGCTTGATCTGGCCGTATTCGTGGTCGTGAAATGCATGCGTGCTGCACACGGCCGGATATAAACCATCATCAATGTCGTTGAACATGTATTCAAAACGATAGCGAACTTCATCGATGGTTTTTTGATCGCCATAGAGCGGAATCATAGATTTCGTGCGTTTGCTGAACACGCGCAATTCGTCGATGCCGCCAATATGGTCGCTGTGCGCATGGGTATAGAAAATACCGTCCACATGCGTGATATTTTCGCGGTTGAGCTGTTCACGAAAATCCGGGCCCGTATCAACGATAAACGTTGTTTGATCGTCCTGTAACGCAATGCTGGCGCGTGTGCGGCGGTTGCGTGGTTCATTCGGATCGCATGCGCCCCAATGATTGCCGATTTCCGGCACGCCGGCGGAATTGCCACATCCCAAAATGGTTAATTTAACTTTTTTGCTCATGCGGCGGTACCATCGGCCACAAATGTATCCAGCGCACGTGGAAACAGTCTGAAAAAATTCTCACGTGATTTCGCGGCCAGATCGCGCGCGGAAATTTTGTGCGTGTCGGCCACAGTGCGCGCCGTATGAACAACCAAGGCCGGCTCGTTAATCTTTCCACGGAATGGTTCCGGCGCCAGATATGGCGCATCAGTTTCGATCAAAATCCGATCCAGCGGAACGTCGCGCGCAAAGTCGCGCAATTCTTGTGATTTATTGAATGTCACGATGCCGGAGAATGAGATGTAAAACCCGCATTCCAGTGCCTCTTCACCCATTTTTCGGGTGGAGGAAAAACAGTGCATGACGCCGGTTAAATTGGTCCCGGCCCCCTCTTCCCGAATGATACGGATAATATCATCATCGGCATCGCGGGCGTGAACGACAACGGGAAGGTTGGTTTCAATGCAGGCGCGCAAATGTTTGCGGAACGAATTCTGCTGATCCTCACGCGTGGCGTGTTCGTAGAAGTAATCGAGGCCGCTTTCACCGATGCCGATAATTTTCGGGTGCGATTTCGCCATGGACACCAGATCGGACTGCGTCACGGCTTTTTCCGCCGGGTCGCTGGCTTCGTGCGGGTGCGTGGCAATCGTGCACCAGATGTTTTTCCGGTTGGACACCAGATCCAGAATTTGCGGAAATTCATCCGAGATACGGCAGCAAATGCTCAGCATGCCATCGACGCCCGCCGCATTGGCATTTGCAATCACCTGATCCGGTCCGCCGATATTCAACAGGCGGTTATGATTCAAATGGCAGTGGGAATCGATATACATATTACGCGTTCGCTTGTTTTGCGGTTTCCGTTTCCGTGGCCATACGCGGGAAGACACCGGTCGGGGCCGGCAATGTCGTGCCCGCCTTGATCGCATGGGCGGCGTTCAATGTATCAAATCCACGCGCATTCGCCGGAATAGACAGTTGATCCAGCATTTTTGCGGCCGCTTCCGGCGTGATCGGCTGCATAATGATGGCCAGACACCGAATAACCTCGGCCAGGACATACAAAACCGTTTCCATGCGCGGAACGTCTGTCTTCTTCAATGCCCACGGCGCCTGTTTGTCGATATAGGCGTTGGCGTCATAGGCCACGCGCATGATGTCTTCGATCGCGCGATGGATGTGGAATTTTTCAAATTCACCGCGCACGGATTCAATCATCTTCACCTGTGCCGACTCAAGTAATTCGCGGTCTTCGTCCGTCAATGGGCCGGGGGCTGGAACCGCTCCGCCACAATTTTTGGCGATCTGGGACAAGGTGCGTTGCGCCAGGTTGCCAAGGGAGTTGGCAAGGTCGCTGTTAATCCGCAGGACCGCCTGTTCATGGCTGAAATTTCCGTCTTGCCCGTGCGGGATTTCACGCATCAGGAAATAACGGGTTTGATCAACGCCATACATATCCAGCAAGTCACCCGGCGACACCACGTTCCCGAGTGATTTTGACATTTTTTGTCCATCAACATTGATAAACCCATGGGCGAAGATCTTCTTCGGCAACGGCAATTTGGCGGCCATCAAAAACGCAGGCCAGTAAATGGCGTGGAACCGGGTGATATCCTTGCCAATCACATGCACGTCGGCGGGCCAGAAGTTTTTGTAATTTTCACTGCTCGTGTCGGGGTAACCAATACCCGTGATGTAGTTGGTCAGCGCGTCCAGCCATACATACATCACATGTTTCGGGTCGTTCGGAACGGGCACGCCCCAGTCAAACGTGGTGCGGGAGATGGAGAGGTCTTTTAACCCCCCTTCCTGTTTCACGAACGCCAGAATTTCATTGCGGCGGCTGGCCGGTTCGATGAAATCGGGGTTCGATTCATACAAATCCAGAAGTTTTTGTGTGTAGGCAGACAAGCGGAAGAAATAGCTGGGCTCTTCCTTCCACACCACTTCGGCACCGGAGGGCGCAAATTTTTTGCCCGCGCCATCGGTGGTTAATTCATCTTCGCCGAAATAGGATTCGTCGCGAACGGAATACCATCCGGCATAGGCATCGACGTAGATATCGCCGTTTTTGGCAATTTCTTCCCACAATGTCTGGGATGCTTTGTAATGCGCTTCTTCCGTCGTGCGGATGAAACGGTCGTACGACACATTCATGCGATCATCCAGCGCGGTGAATTTTTCGGCAATTGTGTCGGTAAAGGCGCGGGGGGACATGCCGTTTTTTTCAGCGGTCGTTGCAACCTTTTCCCCGTGTTCATCCATACCGGTCATGAAGAACGTGTTGTATCCATCCAGACGCTTAAATCGCGCCATAACATCCGTTAAAATGGCTTCGTACGCATGCCCCAAATGTGGCGCGCCGTTGGCGTAAGCGATGGCGGTTGTGATGTAAAAATTCTTGCTCATTTTTGCTCAGCTCCGGAGAGAATTGAAAAGGCCCCGAACGCCGCATAACGGCGGTCCAGCGTCCCGTATTTAACAGTTGCGAAATGACAGATCAGCGCGTCATGAATGCCGACCCATTGTTCAACATTGTAATGGCGCAGAATTTGGCCAAAGACAGGCGCGGACAAAGCGCGGGGCAATCCGCCCTCGCCCTTTACACCGCGCGCACGTGCCTTGACCATCGTGGATACGATCCACAACAGAATGTCCTGAAAACTCTGTTGCGCGTTTTCCTGGCCTTTTTGCCCGAAATAATCGGCGACATGGTGGATGTCTTTCCAATCCAGATTGGGCCAGTTTTGCAAGACCGCGACCAGGCGATCCATCGCCTTCAGCCCCTCTTCATCCATCAGATTGAGAGCCTGTCCGATAGAGCCTTGGGCAATGGCACATAGAACGTCGCATTCATCACTGCGTAAATCCGGCTTCACGCGGGTCAGAAGTCGCGCCATCAGATCGTCGTTCAGCGTGTTAAATTCAATAAAACGCGTTCGCGACCGAATGGTTGGGATCAATGCGCCGGGGCGGTGCGCAATCAAAATCAAAACGGTGTTTGATGGCGGTTCTTCCAGAATCTTCAGGATGGCGTTCTGACTGTTGCGGTTCATGGTGTCCGCATCGTCCAGAATAACCACGCGCCATCCGCCCATGGAGGCCGTCATGTGCAGGAACGGGGTGACCTTGCGTGCGTCATCAACACTGACGCCCTCTTTGCGCGCGCCGGTTTTTTCATCAACCGCACGTTCGATGGTCAGCAAATCCGGATGACCGCCCGATGAAATCAATCGGACCACCTGGTCCTCGGCATCGACGTTTAATGTGTCATGCACAGTTGGCGTTGCCGGTAGCGGATCACCGAACAAGGACGGCCCCGCATCCGCCGCATCAGCCTTGCCATGTTTCAGCAGGAAGCGGGCCAGACGGTACGCGAACGTGGCCTTGCCAATGCCCTTTGGTCCGGCGAACACCAAACCATGCGGCATGCGGCCCGCGTTGAACAGTTCCAGCATTTGGCGTTCAATATCATCATGCCCGAAACATTCCATGTTCAGGCGCGGTTCAGGCAGATCAACACCCTCGGCCGTATCCGTGCCAGATGCGCCGTCTTCGTCCTGTAAATCGTCCAGATCGTCAAAATCATCGAACATCATGCGGCCACCTTTTGCGTGACACAGGATGCGATGGTGGCGGCAACCGATTGAATGTCTTGCGCCGCGTTGATGACGATACAGCGGTTCGGTTCAGCCTTGGCAATCGCCAGATATCCGTCACGCAGTTTTTCGTGGAAGGCAATGCCCTTTTTTTCAAAACGGTCTTCGCCGGAATTATCATCCGACAGACGTTTTCCCGCCCGCGCCAAACCATCGGCGGCGGGCATATCAAGAATGATGGTCAGGTCCGGTTTAAAATCACCAAGCGCCAGTGTGTTAATCTGCTCCACCGTATCCAAGGCCAACCCACCGGCATAGGCCTGATAGGCGCGTGTGGAATCCGCAAAGCGGTCGGAAATCACAATCTTGCCCGCGGCCAGCGCCGGTTTAATCAAGGTTTCCGTGTGCATGGATCGTGCGGCGAACAACAGGAATGTTTCCGCAATCGGGGTCCAATCCCCCCCGTCGCGGTGAACCAGAAGGTGGCGGATTTTTTCCGCTTCCGGTGTGCCGCCGGGTTCGCGGGTGGTCACAACATCATGGCCAAGCGCCGTCAGATGTTCAGCCAGAAGGCGGATCTGGGTCGATTTTCCCGATCCTTCGCCACCTTCCAGTGTAATGAACAATCCGCGTGCCATTGATTGTTATTGCGCAACCGGTTCGGCGGCGCTTTTTACAACCGGCTCGGCTTGGGTCGGCGCAGATGCTTTTTTCTGTCCGATCATCACTTTCGCCTTCTCAATCGTCTTGGCAAACAGGCCCAGTTCGGCCACATCCGCACCAGCAACCAGCGGCACCTCAAACGGGTGCAAGCCCGGGGCTTCGACTTTCAAAGAGCCAACAACGTCGCCCTTTTTCACAGGAGCCTGCAACGGCCCCTTGTACAGGACGCTGACCTTCAGATCGTTGCGCATGGCTTTTTTCAGGGTGATTTTAATCCCCTCTTCCACCACCAGCGGAACCGTGGCGGATTGGCCCATGACAACTTCGGCTTCTTCTACGACATCTCCGGCTTTGAACAGGGAAACGTTTTCAAACGTGCTCTGTGCCCAGGCCACCAGACGGGCCGATTCCTGCGCACGGGCGGCCATGCTGTCCAAACCGTTGATCACCAGCACAATGCGGCGACCATCACGCACGGCAGACGCCATGAGGCCATAGCCCGCTTCTTCCGTGTGGCCCGTTTTAATTCCGTCTGCGCCCAGATTTTGGGTCAGGATCGGGTTGCGGTTGGCCTGACGGATATTGTGATAGGTGAATTCCAGTTCAGCATAATACGGGTAGTATTCCGGATAGTTGCGAATGGTATCAACCGCCAGAATGGCCAGGTCGCGTGCCGTTGAATAATGGTTCGGGTCGGGCCAGCCGCTGGCATTGGTGAAATTGCTGTTCATCATGCCGATGCGTTTGGCTTCTTCGTTCATCATGGTGGCGAAGGCTTCCTCCGTCCCGGCCAGGCCTTCGGCCAGAACGATGGTGGCATCGTTACCGGATTGAATGGCCACGCCGCGGATCAGATCTTCAACCGATACGGATTTGCCCAGCTCGACCCACATTTTGGAGCCTTGCATTTTCCAAGCCTTCTCACTGACCGGTAACATGGTATCGAGGGCGATTTTGCCCTCTTTCAACGCCTTGAACACCATGTGCAGGGTCATGGTCTTGCTCATCGACGCGGTCGGCATTTGGGCGTCCGCGTCCTTCTCCATCAGGACCATGCCGGTGTCATAATCGATGATAATCGCCTGTTTCGCCGTCGTCTGGTCGTTCAGATTGCCGGAAATGGCCCGGTTCATCAGTTTTTGCATATCAAAAGATGATGCGCTGTCCAGCTTGTCATCCGGCTGGGCCATCGCGGCCATCGGCAGGGCGAAAACAGCGATTAAAACTGTTAGAATCAAGGACTTAATCTTGGTCATCGTGATCTTCCCAAAGGTCGAAGAGGGGTGAGGCGTGTTTCAAGGCCCCATAAGACCCCGAAACAGCCCGAAAATCAACGGGTTTACCCCGGATTTACAAGGATTTTTTGTGATTATCCGGGACGTTTAGTCCACCACGATCAGGGCATTGTTATGCCCCATGCCGACCACGGTGTTCAGCATTTTATCCGCGGCGGTGACATCGGCGACCGGGCCGATACGGACGCGGTAGAATTGCTGCCCCTTCACATTGGCCGTGTGAACCGAAACGGACCCCAGCGAGCCGAGCGTGTTTTTCAGGTTTTCCGCATTTTCACGCACGGTAAAGGCCCCGGCCTGTACATAAATTCCGGTGCGGGTGACGGGCATCTGGGTCACAATCGGGTCAGGCAGATACCGGCCCGTGGCATCGGTATGGCCCGGCGGTAAAACTTCGCTTTCAACACTGGCCGGACGACCGACGATGGATGTGTCGTTGTTCAGCGATGCGGTCTGGACACTGCCGCGCTGCGCCGTTGGTGCCGACAGCTTGCCATTATTCGCAGCCAGTTCGATGCCCTTGGTGCTTTGTCCCTGCTTCGCCATGTTGGCGGCCATCAGGCTTTCCTCCGGCAGCAATTCAATTTTCACCTTGGCCGTGCCCAGATTGCGGAAGCCCAGCAAATCGGCGGCGCGTTTTGACAGGTCGATGACGCGGCCCCGCTTATATGGGCCACGATCATTCACGCGGACAATAACCGCTTTACCATTATCCAGATTGGTGACACGTACCAGCGAGGGCATTTGCAACGTGCGGTGCGCGGCGGTCAATTCATCACTGTTGAAAATTTCACCGCTGGCCGTGCGTTTGCCATCGAAACCGGGGCCGTACCATGACGCGATACCCGTTTCCACATGGCTATAGGTTTCCTTTGGGTAATACCACTGCCCTTCGATCTTGTACGGCTTGCCAACCTTGTACAGACCTTCATGCGTCTTTCCATCGGGCAGTTTGGTGTGCCCGACACTGCCGCCAGTGTTTGATGCGTATTGTCCATCCGGGCCCATCGCTTGCTTCGTCAGGTGCGACGCATATTCCATTTCGGTACAGGCGGACAGGAACAGCGATGCAACAACCAGCAGGAAAAACTTTTTCATTAGCCTTGGACTCGTTTCACTTTCGATGATTATGGGTTCAGGTGCGTCGGCGCACCCTTGGCAATCAGATCAGCCAACAGGCCAACGGACGTTGCGAAATAAATCGAACGGTTCCATTTCATGATCACGCGGTAATTGTCATACGCCAGATACGCTTCGCCATTTCCGCCTTCCGGCACGACCAGCGAGGCCATGATGGTATCCGATTTCGGCAGGGGTGAACCATCGACCTGTTTCACACCCAATCGCGCCCATTCGGATATGCTTTTGCGTGTTTCCAAACCCTTGGGCAGACCAGCCGGTGCCGACACCTTGCGGCCCCAACGCTCGTCATGTTTCCACCCGCTTTTCGACAGGTAATTCGCGGCGGATGCAAACACATCGGCGCGCGTACCCCAAATATCCTTGCGCCCGTCACCGTTATAATCGACGGCAAAGTTGCGGAAGCTGGACGGCATAAATTGGCATTGCCCCATGGCCCCGGCCCATGACCCGCGCATGTTATCGGCGCTGGTGTGGCCCTGGTCGATGATTTTCAGGGCATCCAGCAATTCTTTCTTGAAAAACTCCGCCCGGCGCCCTTCCCATGCCAGTGTGGCCAGCGCGTCAACAACATCAAACCCGCCCGTGTTTTTACCATAGCTGGTTTCCATGCCCCACAGCGCGACCACATATTGCGGCGGCACGCCATATTGGCTTTCAATGCGTTTCAGGTCGTTCCAATGCTGGCGCAACAGGCTGCGCCCCTCATCAATGCGGCCTTGGGTGATGACGTTGGATTTGTATTTGGCGAAACCGATTTTGCCCTCGGGCTGTTTGCGGTCCAGGTCGATGACGCGCTGGATCGGGCTGATCCCGCCCAAGACGGCATCAATGGTCTGTTGCGACACGCCTTCGCGCGCGGCTTCGCTTTTGAAATTGCGCAGCCAGTCGGGAAAGCTTGCCCCCTGCGCCAGCGCGCTGCCCGCGAACATGCCGGACAGTGACAAAGACAAAGCGAAATACGACAAAATTTTGCGCATGATTGGTTTATGCTCTCCCCAAGAATCTATACGCATTTAATCCTATGATTTCTTTTATAGCAATCGTCGACCGATAGAGTTCACCCAGAACATCCAGACGCCGTGGTGCGATGCGATATTGGCCATTGGTCCGGTAATCGACCGGCACCGGAATAATGACCGTGCCCCAGCCCAATTCCTCAATCACCGCCATGGCCCGCGGCATATGATAGGCCGATGTGATCAGGATCCATCGCTCGCCAATGCCCGGCTGGATCAGCTCTTTGCTGTCCAGAATATTTTCATAAGTATTGCGGGATTGATTTTCGAAAATCACATTGTCCAGCGGATAGCCCTGCCGCGCCAGAAAATCGGCGATGTCCATATCCTCGGTCCGGGCATTGTCGGTCAGGAACCCGGTGCCGCCGCTGAACACAATTTTGGCCTGCGGGTATTTGCGCCCAATTTCCATAGCCTTGAGCGCGCGATCCACATTCTCATTCAATTGCGGCCCGGACACTTCATTATACAGGCGCGTTTCAAACATCCCGCCCAACACCAGAATGCCCGTCACATCATCGGGCAGGCTGGCCGGGGCCGGAATTTGCCGTTCCAGCCAGACGACCAGGTTCGACCCCGTCGGCAAAACCCCAAAAACCACAATAATGGCCAACGCACAGGCACAAAACCCATACCCGACCCGCCGAAAAAACGGCCCCAACCCCACCCCGAAAACCAACAGGATGGCGGCCATATTCATCGGGCTGATCACCGCCCACAGGATTTTTGAAAGCCAGAATGTCATGGGTTCGAGGCTACCACCCCCCTTCCCTGTTGACCAAGCGCGATTGGGGGCTGGACATGGCTTATCCAAAACCTTAAATATGCCTGCAATCAAACCACAGTCGAATAATGGTCACGGAGAGGTGGTCGAGTGGTTTAAGGCTCTGGTCTTGAAAACCAGCGAGGGTTCACGCCCTCCGTGGGTTCGAATCCCACCCTCTCCGCCATTAAAAAAGCCCCCGCCATGGGGGCTTTTTTAATGGCGGTGTGGCGTGCGGTGAACGAACCCATGGTTCGACAATTTGCTTAATGAGCGGTAGCGAATTTAGAAAATTGCAACTTTGACAAGGGCAAAGCCCGCAGGCAAAGTAATCCCACCCGACGGCTACAATAGAGTTTTTGCTTTGGAGATCTCCATGATTAAATTTTTTGCAACCTGTACTTCACTCCTTCTACTTACAGGCTGCTCGCTTACCCTCCCTGTTCAAGGCGACTTTAATAAAGGGCAAGAAAAATTCTTAGGCCAAGCAACGGGTCATATGAATGGAAGCGGGACCCTGTCCATGGTGACTGAGTCTGGAATTAACTGCATGGGTAAATTTCAGTACGCAGACTCTCGAGTGTCGGGTTCTGGAACTTTTGAGTGTGAGGATGGTCGACATGGAACTTTTAACTTCACTTCTAACGGGACTAGTGGTGTAGGATTCGGAAAAACAAATAAAGGTGAACCTTTTAAATTCACATTTGGGCATAATAAAATAACAACCGACTGGTAAGACCTAGTCCTCAATAAGCAAAAAAAATCATATGCCCCCAGACCTCCCCCTCTCCCGCGAAATCCTGTTCCTCAGCCTGGCCATCCTGGTCTCGCTGATCCGGTATGCGACGTATTTCCATTCCATCTATAAGAAGGAAACCCGCCCGCAT